>NCGO01000039.1 GCA_002256985.1 Novosphingobium sp. 28-62-57
TGGCTCAAGCCCGGCAGCGCCTTGGCTGCTTCCTGGTCACCCGAACGCGCCAGCATCGAGGCGTTGTTAAACGCAGCAAGGGCCACGGCATAGTTTGTCCGCGTATCGCTCATCACGCCCCGGATCCGCTTGATCTCGGCGATCAGTCCATCGGTGATTTGGGCCCATGCATTGCGCAGCTGTTCCGCGGCATTGGCGGCGTCATCGGCTGCCTTTTGTTGATCTTCAAGCGCCCAGACCTGTTCCTGCAACGCCTTGTTGGACATATCCATCTGGGCAAGGTCAAGCACGCGCAGCGCTGCAGTGTCGCCCTGAAGTTCCAGCATCTGGCGCTCGAGTGACAACCGCTCGTCAAGAATGGCAGCGGCACTGGCAGCATCCTGCGCAGCACCAACCAGATCGGCGAATGCCGGTGCCAACTGGATCAGCGCTGCATAAGCGGCCTGTCCTGATGCGGTGGTAAGGTCCTGCGCTTCAACCAGCGACCGGAAGCCCGCGATGCTTTGCGGCAGCGCAAGCCCTAGGCTGTCAAAGACCCTGCCCATCTGCGCGGTCTGCGCCGAGGCCTGTTCGGCCTTAGTGTAATAGAGAGCAAAATACTCACCTGCGGCAGACGCCCTCGAAATAGCCTTCACCAACCTTCTGGAACTGCTCGAGGCCTGGCACCGCAGTCCGGGCGAGATTATCGGCGGCAGCCCCTAAGACGGCGGTCAGCTTCTCCTGGATCTCGGCTCCAGTCAGGCCCTTCAGATCGATCTTGCCGATGTTGACCACAAAACCAGACAGGCGCGACTGCACCTCGCCAAGCGAAAGGCCTAGCGGGCCGGCAGCCGCAGAGATCGCGCCGTAGAAGCCTTCAAAGATCAGGCTGAACTGTCGCTCGAGTTCGGCGTCAGCCGCGGTGTACTGGACGCCGTAGCTCGAGCCGGTGCTGATCCCGAGGAACTTCTTGGTCTTCTTGATGTCAGAATAATAGCTCGCGTCAAACCCGCCCGACATGATCGAACCGAGCGACTGCGCGCCGCCATAAATGCCCTGGCCAACGATACTGGTCTTGGTGCCAAACAGAGCGTTGACGATGCTACCAAGGACCTTGCCGAGACCGCCCAGCAGCTTGGCGCCCAGGAAGCCAATGGCAGCGCCAATCGGCCCTGCGATCGCCATCCCGATGCCGGCACCAATCAGCGAGCCCGTCTTGCTGCTGGCAAAGTTGGAGATGCCAGTCAGCATCGAATTGGCCGTGCCCAAGAGCCCGGTAAGCTTGGTGCCAGTCTGGATGCCGGCGGCAGACCCCTCTATGCCGTTGGTACGGATAATGAGATTGGTGAGCCCGCCGATATTGGCCTCGATGCTTTTCAGCGAAGCCAGCATGGCAGCAGAATAGCGCATGGTCAGCGTGTCGACCTCGCGAAGATGGTCGATGGCTTTGGCAATGCTCTCCGATTTGGCCGCGCTATCCCCGAAGACCGTGCTGGTTCCATCATTGGCAGGCGTGGGCTTGGCACCGCCG
>NCGO01000005.1 GCA_002256985.1 Novosphingobium sp. 28-62-57
CACTTTTGGCCCATCGCAGCGTCGATCGTCGGTCACTATGCGAAGGCATGGCTCCCTCCTCTCTCCTCGCGCTGGGCCAAAATTGGCTCCGTCACGGTGGTGCAACCTAACGTCATCTGGCTCTAAGCCAGCGCGCGAGCGGCTTTACAGCCCGGTTGCGGGCAGGGTGGTGGGGTTGATTTCAACCGCATGGCCAGCGTCTTCCGCATTGCGCGCCACCCGCACGCGCAGCGGGGCGGGCAGCAATTGCCAGCCAGCCTCGCCCCAGATCATGAAGCGACGGCGGGGGAGGGGCACGGTCACGCGCTGGCTTTCGCCCGGTGCAAGGTGGACCTTGGCAAAGCCGACGAGCGTGACTTCGGGCGTGTCGCGATAGACTTGCACCACATCTGCGCCTGCGCGATCTGATGTGTTGGTGACGGTGATGGCCACCCCGCCGTCCGTGCTGGTGGCATCGGCCCACGTGAACTGCGCATAGCCATGGCCTGCGCCCAGCGTGTGGTGCGCGGTCTTGCCCGCTGCAATCACGCCGCGATAGCCCAGCCGCGTGCCTTCGCTATAGGCCAGTTTGCCATCGGGCGCGGGTTGCAGCGCATAGCCGGGGTAATCGGCCTCGGTGCGGGCGATGGTGACGGGCATGCGCCCACCCGGCTCGCGGTCTCCGGCCAGCACAGCGGCAAGGGCGGCGGCAAAGCCTTCGCCCGGATACCAGGTGGCCAGATGCGCGGCGGCGGCGCTTTCCCACGCTGCGTCATAGGCGTGGCCGACATTGGTGATGACCGCGCAGCGCGGGTTGGCAGCGGTGACGCGCGCGATCAGTTCAAGCTGGCTGGCGGCAAGGCGGGTGTCGGGCCGGTCCTTGCTTTCGACCGAACTGTCGGACGTTTCGCCCACGATCAGCAGCACGGCATCGGCCTTGCGAGCGGCATCGACTGCGGCGGCAAGCAGTTCCTCGCCACTGCCGGGCGCGCGAATGCCGTACCACAGCCCGTGAACGCGCGCGCCGACAAAGCCGAATTCGACCACGACGTCGACGCTCTGACCCTCAGTCAGATCGACCGGCGCGCTCAGCGAATCTCCGGCCTTGAGCACACCCATGGTGTCACCCGGCGGGCACTCGGTGGTGCTGATGACCTCAACGCCATCAACCAACATGCGCGATGCGCCGGTTGCGCCCAGATGGAAGCGATAGGTGCCTGCGCGGGCAGCGACAAAGCGGCCAGAGGCGCGGATAGAGCCGCCCTGAGCGAAGGGGGCTTGATCGTGCATGCCCGAAAACCAGACGAGCGAATTGGTATCGCGCGTTTCGCGGCTGAGGGGCGTGCCGCTGCAATCGGGACTGGCGAAATAGTCGACGGTCATGCCGCTGATGCAGCCATCGCCGATAGCGTGCAGCGGCGTTGCCGTCATGAACGGCAGGCGCGGTGCGGGATCGACGCCGGGTTCGAACAAGACGGTGCAATGCGGCGCAAAGCGGGCGCGGATCGCCTCGATCGGGGAGGGCAGATCGGGGCGCACCGAAATCTTGGCAAAAGTGCCGCCCTGAAAGCACGGCGCTGCGGCATTGGGGCCGATGACCGCCAGCGTGCCGATGCTTGCCGGATCAAGCGGCAGCATGGCGTGTTCGTTCTTCAGCAGCACGAACCCGGCGGCGGCGGCTTCGACCAGCAAGTCAGAAATTTCGTCCGGCGCGAGGGGCGTTGATTTGGGCCCGGTCACGCGCTGTGCAGTGGTGGCAACGCGCCGTGCCGCATCGTGAATACGTGCCGCATCAACCTCGCCCGCAGCCACTTCGGCAGCCGCTTTTGCGCCCAGAAAGCGGGCAGGCCCCGGCATTTCCATGTCCAGCCCGGCCAGCAAGGTCGGCGCGGTGCTGTGGGTGCCGAACCAGTCAGACAGGATCGCGCCGGTATAGCCCCAGTCCTGCTTCACCACTTCGGTCAGCACGTGGTATTGTTCGGCGCAGTAGAAATCGTTGACGCGGTTGTAGGCGGCCAGCATCCCTGCACAGCCAGCGTCGGCGGCAAATTCGAACGGCAGCAGATAGACCTCACGCAAGGTGCGCTCGTCCACTTGCACATTCACGCTGTCGCGCGCGGTTTCGCTGTCGTTGCAGACCAGATGCTTGGCGCACGAACCCGTGCCGGTCGATTGCAGGCCGGTGATCCATGCTGCGCCCAGAACGCCTGTCAGCAGCGGGTCTTCGGAGAAATATTCGAACGCTCTCCCTGCCAGAGGACTGCGGGCAAGATTGATATTGGGGGCCAGCACCATGTCGATGCCGCGCCCCACCGCTTCTTGCCCGACGAGCGTGCCGATGCGCTGGGCAAGGGCGATATCCCAGCTTGCCCCAAGCGCCGTGGCGCAAGGGGAAAGCCGGGCGATATCGCGTTCATCAACCTTGCCGCTGGCAATGCCCATTGGCCCGTCGCTCATCGTGAAGGCGGGGATCGCGGCTTCGGGGATCGCGGCAGACGACCACATCGCCGCCCCCGCCGTGAGCGTGGCGGCCTGATCAATGGACATTTCGGTCATGGTTTGGGCTCGTTTCAGGCCGCAAGTGCCAGGACTTTGGTGTCCTTGGTGGTGGGCACGAATGGCAGATAGGATACGCGCATCCGCACCGCGAATTCGATTCTGTGATCGCCTGCGGGCAAGCCGCCTGCTTTCATCGCGATGATCTTGGCCTTTTCGCCAAAGTTCCAGCGATCATCATAGACCGTTTCCATCTGGTCCAGCGTGTAGGTCTTGCCGCGCACGTGAAAGCGCACGTCCTCACGCGGGATGAGGTCTCCGTCGACGGTGATTTGGATATCCTCGATCATCGAAAGGCCAAGGCCGCGATAGTAGGGAAGGCGGCCATAGAAGGCGAAGCCCTTGTCCGAGGTTTCGAGGCTGCCCTCGACGATCATCTTGTTGTCCATCATGGTGCAGGATCCTTTCAGGCTGCAGCGCGGAGCTGTGGGGTGGGCTCACCCAGAAGATTGGCGAGCATGACCTGCTGGCGGCGGACCTGTTCGACGCTGTCGGGCTCCATCATGTCCTCGATCCAGCGGTTGCCTTCGTATTCCGAACAGATGTAGCCGTCATAGCCACCCTGCTGCAGCACCTTGACGATCTCGTCATAGGGGATCGAAGGCTCCACGTAGTCTGCCGTCATCTCGTAGAACTTGCCGTGGATGTTGTGGATGCGCGGCATGTAATCGAGCATGCGCTTGGGCTCGAAAGCGGCATTGTGGCGCAGCGTTTCGGCCATGGCGATGGCGGGGCCGACGCCGCCCATCTGCTGAACATTGAGGATCACGTATTCCGACAGGACCCGGTCGGCATAGGCTTTTTCGATGTAGTCGGCGATGTGCTGCGGCACGCCGACGCGCATGAACTTTTCCTTCCACACCGGCGGGAAGGCGTGGAGGAACATGCCCATGTCGGGCAGGAAACCCAGCGCATCCGAACCCGATTTCTCGAAGCATTCGGCGTGGCGGATGATCCATGGGTGATCAAAGTGCAGCGGAGCGTGGACCTCGATCAGGATCTTGATGCCCTTTTCCTCGGCATGAGGTGCAGCCGCAACCAGCACTTCAGGCGCGATCGAGACGAGCGCGCGGATGTATTTCATGCCGAGGCGTGCGCCGAAATCGATGTCCTTCTTCACGCTGGCGACTTGCTCGTCAAAAGGCATCTCGCGGCCCTTGTAGCGCTTGTAATCGAGCATGAAATCATGGCTGACCGGCACGCAATCGTACTTGGCGATGAGCTGGTGCCAGTTTTCGATGGCGGCATCTTCCACGCCGACTTCGGGCCAGCCCCAGAAGGTCTGCTCGCCGATGATCTCGATCCCGTTTGCACCCATTTCTGCACAGGTGCGGATGCAGTCTTCCAGGCTCATCTTGTTCTGGAAGGTTTCATTCTGAAAGCTGTACAGGCTTACGCCGCGCTTGATCGCCATATGGCATCTCCCGTGAAGCGACTGCCAAAGCGCCGCCCATTTTCAACCCGGAACCGCATGGCTTGCGCGATTCCCCTAGTTCAATTAGAATCATAATTCTATTAGTTTGGCGCGTTCGTCAAGCGGGCCTTGGGGAGAGATTGCGATGGACATTGTGCAAAGCCGCAGCCGCAGTGCTGTTGAGCGAAGCGCTCTGGTGCTGCTGGCGCTGCCGATTGCCGCGTTCTCGCTATTCGTGGGGTATAACAAGGCGTTCGCTCCGATTGAGGTCCTGACCGAGCATCTGGCCTGGACAATCCATCTGCCGGTCTTCCTCGGCAAAGCGATTGGCGGGCTTGAACTGGTGGCGGCCAGTGTGTTGCTCGCCTCGCTTGTGGTGAGGGCTTTGCGGCGTGCCGGTTTTTATGCCGCTGCGTGGATCGTGCTCAATCATGGCGTGGCAGCGCTTGTGCATATTGGTGCGCGCGAGTGGTCCACCCTGACGCAGAGCGCGGTGGTGATCCCGCTGTGCATGATCCTTGCATGGCTGTGCTGGCGGCGTGCAAGCGTGGCGTGATCGTCAGGCGGATGGCCGTGGCCTTTCGCGCCAGTCACCATCCATCGGCCAGAACCACACCACCAGTGCCTGCAGGGCGAGCAGGCCGCCTGCGACGAGGAAATAGGCGCTGCGGATATCCGCACGGGCGGCATCGGTCACGGCATCGGGCTCGTATCCGGCAAACGACAGCACGAACGCCGCCAGCGCACTGCCGATGGCCATGCCGACTTTGGTGGACGTGCTGATCCCTGAAGACAGCAGGCCTTCGTAGCGCACGCCATGCAGCCATTGCTGATAGTCGACCGATGCGGCGGCCATCGAGAAAATGCCGGTGATCGTGATCGAGGTGACGACGGAAAAGGCGAAATAGGGCAGGAGCAGCGGCGGCACGCTGAGCGAGCCGATCTGCCAATCGGGCTGATGATCAAGCGCGGCCATCGCGCCGAACAGGGCCAATGCCACCACGATGGCGCCGATGCACCCTTTGCGAAGGCCGGTGCGCGTCAGGATCGGCGGGGCAATGAAGGCCGCAATCAGCAGTCCGCCCGAAACCATCGGCAGCATCACCGGGATCAGCCATGGCTTTTGCAGCACGTCCTTGGCGTAGAAAATCGTCAGCCCCAGCATCGCGCCGAAGCGGATGAAGTAGAGCAGGCAGAAGGCGAAGCACACCAGCCATGCGCGGTTGCCAAGCATCTGCCTGACCGCTGGCAGCACACGGAACGCAGCGGGGGCCGCATCGTCCTCGATCCGTTCATGGCAATTGCGGAACAGCATGGTCAGCGCGAACAGCGACAGGGCGCTGAACAGCAAGGCGGTGCCCAAAAAGCCTTTCGCCTCGTCACCCCCGCCCAGCGCTTCGACCAGCGGCATGGTGGCGGCCGTGCCCAGAATGACGCCAACCGATGTGCCGATCGAACGCCATCCACCCAGCTTCAGCCTGTCCGCCGGGTTGGCGGTCATCATCGGCATCAGCGCGGTATAGGGGATCGAGCCGAGGCTCATGATGATGCCCAGCGCCTTGAAGGTCAGGAAGGCATAGACAAGCTGCGCGCTTTGGCTCCAGTCTGGCACGCTGAACGTGGCAATGAACACGCCGACATAGGGCACGGCAGTGAACAGGAAATAGGGCCGCATCCGCCCCCAGCGCGTGCGGGTCTTGTCCACGGCAATGCCCACCAGCGGATCGATCACCGCATCAAGCAGCCGCGCGACAAGGAAGATCGTGCCGATTGCCGCCGCCGGCAGGCCCACTACGTTGGTATAGTAATAGAGCAGGAACGCGCCTGCCATGTTGTAGGCCAGACTATAGCCGAAATCGCCAAAGCCATAGCTGGCACGCTCGGCCAGCGACAGCCGCCCCCCCGTCCCGGCGGGGTTAGTCACCCAGCACCTTCCGGCTGGCAGCGAGCGAGGCCGCGGCTTCGAGCGTAGGCCGGTATTCAAGGCCGAAGGGGCCGGAGTAGCCAAGGTCGCGCAAAGTGGCCATGGCCTGTGCCCAGTCGATGGTCCCGGTGCCCGGTTCGTTGCGTCCGGGGCTGTCGGCCACCTGCACATGTTCAACCAGATGCATCCGCCCGGCCAGAACGCTGCGCATATCCTCGCCCATCACATGGCTGTGATAGACATCGTAGAGCAGTTTGAGCCGCGGGCTGCCGACCGCTTCGATGATATCGAGCGCGAGCGTGGTATCGACCAGATACATGCCGGGATGCTCGACCCGGTCATTCAACGGTTCGAGCACGAGCGTGACTTGCGCAGCTTCGGCCAGATCAGCGGCACGCCGCAGAACGTGTACCGCTTGCGCCTTGTGCTCGTCCATCGAGACGCCTTCGCGGATAAATCCCGAAGCAACAATCAGCGGAGGCGAGCCGACGGTTTTGGCAATCGCAAGGGTTTCGGCAACCGCCTGCAGCATTTCTTCATGCTGCGCCGGATCGACAATCGAGCGGCGTGGATCGACGCAGAAGCCCGTCAACGTAACGCCGGTTTCATCAAGCGCGGTGGCCAGACCGGCCATATCCTTGTCGCGCCAGAGGTGGAATTCGGCGTGGCCGAGCCCGGCGGCTTTTGCTGCGCGGACCCGGTCAGCCAGAGTATCGTGGTCTTGGGCAAACTGCCATTCGATGCAGGCGGACAAAACCATGCCCGGTCTCCTTTGTCTTTTGGCAGGCTGCCGGTTACCGGGGGCGTTCGCCAAACGCCCCCGTCTTTACCATCGCGTCAGAAATCGAACGAAAGGCGCACGCCATAAGTGCGCGGTGCGCTGAACTGCCAATTGTAGATGTCGTCCGGCCCGGCCACGGTGAACCCGGAATAAGTGAGCGGACGGACATTTTCGAGGTTGCGGACAAAGCCCTGCAAGCTGAAGCGCTTGTTTTCAGGCGCATAGGTCAGCGACAGGTCGGTCTGGGTAAAGGCCGTCTGCTTTGAATCCCGATAATTGAAGACATCGCCGAAGTAGGCGCTCTTGAACGTCGAGAATACGCTGGCGGTCAGGCTGCCCATGTCGCCCAGCGGGATCACCTTGTCGTAGGCCAGCGTGATCGTCCATTCGGGCGTCATCGGCGGGGTGTTTCCGGCAAGATTGGGCTGGGTGATCACGCCCGGCGTCGTTTCGAGATTGCCGACGGTAAGTTCACCATTGCCACCGCTGGGGCGGCAACCGCTTCCACCGACGCAGAACACCGGAATTGCGGTGAGCAGCGAATTGTATTCGGCATTGAGGTAGTTGACCGAGGCCGAGAAGGTATCGTTGTCCGAAAGCTTGATATTCGCTTCGGCTTCGATGCCCCAGATGGTTGCCTTGCCGGCATTGAAGATCTGGGCTCCTTTGGTCGTATCGAGCAGCACGCCGACCTGCAGATCCTTGTAGTCATAGTAGAAGCCTGCAAGGTTGAAGATGTGCTGCGCATTGGCGCCGAAGTTCTTCTTGATGCCCGCTTCATAGGCCGTGTTGGATTCAGGGGCATAGACGCCCACCGAATCGAACCCGCCTGCCTTGAACCCGGTGGAAACCTTGCCGTAAATCAGCGTGTCTGGATCGGGCTTGAAGTTCACGCCAGCCAGCCAGGTCAGCTTGTCTGCCGCCGACCCCAGCGTGAGATTGCGCAGCGGCGTGCCCAGACTTGCTGGACGGACCGAGCCTGTGTTGAACAGCGGGTTGGAAGGATTGGCGATGGCACCGCCATAGTCCTTGTACAGCGCCGAGCGCTTGTCATCGGTGTAGCGCAGGCCGCCAACCAGCGTGATCTGGTCGCTGACCTTCACATCGGCTTGACCGAAGACCGCCCAGCTGCGCGATTCCACTGAGCGCTCAAAGTAGTTCACGTAACCACCGTTTGCGCCGAGCAGAAATGGTGGCGGCGGTGCGCGATAGAGGCCACGCTCGACTTCAAGGTCTTCCTTGAAATAGAACGCGCCCGTCTGCCAGACTAGCAGATCGCTCTCCCCGTTCAGGCGCAATTCGTGGCTTTGCGTCTGGATCGTGTCGATGAACGTGTTGAAGCGATAGGCAGGTGAAAGCGTGACCGCTGAGTTGCGATCGGTTTCACGATAGCCCCCGGTATAAGTCAGGGTCGCACCGCCAAAATCATAGGCGATGCTGCCGCGGGCCGCCGTGGAGTTCTGCTTGTTGAAGCCAAGCCCGGTGGCGGGCGATGCGTAGTTGGACCGGTCCACATTCGCCAGATTGTTGGTCAAGGCCGGGATGCACTGCGTGCCCGGAACGGCTGGGGCAATCTCGACAAAGCCGGGGTTGGCAAGGCAGCCTGCGCCCGGCGAATTGCCCGGAGCGTTGAAATTGAAGAATGCCTGGGCCGGGACCACCAGATTTTGTTCGACCCGCTCGATCGCGGCATTGATCTTCAGGCCCGAAACCGGCTCAAGCCGCAGGCTGAGGCGGCCGCCCCAGGTGTTGTCGTCGCCGCTGCGGGCATTGACGTTGGGGTGGAAGTTGTATCCATCGCGGTCGGAATAGATGCCCGAAGCGCGAATGCCGCCGATGTCGCCAAGCGGCACACTGACGCCGCCCTCGGCCAGAACGTGGTTGAAATTGCCGTAGCTGATGCTGCCGTTGGCCTCAAACTCGCTGCCTGCCTTGCGGGTGATGAAGTTGATCGCACCACCGGTGGCATTGCGGCCATAGAGCGTGCCTTGCGGTCCGCGCAGCACTTCCACACGCTCAAGATCGAAAAGCGACGCATTCAGCACGGTCGGACGGTTGATATACTCACCATCGATGTTGACAGCGATGGCCTGATCCTGGGCTTCGTCGTTGCTGTTGCTGCCAACGCCGCGCACGGTGATGCGGGTCTGGACCGTGTCGTTCACGATCTGCACCACTGGTGCAACACGCTGCAGCGAAAGCAGATCGGTGACACCTGCTGCCTTCAAGGCTTCGCCGCCGACCACGTTGATCGCGATAGGCACATCCTGCACGTTCTGAACGCGATTTTGCGCGGTCACGACGATTTCGGCGTTGGTGGCCGCAGTTTCCGGCGGCGCGGCTTCCTGTGCATGGACAGGGGTTGCAAGCGCAATAGATGCGCAGCTGGCAAGCAGACTTGTGCCTTGGATGAAGTTTCGCATAATCCCTCCCGAAAGGAACCCCGATTGAAAAGGGGTTTTGGTTGCAGTATTGAATCAGTATTGAAGAGGATCGATAATTCTCGCCGAACAGTTTCTACCTCTGTTCTGCGATGGCAGTTTGATCAGGTTTTTGCTGGCACCTGACGAATGCAGTATTCAAATCGATTGGTGAGACGGGCCGCTGGTGCGGCCATTTCGACACTGTGTGTCACCGGGCATTGCTTCCAAGCGCCGGCATCACGCGCTGCGCCAACAGGTCCAGCGTCTGATTGCCCAACCGCAGGCGTTCTTCGGTCAGGGGGCCGGTGGTGGTGCCGCACAGGATGTTGCCGATGCCCAGCTCCTTGTAGGGCTGCAGATGTTCGATCACCGTTTCGGGCGAGCCATAGAGGCACCAGGTGCCGATCCAGTCCTCGGTCAGGGCATCGGGTGTGCGGTCGGTTTTCTTGTTTTCGGAATTGCTCTCGGCGCGCGCGTTGAACTCCGCCTCGCGCTCAACCGCTGCCTGATAGGCGCGCAGGATCACTTCCAGCTCTTCACGGGCCTGATCGTCGCTCTCGGCCACATGGACGCACTGATAAGTGTGCGTCGTCCAATCTAGAGCGGAAGCCACCGTTTCGTCCGAATGGCCTGCTTCGGTCAGCATCTGGTGATAGATGTCGAAATACTTCTTCACATGCACGAACGGCTCGGTGCCGCCAATCTTGGGCGGGGTGAAGGCGGGGATGAAGGCAGGCCAGCCATGCTGCGCTGCACGGCGAGTGCTGCTTTCCTTCATCGCCACCGGCATCAATCGTGCGTGGCCGGGCGTATAGGCAGCAGGGGCAATGCGCTGAATCACGCGGCCCTGATGCGGACCGTTGGCGATGTCGATCGCCGGGCTGTCCATCGTCTTGGCCCAGAGCGCCTCGGCCAGCGCCAGGTTCTGTTCGGCGATGGCGCCTGCGTCCTTGTAGTTGACGCCGAACCCGATCATCTCCTCAGGCGTCGTGCCGCTGCCAATGCCGATCAGCAGTTTGCCGTCGGTCAACTGGTCCAGAATATTGATCCGCTCAACAAACCGCACCGGGTGGTGAAGCGGCACCGAAACGACTGAAAAGCCGAAATGCATTTCGGGCATTTTCGCGGCGAGATAGGCCGCAAAGATAAAGCTGTCGCTGGCCACCGGCATATAGCCGTTGAAATGGTGATCGGGCATGAAAATTGCCGAGAAGCCTTGATCGCGCGCGCGCAGCGCATGCGTCTCAAGGTCCTTCATCAGCTGCCGGTCATCTTCTGCACGCATCGTGCGCGCATTCAGAAATACCGAAAACCGCATCTGCCTCTCACTCCCCAGGATTATTGGATTCTTGCCTGTTGCGAATTGGCCTGCTGCCAATTGGATCGAAACAGACGAATCAAATTAGAATTGACGTTCCTGTTTTGATACTGTGTAGCGTGACCATGTCAACAGATACGATTCACACCGATGCGCTTGCTTCGGGAGCGCTCAGCCGGAAGCCCCTTCAGGGGCGCAGTCTCGCCTCGTTTGAGCGGATGCTAGAGGCGACCAAGGCGCTCATGCTCGAAACGGGGGGGGATGCCTTCACGCTGCAGGACGTGAGCGAGCGTGGGCAGGTGTCGATCGGGTCGATTTACCTGCGCTTTGAAAGCAAGGACCGGCTGCTCCACGCGGTTATCGCTGAAGAGCTGAAAAACGTGATCCGGCTGGAACAGGCCATGCTGACCGAGACCATTGCTGAATCGCCTACGCTTGGCGAATTCCTGCCGCGGTATATCGAGCGTTACAGCAGCTTTCTGAAAATCCACGCCCCCTTGCTGCGCACGATCATGCAGCGCGCGGCTGTCGATCCTGCCGTGTCCGAACCGGGCAAGGAGACTGCACGCCGCTCGGCCACCCTGTCGATCGAGGCGATCCTGACCTATCGGGATGAGATCAAGTCACCGGACGCGGCGGACCGGGCGCATGCTGTCTTTCAGATCGTATTTGCCACGATTGCGCGCCAATTCGGCCTCGGCTCATCGCCTGAATCCGGAGACCCGGCAGTGTGGGAATTCATGAAGGACGAGCTTTCGAAGATGGCGCTCGCCTATCTGCGCCACGCCGATTGAGCCAGACGCGCGGGTGATCGGTCAGTCGCTGCTGATGTCTTGCGCCGGGGGCGTGAGCCCAGCCTTGATTTGCGCCTGATAGCGTAGCCGCGTTTCGATCTGTTCGAGCGCGACTTTGCCCCCGACACAGGCGTGGAGCGCGCGCGAGACTTCGACCAGGCGCGAGGCGATGAAGCCGATCAGGGCAAGGCCTGCGATCAGCGATTCGTCGCGGGCCGTCCCGGCAATGGCGAGCAGCACAAAGATGCCCAGGCCTCCGCCTGCCAGCGCCACGGCATCCATCACGCCCACCACGGTGGCGCGGCGGATGGCGATATCCGATGCCAGTTGCGCCCGCCAGGCAAGGCGGCGCTTGTCAGCCCGGCGCACGCGGCGGCGCGTGGCCAGCTCTTCATCGGATGGCACGCGCAAGCGTCGCATGACAAAGCGGGTCAACTGTCCACGCACCCGGCGCTGTTCGGTAATCCGGCCCGCCAGCAGGCGCGCCAGCCAAAGCAGCAGCGCGGTGGCGGCCAGCAATGGCAGCAGCCCTGTGGCCAGTTGCGGATGCTGGGCCAGCAGCAGCAGGCTGGTGGCCAGCGCGGCAACTGTGGCGGTGAGCAGCGCGGCAGGCCCCCGCGCCGCCCAGTTGCGCACCGCGGTAAGATCGCCGACGAAGGGCATCAACAGGCGCGATTCCTCTACCTGGCCCAGTGTGGGGATGGCGGCGGCAAACAGCTTTTCGCGCAGGCGCAGCACATAGGATTGGGCGAGGCGTTCGCCGAAATAGCGTTCGGCCAGCCCGGCTGCACCGGTCAGCAGCGCACTGCCCAGCAAGCCGCCCAGCAGCAGCGGCGACAGCGCATTGGCGGTGATGGCAGCGCCGACCAGCCCCGCCGATACGGTGGCTGTGCCTGCCTGCAACGCGCCGGTTCCCACCAGCGCAGCAAATTGCCACCGCCGCGCATCGGACAGCAGCGGCGGCAGGCGGCGGCGCCGGGGGCGGCGTTGGGCGGTGCCCTGTTCTGGTTGGGGCCTGCGTCGGCGCAGCAGGTCGATCAACTTCACCAGCATTCTCCTTCACCGGCCTAACGGGGCGGGTGGCAGGATTATTCCCGGCCTGCGGAATAAAGCGCCCGCGCGGCCCGTTTGCAGGGCAGTTTTGCTGATGGGAGTGATGTGCCATGCGCTTTTTCAAGTTGATCCAGAGCGGAATTGATCCGCAGCCTTTCCTTTCCGAAATCGCCGGGGTGGAAGGGGCGTGGGATGCCGCAACCGGACGCCAGGCCAAGATCGCGGTGCAGCGTGAGGCGCTGTCGATCCCGCTGCGCGGCGCGCGCCGCTCCGCCATGGCCGGGCGTGAAGTGCGCGATGTGCTGGAAAGCCGGTGGACGACCGGCTCGGCCAGCTATCCGGTGGCGCGGGCGTTTCTGGAACAGGCTGCAGAAGCGCTGGAGAGCCAGTTGGGCCGGGCTAAGATCGTGTGTCTGCCCGCGGGGCACCGCGTTTATCCGCATATCGACCGGGGCCGATATTACGAAATGCACAATCGTTATCACGTGGTGCTGGTCTCGACACAAGGGTCGTGGCTGAAGGCTGCGGACGAGGAAGTGCGGATGCAGACCGGGCAATGGTGGTGGTTCGACAACGATCAGATTCACGAAGCCCGCAACGAAGGCACGGCCGACCGCATCCACATGATCTTCGATCTGCTGCCCAACCACCGTCTTGAAGAAGCAAGAGCCGCGATGGGGGCCGAGGTGGAAGTAACACCTGCTTAGGTTTGGGCCTGCGCCTGAGGATTGGCCTGCAGCCTTGCCAGATTTGGCCGGGTTGCAGGCCTTTTTCGTTGGTGGCTTGGCTCAGAAGCAGAAAAGCGGGTTCGCGCAGAGGCGCAGAGGAAGCAGAGATCGCAGAGAAGGTCGAATCGCGGCAAAGCCGCCGAAAAAATCTCCAGACGCTGCATTTGTCATGGCAAAACAGGCATGAATGACCCTGCGAGAAGCGGGGCATCAAGCTTTACGAGACGGCCTCGTCGCTAGTTTAACCTCTTTGCGATCCCTGCTTCCTCTGCGCCTCTGCGCGAAACCCCTTCTTCTTTACCGGATCGGCAGCTCAAAAACTTCGCTCAGCCGATGAGCGCTTTTTATGCGCAGATGCCAAAACGACCTTTTTCATGATGTTTCAACAACAAAGCCAGCCACAGCACGATCCTGCCATGTGATGGCGGCGAAAAAATCGCAGAGGCTGATATTTTTTGCGGAATAACCCGCAGGCCTGCCCCGTTCGATCAGCAATACAGTTTCACACGGAGGCAAACATGATCTGCGAAGCAATCCCCCACTCGATCAACCCGACCCGCGCTGAACGGCTTCAGCTGCGTCTGGCGCAAGCCAAGCGCGCTTTCACGACACGCCATGTCGATCTTGCCACAGCTGAGCGGCTGGTGCGCTCTGGCCGGGTGCCGGTGGCAGGCGATGTTGTGCTGGCCCGGGTGACCGCGATTGGCCAGCATGCCCGGATCGAAAACATCCACGGCCGCCGCGGCCAGCTCTATGTCGGTGATGAAATCATCGTGGCCTATGGCAACCGCTATGCACCCGATCAGTTCGAAGCCTTTGTGCCGACCGATCTGGAAGAGTGCGATCTGGTGGCAGGCGGCGGCGTGGCATCGCGGATGACCCGCAAGCACGCCGGGATGAAGAACCCCACGAAGATCGAAGTGATCGGCCTTTTGGCAGGCGAGAGTGGGCAGACCATCAATCTGAAGGACTTTGCCGTTCGGGCCGATGCACAGCCGCTGCGCCCGACCCGCGTGATTGCGGTGGTTGGCAGCTCGATGAATGCGGGCAAGACCACCACGGCGGGCGGCCTGGTCCACGGCCTGACCCGCGCAGGTTTCCGCGTGGGTGCGGCCAAGATCACCGGCACCGGATCGGGCGGAGATCTGTGGACGATGCGCGATGCCGGTGCGATCGAGGCGATCGACTTTACCGATGCCGGGCACGCCTCGACGTTTTGCGTGGATAGCGAGGGCCTGGCAGACATCTGCACCGGCCTGCTCGACAAACTGGCCCGGTCAGGCGCGGATATTGCCGTGGTGGAAATCGCCGACGGCCTGTTGCAGCCAGAAACCGCAGCGCTGGTGGAAATGGCGCAAGCGCAAGGCTGGTTTGACGGTTTCGTGTTTGCTGCAGCCGATGCGATGGGCTCGGCCTTTGGTGCCAACTGGCTGGCGCAACGCGGGATCGTGCCGCTGGCGCTGTCCGGTCTGGTCTCAGCCTCGCCGCTGGCAGCAGGGGAAGCGGCCCGCACGTGCGCGCTGCCGGTGGCAACGCTTGCTGAACTGCGCGATCCGGTTGCGGTGACCAAGATCGTGTTCCGCCAGGACATGCTGGTGGAAGAAGCGGCCTGAGCCCAACGGCGTTTGTTGGACACGGTTTGGGCGGGAGAATTCTGTCATGGTCACCACTGTTCCGCGGGTCGAATTCATTGCCTCGACCGCGCCGGAGATGCCCGATTGCTTCGTGTCCATCGTGGGGCCAGATGCCCCCACGATGGTCGCCATCCACGGGATCAGCCGGAATGCTGCTGAAATCGCGACCCGCTTTTCACAGCATCCGGCCTTTGCCGGGGTCAACGTGATTGCCCCGCTGTTTGATGCCGCGCGGTTTGGCAAATACCAGCAATTGCGCACGCTGAAGGAAGGGCAGACCGCTTCTGACGTCGCCCTGTTCTGCCTGCTGGACCATCTGGCCGCGCAACATGGCATCAATACGGGCAAAGTGGCAGTGTTCGGCTTTTCCGGCGGGGCGCAGATGGCGCACCGGCTGGCCATCTTGCGGCCATCCCGGATCCGCGCGGTCTGTGCCGCGGCGGCGGGCTGGTATCTGCTGCCGGTGCTGGACCTGCCCTATCCTTATGGACTGGGCCAGGGCTGCCCGGCGGCATGGGACCGCGATGCAACACTGCGCATTCCGATGACCGTGATCGTGGGCAGCCGCGATACCCGGGTTGATGAATCGGTGCGGCAGGACCGGCTGATCGTGGCCCATCAGGGCACAAACCGGCTGCGCCGCGCCCGCATCTGGACGCAAGTGATGCGTAAGCATGCTGCCCAGTGCGAAGATTCCGAAAGTATATCTCTGATAACATTGGAAAATGGCTCGCACGATTTCGGGCAATGTGCCCGCGAGACGGAATTGTTAAATTTTGTTTCTGCTGCATTACATTTTTAAACAGTAGCGCTTACTTCACATCACGGGTCACAGGGGGGAATTAGCGCATGAGGAAGTCCGATTTACTGCGCGCACTGGCTTTGGGCAGTGCGTTTGTAGCCACACCGGCTTTGGCCGATCTGCCACAATTGCGATTGCAGGCTGGCGGGGTGGATATTCAGCTGACCGCCGGGGCCTCGGTGCAAGGGGCGGTTATCGACGATGATGATACGGCCACCCCAACAACGGACGGCCAGTATGACCTTTTCGCGCGTCTGAATGCCGAATGGACATCGCCATCGGGCATCGTGGTCGGGGCCAACATTGAAGCCAACAACCGGGACCGTGAAACGGAATCGCTGGAAACGGGCGAAATCTACGGCTTTGTCGCGTCCGATTACGGGCGGCTTGAGGTGGGGCTGCAGGATGGCGCGGCCGATATGCTCGGCATGGCGGCACCGGTGATTGCGCTTGGCCAGATCCGTGGCGACTTTTCGCGCTATGCCGGGTCGATTGCGCTGCTGCGCACGCTCGATACGCAGGATTCGTTCAAGGTCCTGTACCTGTCGCCGCCGATCAAGGGCTTTCGGGCAGGCGCATCGTGGTCCCCCAAGTTCAGGCAAAACGCCGATGCGGCAAATCCGCGATCCCGCGTGATCGTGAAAGACGCAGTGGAGCTGGGCCTGCAATTCCAGCAGCCGGTGGGCGAATGGGTGCTGGGCGCCAGCGGTGGCTATGCCTTTGGCAATGCCGACCCGATCACCCAGCGCGCCGATCTGGCCAGCTGGAGCGTGGGCGCGCAGGCACGGCGCGGGCAGCTCAGGATTGGCGGGGCCTATGTGCGCCGGGGTGAAAGCAACCGGCTTGAGCGCGATTTCAACCAGTGGGAAGTGAACGGCGGCGTGGCCTGGGTGGAAGATAAATGGGGCGTTTCGGCCAGCAGCTCCTTCACCAAATCGAGTGAACGCAGCAACCGGCTGTTTGCGGTTGGCGGCTTCTATGCGCTCACCCCGAATATCCAGATCCGCTCCGACCTGGTGCAGTTCCGCGAACGGCGCGTGGGCCGTGCCGCCGAAAATGGTGTGGTTGGCATTCTGGAACTGCAGCTTACGATCTGAGCTGCCGCTGGGATCAGCGGGGGCGAAAACAGTTGGGGAGCAGGCCGGTGGCTTGCTCCCCTTTCTTGTGCGGTTGGTTTTGACGGGATCGTGGAAGGGTGGGGGAGTGAAGTTCGAAAGAAGAAAAGGGTTTTCGCGCAGAGGCGCTGAGGAAGCAGAGACCGCATAGAGGTTGGGGCTACGGCGAAGCCGTTTCACAAATCCCAACGCTGCGTTGTTCGCAAGGCAATCGGGATAGAGGGCCGTTCGGCCCTGCGCCTCATCTCAGCGGTCTCTGCTTCCTTTGCGCCTCTGCGCGAAACCCTTTCTCTTTTGAGCTTAAAGCGGGATGACGTTAAACTGACTCAGATCTCCGTTCGTGTCGAGCCCCTCGACATGCTCGGGGTAAACTTCGGGCAACGCCCGAAGTCGAGACACTTTGCCGTTTGCGCAAGATCCAGAATCAATTCACTGGCCCTTCAGCGCGGCCTTTTCGGCAGCGTCGGTCAGGGGATCGCCGGCGATCAGCTGATCGACCGCGGCAACCACCGCCGGGGCAGCATCACCGCCGGCGGTACGCATTTCGCCTGTGGGCTGCGAGCGCTGGCCAAAGGCTTCCAGCTGCCAATGCGCGCCTGCGCGGCAGGCCACGGCGTCGCTGGTCTGGCCTGCAGATTCGAGCGAGAACTGGCGGCATACGCGATCATCAGCGGTGCGGAAGGTCAGCGCGACGCTGGCCTTGCCAAGGCCATCCAATGCCTGCGCATCGCCGCTGCCCTTGGCCGACAGGAAGGTTTCGACCACGGGTGTCATCTGCAAACCATCGGCTGAGGCAAGCACCAGGGCGGGCGAAGTGCCGCCTTGCGGCCCATCTTGCAGAGCATTGCCCATGAACAGGCCCAGCGCCAGCGAAGCGGCCATTGCGCCATATTGGGCAAAGCCCCAGGCCATCGGCCGCTTTTTGCGGCTGGCTGCTGCAAAATCGATCACCTCTGCGGTGGCGACAGGGGCAGTGGCGACTGGAGCAGCAATGGCAGGGTCGGCGATAGCCGTGAGGGGCACATCGGCCAGATGCTGCGGCACGGGTGCGGCAAGGATCGGTGCGAAGGCATCAATGATGGCCTGATCGTGCGGGCTGACTTCAAGCTCGGCGAGCTGTTCGATGCGCGCGCAGACCGCAGGGTCGGCGTTGATCGCCGCCTCGATCAGGGCCATGTCGGCATCGGGCAAATCGGCGCGCAAGAAGGCGCGCAGCTGTTCGTCGGGGATCATCGCGGTCATGCTGCAGCTCCCTGCGGACCGAGCAGTGCTGCCAAGGCAGCCTTGGCCCGGGAAAGACGGCTCATCACCGTGCCGATGGGAATATCAAGCATCTCAGACGCTTCGCGGTAGGAATAGCCTTCGAGGAGCACGATGCCAACGACGAGCCGCTGCTCTTCAGGCAATTGATCGACTGCGGCGCGGACCGCGCGCTGGGTTGAGCGGCGCTCAACCTCGGCTTGCCCATCGTCACCGGCAATATCGAGCATCTCGGTAATGTCGTCATGCTGGGTGCGATTGCGCGCCAGCCTGCGATCATCGATCCAGGCGTTGCGGGCGATGGCGAAAACCCAGCTGTCGAGCCGGGTGCCATTCTGCCATTGGTCTACGTTGCGCATGGCCTTCTCCAGAGTTGCCTGCACCACATCATCGGCGTCAGACATGTTACCCGTAAGCACTCTGGCGAACCGCCTCAGGCGGGGGATCAGCTCGATAAGCTGATGCCGCAAGGTTTCGTCGGTCATCGGCGATGCTTACCTGCGGAGAACGGTTCATCAATCTGAAATATTCCCCTCAGCATGAAAAAGTATCCTTCAATTTCGGAATTGGGGAATAACCTGCGTGTACGATCCGTCTTACGTTCGATTCCCGTAGCACGAAAAGCAACCAAAATGCGTCTGATCCGATCTTTAGCTCCGGCGTTACTTGCCTGCACAGGCGTTGTCATAGCGCCTTTTGCAGGCCTGATCGCCTATGCACAACCCGTGGTTGATGATGACGATGCCGATGATGCCGTCGATGATGACGACGATGTGCCCGATCCGGACGATGTATCGGGCCCTGCGCCCGACGTCGATGATGGCGCCGACGACACTTTGGACAGTCCCGACGACGATGCCGGTGGTACGGATGATACCGCCCCAGGTTCAGATGATGCTGGCGCTGATGATGCCGGAGTTGGCGATGACGGAGCTGGCGATGATGCTGGTGGGTCGGACGATGCTGCGGCGGGGGCCGGCGATGATGCCGAAGATTCCGACGATGCGGATGATGCAGCAGGCGGCACGGCAGGCGCGAATAACGACGATGACGACGATGATGATGCCGCAGGCACTGCCGACGATGACGATGATGACGACGCAGCAGGCGGCACGGCGGGTTCGACCAACGACGACGACGATGATGATGATGACGACGCAAACGGTGACGATGACGACGACGATGGCCCGATGCGGCCTGCGGCCGGTGCGG
Source organism: Novosphingobium sp. 28-62-57 (assembly GCA_002256985.1). GTDB lineage: Bacteria > Pseudomonadota > Alphaproteobacteria > Sphingomonadales > Sphingomonadaceae > Novosphingobium. The sequence goes on from NCGO01000005.1 coordinate 18,994, forward strand.
ATGACGATGATGACGACGACGACGCCACTGATGAGCGCTTGAGCTATGATCTGGATGACGACGACGATGATGACGATGAGGGGCAAGTCCAGTTCATCGGGGCGGGCGAAGAGCCCGAGCGGCAGCGTGCGGCGCTGGATCGGGAGCAGGGCATTGGCACGGACCGGGAAGGTTTCCGCTATCGGCGGCACGAGTTTGTGGCGGCGGACCTTGATGCCAAGGAACAGGCGGCACTGCGCACCAAAGGCTTTACCATCCTGCAATCCGAGCGGCTTGTGGGCACCGGTGGCACCATTCATCTGATCAAGGGGCCTGCGCGGCTATCGGACGCCGATGCCTTGAGCGCGATCGACGATCTGACCGATCCATCAAGCCTGAGCTTCAATCACCTGTTCGATTCCTCGTCTGGCGAGGTGCAAAAGGTAAAAGGCAAGGCTGTGCCCGCTCGCCCGGCCTGCGGGTGCCAGATCGGCATGATCGATACTGGCGTTGCCGCCAAGCTGCCGCTGTTCCGCCATGTGACGGTGGAGCAGCGCGCCTTCAACGGCACAGTGCCAGCGCCGGGCAACCATGGCACAGCGGTGGCCCACCGCTTTGCCGGAACCACGCCGCTAAAGGGCCGACCCACACGCATCGTGGCGGCGGACATCTTTTCGGGCCCGCGTGCCAGCGCCGGATCGACCTTTGCGCTGGTCAAGGCGCTGGACTGGATGGCCTCTCGCAATGTGGCGGTGATCAATGTCAGTCTGGCCGGGCCGCGCAATGCGGTGGTGGCATCCACGGTGGAACGGTTGGTCAAGAAGGGCCACGCGATTGTGGCGGCAGCTGGCAATGATGGCCCGGCAGCGCCCCCGGTCTTTCCGGGCGCTTATACCGGTGTGATTGCCGTGACCGCCGTGGATACGACGCAGAAGGTCTATCGCTATGCCAACCGGGGCAAATACGTGGACTTTTCAGCCGTGGGCGTGCGCGTGGAAACGATCAGCCCAAAAGGCGAAGTTACCGCGGCGACCGGCACATCCTTTGCAGCGCCGGTTGTGGCCACCCGCCTTGCGCGCGAATTGACTCGCCCTGATCCGGCAGCCGTCGCCCGCACGGTCACGCGGCTGGAAAAGGAAGCGCGCGATCTGGGCGAACCGGGCCGGGACACGGTGTTTGGCCATGGTCTGGTTGAGGAGCCACGCTGATGGCAACGATCCTGCTGGTCCTGGCGGCGTTGAGCATGACAGCCGCGACGTCGGCCACCTCCACGGTCAAGACGAAGGCGAAGACTGTGGCTGCGCCCAAAACTGTGACCACAGCAAAGCCTGCGGCTACAGCAAAGCCTGCGGCTACGCCTAAGCCTGCGGCCACAGCGAAGTCTGTAACTCCGGTAAAGTCTGCGGTTCCGGCAAAGTCTGAGGTAACGCTCAAAGCTGCGCCCGTGCCCAAAACGGCCACCGCATCCAAGCCTGCGACCACGGCAAAACCTGTCGTCATTCCGAAGCCTACTGTCACGCCCAAGCCTGCAGTCGCAGCCAAGACCATGGTTGCGACCAAGACGATGCCCGCGCCCAAGACTTTGGCCACGACCGCGTCTATCCCGCTGCCGCGTTACCGGGTGAACGATGCGTTTGTGTTTTCTGATGGGCGGGTGGAGCGCGTTGTCAAAGTTTCGCGCGATGAGATCACCTGGGCAGGGCTGACCGGATCGCCCTATGTCCGCAGCCGCAACTTCGTTTTGCCGGTGTCGAACTGGTCGGTCGGGCGGGGATTGGGGCGGCGGCAGTTCTTTGGATCGGCGCAAGACCTCTGGCCCGTGGCAAAGCCGCGTTCTGTGCGGTTCCGGGTGGTGGCTGAAACCAAGGCAAAGGCGACATCGCCATGGCAGCGCGAAGTATCGATGTGGACCTGCCAGTCGCTGAAGCCACGGGTGGTGCGCATCGCCTTGGGCACCTACAACACCATTCCGTTCACCTGCGACCGCTATTCTGCCACCAACATGCGCCCGATCGAGCGGCTGGAGTGGGACTATGCGCCCGAGCTTGGCCATTACGTGCGGCGATCTGCGATCCAGTACCTGCGCGGCACGCGTCGCACGGTTGATCTGGTGGCAACGCTATCTGGCCCAGCGGCCAGCAAGCGGCGGCTTCAGGCCCTGTCGCGCAGTGCCCGGCGGGGTGAGCTGCCAATGCGATGGGAGTGATAGCAGGCGCACATCAGGTAGAGCCTGCGATGTCCCGGATGCGTTGACGCAGCCATAACAGGCCTTCGTCGTTCGAACGCGCACTGTGCCACTGCATCATTTCGCGCATCATGGGCAGCGGGAATGGGGGCTCTGCGATCACCAGATCAAGCGTGGGCGCCATGATCTGGGCCAGACGTTCGTGCATGACGGTGAGCCGGTTGGTGCCGCGCACCATCCACGGGGCCTGAATGAAGGATGGGGCGACTATCTCGATCCGGCGTTCTGGGAGCATTTTCAGCAGGATTGCTTCGATAAAGATTTCCCGGTTGGAAATCTGCACCACCACATGGCCGCATTCGAGAAAGGATTCGCGGGTGATGGGGGCCTGCATCACCGGGTTTCCGGCCCAGCCCGCCACGACATGGCGTTCTTCGAACAGCATTTCACTGGGATGCTCATTGGTCACAAAATCTTCGGGCGTCAGCAACAGGTCGATATCGTCCGCTTCAAGCCGTGTCGGGCTTTGTGCATTGGGGAAGGTGAAATCCAGCCGGATGCTGGGGGCTTCTACCTGCAATTGCTCGAGCAATCTGCCCATCAGCACCTTGATCAGATAGTCCGACGTACAAATCCGGAAACGCCGCTTTGAATGGGCAGGATCGAAGCGGGTGCTGCCCGTGATCAGGCTTTTCAGACGCACCAGCGATGCGCTGACCTCCGGTGCCAGATTCAGCGCGTGCTGGGTGGGGATCATCTTCTTGCCGTGCAGCACCAGAATATCGTCCTGGAAACTCTCGCGCAGGCGTTTGAGCGATGCGCTCATCGCCGATTGGGTGACGTTGAGCCGCTGGGCTGCCCGCGTCACGCTGCGCTCTTCGAGCAAAATCTCGAAGGCTACCAACAGATTAAGGTCGAAGTTTTCCATCCGCATTTATCATCATTAGCATTTGTGGTCTTTGACAAAAACTAAAAATTGGACTGATTGAAATTTCATTGCGAGACACCCCCACCACAGGCCGGAGGACACGGCCGACGAGGAGGATCAGCAATGACGAAATTTCTGTTTGCCAGTTCCGCGCTCGCATTGATCGCAAGTGCCCATTCCGTTGCAGCGCAGGAAGCTCCGCAGCAGGCAGGATCGGTGCAAGAAGCCAATGAGGCGGGCGCCTCTGAAACCGGCGATGCCGATGCCATCGTGGTCACCGCGCGTTTGCGCAACGAACGCCTGACCGATGTGCCGCTGGCTGTTTCGGTGACGACCGCCGAACAACTGGGCCGCGACCAGATCTACACGCTGACCGATCTTCAGCGCATTACGCCTGCCCTGCAGGTCAGCCCCAGCTTTGGCGGGGACATCAACGGCGGTGCGGGCCTTCGCGGCATTCGCACACAGGCCTTCAACCCCAGCGTTGCGCCGTCAGTAGCCGTGGTGATCGATCAGGCAGCGGCGGGCAATGTCAACTTCCCGATCCTGCACGATCTCGCACAAGTCGAAGTGCTGCGCGGCCCGCAAGGCACGCTGTTCGGCCAGGGCGCTTCGGCAGGGGTGCTGAATGTTTCCACCGTCGCTCCGAAGCTGGGTCAGTTTTCCGCGAATTTCAACCTCGACTATGCCGATGACGGCGCGGCCGGATCGGAATCGACCGAAATCGTCGCCCGCGGCGGGATCAGCGTCCCGTTGGGCGAAACCGCAGCGATGCGTGTGGCCGGTTTCTACAAGAAGGAAGTGGGGCTGCGTACCAACACCTTCCTGAACCTTGATGATGAGAGCCAGGAATTTGCGATCCGTGGGCGGTTGCTGTTTGAGCCTACCGACACGATCCGGGTTCACCTGATCGGCGATTATGCCGAGACGAAAGAAGACGGGGTCAACTTCTTTTCGCCCACATTTGCACCGCAAAGCACTGCGCCTTTCGCCATGCCGCCATTCGGACGTCCGGGTGGAACGCTGGGTCAAGCATCGCAACGCAACCTCGACGCCTGCGGTGTGACGGCTGATCGCATTACGACGCGCGCCCGGTTCTATTGCGAAGACGTGCAATCGCGTGAATCGCGTTCGATCCTGAGCACGACCGCGATCATCGAGGCGGACCTGTCGGACAGCCTGTCACTGACGGCGGTAACCTCGTATCGCGATCTGGCGGTCAAATCGCCCATTCGCAACTTCTCGTCCCGCGCGCTCGGCAGGGCCGCGCGCGATGAAAACCTGCGCGATGATTACCAGCAGTTCAGCCAGGAAGTGCGGCTGGGCTATAAGGGCACCGGCTTTGATATCGTGGCCGGCGGCTACTTTGCCGATTTCAGCTATGCCCAGTCGCCGCTTGATCCAAGCCTCGGGTTCCAGAACACGGCCCCCGGCCGCCGGACGGGCTTCAGCGTCTGTACGCCAGACGGCAACAATTGCGGCGTCCCGGTGACGTTCGTGCGGGAAACGGCTGAGAATCAGACTTTCGCGTTGTTTGCCGATGTTACGGTGGACCTTGCGGAAAACCTCGAACTGTTCGGCGGCTTGCGCTTCACCGACTACAAGAACGACAGCTCGTTCGGGGTGAACACGCTGACGGCCACCGATTTTGGCGAACTGCGCGAAAACAACCTGTCTGGCCGCATCGGCCTTAGCTACAAGCCCAGCCCCGATACCACGATCTACGGCTCCTATTCGCGCGGTTACAAGCCTTCGGCGCTGGCGTTTCCGGGCGATCCGGGCGAGCCGTTCATTCTGCTGGATTCCGAACAGAACTCGGCTTTCGAAATCGGGGCAAAGACGATCATCAGCGGCGTCCAGCTGGATGTGAACGCCTTTTACATGAACGTCGCCAATTTCCAGGGGCAGGAAAGCATTCAGGTGAATGGCGAGCTGGTTTCACAGGCGCGCAATCTGGGCGATGTGGAATCCTATGGCATTGAAGTGATGGCCTCGGGCCAAGTGACCGACAACCTCTCGCTCAACGTCGGCTATACCTTCAACCCGGCGACTTATCCCGATGGCACGCGTGGTGACGACACGTTTGAAACCAATCTGGGTGGCCAGCAGGTGTTGAGCGCGCCAAAGCACAAGTTCGTGCTGGCCGGTGAATATGTGCAGCCGGTCTCAAGCAGTCTTGAGGCGTTCCTGAGCACCAACGTTGTGGTCAAGAGCGCGATCCGTCTGGCCAACCGTGACCGCTCGCGCTTTGTTTTCCCGGCAGGGGAAACGGTCAACTTGCGCTTTGGCATTCGTGATCAGGATGGCGGGTGGACGGCATCGGTGTTTGTCCGCAACCTGACGCAGAACCGCGAGCCTTCGGCCTATTTGCCGATGAACTTTGCCGGGGCTGACGATATCAGCGCGCGTGGGCGGCCAATTGCAGGCTTGACCACGCGGGTTGTCGGTGCATCTGTCGGCTTTAACTTCTGATCGGAAAAGACATGCGCTCCTTGCTGCTTCCCTTGGCCAGCGTTCTCCTGCTGGCCACCACTCCTGCGATGGCGCAGCAATCTGCAGCGCCTGTGGCCGCGCCACCGGCAGAGCAGGCCGATAGCAAGGGGCGCTGGGTTACGCTGGGCACGCGGGCCGGCCCCTTGGCTTCTGCGGTCCGGTCGCAGCCTGCCAATCTCCTGACATTTGCCGGGGCGCAAATTCTGGTGGATGTGGGCGATGGCACCGCCGGGCGGCTGGCCGCAGTCGGAGTTCCGGTAGCCAGACTGGATGCGGTGTTCATCAGCCATCTGCACTGGGACCACACTGGCGGCCTTGCCGCTTTGCTGGGCCTGCGCGCGCAGACGAACACTTTTGCGCCGCTGCGTATTTATGGCCCACCCGGCACGGCAGAAATGGTGGCGGGCCTTTTGGCATCGATGAATCCGGGGGCCACCGCAGGTTATGGCGTGGCCGGGGCCAAAGGCCCTGATCTGAAGACTCTGACTGAGGTGATCGAAGTGCGCGACAAGGCACGGATCGATTATCGCGGGATTGCCATAACGGCGCGCAACAACACGCACTACAGCTTTGCCCCCGGCAGTGGTCTTGCCGAACGGTTCGAATCGCTGGCGTTCCGGTTTGATCTGCCGGGCCGATCGATCGTCTATACCGGCGATACCGGACCGAGTGCGGCGGTGGAAGAACTGGCGCAAGGGGCCGATCTGCTGATTGCCGAGATGATGGATGTGACCGATACCGTGGCCAATGTCCGCCGCGCCAATCCGAACATGCCAGAACCGGCACGGCTGGCCATGGAAGCGCACTTGCGCGAACATCACCTCTTGCCCGCCGATGTGGGGCAGATGGCAACACGGGCCAAAGTGCGCGGCGTGGTCGTCACGCACTTCATCGGCCGTGAACGCGGCGACCCTGCGCACTTTGAGTATCTGCGCCAGATTGTCGCGCACTATACCGGGCCGGTGGTGATCGCCAACGATCTGGATGCGTTCTGACGTTTTGGTAGTGCGCTAGGTCGTTGGTACATCCCGGTCGCACATTGCAACTCCACGCACGTCACCCCGGCGAATGCCGGGGTCCATTTCTCGCTCACAAAACGCCGTTTGATCGGCAAAATGGATGCTGAAACAAGTTCAGCATGACGAATGTGAGAGCTACGCGTGGGAAGGGGACATTCGGCCAATCCTTTCACATAACGCAGCGCTAAACTGAGACTCGCACTTTAATTACACACCGTTCAATAAAGTATTAGACAGCGTTCAATTAATCTGGCATACACGTCTTCAGCATAGGCTATCCCACATCGGGGGCCATCCTTGGACGGGAGTGTGCAGATCATGGGTGTGAAGCGGGGTTTCTGGGGCAATCTGACGCGCGATCTGGAAGCGCCGGTTGCTGCGCGCGGGTTTGGGACCGGTTGGTTTTCGGGCTTTTTTGCGATTCTTCTGGCCTTGGTGGGGCTGTGCTTTGTGGCGGCGCTGCGCTGGCCCGCCATGGCATCGATGCCCGAACTGGAAGTGGTGCGCGGCTGGAGCGGGTTTCGCCCGCTGGTCCATGCCACGCTGCTGTCGGCCTATGGGCTGGCGCTGATCAGCCTGATGCTGCGCCCGCGCAAGGTGCTGGGCATGACCGCGCTGATGCTGGCGCTGATCGCCACGATCCTCGGCGGGGCAGCGGTGCAGCCGCATGAAACGCACGATTGGGGCATCTTTTTCGGGATCGATTTCTTTGCGGTCAACATGATCGCCACCGGCCTGATGCTGGCACCGCTGGAGCGACTGGTGCCGCTCCGGCCCGACCAGCGCCTGTTCCGCACGGAATGGCGCGAGGATCTGTTCTATTTCTTGGTCAGCTCGATGATGGTGCAGGTCATCACGTTCCTCGCGCTGGCCCCTTCCAGCTATATCAATGCCAAGTTCGGCTGGATGGACGGGGTGCAGTCCACCGTGGGCGGCCTGCCGTGGATCGTGCAGTTTGCGCTGGCCATGCTGCTGACCGACCTTGCGCAATACTGGTTCCACCGCCTGTTCCACACCGTGCCGTTCCTGTGGGGCTTCCACGCGGTGCACCATAGCGCCAAGACGATGGACTGGCTCGCAGGCGCGCGGATGCACTTTGTGGAGATCATCGCGCTGCGCGGGATCACGTCGCTGCCGCTGCTGACGCTGGGTTTTGCGCCTTCGGTCATGCAGGCCTATGTCGGCATGGTCTATGTCTATGCCTCGCTGGTCCATGCCAATGTGCGCGGGAACTTTGATGGGTTGGGCAAGTTTCTGGTCATCCCGCGCTTTCACCATTGGCATCACGCGATCGAGGACGAGGCCATCGACAAGAACTTTGCGATCCATTTCCCATGGCTGGACAAGCTGTTCGGCACCTATCATCTGCCGAAAGGCCGCTGGCCCAGTGGCTATGGCGTGCCGGAAAAGGTGCCCGATGGATACCTTGCGCAGTTCAAGTATCCCTTCGTCAGAAAGCAGGCCTGAACGATGGCGCGCCGATCAGACCATAGCCGGGCCGAACTGCGCGAGATCATCATCGCGACCGGGCACCGGCACATGGAGGAGGTGGGCTTCACGCACTTTTCGGCGCGCGAGGTGGCCAAGCGGATCGGCTATTCCATTGGCACGATCTACAACGTGTTCGGCAGTTACGATGGACTGATTCTGGCCATCAATGGCCGCACGCTGGCGCTGTGGCGCGATCATCTGGCGCGGCGGCTGGCGCAGAATGGCGATGATGCCAGGTCCGATGAAGGCCATACGGACCGCCTGCGCCGCGCGATCATCGCCTACTTTGAATTTGCCCAGCGCCACCGCCATGCCTGGGCGGCAATCTATGATTTTCACCTGCCCGAAGATACGCCCGCGCCCGAAGAGTATCAGGCGCAGGTCCGCGCGATTTTCGACATCGTGATTGCCGAAGTGCGCCTTGCCCTGCCGCCCGCACGGCAGGAGGAAGCAGGAGCGCTCACGCGTTCACTGCTGGCGCTGGTGCATGGGCATTGCACCTTTGCCATGAACGGCACCTTTGCAATGCTGGGTGAAAAGGCCCCGGTCGAAGCCGCACTGCAACGCGTGCGTGAGGCCGTAGCGGGTTAGGCGACCGCTACCTCGTTGCATGTGCCGCGCGATTGCCCGATAGCCCGGTTCATGAGGGATTTGTGGCAATTGATGCGCGAGGCGCGGCCCTATCGGCGGGCGGTGATCGTGCTGGCACTGCTGGCGCTGGTGCAATCGGCCAGTGCGTTGGCGCTGCCTTGGCTCGGCGCGCGTGTGCTGGATACGCCGGTGGAGCGGGGCTATGCGACAGGGGTGGCGCTGGCACCGGTGCCCGGGCCGGACAGCGGCGGCGAAGTGCGGTTTGAGGGCGTATCTTTCGCCTATCCCGAACAAGGCGGGCAGGGGCAGCGCATTGCGCTCGCCCGCGCGCTGCTGAAAGATGCGCGGATCTATGTGCTGGATGAAGCGACATCGATGTACGATGCCACCGGCGAGCTGCGCTTTGTTGAACATTGTGCCCAGGCGCTTGCCGGGAAGACGCTGATCATTATCGCGCACCGGCCCGTCAGCCTGGGGCTGGTCAGCCGCACCATCGCGTTGTGAGAATTGCTATCCCCGCCAAGGGATCGCCAGCGTCATCGCGGGGCTGTAGAGATTGACGAACAGCGTGCTGCCATCGGGCGAAAAGCAGGCACCGGCCAGTTCGGTCTGGCGTCGGCAGCGGGCCAGCGCATAGGCGGTGCCCGCAGGTGTGATGCCGCGCAGATGATTGTCGGTAATCGCGGTATACTGATCCTCGCAGACGATCAGGTGGCCGTTGGGCGCTATCGTCAGATTGTCGCCAAAGTTGAAGACATTGGGATCGGTTGATTCATAGAACAGGTCGAGCGTGTCGTCCTGCGGGCGATAGCGGAACACCTGCCCCAGTTTGGCCGCACCGCCCGACGTGCAGACGAAGTAGAATTCGCCCATGCCGCTGGCATCAAGGCCGAAGTGAATGCCTTCACCCCGCGCGAACAGGGCCGCGCCTGCAGCATGGCCGCGCTCACGCAGATCATCGTTTGCGGAATCGGTGCCTTGCAGATCGATCCAGCGGGCCTTGAGCAGCGTGGCGCGGGATAGGTTGACGCCGTTCTTGTTGCGCGTGTCGGCCAGCCCCGCGGCAAGGCCGAGCGCCTGCAATCTGCCGCCCAGGCGCAAATCGCCGCAGCGCAAGGGCACGAAGCGGTAGAACAGCCCGTCCTCGCGGTCTTCGGTCAGGTAGACGATGCCGGTGCGCGGATCGACGGCGGCGGCTTCATGGTTGAAGCGGCCAAGGCCCTTGAGCGGTACCGGATCGACCAGACCGCGCGCGGTGGCGGGCACTTCGAACACCCAGCCATGATCCTGCGACAGATCTCTGCCTGCGCGTGAGACGTTTTCCTCGCAGCTGAGCCAGGTGCCCCATGGAGTGATGCCGCCGGCACAATTGCGGATCGTGCCGGCCAGCGAGGCATATTGCGCTTCAACTTGTCCGGTCTGCAGATTGTAGACCAGCGTCGAGGTGCCGCCGGGCAATGCGCGGCCGCCCTGCCAGCGATCAAACGTGCGGTCCACCGGACGGTTGGCGAAAGAGCCGCGCGCCGCTTCGGTTGCGCCCAGTTCGTGATTGCGCACCAGCGCCACTTTGCCCGGCGCTATGGCAAAGCAGCCCATGCCATCGGCCTTGTCGGCCACCACATGGCCATCATCCATCGCATCGCCCATGCGCGAGATCACCGTGTAGCGCCAGCCTTCGGGCAGATCGAGAATGCCCGCAGGATCAGGCACGAGCGGGCCGACCGGGCGGGTGGGGGCAAGGGTCTGCGCCGCATGGGGCTGGCTTCCGCCAAGCAGGGCAGCCAGACCGCCAAAGGCCGTGGCGGCAAGACTGCGGTTGAACGTGCGGCGGTTGACCGGGGCGGGCGTGAGGGAGGACATGGGAGGAGAAGTGCCTTCTGCCACTGTGTGAAATCAAGGATGAGACAAAGTTACATGATCGTCTCATAACGCCCTGCGTGTTGCAACACCATGACGCAAGCCGCAGTCTATGCGGCTGGCCAAGGGCGGGGCAAAGGCCAAAAAGCACGAGATAGGCCATGCATTGCTGCGCCGTTTCCCGTAGTCCTTTGGCCCTGCAGGACGTGCAGCCCCCGGCGACCAAGGTGATGCGATGAACGAATTGAGACGCTGGCTGATTGAAACCGGCATGCCGCCGCACGGCTATTGCCTGTTATGGCAGCCCGATCTGCTCGCCCTGCACGTGATTTCCGATCTGGTCATTGGTCTTGCCTATTTCTCGATTCCGGTCGCGCTGGCGGTCTATCTGATCCGCCGGAAGGACATGCAGTTCACTTGGATGATCTGGCTGTTTGCGGCCTTCATCCTGGCCTGTGGGACAACGCACTTCCTGTCCATTCTGGTGCTGTGGGTTCCGGCCTATGGCTTGGAAGGGGTGGTCAAGGCGTTTACCGCCATCGTCTCAATCGGCACCGCCATCCTGATCTGGCCGCTGCTGCCAAAGCTGCTGGCGCTGCCATCGCCCGCGCAATTGCAGCGCCTGAACGACCAGCTGCTGAAAGAGGCCGAAGAGCGGGCCGCGGTGGAAAGCCAGCTGCGGCAGGCGCAAAAGATGGAAGCGCTGGGCCAGTTGACGGGAGGCATTGCACACGATTTCAACAACCTGCTGATGATCGTATCGGGCAATGTGGAACGCGCGCTGCGCATCGCCCCGCAAGCGGCCCCCGAACGGCGCAATCTGGAAAACGCGCTCACTGCCACCACGCGCGCCGGGGAGCTGACCGGGCAGTTGCTGGCCTTTGCGCGCAAAGGCACGCTGATGCTGATCGCGCAAAACGTCGAGAGCATCGTGACCGGCATTCACGATTTGCTGGTGCGCGCAGCCGGGGAACGGATTGTGGTGGAGGTGGCGATTGCCCCTGATCTGCCGCCGGTGGTGGTGGATCGCAACCAGCTGGAAAACGCTGTGCTCAATCTGGTGATCAATGCGCGCGATGCCACGCCCGATGGCGGCGTGATCCGTATCGCGGCGCAGGATGCCGGGGCCGAGATCCGGCTCAGCGTATCCGACACTGGCGCCGGCATGGATGCGCAGACCCTGCACCGTGCGACCGAGCCGTTCTTTACCACCAAACCGGTGGGATCTGGCAGTGGCTTGGGGCTCAGTCAGGTTTACGGGTTTGTCGAACAGATCGGCGGGCGCATGGAAATTGTTTCGGAACCGGGAACCGGTACGGTCGTTACGCTTTACCTGCCCAAGGAAGCGGTGCGTGATGTTGCGGATATTGCTGGTTGAGGATGAATTTCTGGTAAGGCAGGTCGCGTTCGATGAACTCGGCGATGCCGGGCATTGCGTGGTCGAAGCGGCCAATGGCGATGCCGCTGCCGCGATTCTTCAGGATGACAGCGCTTTCGATCTGATTTGCACCGATATCCGCATGCCCGGCATGCTTGATGGCTGGCAACTGGGTGCTGCCGCGCGCAGCCTGATTCCGGGGATCAAGGTGCTCTACTTCTCCGGCTATTGCGAAACGCAGCGCACGCTGGAGCCGGGTGAAGCGTTTCTGCCCAAGCCCTATCGCTTGGCTGATATGCTGGCCTTGGTGGAAAGCCTGACCAGCGTTCCTTCCGACGCGCGATAGACCTGCTCTTCGCGGGGACGTTCGACCCGGCCCGATGGCAGGTGAATGCGCGAATTGGCATCGGCCACAGTCACTTTGACCATGCCCGATGTCAGCGGCGCCATCGGCGGCGCGACATCGCGCAGGGCTGTGCCATCGACGATCCACACAAGCCCGTCTGCCGTTTGCGCATGGATGCGCGCGCTGCCATCGGGCTCCACCACCAAGGCCGTGTCCTCATCGATGCCAAGGCCGATCATCGCAGGTGCCTTGTCAGAGCGGTCTGCCTGCGCCTTGGCGAGGAAGGCGAAGAGGCGGCCAAGCCGGTCGCGCTCCTTGAAATGGCTGTCGGTGATCACGCCTTGCAGCAGCGGCAGGTGCAGGAAATCACCCTCAATGGTGTTGGCCGGGCCAAACGGCAGGGCGAGCGCTTCCTTGCTGGTGATGCTGCCATCATCCATGGCACCGTAGAGCTTTTCGCCCAGCATCGCGAGGCCCGCACTGGTGCCGCCCAAAGGTTTGCCCGCCGCCACATGGGCATCCAATAAGCGGGCGACTTCGGTGCCGCGCCAGAAATTGACATAGCGCGATTGGTCCCCGCCCGAGATGAAGATGCCATCGGCGCGTGCGATGCTGGCCAATACCGCCGGGTCTGTGGCTTGCGCGCGAGCATGGAAAATCAGCACTTCGACCGACAGGGGGCCTTGCGGGTGGCGCATGAATTCCTCGGCGGTGTCCTTGCCGAACGAGGCGCTGAGAATGACGATATGGCCGCGCCCGGCCTTTTCAAAGAACCAGCGCAAGGCCTGCGGATTGCGTGCGCCGCCGCCGTTGAGCAGCAAACCGCCCGAGACCGCGCCTTCGCGTGGCACATCGGGATTGCCATAGACATAGCGTTCCAGCGGCGCTTCGGCTTCCGCAGCCAAAACAGGGGCGATGGTCAGGATCAGCGACAGGACGAAGGCGAAAAAGCGCGGCACCGGATGCTCCCTAAGGTCAGGGCGGCAGGGTAGGGTGCAGGGCGCTTTGCTGGCAATGGGTAGGCAAGAAAAGGGTGGGGGGCGCAAAGCGGTGTCGCAATTATCTGCGCCCCCGCGCAGGCGGGGGCCTCAGGCGTTTGACACCGTGCTTGGTTGAACAACCCTGAGGCCCCCGCCTGCGCGGGGGCGCCAGCTCCGATCCGCACAGCGACTTTCTGTCACTTCGCCCCCTTTGCGCATTGCCCCGCGCGCTGTCAGTCCCCATATGGCCGCTATGCCCGAACCCCATGTCATTGCCGCCATCCTCTGGGCCGTTATCCTTGGAGGCGCGGGCGGTCTGTTGACGGACATTGGCCCGTGGTACCGCAATCTGAAAAAGCCTTCGTGGCAGCCGCCCGACTGGCTGTTCGGCCCGGCCTGGACGCTAATTCTTGGGCTGGCCGGATGGGCCGCCGTGTTGGCATGGGATGGCGCGGTGGATGAAGGCGGGCGGATGCGGGTGATCACGCTGTTTGCGGTGAACTTCGTGTTCCACTTCCTGTGGTCACCGCTGTTCTTTGCGCGGCAAAGACCCGATTGGGCGCTGGGCGAAGTGCCGTTTCTGTGGGGATCGGTGCTGGCGCTGGCCATTGGCTTGCGCGAGTTTTCGGTGCTGGCGAGCTGGCTGGTTGTGCCCTACCTCGTCTGGGTAAGCTTTGCTGCGATCCTGAACATCACCATCGTGCGGCTGAACAAGCCGTTCGGGCCGAAGGCGACCTGAGCTTTCCGGCCGAGATTGGCCCGAAAACGCCTTACCGCCCGACCATCACGAACGGTGCCCAGAGCGCGGGATCGCGCAGCGCGTTGTCGCGCCCGTTTGCCATGCCCACCATCGCCCGTTGCAATGCGGCGGTCGGATCGGTGCCGCGCGCGAAGTGAGAGAGCGTTTCGACCGAGAGCCGCGCCGCAACATCATCGCGCACCGCCCAGTGCGATACCAGCAGGTTGGCCGCGCCAGCATGGAGAAACGCGCGCGCCAATCCGCCAAGGCCGCTGCCATCCACGCCCGATCCAGCAGCCGTGTTGCAGGCCGAAAGCACCACCCATGCGCCCGACAGGCGCAAGTCCATGATTTCCTCGGCGGTCAGCAGGCCGTCACTTTCGCCCGCAGGCGTCAGCACCAGCGCCGGTTCGTGCAGCCCGTCCAGTTCGCCCGCCACAAGGCCGTGGGTGGAGAGCGCCAGCACATCGACCCCGGCCAGATCGGCAGAGCGCAGTGCAGCCTCGGTGGCAGCATCGCCGGTCAGCACGGTGCTGTTGCGTGCGCCCAATGCCTGCCCCAGCGCGGCAAGTTCTCCGGCGCTGGCGGGCAGCGGGGGGAGATCGGCCAGATGTTGCGCGTTGGCCGCTGAACGGAACGGGGTGGCGCTGGCCAACTGCACTTCCGCGCCTGTTTGGGGGCCAAGCTGCGGCGCGCCCAGTGCCAGATAGCCGCGCGGTTTTGCCCGCGTTTTCGTGCGCTTGGCCGTCAGTGTGGCCAGCGCGGGCAGGGTAACCAGCGCGTGATCCTCGATCAGCCAGCGCGGGCGCTGCGCCGTACCACTGGCCAGCACCGCGAAGGGAAGCGACGAGAACGCGCCGCCGCTGGAAATCAGCAGCCGCTTGCGCTTGCCGATCACGCGGGTAATCGCCTCCGGCAGAACCAGCTTGCGCAGTTCAGCGCTGGCAGCGTGATCGAAAGTGCCCGCGCTCTCCAGCCCCTTGCGCAATTGCCTGACCAATTCGGTCGCGCGGCGGGTGGGGCCACTGCGCACCACAGCAGTTTCCCGCCCATTGGCCGCCAGCACCACCAGCCCTTGTGGCCCGGGCGCAACGATCAGCAGCGCTTCGTCCTTGTCCAGCAAGGCCTGCGCGGCGGCCAGGGTCAGGCGCTCGCTGGCCTCACTGCGCACAAGGTCCGGGGCGCGTTCGGCCAGTTGGCGGGTGATCGCATCAAGCCGTGCGGTGGCGGCGGTGCGCTCGGCCTCGATCGCAGCAACGCGATCGGCAGGCGTGCCCAGCGCAGCCAGGCGCAGCTGTTTGTCGAGCAGGGTTTGCACGGCCACAGCCGCATCCTGCCGTTCGCGCAGCAGCGCGGCTTTGGCAGGATCGAGCGCGGCCATGCGGCGCGCCGCAGCACGCGCGGCGATTCCGGCGGAGCCTTCGACCACCGGCTGCGCCAGTGTGAAGGCGGCTGCTACATCACCTGCCACGGCGGCGGCTTCGAGCGCCCAGCCAAAGCCGGTGCGCAACGAGCGGTCAAGGCCGGAGCGGCGGGCGCCGGTGGCTTCCAGTTCGCGCAGGCGCGCGTCCATCCCATCGGCAGCTGTGCGGGCGCGGACAAGGCCTGCCGAGGCATCACCGCCAAGCGCCTCGAACGCGGCGAGGCGCGCTTCGCCGATCAATGCTGCCGTATCGGCCATCTGCCCGCCCGCTTGGCGCAGGTCCTGCGCGCCCTGCTGCACGGCGCGGGCCCGCGCTGCATCGCCTGCCTCAAAGGCGGCCACGGCCAGGCGGTCTTCGCCTTCGATCCGTTCGCGATGGTACGCTGGATAGCGGCGGGTGCGCACATCAGACACTGCGGCATATTCAGCCAGAGCGCGCGCCGCATCGCCTTCGGCCGCCAGCGTCAGCGCAAAAGTTTCGCGCGCCAACAGCGCGCGATCCGCCTCTGGGCCAAGGTCCTGCGCCATCTTGTCCGCCGCCGCGCGGGCCAGATTCTGCGCTTCGGCGGTCTTGCCATTTGCGGCCAGCACATTGGCCAGCGTGGCCAGATAGCTAAGCGTCTGCTGGCTTTCGCCAAAGCGGGCATAGGCCAGATCCATGCCCTTGCGCGCAGCGGCCTCGGCCTCGTCCAACCGGCCAAGGTCCATCAGCACGCGCGCCATCGTGTTCAGATTGACCGCAAGGAACGGGTGGCCTTGGGGCAGGAAGCTTTCCAGCAGGCTTTGCGTCTTGCGACCCTCTTCTGCTGCTTCCTCAAGCCGCCCGGACGAATAGAGGAACGTCACCAGATTGGCGAAATGGGGCGCGGCATTGGCGGGGATGGGCGAGAGGCGGCGGTTGATGGCAATGGCTTCGCGAACGCTGGCAATGGCCTTGTCCGTCTCGCCATTGCGGATTTGCGCGTTGGCAAGGTTTGACCATGCCGCCGCCAGATTGGAGCTGGGCTGACCGGCAGACGTGGCGATGCGCCAGTCCAGCACTTGCTGGCCCAAGGCGGTTGCCTTGTCGAATTCGCTCAGCGTCAGGTGCATCACCACTTGCGCATTGGCGATCAGCATCCGCCGCTCGCGCCATTCGGGCCCGGCGGCATCAAGCACGGCAGCGATGCGTTCAAGCCGTGCGGCCCCGCCTTTGATATCGCCCTGCAGATAATCGGCGGTGGCGAGTTCGGCCTCAAGCCACGCAAGCTGCGGGTGGCCTTCGGGATAGAGCGTGCGGCCAAAGGCCAGCACATCTTCAAACGCCTTACGATAGGCGGCGGGATTGGCGGCCTCGTCCAGCGCATCGGCAGCGATGAACATCGCGTCGAGCCCTGCGCGTTGCTGCGCGGTGGGTTCGGCAAGGGCGGGTGCGCTGGCCCAAGCCAGAGCCATGGCGCCCATCAGCGCGTGCAATGCTGAGCCCTTGATCCTTCCCATCGGGCGAACATTGCGCAAGGCTCAAGCCTTTACAAGCGCCCCGGCGGGTTCAGGCGTATTGTGGCAGCAAATCGGGAATGCGCGCGCGCAGCTGGAAAAAGCCCTTGCGGCAATGGGGCCAGCCCGCGCGGTCCCATTCGCGCAAGTTTTCGGCCAAGGTCAGGCCTTGCGCGCTCAACGTCTTGCGCCATTCCGCCAGCGTTGTGGCGACCGGGCCGACCGGGGCAAAGCCGGTGACGATCTGTGCACAGCCGTGCTGTGCGGCCAGTGCCGCCAGCGCTGCGGCGTCATCGGCAGCGCTGGCCTCGCATCCCCAGTGCGCGGCGGCACGTGCGGCGGCGTCCGCGAACGCGGCGCGGTCTGCTGCGTTGGCAGGCAGGGCAAAGGCCACGGCGCGCACGTCTGCCATATCAAGCACCTGTTCAAGGCTGCAATCTTCGGGCGTGATCAGCACGATTGACGGCGCGGCGCGGTCCGGGCGGAGGGCTTCACGCGGGGGTGCGGGCGCGGGGTGAGCGGAGACATCGGCCACGTCGGCGATAGTGGCAAGGCCGTGCGCGGTCAGCTTGCCGCCGGTCATCGCGGCGATGCGGTCGGCGCTGGCAAGGTAGGTCTTGCCCGGCGTGTGCAGGCCCGCCACCCAGCGCCAGCTCAAAGTGTTGGAGGCAGGATCGGCATCGATCAGCCGGTCGAACGTCCATTTCGCGCCTAATTGCCACGGCAGGCCGAGCGTGAAAGTCCAGATCGAAGCGACCTGCATCCGCGCCCAATTGTGCAGATATCCGGTATCTTCCAATTCCTGCGCCCAGTGATCGAAGGCGGGAATGCCAGTGCGCCCGGCCATGGCCTTTTCCGCCGCGGCGATGAGGCCTGGCTGGGCCGACAGGCGCTCCACATCGGCAAGGTATTGCGTCCACACCGCCGGGCGCTGTTCCAGCCAGCCCTTCCAGTAGGTGCGCCAGAATACTTCGGCCAGGAACTTTTCTGCCGCCTCTGCGCGGTGGTGGGCCAGCACGGTTTGCACCACTTCGTCTTCCGAAATCAGGCGGCGGCGCAGCGCGGCGGACAGCCGCGAGACGTGATCGTGCTGCCCGCTGGCGCTAACCAGATTGCGCCGCGTGCCATAGGCGCTGCCTGCGCGTGGAGCGAACGCGGCGAGCCGCGCTTGTGCATCGGCGCGGGTGAGGGGGAAATATGCCATCGTCAGACCCTACGCCTCGCACCGGGCGCTCACGATGTGGCAAGAGGGCCGTGTTGCCCGCACTTTCGGGAAGGCGCATCGCGGGCGCACTTGGAGAAGGACGATACTGCGCATGTTCCGTTTCAATCTGCCCTTTCCGGTGGTGCTGCTGGGCCTTGCCGGGTGGCTGCCTCAGGCCATCTGCGTCTGGCTGGTGATCGGCGGCGGACCACTGGGATGGAGTGCCCTTGCCGCAGGGTGCTTCTACGCCGCGCTGATCCTGTCTTTTCTGGGCGGGCTGTGGTGGATGGCCGGGCTCCTGGGCGGGGTGCGCAGCGGCGGGCTCTATGTCATCGCGGTGCTGCCCAGCCTTGTGGCATGGGCAACATTGCTGCCGTGGATTGCAGGCTGGCATTGGCCGGGGCCATCGCTGGTGGTGCTGGGGCTGATCCTGCTGGCCAGCCCGGCGGTGGATGTGAAGCTGGCGCGCGCCGTGACGCTGCCACCCGATTGGCTGCGCCTGCGGATGTGGATGGCGACCGGGCTCGGGCTTTTGACGCTGGCGCTGGCGGCGGTGGGCTGAGGGTCAGGTAACGAACAAGCCGCTGTATGTCTCACGCAACTGCGCTTTTTGCACTTTGCCCATCGCATTGCGCGGCAATTCATCGACGAACACCACCGCGCGCGGTTGTTTGAAGCGGGCGAGGCGGTCGGTCAGGGCTGAGAGCACGGTGGGCTGGTCCAATGCCGGGTCGGTGGCCTTGACCACGGCGACCACGGCCTCGCCCAGATCGGCATGGGGCACGCCGATGACCGCGCTTTCGGCAATGCCGGGGATTTCATCGAGCGCGGCTTCGACTTCGGCGGGGTAGATGTTGAGCCCGCCGGCGATGATAAGATCCTTGGCGCGGCCGACGATATGGACATAGCCCTCCGCGTCGATAAATCCCAGATCGCCGGTGATGAAGAAACCATCGCTTCGGAATTCCTCGCGCGTCTTGTCCGGCATCTGCCAGTAACCGCCGAACACGTTGGGGCCTTTGACTTCGATCACGCCGATCTCGCCCTGTGGAAGCACGGCGGCAGTCTCGGGATCGGCGATGCGCAAGTCTACACCGGGCAAGGGGAAGCCGACGCTGCCGGGTTTGCGCAGGCCCTCATAGGGGTTGGACGTGTTCATGTTGGTTTCGGTCATGCCATAGCGTTCAAGGATGGCATGGCCGGTCAAGGCGCTGAATTCGCGGTGGGTTTCGGCAGAGAGCGGGGCCGATCCCGAAACGAACAGACGCATTTCCGCCGCCAGATCGCGGGTGAAGCCGGGATGGGCCAACAGGCGACTATAGAACGTGGGCACGCCCATCAGCACACTGGCCTGCGGCATCAGCCGCACCAGCGCATCGGCATCGAACCGAGGCAGGAAGATCATCGCTGCGCCGCTGGCGATGATCGTGTTGGTGGCCACGAACAGCCCGTGCGTGTGGTAGATCGGCAGCGCGTGGAGCAGGCGGTCCTGCGCAGTAAAGCGCCAGTATTCGCGCAAGGTCAGCGCGTTGGAGGCAAGGTTGGCGTGGCTGAGCATCGCGCCCTTGCTGCGCCCGGTGGTGCCTGAGGTATAGAGGATGGCGGCCAGACCATCGGGGGCGGCAGGCGTGGAGGCGAACGTCGTCGGCTGACCCGCAGCAGCATTTACCAGCGAACCGGCGGTGCCATCGGCATCAAGCGTAAGCAGCGCGGGCACGCTCAGGTCAGCGCAGAGCGCGGTCAGTGCCGCTTCATCTTCCGGGCGGCACAGGACCAGCGCCGGGGCCGCATCGCCAAGGAAATAGCGCAACTCGCCGGTGGTATAGCCGGTGTTGAGCGGCAGATAGACTGCGCCCGCCTGCAACGCGGCCAGCCAAGTGAGCAGCGCGGTTTGCGATTTTTCCACCTGAACCGCCACACGGTCCCCAGCTTTCACGCCTGCCGCCCGGAACGCGTGGGCAAGTTGCGCTGCGCGGGCATGGGCGGCGGCATAGGTCAGCACCGCGCCATCAGCGGCAATCAGGAACGGGGCGTCCGGCGTGGCATTGCAGGTGGCGGTGAACAGCGAGAGCATGTCCTGGTGGGCGGAAGGTGCCACGGTGCGTCCTTGATGCTGGCGTTAAGGCCTGCACCGCATGCAATAGCCGTCACATCAGCGCAAGGGCATCGCCTCGGCTTCGCGCCCTCAGGCGGTGGACGCGTGCAATTTCGGCGCGTCCTCCTCCGTGTCGGGCTGCGCGGGCGGTTCGGCACGTTCCAGACAATCTCTGAAGGTTTCGAGCCACCACATCACGTCCCGTTCGCGCACGTTGCGGATCATGGCATCCCAGCGGGTCTTGCGTTCAACCAGCGGCATGACCAGCGCGCGTTGCAGTGCGTCCGAAAGTTCCTCGGCGCTATAGGGGTTGACCAGCAGCGCATCCTGCATCTGTTCAGCCGCGCCTGCAAAGCGCGACAGGATCAGCACCCCGGGGTCTTCGGGGTCTTGTGCGGCGATGTATTCCTTGGCCACAAGGTTCATTCCATCGCGCAACGGGGTGACAAGGCCGATGCGCGCAGCGCGATAGACGCCTGCCAGCACATCGCGTGGATAGCCCTGGTTGACATAGCGGATCGGCACCCAGTCCAGTTCCGCATGCGCGCCGTTGATCCGGCCCGCCAGCCCTTCAAGTGTCGAGCGGATGCGCTGATAACTCTCCACGGCTCCCCGCGAAGGCGGCGCGATCTGCAGCAGCACGAGACTGTTGCGCTCCTCCGGGTGCTCTTCAAGAAAGCGCTCATAGCCTAGGAAGCGCTCTTCCAGCCCTTTGGAATAATCGAGCCGGTCCACGCCCACGATCAAAGCGCGGCCCACCAGACTGGCGCGCACCTTTTCGTATGTGCGGCGCGCGGTGTTGCTGCGGGCCATGTCCTCAAAGTCCTGGGTGTCTATGCCAATCGGACAGGCAACCAGACGGACCGAGCGGCCATTGCAGTGGACAATGCCATTGGCATCCACCGTCGCGCCCATCTCTGCCTTCACGAAATCCACGAAGGAATCGAGCCATTCCTGCGTGTGGAACCCGATCACGTCATAGGCGAACAGCGTTTCCACCAGCGCGGCGGCTTCGGGCAGGGTGGCCAGCAGGCGGCGCGGGGGCCAGGGGATGTGCAGGAAAAAGCCGATGCGGTTCTTGATGCCCCGGTTGCGCAGTTCGCGGCCCAGCGGGATCATGTGATAATCCTGCACCCACACCACATCGTCCGGCTCGATCAGCGGCAGCACCGTTTCGGCAAAGCGGGCATTGGCGCGCTCGTATCCTCCGGCAAAGCTGCGTTCGTATTCCGCAAGATCAATGCGATAGTGGAACAGCGGCCACAGCGTGCGGTTGGCATAGCCGTTGTAGTATTCCTCTACGTCTTGCTCTTCGAGATCGACCGTGGCGGTGGCCACGCCATCGGTGCGCTGAAAATTGATGTGGCCGGTGAAATGGTCGGTCACTTCGCCCGACCAGCCGAACCAGATGCCGCCATTGGCGCGCAACGCGGCAGACAGCGCCACCGCCAGCCCGCCTTGTGCCCCGCCGCCCGCGCTGACGCGGTTCGATATGACGATCAGGCGGCTCATCTTATCGACGTCCACGGTTTGCTGAGCAGGCCAACGCAGTTGATGATGCCGACCAGCGAATAGGTCTGCGGGAAATTGCCCCACAATTCCCCGGTGACCGGATCGATATCTTCGGACAGGAGGCCCGACCGTGTGCGTCGCATCAACATTTCCTCAAACAAGGCGCGCGCTTCATCCGACCGTCCGGTCAGGTGCAGCGCTTCGATCAGCCAGAAAGTGCAGACATTGAAGGCCGTCTGCGGCAGGCCAAAATCGTCCTGCGTGGCATAGCGCAGCATGTGCGAGCCACGCCGCAAACCTTCCTCGATGGCGGAAAGGGTGGACAGGAAGCGCGGATCATCCGGCGCCAGAAAGCGCAAGTCGAGCAGCTGCAGCACGCTGGCGTCCAGATCATCGCCCGCAAACGTGGCGGAAAGTCGCTGCGTTTCCTCGCGCCATGCCGATGTCTCGATCTTCTCGCGAACGCGCTCGGCGCGCATGTTCCACAGCGATGCACGCTCGGTCAGGCCCAGTGTGGCGGCGATATTGCCCAGCCGGTCACACGCGGCCCAGCACATGGCGGACGAATAGGTGTGAACCGATTGCCGTGTGCGCAGTTCCCACAGGCCTGCATCGGCCTGATCGTGGCTGTCCCAGGCGCGCTCGCCAACGCGCTCCAGCGCTTCGAAATCTTCGTGCCCTGCCGGGCGGAACAGGCGTTGGTCGAAGAAGGCCTGCGCGCTCGACAGCACGATCTGGCCGTAGGCGTCGTGCTGGACCTGTTCATAGGCCTGATTGCCCACGCGCACCGGGCCCATGCCGCGATAGCCGGGGAGATCGGGCGCAAAGCCTTCCTCCAGCCGCGCCTCGCCCAGCACGCCATAAAGCGGCTGGATATGTCCGCCCTTGGCATCATCGACGATGTTGCGCAGATAACCGAGGTAGCTTTCGAGTACATCGAGCGCGCCCAACCGGTTCAGCGCCTGCACCGTGTAATAGGCATCGCGGATCCAGCAATAACGGTAGTCCCAGTTGCGTTCCGATCCGGCATGTTCGGGCACCGAAGTCGTCAGCGCCGCCACAATCGCGCCGGTTTCGGCATGCTGGCAGAGCCGCAGCGTGATGGCCGCGCGGATCACCGCGTCTTGCCATTCCAGCGGAATGGCCAGCCCGCGCACCCAGCCGCGCCATTCGGTGCAGGTGCGCTCCAGCATATCGTCAACCGTGCGGGCGATGTTGCCGGTAAAGCTCTCGTCCGGGCCAAGGTAGAAGTGCAGCGGCCGCTCCAGCCGGAACGTGCGCTCCTGCGCCACCATGCCAACCGGCGCGGTGGTGGTGAGGCGCATCGTCATCGCGGGGCCGGGATAACGGATGTGGCTGGTACCGCCGACCGCGCCGGGCGAGGGCTGGCCCCAATCGCGCGTGGCGCGCAACCGCACCGTAATGCGCGGCGATCCGCTTACCGGCCGCACGATGCGGGCAAAGGCCACCGGGCGAAAAGTGCGGCCCGAATGGCTATAGAACGGGCAGAAGTCGGTCACTTCGATTGCGTTGCCGTGATCGTCCTCGTGCCGGGTGACAACGATCGGCGTGTTGCGCAAATAGCGCTGCTGCGTGCGCACCACACCGTCAAGCGCGATGTCCCAAAAGCCGTTTTCCGGTGTTTCCCCGCCCAGCAGCGCGCTGAACAGCGGATCGCCATCAACGCGCGGCACGCAGGCCCAGACAAAGCGGCCCGCTTCATCAATCAGGGCAGAGACATGGCAATTGCCGATGGGCCACAGTTCAAGATTGGTTGGACTTTCAGGGCTGCTCATGCTTCCAGCACGCCTTCCAGCCATGCCAGCACATGCTGCACGCCCTCCAGCCGGTATCGCGCCGCGCTGGGCCGTTCAGCCCCTACCAGCACGCCCCAGCCGCCGTGGGCGGTGGCAGCAGCAAAGCCGGGCTCGTCGGTCAGATCATCGCCCAGCATCACTGGCACAGTGCCCGCAAACGGCGGCGTTTCCAGAAACCGCGCTACAGCGCTGCCCTTGTCACCGCCTGGCGCGCGCAGTTCGACCATCATTTTGCCCGGCTGCAGATAGAGGCTGTGCGAATCGGCCAATTCCTCGGCCAATGTGCGGCTCCACCCTTCGAGATGAGGGGCCATGCGATAGTGCAGGGCCACGCCCAGCGGCTTGCGCTCCACCAGAATGCCGGGGTGGGCCGCGGCCAGCCGGGCTATACTGGCTGCTGCATCGGCAAGGGTCGCAGGCGTTGCCGGAATGCTGCTGGTGCCATCGGGGAAATGGATTTCCTGCCCATGGCTTCCGGCGATCCCCACGCCCTTGAGGCCCAACTGCGCCCGCACGAAGGCCGCCTCGCGCCCGGTCACAATCGCCAGCCTGCCATCAAGCCGGGTGCAGAGCGCCGCAATCAGAGCGCGCACCCGGTCTGTCACTTGCACCGCATCGGGCCGGTCGATCAGATCGACCAGCGTTCCATCAAAATCGAGGAACAGGCTGGCACGCGTGGGCAAGCGGGTTGGCGGCAGATGACGTGCGCGTGCAAAATCGACAACAACGGGGTCATGGGGGCCTTGCGGGTCCAATGCGGGTTCCAGAAATAGCGGGCTGATACGTTTCCCAACGTCAAGCAGCCCTGCTGGTTCCCCCTTTTTTGCCGCAGCGCATTATCACGCGCTGAAAAATCACCCCCTCACCTCGTCCCGTTCGTGTCGAGCGAAGTCGAGACACCGTACGCCATGTCTCGACTTCGCTCGACACGAACGGGAGAACTTCAAAAGTCTATCGAAGCACTCGCGCGGAAGGTGCGCGGCTGGCCCTGCAGCAGCGCGGCCGAGAACACATCGAAGGCAGAGGCCCAATAGCGCTTGTTCGCCACGTTATCGACGCCCGCACGCAGTGTCAGCGGCTTGCCGCCGGTGATCAGCACATAGCGCGCGCCCAGATCGATGCGCGTCCAGTCCGCGATTTCCAGCGTATTGGCCACGTTCACCGCCTGCTTGCCGGTATGGACCACGCGGCCGGTCAATGTGAAGCCGGTGGAGGGGATGTCCCATTCCACCCCCGCATTGCCGGTCCATTCGGGCACGCCCACCGCGCGGTTGCCCTGATTGACCCCGCCAGACGTGCGGCGCAGCTTGGCATCGATCACCGATGCGCCGCCGATAAAGCGCAGGCCGTCCACCGGCTCGCCATTCAGCGTGAATTCAACGCCTTCATTGCGCTGCAATCCGTTGAGGCCAAAGCGCACACGCCCATCGCCCGTCCCGGCATCGACCGAATAGGCCACCGGCAGATCGCTGCGGAACAGCGAAAGCCCGGCTTCAAACCGGCCCAGCCGCAGCTTGCCGCCCACCTCATATTGCTTGGACCGGATCGGGCCGAACACTTCGCCCGCATTCACCACCAGCGGATCGATTGGCGCGGTCGGCCCTTGTTGCAACGCTTCCACGCGGTTGGCGAAAAGCGACAGGCCGGGCAGGGGCTTTACGACAAGGCCGACCACCGGCGTGACGGCGGATTCGCGGTAGATGCCGGTCTGTGCGCCGCCGAAATAGCTGTAGCTTTGCACCTGAATGTCCTGCAACCGCAGCCCGCCCGTCAGCAGCACGCGATCCCCGAACAGGCCCAGGGTATCAGACGCGAAGGCCGAAAGCAGGCGGGTGCGGCTGATCGGGAAGGGGTTGTTCAAGTCCCCACCTACCAGCGCCGACGCCGGAACGGGTACGGCGGGCGCGTCGTAGATGTTCGTGGCGAACCCGGCAAAGCCCGGCCCATACAGGAAGTCATAGCCATTGCGGTTGACCTGCCACACCGCGCTTCCGCCGAAGTTGATTTCCTGTGTGATCGCCTTGCCCAGCTTGACAGTAAAGCCTGCTTCCACTGCCTCGTTGTTATCGGTGCGCGGCACGAACAGGCCATTGCCGTTGGCAGCGCCCGTGGCGGCGTTCAGCACGGTGATCCCGCCATAGATGCCCTCTTCGCTGCCATCGCGCGCGCCTGCGCTGATGTGGAACATGGCATTGCCGGCCAAGTCCTGTTCAAAGCGCAGCACGCCAAATACATCGCGCAAGTCGGTGTAGGTCCAAGGCTGCGCATAGTTGGCCGAAGCGCCCGGCACGGCGGGGATGGTTGTGGTGCCGATGGTCACCTTCGGACGCAAGCCGTCTACTTCAACGCGCTGATATCCCAGATCGAGGAACAGGCGCGTGTTGTCATCCCGCCAGTCAAACGCTGCGCCGACCACGGCGGTCCGGCGGAATTCGCCATCAATCGCCACATCGCCGCTGCGGAACGCCGCATTCAACCGCACGCCCACCGCGCCATCATCGCCAAAGCGGCGCGATACATCGAAGCTGCCGCCGAAATTGCCCTGCGAGATATAGCCCACGGTCACGCGGTTGAGCGGATCTTCGCCCGCACGCTTCAACTGCAGGTTCACCGCGCCACCGATGGATGATCCCCCCGGCGCGGCGCCATTGAGAAAGGCGGACGCCCCGTTCAGCACTTCGACCGACTGGAACAGCTCGGGCGCGATCAGCTGACGCGGGGCGATGCCGTAAAGCCCGTTCAGCCCCACATCATCGCCAAACAGCGCAAAGCCACGGATCACGAACTGTTCCGCCGCATTGCCAAAGCCATAGCTGGTGCGCACGGTCGGATCGTTTTCCAGCACCTGCCCCAGCGTGACCGGCTGCTGGTTGAGGATCAGCGCTTCGTTATAGGCGCGGATGGTGAAGGGCACGTCCTCGGCCCGCTTGCGGCCCAGCGCGCCGAGATCACCTTCGCCCATTACTTGCGTGGCGTTCAGCGCTTTGGCGACGACTACGATGTCGTTCATGTCCTTTGGCATATCCTCGGGCGATGCTTCCTGCGCAAAGGCGGGGGTGCAGAGCATCGGAAGGGCAGCAGCGGCGGCGAGCAGGGTATTGCAATTCATCTTCAGGCTTTCAGTCAGGAAACGCGCCGCGTGCGGCGGCGCCAGTGGATCAGGAAAAGCAGGCAGGGCAGCGCCAGCAGCGCCACGGAAAGGACATCACGCCAGCCATCGCCGGTCAGGCCAAGGACCAGCCCGGCCAGCGCCAGCGCGGCCAGCAGCAGGGGCAGGGCAAGGATCGTGCCGGTGGGTTGCGGGCGCGGGCGGCTCATCGGCGTTTCCCGACCCACAGGACAAGGCCCGTCCACAGCACCCACAGCGTGGCGAGCGTCAGCGCGGCCCACACCAGTTTCAGCGCCAGCCCGCCGTAATCGCCAAAGTGCAGCGGCTTTGACAGCATCAGCGCCTGCATCGTAGCGGGCATCGGGCGCACGTCGGCAAGTGTGCCGGTGCTGGCATCGACTAGGGCAGGGGTCAGCAAGTGGCTGGTGAGCGGCGTATCGCCCTGAAAGAAAATCGCATAGTGCCGCGTCGATGAAAATGCGCCACCCGGAAAGCCGATGAATTGCGGCATCTGCCCCGGCAGCGCGGCCTGTGCGCTGGTCATCGCTGTGTCGATCGAGCCGTAGTCAGCAGGCGCAAGCGCGGCTTGGCCGCTCTGGCCCGCCACCATGCTCTGCAATTCGCCGTTGCGCCACATGGCGGTCAGCGGATCGGCAAAGGCATTGATCGCGCCGGTCAGCCCGATCACCAGCATCCAGCCCAGCGCGAGTGCGCCGAGCAGGTTGTGCTGATCCAGATTGCGCACCCGCGCCGACCGGTCATGTCGCAGAGTGCCAAAGGCGAGGCGGCGCATGAACGGCACATAAAGCACCACGCCGCTGATAAGTGCGGCCACAAACATCACTGCCATCACGCCGAGAAACAGCATCCCCGGCAGGCCCAGCAGCAGATCGGTGTGGAGCTGCAGCAGGAAGTCCATCACGCCGCCCCGCTCCACCTCGCCCACCGCCGCACCTGTCGCCCGGTCATAGGAGAACAGCCGCATGTCCGCCTCTGCCGTATCGGCGCGTGGACCGATGGTGACAGTGATCAGCGGATTGTCGGCGGAAAAGCCGATGAACAGCGGCACACCGGGCTGGCCTGCGGCTGTGGCGTAATCCTGCATGGCCGAAGCCACGATGCGGTCCAGAGGCTCGCCATCGCGGGCAGAGGCCGGGCCTTGCAGGGGGCTGCTCTGCGAAAAACCTTCAATTTCATCGTGGAAAATCAGCGGCAGTCCGGTCAGGCACAGCATGAACAGTGCCAGCGTGCAAACAAGGCTGCTCCACTTGTGGAACCATACCACTGCTGTGATTGCCCGGTTGCGCATGCCGGTCGCTTATGCAGATCGCTCCGAATCGTCAATGAGAATTGTTTGCATTAGCGATAAATCAGGCAAAACTATGGCCCGCAGGCCACGACGCAAGCGTGCGATTTTACGCAGCAATAGTGTGAAACAACGCACATTCACAATCGCCCGATCTGGATAGAACGCGCTTGCGACCCGAAGGGCTCTGCCATGCAGAGTTCTTTTCACCTGACGGGACGGCGCGCATGCGCTGTCCCGTTTTTTTATGGTGGTCGGCTCAGCTGGATTTTTCAGCGTTACTTGCATCAAGGAAAAGGGGTTTCGCGCAGAGGCGCAGAGGCGCGGAGGTAATGCGCTCTGCCGCAATGCCTTTTAACCCCGATTCCATATCGGTAAACGCAGCGTCTGAATTTCTTGAAGCGGCTTGGCTGCCATTAAGCCCTCTCCGAACCTCTGCGCCTCTGCGCGAAACCGTTTATCTCAGCGAGCCAGTCTCGGTGCAACGATCATTGCGCCAGACCACAGTTGCTATAAGGCACGCCCATGGCCCGCAAACACCCAAAGCACGGTCGTTTTGACGACTCCCTGCCCGAAGCCGACGATGATGTCCCCGCGCCGGCCGTGCCGTGCTGGCTGTGCGGGCGGCCTACGGGATCAACCATCGTATGGCACCACCCCGTGCCGAAAAGCCGGGGCGGGCGCGATGTGGTGCCGATGCACAGCATCTGCCAGCAGACGCTGACCGTGAACTTCACCAATTCCGAATTGCAGCGCTATGGCATGGACGTCGAAGGTTTGCTGGCCAATCCTGCGGTGCGCAAATTCGTGGATTGGGTGGCGAACAAGGACCCTGATTTCACCGCTACAATTGCCAAGAAGCAGCGCTAAGGCGTTTTTTGCTTTTCGCTGCAAAGCAGAAAAAACGTGTTCGCGCAGAGGCGCAGAGGCGCAGAGGAGATACGCAGGGCCGCAGGGCCATTTATCTCGGTTGCCTTGCGAAAAACGCAGCCTTTGGATTTCTGAGACGGCTTTGCCGCGAAACCAACCCTACTCCGCGCCTCTGCGCCTCTGCGCGAGACCCCTTTTCCGCTACCCGCTAAAGCCCCAGCTGATCCCGGTCTGCCAAGGCTGCAACAAGCTCTGCTTGCGCGGCCGCATGGCGATAGTTGGCGTCGATTTCGCGGATCGTGGCATCGGCCAGTGATTCTTCGCGCAAGTTGACCAGCAGGAAATCGCTTGCCCCCAACGTGAACCGCCGCCGCTCCGCCTCGGCCATGCGCCGCGCGAGGGCAGCCTCCGCCGTGGCCAGCCCCGCCAGCTTTTCGGCGCCCTGCACCTGCATACGCAAATTGGCGATCTCGACGCCGATCTGCTCTTCCAGAAACTGCAGCCGCACTTTCAGCGCGTCCTGCTCGGCTTCAACTTCGGCAATGCGGCCTTTGGCGGCGCGCCGTTCAAGCGGGACGGAAAAGCGCAGGCCGACCATGCCCACAGTGGGGCCGCGCGTGGGCGATCCGCTGCCGAAGTCCTTCGATGCTTCGGCATTAAGATCAAGCCGGGGCTTCAATTCGTTTTCGGCAAGGCGCGCGCGAATATCGGTTTGTTCAAGGCGCGTAAGCAGGGTCTGAAAATCAGGCCTTGCGGAAATCGCCGTGCTTTGATCGACCAGGCGCGGGACCACGCCGTCAACCAGCTGACGCGGCAGGCGGTTTGCCGAAGGAACGATGGGTTGGCCCAGATCATCGCGCAGGAACAGCGAAAGCGCATTGGCAAAAAGCTGCACTTCCTGCTCGGACCGAACCATCAGGCCTTGGCGGCGGACGATATTCTGGCGGTTTTCAATGCCCAAAATCTCGGGCCGGGCACCCAGCTGAATTTGCCGTTCAATGGATTCCTGCCGCGTTTCGGCCAGCTCCAGCAGTTCACGATAAATGCGCACGCGCAGGCCCGCTGCCACCCACAATTGATAGGCCTCAATCGCGCGGCGCTGCACGCCAATCGCCACCAGATCACGGTCCAAGGCGGCCAGTTCGATATCGGCCCCGGCCAGTTCGCGCCGGCCGCGCCGCTCATCGATCACGCGATCGCGCAGCAATGAGAATACGCCGCCAACCTTGATCTCGCCCAGCTGGTTGGTGACGGTCTTGCCTTCGTAGTCGGCGAATTTCCCGCTGGTAATGCGGTATCCGCCATAAAGCTGCCCGCCGTTGTTCTGCAGCGGACGATAGGCGGAAACTTCCGCCACCGAACCATCATAAAACCCCAACGGGCGGGCATTGGCTTCGGCATTGAAGACAAGGTCGAACTGCCCTTCGACCGTCAGCGCACGGGCATCGGCCGAACGTTGACGCGCCATCGCCTCAAGGATTTGCGGCGCATGGCGGGCCGAGGAATCGAGCACGTCACGCAGTGTCAATTCGCGCGCTTCAGGCTTTGCCGCCGTGGGACTGTTCGAACCGGGCTTTGCCATACCCGGTGCTTCCTGGGCAGAAAGAGGGCCTGCGAGCGCTGACAGTACCAGCACAGTCATCAGGCCGACGACGGGACGGCGGATCATTTCTCGTCCCCGCTCCCGCCGTACTCGCTGTCATAACCGTTCGATTTGACAGCCTTGCCCGAGCTCTTGTCATACAGGGCCTTGTTGGCCGTGCCCTTGCGCGGGCCGGGATCGACCGGGGTCGGGAATTCCAGCGGGAAGTCATTGAGCTGACGCCACAGTTCATACCCGATGGTCACGGTTTCCATTTGAATCCAGCCGCGCACCTTGGAGCTGAGGCGGATATAGTTCTCGTCCGGCCAGGCGGGCTTGCCGGGCATCGGTTCCACCAGCACGCGGAACAGGCCATTGGTCTGGGCCGAGGGATCAATCGCCAGCACGCGGCCATCGAACATGCCCTGCGCCACCGATGGCCAGCCACTGAACTGGATCGCGGGCCAGCCTTCGAAGTGCAGCCGCACCGGCTGCCCCTTGCGCACCAGCGCCACATCGCGGCCATCAACCATCAGCTCCACCACGCGCCGCGCATTATCGGGCGCGAGCGTGGCCAGCATATCGCCCGCGCTGACCAGCGTGCCTCCGGCAGCGGTGTTGAGCGACTGAATGCGCCCATCGCGCGGCGCGGTGACCAGCTGCGCCGACTGGCGGCTCAGCGCGATGTCCACCTTGTTCAGCTTGGCGCGGGTTTCGGCCAGCTTGGCATTGAGTTCGGCTACCTTGATCTGGGCGGATTCAAAATCGCGCCGTGCGGCAAGGCCTTCGGCATAGAGCTGCGAGAAGCGGTTTACGTCCAGCCGCGCGGTCGTCATCGCCTGTTCGGCGGCGCTGATCTGCGCGTTCACCTGATCGCGCTCTGCCGCAAGGCTGCGCAACAGATTGGGATCATTGTCGATGATGCGAGCAATCGGATCGCCCTTTTTGACCTGCTGACCATCGGACACGTACCAGCGCTCCACCCGGCCCGGCACCAGCGCGGTGACCAGTTGGACGCGATCTTCGGGATTGAGCGCGATAACCTCGCCCCGGCCCGGTGCGGTCTGCACCCATTTGACCAGGAACAGCACCACCAGCAGCAACGGGATGGTCACCGCGATCATCCGCCCCAGCGTGCGCGTGGTACGCGGCACTTTGAGCGTGGACAGCGTGCGAAACGCAGTCAGATCATGATGGCCAGAGCGGATGGCGAGCGGATTTTCTGCAGGTGCCATGGCTCAACGTCCTCCGTTGGCGAGTGGCAGGATTTCGGTCATCTCGGTCGATGCAATCTGCGTGTCCTTGCCGATCCACAGCCACAGATCACGTTTCATGCCTTCGGGCCGTTCGGTGAATTGCAGCACCGTGGTGCCATATTCGCGCAGCGCGGCCAGCACGCGTTCAAGCCGGGCAGGCGGGATCATGTCATAGAGCGGGGACAGCATCAGCACGCGCGGGCGGGCCAGCACTGCGCCTGCCAGCTTCAGCGCCATCGTCTCACCCACCGAAAGCGGCCAGCCCGAGCCCGAAAGCATCGCATCAAGCCCACCTTCGAGCGAGCCGACGCGCCGCTCAAGCCCGACCAGGCTCAGTGCCTCGATCATCGCTTCGGGCCGCCCCGGCGCGCTCAGGCCCAGATATTCGCGCACGGTCATTTCGACGATGGTGGGACGATCCAGCACGATCACGTCAGAGCGCAGGCGATACATGTCAAACGTGCCAAGATCCGCCCCGCCGACCGAGACGAAGCCGCTTTTGGGCACATCAAGGCGCTTGAGCAATGCGGCCAGCACACGCTCCACGCCCGGTGCGGCCATCACGCCAACCTGATCCCCAGCGTTGACGAAGAAATTGAAATGGTGCCCGGCGTGGCGCACATCGCGCAGGCGGATCGCGCCATCGGGGGGTGATGGTGTTTCGGATTCAACCGGCGCTTCTTGCGGCACTTCCCAGAACAAGTGCAGTTCCTCAAGGCTACCAGCCATTTCGTAGAAGATCTCAAGATATGTGCCGAGCTGAGCGATGCCATAGAACACGCCCGACAGGATCAGTTCGGCGGCCACCAGCTGGCCGATCGAAAGTTCTCCCTGCAGGATCAGCCAGCCACCCATCGCCAGCAATCCGGCGCTGGCAACGGCATAGAGCAGCAACAAGGCAACGGTCTGGCTGAAAGTATAGCGGAAATGGCGGCGATGCGCCGCAACGTAATTGGCGGTGACTTCATCCGACCGTTCGATCGCATAGGTCATGTGGCGGCTGGATTTGTAGACGCCGTTGGAATTGCCGACCGTGCCCAGCCAATGCGCCGTTGCATGCTTGGCATGGCTTTTGGCCACGGCGCTGGCGATGGATGAATTGGTCCATACCCGCCAGATGACCAGCACGAGCATGACCAGCACCAGATTGAACGCGAGGAAGAACGGGTGATAGAAGCTGGTCACCACCAGGCCGACAATGCTCTGCAGCACGATGGTGAAACCGGCGATCAGCAGGCTGGTCAGCGATTTCTGCACCACGCCCATATCGAAAAACCGGTTGAACAGGTCACCCCGGCGCGAATCGACGAAAAACGGGTTCTGCGCGTGGACCGCCCGCAGCGTGATTTCGCCTACCAGCCGCGCAAAAAAGCGCCGTTCGAACCGGGCCAGCAGATGCACGCGAAACGCGCTCAACATGCCTGACAACAGCAGCAGGACAAACAGCAACGCTGCCAGCGTTAGCAAAGGCGCGGGCAGGGCCGTATTCGCCACCGAATTGACCAGCAACTGCACAGAGATTGGCGTTGCCAGCGATAACAGCGAGATAGCCGCCCCATAAAGCAGGGCTAGCCGCACGAATACCGCATCAGGACCAAGCACCTGCCGGGCCCAGCGCACGAAATCGCGAAAGCGCGGCGCGTGATGGCCCGCGTCGCCACCATGGGCGGCATCACTGTGAGAAGCGGCGTTCGAAGAAGCCATCGATCAAGATATTTCCATATTTCGCAGATGCAGCATAAGTGGAGTGCATTTGGTGTCTTTGTAGGAACCTTGTGTGAACTTTTTTTGCTGGCGCGCATAGAATGCCACAGGGACCAGTTGCAGGATATACGTGCATTATGGCCAAATCACGGGAGCAAACCCGTGTAAGGTGTGTTGCAGTTTTGACGCTTTTGGGGATTACCAGCCTAGGGTCCCAGTTGGAAACAATTGAACATGAACGATAATCTGCAAAACTCAGGCGCAACCGTGGCCGAATTGATGGCCATCAGCGGCGTTCCATTTGGCACCAGTGGCGTGCGCGGGCTGGCAACTGCGATGACGGACAAGCTCTGCCATGCCTATGCCACTGCATTTCTTCAGTATCTGCGCCAGATCGGTGAATTCTCTGCAGGCGACCGCGTGGCGCTGGCGGGCGATCTGCGTGCCAGCACCCCGCGCATCCTTGCAGCCTGTGCCACCGCTGTGCGCGATTGCGGGGGTGAAGTGGTGTTCTGTGGCCATGTGCCCACACCCGCACTTGCATTCCATGCCATGGGATCGAATGGGGGCGCGTGCATGCCCTCGATCATGGTCACGGGCAGCCACATTCCGGCAGATCGCAATGGCATCAAGTTCTATCGCCCGCATGGCGAAGTGCTGAAGAGCGACGAGGCTGGGATCGTTTCGCAACGCGTGGTGTCTGATCCGGCGCGGTTCGGCAATGATGACAGCCTGCTGGCGCCGGTTGTCTTGCCCACGATGGTCGACGTCGTGCCAGCCTATATCGAGCGCTATGTTAAGCACTTCGGCGCCGATGCGCTGGCGGGGCTGACGGTGGGGGTCTATCAGCACACCGCCGTGGGCCGCGATGTGCTGGTCCGTGCGGTTGAGGCGCTGGGCGGTACGGCGGTGCCATTCGGGCGCGAAACGGTGTTTGTGCCGGTCGATACCGAAGCGATCCGGCCTGAGGATATCGCGCTGGCCGCGCAATGGGCGGCGGACAACGCGGTTGATGCGATCATCTCCACCGATGGTGATTCGGATCGGCCGTTGGTCTCCGATGCCAGGGGCGTGTGGTTGCGCGGCGATGTGGTGGGCCTGCTCTGCGCACAAGCCGTGGGTGCGGACGTGGCAGTAACGCCGGTCAGCTCAAACACGGTGGTGGAATTGAGCGGCGCGGTGCCAAAGGTGGTGCGCACGCGCATCGGATCACCCTATGTGATCGCCGCGATGATGGAGGCGGCGCAAGCTGACCCGGCGGCCTGTGTCTGCGGGTATGAGGCCAATGGCGGGTTCCTGCTTGGCACGGCCGTGGGCGAATTGGCCGCATTGCCCACGCGCGATGCGCTGTTGCCGATCATCGCCGTGGTCCAGGCAGCCAAGGCGCGGCCGATTGCCGAAGTGGTGGCCAGCCTGCCGCCGCGTTTCACCTTCAGCGACCGAGTGGCAGACTTTCCCCAAGCGCACAGCGCGGCGCTGATCGCGCTGCTTTCCACCGGCGGGCAGGGTGAGCAACTGGCGCGGGTGGCGCGGCTGTTTGGCGAAATTGCCGGCCTGCCCACCGCGTTGGACACGACCGATGGCTATCGCATGAGCTTTGCCAATGGCGCAGTCGTGCACTTGCGCCCATCGGGCAATGCGCCCGAACTGCGCTGCTATACCGAAGCGCAGAGCGAGGCCGATGCCAAGGACCTGAACGCGCGCGCGCTGGCGCATGTGCTGGGCGCGGTGGTGCCCGAGGCGCTTGAGGCGCAAAACTCTGGTTGATAAATTTGTATGCAACACATACAATCACTCTCAAACAAGAGGGTGAGACAAGGCGATGGCCCAGATTATCGATGGCAAGGCGCTGGCCGCGCAAGTGCTGGCGCGCACGGCGGCTGATGTTGCGGAAATGGTGGCAGGCGGCGCGCCTGCGCCGGGGTTGGCGGTAATTCTGGTCGGCAATGATCCGGCCAGCGAGGTCTATGTCGGGCGCAAGATCGCGCAGTGCCGGAAGGCGGGGATCACCTCGATCGAACACCGTCTCGCCGCCGACACCCCGCAGGGCGACGTGCTGACGCTGATCGATACGTTGAACGCCGATCCGGGCGTTCATGGCATTCTGGTGCAATTGCCGCTGCCCAAACATATCGACGCCGCGCTGGTGCTGGACCGCATCGATCCGGGCAAGGATGTGGACGGGTTTCACCCGGTCAATGTCGGGCGCCTGTCCACCGGCACGGGCGGTCTGGTGCCGTGCACGCCACTGGGCGTGATGCTGCTGCTCGATAGCGTGATTGATGACTATCGCGGCCTCAATGTGGTGGTGATCGGCAAATCGAACATTGTGGGCAAACCTGTTTCCATGCTGCTGCTGGAACGGGAGGCGACCGTAACCGTCACCCACATCGAAACGCGCGATCTGCCCGATGTGGCGCGCAAAGCCGATGTGATCGTGGCCGCCGCGGGCGCGCCGCATCTGGTGCGCGGCTATTGGGTAAAGCCCGGCGCGGTGGTGATCGACGTGGGCATCACCCGCGTGACCGACTTTGATGGCAAGACGCGGATCGTCGGCGATTGCGCCACGCACGAACTGGACCATGCCAAGGCGGTAACGCCGGTGCCGGGCGGAGTGGGGCCAATGACCATTGCCTGCCTGCTCAGCAACACGGTACTGGCGGCCAAACGCTCAAGACTTGCATGAAACGCAATTGTAAACGCGCCGATCGCACTTGCGGTTAACGTTAACAATGCTGATAACGAACCTGCCTTTCAGGCATCCTCTCCCAAAACTTTCCAAGGGGGCCCGCGCAAGCTGGCCCCCTTTTTTTTGGCTTTGAGGGGTATGTAAACGCAGACCCGTTATTGGCCTGTTCGCATCCAATCCATCATAGGGAAAAAGGGTTTCGCGCAGAGGCGCGGAGGCGCAGAGATGTTGCGCCGGATTATTCCGATTGCGTTGCAAAATGCGCAGCGTCCGAATTTCTAAGACGGCTATGCCGCTGCCCCACCCCTCTCCGCGCCTCTGCGCCTCTGCGCGAAACATTTCTTCTTTCTTGTTAAGCTGCCAGTGCCTCGCACCCCCGGTATCAGCTCGCCTTCTTGCCCGTCTTCACAAAGAACAGCAGCGGGATGGCGATCAGGCAGGCCAGCGCCATGGCATAGAAGTCGTTGATATAGGCGATCATCGCCGCCTGCTGGTTGACCATGCCATCGATGATCCGCAGGCCCGTCTCGCCCGCGCCGCCATAGGCGGTGAGCCTGTCCACGTTGAACGGCACCAGTGTGCGGGTCACATGCGCGCCGATTTCGGCGTGATTGATCTGGATATTGCGCGCCAGTTCCACCGATGCCGCCGAAATGCCGATGGACGATCCCAGATTGCGCATCAGGTTACCAAGGCTGGAGGCATCGGTGCGATATTGCGGGGGCAGGGTGGCAAAGGATATCAGGTTCATCGGCATGAACGTGAAGCTCAGGCCCAGCCCTTGCAGCAGCCCTGCCGCGATGATCGGGCCGCGCGGCATCTCGATGGACCACCCGGTCATCATGCCCATCGATGCGGCCATCATCAGCAGCCCGAAAGTCAGCAGTACGCGAGGGTCCACTTTGGCCATGATCGGCCCGAACAGCGTGATCGATGCCAGCATGCCGATCCCGCGCGGGGCCAATAGCATGCCCGCCTGCAGCGGCGTATAGCCATAGATCTGCTGAAGCAGCCCCGGCAGCAGCGCCATGACCGACATCATGACAAGGCCAATCAGGAACATGAAGGCCAGCCCCACCGTGAAATTGCGATCCCGGAACAGCGCCAGCGGAAACAGCGGCTGCGCCGCGCCCGAAAGGTGGAACAGCGCCACCCAGCCCGCCGACAGTGCGAGCACGGCATAGAGCACGATTTCGGCCGAGGCGAACCAGTCCAGCGTCAGGCCTCTATCGAGGATCAGCTGCACCGCCGACACAGTGATCGCCACCAGCACCCAGCCGGTCAGATCCACCT
The DNA here is from genome assembly GCA_002256985.1 of Novosphingobium sp. 28-62-57. GTDB lineage: Bacteria > Pseudomonadota > Alphaproteobacteria > Sphingomonadales > Sphingomonadaceae > Novosphingobium. The sequence goes on from NCGO01000005.1 coordinate 56,316, forward strand.
TGCGCTTGCGCGTGGGGGTATGCGGCAAGAACAGGAACAGCAGCACAAGGCACAGGATGCCCACTGGCAGGTTGACATAAAACACCCAGCGCCAGCTGAAATTGTCGGTCAGATAGCCGCCGATGATCGGGCCGGTGATCGGCCCCAGCATCACGCCCTGCGTATAGATGCCCATCATCCGGGGCCGCTCTGCCGCCGTGCTGGAATCGAGCGTGATGGTTTGTGCAAGGGGCGAAAGGAATGCCCCTGCCAGCCCCTGCAACACGCGAAACAGCACCATCTGTTCAAGGCTTTGCGCAACCCCGCACAGCATCGAGGCAATGGTGAACAGCAGGACCGAGGCCAGCATCATCGTGCGGATGCCCAACCGGTCCACCAGCCAGCCCGCCAGCGGCAATGCCACGGCAGAGGCCAGCACATAGCTGGTCAGGACCCAGGTGATCGTATCCTGCGTGGCGCCCAATGATGCGGTCATATGTGGCAAGGCAACATTGGCGATGGTGGTATCGAGCGTATACATGACCATCGCGGCCATCGTCCCGATCAGCATCAGCGTGCGGTTGCGCGATACCAGTGGCGGGGTGTCGTCTGCTCCCGCCACCACTGCGCTATTGGCCGACATGGACCGTGACTTCGGAACTCAGCCCGGAAATCAGCGGACGGTCGGCCCGGCTATCAATCGCAATGCGCACCGGCACGCGCTGGATCACTTTCACCCAGTTGCCGGTGGCGTTCTGGGCAGGCAGCATGGAAAACTCCGATCCGGTGCCCGCGCCAATCGATTCCACATGGCCTGTCAGCTTCATGCCTGGGTAGGCGTCGATCTCGATTTCGGCCCGCTGGCCGGGGCGCATGTGGTTCAGGTCGGTTTCCTTGAAATTCGCCTCAACCCGCGCGCTGCCATCGCGCACGATCGAAACCAGAGGTGCGCCGGGGAACACCATCTGCCCCACCTGCAGCCGCGTCAGCTGTGTCACCACGCCATCGGCGGGCGCGCGCACCACGGTGCGTTCCACATCGAGCAAGGCCTTGGCCCGGTTGGCCTGCGCTGCTGCAATCGCGGGATTGACGCCGGGCACTTGTGCGCCACTGGCCAGCTCTGCCCGCGCCTGCGCCACGCTGGCCTTGATCGCCACGATCCGGTCGCGCGCCACGGCCACCGCATGGCCTGCGGCATCCATCCGTGCGCGCGTGTTGAAGCCCTTGTCCATCAGCGCTTTTTCGCGGGCATAGTTGGCCTGTGCCAGCGCCAGATCGTCCTGCGCCGCGGCCACATCGGCCGCCTTGGCCGCAACATCGGCGGCCAGCGCGGTCACGCGCGCCTGTGCCGTCGCGATTTCGGCATCGGCCTGCCGGATTGAAGCATTGAATGTGGAGGGATCGATGGTGAACAGCACGTCACCCGCCTTCACATGCTGGCTATCGCGCACGTTGACCGTCGTGATCAGCCCGGTCACTTCCCCGGCAATCGAGACAATGTCCTGCTTGATATAGGCATTGTCGGTTGCCACTACGCCGGGCTGGCCGAACCAGTACCACAGCCCAGCCGCGACCGCGGCTACCGGGCCCAAAATCATCAACGCTGTGCGTGATCGGCGCTTGCCAGAGGGCGCGGGCGCGGACGCGTTGCTTGTGCGCGCTTCAGCAGGCGGGAACGGGTCGGCCTCAGCCATGTGACGCTTCCAGCAGGGGTTCATCCGACAAGTTCACGCGCATCCGCTCCAGCAGGCTGACAAGCTGGTCCTGCTCGGCATCGGAAAAGCCCGAAACGGCATCGGCGATGACCGCCTGTGCGCAGCCGGTCATGCGTTGCATCAGGTCGGTGGCCTTGGCGGTCAGGTGCAGGCGCCATTGCCGCCGGTCTGCCGGATCGTGGCGGCGCTCCACCAGATCAAGCTTTTCCAGCCGGTCCACCATGCGCCCTGCCGTGATCGGCTCAACTTCGAGCCACCCGGCCACCGCGCCCTGATTGATCCCCGGCTCGCGCATGATCAGCGCCAGCATCCGCCATTGCGCACCGGTCACGCCAAAGGGACGCGCGGCTGCTGCAAAACGCTTGCGGAACAGGCGTCCGACGTCAGATGACAGGAAGGCCACGTTGACTCGCATGCAGTGGCGATAATAGCAGTGCTTATATTCGGCAAGCCGGAATCGGCACCGATCCACGGAGAAGCGATGTTCGATCAGCAGCTTGAGGCAGCGCGTACGTATTGTTCGGCAGCGCAAACAGCGCTGAAGGCGCGGCTGGAGGGCCAGCGGATCGACGCGCACCAGCGTGCAGGCCACGGCTTTGCCTGGGTCGCCACCAGCGTTGCCGCGCTTGAGGCGGTGGCGCAATGGCAGGCGCGTTCCGGCAGCGCGCTCGATGCCCAAATCGCACGCCTCGCTTTCGCCGAAACGCTGGCGCAGCTGGTGGGCGGCTTGCCCATGGGTCAAAACGAGATTTTCCGCCCCGCTGACTTGGGCCTTGCCGCGGCGGCGCGCGTGCTGGCTGTGGCCTGCGCGGATGTGCTCGATGCCGACCATGCGGAAACACGCGCCGCTGTGGCCGAGGCTTTGGCGGCAGGGCAATGGCCGTCCGATGGCCTTGGCGATTCCGATCTTGATACGATCCGCGATCAGTTCCGCCGCTTTACCGATGCGCAAATCCTGCCGCATGCGCACAAGTGGCATCTGGCCAACGACCTGATCCCCGATGCCACAGTGCGGGCCATGGCAGGCCTTGGCACCTTCGGCGTATGCATCCCCGAAGAATTTGGCGGCCTTGGCCTTGGCAAGCTGGTGATGTGCGTGGTCACCGAAGAGCTTTCGCGCGGGTGGATCGGCGCAGGGTCACTGGGCACGCGGTCCGAAATTGCGGGCGAGCTGATCGTGCTGGGCGGCACCGAGGCGCAAAAGGCGCAATGGCTACCGCGCATCGCCAGCGGCGAAGTGCTGCCGACCGCCGTCTTTACTGAGCCCGACACCGGGTCGGACCTTGGCTCGCTCCAAACGCGCGCCCGGCACGATGCGAATGGCTGGGTGATCGATGGGGCCAAGACTTGGATTACCCACGCGGCCCGCTCCGACATGATGACGCTGCTGGCGCGCACACTGCCTGATGCGAAAGGCTATGCCGGCCTTTCCATGTTGCTGGTGCCAAAGCCGCGCGGGACCAAGGCGGACCCTTTCCCCGCGCCGGGCATGACCGGCAGCGAAATCGAAGTCTTAGGCTATCGCGGGATGCGCGAATATGCGTTGCAATTCGATGGCCTGCGCGCGCCCGCCGATGCGTTGCTGGGCGGCGAAGAGGGGCAGGGCTTCAAGCATCTGATGCGTACTTTCGAAGGCGCGCGCATCCAGACCGCCGCGCGCGCCGTGGGTGTGGCCCGCCGCGCGCTCGAACTCGGGCTGGACTATGCGCTGGCCCGCAAGCAATTCGGCCAGGCCATCATCCGCTTCCCCCGCGTGGCTGATAAGCTGGCCATGAGCGCGGTGGACATGGTGCTCTCGCGCGAACTGACATATGCCGCCGCCCGCGCCAAGGATTCGGGCAAACGCTGCGATATCGAAGCGGGCATGGCCAAGCTGCTGGCCGCCCGCGCCGCATGGACCAACGCCGATGCCGCGCTGCAGATCCACGGCGGCAATGGCTATGCGCTGGAATACGAAATCAGCCGCGTCCTGTGCGATGCCCGCATCCTCAACATCTTCGAAGGCGCAGGCGAAATTCAGGCACAAGTGATCGCGCGCGGATTGCTGGAAGGGCGCAATTGATGGGCGATGACTTTACACCGGATCAAACCAAACCCCCGTTCGTGTCGAGCGAAGTCGAGACACCGCTCACCGTGTCTCGACTTCGTGCCAAAGGCACGAAGTTTATCCCGAGCATTTCGAGGGGCTCGACACGAACGGATGGGTGGGGGCCGTGGATCGGGCGCACGGAACGGCGCACTGACCGGGTCGATGCCGGACTGGTCACGCGCTGGCTCGCTACGCTTGATCGCGAACCACTGACCGGACAAGCCGTCCCGCAAGGCCTGCACTGGTGCCTGTGCCTGCCCGACGCCCCCACTGCGCAGCTTGGGGCCGATGGCCACCCGCAGCGTGATCAAAGCGCCAACAGCTTCCTTCCCCCGGTGCCTTTGCCGCGCCGGATGTGGGCCTCAAGTAAACTTGAGTTTTTGCAGCCGCTGCACCTTGGCGCTGAAATTGAACGAAATTCCACCCTTTCGGGCGTCACCGAAAAGCGCGGTGAGACAGGGCCGCTGGTGTTCGTGACCATCACGCATGAAACGCTGGCCGATGGCGTTCTGGCCGTGTGCGAGGAGCAAACGGTGGTCTATCGCGACGCTGCTCCAGCCGGTGCGCCGCTAAATCCGCCCCCGTTGGGCGAAACAAAGTTTGATCCCGCACCTTGGCCCATCCACCGCGTGACCGTGCCCGATGAAGCGCTGCTGTTCCGCTATTCGGCGCTCACCTTCAACAGCCACCGCATCCATTATGACCGGCCCTATGCCACGCAGGAAGAGGGCTATCGCGGCCTCGTCGTCCACGGTCCGCTCACTGCCACGCTGCTGCTCGATCTGGCGCAGCGTGAACTGGGCGACAATGCGTTGAAAACCTTCGCGTTTCGCGGGCTTTCCCCGGCGATCTGCGGCGATGCGCTGCATCTGGTCATGCGCACCGGAGCCGAAGCCATCGACCTTGCCGCCTATGCCGCAGACGGGCGTCAGGTCATGGTGGCCAAAGCGACGGCCTGACCCGCGCCGTCTCTGGCCTCTCCCTCGTCATTGCGAGGAGGTGAAACCGACGAAGCAATCCAGAATCGCCGTAAACCGCACTGGATTGCTTCGCTCCGCTCGCAATGACGAAGTGTGGGGTGTTGACTTGATGCCTCAGCCCGCCGGGATCGCGCGTTCACCCACGATGTTCAGGCCATAGCCCTCCAGCGCCACCAGATTGTGCTGCGAATTTGTCAGCAGCACCATGTCGTGTACGCCAAGGTCAGCCAGAATTTGCGCGCCGATGCCATAGCTGCGCAGTTCCATGTCGTGGCCTGCGGTGCCGCTCACTTCGCGGATCAGCTGATCGGGCTCTGTCGGCATCAGCAGCACGATCACGCCCGCGCCCGCTTCGCCCATTTCCGACATCGCGCGCTGCAGGATGCGCTTGCGCGGGCCGGGTTGGCCCAGCACGTCGGACAGGACCGAGATGGCATGCATGCGCACCAGCGTGGGCTGGCCGGGCAGGACCGGGCCTTTTTGCAGCACCAGATGCACCGAGCCATCCACCTTGTTGCGATAGGTCTTGATCGTCCAGTCGCCGCCGTAATCGGTGGTGAAGGGGGCCTGGTTGATGCATTCCACCAGATGATCGTTCTGGCGGCGATAGGCGATCAGATCGCGGATCGTGCCGATCTTCAGCCCGTGCTTGCGCGCAAAGGGGATCAGATCGTTCAGGCGTGCCATCGTGCCATCGTCGTTCATGATCTCGCAGATCACGCCCGAAGGATTGAGGCCAGCAAGGCGCGGCAGATCGACCGCCGCTTCGGTGTGGCCTGCGCGCACCAGCACGCCGCCATCGCGCGCGATCAGCGGGAAGACGTGGCCGGGCGTCACGATATCGTCGCGACCCTTGTTTGCATCGACCGCCACCGCCACCGTCCGTGCGCGGTCTGCCGCTGAAATGCCGGTGTCCACGCCATCGCGCGCTTCGATTGATACTGTGAAGGCCGTGCCATGGCGCGTGCCGTTGTTACGGCTCATCAGTTCAAGGCCCAGCTGGCCCGCGCGGTCGCTGGTCAGGCACAGGCAAATGAGCCCGCGCCCGTGCGTGGCCATGAAATTGATCGATTCGGGCGTGGCCATCTGCGCGGGGATCACCAGATCGCCCTCGTTCTCGCGGTCCTCGTCGTCCACCAGAATGACCATGCGGCCATTGCGCACTTCGGCGATGATCTCCTCGACCGTGGCGAGCGCGAAATCATCATCATCGCTGTCGTCCATCGCGCGCGCCAGCTTGTTCAGCGTGTCGACCGTGGGGTTCCAGTCGGGCAAAAGCGCATCGCGCAAGGTGTTGGGATGAAGCCCGGCCGCGCGGGCAAGAGCTGCCCGTGAGATGATCCGATCTTCGATGAGTTTGCGCGCGCGCGCTACAATGTCCTGTGCCATGCCCACAGCCATCACACATCATGATGGCACAGGTCAACCAGAATCACATCACGATGTCGTTTCCAGCACCGGAAGCGACTCTCCGATGGCATCGGCGACCATTTCGCGCAAGGGCAGCTTGGCCTTCATGCGGATCGCCAGCAGCGCCGTACCGCTGACCTTGCGCTGCACGAACAGCGTATCCATCGGCGGAATGTGCCATGATGCGCGGTCCGCGGCGATCACTTCGGCCTCGGCGCGCACCCGTTCCACAAACGAGCGGTCGGCAAAATCGAACAGGCCGGGCTTGCCGATGTGCCCGATCAGCACATCAATCGCCCGGTCCATCGCATCGCCATGGCGCTCCAGCTGGCCTGCGGAAACGAAGCCTACCTCCAGCAGTGCCGCGCGCAAAGCCCCGCGATCTTCGGCAAGGCCCGCACTCAACAGGCGGCGATAGGCCTCCGTCGTGCCCTCTGGAACCGGACGCGCCGCGCCGAAATCCAGCAGCACCAGCCGCTGCGTATCGGGCTGCCAGCGGAAATTGGCAAAGTTTGGGTCGGTCTGCATGAAGCCGAATTCGAACAGTTCGCGCAAGGCAAGGCCCAGCAGCGCCCCCATCGCGCGTTCACGCACGTCTTGCGGTGCGCTGGCCAGCAGGTCGATGGGGCGCGCATCGATGAAATCCATCGCCAGCACACTCGGCCCGCTCAACGCATCGTGCGGCAGCGGCACTGCAAAGGTGGGATTATCCGCGAGCAGCCCATGATAGCGCCGCATCATCTCAGCCTCGCGCACATAGTCGGCTTCTTCATGCAACTGGCGCTTGGCCTCGGCCAGCAGCGGCGTGATGTCGAGCGTTGTGGGGAAAAGCCCGGTCAGCTTCAGCAGGCTGGCCACATTGTCAACATCGGCATCGATGCTTTTGGCAATGCCGGGATACTGCACCTTGATCGCCAACACGCGCCCATCGTGCAGAACCGCGCGGTGGACTTGCCCGATGGAAGCCGCCGCAATCGGCGTGGCTTGAAACGATTTGAACTGCTTGCGCCAGCCCAGGCCCCATTGCGCGGCCAGCACGCGCTCCAGCTGCGCAGGCGGCATGAAATGGGCATTGTCGCGCAGGCGTGAGAGTATCTCGGTCAATTCGCGCGGCAGCACATCTCCGGCATCGAGCGAGATCATCTGCCCCAGCTTCATCGCCGCCCCGCGCAGCCGTGAAAGCTGATCGGCCACGCGCGTCGCGTTTTTCGGCGTCAGCAGCAGGTCCGAAAGCTTGGGCGCTTCACCGCGCGCCAGCCGCCGCGCGCCCTCGCTCAGCACATTTCCGGCCACACCGCCCGCCAGCTGGCCAAACGCAGCAAAGCGCGAGAGCCGCGCCGTGGGCACTTTGCGATAACGCGAGTCGCTCATTTGAAGAGCCTTTGCAATTGAGGGCGGAAGATCAGGAACAGGCGGTACAGGCCTTCGAGCATGACACTCAAGGGCCAGATGCGCGCCAGCTGCCCCAGCCAGCGCAGGCGCGGGATAGCGCGCCACATCGCGGCAAAGGCGGCTGCGCCCGAAAGCACGCGGTCCCCCTCGCGCACATGAAAACGCTTGAGTGCCGTGCCGCGGTCCACCGGACAGGCCACCGAGGCGTCGGTCACGTCCTCAAAGGCGATCCGCTTGTCGCCATCCAACTTGCGCATCAGGGCAATCTCGCGCTGGCACAGCGGGCAGGCCCCATCGTAAAAGACGGTTACGGAGACAGGGATTTCAGGCGGCGTGCTCATTGTGCAGATATGGGGATCATCGGCGGCTTTCGTGACCTGACAATAAGGGCGTGCCCTTTACGCCAGCGGGGCCAGCCCATTCAGCACGATGCGCACAAGATCAGCCTGCCCGCTTGCGCCCGTTTTGCCATAGATGCGCTTGGAATAGTTGCGCGTGGTTTCCGCAGTCAGCCCCAGCGCCGTTCCGGCTTCGATCAGCGGCTCACCGCGCGCCAGCGCCAGTGCCAGCGCGGCTTCCTGCGCGGACAGGCCGTGCACGGCGCGCAATACCCCGGCCCCGGCAGCAACATCCTGTTCCCGCGATACGCGCAAAGCCCCGATCACGGCGGGGCGTGCGGCAGGATCATCCAGCAGCAGGTCAGCCGTGCGCAGCACCAGATCGAGCTGGCGGCGCGGATCGATCCGCACCACGCGCGGCGGCTCGCTCCCGCGCGCTGCCAGGGCGGCGCAGGCAGCCTCGATCTGCCGCGCCACATCGGGCAGGACCTGCATCCGCCGTCCGGCGCGGGCCGCAGGGTCGGGCAGGAAGGTGAGCAGGCTTTCGGCAAGGCGGTCAGCCGCCATTACGCGCCCTTCGGCGTCGAGCGCGATCTGGCCGATGCCCAGCCGTTCGAGCGTGGCTTGCGCCAGTGCGGCCTGCAACCGCTGGCCGATCAACGCCACCAGCGTCCGCAGCGCCGAGCCAAGATGCGGCGCCACTTCGGTCAGCAGGGACACGGCACTGGCCGAAAAATCCTCGCGCAGCCGAACCAGCACCAGCCAGGCATCGGCAGCACCGCCCGCACTAACCCGCAGCCAGCGGGCATGGCGGATGCCCATTTCCTCCAGTGCCGCTCGCTGCAGCGCCAGTTGCGCACGGTCATCATAATCGAGCATCTCGTCCAGCGCATAGACCCGGCCCGGCCGCAGCGCGCCGTGTGGATGCAGCCGCAGCGCCTCCAATCGGCGGAAATCGATGGGCGGCTCGGCACGCGCGCGCGGCGCGCTGACCGGGATGACCACCGGCTCTTGCGCTTGTGCGGCATTGGCCAGCGTCAGGATCAGAAACGCCCGCCGCGCCCCGGTCCGCGCCACCAGATTGCGCATGAAAAGGCCGAACGGCGGGGTTTCGTGAATGCCCTCAATCAGGGGCAGATAAAGCTCGCGCTGGTCGGCGGGGGTAAAGGCCATGGCCAGTGCTCCCATATGGGAAGGCCATGGTCAAGGCGCTGGATGTTTCCCCGGGGAAACTTACGCACACGAACGGGAGTCGTGGTGATTGGCTGTCAGACTCTCGGCGTCACCTTCGCCACCTCGGCCAGCACCATCTGCGCGTGTTCCTTTCGGCAGATCAGCAGATCGGGCATATAGGTATCAGCCCTGTTATAGACCAGCGCGCTGCCATCGATGCGGCTGCAGTGCAGACCGTGGGCTAGCGCCACGGCCACTGGCGCGCAGGAATCCCATTCGAACTGGCCGCCTGAATGCAGGTAGATGTCGGCATCGCCAAGGATCACCGCCATCGCCTTGGCCCCGGCGCTGCCCATCGGCACCAGCTCCGCACCGATGGCCCCGGCCACGGTCACAGCCTCGTGCGCCGGGCGGGTACGGCTGACGACCATGCGCAAGGTGGCAGGGGCAGGGGGCACGGCAACCGGCTGATCGGTGCGCAAGACAATGCCCGCGCCACCATTGGCCCCCGGCAGCGCCACCGCGCCCACGCTGGCCACGCCATCGATGGCCAGCCCCACATGGACCGCCCAATCGCTGCGCGCCTCGCCATATTCGCGCGTGCCATCCACTGGATCGACAATCCATGTGCGCGCAAAGTTCAGCCGGTCAAGGTTGTCCTTTTCCTCTTCGGACAGCAGCCCGTCATCAGGCCGCTGTTCGCGCAGCGCGTGGACCAGAAACTGGTTGGCCGTGGCATCGCCCGCCTTGCCCAGCGCCTTCAGGCTCAACATTCCGCTATCGCGCACGGTCAGCAGCAGTTGGCCTGCCACTTGCGCCAGATGCGCGGCAAGGGCGGCGTCGGTCATGGCCATCAGTTGGCTCCCAGCAGCGCGTTGACAATGCGCTCAGCCGCAGCTTCGGGCGTTTCAGCGGTGGTGTCGATGCGGAAATCGGGGTTTTCCGGCGCTTCATAGGGGCTGTCGATCCCGGTGAAGTTCTTCAGCTGGCCCGAACGCGCCTTTTTGTACAGGCCCTTCACATCGCGCGCTTCGGCCACTTCCAGCGGCGTATCGACGAACACTTCGACAAATTCACCCTCGGCCATCAGCCCACGCACCATCTCGCGCTCGGCACGGAACGGGCTGATGAAGGCGGTCAGCACGATCAGGCCCGCATCGGTCATCAACCGGGCCACTTCGCCCACGCGGCGGATATTTTCGATGCGGTCGGCCTCGGTAAAGCCCAGATCCTTGTTCAGGCCGTGGCGCACGTTGTCGCCGTCCAGCAGGAAGGTGTGCTTGCCCAGCGCGTGCAGGCGCTTTTCCACCAGATTGGCGATGGTCGATTTGCCCGAGCCGGAAAGCCCGGTGAACCACAGCACCTTGGGCGTCTGGTTCTTGAGCGCGGCGTGCGCTTCGCGGCTGATATCCAGCGCCTGCCAGTGCACGTTCTGCGCGCGGCGCAGGCTGAAGTTGAGCATGCCCGCCGCCACCGTGGCATTGCTCATCTTGTCGATCAGCACGAACCCGCCCAGCGTGCGGCTGTCGACATAGGGTTCGAACACGATGGGCTTGTCGGTGGCAATTTCGGCCACACCGATGGCGTTCAACTCAAGCGTCTTGGCGGCGAGTTGCTCCATCGTATTTACGTTTACGACATACTTTGGCTGCTGCACGGTGACCGAAACGGTCTGCGTGGCCAGCTTCAGCCAGTAGGCGCGGCCGGGGATCATCGCTTCGTCATTCAGCCACACCAGTGTCGCTTCAAACTGGTCTGCGGCCTGCGGTGGATTGTCGGCCAGTGAAATCACATCGCCGCGCGAACAATCGACCTCATCAGCCAGACACAGCGTGACCGATTGGCCTGCCACCGCCTGATCCAGATCGCCATCAAGCGTGACGACGCGGGTGACCGTGCTGGTCTTGCCCGAAGGCAGGACGCGCACTTCATCGCCCGGCTTCACGCTGCCGGTGGCGATCAGGCCCGAAAAGCCCCGGAAATCGAGGTTGGGGCGGTTGACCCACTGCACCGGCATACGGAATGCCTTGTCCGCATCGATCGAGGACAGGACTTCGACCGTCTCCAGATGCTCGACCAGCGTCGGGCCGCCATACCACGGCGTGTTGGGCGATACGGTGGTGATATTGTCGCCCTTGAAGCCGGATATCGGCAGGGCGGTGAAGCTTTCGATCCCGATGGAGCGGGCGAAAGCGGCATAATCCTTGACGATGGCATCGAAGGTGGCCTGATCGTAATCGACCAGATCCATCTTGTTCACCGCCAGCACGATGTTCTTGATGCCGATCAGGTGGCACAGATACGAATGCCGCCGCGTCTGCACCAGCACGCCCTTGCGCGCATCGATCAGGATCACCGCAAGATCGGCGGTGGAGGCACCGGTGATCATGTTGCGGGTATATTGCTCATGCCCTGGGCAATCGGCGACGATGAACTTGCGCTTTTCGGTGTTGAAGAAGCGATAGGCCACGTCGATGGTGATGCCCTGTTCGCGCTCAGCCGCAAGGCCATCGACCAGCAGCGCGAAGTCGATCTCCTGCCCCTGCGTGCCCACCTTCTTGCTATCGTTTTCGAGCGCGGTCAGCTGATCTTCGAAGATCATCTTCGAATCATAGAGCAACCGCCCGATCAGCGTGGACTTGCCATCGTCTACCGACCCGCAGGTGATGAAGCGCAGCATGGTCTTGTGCTGGTGCTGATCGAGATAGGCGTCGATGTCCTCGGCGATGAGGGCTTCGGTCTTGTAGATGGGATCGGTGGTGGATTCAGACATTTTCTATCTCCCCGTTCCCCCGCGAAGGCGGGGGCCTCAGGCCGGTCAGAATGGCGTTTGCGGCACGAGGTCCCCGCCTTCGCGGGGACGCTGCTGTGGTGGTATGTTCGTCAGCGCTCGGTAGCGGGTCAGAAGTACCCCTGCTGCTTCTTCACTTCCATGCCCGCGCCGCCCGCGTCCTTGTCGATCACGCGGCCCTGGCGTTCGCTGGTGGTGGTGAGCAACGTTTCCTGGATCACTTCGGGCAAAGTCTTGGCGGTGCTTTCCACCGCGCCGGTCAGCGGGAAGCAGCCCAGCGTGCGGAAGCGGATCGAGCGGTTGGTGATTTCGGGGCGATAGCCCAGCACCTTTTCCAGACGCGGAATATCATCGGCCATGAACAACCCGCCTTCCCATTCAAAGGTCGGGCGTTCAGCCGCGAAATAGAGCGGCACGATCGGCACGTTGTTCAGGTGGATGTACTGCCAGATGTCGAGCTCGGTCCAGTTCGAGATCGGGAACACGCGAATGCTCTCACCCTTGTTCTTGCGGGCGTTGTAAAGGTTCCACAGTTCCGGGCGCTGGTTCTTGGGGTCCCAGCCGTGGCTGGCGGTGCGGAAGGAAAAGATGCGCTCCTTGGCGCGGCTCTTTTCCTCATCCCGCCGCGCGCCGCCGAAGGCTGCGTCAAAACCATACTTGTCGAGCGCTTGCTTGAGCCCCTCGGTCTTCCACATATCGGTGTGCAGCGCGCCGTGATCGAACGGGTTGATGCCCTTTTCGGCGGCTTCGGGGTTCTGATAGACCAGCAGTTCCATGCCACTGTCCTGCGCCATCTGGTTGCGCAGTTCGTACATCGCCTGAAACTTCCACGTGGTGTCGACGTGCAGCAGCGGGAAGGGCGGGGGCGAAGGATAGAACGCCTTGCGCGCCAGATGCAGCATCACCGCGCTGTCCTTGCCGACCGAATAGAGCATGACCGGATTGGTCGCCTCGGCCACCACTTCGCGCATGATATGGATCGCCTCGGATTCAAGGCGTTCGAGATGGGTCAGCGTCTTGCGGTCGGGCATTGTCGTCATGGCTGTAACCTTCGCCTTATGCAGGTGTTGGGCACGACATGGCGGGTCGGACCGAAAAGCGGATTTCCCATATGGGAGCAATTCGGGCGGCTTTAGACGGTGAAAGATTTTCTCGTCCGGGCGCGAAGGGTTTTCGCGGGGTGATCGTCATGCTTGCCATGCGGCCCGGATGAGGCGCTGCAGGCAAAGGAGACGACCATGAAGCATGGACATTTTCTCACCACCGTTCTGGCAACCGCTTTGGCGCTGGCCGTTGCACCGGCGGCGCTGGGCGCTGAAGCGCGTGGCACTGCTGTTGGCACCGGTCAGGCCGAAGGCCGCGGGATCGCGGTGGGGCGCGGCACGGTGAGCGGCAGCGGAATGGTGATCTATCGCGATGGCAATGGCGATCTGCGCCGCCAGCGCGGCACCGGCACGGTAACCGGCCGCGGCGTGGCCATCGGGCGCGGCATGGTGCAGGGCCGGGCGCGGGTGGCAGGCCAAGGTCAAGTGCGTGGCACTGGCAAGGCGCGGCGTTTCCGCTAAAAGTCCTGGCCGGAGGGCGCAGCATAACGATGAGCGACGGGCACGAGCAAGCCAGCCTCGCGGGATTGAGCGATGCAGCACTGCTGCATCGCCTTTCCCTGCGCGATGCTGCAGCCTTTCGCGTGCTGGTGGAGCGGCACGGCGCTGTGCCGTACCGGGTCGCGCTGCGCCTGCTGGGCAGTGTCAGCGATGCCGAAGATGTGATGCAAGAAGCGCTGTTGCGGCTGTGGCGCTTGGCTACGGACGCAGATCGGCGTGGGGCGGCGATAAACTCGCCGGGCGCGTGGCTGCGCCAGGTGGCAACCAACTTGTGCCTTGACCGGCTGCGCAGCCGCCAGCGCAGGCCCGACAGCGGGCTTGAATTGGCCGAGATTGCCGATGGTGCGCCGCTGGCCGATGCGCAGATCGAGGAGATGGAAAGATCAGGCGCTGCACAGCGCGCCATCGCCCGCCTCCCCGATCGGCAACGCGCGGCTATCGTGCTGACCTATTACGAAGGGTTGGCCAACGCCGCCGCAGCGCAAGTGCTGGAATTGAATCACAAGGCCTTTGAATCGCTGCTGGTGCGGGCGCGCAAGGCGCTGAAGGCGCAATTGGCCCCCACTCTGGCCATGAGTTTAGATAGCCAGCTGGAAAGGAACCCGCATGACCGGATCTGATGCCATGCCCGGCTTTGACGCGGCGGAGCGCGCGCTGCTCGATGGCTTTGTGGTGCCACCCCCGAGGTCCGACCTGATCGACCAGGTGGTTGCTGCGGCGCTGGCCGATGCGCCTGCCATGCCGCCCTTGCGCAAGGCTGCGAGGTCCGAGCGGCAGCGGTTTGGCTGGCGGCGGGCGTGGCAGGTGGCAGGGGCGGTTGGAGCGCTGGGCATCGTCACCGCAGCGGCGGCAGAACGTGGCGCTTTTGGCCCTGCCGTTCAGGAGCGGGTGCAGGTTGTGGTGGCCCGCGCCATCGGCGATGATGCCCCGGTTGCCACGCCCCCTGCTCCCAAGCGCATCAATACGCCACCGGCACCCGCCCCATTGTCTGCCGGATCATCTGTGGCCACGGACATCACCGACGCACGAATTGCGCCGATGGTCGAAAAACTGCGCCGCGACCCGCAGTTGGGCGCGCGGATTGATCGCGCGCTCGAACGGCGCAAGGCGCGGCAGATCGCACGCGGTGAGACGCCAACCCCGCTCGACATGGCCGATCTGGCCCGCCGCTATGCTCAGCTATCGCCTGAGCGCCGGGCAGAGCTTCGCCGGAAGCTGGCGACGCTGCCGCCCGAACAGCAGGCCGAAATCCGCGCGATCATCCGCGATTATCGCAAGGCCCGCAGGGGGCAGGTCACGTCGCAGACCGAGGTGATAGACGATCAGAGCGCGTTACCCACGCGTTAGAACGGGATGGCGCTAAACTGACTCAGATCTCCGTTCGTGTCGAGCGAAGTCGAGACACGGGTACGCGGTGTCTCGACTTCGCTCGACACGAACGGGACTTGTTTTGGATCGGTGTCATGTCATCTGGGTCTGGATTTCGGCAGCAATTCCACCCCCGGTTGCCGAAGGGGTGATTGCCGGGGCACGGTGTCGCCCCGGCAGATAAGTTCAGGCTTTATAGGGCAAGGACCGCACGCGCTTGCCGGTCAGGCTGCTGATGGCATTGGCCACGGCGGCGACTGCCGGGGGCAGGGCCGGTTCGCCAAGGCCGGTCGGTGGGAAATCGCTGCGCACCATCGAAATTTCGATGGGCGGCACCACATCGATCCGGGGCAGGGGATAGGCATCGAAGTTGGCCACTTGCACCTGCCCGCCTGCAATGGGCACCTGTAATCCGCCGATCACGTGGCTGATGCCTTCGATCATCGCGCCGCGCACCTGCTGCTCGGCATTGAGCGGGTTGATGATCGTGCTGCCAATATCGCCTGCGACCCACATCTTCGTAACCTTGATCGCATCGCCTTCCTGCGCGCAATCGGCTACCACGGCGAAATAGCCCAAGTGGCTGAAATAGAACCCGAAGCCGCGGCCCTTTGCCGGTGCATCCTGCCAGCTCGAAATCTTCATAGCCTCGCGGATGACCGAGGCCGCGCGACCTGTATGGAATGCGGGCGGCTGCCATATATCGGGCACGCCGGGGATTTTTGGCGGGGTGACAAGGCGGGATTCGCCCAGGACATCGAGCATGAACAGCGGCAGCGGCTTGCCCGCTGCACTCGCCACTTCATCCATGAAGGCCTGTGTGGCAAAGGCCAGCGCGTTTGATCCGGGCGCGCGCAGCCAGCCCAGCGGGATGTTGCTATCGAGCACGGTCATGCCCAGATCGGCATTGGGCACGAGGTTGGCGGGCACCAGATCGTTTGGCAGTTCCCCGCCGCGCCCCGGCGCGCCCTTGGCCCCGAAGGTGACGAGGTGCGTGCGGAACGCGGTCAACTTGCCATTGGCATCAAGCGCGGCGTCCAGTTTGTGGAAGCCGCCCGGGCGGAAGAAGTCCATGCGGAAATCTTCTTCACGCTCAAGGATCAGCTTCACCGGCACGCCCGGAATCTCACGCGCGATGGCCCCTGCAAAGATCATGAAATCGCTCTGCAGCCGTCGCCCGAAACCGCCACCGATGCGGGTGAGGTTCACCGTTACGGCATCGGCCGACATGCCAAAGGCCTTGGCGACCAGATCCTTGCCCTCGTTCGGCATCTGGCTGGGGGCCCACAGTTCCAGCTTGCCGTCCTTGAATTGCGCAGTGCAGTTCTGTGGCTCCAGCGTGGCGTGGGACAGGAAGGGGTAGCTGTATTCGGCTGACAAGGTCTTGGCCGCCTTGGCCATGGCTGCAGCAACATCGCCCTCCTGGCGGATCGTGGCGGCAGGCTTTGTGGCGAAAGCGGCCTTGGCCGATGCGGCAAACGATGCGTTCGAATGCTGATCGCGCCCGCCATTGTCCCATTGCGCCACCAGCACCTTGCGCGCTTCGCTGGCGGTCCACCAGCTGTCGGCCACTACGGCCAGAGCATCGACCGGGGCATCATCATGGCCAAGCTGGCGCAGGACCACGACCTTGCGCACGCCGGGCATGGCAAGAGCCTTGGCGGCATCGTGGCTTTTCAGCGTGGCGCCGCGCACCGGCGCTGTGAGCAAGGCGGCGTGGACCATGCCGGGCAGCACAGTATCAACGCCGAACAGCGGTTTTCCGGCGACAATCGCGGGCGTATCGGGGCCGGGCACCGGCTTGCCGATGATCGTGAAAGTGGCCGGGTCTTTCAGCGTCAGCGTGGCGGCATCGGGCACCGCTTCCTTGGCCGCAGCGGCGGCCAGCGCGGCATAGGGTGCGCGGCGATTGGTTGCTGCGTGGATTACTTCGCCAGCCTTGGTGGTGACTTGCGCTGCAGGCACGCCCCACTGCTTGGCTGCTGCTGCCACGATCATCGCGCGCGCGGTGGCGCCTGCCTGCCGCATCGGCATCCAGTTCATCGGGGTGGACATCGATCCGCCCGCAAACTGTTCACCAAAGCGCGATTGATCGGCCACGGCTTGTTCGACCTTGACCGAGGCCCAGTCCACATCCAGTTCTTCGGCAATCAGCATCGGCAGCATGGCTTTGACGCCCTGGCCGATTTCCGGGTTCTTCGATGTGATCGAAACGGTGTTGTCTGCCGCAATGGCGACATAGGCATTGATCCGGGCCGAGGCTGCGCCATTGGGCTTGGCACCTTGTGCAGCGGCGATCTGGATATCGAAAGCCAGCGTGCCGCCTGCGGCCAGCATGGCTTTGAGCACAAGGCGGCGGTCAGTGGCGAGCATGGACGTATCAGCGCGCATTGGTGCCTCCTGCAATCTTCTGGCCAGCGGCTTGCTTTATCGCATCACGGATGCGGTGATAGGTGCCGCAGCGGCACAAGTTGCCCGCCATCGCGCTGTCAATATCGGCATCGCTGGGCGCAGGGTTGGTTTCGAGCAAGGCCACCGCGCTCATGATCTGGCCGGCTTGGCAATATCCGCATTGCGGCACGTCAAGCGCGGTCCATGCTGCGCTCACCTTTTTGCCCACTTCGCTGGCACCCACGCCTTCGATCGTGGTGATGGCCGCGTCGCCCACCGAATTGATCGGCGTGATGCAAGACCGGATCGCCTGCCCGTCCAGATGCACGGTGCACGCCCCGCACAGCCCTGCGCCGCAGCCGAACTTGGGGCCAAGATAGCCCAGATCTTCGCGCAGCACCCACAGCAGCGGCTTTTCACCGGGCACATCGACTTTCCGCTGTGTTCCATTGACTTTGAGGATGGTCGGCACTGCACTCTCCCTGCGGCGCAATTCATTGCATTTCATGCCCTAATCGCATGACAGGCCGCTGACAAATGCCTTTTCGCCGTGGTTGATGTGGCAGGTTTGCAGTGCCAAAGAGGGTGCAGAGGAGAGAATTGCATATGGCAGGCATGGTTCCGTTCGATTGGGAAGACGCGCTGGGGCTGGACAGCCTGCTCAGCGATGATGAGCGCATGATCCGCGATGCCGCGCGCGCCTTTGCGCAAGACCGGCTCGCCGGCCGCGTGATCGATGCCTTTGCCAATGAACATACCGATCCCGAAATCTTCCGCGAAATGGGCGCGCAAGGGCTGCTGGGCGTGACCCTGCCCGAAGACTATGGCTGCACGGGCGCGAATTACGTGTCCTATGGCCTCGTCGCGCGCGAGGTGGAGCGGGTGGATTCGGGCTATCGTTCGATGATGAGCGTGCAGTCCAGCCTCGTGATGTTCCCGATCTTTAAATACGGATCAGAGGACCAGCGCCGCAAATATCTGCCCAAGCTCGCCACCGGCGAATGGATCGGCTGTTTCGGGCTGACTGAACCCGATGCAGGGTCCGATCCCGGCGGAATGCGCACGCACGCGCGCAAGGTTGATGGCGGCTATATCATCAACGGCGCCAAGACGTGGATTTCCAACGCCCCGATTGCCGATGTCTTCGTGGTCTGGGCCAAGAGCGATGCGCACGGCCAGGGCATTCGCGGCTTCGTGCTGGAAAAGGGCATGAAAGGCCTGTCCGCGCCCAAGATCGAGAACAAGGTTTCCCTGCGCGCCTCAATCACCGGCATGATCGTGATGGACGATGTGTTCGTGCCCGATGATGCGCTCCTGCCCAATGTGCAGGGGCTGAAAGGGCCGTTCGGCTGCCTCAACCGCGCGCGTTATGGCATTTCGTGGGGTGCGCTGGGCGCGGCGGAGTTCTGCTATGCCGCCGCGCGCCAGTATGGGCTGGACCGGCACCAGTTCGGGCGGCCACTGGCGGGCACACAGCTTTATCAGAAGAAGCTGGCCGATATGGTCACCGAAATCACGCTGGGCCTGCACGCATCGTTGCAGGTGGGCCGGTTGATGGACGCCGGAAAGTTCGCGCCTGAGATGATCTCGATCGTCAAGCGCAACAATGTGGGCAAGGCGCTCGATATCGCGCGGATGGCGCGCGACATGCACGGCGGCAACGGCATTTCAGGGGAATATCAGGTGATCCGCCACATGGTGAACCTCGAAACGGTCAACACCTATGAAGGCACCCACGATGTCCACGCGCTGATCCTGGGCCGCGCGATTACGGGTATTGCCGCCTTTTGAGGGATCACGATTCCGCTTCAAAAGTTTCGTCACCCCGGACTTGATCCGGGGTCCATTTCTCGACCAGAAACGCTGGTCTGATGTGCGAAATGGATCCTGAAACAAGTTCAGGATGACGAACATTCGGAAGCCTTCACATCAGAACGAGAAGCCCACTTCCACACCATAAGTGCGGCCACGTTCATAAGTGCCCGTGAACAGCAGCACCGGCGCGCCGAAGCTGATGAAGCGTTCGTTCAGCAGGTTGTCCCCGAAGGCAGAGATCGCCACGCGCGTTCCGCCGACCGGAATGTCAGCCAGCCCCAACCGGCCATTGACAAGCCAGAAGGCGGGCTGGCGGTTACGGTCTTCCAGCACTTCCTGCCCGGCCAGATTCCGCAGCGGGGTGGAGGTGAGGAAATAGGAGCTGCGATAGCGCGCTTCGAGCAGGCCGGTCACATGCCCACCGTTGCTGGTCAGATCGGGCGAGGTGTAAGTCGCCGCTGCACGTCCTGTCCAGTTCGAGAAGTAGGTGGGCCGCGCAAAGGCCGCCACTTCCTGCCCGTTCAGGACGAAGGTGTCGTAATCGAAGTTGGTGTAGGAAATGCTGCCTGAAAGGTTCAGGCCGCGCACCGGCACCACATCGAGTTCGGCTTCGAAGCCCTTGATTTTGGCCTTGCCCGCATTGTCGAAGAACTGCCGCCCGTTGATGAAGTTCTGGGTCTGCAAGTCGTTGTAATCGTTGTAGTATGCCGCGATGTTCAGACGCACCCGGTTGTCGAGGAACTGGGTCTTGGCACCCACTTCATAGCTGGTCATGTTTTCCGGGCGATAGGGAATACCGCTCAGGATGCCGCCCGAAACATAGCCCGTGGCGACTTTGGCAAAGAGCATCGTCTGTTCGGCGGGGCGCCAGGTGGCGATGCCGGTGTAGGTCAGCTTCTTGTAGGTCTGCTTGTACTTGCCAATGCCCAGCGATCCGCCCTGCGCGCCGGAGATCGCCGTGATGTCCAATTCACGATCATCGATCGTGCCACGCAGGCCGCCGGTGATGTCAAAATTGTCGGACAGGTGCCAGGTCAACTGGGCATAGCCTGCCATCGAATCGTTGACGCCCACGGTGCGGGTGATGCCGCTGCCAAAGATCGCATCGAATGGGCTGGGAACGATCGTGGCATTGGGTGTGGGCGACAGGATGCCCAGCACTTCGGTGCCCGGTGACCGTTCGTGGAAGTAGAACAGGCCTGCGGTCAGATCGAAGTTGTCGTTGGTAAGCTGGAACTGCAACTCCTGGCTGAACTGTTCCTGATTGGTGGCGCGGGCCGAAAGCAGCGGGAAGAAGTAGTCATTGGGGCCGGGCAGGTTGGCCGGGTTGAACAGGCCTCCTTGCACCTGCTGCGGCGTCAGGCCTGGAGTCAGCAGCACGCCCAGTTGCTGCAGCGTAAAGCGCATGCCGCCGGCTGAGCCGAGATCGAAGATGGTCGGGTCTTGCCGGAACTTGCGATAGGCGCTGATCGACTTGACCGTGAAGTTGTCACTGGCTTCAAGCGTGAGCGTCAGGCTGTGGCCTTGCGTCACGATATGCTCTTCGCTGGTGGCCGCTGCGACCGAGGAGAGCGGTCCGTTCAGCCCTTCGTTGGTGGTGCCACCAAAGAATGATTGCAAAGCCACGATGGGGGCGAGCAACTGGCCCGAGGCATCGGGGATCACGCCAAGGCTTTGCATAGCGCGGGCCGATGATCGCGTGTCGGTATAGTCGAAGCGGTAATCCATGGTCAGCGCGCCAAATTCACCGCGCACGGCCACCTGGCCGCCATCGACATTGCGATAGCCCAGCTTGTTGACAAAGCGCTGCGTGCCGAATTCCGGCGCGCGCAGGGCAATGTTGAGGCCTTTGCCGCCCATGGTGTTGGTCACATCGCCATCGATCTGATCGTGCAGATAGGACAGGCGGATCGAGAACGGGCCGATCTGCGGCAGATCGAGCGAAACCTTGCCCCGCCAGGCGTTGTAATTGCCATAGGAGCCGGTCGCCTTCACGCCCCATTCGCCCTTGGGCGCGGCAGTGACGATGCTGATTGCGCCCGATGTGGCATTGCGGCCAAACAGCGTACCCTGCGGCCCGCGCAGCACTTCAACGCGCTGAATGTCGGAGAAATCGAGCAATGAGCCGACCGCGCGACCGATATAGACGCCATCGACATACATGCCGACCTTGGGATCGACCGAGTTGCTCGATGTGCCCGAAGCCACGCCGCGGATGATGATCGTGGGGTTGGACTGCTGGCCTTGGGTATTGAACTGCAAGCTGGGGGCAAGGCCCGCCAGATTGCGCACGCTGGTAACGCGCAGGGCGGCCAGCTGCTCAGACCCGATGGCTGTCACGGCCACAGGCACTTTCTGCAGGCTTTCCTCGCGGCGTTGCGCGGTGACGATGATTTCCTGAATGGACGATTGTGCCGCGCCGGTTGAGGCTTGCGGTTCAGTTGCACTCTGATCGTCAGGGGCCTGTTCTTCGGCGTGGGCAGTGCCTGCCAGCGCACCAGTCAGGGCAAATGCCCCAGCCGCCAGAATTGTGCCGCGCAGAAGCCCTTTGCGGAAATGCCGTGCTTTCATCATCTCTCTCCCTCCGTTGTCGTTTTAATCCTCTTCGGCTGCCCGGCGTTGCCCGCCGTGACGCCATTTGGGCGGCAAAACGCACACGCGCTTTGCCGCCCGGTAGTTCAGTCAGGTGGTTGTGCGGAGACCGCGTATTCTGTCACTCGGCAGCTTCCATCAGCGGTTCGCCATAGTGCGGGTCATCCTCGTTGCAGAGGCGATTGGTCAGATCCCAGCGGTTGTCGATCACCGGGGTGATGTTCAATTCGCGGCGGATATCTTCGATCTGCACATCGATATACTCGCGCCAATCGACCAGCATCAGCGGATACTTCCAATTGCGCCCCTGCTGCGCGCCCAGGAATTCCGCCTCAAGGTTGACGACCATGGCTTCGGGATAGAACAGGCCGTCCTTCATCACCGTCTTGGCTTTCAGATAAAAAGCGATGCGGCTGAAGAAGTTGCTGAGTTCCGGGTGGAAGTACAGCGATTTGGCATGCATGTTGGCCGAAAGCAGCGCCACTTCGCCGCCATGGTTGGGGCCAAAGCCGGACACCATGTGTTCGATATCGTGCGAAAGCGCGGTCTGGCGCAGGTAATAGGTGAAATCATTCACCACCTGGATTTCCTGGAAGAACAGATCGAGCTGATAGCCCGAGTTCTTCATGAAATTGTAGATCGCCGCGCCCAGTGTGCCCGGCGCGCAATGTTCGGTTTCTGCCAGCGTGAAGTTCGAAAGGCTGCGGCGGTCGAGCCAGCGCTTGAACAGCGGCAGGCGGGCCTTTTCCATTTCGAACAGCTCGATGATCCGGGGCATGTCTTCCAGATCATGCAGTGCCTGCGCCACTTCGGGGATATAGGCGGTGTTCGGCAGATCCGGCCCATTGCGGCGCAGCATTTCCTGCGCGATCAGCGTGCGCAAGCCCGCATGGTTGAGGTACTTGGAAGAGCTGACGAGCACCGAACTTTCGGTTTCGATCTTGCGGATTGCGCCGTTGAAATAGGCGCGGTCGGCTTCACCGATCTTGGCTTCGCTCATGGCTTGGCATCCTTATCCTGAATGTCTGGCTTCTTCTTAAAGCGGGATGGGGGCGTCCGGAGGGATGGACGCCCCCTCGGGGAAGCTGGTCAGGGCTTCCCCAATTCCGGAGTGTTGCTGCTTACTCGGCGGCCTCGGCCAGCACCGCGACATCGTTGGCGGGCGAGAGGAATTCGCCCGGCATCGCGCCGGTGAAGGCCCCGTTTTCAAAGGTCGGAATGCCGTTCACCAAGGTCAGACGGGTGGGCATGGCGGCGCGGGTAAAGCGCCAAGTCTTGCCGCCCTTGCCATCGGGCACGTCGTGGGCCTTCACCATCTCGCGGCGCTGGATTTCGTCCATGTTGAACACGGCGATATCGGCGCGCTTGCCCACGGCGATCACGCCGCGATCGTTCAGGTTGAAGTGGCCTGCCAGCTTGCCGGTCATCACATGGATGGCCTCTTCCAGCGACAGCTTCTTTTCTTCGCGCACATATTGCGTCAGCAGGAGCGCGTTTTCACCGCCACCGCACAGCATCTGAAGGTGGGCCCCTGCGTCCGAAATGTTGCCCACAGTGCGCGGGTCTTTCATCAGCTCCAGCGTCAGCGCCTCATCCTTGGGGAACGGGGCCATGTGGACGGTCGAAAGCGTGCCGTTCTTGATGATCCAGTCGGCCATCGCATCGGAACGGTGCAGACCCACGCTGTCGGCATAGTCCTTGAGCGTGATGCCAACCGGGCCGACGCCGTTTTCGCTGTCGAGCAGGAACAGTTCCTGCGGGTTCTTCAGCGGGGAGTGATCCCAAGCCTGCGTGTCCCAGCTTTCGCGGGCACGGGCGCGCCAATCGGGATCGGCCAGCATCGCGGCCTTCTTGTGATGATCATCTTCCAGAACGACTTCGTGCCAGACGTAGTCGTTGGACTGCGCAAAGATCAGCGACTTGACGAGGCTGAGCGTCGAGGTGGGCGAAACGTGGGCATAGCCCGGCCACACATCAACCCCGGCTTCGCGCATCTTGCGCACCGATTCCTGCATCGCGGGCAGGATGCCCTTCTGGAATTCCAGCGTGGGGATCGCGCCTGCAATCTGCACCTTGATCTTGCGGCCGCCCAGCAGCTTCGACAGGCGCTCCAGATTGGCCGGGCCGGTCATGCGCATGAAGGTATCGACGATCACCTGATAGCAGCAGCCGGGATAGCGTGCCATCACATCGAACAGCGCTTCGAACTCGGCATCGCAGGCCTTGAGCGAAGGTACGGCGCGGTTCTGGCCATCATGGTCATGCATGTTGTCCGACATGCCCAGCGCGCCTGCGGCCAGTGCATCGTCAAGCAGATCGGCCATCTTGGCGATTTCTTCGGGCGTTGCTTCACGCTCCCACGCTTCCACGCCCATCGCGGCAAGGCGGATGGCGATGTGGCCCACGTAAGCGGCGTAGTTCAGCGGCACCTTGACGTTGCGCTCCACCGAGGCGCGATATTCGCTCCAGGTGTTCCAGTCCCACGGCAGGTTGTCCATGAAGGGGCCTGCCGGAATGTCTTCGAAGAAGCTGAAAATGTTGATCATTTCGCGCTGCGCCGGCATGTACTTGTGCAGCGGCGCGGGCGAAAAGCCGCAGTTGCCCATGATCATCGTGGTTGCGCCATAACCGGGCAGCGGATCGAGATCGGCCTGCCACCACATGGTGCCATCATAATGCGTGTGGCTTTCAATGAAGCCCGGCGTCACCTGACAGCCGCTGGCATCGAAAATCCGCTCGCCCGCAGGAGCCAGATTGGCGCCCACTTCGGCGATCAGGCCGCCCTTGATACGCACGTCAGCCGCAAAGGCAGGCGCGCCCGTTCCGTCCACGACTGTGCCGTTCTTGATGAGAATGTCTGACATGGTTTTCTCCCAAACTTCCTAACCATCCAGCCGGTGATGCTGCAGATTGTGCAGGCGGCCAGTGGTCGGGTTGACTGCAGCATATGCCTAAGGGTGATTCTGTCTAAGCAATCGCTTGC
Organism: Novosphingobium sp. 28-62-57; assembly: GCA_002256985.1. Classification (GTDB taxonomy): domain Bacteria; phylum Pseudomonadota; class Alphaproteobacteria; order Sphingomonadales; family Sphingomonadaceae; genus Novosphingobium. The sequence goes on from NCGO01000005.1 coordinate 80,936, forward strand.
CAAACAGATCGTTTCGTTATCTGATGCGGATCATGACGCGATACGATTCAAGCGCATCTGCAATGTTATCCGTTTTGCGCCGCCATTTGCGCAAAGATGGGTGGACGATTCTGCGACTTTCGCAAGAAATCGGTGTGGGCGAGGCGACTATCAAGCGGTGGCTGGCGGGCAAAGGCCTGACCATCGACCGTCTGGAAGCCATGGCGCGGCTCTGCGGCATGGTGCTGGGCGACTTGGCGCGCGAGGCGGAGGACGCGCCGGGAGAGCTGGCGCACGAATTGACGCTGGCACAGGAAAAAGCGTTGTCGAGCAACATCTTCCTGTCATTCCTGTTCATGACGATCCTGAACGGGGTGCAGCCGGCCGAGACGGCGACGGACTTTGCCGTGCCTGCGCGCACGATGGAGGCGGCGCTGGCGCGGCTTGAGCGGCTTGCGCTGATTGACCGGTTGCGCAGCGGCAAAGTGCGGCCCCTGATCGATCGCACGATGGTGTTCCGCAAACAGCCGCTGCGCGCCCTGTTCGAACAGCATATGAAGCAGGTGTTTTTTGAGCTCGATTACAGCGCACCTGAAACGACCTACATTTCAGAGGTCGTCAAATTGTCCCACGCGGGTCAGGTGCAATTGGCCGACCTGATGGAGCAATTCCGCGTGCAAGTGCAGGCGCTGGCAGACCGTGACGCCGAAGGCGCTGCACCAACGCGCGAATGGGTGGGTGTGTTGAGCGTGATGCGGCGGCTTGATCTGTCTCCGATGCTGGAAGCGCAGGACGAGCTGGCCGGGTAAGGCTGGCAAAGGTTGCACTCCAGCAAACGTGACCCCCCACAGCCGTCACCCCGGCGTAGGCCGGGGTCCATTTCTCCGAACACACTGCCGACTGACTGGCACAATGGATGCTGAACCAAGTTCAGCATGACGGGATTTTTTTACGCATAGTAATATCAAATTCAGCTGGAGACCTGAATAAGCGCAAAATCATTGACTTCATTCCCACACTTTCTGACACTGCGCGCACACCGCCTGCGGTTGCGGACATAAGGAAAGGGAGAGAGCATGGAAGCCAATTTTCCATCAGGAGCCACGATCGTATTCGGCGGTAGCGGCGGCATCGGGCGCGGCGTGGCGCTCGAATTTGCGCGTGAAGGCAGCGATGTGGCAGTGGTCTATCGTTCAAAGCCCGATGTGGCCGAAGCCGTTGCGGCACAAGCGCGTGAGGCCGGGCGCAAAGCCTCGATCCATCAGGCCGATGTGCGTGACCGGGCGCAAGTCGTCGCCGCCTTTGCCGATGCGGCGGCCACCCATGGGCGCATTCATACCGTGGTCTGGGCCGCAGGGCCGGTGGTGCCGCAAGTGCTGATCGCTGATTGGACCGAGGCGATGTTCCGCGATTCGATGGAGATCGAGGCGTTCGGCTTTAACAACGCGGTCCACACCGCGCTGCCGCACATGCGCGCCAACGGTGGGGGCAGCTTCGTCCATCTGGGTTCTGCCGGGCACGATTGGTGGCCCAAACTTGATGGCCTTTCGGTAGTGCCCAAGGCCTGCAACGAAGCCTTGATCAAGGGCATCGCCAAGGAAGAAGGCTTCCACGAAATCCGCGCCAATTCGATCCTTGTCGGCGTGATCGATGCCGGGCAGTTCAAGATCGGGCAGGAAGCGGGCACCTTCACGCCCGAATGGGAAGCCGCGGTCAAATCCATGCTGCCCTTGAAGCGCTGGGGCACGCCGCAGGATATCGGGCAGGCAGCGGTCTATTTCGCATCGCGCCGGGGTAATTACGTGACCGGGCAGACCATTTCGGTCGGCGGCGGCTTCGGTGTCTAAATTGGCGCCACACGCCATCGGGGTGGAGGAGCTGGCGACGCGCGAAGCGCTGCGCCACCTCGCCACCGCTTATGGCCACGCGATTGACCGCCGCGATTGGGCGCTGCTGCGCACGCTCTATCACGATGATGGCGTGGACGATCACACGCCCTATTATTGTGGCACGGTCGATGGTTACATCGCCTGGCTGCCCACGATGATGGCCAACTGGCGCGCAACGATGCACACCGCGCTGTCATGCCTCTTCGCTATCGATGGTGATCAAGCGCAAGGCGAGATCACCGCGCGGGCATGGCACATGACGCTCGACGGCACGCGCCAGTTCGTGGCGTGGGGCCGCTATGCCGATCACTATGCGCGCCGCGATGGCGTGTGGCGCTTTGCCCGCCGCTCGTTCATCCTCGATTTTGCCGAGGATCTGCCCGTGGCCAATGGCGATGATTTCGGCAGCGAAGGCGTCGGCACCGGGCGCGCTGGGGCCGATGATCCGGTCTACGCGCGGTTGGCGATGTTTGGCAGATAGCTGATCACGCCCGCCGCAAGGTTCAGCTTGTCGCGCTCCAGCGAACTCACCGTCCGCCATGCCGCCCATACACCGATATAGCCGGTGGGGATCGCCACGCTCAGCCCGATGCGCAACCCATGCGGCCCGGCGCCGGCAATCCAGTCGCTCAACTGGCCGGCAATCACCGGCCCCAAAACGGTCGCAAACATGCTGGAAATCAGCAGCACCAGCGCGGTGCCGGTGGCGCGGTGGGCGTTGGGCAGCAGGTATTGCAAGCCCGCCAGCACGCCAACTGACCAGCCCCCGCCCATCAGCCCTGATGGCAGCGCAAACAGCCGCGCCATGGTCAGGCTTTCGCTCCAGGTCACGATCAGGATCATCGTGGTCGCCCCGAACAGGGCCAGCGCGGTCAACCGCAGTTGCATGGTCGCGTCATTCTTGCCCAGCTTGTCGGTCAGGAAGCCAAAGCCCAGCACGCCCAGCAACCCCGGCAGGCCGAAGGACAGCGCGAAGGTGGCCCCGGCGGCTTGCGTCGAAAGGCCATAGGCGCGCTCGAACAGTGCAGGCCCCCACATGCCGAAAGTCACGCCCGAAAGCGAACCCAGCGCCATGATCGTGGCCAGATAGCGCACCGAAGGCGTGCCGATCAGCAGCTTCATCGTCGATCCTAGCGGCAGCACCGGCGCGGCATGGGCCACCGGATCGCGCGCCGGTTCGCGCACGATCAGCCACGTGGCGAGCGCCACGATAAGCCCGACCACGCCCAGCGCATGAAACGCGGTTTGCCAGTCGCTTGCTGCGGCAATGGCAGGCCCTCCGGCCAGCCCGCTCATCTGCCCGATGTAGATCGCGGTGCCCAGCAGCGCAAAAGCGCGCCCGCGCTCGGCAATGGGGAAGTAGGCAGCGATCAGGGCGGCAGCCGGAGCCTGATAGGCCGCCTCGCCAATGCCCACGCCCACGCGGGCGAGCGCCAGCATGGCAGGGCTGGTCGCCATGCCTGAAAGCAGCGTGAAAAAGCTCCAGAAACCGCAGCCACCGGCAATGATCAACACGCGCGATTTGCGGTCTGCCAGCCGCGCAATCGGCAGCGTGAACACGGTGTAGAGCAGCGCGAAAGCTGGCCCCATCAGCAGGCCCATCACCGTATCGCTGATGCCGAAATGCGCCTTGATCGGTTGGGCAAGGCCGGGGATCAGAAAGCGGTCGGCGTAGTTCAGGATCGCCACCAGCACGATCAGGAACAGCGCCAGCCAGCGGTTGGTCAGCGGGCGACCGGCTGCGGTCATGGTTGCTGCGGGAAGGGGGGCAGCAATTGTACCACTGCTGCCAACGGCATTGGTCATCAGGTCTCTCCCGCAGCGCTTTATATGCGTATTATTTTTTGGCATATACTCCGCAAATGGCGCAAGGTAAACGTTCAATTCGCGTGGGTGTGGTGATTGTGGTGCAATCAGGCTATGCGTATGGCAGTGCATCGAACACACCGAATCGCTTGGGAGAGCTCAATGTCCGTCACTCTGGAAAGCCTTGCCGCCCGTCTCACCGCGCTGGAAGACAAGGAAGCGATCCGCGCGCTGAAGGCGCAATATCTGCGGGCCTGCGATCTGAAGCAGCCCGATGTGGTGCGCGAATGCTTTGCCCCGGGCGATATCCGCATTGCCTATCAGAACTTCCCCGAATTCACCAATCGGGACGATTTTGTTGAAATCTATCGCCAGATGGGTTGCCAGCCGGGCGTCTATGACATTCACCACGCCACCAATGCCGAAATCGAACTGACCGGGCCAGACAGCGCCACCGCCAAATGGGCACTCAATTTCCGCACGATCCTGACCGGCCCCCGCCAGATCGTCCGCCTCGCGGTGGAATACGAAGACGTCTACGCCAAGCGCGATGGCCGCTGGTGGATCGTTGAAACGGTCAGCTACGTCACCTCGATGCTGACCGAACAGGTCGGCGAAGATGGTAGCGTGACGGTCGTGGCTCTGGCTGAGGCGCCTGCAGCCTGATCGCCGCGTATCGGAAACCGGGATCGTCCGGCTTCCATAAACAACTCTCGAATTCGTCATGCTGAACTTGTTTCAGCATCCATTTTGCCGATCGAGCGGCAGTTTGCGATGAGAAATGGACCCCGGCCTTCGCCGGGGTGACGATTTAATAGGGGGGTCGATTAAACAGGCACCGCCAAAACCGGTGCCTGCTGCATCCCGCGCACCACCCGTCCGGGGCGCTGATCCGTCGGCTGATCGCCGCGCCGGATCACTTGCCCGCTGACCACCGTGGCGACATAGCCGCTGGCCGTCTGGTCCAGCCGCCGCCCGCCGCCGGGAAGATCGTGCCGGATCACCGGTGCATGCAGGCGCAGCGCGGCCAGATCGATCACGTTGACATCGGCCTTGTATCCTGTGCGCAACAGCCCCCGATCCATCAACCCCGCCACGCGTGCAGGCTTGGCTGCCAGCATGTGGACGACCTCTGCCACCGACAGCCGCTCACCCGCCCGGTCACGCACCCACCATGTCAGCATGAACGTGGGGTAGCTGGCATCGCAGATCGCTGCATAGTGCGCGCCGCCATCGCCAAGGCCGATCACCGTATCGGCACGGCGCACCAGCGGGATCAGCGCATCGAGCCGCGCTTCATGGAAATTGCCCAGCGTGTTCAGGATCATGCCGGTGCCGCCGTTTTCCATCAGCACGTCATAGGCTACCTCTTCCGGGCTGCGGCCTTGCGCGCGGGCCAGTGCGCCGATGCTCTGGTCGGCATCGGGTTCATACTGCGGCGGATCGCCAAACGGGAACATCCAGTCCCAGTTGCGCGTCAGCATGGCCAGCGGATGGCCCGGCTGCGGCATCTCGGCCAGCAGGCGCGCGCGCATGGCCGGATCGCGCAACTGCACCACCTGTTCCTCCAGCGGCAGATCCACCAGCGGCCGATACGATGGGCACAGGCAGAACGGATGGGTGGACAGCGCCCAGCCCGAAACCATGCCCACCGGGCGCGGCAGAATCTGGGGTGAGATATCCAGCCCGCGCGCATTGGCTTCATCCACCATGCGCAGCGGCGCGTCCCAGGTGTTCGGCCCGCTGTTGGCCAGCGCCAGCGTGAAAGTGGCTGGGCGGCCTGCGCTTTCCGCCACCGCGATAAGGCGGGTCAGCTCGTCCTCCCACGTTTCAAACGGCGCATCCAGCACCGCCTGAAACACCCCGGTCCCGGCTTCGGCCAGTGCTTCGCAAATGGCGATCAACTCGTGCGTTTCTGCGCCATATGTCGGGATCAACTCGCCCGCCTTGGTGCGGTGCATGTTGAGCCGCGATGTGGCAAAGCCGATTGCGCCTGCGGCCAAAGCCTCTCGCGCAATATCGCGCATCTGCGCCAGATCATCCTGCGTCGCCACTTCCCGCGCCAGCGCACGATCGCCCATCACCCACACGCGCAACGGGCTGTGCGGAAGCAGACAGGCCACATCGATATCGCGCGGGCGCGCGGCCAGGGCATCAAGGTATTGCGGAAACGTCTCCCAATCCCACGGCAACCCTTGCGCCATGACCACGCCGGGAATGTCTTCCACGCCCTCCATCAGCCGGATCAGCGCCTGATGATCGGCCTTGCGGCACGGCGCAAAGCCCACGCCGCAATTGCCGAGAACGGCGGTGGTCACCCCGTGCGAGCTGCTGGGCGATAGCGTGTCAGACCACACCGCCTGCCCATCATAATGCGTGTGAATATCGACAAAGCCCGGCGTCACGATGCAGCCTGTGGCGTCAACTTCCTCATGCGCCGCACCGCCAAAATGCGCACCGACAAAGGCGATCACGCCCCCACGCACCGCAACATCGCCGATGAACGGCTCTCCGCCCGATCCATCGACAATCGTGCCGCCCCGGACTACCAAATCGGCGAATTCAGCCTGCGCGGTCATCATCACTCTCCCATGTTTGGGTGCTTGATATCCGATGAACAGGCCCGCGGCAATGACTCTGCCAAGTTTTCAGCGTTTGAAAATCCGCATATATCATATAAACCGTGTTTCTGACCGGCCTTTGCGTTATATGCTACCGGCAGTGCTACGAAACATCGGAGAGGATTCGGGACTATGATCGATTATGGCCTTCACGGCAAAGTGGCGCTCGTCACCGGCGCAAGCGGCGGCATTGGCCGCGCCACGGCGCTGGTCTTTGCACGATCGGGTGCCAGCGTGCTGGTGAGCGATGTGAATGAGGCAGGCGGGGCCGAAACGGTCGCCATGATCGAAGCCGCAGGCGGCAAGGCTGCCTTCCACCGCTGCGATGTGTCCAAGTCTGACGAGGTCAAGGCGATGGTCGCCGCTGCCGTCTCCACCTTCGGCGGGCTCGATTGCGCGTTCAACAATGCCGGGATCAACCGCCTGGGCGATGATGAATATGATGATGCCATCTGGGAGCGCAACATGGGCATCAACCTGTCGGGCGTGATGCGCTGCATGCGCGAAGAGGCCGAAGTGATGCTGACGCGCGGCGGCGGGGCTATCGTCAACACCGCTTCGATCAATGGCATCGTCGGCAATGGCGGCCAGCCCGCCTATGTCGCCGCCAAGCACGGCGTTGTCGGCCTTGCCCGCCACGGCGCACTGCGCTGGGCGCAGGCCGGCATCCGCGTCAACGCGGTGTGCCCCGGCGTAATCGAAACCCCGATGACCGCGCCCTTGGTCGCCAGCCCGGAAATGAAAAAGGTGATCGATTCGATGACGCCAATGGGCCGCATGGGCACCGCCGAGGAAATCGCCGAAGCGGTGGTCTGGCTCTGCTCACCCGCCGCCAGCTTCGTGACGGGCCATGCGATGGTCGTCGATGGCGGCGCTACCGCAGTCTGAACACGAACTGATACCGGGGTAGCCGCGCTGCAAGGCGCGGCGCTTCGCCAAGATAAAAAACATATACAGGGATTGACGTTATGAGGACGCAAAGTTGGAAAACGCGCGTCGTGCTCGCAAGTGGCACGGCGTTGGCAGGCATGTGGATGGCAGCGCCCGCCGCCGCGCAAGAGGCTGATGGTGCCGCCACGCAAAGCGATGAAATCATCGTGACTGCGCGCCGCACGAATGAGCGTTTGCAGGATGTTCCGATCGCGGTCACGGCCATTTCCGGGCAAGCGCTTGAGGCGCGCGGGCTTGGCGCGGTGACCGATCTTCAGCAGGTTGCACCCAACCTGCAGTTCACCCCCGGACAAGGCGGCAACAGCGGCGCGATTGCGCCCTTCATCCGCGGTGTTGGCGAAAACGACTTCATCATCACCTCCGACCCTGCGGTCGGCACGTATATTGACGGCGTCTATGTCGCGCGCACCTTTGGCGCTGCGGCCGAATTGCTGGATGTTGAGCGGATCGAAGTGCTGCGCGGGCCGCAAGGTTCGCTGTTCGGCAAAAATACGGTCGGCGGCGCGATCAGCATCGTCAGCCGTATGCCCGGTGATGTGACCGAGGTTGAGGGCGATGTGCGCTATGGCTCGTACAACGATTTCCGGGTCCGCGCCCGCGTGGCCACGCCCTTGGGCGGCGGCTTCTCGTTCGGCCTGTCGGGTCTGGGTCAATGGGGTGATGGCTGGCAGCAGGTGCCTTCGGGCGATAATCTGGGCAATCGCAATGTCATCTCGGGCCGCGCTGTCCTGCGTTATGCCGATGGTCCGTTCGAAGCGATCGCACAGGTCGATGGCCTGCACCGCCGCCAGAATTCTGCTGCGCACAATATGCTGGCCTTCACGCCGACGTTCTTCTCAACCCTGCAATCGACCTTTCTGGCCCCGTGCTGCACCGTACCGAACAGGATTGACCGGACCGATTCCACGCCCGAGTTGAACCGCGATGATGCCGATGCCGTCAACGGATCGCTGACTCTCAGCTATGATCTGGGCGCGGCGCAGATCAAATCGATCACGGCCTATCGCTGGGTTCACGCCCAGTTCGGCCGTGATGGCGATGCCTCTTCGACCATCAATTACGCAGGCGATTTCCACAACGAACGCGCCCGCCAGTTGAGCCAGGAATTGCAGTTCACGATGCCCGTGTTTGGCACCGGAAATCTGCTGATCGGTGCCTATTACTTCCGCGAACGCAGTTCTGATCTCACCCGTCTGGTCGTGGCCGATGGCCTGTTCAATGCACCGGGCTTTGCCGACTTCTCGGCCAATGTTCTGGGCATCCCGCCTGCATTCCTCGATTTCAACATCGATTTCGACAATCGCCAGACGACGACCAACTACGCCGTCTTCGGCAATATGACCGTGCCGGTGGCGCAGGCGCTCACACTTGAATTGGGCGGGCGGTACACGCATGAAAACAAGCGGTTCAGCCAGGCCGCCAACCGTATCTACAGCAATCAGCCGCTGCTGTTTGGCACTCCGTCCTATTCACTCGATCAAAGCTGGGATGCCTTCACCCCGCGTGTCTCGCTTGCCTACAAGCCTGCGCGCGATGTGCTGGTCTATGGTTCATGGTCGCGCGGCTTTCGCAGTGGTGGCTTCAACGGACGCCCCACATCGCTGGAAGAGATCGGGGCCTTTGATCCCGAACATCTCGAAGCCTTCGAACTCGGCGTAAAAAGCCAGATCGGCCGCGTGCTGACGCTCAATCTTGCGGCATTCCGCAATCAGTATCGCGATCAGCAGCTGCTGATCAGCACGGTGAGCCAGAACACCGGGCTGATCGTGGTGCGAACCGAAAATGCGGGCAAGTCACGCATCCAGGGTCTTGAGCTTGAAGCCAGCGTGCGGGTTTCACCGCGTTTCCGCATCGAAAGCTCGTTGGGCCTGCTCGATGCGCGGTATCAGCAGTATGTTTCGGTCATCGGCGGTGTGCCGACCGACGTGTCCTTCCGCACGCCAAAGCAAGCGCCCGATATTACCGGAAGCCTTGGCGTGTCCTATACCCTGCCATTGGGAGGCTCTGCCGAAGCCATTTTCCGCGCGGACGCGGCCTATCGCTCGCAGAACTTCCTTGATGTGGAAAACACCCCGGAACTGGCTGCACCCGATCACGCCATCGTGAACCTGAGCACCACGTTCCGCCTGCCGGATACCGGGGCTTCGCTGCGGCTATCGGTAGACAATGTCACCAACCAGCGCGTTCTGGTGGCCGGGTACGACGCACGAACGTCGTTCGGCTTTCTTGAAGGATACTTCAATCAGCCGCGGCGGTTCTGGGTGACGGTCGCGTTTCAGCGGTAAGCTGCAGGTGTAAGGCAAGGGGGCAGCATCGTTGCTGCCCCCTTGTCTCACTGAGTTTTCAGGCCAAAGCCGCCTTCAGCTTGGCCCCTGCGCGTTCAATAAACGGCAAGGCATCGGGCACCGCTTCGAACATTGAGGCAAAGCCGTGGATCATGCCTGGCGCTTCTTCGGTGTCCACTGCCACGCCTGCTGCGCGCAGTGCTTCGGCATAGGCGAGGCCTTCGTCGCGCAAGGGGTCATACTGCGCCACCAGCACGGTGGCTGAGGGTAAGCCGGTCAGATCATCGTGGCGCACCAATGCGGCCAGCGCATGCGGCGCGGTCACATCGTCAACGTAATGCGTCCAGAACCACTGCATCATCGCGGTGGACAGGAAATAGGCCCCGCCGCCGTTTGCCACATAAGACTCGCGGCCAAAATCGGCGTCGGCCACCGGATAGATCAGCAACTGGTGCTTGAGCTTTGGCCCCGCCTCGTCGCGCGCGCGGATCGCCACGGCGGCGGCCAGATTGCCGCCCGCGCTGTCACCCGCCACGCCAAGCCGCGACGCGTCAATGCCCAAGTCGGCCGCACGGGCGACGGCCCACAGCAGCGCGTCATAGCAATCGTCCAGCGGGCCGGGGAATTTCGTTTCCGGTGCAAGCCGGTAATCCACCGCCAGCACCGCCGCGCCGCTGGCCCGGGCCAAGGCCCGCGCGGTGGCATCGTGCGATTCGAGATCGCCGATCACCCAGCCCCCGCCATGGTAGAACAGCACGAGCGGCGGATTTTCGCCCGCGCCTTCAGGCACATAGAACCGCGCGCCGATGGTGCGGCCCGGAAGGTCCAGCGTCAGATCGCGGACCTGCGCCACTGCAGGCGGCGGGCCCATCTGCATCGGCTTGTTCATTTCGCGCAGCGCTTGCGGCGTGACCGTGGCGTAATCGACCGGCGGCATTTGCGCCAGATAGCCCAGCAGCGCCTCGACCTGAGGGTTAAGCGTCATAATCTCTCTCCCGGTTCAGCCGAACTGTTTTGCGATTTCCGCCACAGCCGCTGCCACATCGCCCCGACGATAGCCCAAAAGCGCGGTTTCGCCAGCATCGGGTTCATAGCTGATCGTGTTGCCACGCCCTTGCGGGATCGCGATATCGGGCAAGAGCGGCAGTTCCTCGTCGCGCGCTTCGAGCACCACATCGCTGCCGACCGCGTCGAAGAACAGCTGGAAATACTGCTGGAAGGTCAGATTTTCATCGCCCACCAGATAGGCCGCCCCCGGCTCGCCGCGCAGCAGCGCACCTTCGATGGCTTCGGACAAGGAGCGGAACGACATGAAGTTGGTCCCGCCGGTCGGCGCAAAGAACGGGATCGGGATATTGCCCTTGGCCCATTGCACATAGGGGCCGAAAATTGCGCTCGGAAGGCCGGGCACCGTGCCGACCATGAAGGGCGCATTCACGCTCACCACGTCAAACCCCGGCGCACCTTCGGCCCGCGCGCCTTCACATGCGGCAAGGCGCGACTGGATATAGACATTGCCCGCCACCAGCTCAGGCGCGGCCTGCGGATAAAAGCTGCCAAGCTGCACCGCACGCGCAACGCCCGCTTCACGCGCAGCGGCAAAGAACGCGGGCAGGGCCACGTGATTGGCCTTGTGCAGCCAAGCGCCAAAATCTTCGCCCTGCGGCACATGGCGCGGATCGTTGCCCGCGGCAAAGACCACCCAGTCAAACCCTTCGAGCCGGTCGGGCGTGAAATCGCCCGCCACATAATCGCCCTGCATAAAGCCCAGCGTGGTCAGCAGCGTGCCCTCGGGCGCTCCCGTTCCGCGCCCGGTGATCGTCACATCATGGCCCTGTGCCGCCAGATGCAGCGCGGCATGGCCGCCCAAGGCGCCGGTGCCGCCTACTACGAGAACTTTCATCGTGATTTCTCCTGATAAAGCGGATTGGCCAAAGGTAGCGGCGCAAGATCCGGGCTGCGGCGCAGCAGATTGCCGCCGTCCACCGCGATGCATTGCCCGGTCACCCAGGCGCTTTCGTCTCCGGCAAGGAACCGCACGGCCCCTGCCATATCTTCAGCCTCACCCAAGCGGCCCAGCGGATATTCGGGCAGGAAAGCCGCCGCCGCGCCGCCATCGAACATGTCTTGCGTCGCGCCGCTGCGGGTCAGGCCGGGGCGGATTGCGTTGACGCGCAGGCCCGATGGCCCCAGCTCATCCGCCGCCATGCGAACCAGCCCTTCCAGTCCTGCCTTGGCCACGTGATAGGCCGACAAGTGCCGGAACGTCAGCACCGCCGCACCCGATGACAGCACGATGATCGATCCGCCCGGCGCCATCAGCGACGAAGCGTGGCGGATCACGTGGAACGTTGCGATCACATTGGTTTCAAAGGCATCGCGGTAGTCTTGCGGAGTGCTCTCGATCAGCGGCTTGAACCCGCCGCCGCCCACCGTGGCAAAGGCAATGTCAAGCCTTCCGGCCAGCGCATGCGCCCCGGCCAGCGCTGCGGCGACTGCGTCCTCATCGGTCCCGTCGCCCAAGAATTCATGCACTTGCGCGCCCGGCACTGCGGCGCGAATATCCGCTGCCGCCTGTGCCAAAGCATCCGCGCGCCGCGCCATCAGTGCCAGCCTTGCGCCATCGCGCGCCAGCGCCAGCGCGCAGGCCCCGGCAATCGCGCCGGTTGCCCCGGTGATGAACGCGGTGCGTCCGGCCAGCGTGCCGCTCATGCTGAAGCGCCGCCCACATCGTGCACGGGCCGCACTTCTTCCCAATCGACCACCAGTTCGCGCCGCGTGAACTTCCACGCATCGCCCTCACACCGCCACTGATCCTGATAGCGGATCGCCCACACCAGCAGCACATCGCGCGCATCAGGCCCTGCCATGCGGTGTTCGGCGGTGGAGCGGGTTTCGCCCTGCGCCGTGTCGCCGCTCACCACCACGTCCATGTCATGCACCACGTGCCGCGTGGCCTTGAATGCAAGGGTGAGGTGATCGATCGAACCCAGATTGGCCTCAAGCCCGCTGATCGCAAAGCCGGGGCCGACGATCTCCACATCGTCTGCCAAAACTTCGCGCCACAGCGCCTTGTCGCGCCGGTCTGCGCCGAGGCCATAGCGTTCCGCCGTCCGGCGCAGAGCTTCCAGTTCGCTCATGATACCGTCCCCGGAATGACCAGCCCATTGCCTGAAATCAGCGGCACATTGGTCCATTCGCCCTGCGGCGTGCGATACCAGCCCCCCGCCGCCAGCGCCCCGCCATCGACATTGAGCGCCGTGCCCGTCACCCAGGCCGCCAGTGGGCTGGCCAGATAGAGCGCCGCGCCCGCGCTGTCGGACGGTTGGCCGAACCGGCCCAGCGGTATCCAGCGCTCTTCATGCGCGCGGTTTTCCGGCGGGATCATGTAATCCAGCGCCACTTGCGGCGTATCGGTCGTCTCGGGCGCGATGGTGTTCACGCGGATGCCTTCGGGCCCCAGTTCCAGCGCAAGGCTCTTGGTAAAGCCGGTCACTGCCCACTTGGCCGCCGCATAGACGCTGCAATAGGGAATGCCGCGATGCGCCTCGATCGAGGTGACGTTGATGATATTCGCACCCGGCCCGGCCTTGCGCAGCAGCGGGATCATCGCGCGCGTCATCCGCAGCAATTGCCCCAGATTGGTGTCGAGGATTTCCTCGGCCTCCTCGTCCTCCAGCATGGCAAAGGGCCGCGCGTGAACGAAGTGGCCGACATTGTTGACCAGCACATCCAGCTTGCCGGTTTCCGCCGCAATGCGTTCCGCCAGCATCGCGCCTACACCGCGCTGGCGCACATCGCAGCGGATCACGCGCGCGCTGGGCATGGCAGCTTCCGCCTGATCGGCGCGGGCCGGATCGATCTCGGCAATCACCACTTGCGCGCCGGCATCGGCAAAGGCCTCGGCTATCGCCCGCCCGATCCCCACGCCACCACCGGTGACGAGCACGGTCTTGCCGGTAAAGTCCAGCGCATGCGCAAATGGGCCGCTCTGCGTGTTCGCAGTCATCCGGTGCGTTTCCTCTCCACGCCAATGAATCGGCGTTTGATTATCGATTATCTACGCATAGTGCGGATGGAAACGTGCTCTGTCAACGGGATGCGCAGTGTAAAGGCGAGGGCGCGTTGGTGATTAGTCTGATAGGTCGCGTTCGCCGTTTTTCGTCACCCTGAACTTGGTTCAGGGTCCATCTTGCAACCAAACCAAGGCTCTCGGCGGAGAAATGGACCCCGGATCAAGTCCGGGGTGACGAAGATTGGTAGGACGTAGGCAAATTGGTCAATAGCCCGGCGCTTACGCTCCCGGCTGATCCGCCGGGATATGCACCACCAGCCCGTCCAGCTCCTCGCCCAGTTGCACCTGGCACGACAGGCGGCTGTTCGGGCGCACTTCCACGCCCTCGATCAGCCCCAGCATTTCGCGTTCATCGGGATGTGCCGCGCCGGTCTTGTCCAGCCATTCGGGATCGATGTAGCAGTGGCAGGTGGCGCACTGCATCATCCCGCCACACAGCGCATCGATGCCATCCACCAGATTGCCGACCGCCAATTGCATCAGCGTCATGCCCTCAAAATTCACGCAAGTGCGCGCCGTCCCGTCGGGCTGGACGAAAGTCACTTTGGCCATCAATCGTCCCTTATGCGTGCGCCGGGCAACCGGCTGCCTTGGCCAGCGCGGCGGCATCGACCGCCGCCGCCGTGCCGTCCACCTTGCGCCGCTTGTAGCGCACGCGGCAGGGCTGGGCGGGCCAATAGGTTGAAGCGCCGGCAATCGGCTTTACTTCGTCCATCAGTTCCATGTCGAAGTTCTGCAGCAGGATCACCAGCAGCGCCTTCATCTCCATGCGCGCAAAGTTCACGCCCGCACACCGATGCACCCCGCCGCCAAAGCCGATCAGCGAATTGCTGGTCGTCTGCGCATTGGGATTGGCCGGGTTGAAGCGCTCGGGATCATAAGCATCGGGATTGGGGAACGTCTCTTCCATGCGGTGGCTGACCGATGGCGCCAGCAGCACGAATTCACCCTTGCGGATGGTATAGCCCTCACGCACGATATCGGCATTGGCCTTGCGGCTGAGCATATAGGCCACCGGATGCAGCCGCTCGGTCTCGCGCAGGGCAAGGTCCATCTTCTCCATCGCAATGGCGTGTTCCCAGCTCAAGTTGCCGCCATCGCCGCCGCCCAGAAGCCCGGTGATTTCATCGCGCAGCACTTGCGCATAGGCGGGGTGCTGCAGCAGATCGGCCAGCGCCCAGCTCACTTGTCCGGCGGTGGTTTCATGCCCCGCCCACACCAGCAGCAGGATCAGGTGGCGGATGATCTCATCCGGCACCGGCCGTCCATCGGGATACTTCGTCTCGATCATCGTCTGGAAAAAGTCGGGCGGATCAAGCGGCGCGGCGCGGCGCTTTTCGATCCATGATTGCAGGATGGTGTGCAGCTTCTTCTTGGCGGCCTGCGATTTCAGCATCTTGGGCGTGGGGAGCCACAGCGGCAGCACGATTTCCATGCCGCCCGAAAAATCACGGAACAGATCGAAAAATTCGTGGCCCAGCTTTTCATGAAACTCGCGCCCCATGAAGCTGTGCGCGGCAATATCCATCACAATCGGGCCGAGCGTGGGGATCAGGTCAAACTCGCCCTCATCGCCCAGTTGCTCCACCAGATTGAGCGATTCTTCAACCATCACTGGCACATATTGCTTCATCGATGCCGCCTTGAACCGGGGCATGATGATCGAGCGCTGGCGCAGATATTCGTCCATTTCGGCAAACGAATAGAAGTCCGGCGAAAACATCTTCAGGAAGAACGGCATGGATTCGCGGATCGACAGCAGCTTGTCGGTTTCTTCGAAGAAGAACCGGTTGTGCTCCGGCCCCAGCATCACATTCATGCGCTGGCCCATGAAGTTCATCGCGAACATCTTGCCCCGCGTCTTGTAGCCGCGCTTCAGGACGGACACGGGATCACGGAAAAACTGCGCAATGTGCCCCAACAGCGGCGCGCCGCCATCAAGCAGGGGAAAGCCATTTGTGCCCGGTGCTGCACTTGCCATAGCGATGTCTCCCGTAAACACGCCGGTTTGGCCCGGCATTTGATCGCGAGAGGGTATGTCTGTTCGCCTGTGCCGTCACGCTTCGTCGCGCAAAGCGTATCGCCCGGTGATCTGCGCTAGATCACCGGATGAACCGCTTGTTGCTTACCCGCGCTCTCAATCCAACACACCGTCATCCTGAACTTGTTTCAGGATCCATTGTGCCGATCAAACTGCGGCTCTTTGGGAGAAATGGACCCTGAAACAAGTTCAGGGTGACGATGATATGAGCGCTTGGACTATTTGCTTGTACCCCCTCAATAAACCGCCGCCGGGTTCTTTAGGCGCGGGCTGCCCAGCATGTCGCGGTGCGAGGGCCGCTCGTTCCCCCGGTCGGTCACACCCAGTTCCTTGGCAATTTCTGCCACGATCAGCGTCTGGCCCGAAAGCTCATCGCGGTTCGCCGCCTTGTCGATGGCGTCGATCACGTGGGCAGAAAACTCGGGATTCTCGGCCATGGCGAGGAAACCTTCGTACTGTTCGGGATTGGTCTTGACCGCGATCTGTGCCCGTTCGGTCAATTGCGGGCCAAGCCAGAGCGAGACGGCAGCAACGCCGGTGCCCCGGAAATCATGCTCCATATCGTGCGCCAGCTTGTCCAGCCCGGCCTTCTGCGCGCCATAGGCGGGGCCATGCATGTAACAGTTTGCGCCGAACGAGGATGTCATCGCGATGATGCCCGATCCTTGGGGCACCATGATCTTGGCCGCGTGCCAGCTTGCCACGTAAGCACTGCGCAGGCCGACATCGAGGATCTTCTGCGCATCCAGTTCCTTTTCCCAGAACGGCAGCTTTTCGATCAACTGGTGGTGCATATAGGCGGCATTGTTGACCAGCACATCCAGCCGTCCCTGCTCTGCCATCACCTGTTCAAACAGCTTGGCGACCGAGGCATCATCGCCATGATCGCAGACCACCGCAATGCCCTTGCCGCCGTTCTCGGTCACCTTCTGCGCGGTTTCCGCCACGGTGCCGGGCAGGACCGAGCCGTCCCAGCCCTTCGCATCGCCCGGCGTGATCGTGCGGCCGGTGACATAGACGGTATAGCCCAGTTCGCCGAAACCGCGCGCAATCCCTGCGCCCGCGCCTCGGCTTGCGCCGGTTACGATAGCGACTTTTGGTTGAGTCATCTTGAGCGTCCTTATTTCAGAAATCGAATTGCGAGGTCGGGATCACATCGATCCGCGTAAAGTCGATGAAGCCCGCGCAGCTATCCATCATCGCGGCCAGATTGGCGTCAAATTTTGCAGGATCGCCCACCGCATCGAAAAACGCTTGCGGTTGGTCGAGCGCTTCCAGCGGGAAGCACTCTTCCACGAAAGCATCGTATGCAGGCGCATCTTGGGTCAGCGGGCGGACGATCAGGTTCTGCACATATTCAAAGTTCGATTGCGTCTCGATCGCCACGCGTGTGTGGTGCGAATGCCAGTGCGCGATGGCGGCCTCGCGCGTCATGTCCGGGCGGAAGGAGATGAAGCTGGCCTGGCTCCAGCCCGGTGTTCTGGAAATCGTCCTTGAAATCATTGGATTGTTGGAATGTTTAGCTTCGCTGAACTCGCCTTCGGCTCGTTTCCCCGGGGAAACAGATGGGGAACATGGATGATCGGTGTTCGCAATGATCGTCGATTCACACACGACCCAAGCCGCAAAGCGCGCGCTGTGTTCAGCCAGCGCCGCGTCCACGTCGGAGCGAAAACGCGCATTGGCCGAGGGCATCCAGAACTGCGCAATCGCCGCTTGCTGCGGAGCCTGCCATGTTTGCACCAGCGCCGCGCCGGGAGCCACCGCCGCATCGCGCACGTTCAGCCGCACTGCCTGCGCACCCGCTTCCACCAACGCGTCGGGCAGCGTGGCCAGCAGCCGCGCGCCATAATCGGCGTGGCTTTCGCCCTCTGGCGCCCATAGCGCTGCGATGACTTTTTCCATGGCGCGGCCTCTCTCAGTCGAAGTTGGCTTGCCCACCGTCGAGCGGGATTGTCGCGCCGGTGAGGTATGCCAGATCCTGCCCGGCCAGCGCCACCAGCGCGCGGCCGATATCGCCCTCCAGCGATCCGACGCGGCCCAGCGGGATCGTGCGGAAGAAGGCTTGCGCCTCTTCGGGGTTGTTTTCGATCCACCACTTCAACCCCGGCGATTCCGCGTGCGGCGCAATGGTCAGGACGCGAATGGCCTCGCCGCCCCATTCGGCGGCAGCAGCCCGGGTGAGCGAGCGGATGCCCTGCTTGACCGCGGCATAAGCGCCATAGCCGGTCATGTCCCAGCGAATGCCGGCAGACGAGCAGAAGTTGAAAATCGTGCCGCCCCCGCGCGCAATCAGATGTGGGCGGGCCAGCTTCATCAGGCGCAGCGTGGCCAGCGGGCCGGATTCGAAGCCTGCGGTGAACGCTTCGTCGGTCACGTCCTCCAGCTTGCCCAGCGGCACTTCCTGCGCATTGTTGACGAGGATATCGAGCCCGCCAAACTCTGCCACCGTGGCATCGACGGTCGCGGCCAGATCGGCGGCGGATTTCACATCACAGGCCAGCGCCAGCGCCCGCCCGCCACGTTCACGGACCATCGCTGCGGTTGTTTCCACCTTGGAAAGCGTGCGCCCGGTCACGGCCACCGCCGCCCCCGCGCCCGCCATGGCCAGTGCCACGCCCTGTCCAATGCCCTGGCCTGCGCCGGTAATCAGCACCACTTTGCCCGAAAGATCGGTCATGCAATTGTCCTTGTATTTAGCGGATATAGCGGGCGCGATAGGAGGCAAAGGCCTCGCGCACGTCGGCTTCGTTGAGGCCAAAGCGTTCCAGCGAATAGTCGTGCATCGGGCGCTGTTCACGCTTGTTGCCGGCCATGAATTCGGTCAGCGCGGCCTCGATCTGGTCATCCAGCGGCACGCCGATGTGGGCCAGCACGCGCTGCGCCTGCTTCAGCGGCTCCTTGGCCACTTCACGGTAATCGATATCGATAAACCGGTCCTCGCCAATCCGCGCGCGCGCCTCTTCAAAGCGCTTCATCCATCCGGCCAGACGCGGGAACCAGAAGCCGCCGACCGCCTCGTCCGAATGGACCGAGTTCAGTTTATAGAGCGCAGCTTCCATGCTGACATAGCTTGGCACCACTTCCAGCGGATCGCGGTGCGTCATTACCAGCACCGCCTTGGGGAAAGCATTGGCGATCACATCGGTATAGGGCAGGTTCTGCGGGCTTTTCAGCACCCACTTCTTGCCGCGCCGGGTAGGGTCCTGCCATTGCAGGTACTTCAGGATCGTCTTGAGATCCTCGTAGCCCTTGGATTGGTCATAAGTATCTAGCCACTTGGCGAACGAGGGGATGAAGGTCATCGCCTCGACCATCGTGGTGATGAACAGCTGGCCCAGAATGATGATTTCCTCATCCGGTGCTTCGGGATCGAGCGGGTGGATCGACGCGAGTTCGGGCGAGAGGTTCAGCCAGCCTTCGATCATCGCATTGGCATAGGCGCGGCGGGCCACCGGGTTGCCGGGTTCATCGCCCGGCAGCGGGGCATAGTTCTGCGCTTCGTACCAGCGGATCGCGGTCATCCCCGGCGCGCTGGCAAGCAGGCGGTGGAAGATCGTGCTGCCGGTGCGCGGCAGGCCCAGAATGATCGCGGCGACCTCTACCTGTTCGTCAAGGATTTCAGGGTGCCGCTTGATATCCTCAACCATGCGCAACCGGCTGGCGAGGCCTTTGAGGATCGATTCGGTCTGCCCGCCAAAGCCTGCCTCGGTCAGCTTGCCCTCGGCATTGGCGGCGGCGATATATTGGTCCATCGGTTCGAAGAACCACGTGTCGCCGAAATCCGACAGGCCTGTGCGTTCGCGCGCAGCGGCAAGCAGGGTTTCGCGGTCAAAGGCGGGTGCCCCAGTGGTGGTGGCTGTCGTGGCCATTTGCTATGTCTCTCCCGAAGACCAATATTGCCTTCATGCGTAATGCGTGGCGATGTTATGTTCGCAATTTGCGGTATTTTGTCAGCACTATGCCGATTATGCAAATATAATTCCGCAAAATGCGGTCGGAATCAGAACGCCACGACAGTCCGCAGCGATTCCCCGCGTTTCATCAGCGCAAATCCCTCGTTGACCTGTGCCATCGGCAGGCGATGGCTGACCAGATCATCAAGGTTCAGCCGCCCCGCTGCATAGTGATCGAGCAGTCCGGGAAGCTGGCTGCGGCCCTTTACGTTGCCCATGAACGATCCTTGCACAGTGCGGCCCAGCTGGAGCTGGAAGGGGATCAGGTGCAGCGCATTGCCATCGGGCGGCACGCCCAGCACCACGGTGCAGCCCCCGCCGATATGCGTGGATTCAAAGGCCTGTTGCATGAGTTTGACCGAGCCAGCGGCTTCGAACGCATAGTCCACGCCGCCACCAGTCATGGCCTGAATGGCTGGCACGGCGTCTGTTTCGCGCGCGTCGATAAAGTCGGTGAGGCCAAAGCGCTTGCCCTGTTCGTGGCGCAGCGGGTTGATATCCACGCCGATGATCCGCGAGGCTCCGGCAAGCCGCGCACCTTGCACAACGTTGAGGCCGATGCCGCCCAAGCCGAAGACGGCGACGGTGGCACCGGATTCGACATGTGCGGTGTTCATCACTGCGCCAACGCCGGTGGCCACGCAGCAGCCTGCGGTGCAGGCGACGTGGAAGGCCACGTCCTTGCGGATCACCGCCACGTTGCGCTCTGCCATGACGACGAATTGTGCGAGTGAGCCAACGCCCGAATAGGCTGAAACTGGCTTGCCGTTCAGCGAGAACGGGGTGGGCTGAGTCGCGATGTCGGCAAGGAAGGCTTCGCACAAGTTGGTCTTGTTCGACAAGCAGTTGCGGCAGGTGCCGCATTCCCCGATGCCGAGCGGGATCACGTGATCGCCCAGCGCTATTGAAGATACGCCCGGCCCCACTTCGCGCACCACGCCAGCGCCTTCATGGCCGACGACGATGGGGAAGTGGTAGGGCGCGGCCACGCCCTCAAGCTGGCTCAGGTCGGTGTGGCACAGGCCGCTGGCCATGATCTCGATCAGCACTTCGCCCGGGCCAACAGGGGCGAGATCGAGCAGTTCCTCGACCAGCGGTGTGCCGGGGGCGTGGCAGACCATCGCTCTGGTTTTCATCGGCGTTATATCCTTCCAAGGATCAGGTCGGCAGCCTTTTCGGCGATCATCGCCACCGGAATCGCGGTGTTGCCGCCGGGCAGGTGCGGCATGATTGAGGCATCGACCACGCGCAGCGATGTGAGGCCGTGAACACACAAGTGGCTGTCTACCACGGCCATCAGGTCCGCTCCCATGCGTGCGGTGCTGGTGGAATGGTAATCGGCCTCGGCATGGGCGCGGATATAGGCGTCGATCTGGTCGTCGGTTTCCACGCCGGGGCCGGGGGCGAGTTCTTCGCCGCGCATCGCGTCAAAGGCGGCTTGCGCAAACACGCGGCGTGCGATGCGCACGCCTTCGCGCATCACGCGGCGGTCGCTTTCAGTCGCGTTGTAGTTCTGGTCGATCACCGGCGGCGCATCGGGATCGGCGCTGGCGAGCGTAACGCTGCCGCGCGATTCCGGGCGGGCGACGTTGATGTGGGCATAGAAGCCGTGCATCGGCTCCATCTTGCGGCCATTCTGCGCGAACAGGGCGCTGACCAGCAGCATCTTGATGTCCGCCTCCTCCAACGCCGGATCGGAGCGGACCATGCAGGCGACCGACATGCCGGGATCGGCCAGCGGGCCTGTGCGCAGGGTGAGGTATTGCGCCATCGCCAAGGCACCGCGGAAGGGATTGAGGAAGCGCAACATCGACCATGGTTTGGTCGAGCGATACTTTACATGCGCGGCCAGGTGGTCCTGCAGGCCTTGGCCGACGCCGGGCAGATCGTGGACCAGCGCGATGCCATGTTCGGCCAGATGGGCGGCGGGGCCGACGCCCGAGAGCATCAGCAATTGCGGGGTGTTGATCGCGCCTGCCGACAGGATCACTTCGCGCGCGGCGGTGGCGAGCGTATCGGCGCCGTCCTTGCGGAACACCACGCCAGTGGCGCGGGTGCCATCGAAGACCACGCGGCGGCTCTGCGCTTGGGTCAGCACGGTCAGGTTCGGGCGCTTCAGCACCGGGCGCAGATAGGCAGACGAGGCGCTGGAGCGGCGGCCCTTGCCCACAGTCAGGTCCACCGCGCCAAAGCCATCGCGGGCCTCGCCGTTGAGATCGTCGGTCAGCGGATAGCCAGCCTGCGCCCCGGCGGCGAGGAACGCGCGGGCGAAGGGGTGGTCTTGCGCGGCACGGGTGACCTGAATTGGGCCATCGGTGCCATGCCAGCGGTTTCGCGCGGGCGCATAGGATTCCAGCTTGCGGAAATAGGGCAGGACTTCGGCGAAGGACCAGCCGCGATTGCCGGCCTGCGCCCAGCGGTCGTAGTCCGAATGGAAGCCCCGGTCATAGGCCATGCCATTGATCGAGGAGCCGCCTCCCAAGACTTTGCCGCGTGGGAGATAAAGCATGCGGCCATCAAGATGTGCCTGCGGTGCGGACATATAGCGCCAGGCGTGCGCGCCCGAGAGCATGATCGGGAGCAGACCACCGGGCGCGGCGATTAGCGGGCTCGTGTCCTTGCCGCCTGCCTCTAGCAGTAACACGCGCGTGCCCGGATCGGCGGTAAGGCGGTTGGCGAGGATGCACCCGGCAACCCCGCCGCCGACGATCACATAATCGAAGTCCAACCGCTCCATGCCGGTCAGAGTTCGACGACGGACAGGATATGGCTGTGCTTGTCCGGGAACACATAGTCGAATTCGAAGACCATGCTTTCGCCCAACTGGCCTGCGCAGACCAGATCGGTTTCGACAAAGACCTGCACCCCGCCCGCGCCATAGGCATAGCGTTTGACCTGACCGAACACGGGCGAGGCATCAAGCCGCGCGTCGATTTCAGCATCGCCGGGGCGGGCGCGGTTCATGCCGATAGTCAGGCGGCCTTTCAGGTCCGGGTCGTTTGCCGCAAGATCCTGCAAGTTCAGGACCATGGCTTCCAAATCTTCAAGCGAATCCATCAGCAGGCCGAAGTGGAAGCTGGCTTCGAAATCCTGCGCCATCATCGCGCGATAGGCGGTGACCGCCTCGCTTTCCGCGTCGGTGCCGATGTTCAGCGCGGCGCGGATGGCGGCGATCAGGCGGGCCTGTGGTTCGGGCAGGCACGAGAGGAACACGATGCCATCGCCGCGCGCCACGTGATCGGGCGAGACCACGAAGCGGTAGAAATTGCCGCCGGGCAGCGGGAGCATCTGGCTTTCGGTCAGACCCATCTGTGCCAGAAGGCGCGCGGCCAATGGCCCATCAGCGGGCGCGGGATAGTGCAGCGCAATGTGGCCCATGGAAAGGCCCGCACGAGGTGCTGTCGTTGCCATAACGGCTCTCCCGATTTTGTCTTTATGCGCTGCAGATTCGCGTATTATCTACGAGTCATTCGCTATGTCGGCACAATCGCTTGTGGAAACGCGAAACGCAAGGGGCTAGGCCATGGTCCATGCTTCGCCTCAGCCTTGATCATCTGACCGTGACCGACACGACGCCGGTGCAACTGGCCCAAGCGGCCCACGCGGCGGGATGCGCGGGCATGTGCCTGTTCCTGCATCCGATGGCCGAGCTGCCGCTGATGCCGCCCTTCGATATCGTGGGCGACCGTGCGGCGCGGGCGGAAGTCAGGGCGGTGATGGATGATCTGGGGGTGGTGCTGGACCTTGCCTATCCGTTCTCGCTGGGTGGGCGCACCGATCTGGCGGCATTTGTGCCTGCGATGGAATGCGCGGCGGAGTTGGGCGCGCGTTTGCTCAACGTGCTGGTCTATGACCGGGACGCGGCGCGGCGGGCGGACACGTTCGGGCGGTTCTGTGATATGGCGGCACAGTTTGGGCACCGGGTGGCGGTGGAGTTCTATCCGCAAAGCCAAGTGCCATCATTGGCGGCAGCGCTGGAGCTGGTGGGACAGGTGGGCCGTCCCGGTGCGGTGGGCGTGAACGTCGATTTGCTGCATCTGATGCGGTCGGGCGGGACCATTGCGGAACTGGGCGCGGCGCGGGATCATGTGCTCTATGCGCAAGTGGCCGATGGGCCGCTGTTGCCTCCCGATGATCTGGACCGGGAGGCGTCTTCGGAGCGGATGCTCTGTGGGCAGGGGGAGTTCGACGTGGCGGGGTTCTTGTGCGCTTTGCCGCCGGGGTGCCCGGTGAGTGTGGAGATTCCGCGTGATCATGCGGCGGGGGCAGTGGCGCGTGAGGAGCGGGCAAGGTTGGCGGTGGAAAGTGTGCGGCGGGCCTTGGGAGGCGTCTCCTTCTACGCTGAGTGAAGCTCGTCTAGTTCCTCCGCCGTTAGCATCAGCGCATCGGCCTTGGCGCTCTCGGCCACCTGTTCGGGCGAGGAGCCGCCGAAGATGGCTACGGTCTGGTTGGGCTGGCTGAGCAGATAGGCCAGCACGATTTCGTTGATCGAAACGCCGTGCTTTGCGGCCAGCGATTGCACCACGGCGAGGCGGCGTTCGTTTGCCGGGTTGGCATAGCGTGCGGCGAGTTGCTCGCCCACTTCGCCTACCGCCAGCTTGGTGAAATAGCCGCCTGACTGCGCGGCATAGGCGATAATGGGCAGGCCATCTGCGTGCAGAGCTTCGTATTCGCCCTCATAATAATGCTGATAGCCCTGCTGCGCAGCGGCAGCGGCATCTGGCGCGGCGAGGCCCCAGAAGGTTTGCGAGGCGACGAAGCCTGCCTTGCCCAGCGAGGCGGCATAGGCATTGGCGGCGGTGATGCGGTCGGCCGCCCAGTTCGATGCGCCGAAGTGGCGGATGCGGCCTGCTTCGCGGTGGGCGATCATCGCGTCGATGATCGGTTCCACCGGGCTTTCAGGGTTGTCCATGTGCAGGAAATAAAGGTCGATGGTATCGATGCCGAGGTGGTCGAGGCTTTGCGCGATGTCGGTGGCGATATCCTCAGGCGTCACGCGGTTGCGGTAATCGCCTGCGCGCATATCGAAGAAGCCGCCCTTGGTGGCGATCACGAAATCATCGCGGCTGCGCGTTTTCAGCCATGCGCCAATCGCGCGCTCGCTGGCGCCCAGCGGGGCATCGGGCGACCAATCGCCATAGCTGCGCGCGGTATCGATGAAGTTGCCGCCAAGGTCAGCGAAAGTATCAAGGATCGCGTTCGACCTGCCCTGATCGAGCATCCAGCCGAGCATGTTGGTGCCATAGCACAGGCGGCTGACGGTCAGGTCGGTGTTGTTCAGGGCTACCTTGGTGAGCATCGGGAAGTCCTTTGTGACTGGCTTTGTAGCTTGGGGGATCAGGCAGCAGCGCGGCGGCCGGCTTGGCGTCCGAAGAAGGTGCAATCGGCAAGGCTGAGGCCAGAGGAATAGCCGTGGCCCCAGGCGGGCAGGCCCGATGTGCAGCGCCCGGCGGCGTAAAGGCCGGGGATCGGGCTGCCGCCGCGATCCAGCACCTCTGCGTCTGCCGAAGTCTTCAGCCCGCCCAGCGTGAAGAAGCTGAAGTAGCTTGTTTCGAAATTGCATTCGAGCGCGACGAACGGGGACTGGTCGAGCGGTTTGAGGATCGGCACCTGCTTGTCAAACAGCGGATCGTGGCCTTCGCGCGCGTGGGTGTTATAGAAGTGCATCGTGGCCGAGAGCGTGCCTGCGGGCATTTCGAGTTCGGCTTCGACTTCTTCCCACGTTTCGCCCGTGCCCGCGATGGTGATCCCGGCAAGGTCGAGCGGCTGGGTGAAGTGGGCGCTGTCGAGCAGCAGGTAGACTTTGCCGCCGGGCTGATCGACCGCACAGCGGCTGACGCGGCCGTGGTAGCAATCTTCGTTGATGAAGCGCTGGCCCGCCACGTTCACGAACACGCCATAGGCCTGATCTTCCGGGATCGTCCACGGGCAGGTGGTGAAGAACTGGTCCATGTGGATTGGATCGCCGCCGACCGATGCGCCAAGTTCAATGCCGATGCCATCGTCCTTGTCACCGATGGGGCTGTTCACGCGGAAGCTTTCGGGGCAATATTTGCGGCGCATCGCCTCGTTGAACACGAAGCCGCCGGTCGCAAGCACCACGCCTTTGTGCGCGCGGACGAAGCGGTCCTGATTGTCGATGCGGACCACCGCACCTGCGATGCGGTCCCCATCGGTGATTAGCGCCACGGCGCGGGCATCGACGTGGATTTCAGTGCCGAGATCGCGCGCGCGGGCTTCAAGGATATCGACCAGCGGGCGGCCACCGCCCCAGCCCATGTGCTGGATCACATGGCCGCGCGGCGCGGGCTTGGCGTGTTTGTAAAACGGCGCGGCGGCTTCGCTGCCCGACCAGATCAGCGTGGAATCGTCGGTCGGCTCGATCACTTTGCCGGGCAGGAAGTTGCCGCGATAGGGCACGCCCTGATCCTTCAGCCACTGATAGTGCGACAGCGCCTCGCGGCCATAGAGTTCGCACTTGGCCTCATCGACGCAGGGACCGCTGGCAAGTTTGAGGTAGGTGGTGAAGTCCTCGACCGTGTCTGCAAAGCCTGCGGCCAATTGCGCATCGGTGCCGCCGCCGATGTAGATTTCGCCGCCAGAGAGGGCAGAGGCTCCGCCGCTGCCCGAGCTGCGTTCAAACAGCATGACATCCGCGCCTGCCTTGCGCGCTTCGATGGCGGCGCTGGCTCCGGTTGCGCCAAAGCCGATGATGGCGATGTCTGTTTCAAAATCCCACTGCGGCACGTGTGCGATCGGCAACGGTTTGTGCGGCGAATATGCGGTCATCTGCGTCTTCCACTCCCATGGCCATGCACATTTGGCGGCACGACTCAATTTTGTGCATTTCTGCACTGCATTCGTAATTTAAGATTGCATTGGATACGCAAATCGTCAATTGAAAAGCCTATAGCCTTTCGATATTGGCGATTTCGAATCTGGTGCAGCGGCTTTTCCGCCTGCATCGGCAGAACATGGGAGAGCAGCCCCGGTGCAGGGCACGGACCACATCGATCTGACCGGAAAGGTCGCCATCGTCACCGGCGGAACGCGCGGGCTTGGGCGGCAGATTGCGCAAGCGCTGGCAGCGGCGGGCGCGGCGGTGACGGTGTGTGGGCGCACTGCGCCTGAGGACCTGCCCGAAGGCATTGCTTTTCGCGCCGCCGACATTCGCGATCCCGAACAGGCGCAGGGTCTGGTCGAGGCGGTGGCGGCGCAGCATGGGCGGCTGGATATTCTGGTCAACAATGCGGGCGGATCGCCGCAGGCTCCGGCCACGGCCAGCCCGCGCTTTTTCGATGCCATCGTGAAGCTGAACCTGCATTCTGCGATGTACATGTCGCAATATGCCTATGCTCATATGCAGGAAGCAGGCGCGGGCAGCATCATCAATATCGCCAGTGTCTCGGGCATTCGGCCATCGCCGGGCACGGCGGCCTATGGTGCGGCCAAGGCCGGGTTGCTGAGCCTGACGCAGAGCCTTGCGCAGGAATGGGGGCCGGACGGGGTGCGCGTGAACGCGATCATCGTCGGCCTGATGCAGACCGAGACGGCGGAAGAAACGTATGGCGATGCCGCTGCGCAAGACGCGGTGGCCAAATCGCTGCCGCTGCAGCGCATGGGCACAGGAATGGACGTGGCGGGCGCGGTGCTGTGGCTGAGTTCCAGCCTGGCATCGTGGGTCAGCGGCGCACGCATCAATGTCGATGGAGGGGGTGAGCGGCCCTACTTCCTCGACCTCGTGAAAGGGAGTTGACGGCCATGGGCATCAAGGCGCTGGGCTATGTCAGGATTGCAACCGCGAAGGCGGACGCGTGGGACCACTTCATGACGCAAGTGGTGGGCGTGATGCGGGGGATGAGCCCTGCGCAGGGCGTGGCCACCTATCGCATCGATGATCGCCCGTTCCGCTTCTGGGTGGAGCAGGGTGAGGCCGACCGGCTGCTGGCGGCAGGCTATGATGTGGGTGATGCAGGCGCGCTGGCGGCCTTGCGTGAAACCATCGTGGGGCTTGGCCGCCCTGTGGCCGATGGCGATGCGGCAGATGCTGCGGCGCGCGGGGTGGAGGCCTTTTTCAGCACCAGCGATCCTTCGGGCAATGGGCTGGAGTTCTTCTGCGGCGACACGCGCGATGATGTGGCGTTTGTTTCTGAAGTGGGCGTCAGCGGGTTTGTGACCGGCGACATGGGCATGGGCCATGCGGTGTTTGCCACGCCCAACTTTGATGAGGCGCACAGCTTCTACAAGGCCATCGGCTTTGCCGACACCGACATTCCGCGCTTCCATTTCACCGACGATCCCAATGATCCGGGCATGGGTTTTGCGTTCATGCATGCCGACAATGGCCGCCATCATTCGGTAGCCATCGGCGAAATGCCCGTGCCGCCTTCGGGTTGCGTCCATCTGATGCTGGAGATGAAGACGCAGAGCGATGTGGGCAAATGCTATGACCGGATGCGGCTGAACAAGGTGCCCGAAAGCGCCACGATCGGGCGGCATGTGAACGATCAGACGTTCGGCTTTTATATGCAGACGCCATCGGGCTTTGACATTGAGATCGGGTCTGACCCGCTGGTCATCGACCCCAAAAGCTGGACGCCGACTGCGCATCTGGTGCCCAGCGAGTGGGGCCATGTCTGGGCCTGGCAAAAAGCGCTTGAAGAATCACAGGGAGCACAGGCGTGAGCCTCGACAAAAGAATGAGCGCAGCGGAAATCGTTGCGCAATTGTCCGATGGCATGACGCTGGGGATCGGTGGCTGGGGGCCGCGGCGCAAGCCGATGGCACTCGTGCGCGAAATCCTGCGCTCTGACCTCAAGGACCTGACCGTGGTCGCCTATGGCGGGGCGGATGTGGGGATGCTGTGTGCGGCGGGGAAGGTGCGCAAGCTGGTGTTTGCGTTCGTCAGCCTTGATGCCATTCCGCTGGAGCCGTGGTTCCGCAAGGCCCGCGAAAGCGGTGCGCTGGAAGTGCTGGAGCTGGACGAGGGCATGTTCCAGTGGGGCTTGAAGGCGGCTGCATTCGGCCTGCCTTTCCTGCCCACGCGCGTGGGGCTTGGGACTGATCTGGCCGAGCTGGGCGGGCTGAAGACCGTGCAATCGCCCTATGAGGATGGCGAAACGCTGATCGCGATGCCCGCGCTGAAGCTGGACGCGGCGCTGATCCATGTGAACCGCAGCGACTGGCGCGGCAATGTGCAAGTGTTCGGGCCGGACGCCTATTACGACGAGTGGTTCGCCAAGGCTGCGGCCAAAGCCTACGTTTCGTGCGAGGAACTGGTCGACCGGATGGAGGACCATTACCCCGAAGGCGCGCAGCACAATCTGTTCGAGCGGTGCTTTGTTTCGGGCGTGGTGGAAATGCCGGGCGGGGCGCACCCCAGCTCGATGCCGCCGCACTATGGCTGGGATATGAAGGCGTTCAAGGCCTATGCCGACAGTGCGCGCGATCCGGGCGATTGGGCGCAAGTGGCGGACCGCTTTGTCGGCGCATCGGAAGCCGACTATCTTGAATCCATTGGCGGAAAGGAGGCGGTCGCGGCTCTCCCGCTGCCGATTTTCTGATGACCGGAACAACTGCCAGAACCCCGTTCGTGTCGAGCGAAGTCGAGACACGCCAAGCCTGCTTCTCGACTTCGCTCGAAGCGAACGGAGAACGGAAATGACCGAAGTATCTCTTGTAGACTTGTGCATTGTGGCCTGTTCCGAGGCATTCCGGGGCAATGGCGAAATCGTGGCGACGGGCGTTGGCCCGGTGCCGCGTCTGGCCGCTGGTCTTGCCAAGCTGACGCATACGCCTGAGCTGATGATGACCGATGGCGAGGCCTATCTGGTCGAACAGCCGGTGCCGCTGGGGCCGCGCAAGTATGATGACCGCAAGCCGGCGGGGCATCTGCCGTTCTCGCGCTTTTTTGACAGCGCGGTGTGGTCTGGCCGCCGCCATGCGATGGTGACGCCGACGCAGCTTGACCGGTTCGGGCAGATCAACCTGTCGTACATGGGCGGCACGTATCAGCAGCCCAAGACGCAGATGCTGGGCGTGCGCGGGTTTCCGGGGAACACGATCTATCACCCCAATTCGTTCTTCTTCCCGGCGCACGGACCGCGCGTGTTTGTAAGCCAGGTCGATATGATTTCGGGCGTGGGGTACAATCCGGCCAAGCGCGTGCCGGGGGGTAACTATTCCGCCGTCGATCTGCGCACGATCGTGACGAACCTGTGCGTGATGGATTTTGGCGGGCCTGATAATGCGATCCGCGTGGTGTCCCTGCATCCCGGCGTAACGTTTGAGGATGTGCAGGCCGCGACCGGGTTTGAACTGGTTTGTGCCGATAACGTCACCGAAACGCTGCTGCCGACCAGTGAAGCGCTGGAAGTCATCGCCAGCCTTGACCCGCACAACATCCGTGCCACCGTACTGAAAGACAACCCGCCAGTGCAGCGGGCTGCGTGATGGGAGAGCATGACATGTCCGATCTGGTGACGCCCAAGGCCGTCGACATCGTTTACGAGACGGACGAGCCGGTGCGCTATGACGTGGTGGACGGCGTGGCCTGGATCACGATGAACCGGCCGCAGTTCAACAATGCCCAGAACGGGCAGATGACGTATGCGCTGGACGATGCCTTCAACCGCGCGGTGCGCGATGATGCAGTGCGCTGCATTGTGCTGGCGGGCGAGGGCAAGCATTTTTCGGCAGGGCACGACATCGGCACGCCAGGGCGCGATTTGCATCATGAATTCGACAAGCGGCTGATGTTTCCGCCGCATACCAACAAGCCGGGGGCCGAGCTGCTCTATACGCGTGAGCAGGAGCAGTATCTGGGCATGTGCCGCCGCTGGCGCGACATTTCCAAGCCGACGATTGCGATGGTGCAGGGTGCCTGTGTGGCCGGTGGGCTGATGCTGGCGTGGGTATGCGATCTGATCGTGGCATCGGAAGATGCGTTCTTTCAGGACCCGGTCAATCCGCTGATGGGCATTCCGGGCGTGGAATACTTCGCCCACGCCTATGAACTGCCGCCACGTGTGGCCAAGGAATTCCTGCTGCTGGGCGAGCGTATGCCTGCTGCCCGTGCCTATGATTTCGGCATGGTCAACAAGGTGGTCCCGCGCGACCAGCTGCGCGAGGCGACCACGGTGTGGGCGGCAAAGCTGGCCAAGCAGAACCGGCTGGGCAACTGGCTGACCAAGCAGGCGGTGAACCACGTTGAGGAACTGCGCGGCAAGCGGGCGGCGATGGATGCGGTCTATCACATGCACCACTTTGCCCATGCGCAGAACGATCTGCTGACCGGCGATTCCATCGGCGGCGTGAGCGGGAAGTCGGCGGCTTCGGCCAACAAGGCTGATCAGGCCTGATGGCTGACGTTCTTTCCACGATTTTGACCGAACGTCTGGGCTGCCGCTTGCCGGTGATCCAGACCGCGATGGGCTGGGTTGCCAAGCCGGAACTGGTTGCTGCTTCGAGCAATGCGGGTGCGTTCGGGTTTCTGGCCTGTGCGGTGATGCAGCCTGCCGAGGCGCGCGAGGAAATTGCGCGGTTGCGCGATCTTACGCCGCACAACTTTGGCGTGAACTTTCACAGCTTTCAGCCCGGGGCCGACCAGATCGTGCAGGCGATTCTGGCCAACAAGGACCGGGTGCGCGCGGTCAGCTTTGGGCGTGGGCCGGATGCCAAGATGATCGGCGCGTTCCGCGATGCGGGCATCCTGTGCATCCCCACCGTGGGCGCGGTGAAGCATGCGCAGAAGATGGTGCAACTGGGCTGCGAGATGGTGACCGTGCAGGGCGGTGAAGGCGGCGGGCATACCGGCGCGGTGCCGACCACGGTGCTGCTGCCGCAAGTGCTGGATGCGGTGGACGTGCCGGTGGTGGCTGCAGGCGGTTTTGGCGATGGGCGCGGGCTGGCGGCGGCGCTGGCCTTTGGCGCGGTGGGCATTGCCATGGGCACGCGCTTTTTGATGACGGCGGAAAGCCCGGTGCCGAGCGCGCCCAAGGCGGCTTATGTCAAGGCCGGGACCGGGGACATTGCGGTCACCACCAAGGTGGACGGCATTCCGCAGCGGATGATCCTGAACCCGCTGCTGCGCCGGATCGAAGGATCGGGCAAACTGGCGATGTGGGTCCGCGCGATGGAGGCGGGGCTTGAGATGAAGCGCCAGAATGGCTGGAGTGTGGGGAAGGTGCTGGCCAGCGCCAAGGCCATGACCGCGCATGGCGAAATGCCGCTGGCGCAGGCGATCATGGCCGCCGCTGCTCCGATGATGATCATGCGCGCGGTGGAAGCGGGCGATGCCGAGAATGGGCTGATGGCGACAGGCGTGGTGGCGGGCCGGTTGAGTGACCTGCCGACGTGTGCCGCTCTGATGCAGCGGATCGAGGCTGAGGCGCGCGCGAGGATTGCCGCTCTCACCAACGGAGAGATTTGATGGGAATTACCACCAGCATCAAGGACCGCATCGCCGAGATCGTGTTCGATGTGCCGCCGGTCAACGCGTTTGACAGCGAGACTTGGATGTCGCTCCCGGCGATCATCAGGGACGCGGCCAGCAACCCTGAAGCCAATGTTGTGCTGATCCGCGCCGCCGAGGAATCGCGCGGGTTTTGTGGGGGCGTGGATATCAAGGAGATGCAGGCGCATCCCGAACGGATCACCGTGCTCAACCGCGGCAATTACCTGACGTTCAAGGCCATCCGCGATGCCGAGATTCCGGTGGTGGTGGCCGCGCACAAGTTCGTGATTGGGGGCGGCATTGGCATTTGCGGGGCGTCTGACACGATCATTGCGGCCGATGATGCCTATTTCTCACTGCCAGAAGTGGATCGCGGGGCGATGGGCGGGGCGAGCCATCTTTCGCGGATGCTGCCGCTGCACAAAGTGCGCGCGGCGTTCTTTACCGGCGGAAACATCCCGGCGGCAGAGGCCTATCGCCTTGGCGCGGTGGAGAAGGTGGTGCCGCGCGCCGATCTGGTGGCCGAGGCGCGGGCGTTTTGCGCGGTGATCGCGTCAAAGAGCCGCAAGGCGCTGGTTATCGCCAAGGAAGCGCTGAACGGGCTGGAGCCGCGCGATGTGGACCGGGGCTATCGCTGGGAACAGGGTTTCACGCTGGAAATGTACATGCACGAAGACAGCCAGAAGGCGCGTGATGCCTTTGTGGAAACCGGCACGGTGGCAAAGTTCTGATGAACCTGATTTCCTTCCTTTTTCGTCATTCCCGCGAAGGCGGGAATCCATTGCAGACGCAGGACTGGACCCCCGCCGGCGCGGGGGTGACGAGGTTTGACCGATGAACTTGACCTATACTCCTGAACAGGATGCCTTCCGCGCCGAAGTCCGCGCGTGGTTGGAAGCGCATGTGCCCACGGGCAAGCTTGAGCATTTCGACGCCTCGCGCGAAGGGTTTGAGGCCCACCGCGCGTGGGAAGCGACGCTGAAAAGCGGCGATTGGGGCATGGTGACCTGGCCCAAGGAATATGGCGGTCGCGGGCTGGACCTGATCCAGTGGCTGATCTTTGAGGAAGAATACTACCGCGCAGGCGCGCCGGGGCGGGTGAACCAGAACGGTATCTTCCTGCTTGGCCCCACGCTGATGGAATTCGGCACGCACGAGCAGAAGCAGCGCTTCCTGCCGCCGATGGCGAGTGGCGAGGAAATCTGGGCGCAGGCGTGGTCTGAACCGCAGGCCGGGTCTGACCTTGCGGGCGTGCGCGCCACCGCCGTGCTGGAAGGCGATGAGTACGTGCTCAACGGGCACAAGATCTGGTCAAGCCGCGCCGCCTTTGCCGATTGGGCGTTCGGCCTGTTCCGCGCGCCGGGGAGCGAGAGGCACAAGGACATGAGCCTGATCTTCTTCCCGCTGGATGCACCGGGCGTAACGCGCAACCCGATCCGCAAAATCAATGGCCATGTCGGGTTTGCCGAGATTTTCCTCGATAACGTGCGCGTGCCTGCGTTCAACCGGTTGGGCGATGAAGGGCAGGGGTGGCACATCTGCATGGCCACGGCAGGGTTTGAGCGCGGGCTGATGCTGCGTTCACCGGCGCGGTTTCAGGAAGCGGCGGCGGCGCTGGCCGCGCTGTGGCAGCGGCGCAAGAACACCTGCGATCCGGCGCTGGAAGGCGCTGTGGTGCGCGCGCATGTGAATGCTGAGGCCTATGCGCTGAACATCTACCAGACGGCATCGCGGTTGATGGCGGGCGCGAAAATCGGGGCCGAGGCATCGACCAACAAGATCTTCTGGTCGGAAATGGACATCCACCTGCACGAAACCGCGCTGGCCATTCTGGGTGCGGAGGCCGAGCTGGTGACGCCTACTGGCGAGCATGACTGGCTGGATGATTACATTTTCTCGCTGGCCGGGCCGATCTATGCCGGGTCCAACGAGATCCAGCGTAACATCATTGCCGAGCGCATGCTCGGCCTGCCGCGCTGATCGGGAGGGATAGCTCCATGGACTTCACCCTTTCTGATGAACAGCAGATGTTTGCCGATACGGCGCGCACGCTGCTGGGCGATACCTGCACGCCCGATCACTGGCATAAGCTGATGGAGCAGGGCGCGGCGTTTGACGCTGCGCGCTGGGCACAGATCGTGGAGAACGGCTTTGCCGCGCTGCTCCTGCCCGAAGCCGCTGGCGGCATGGGGCTGGGCGAGCTGGACTTTGCACTGATCGCGATCGAGGCGGGCTATGTGGCCCTGCCCGAGCCGCTGGTGGAAAGCGCCGGGATCGGTGCGCCGTTGCTGGCAAGCCTTGCGCCCGATCATCCGGCGCTGGCTGATCCGGCGGCGATCATTGCGGTGGCCCCTGCGATCAACCCGGTTGTGGCCAATGCCGATATTGCCGCTGCGATCGTGATCGAGAAAGATGGCCATGCCTTCCTGACTACACCTGATAAGGTGACGCTGACGCCGGTGGAATCCATTGATCCGTTCCGCCGCCTGTTCCGCATCGAGTGGGACGCGGCCAACGCAACGGACCTTGGCCCTGCCGATTGGGGCTTGGCGCTGGATCGCGCAGCGGTGTTTGCCGCGGCGATGGCCATGGGCCTTGCGCAGCGGGCGGTCGATCTGGCGGTGACCTATGCCAAGGACCGCACGCAGTTTGGCAAGCCGATTGGTTCGTATCAGGCGGTCAAGCATCACCTCGCCAGCGCGCAGACGGCGATTGAATTTGCCCGGCCCATGGTCTTTGCCGCAGCGGCAGAGGTGGCCCATGGCGATGTGCAATCGCGCGCGCGGGCCAGCCAAGCCAAAATCGTGGCGCTGGAGGCGGCAGAGCAGGCCGCGCGCGCATCGATCCAGGTGCATGGCGCGATGGGATATTCTTGGGAGGTGGACGTCCACCTGTTTCTGAAGCGCGCGCTGGCGCTGAAGCAAAGCTGGGGCACACCCGCTTTCCACACCAGCCGCATTGCCACGCGCGTGTTCAGCCAGCCGGTTGGCGCGGATCAAACTTTTGCCCGCGAGAAACAAGATGCCTGAAGCCTATATCATCGATGCCGTGCGCGCGCCTGTGGGGCGCAAGAAGGGGAGCCTGGCGGGCGTCCATCCCGCCGATCTTGGCGCGCATCCGATCAAGGCGCTGATCGCGCGGACCGGGATTGACGCCAATCTGGTGGACGATGTGGTCTGGGGCTGCTGCGATACCATCGGGCCGCAGGCGGGCGACATTGGCCGCACCGCATGGCTGGTGGCGGGCCTGCCGCAGCATGTGCCGGGCACCACGATTGACCGGCAGTGCGGCTCCTCCCAGCAGGCGCTGCACTTTGCCGCGCAAGGCGTGATGTCGGGCACGCAGGATCTGGTTGTCGCAGGGGGCAGTCAGGCCATGAACGCCATTCCGATTTCTGCGGCGATGTATGCCGGGGAGGCCTATGGCTTTGGCGATCCGTTCACCGGCGCGGTCGGTTGGCGCGAACGCTATGGCGATGGGCTGCTGAACCAGATCAATTCGGCCGAGATGATCGCGGCCAAGTGGGGCATCACCCGCGCTGCGATGGAAGAATTTGCCGTCGCCAGC
Organism: Novosphingobium sp. 28-62-57; assembly: GCA_002256985.1. Taxonomy (GTDB): domain Bacteria; phylum Pseudomonadota; class Alphaproteobacteria; order Sphingomonadales; family Sphingomonadaceae; genus Novosphingobium. Next base: position 116,560 of record NCGO01000005.1, read on the forward strand.
CACCAACGCGCGCAAGCGGCCACCGATGCAGGCTGGTTCGCCAATGAAATCGTACCGCTAGGCGATCTGGCCCATGACGAGACGATCCGCCCCGGCACCACGCTGGAAGGCCTTGCCGCCTTGCGCACCGTGCAGGAAGGCGGGGTCATTACCGCAGGCGTCGCCAGCCAGAACTGCGACAGTGCCGCGGCGCTGCTCGTGGCGAGCGAACGCGCGGTGAAGGAACATGGGCTGAAACCGCGTGCGCGCATTCACCACATTTCGGTGCGCGCCGATGATCCGGTTTGGATGCTGACCGCGCCGATCCCGGCCACGCAATATGCGCTGGCCAAGGCCGGGATGACCGTTGACGACATCGACTTGTTCGAATGCAACGAGGCGTTTGCATCGGTGCCGATGGCGTGGATGCAGGAGCTGGGCATTCCGCATGACAAGGTGAACATCCACGGCGGCGCAATTGCGCTGGGCCATCCGCTGGGTGCTTCGGGCGCGCGGTTGATGACGACGCTGCTGAACGCATTGGAGCGCACCGGTGGCCGCTATGGTCTGCAGACGATGTGCGAAGGCGGCGGGCAGGCCAACGTCACCATCATCGAAAGGCTCTAGGGCCATGGGCGCGGCAACCGACATCGCCAACCTGCTCTATCGCTATGCCGAACTGATGGACGCGGGCGAACTGGAGCAGGTGGCCGAAATGTTCAGCCATGCCCGCGTGACGATGAGCGGCGGGCTGGTGGTGGAAGGGGCAGCGCCGATGCTCGCGCAGTGGCGGGCCTATGTGCGGATCTATCCCTGCGGCACGCCGCGCACGCGGCACGTGATCACCAACCCGATTATCGCAGTGGACAAGCACGCGGGCACCGCCACCTGCCGGTCGGTCTATACCGTGTTTCAGCAGACGCCGGACATGCCGCTGCAGGCGGTAGCATCGGGCCGTTATCACGATACGTTCGAGCGCGTTCATGGCAGCTGGCGCTTTGCCACGCGCGATTATTCGATGCTCGATTTCATTGGCGACGTGTCGCAGCACTTGCTGCTGCCGGTCGGCCAGAACTGATCCTTCAGGAGGCTTTGCGTGGGCATTTGCGAGAACCGTACCGTCATCATCACCGGGGCCGCCGGTGGCCTTGGCCGCGCCTATGCGCTGGCGTTTGGCGCAGAAGGTGCGAACGTGGTGGTCAACGATATCGGCACGTCGCTGGGCGGTGAAGGCCGCGATACCAGCGCGGCCGATGCGGTGGTGGAAGAGATCAAGGCGGCGGGCGGCAAGGCCATCGCCAACTATGAGGACATCACCGATTGGGACGCGGCGGGGCGCATTGTCGAGGCTGCGCTTGAGGCTTTTGGCGACTTGCACGTGGTGGTCAACAATGCCGGAATCGTGCGCGACCGCATGTTCGTTTCGGCCACGCTCGAGGAGTGGGACGCGACGATGCACGTGCATCTGCGCGGGCACTTCTGCCTTGCGCGCCATGCGGTGAATTACTGGCGGGCCAAGCAGAAGGAGGGCCGCGATCCTGATGCGCGGATCATCAACACGTCGAGCGGGGCAGGGCTGCAAGGCTCGATCGCGCAGGCCGCCTATTCCACCGCCAAGGGCGGGATTGCAGCGCTGACGCTGGTGCAGGCAGCCGAACTGGGCCGCTATGGCATCACCGCCAATGCGCTCGCTCCATCGGCGCGCACACGGATGACCGAGGGTGCCTTTGCCGACAAGATGAAGGTGGTGGAAGACGGGTTCGACGTGATGGACCCGGCCAATGTTGCGCCCACCGTGGTGTGGCTGGGCAGCGCGGCTTCGGCGCACGTCACAGGCTGCGTGTTCGAATTGGAAGGCGGCAAGATCATGCTGGAAGATGGCTGGCGCGAAGGCCCGTTCGTCGACAGACAAGCGCGCTGGGACCCGGCGCGAGTGGGCGATGCGGTGGACCAGTTGCTGGCCGACCGCGTGCCGCCGCGCAAGGTCTGGGGCACTGCGTAAGCAATTCATATTCAAGGACAAGTCTGATGGAATTCGCATTCACCGAAGAACAGGCGATGATCGCGGAAACGGCGCGTGGCTTCTTTGCCGAGAACGCGACGAGTGAGCGGACGCGCAAGGCGATGGCAGCGGACGGCATCGACCGTGCGCTGTGGAGCAGCTTCTGCACCGAACTGGGCCTTGCCGGGATCGGCGTGCCTGAAGAGCTGGGCGGGGTGGGCCTTGGCATGGTCGAATTTGCGCTGATCGCCGAGGCGGCGGGCGCGCAAGTGGCGGCACTGCCGCTGCTGGGCAATGCGCGCGCGGCCCATGCACTGGTGGCAGGCGGCACCGATGCGCAGAAAGCCAAGTGGCTGCCCGCGCTGGTATCGGGCGAGGTTATCGCAGCATCGGCTTGGAGCGCCGATGCGGTGGTGGATGGGGCAAAGGTTTCGGGCACGTTCCGCTTTGCCCCGCATGGCGCGGTGGCAGACCTGCTGGTGCTGACCGCAGGCGACAAGTGCCTGCTGGTGGAAGCAACAGCCGCGGGCGTAACGATCACGCCGCATGTGACGATGGACCAGACGCGGCCTTTGGCGACGATCACGCTCGATGGCGCTGCGGCTGAGCCCTTTGCCGATCACGCAGCGGCCAACCATGCGCTGCACGTGACGGGTTGGATTGGCCTTGCGGCCGAAGCGCTGGGCGGCGCGCAGGCGGCGCTGGACCGGACCGTAGCCTATTCCAAGGAACGCGTGCAGTTCGGGCGGCAGATCGGATCGTTTCAGGCCTACAAGCACCGTCTGGCCGATATGATGATCGAGATCGAACAGGCACGCTCTGCCGTGTACTGGGCGGCCTGCGCGGTGGATGAAGGATCGGACGAGGCGCAGATTGCGCTCCATTCGGCCAAGGCATTCTGCGCCGATACGTTCCACATGTGCGCGGGCAACATGATCCAGTTGCACGGCGGCATCGGCTTTACGTGGGAGCATGACGCGCACATTTTCTTCAAGCGCGCGCGTTCGATCAGCTCGATGCTGGGCGACAGCCAGTGGCACCGCGAACAGATAGCCACGCTGGTGCTGGATGCTGCTGCATGAAGCTGGGCTTTTCAGCCGAGGATGAAGCCTTCCGCGCCGAATGCGCGGATTGGTTGCAGGCGCAGATGGCCGGGCCCTTTGCCGACATCCGCGGCATTCCAAATCTGTGCGATGAAATCCCGCGCCGCAAGGAATGGGAGCAGCAATTGGCCGCGCACCGCTGGTCGTGCATTGGCTGGCCCGCCGCGTGGGGCGGCCGCGATGCCACGCTGGCGCAACAGGTCATTTTTGCCGAGGAATATGCCCGCGCTGGCGCGCCTAACCGCATCAATCATATCGGGGTTGAGTTGGCGGGGCCGACGATTCTGGCCTTTGGGTCGGAAGAGCAGAAGGCGCGCTATCTGCCCGGTATCGCGGCGGGTGAGCAGATCTGGTGTCAGGGCTATTCTGAGCCGGGGGCGGGTTCTGATCTGGCCAATGTGAAGACCAAGGCGATTCTGGAAGACGGGCAATGGGTGGTCAATGGCCAGAAGGTCTGGACCAGCCTTGCGCACTATTCGGACATGATCTTTGTCGTGGCGCGTACGGAAGAGGGATCGAAGGGGCCAAAGGGCCTGTCGTTCCTGCTGATGGACATGGACCAGCCCGGCATCGATGTGCGCCCGATCCGCCAGATGAACGGCGAGGCCGAGTTCAACGAGACGTTCCTGACCGACGCGCGCTGCCCCGCCAATGCGATGCTGGGCGCGGCAGGCGAGGGGTGGAAAGTGGCGATGGCGCTGCTGGCGTTTGAGCGCGGGGTTTCCACGCTGGGCCAGCAGATGCAGTTCCGCAATGAATTGGACGCGGTGATCGCGGCGGCCAAGGCCAATGGCAAGGCTGCCGATCCGGTGATGCGCCAGCGTATTGCCGGGGCCGAGATCGGGTTGCGGCTGATGCGCTATGGCGCGTTGCGGATGCTTTCGGGCACCGATCTTGCCGCCATCGACGGCGCAGCGCTGACTTACAAGATCCAGTGGGCCACGTGGCGGCGCGATTTGGGCGAACTGGCGATGGATGTGCTGGGGCAGGAGGGTGAACTGGCCCATGGCCACGAATACCGCTGGCCGACGCTGCCCAACCTTTACCTCTTTAGCCGGTCTGACACGATCTACGGCGGCACCAACCAGATCCAGCGCAACCAGATTGCCGAGCGCGGTCTGGGCCTACCGCGCGAACCGAGAGGCAACGCATGACTGTTCCCGTCCCCGCCTATCCCACCCCGCTGGGCATGTTGAAAGGCAAGACGGTGGTGGTGACCGCCGCTGCCGGCACCGGCATCGGCTTTGCCGTGGCCAAGCGTGCCGCAGAAGAAGGCGCGCGGGTGCTGATCAGCGATTTCCACGAACGGCGGCTTGGTGAAGCGGCAGACCGGATCGCGGCGGAAGTGGGCTGTGAGCGGCCCGTTACATGCGTGTGCGATGTGACCAGCGAAGAGGCCGTGCAGGGCCTTCGCGATGCATCGCTGGCCGCGTTCGGCAAGGTTGATGTGCTGATCAACAACGCCGGGCTTGGCGGGGAGGTCTCGGTCGTCGACATGACCGACGACCAGTGGAGCCGCGTGCTCGACGTAACGCTCACCAGCCTGTTCCGCATGACGCGCGCGTTTCTGCCCTCGATGTATGCGGCGCGTTCGGGCGTGATGGTCAACAATGCCTCGGTGCTGGGCTGGCGTGCGCAGCGTGGGCAGGCGCATTATGCGGCGGCCAAGGCGGGCGTGATGGCGTTTACGCGCTGCACTGCGCTCGAAGCGGCGGACCACGGCGTGCGCATCAATGCGGTGGCGCCCAGCCTTGCCATGCACCCGTTCCTGGCCAAGGTCACGACCGAGGAAATGCTGGAGCAGCTGGTCAAGACCGAAGCCTATGGCCGCCCTGCCGAAGTGTGGGAAGTGGCCAATGTCATGCTGTTCCTCGCCAGCGATCTGTCATCGTACATGACCGGTGAGATCGTGCCGGTATCGAGCCAGAAGGCGTGAGTATGGCGCTGATTTTTGCCAAGCCCGCCGACCTGATCGGCAAGGCAGGCACCAAGCTGGGGCCGACTGAATGGCTTGCCATCGAGCAGGACCGGGTTGACGGCTTTGCAGCTGTAACCGGCGATCATCAATGGATTCACGTGGATGTCGAGCGCGCCAAGGCAGGGCCTTTTGGCGGCACCATCGCGCATGGCTATCTGACGATGAGCCTTGTGAACTACTTCCTGCCGCAGCTGATCGAGGTTCACGGCTTTGCCCATGCGGTCAATGTCGGCGCGGACCGGCTGCGGTTCCTCAATCCGGTGAAAGTCGGCAGCCGCATTCGTGGGGTGGGCGAGATTATCACGATTGAGGAAGTGAAAGGCGCGATCCAATCGGTCGTGCGTGTTACCATCGAGATTGAGGGACAAGAGAAGCCCGCCTGTGTGCTCGATACCATCAGCCGCTATTTTCCGGAGTGAGAGAGATGCCTGATCCGAAATTGATGGAAGCCGCCGTCCACGAATATGTCGCCGCATTCGATGCGAACAGCCCTGAGCGCGTGGCCGCGCTGTTTGCGCCCGATGCCAATGTCGAAGACCCCATCGGCAGCCCGGCGCACGTGGGCCACGATGCCATTCTGGGCTTCTACACCGCATCGATGCAGACCGGCGCGAAGCTGAAGCTGGAAGGGCCGGTGCGGATTGCCGGGCCATATGCGGCTTTTGCCTTTTCCGTGCTGCTCAACCTTGGCGGCAAGGACATGCACGTCGATGTGATCGATACGTTCAAGTTCGATGATGACAACAAGGTCATTGAAATGCGGGCCTATTTCGGCCCGACCAATATGCACGGCTTTGCCTGACCGTCAGCCCCTTCAAGAGGATTTCCCATGCGCGAAGCAGCGATCGTTTCCACCGCCCGGACCGGCGTTGGCAAAGCTTACCGTGGTGCCTTCAATGATACCGAAGCCCCGGTTCTTTCGGCCCACGTAGTCAACGCCGCGCTGGAGCGGGCCGGGATCGATCCTGCGCGTGTGGATGATGTCTATCTGGGCGTGGGCAACCACTGGAACACGCAGAGCTACAACCTTGGCCGCTTGACGGTGCACGGCTCGGTCCTGCCCGATACGACCGGCGGCTTCACGCTCGACCGAAAGTGCTCTTCGGGCCTCAACGCCATTGCGCTGGCCGCGCGCGGAATCATGTGCAACGAGATCGACGTGGCCGTGGCGGGCGGGATGGAGAGCATTTCGCTCACGCTCAACAAGCACACGCCCGCGTTCCGCAACCGCTCGCAGTTCATCAACGCGGCTGATCCTTATGCCTATATGGCGATGATCGAGACGGCCGAAATCGTGGCCGAACGCTATGGCGTGAGCCGCGAGGAACAGGACCAGTTCGCGGCGCTTTCGCAACAGCGCGCAGCCGCGGGGCAGGCCGCGGGCAAGTTTGATGACGAAATCGTGCCGATCACGGTGACCAAAGCCTTGTTCGACAAGGAAGGCAACGAGACCGGCAAGGAAGAGATCACGCTGACCAAGGACGAAGGCGTGCGCGCGGGCACGACCTATGAAGCGCTGGCGGGCCTGAAGCCGGTGTTCAAGAACGGGCAGGTGATTGCCGAAGGCAAACATGTGACCGCCGGCAACGCCAGCCAGCTTTCCGATGGCGCATCGGCGCAAGTGCTGATGGACCTTGATACCGCGCGGGCCGAGGACCGCCCGGTGCTGGGCATTTATCGGGGGTTTCAGGTGGCGGGTTGCGGTGCGGATGAAATGGGCATCGGCCCGGTGTTCGCGATTCCCAAGTTGCTCGACCGGGCAGGCTTGAAGATTGAGGACATTGGCCTGTTCGAAATCAACGAGGCTTTTGCCAGCCAAGCTGTCTATTGTCAGCAGAAGCTGGGCATTGATCCCGAGAAACTGAATGTGAACGGCGGCGGCATCGCCATTGGCCATCCCTTCGGCATGACCGGATCGCGTCTGGTCGGCCACGCGCTGATCGAGGGCAAGCGGCGCGGGGTGAAGTACGTGATCGTATCGATGTGCGTGGCGGGCGGCATGGGTGCTGCCGGTCTGTTCGAAGTGGCCTGATGGATGACCACGCTTAACCCGCTGCCCCTCACCATCCCCCACGCCGCGCAGGCCGCTGCGGCGCAGTGGGGCGATGCGTCTGCTGTCATTGATCAGGGCCGCGTGTGGAGCTTTGCCGATCTGTGGCAGCACAGCCGTGCCCTAGCCTCAGCCCTGCTGGCGCAAGGTATGGGCGCGGGGGACCGAGTCGCGATCTGGGCACCCAATTCGCGCGAATGGATCGTGGCGGCGATTGCGGCGATGACCTGCGGGGCCAGTGTCGTCACGCTCAACACCCGGCTGAAGGGGCGCGAAGCGGGCGATATCCTGCGGCGCACCCATACCAAACTGCTGTTCACGGTCGAAAGCTTCCTCGGCATCGATTACCGCGCGCTGATTGCGGGCGAGGCGCTGCCTGCGTTGGAGCAGACGGTCCTGATCGACAGTGGCTTTGAAGCCTTTGCCGCCATGGGCCGGGGCGCGGACGATCCCGCCGTGGATGCCGCGCTGGCGCAGATTGACGCCGATACCGTATCGGACATTCTGTTCACCAGCGGCACCACCGGTAGCCCCAAGGGCGTGCTGATGACCTATGGTCAGGTCTTGCCGCAAGCTGCGGTGTGGATCGCCAACACACGCTTGGTGGAGGGGGATCGCTATCTGATCGTCAACCCGTTCTTCCATTCGTTCGGCATGAAAGTGGGCTGGGTGGCCTGCATTCTGGCAGGAGCCGTGGCCGTGCCGATGCCGCAGTTTGATGTGCAACAGGCCATTGACCTGATCGAACGCGAGCGGGTTACTTTCATGCCAGGGCCGCCTACGATCTTTCAGATGCTGCTGGCCGAACTCGACAAGCGGCAGTGGGATTGCTCATCCTTGCGTGGGGGCACCACCGGGGCGGCCACCGTGCCGCCATCGCTGGTCGAGCGTATCCGCAACGATCTGGGCATGACCGATCTGATTACCGCCTATGGCATGACCGAATGCGTGAACATCACCACCTGCGTGCCCGGCGATGATGCCGAAACCATCGCCCGCACCTGTGGCGCGGCATTTCCCGGCAATGAAGTGCGCGTGGCCGATGATGCGGGCCGCGAAGTGCCGCGCGGGGAAACCGGCGAAGTGCTGGTGCGCGGGCAGGGCGTGATGCTGGGCTATCTCGATGATCCCGCCGCCACCGCCGAAGCGATAGATGCCGATGGCTGGCTCCACACCGGCGATATCGGCACGATGGACGAGCGTGGATATTTGCGCATCACTGACCGCAAGAAGGACCTGTATATCTCCGGCGGGTTCAACGTCTATCCGGCGGAAGTGGAAAAGCTGCTCGCTGAACACCCGGCCATAGGCATGGTTGCTGTGGTGGGCGTAGCGGATGAGCGGCTAGGCGAAGTGGGCCGCGCGTTCGTGGTGCTGCGGCCCGGTGCGGAGGCGACCGAGGCGGACCTGATCGCTTGGTCGCGCGAGAACATGGCGAATTACAAGGTGCCGCGCCGCATCGTGTTCGTCGATGATCTGCCGCGCAATGCCTCGGGCAAAGTGCTGAAGACCGAACTGCGCGCGCAATAACAAAGGGATTTGAGGATGACGGACAGGTTCACAGGCAAAGTCGCCCTGATTACCGGCGCGGCATCGGGCATTGGCCGGGCGGCGGCGATCCGCTTTGCGCAGGAAGGCGCGCGGGTGTTTTGCGCGGACCTCAATCTTGCCGGCGCGCAGGCGGTGGCGGCGGAAATCGGCGGCAGTGCTGGCGCGGTGCAGGTGGATGTCGCCGATTATGCCAGCAATCAGGCGATGGTCGCGCACGTGATGGAGCAGGCTGGCCAGCTTGACGTCGCGTTCCTGAACGCCGGGCTTTATGGCGCGGCCGAAGGGCTGGATACGGTGGACGAGGCGGTGTTCGACACGCTGATCGCGGTGAACCTGAAGGGTGCGTTCAACGGGATCAAGGCAGTGCAACCGGTCATCGCACAGGGCGGCGCGGTGGTGGTCACCGCATCGGCGGCGGGCGTGGTGGGGCACCCGGCCAACCCTGCTTATAGTGCGGCCAAGCATGGCGTGGTGGGGCTGGTGAAGTCCTGCGTCGATGCCTTTGCTGCGCGGGGCGCGCGGATCAACGCCTTGTGCCCCGGCGGGGTGGAAACGCCGTTGATTGGTGCGGTCGATGTGGCGATGGTCGATCCGCAAGATCTCCCGCGCGTGCCCCTGCGTGGCATGGGCCGGGCGCAGCATGTGGCCGAGGTAGCGCTATGGCTGGCCAGCCCGGCGGCGGGTTTCATTACAGGGCAAGCTCAGGTGCTGGATGCGGCGCTGCTGTCGACGTTTGCACCAGTGATGCTGCCGGTTGGACCTTGAACCTCGCTTAACTTGAAAGCCGTTCGTGTCGAGCCCCTCGACAAACTCGGGATAAACTTCGTGCTTTAGCACGAAGTCGAGACACGGGTGCGCGGTGTCTCGACTTCGCTCGACACGAACGGAAACTTGGTGGGTTAGGTTAGGTCCCCAGCCCCCTGCGCCGCATACAAATCCGCCACCGTGGCAATCGGCGCAATTGCGGCGTTGTATTTGATCGATTGCAGCACGAGTTCGCTGTCGGCTTCGCGGATGCCGTCAATCGCGACCACGCGGTTCATGACGGCGGCGGCGTCCTCCAGACTGGGCAGGATGCACACTGCGACCAACCTTGGCGCGGCGTTGGCGTCATAGAGCGCGCTGACTTGCGGCATGGCCAGCAGCGCCTCGCGCACCGCATCGAGTTTGCCGTTCGCGCATTTGACGGTGATGAACATCATGTGCTGCCCGAACCCGGGGGTTCCAGTTGGGTCGCGCGTGCGGTCAATATCCAGAATCGGCACGAGTTTGAGCAGCCCGGCGTTTTGCAAGCGCTTCACCCGCCCGCGCACGGTGCCTTCGGTCACGCCCAGATCGGCGGCGATCTTGCGGAACGAAAGCCGCGCATCCTGCGCCAGCATGACCGCAATATCGCGGTCCAGCTGATCGGTGGTGGGGAATTCAGGCGTTTCCATCGGCTTCATGTTCCGAGCGGCCCAACGGTGGGGACATAGCGATAGACGTTGTTGATCAGTTCGACATCGACATCTTCGACGCCCGGAATATCGGCCGTAGCCTCGCGCACCGCTTCGAGCATTTCGCGGGCATTGCGGAAGGCATAGAGGCACGACACCGGGAAGCGGCCTGAGGTGATGTGGACCGAGAGCACTTCGTCCCGCTCTGCCAGTTGGCGCGCAACATCAATGGGCGCGCGGCCGCTGACTTGCAGGCGGATGCGCACGACCAGACGATAGCCATGGATGCGATGATCGGCCACGGCCACAACGCGCATCAGGCCTGCTGCATCCATTGCGCGGATGCGGTTTGATACCAGATTGCCCGACAGGCCCAATTCTTCGCCAATGGCCGTGCTTTGCGCGCGACCATCGCGGGTCAGGACCTCGATGATCCGGCGATCGGTATCGTCAAGCGATGTGCCCTTCGCGCGGCGTTGCGGCTTGTCTTCGCTCAAAGTCCCGGTCCCTGGAGCAAAGCGCTCCGTGTAAGCTTTGGCGATTAGATTACGCAAGAACGCTGGGCAAGGCCCTTGAATTGATCATCCACGTGGCTCACGGGGGAGCGACAGTCCGCGTTCGGCAATCAGGTTGCGCTGAATCTGGTTGGTGCCGCCATAGATCGTATCGGCGCGGCTGTAGAGATAGAGGTTGGGCAGAATGTCCCACTCATAAGCCTCACCGGCGGCAACTTCGCCCGCTTGCCCAAGAACGTCCATCGCCAGTTCGCCAAGCGTGCGCCGCCACGATGCCCACTGGATCTTGTAGGTCAGCGCTGCACCATCGATGGCCGAATGATCGGTGTTGGACAGCATCCGCAGCGCGCCATAGCGCATCAGGTCCAGCCCGATCTTGGCCTGCGCAATGCGCTGGCGGATCACGGGATCATGCGCTTTGCCATTGGCCTTGGCCGCGGCGACGATGGAATCGAATTCATGGCGAAAGCCCATCTGCTGGCCGAGTGTGGAAACGCCGCGCTCAAACGCCAGCAGGCCCATTGCGATGCGCCAGCCATCGCCGGGTGCGCCAATCAGGCTGTCTTCCGGGCAGCGCGCATCGGTGAAGAACGTCTCGTTGAATTCGGCATCGCCATTGATCTGGCGGATCGGGCGCACATCGATGCCGGGCTGGTTCAGCTCCATCATCAGGAACGACAGGCCCTTTGGCCCCTGCGATCCTTCGGTGGTGCGGGTGACGACGAAGATCCAGTCGGAGATGTGGGCAAGGCTGGTCCAGATCTTCTGACCGTTAACGACCCAATGTCCGTCCTCCAGCGTGCCGCGCGTGCGCACACTGGCAAGGTCTGATCCGGCGCCGGGTTCGGAAAAGCCCTGACAGAAAATCGTGCGGCCAGCGGCAATATCGGGCAGGAAGCGGCGCTTCTGTTCATCGGTGCCGAATGTCAGCAGCGTTGGTCCGGCCAGTTCCACGCCGATATGGTTGATGCGGCCCGGAATCCCGGCGCGCGCATATTCCTCGGCAAAGATCACCTGCTGTGCCAGCGTAGCATCGCGCCCGCCCCATTGTGTGGGCCAGCCAATGCAGCCCCAGCGGTGTTCGCCCAGATGCTGTTCCCATTCGCGCCGCCGTTCGGGCATGGCCGTCAACTGCGTCACGCCTTTGATATCGGCAAATTCGCCTGCCATCTGCGCCTGCAGCCAATCGGCGCATTCGGCACGGAAAGCTTCGTCAGCGACGGAAAATCCCAGTTTCATGTGGTATCAGCCCGGCATGTAGAGTTGCGCGGCCTTGCCGCCATCAACTGGCAGCGCGGTGCCGGTGATGTAGCTGGCGGCATCTGACAGCATGAACACGATGGCCTGCGCCAGTTCATCAGGATCGCCGCCACGTTGCATCGGGATCGCCTTGGTGGTGGCGCTGGCGACTTCCGGTGCGTGCGTTTCATAATCCTGCGTGGCGGCGGTCTGCACTTGCCCCGGCACGATGGCATTGATGCGGATCGCTTTGGTTGCGGCTTCCATGGCGGCGGCGGCGGTGAAGTGCACCAGTGCGGCCTTGGAGGCGGAATAGCTGGCCATGTTGGCCATCGCACGAATGCCGCAGGTAGATGCGATGTTGACGATTGATCCGCGCTGGCGGCCCGAAAGGTCCTGCTTTGCCATGACTTTCATCGCGGCCTTGGTGCCCACGAACACGGCATCGGCGTTCACCGCAAAATCCTGCCGCCAATGTTCCAGTGTCAGCTTCGATATGGGCGCGTAATGCACCGACATCGCATTGTTCACCAGCATATCGAGCCGGCCATGGCGCGCGGCAATATCTTCGATCAGCGCGGTGAAGGCGGCGTCATCGGACACGTCAAGCTTATGGACTTCGACACTACCGAGTGCGGACAATTCGGCGCGGGCGGCTTCAAGCTTGTCCTCACGCCGGGCGCAAATGGCCACGGTTGCGCCGCGCTGCACCAGCAGGCGCGCGGTGGCCAGACCAATGCCATCACTCCCGCCAGTGACAAGCGCCACTTTGCCGACCATGTCCTGCAGCATCTGCGATTCTCCCAATGCACGTTTGTTGGGCATATGGGCGCTGAATGGCGCTGATGTCAATCTAATGCGTAATAATGGACAGGATAAAATACGTGTATGAGCAGGATTGTCCCGTCACACCTCAGTCTGCGCGCGGATAATCGGTGTAGCCTTTCGCATCATCGCCATGCCCTGTGTAGAAGGTGCCACGATCGGCCTTGGCCAGCGGCACGCCATTGCGGAAGCGCTCCACAAGATCAGGGTTGCCGATGAAGGCATAGCCGAACGACACCGCATCGGCCTTGCCGTCGGCGATCACGGCTTGCGCCTTGTCGAGCGTCAGCCCGCAGTTTTCGATTACCGGGCCGGTCCAGTTGGCGCGGACCAGATCGAGCGCGTCAAAACCGTCATTCGGGATGTGGATCAGGTGGCACCATGCCAAGCCCAGCCCATCGACCGCGCGCAGCAGTGTGGCGTAAGTCTCTGCCGGATCGGCATCGTCCATGCCATTGAACTTCACGCCGGGGCAAATGCGAAAGCCCACGCGGCCCGGGCCAATGGCCGCAGCCATCGCGCCGAGCGTTTCAACCACAAAGCGCACGCGGTTTTCGGCAGAGCCGCCATAGGCATCCCTGCGCTGGTTGGAGTTTGACGAGAGGAACTGCATTGGCAGATAGCCGCTGGCGCAGTGCAGCTCCACGCCATCCAGCCCGGCGTCAACCGCATTGCGCGCAGCAGCCACATATTGCGCGATAACTTGCGGGATTTCGTGCCCCTCAAGCGCGCGGGGCATTTCTGTGGGCACCGGCACGCCATCGGGGCCGGGAATCGGATCGGGGCTGGCAATCGCGCTGGGGGCCACGGTTTCAGCATCGGCGGCCTTGTTCGCGCGCACCGATGCGCGGCCCACGTGCATCAGTTGCACCGCAATGCGCCCGCCAGCTGCATGGACCGCATCAGCCACCTTGCGCCATCCGGCCACCTGTTCGGGCGAATGAATGCCCGGCGTGCGCCAATAGCCTTTGCCTTCGGGGCAGGGTTGGGTGCCTTCGGTGATGATGAGGCCGGCGCTGGCGCGCTGGCGGTAGTATTCCACCATCAGGTCGGTCGGCTCGTCCAGCGGCCCGGCGCGGTCGCGCGTCATCGGAGCCATGATCACGCGGTTGGCCAGTTCAATGTCGCCAAGGCGGACGGGGCTGAAAATGTCGGCGCTCACCGGCCTCAACTCCGCACGCGGGGTTTGGGCAGGGGTGCGCCCTTGCGCATGGTTTCGATGAACTTTTCGAGCGGCGCGGGCGGTTCGACCGGGCCATCGTGGGGCTGGCCCTGACGCGCCCAATAGCTCTTCCAGCTGGGGAACAGATCGTGGAAGCTGCCGTGATAGGGCGCAACGCCCGGCCAGCGCATCTTGCGATCCCCCACCGGCGGCTTGTTCAGATCGCTGGCGTACCAATAGAGCGGCAGGCGGCGGCGGAAGTACCAGCGGCCTTCAATGCGTTCGTACTGGTCGAAATACATCATCTGCATGATCACCCATTCGGGGCCGCATTCATGCTCGTTCTTCGAATAAACCACGCCTTGCGCATGATCGGGATCGTCAAAGTCGATAATGTGGCCACCGATGTGGTGGCTGGTGCCGTCAAACTGCATCGAATGCGTTTCATCAAACCAGTCGCGCAGCGCCTTGCGGCCCGATTTGCCGCCGCCCACGCGCACGTCTTCGGGGAACAGGTTCACCCAGGCATCGCCATCGCGCATGTCGAGCGCGAGCGAATACTTGGCGGGCAACTGGCGGATCGCGTCAAGCGATTCAAGCCGGTCGATACGGGCGAGCAGGGCTGAGTCAGTCATGATGGAACCTTCAGGACAATACATTGCATTCGTCATTGCGAGCCTTGCAACGCAAGGAGAAGCAATCCAGAGCGGCTATGCGCAAACTCTGGATTGCTTCGTCGGCTTTCGCCTCCTCGCAATGACGATGTGCGGTCAAACATAGCACAAACACATCAAATCAAGGGCGCAGCGCGGCACAGTGCGCCATTGGCCCAGCCCACGATGTCATCGCTGCCCGAGGTGAGCAGATCGTCCACTTCGCCGACCAGCAGATCGTGCGTGCCAAAGCTTACCCGCTCGCGAATGGTGCAGAAAATCGCTGCAGGCGCCTCGTCGATAAACCACACGCCTTCATGCGCGGAGTGGACGTGCTGCCGCCAATCGCTTTGCGTGAACCGCGCCTCTCGCGCGGCGGGATCGGCAAAGGGCAGAACGTGGCTGTCTTGCCCGGCATGGAGCAGGTTGATGCAAAAGCGGCCTGCGCGGATCATCGCATCGTGCGCGCTGCCCGAGCGGTTGACGCAGATCGCCATCGAGGGGGGATCAAGGCACACCGGCATCAGCGCCGACATGGCCAAGCCCACCGGCTGCCCGTTATCCGGATCGAAGCTGGTAACGATGCCCACAGGTGCCGGCATGAAGCGCAGCACGCGCTTCAACCGCGCATCAAGGGAGGGCTGTGCGGTGGCGGTTTCGGTCACGATATCTCCCCTGGGCCACCTGATTCACGACGAATCTGACGCAGCAGTAGCCATTTGCGCTATGACATAGATAGTATTCTACGCAAATGCAAAGCCCGCCTGGGGGAAAGCAGCCTTAATCGTCGTCAATCACCACTTCAGGCTTGGTAATCTTGGCCATGCGCGCGTTGTATTTCACGGTCTTGACCGCGATTGACGTTTCCACGTGATGCACGCCATCCACCGCCAGAATCTTGTCAGACGCCAGTTCGACCAGCGTATCGAGATCCTCGATCAGGCACATGGCGGTAATGTTGAACTGGCCCATCGTGATCAGCACGGCGTTGACGCTGGGGATATCGGAAATCACCTGCGCCACTTCGCGCACGCGATCGACCTCGGCCTGAATGTTGATGAAGGCCAGCCGCGCCTGTTTTTCAATCTGAAAGCCGGTGATGGCGGTAAAGGCGATCAGGCCATCTTGCTGCAACCGCTTGATGCGGCCGCGCACGGTGCCTTCGGTCACGCCCAGTTCGGCGGCGATGCGGCGGTTGGACACGCGCGCATCGCGCGAGAGCATATCGACAAGCTGGGTATCGAGCGGATCGAGTTGCGGGGCAGCCATGGCGCTTCAGGCCCTCCCTTCGATGGGGGCGACGTCGAACTTGTACTTGATGATATCGACCACGATGGCCGGGGTCAGCGTGCGAATGCCGCGCACGCCCGAAAGCTTATCGAGCAGGAAGCCCGACAGATCATCAAAATCGTGCAGTGCCACCAGCATGTCGATATCGTATCCTCCGGTTACCAGATGGGCGGCAACCACTTCGGGCAAGGCGGCCAGCTCGTGCGCCACGTCTGATGCGGGGCGGCCATCGACGGATACCGAGATGCGCAGCAGCACGTTGAAGCCGTGGGCCGAAAAATCGGACACCGCCACGACGCGCAACTGGTTGGCATCTTCCATGCGGCGGATGCGGGTGGAAACGGTGGTGGCGGTCAGCCCCAGTTTTTCGGCGATCTGCTGGTTGTTGGCCCGCCCATTGGCGCGCAGTTCGCGGATGATGGCCACATCCGTGGTATCGAAGCTGAAAACCTGACTCATTACACCTCGCAACACCGGGCTGGCCTCATCGGGCGATAGGGCAGCCAATAGATTGCTGGTTTGCGCAGCGCAATGCAGGCCGTCAACCGCGTTTGCCGCCTTTTCCGCAACCAAACGCGCTGTTTTGGCGAGTTTCACGATGATTGCAGCGTCGTAATTGACACTCCTGGCCGAACGTTCTGCATGATTATGCGTATTTCATCCGCTCATCTCATGCGAATCACTGGCACATTTTCAAATAAGCCCCATACTATGCGCAAAGCATGTGGGGAGGGCTACGGATGCAAGGCAGGTTGCACGAACGGGCGGTCATCGTGGTGGGGGCGGGCACCGGGATCGGCGCGGCCACGGTAGAGCGGCTTTGTGCCGAAGGCGCGAGGGTTTGCGTGGCCGATGTCAACTTGCCCGCTGCGCAAGGCGTGGCAGCGCGGATGACCGATGCGGGGCACGAAGCCCATGCGCTTGGCGTTGATATTACCGATGAGGCGGCGGTCAATGCCTGCTTTGCCGATGCCGTGGCGCTGCTGGGAGGGCTGGACGGCGCGCACATCAACGCTGCAGATTTGCGCACGATCTTCCTTGATTCCGATGCGCTGGCGCTTGATCTTGCCACCTTTGACCGCACCATCGATGTCAATTTGCGCGGTCATCTGCTGTGCACGCGCGCGGCGCTACCGCATCTGCTCAAAAGCCCGCATGGCGCGATTGTCTATACCAGTTCGGGGGCATCGATTGCCGGAGAGCCGGAGCGGCCTTCGTATGCGGCCTCTAAAAGCGGCCTGAATGCGCTGATGCGCCATGTGGCCAGCAAGTGGGGCAAAGCAGGCTTGACCGCCAATTGCGTGGCCCCCGGCTTTGTCATGACTCCCGAAATGATTGCAGGCGGAGCAGTGCCCCCGGACTTCATCGACCAGTGCATTGCCGCCACGCGCAGCACGCGGTTGGGCACGGCTGAGGACATTGCCGCGATGGTGGCGATGCTGCTGTCGGACGATGGCCGCTGGATCAACGGGCAGGTCATCCATGTGAATGGCGGCGCGCTGCTCACCTGAAAGGCATGACCCGAAGGCCATGTCCCGAGGGGCATAATCCTTTCGGGTGATGCGTAGGCGGCCTGCCAATGAGATTGCAGCACCAGCAAAAAGAACAATGGTAGAGGAACACCGATGACAGCCACCACAAACCGCGCCTTGCGCCATGCCGTGATCGGTGCCGGGATGGCCGGCATTCTGGCCGCGATCAAGCTGAAGCAGCGCGGCGAAGACTTCGTTGTCTATGAAAAGGCGGCAAAGATCGGCGGCACCTGGCGCGAGAATCGTTATCCCGGCCTGTCCTGCGATGTGCCCGCCCACGCCTATACCTATAGCTTTGAACCGTTCCCGGATTGGACGGCCTATTACGCCACCGGGCCTGAAGTGCAGAGCTATTTTGAAAAGGTGGCGGCCAAGTATGATCTGGCCTCGGTCATCCGCTTCAACACCGAAGTGACCGCGCTGGACTGGGATGGGGCGACGAACACGTGGACGATCACGCTGGGCGATGGATCGCGCGAAGTGTTCGATGTGGTGATCGCTGCCTCTGGCGTGCTGCACCACCCCAATGTGCCCAAGATCGAAGGGCTTGAGACGTTCGAAGGCCCTGCCTTCCACACCGCCCGGTGGGACGATACTGCGCCTATCGATGGAGCGAAAGTGGGCCTGATCGGTTCGGGATCGACCGGCATTCAGATCGTCACCGCGATCAACAAGAAGGTCGAACGGCTCGTCCACTTCCAGCGCTCGCCCCAGTGGGTCATGCCGGTGCCGCAGTTCCAGTATACCGATGAAGAGCGCGAGGCCTTCCGCCGCGATCCTGCGCTGATCGACGCGATCCGCTTTTCCGATGAATATATCGGCAATATCAAGCGCTTCACCGATGCCATCACCGATATCGACGGCCCGCAGATGCTGATGATCGAAGACATCTGCCGCCAGCACTTCGAAAATTCCATCCGCGATCCCGAGCTGAAGGAAAAGCTGCGCCCCAATTATCGCGCGGCGTGCAAGCGGCTGATCTATTCGTGGTGCTATTACGATGAAGTGCAGCACCCCGCCGTGTTTGTGGAAACCTGCAAGATTGCGCGCGTTGAGCCCAAGGGCGTGCGGATGGAGGATGGCACCTTCCATGAACTCGATACGCTGATTCTGGCCACCGGTTTTCAGGCCGACAAGTTCATTCGCCCCGCAGGAGTGACCGGCGAAAACGGCCTGACGCTCGATGCGTTCTGGGAAACCCGGCCCACCGCGCACTATGCGGTCACGCTGCCACACTTCCCCAACCTGTTCATGCTGAACGGGCCGACCGGGCCGGTGGGCAATTTCTCGCTGATCGACATTGCCGAACGCCAGTGGGACTATATCGACCAGTTGATCGAGCTGATGCGCAAGGGAGAAGCGGTATCGGTCATGCCCACGGTCGAGGCGCACGCCGCTTATGAAGAGCGCCGGATTGCCGCGGCCAAAACGACGATCTTCGGATCGGGCTGCACCAGCTGGTATCTGGATGCCACCGGCGTTCCAGCCAGCTGGCCATGGTCATACGATGCCTTCGCCGATGCCATGGCCAAGCCGGTGTTCTCCGAGTACGAAATCAAGGCCCCGGTTGCGGCCTGACCGATGAAAAGGCTGCTGCGGTTTACTCTGCCGCAGCCTTTTTTATCAGCGCCTCGGCAGGCACGCGCTCGGCCCAAAACGCGCCTTCCACATCGGTATCGACATCCACCGCGCCGCGCACGCCCAGCGCGGCGCGCGCTTCTTCGAGTGGCAGGTGGAAATGCGGCTCCAGCTTTTTCAGGAATAGTGCATCGCTGGCCTTGCCCACGGCCATCCCGCGCGCAATCGCATCGGTGCAGGTGTTCCACACTTGCGGGTAATGCAGCAGGGTGCGCACAGTATAGCGCAGCGAGCCGAAGATCTGGATCATGCTGAGTTCGGCCGCCAGTTCAGGGTTCTGGATGAACTTGAACACGTTGGTCAGGCGATACCAATAGGGCACCAGTTCCCCCATGAAGTTGAACCCGCCGCCACACAGGATGTGTTCAAAATCATGCGTCTGGCCCGAGCGCAGGTTGTAGAATTCCAGCTGGCTTTTCGGTTCGCGCCAGGGCGTGATCTGGATTTCGTAATTCCCTTGCGTGATCCACTGATAGAAAATGCCGCCGAGCGAACCCGGCGCATACTGCGCAAAATCCGCGATCTGGTAGGTTGAATAGAACCCTTCGGAAAACCATGCGTCGAGTTCAGGATTGGTGCGGCGTTCGGCGGTGAACATGTCCTCGATCGCGGCGTGATCGCGCAGTACTTCGAGGATGGGCAGGAATTCATACATCTCTGCAGGCGGCGGCATGTCTGCCCCATTGCGGCGCAGCAAAATCGTGGCAAGCCAATCGCGTAGGCGCGGATTGTTCAGATATTTCGATGACGAGACAAGCACGCTCGACGGCGTTTCCACGGGCATCACGCCACGTGCCAGATAGGGCATATCAGCCATCACAGCATCCTCTTTGTTTTTCCACACGATATCGAACCGGCTGACCCCCGGCAAGCGTAGTGGCGCGATTCCATCCGCACCCATATACCCAGAACAGGCCATCTATTTTTACGCAACAGGGTATGAAATTTCCCCATTGCACTTATTTTGCGTAGTTGTTACTAGCTCCGCAACGGCAAAAAGAATCCGGGATGAGGGTGGCGCCTGCGTTTTTGCGGGCGGTCCAGCTGTGTCTGGACCACTGGGTGGCCAGACACTTTCTCATCCTAGCTTCGCGCGAACCTGGTCAGGTCGTGGTGCTGTCGGATTTTGGAGGGAGATAAGAATGTCTGCAGGGAACTTCGCAAAGACAGGCCGTTTGCATCGCTTGGGCGCAGCATTGCTGACCGGCGTGAGTGTCATGTCGCTTGGTGCACAGGCCGTGGCCGCGCAGGAAGCGCCACAGGATGCTGCCGACGATCAGGGCCAGCTTGAACAGATTGTTGTTACAGCGCAAAAAGTCTCGCAGAACCTGCAGGATGTGCCGCTCGCAGTCAGCGCGATCAGTGCCGAGAAGGTTGGCCAGCTCGCCATTCGCGACGCCAAGGACCTGACGGGTCTTGCCCCGAACGTGACGATTGTTCAGGGCACGACCAACGCCAACGCAACCGTGATCTCCATTCGTGGCATCCCGACGCCGGCCACCGAAACCTTTGGCCTTGATACCGCCAACGGGCTCTACATCGATGGCGTATTCATCGCCCGCTCGGGCGGCAGCGCGATCGACGTGACCGACATCGAACGCATCGAAGTGCTGCGCGGGCCTCAGGGCACGCTGTTTGGCCGCAACACCACTGGTGGCGCGATTGCCTTCATTTCGCGCGCTCCGTCCAAGGTGTTCCGCCTTGCCGCTGAAGGTGGCTATGGCAATTTCAAGGCCTTCAATGGCCGCGTGACCTTGGATCCGGGCGAAATCGCCGGAATCTCCACGAGCTTCACTTATAGCCACCGCCAGCGCAACGGCACGGTCGATAACCTGAACGAGCCAGACGATTCGCGCGATCCGGGCGCGATCAACACCGATTCCTTCCGCGTTGCGGCCAAAGCCGAAATCGGCGGCACCGGTTCGATCCAGTACATCTTTGACTGGAGCCGCACCGATGCCTCGCCGATCAACTTCCAGTTGACCAACACGGCCAGCGGCGCGCCTCTGGCGCCTGTCACCGTGGGCGGAGTGCCGGTTCGGGTAACGCAGCAGGCTCCGGTTGCGCCGTTCCTTGCTGGCGTGAACTTCCTCGATCCGCGCTGCGCCGCCTTGGCCGCGCCGACGCGGGTGTGGCGTCAGCAGGTGTGCAACGACATCAACAGCCGTTCGACCGACAAATCATGGGGCCACAACTTTCAGGTCCAGAACGATTTCGGCGCGTTCCACTTCAAGTCGACGACCGGGTATCGTCAGTGGAACAACGACAGCGTAACCGATCTTGATGGCATCGGCGCATTCACGGCCCCCGGCTTCAGCAATGCCACACTGTTCAACGGCATGCCCGCCAGCCTGCTGCAGTTCATTCCGTCGATCCCGGCAGCAGCGCGCCCCTTCATTGCAGGCTCGCCCGTACCCACGATCCAGCAGAACCTGTTTGATACGAACAACCAGCGCCGTCACAAGCAGTTCAGCCAGGAAGTGGAAATCGGCAACGAAAGCGACATGCTCGATTGGGTTCTCGGTGGTTTCTACTTCTGGGAAAAGGGTTCGGAGAACAACCCGCAGAACAGCGGCTTCGTGCTCGATACCAACAGCATCTTCACCGCCAACTTCGGCGGTCTGGGGCCGAGCTTCGTGGCCGCAAATCCGGCGCGCTACCGTCTGGTGCAGACGCGCTCGGTGCTGCGCTACACCGCCTCGGCTGAAAGCACCGCGGTTTACGCGCAGGCAACGTTCTATCCGGGCGGACGCGACAGCGGCCTGCGCCTGACCGCAGGTGGCCGCTATACCTGGGACACCAAGGGCATGGTCCGGTTCCAGAACGGCGCGGCAGCGCTGGCCACACCAGAACAGGGCAATGCCGATTACAGCCGGTTCACGTGGAACCTGATGCTGGGCTATGATGTGTCGGACGATGTCAGCGTCTATGGCCGCGTTGCCACCGGCTACCGTTCGGGCGGCTTCAATGCGCAGGATCCGGCTGTCGCCGGGGTCTTGCCTTCGTTCCGGTCGGAAAACGTCACCTCGTATGAAGCCGGGCTGAAGTCCGAGCTGTTTGGCCGCCGCGTGCGTTTCAATCTGGCCGGGTATCACAATGTCTACAACGATCTGGCGCTGGCTGTGCCGATCACCAACCTGCCACCGGGCACTTTTGCCACCGCCATCACCAACGCAGGCAAGGTAACTTATACCGGCGTTGAGGCTGAGCTGCTGGCCGTGCTGACCGATAACTTCACGGTGGAAGGTAACATCGGTTACGTGGACATCAAGTTCAAGGAATTCCTTGCCGGTTTGCCTGTGGCTGCCGGACAGCCGCTGGTCAATACGGCTGAGTTTGCCACGCCGGGCTACACCTCGCCGCTGACGGCCAATGTCGCGCTGAACGCGCAGTTCCCGTTGGGTAACAATGGCATGCGTCTGACCAGCCGGGTCAGCTATGCTTACGAAGACGGCAAGTACAGCTTCTCGAACTCGCTGGCATCGCCGTTCAACCAGGCGCTGCGCGGCGAAAACCGCAATATCGTCGATGCCCAGGTTGCGATTGATCGCATTCCGATGGCGGGTGGCGAAGGCTTCATCCGGGCCTGGGTCAAGAACCTGACCGACGAGAACAATCTGGTGCGTGCGATTGATTTCGGCCAGCTTGGCTATGGCGGTGGCTACTTCGCCGATCCGCGCACTTATGGTCTGACGGTTGGCGTGAAGTTCTGATCAAGGCGAATTGCGCCCGCTCTTGCGCCTGCTTGCATTCACTCTTCACGGAGGTTGTTTGGAATGACAGGAAGGCTTGACCGGCGCGCAGCCGTGATCACCGGCGGGGCTGATGGCATCGGGCAGGGCATTGCGCTGCGCTTTGCCAAGGAGGGTGCCAGCATCCTCGTCGCCGATTATGATGCGGAACGTGGGCCCCAAGTGGCCGCGCAATTGCAGGCGCTGGGTGCACAGGCCGTGTTTCTGCGCTGCGATGTGTCACAGCGCGATGATGTGTTCGGCGCGGTTGATCTGTGCGTTGAGACATTCGGCTCGGTCGATATCCTCGTCAACAATGCCTATCGCGGCGAAGGCCCGGTGCGCATCGAGCGCAAGACCGATGAACGCTTTGATGATGCGCTGAAGATGTGCCTCTATGCCACCAAATGGGCGATGGAGCGCGCGCTGCCCCACATGAAGGCACAAGGCTGGGGCCGGGTGATCAACATGGCCTCGCTCAATGGCGTGAACGCGCACATGGGCAGCGCGGACTACAACGTGGCCAAGGAAGCCGTGCGCGCCTATTCGCGCACCGCGGCGCGCGAATGGGCGCCTTATGGCATTTGCGTTAATGTGATCTGCCCGGCGGCCGTTTCAGCCGCCTATCGCCGCTTTGCTGAAATGGCACCCGATGTTGCCGTGGCCACGGCAGCAGCCAATCCGATGGGCCGCATGGGCGATCCTGAAAGCGATATTGGCGGCGTCGCCACTTTCCTCGCCAGCGAGGATGCGCGCTATCTTACCGGCAATACGCTGTTCGTCGATGGCGGCGGGCACATCAACGGCGTGCCGTGGGTGCCGGATCTTGGTCCTGAATAACTGAGCTTTGGAGGGGGCACCGGTCGGTTTATAGGGCCGACCGGTCGTCCCGCTTTTTAGGACAAGCGATCACGGCATCCGCAATTGCCCGCCATCGACCATCAGCGTCTGCCCGGTCATGTAACCTGCCGCATCGCTGGCCAAAAACACCGCTGCGGCACCAATATCGGCTTCGCAATCACCAATACGGCGTAGCGGGACGCCGGCGATCTGCTTGTCATAGGCCTCGGGGAAATGCTGCTTCCAGATTTCGACTCCGGGGGAATTGGCGAATGGGCAGATCACGTTAACCCGCACGCCCTGCGGCCCCCATTCGACCGCAGCGGTCTTTGACATTGAGCGGATCGCTTCTTTCGCCGCGCCATAGGACGTCTGCGTTGGCATCCCCTGAATGCCCGCGCCGCTGCCGAAATTGATGACGCTGCCCTTGCTCTCCACCAGATGCGGATAGGCCGCCTGCATCAGCAGGAACGTGGCCCAAAAGCCAGTGCCAAAGGCCAGATCCATCGCCTCGGGCGTAGTGTCCACCAGCAGCAATTGCTGCGAGGCTTGCGCCGCGTTGACCAGCACATCGAGCCGCCCGAACCGGCGCACCGCTTCATCGACAATGCCGGGCAGGGCGGCGCGGTCCATCAGGTCCACCGCCATGAAGGCCACTTCGCCAAATGCGCCAAGCTCTTGCACGGTGGCCACGCCAAGATCAGCCTCACGGTCCACGATCAGGACTTTGGCCCCGGCTTTGACAAAGGCAGTGGCCACACCCTTGGCCACGCCACGCGCGCCTCCGGTGACGATGGCGGCTTTTCCGGCAAGTTGCATGTCAGACTCTCCCGATTATCGAATGCGGGATTATTGCGACGTCATATTGCGTAAATCAACAGCTAAATTGCTTATCCATAGTAGTTTTGCGAAATATAGAATGCGCCATATACGGCAATCGTGGAAAGTCAGGCCCCCGCGTCGTTGCCCCAGATGATTGCCGCGTCGCCACTGTGCGTGTGCCAATGTGCGTCCCGCCGCACGATCCGCCAGCCCTCGGGGCGCAAGGTCCATTGGTCAAGGTATTCGCCATTGCTGTCAAACACTGCGCCGCCATGGTCATCGGCGCGCTGGTGGCGGGCCTGAACATAGGCGCGGCTCTTTGCGCTATTACAGCCGGGCGCGACATCGATGGAAATGCTGCCGATCAGGTGCTGGCTGGGGCCGCAGACATCGAGAAACCGGCGCATATTGGCGGTCAGTGCGGCCATTCCCGCCTGCTCGCCCAAGCCATAATCGAAGGTCACATCTTCGGCAAAGACATCGCCCAGTGCGTCCCACTGCTTGCCATCGAGCACGCGGGCAAACCGCGCCAGCCCTTCGCGCACGGCACGTTCGGCCATGAGCATAGCCAGCGTGTCGGCACCGGGCGCAAACGCTGGCACCTCGTCCACCACGAACATGCGCGTGGCGGCCCGGTCGAACACGTTCTCCTCGTCCTGCGCAATCAGCGCGGCGGTGTGCGGATCGGCGGCGGCGGCCAGAAAGGCATCGTAATGCGCGCGCGATGCAAAGCGCATTTCCGTCACGCTGTCGAAATCCAGCGCGGCAACCGCGCTAGTGAACGCGCCTTCGCGATCCACATAATTGCGCCGATAATCAGCGATATGGGGCAGGAGCGACCGGATCAGTGGGGCATGGCGCGTTTCGTAATAGGCTATGAACGCCTCGCGGCTCAGGCCATCCTTTTTGCGCAGCAGGGCAATGGCCTTGATCATTGCGCTTGCTCCTGCAGGGGGCCAGCGGTGCGCTTGATGGCCCGCGCGGCGCGGCGACCGGAAAAGATGCAATCGGCATAGGACAGGCCGCTGACATAGAGGTTGGAACAGATCCCCACCGCATTGCGCCCGGCGGCATAAAGGCCGGGGATCGGATCGCCTGCCGCCGATTGAACAGCGCCGGTTTCCTCCTCGACCAGCAATCCGCCCACCGTCATGCAGGCAATCGGAAACATCCGCGCATCCACCGATGCATCGATGGCGTAATAGGGGCCTTTGCCCAGCACCGCCATGTCATTGGGCGTCTTATGATGCGGATCCGCCACTTCGCCCCGCGCGGCGGCATTATAGGTGGCCAGTGTCTGCAGCAGCGTGTCCGGGTCCATGCCAAGTTTGCGCGCTAACGCTTGTGGAGTGGGGGCCTTGGTCGCCGCAAACAGCGCGTTCACAAAGGTAATGTCGCGCTGAAAGCCCAGCACGTCCTTGCCCAGCGCATCCTTGAAGGATTGGCGATAGAGCGCAGCATCGAGCACGATCCAGCCCTTGCCGTGGTTGCGCTCGACCATTTCATCGCCGATGCGCGCACCGTACCACGTCTCGTTGACATAGCGTGCGCCCTGTCCGTTCACCAGCATGCCTTGGCCCCAGGCGCGCGGCGGGCTGAGGAAGCGCCATGCCGATATGCGCTCCATCAGGCCGGTCGCGCCGCCTGCCGAAAGGCCCAGCATGATCCCGCTGCCATTATCGCCAAATGTGCCATTGGGCAGACCTGCGGCATAATCGGGCGCGAAATGGCGCACCATTTCGGGGTTGCAGATGAACCCGCCCGCGCTGAGCACAACCCCATGGTGTGCGCGGATCCATGCACTGGTGCGCGCTTTTGCCTCCAACTCGCGTGCCTTCGCCAAATATTTGAAGCCGCGCACGAAAGTGAGCCGGGCGCCGGGGAATGTGGGAGGCAGCATGCTCATCCAGCGGTTGGCCTGCGCGATCAGTTGCGAATGGCGCGCGCGGATGGCCGGATCAACCAGTCGCTCCACCCGCACGCCGATCACGCGGCCCGCGCTGTCTGTCGCCAATTGCCGCGCTTCGGCCTGTGCATGGAACACCAGCCCCTTTGCTAGCGCAGCGGCGCGCAAGGGGTTATAGATTCCCGCCCCAAGCCCCCACGGCTTCTTGCCATTGCGGTGCACCGTGCGATGCCCGCGCGCGGCAGGCGGAGTGTGGCTGCGAAACGGTTCGGCAAGGCTGCTGTCCGGGTGATACAAGAACCGATCGAGCGGCGGATACGATGTTTTGCGCGCGTATAACGACGCGCTGAACGGCGCGCCGTGCTTGCGCAGCCATTCGAAGGTTTCCGGGCTGCTTTGGCAAAAGGCGTGCAGAGTTTCGGGTTTGACGACATTGCCCACCTCGGTCTCAAGGTAGGCCTGCATCATTTCCGGGCTGTCCTCCACGCCCGCCTCTCGCTGGATCGATGTGCCGCCGCCTGCGTAATAGACGCCGCCATTGGCCGCTGATGATCCGCCGCCGTCATAATGATCGAGCGCAGTGACCGACAGACCCTGTTCCAGCGCCTCAAGCGCTGCGGCAACGCCTGCACCACCAAGCCCGACCACCACGACATCGGCTTCATCGGCCCAATCGTGTGCATCAGGGTTGGCCAGCACCAGCGGGGCATCGATCGCCAGGCCCCAATCGGTAATCGGTTTGCCCGGGGCGGGCACCGGCACTGGCACACGCTGCGCCCACGGATCAGGAGGCGATAGCGGCGAGGCCGAGGCGTGAAGCGCTTCCATGGATCATCCTCTTTGTTTTTTAGCAGCTTGCACCTGAAGGGCAGCGCGCCGCGGCAGCTTCGCCCATGTGATGCATTTTTTCAACATTTGCGTAAAAAGTTTGCAAAAATCCTACGGGTTACGCAATCAACTTGTGCAATGAATGCTGAAATCATAGTGTAGCAACAGTTATGGAATACGCGACAGCGCATCCAAACCTTGGAGAGGGACATCATGAAACATCTGCTTGCCGCCACGGCGATGGCTGCGCTTGCTCTGGCAAATGCATCGGCAGCGGCTCAGGAAGCCGCACAGGATTCCGCTCAGGATACCGCCAGCTCGGGATCGGGCATTGGCGAAATCGTCGTCACCGCGCAAAAGCGGGCCGAAAACATTCAGGACGTGCCAATCGCGATTTCCGCCGTCGGCAGCCAGTTTCTGGAATCGCGCGGCATCACCTCGATCGATGGTCTGGGCTCGATTGCGCCAAACGTGAAGTTTGAGCGCGCGCCTTCGAACAAGACGATTTCGCAGATTTCGATCCGTGGCTCAGTGACGATCAACCCCGCGGTTACGTGGGAGCCTGCGGTCGGCCTCTATCTGAACGGCGTCTACATCGCCAAGGCGCAAGGATCGATCTTCGACGTTGCCGATCTGGAGCGTGTGGAAATCCTGCGCGGGCCACAGGGCACACTCTATGGCCGCAATGCGCTGGCCGGCGCGGTCAACCTGGTGCCCAAAGCGCCGACGGGTGAGCTGGGTTTCCGTGGCGAAGTGACCTATGGCAACTTTGACCAGCGCCGCCTGCGCGCATCGGTGGATCTGCCATCGTTCGGGCCATTCTCGCTCAAACTCTCGGGCCAGATCCAGCAGCGCGACGGGTTTATCCGGCTGACCCCCAATCCGTTCCCGCAGGCCGTTGCCGCCGGGCCTGCCCGCACCGGGCGGACCAACGACCTTGATGGCAAGAGCGGCATGGTCCAGTTGCGCTTCAAGCCCGAAGGCAGCAATTTCTCGGCCGATTACATGTTCGACTATTCGAACTTCGATCAGCGCCCTGACTATGCGCAGCTGGTGCGGATCAATCGCAATGGCCGCCCCGAAGATATCTTCGATCCCAATTCGCCCGGCTATGCCTTTGGCGGCGCGTTCTTCCCGCTGAACCTCTATGCGCAGGCAGAGCGGCAATCGACCGCTTCGCTCGATGCCAATCCGCTGTACGAACGCTCGCGCACGTATGGTCATGCGCTGACCATGGCGCTGGATCTGGGGTCGGCCACGATCAAATCGATCACCGCCTACCGCGATCTGAAATGGCAGGATTCGCTCGATCTCGATGGATCACCGCTGCCGGTGGCCTTTACCCAGCGCGATACCGATTTCCACAGCTGGAGCCAGGAGCTGCAGATCAGTGGGAGCACTTTGGAAGACCGGCTGAAGTATGTGGCAGGCGTGTTCTACTACCGCGAAAAGGCTGAAACGCTGGGCCCGCAAAGCTTCTTTGGTGGCGGCGCTTCGTACCAGTCGGATTACGGTTCAAACACCGAAGCCTGGGCCGCGTTCGCGCAGCTGGATTACAAGTTCACCGATGCGCTGACGCTGACGCTCGGCGGACGCTATACGCAGGAAACCAAGGATATCCGTCGCTTCTTCCGCATCAATTTCGATGCCGCCAACGGGATCACCGCGCCATTCGTGGTGGCCAACATCCCCTATGGCGGTGTGCCGGATGCCACGTTCAAAAAGTTCAACCCGGCCGTCACGCTGGCCTATCAGGCATCGCAGGACATCAATGTCTACGCCCGCTTTGCGCAAGGGTTCAAATCGGGCGGTTTCAATGGCGAAACCAATGATTTCCGCGCGCCCACGGCGGCATGCCCCACAGGCGCGGTGGAATTGTGCACGCCCTACCGCCCGGAAGAGGTCAACAGCTATGAATTGGGCCTGAAGACCCGTTTTGCCGATGGCCGCGTGATCTTCAACGTTGCCGCGTTCTGGAACGAGCACAAGAACATCCAGCTTTCGGTCTTTACAGCCGGTGCCGGGGCGTCGTCTGTCGTCAGGAACGCTGCGGAGGCACGCATTCGCGGGCTTGAGTTTGAAACCGTGCTGCGGCCGGTTGATGCGCTGACCATCAATGCATCGTTGGCGTTCCTCGATCCTCAGTACAAGCGCTATATCGATGCCGTGAACGGGGTGGATACCGATGTTTCCGACAACCGCGCTTTCCCGCACACGCCAAAGACCACCGCAGCGGTGGGTGTTGATCTGCAAGTGGCCGAGGGCAACTGGGGCCGCTTCAATGTGGGTGGCGATTTCAACTATGTCGCCAGCTACTTCACCTTCCCCTATGCGCTGAGGACACCAAACGCATCGGCGCAGAATGCCAACAACACGCGGTCACCGGGCCGCAGCATCGTGAACCTGCGCGCTGGCGTGGCCGAAGTGCCGCTGGGCGGGGCCAAGGCTGAGTTCACCTTGTGGGTGCGCAACCTGACCAAGGAAAGCGACCCGTCGAACTTCATCGACTTTGGTCCAGGCTTCGGCGGGCTTACCGTGGGTTACTTCCCCGATCCGCGCACGTATGGACTGACGGCTGCGGTGAAATTCTGATTTTGTTGGGGGCGGGCAGCAATGTCCGCCTCAATTTTTGTGCCAATGACAATCGCGAAAAGCGACCTGAAACCGGGAGAATATGATGCTGTTTGAAGGCAAACGCGGACTGATCACAGGTGCAGCATCGGGCATTGGCCGTGCCACGGCGATCATGTTTGCCGCCCAAGGCGCGCAATTGACCATCGGTGACCGCAACCTTGCAGGCTTGGAAGAAACCGCTGCGATGATGGCGATCAAGCCGGTGGTGCAGGGCTATGACGCGACCGATTTCGACAGTTGCCGCGCGCTGGTCGATACCGCCGCTGCCGAAGGGCTGGACTTTGTGTGCAACATTGCGGGACTGCTGAAGTGGGGCCCCTCGCACGAATTCTCCGCCGCCGATTTCGATCTGTTGATGACGGTGAACGCCACCAGCGTCTTCGTGATCTGTCAGGCCGCGATGCCGCACTTGCTCAAGACCAAGGGTGCCATCGTCAACACCGCATCCACCGCCGCGCTGCAGGGCCAGCCCTACAACATCGCTTATTCAGCCTCGAAGCATGCGGTGGCAGCGATCACCAAGGGTCTGGCGATTGAATATGCTGCGCAAGGTGTGCGCATCAATGCAATTTGCCCCGGCATGGTGCTGACCCCGATGACGCGTGACACATTGCCGCCAGAAGGCGTCGATTGGGCGCTGATGATGCGCAACGCACCCAAGCTGCTCGATGGCGCGTGCGATCCTGAAGACATCGCCGAAATGTTCGCCTTCCTCGCCAGCGACAAGGCCCGCAAGGCTACGGGTGCGCTGTTCACCATTGATGGCGGCCAGATGGCAGGTTGAGGCGTTTACGCTGCGGAAAATTGAGGAGACTGCGATGACCGATCCCCGCACCGAGGTGGGCCATCTCGACCACGTGTGGCGCAATTTCTGCGCCCAGCTGGCCGAAGCGGGCGAGGTGCTGGCGCGGCCATCCAGCCCGACCCATGCGCTCGATCAGGCAGAGGGCCTGCGCTATCTCAGCCGTCTGGCGCGCACTGCGCTAAACATGCTGGTAGACAGCGCCGACCCCGATTTTCCGCGCCTGTTCCTGTTGTGCGATGACAAGATCAAGATCGGTGCGGACAACCCCGACAATCTCTATCAGCAGTGCGTGGTGCGCGGCGATCAGGAATACCGCATCACCGGAAAGCGCAATTCGGTCCCCTATTTCTCCATCGGCAGCAAGGCCAACCGCTATGCCATCGACGGCACGATGGCATCGACCGGCGAGATCGAATTTGCCGATATGGAATTCGGGCCCGACGGCACATTCGAAATCCATGTGAGCAAGGACAGGAAGCCCGGAAACTGGCTCCCGCTGGCCGATGATTCCACGCTGCTGATCGTGCGCCAGACCTTTGACGACAAAGCTACGCAAGTGGCTGCCGACATCACAGTCGAGCGGGTGGGGGCAGGGCCTGCGGTGCCCGCGCTGCTGACGCCCGAATTGATCGAGCGTCAGCTCATGGCCGCCGCAGCATGGACGCGCGGCACGGCCAATACTTTTGCCAACTGGTCGGAATGGTTCAAGGCCCACCCCAACCAGTTCTATGACGCCCCGCAGGAGATTTTCTGGAAAGCGGGCGGCGATCCCAACATCTGGTACGGGCATTTCTACTACGATCTGCAGCCCGGTGAAGCGCTGGTCATTGAAACGCCGATTCCCGATTGCCGCATGTGGAACCTGCAGGTCGACAACTGGTGGATGGAATCGCTCGATCACGTGCACCAGAAGGTCTGGGTCAACAACACGATGGCCAAATACGAAGCTGACGGTAGCGTGGTGGTGGTCTGCGCGGATGCCGATCCGGGCTTTGGCCACTGGGTAGACCTTGCCGGGCACCGTTCGGGCACCGGCCTGTGGCGCTGGTTCAACGCCGCAGAGCCGGTTGCTCCGAAAATGCGGGTAGTGAAGGTCTAGAGCCAGTCCCGCTCAGAACGGGCGGATCGTCACGCCATTGTCGATCACCAGCTCTGCGCCGGTGATGAAGCGCGATTCGTCCGAGGCGAGGAACACCACGAGGGCGGCTACGTCATCGGGGTGGCCCGGTGTGCCATAAGGCAGGACGCCCGCCGGGATGTCCTTGGCCTGGCCCAAGCGGCCTTCGGCTTCCTGCACCATCGGCGTTTCAATTGCGCCGGGGTGGACCGAATTGCAGCGGATCTTGTAGCCCTTGACCTGCGCCATCACGGCGACCGATTTGGTCATCGATCGCACCGCGCCCTTGGCGGCGGAATAGGCGAAGAAGATCGGGTAGCCCAGCAGCGCGCCGACCGATGACATGTTGATGATCGATCCGCCATCGCCCTTGTTCATCAGCGGGATGGCGTACTTCATGCCCAGGAACACCCCGTCGGTCATGATCGAATTGACCCAGCGGAACTTCTCCAGCGACGTGTCTTCAACATCGGCGCTGAGCACCACCCCGGCATTGTTGACCAGCACATCAAGCCGTCCGAAGCGGCTTTCAATCTCGGCCATGACCGCGATCCACTGCTCTTCGCTCGACACATCGTGCGCCATGGCGATGGCACCGCCGCCGATGCTGTCAGCCACGGCCTGTGCGGCGGCAAGGTTCACATCGGTGACGACAACGGTTGCGCCTTCACGCGCCAAGGCTGCGCTGTCTGCCGCGCCAAGCCCTGATCCTGCGCCGGTTACCAGCGCCACTTTGCCTTCAACCCGGCCCATATTTCTCTCCCGATTTGCTATCGTGTTGTTTCAGGCTGCGCCGTCTTCCGAAAAGTAGTCCGGCATTCCGGCAGGCCAGATCACGCCCCACTGCGCCTGCCCGCCATCAATGATCATCAGATCTCCGTTGATGAACCGCCCGGCGGGCGAGGCGAGATAGGCGATGGCTTCGGCCACGTCCCAGGCGTTGCCGCGCATCTTCATCGGGTTGGCCTTGTGAAAGCGGGCCAGTGCCTCTTCAGGATACATGCGGAAGCCTTCGGTCTCGATCACGCCGGGGCCGATGCAATTGACGCGGATGTTGTGCGGGGCCCATTCGGTGGCAACCGTCTTGGACAGATAGATCACGCCTGCCCGGGCGGCGCAGGTGTGTGCGGCCTGCGGCATGCCGCGTTCGACATTGGCGACGATGTTGATCACGTGACCCGGCTGGCCGACCTCGCGCCAGCGCTTGGCGGCTTCCTGCATCATCCACCAGGTGCCATTGAGATTGGTGTCGATCACCGCAAGCCAGCCCTTGCGGCTGAAATCGATGGCATCCTGCGGGAACTGGCCGCCAGCGTTGTTGACCAGCGTATCCAGCCCGCCAAAATGATCGTGCACGCGGCCGATCAGGGCTTCGACCGCATCGGGATCGCGAATATTGGTCGATTGGCACAGCACATCGCGCCCGGTGTGTTCGCGGATCAGCGATGCGGTGCCATCCAGCTTTGCCGCATCGCGCCCGCAAATCGCCACATTGGCACCAAGCCGCGCGGCCAGGAACGCCGCAGCCTTGCCCATGCCGCTGCCCGCGCCAGAGATCAGGATGGTGTGCCCGGCCAGCAGGTCTTCGCGGAACACGCTGGTCTGCTGCGCCAGCGTTTCATCATCCAGCCCGCGACGGGGGCGGCCCGGATCGCCCGGTTCAGGGCGGAAGATGCGCGGTGCAGATGTTTTTGACGCGTTCAAAGGCTCTTCCCCAGTGGATCGGTCATTCGTTTGTCCTCACAGGATAGTCCCTTGCAGGCTATCCAGCCGAAAACCGTTGCCTCACAGGTTAGCCCGATGCAATAAAAAAGACAAACACGTTTGATTGTATTTTCGATTTGCATGCGCACCGCCGCAATGGGTCGAACGGGAGAAAACACATCATGCAGGCCCATCTCGTCGCCTCGGGAAAGTATCACGATATCGATTTTGCGCGGCTTGAACTGCTGAAACTGCTGGCCGAGAACGCGCAGATCCGCACAACGGTTTCCACCGATTATGCCGATGTCGCTGCGATTTCTGCTGCCAGCCTGCTGATCAGCTATACCTGCGATGTGGTGCCCGATGAAGCGCAGACCGCGGCTTTGCGCGCCTTTGTTGAAGGCGGCGGGCGCTGGCTGGCGCTCCATGGCACCAATGCGCTGCTGGGATTCGCGCAGGACGGCGTATGCGAAACGCCCGATGAGGCGCCTGGCTTCATGGATCTGCTGGGCACGCAGTTTGCCGGGCACCCGCCGATTGCACCGTTCAAGGTGGAAGTGACTCGCGCCGACCATCCGATGACGCAAGGCTTGCGCGCCTTTCGTGTGGAGGATGAGCTATACCTGACACGCCAGCGCAGCGATATCGACGTGCTGCTGCACACCGCGTTCACCGGCACCTGTCCCGAATTTCGCGATGCCGAGTGGGACGAGGCCCAGGTTCCGGTGCTCTATGAGCGGCGCGTTGGCAAAGGGGCGATCCTGTATCTGACGCTGGGCCATTGCCGAGGGCACTATGATCTGGCCCCGGTCGCCCCGTTCTGGCCCCATCCACAGCGCTGTGCGTGGAACTATCCGGTGTTCTATGATCTGCTGCGCCGGGGGATCAGGTGGGGTTTTGGCCAGATCTGACCGACCGGCTCAAATAGACGCAGTGGGGACCAGCGCGGCAATCTGCGATTCGAGATGGCGCAACATCGGCTCGACCTTCTCCAAATCCATGCCGCCGGTCTGCAGGCTGATCGCCATGCCTTCCAGCAAGGTTTGCGACAGGGTCATCGCCAAGGCAAAATTGGCAGGCGAGCTGACCCATTCGGGAAAGAGCTGTTCAGCCTGCGCATTGAATTTCTCGGCAAATTCATCCTGTAGCGGCTTCAGGATGCTGGCCAGATCGGCATCGGTGCGGGCGGCCACGGCCAATTCGTGGAACGCGATGAAGGCCGGCTTCTGCAATTGCCGCCAATAGGTTTCGACCAGATCGGTCACTTCGTGGACCGGCTTGTCAGCCGCGCGGCGGAAGGCGCGCAGGCGCTTTTCGTGGAGCTCGGCAATGGTGGCCTTGATCAGCGCTGTGCCATTGTCGAAGTGATGCATCATCGCCCCGCGCGAGAGGCCCGCTTCTTCGGCCACTTTGGGTGTGGTGGTATTGGCATAGCCATATTTCACAAGGCAGCGCACGGTCGCCTCGATCAGGCGGGCGCGGGTTTGCGCGGCCTTGGCCGCTTGCAATTGCGGCCCTTTTTCGCGCCCCTTATCATTGGCCACTTCACTGGCCGGACGAGTTTGCCGGATAGGGCGGGCAATCCGGGTACGGGAAAGTGCCATTTTTCTCTTGAGCCTGATTCTGTTTGCGCAAAGGCAGATTGCCGGTTTGATCGGTTGCCATAGCGCGCTCGTGCACAATTGGGCAAGAATGGCGGTGAAAGCGGGAAAAAAAAGGAGGGACGCGGCGCATAAAAAAGACAGATATGATTGTCTTTTTTGCAGCAGCGCGATATTCACCTCGGCATAACAACGGCGCCTGCGTTCGCAAGGTCCGCCGACATAGCCCGCAGGGCTATGGCCAGAACGGTTAGGGGATGAATGGAAAACGGTCACGAAATCCACACCATAGGTGCGATGATCGCAAAGTCGGCGGCGCGCTTTGGCGATGCTGAAGCCATCGTGTTTCCCGATCAGCGGTTGACTTACCGCGCGCTGGATTCCGCCGCCCGCCGCTGGGCGCGCGCGCTGATCGCGCTGGGGGTGGAGCCGGGGCAGCATGTCGGCCTGCTGATGCCGACCTGTGTGGAATTTATCGAAGCGTTTTGCGGTATTGCCATGGCAGGCGCTGTCGCCGTGCCGATCAACGCGCGGTATCAGGCCAGCGAACTGGCCTATCTGGCGTGCGATGCCGATCTGGTCGTCCTGATCACCGCCGGGAAGCTCACTGATTCGCTCGATTTCTGCGAGCGGGTGACCGCTGCCCTGCCTTCACTGGCGGGCCAGACGGCGAGCGCCGGTTTGAACCTTCCCGAAGCGCCGCTGCTGCGCACGATCATCTCGCTCGACGAAGTCTGTTCGGCTTCGATGCTGCCACTCTCTGCTGCACTGGCGCGCGCTGATGGCGTGGATGATGCGGTGCTCGACGCGCGAATCGCAGGCGTGGATCCCACTGACACGGCAATGATTCTCTATACCTCGGGCACCACGTCCAGCCCGAAGGGCGCGATGATTTCGCACCGCGGGCAGGTGGGCAACAGCCGCAATCTGGGGCGCCGCTATGAATGCACCAGCGCAGACAAGGTGTGGTCCCCGCTGCCGATCTTCCACATCGCAGGCATCCTGCCGATGATCATGATCCTCGATCTGGGCGGCGTGTACATGACCGTGCCGCATTTCGATGCAGGGCTGGCGCTCGACATGCTGGGCCGCGAAGGCGCAACGATTGCCTATCCCAGCTTCGTCACGATCATGCAGGATCTGATCACGCATCCCACCTTTGCCCAGACCGATTTGTCACGGCTGCGGGTGATGAATTCGAACTTCGCGGTGCAGCCCGCGTGGATCAAGGAGGCGGTCAAGGCCGCCATGCCGCACACCATTCAGGTTGGCACGTATGGCCTGACCGAAGCGGCGGGCACCGTTTCCACCAGCCGCCTGTCCGACAGTTACGAGACGCGCACCGAACGTTGCGGCACGCCGCTGGACGAATGGGAAATGCGCATTGTCGATCCAGAAACCGGACAGGATTGTGCCACTTGTGAGCGGGGCGAGATCGTGCTGCGCGGGCCGAACATGCTGAAGGGCTATTACAACGCACCCGGAAAGACCGCCGAAGCGCTGCGCGATGGCTGGTTCTATACCGGCGATATCGGTTCGATCGATGCGGGCGGCAACGTGATGTTCCACGGCCGCACCAAGGACATGCTGAAGGTGGGCGGCGAGAACGTGGCCGCGGCAGAAATCGAGGCGATGCTGCAGACGCACCCGGCGGTGACGCTGGCACAAGTCGTCGGCCTGCCCGATGATCGCTATGTCGAAGTGCCCGCCGCCTTTGTGGAACTGGCCGATGGTGCCAGCGTGACCGAGGCGGAGCTGATCGCGCACTGCAAAGGCAAGCTCGCCAGCTTCAAGATCCCGCGCCATGTGCGGGTGGTGAGCGAGTGGCCGATGTCGACGTCAAAGATCCAGAAGTTCCGGCTGCGTGATGGGCTGATTGCGGAACTGCAGGGGGTTTGAGGGTGACGGATGGGAGCTAACCCCTCCCAATCCCGCTCATGCTGAGCTTGTCGAAGCATCATGCCCAGCGGTCGCGCCAGCACCCTTCGACAAGCTCAGGGTGAGCGGATTAGGGGAGTGATGCCCTACGCCGTATCCACGCCACCGAAAATCACCGTGGCCTGCGCCGAAAGCGTGCCGCCGTTGCCGTGGGCCAGCGCGACTTTCGCGCCCGGTATCTGGTTCGCCGCAACCCCCCGCATCTGCCGCACCGCTTCGGTCATGGCGAACATGCCGTACATGCCGGGGTGGCAGCATGAAAGCCCGCCGCCGTTGGTATTGACCGCCAGCGATCCGCCCGGCGCAATGCGTCCGCCTGAGACAAACGCACCACCTTCGCCCTTGGCGCAGAAGCCCAGGTCTTCAAGGAACAGGATCGTGTTGATCGTGAAGGCATCGTAGAGCTGGACGGTGTCGATATCCGCAGGCGTCACGCCTGCCATCGCCATGGCGCGCGGGCCGGATTCGGCGGCGGCGGTGGTGGTCACGTCGTCTGCTTGCGACAGCGAATTGTACCATGTGGCCGCCGCTGCGCCGAGAATCGGCACCGGCGGTTGCGGGCAATCGCGCGCGCGGTCCATGCGGGTGAGCACCAGCGCCGCGCCGCCATCGGTGACCAAGCAGCAATCGCGCACCGAAATCGGCGTGCTGACCATGCGCGCGGCAAGGCAATCTGCGATGGTCAGCGGCCCTTTGGCGAAAGCTTCGGGGTTGGTATTGGCCCATGCCCGCGCGGCCACGGCCACTTCGGCCAGCTGCTCGCGCGTGGTGCCGTACTGGTGCATGTGGCGCGCGGCGGCCAGCGCATAGAACGAGAGCGGGTACATCGGCGCATAGGGCGCGTCCCAGCGGTCTGGCCGGGCGGGGGTGGACAGCTTGCCGCCCGAAGAGCGCTGATTCGCACCATAGGCGATCACGGCGCAATC
Source organism: Novosphingobium sp. 28-62-57 (assembly GCA_002256985.1). Classification (GTDB taxonomy): domain Bacteria; phylum Pseudomonadota; class Alphaproteobacteria; order Sphingomonadales; family Sphingomonadaceae; genus Novosphingobium. Next base: position 154,365 of record NCGO01000005.1, read on the forward strand.
AAGGTATCCGGCATCGAGCATCATCACGGCCGTCACGAGATGGCTCATGAACGAGGCCCCGCCTGCGCGGTTGTTGTCGGTAAAGCGCGGGTGGATGCCGAGGTATTGGGCAAGTGATAGCCCGCCGAACAGGTCATCGGGCAGGGCGATGAACAGGCCATCGACTTCGGGCAGGCCAATGCCCGCATCGGCCAGCGCCAAGTGGACGGCATTGGCCGCGATTTCCAGCGCGGAATAGCCGGGCATCTCGCCCACGCCAAAGGTGGCCGAGCCGACAACGGCGGTGCGGGCCCGGGGGAAACGGTCGCCCATCAGGCTGCTCCCTCTGCAACAGGATCAAACACCAGCAGCGGTCCATCGGTAATGCGCGCCTGCACGGCCATGCCGATGTGCAACGTTTCGGGCGTGACGCCCTCAACCCGGCTCATCATCCGTGCGCCTTCGGCCAGATCGATCAGCACGACGTTATACGGCGCTTCGGGCGGGCGGCGCTGAATCCAGGTGGCGGAATAGACGGTGCCGCGCCCCGATGCTTCGATCCATTCGAGCGCCGCGCCACTGCCGGGGGCATGTTCGCGCGGGGGGAACAGGGCGGTTCCATCGGGCGCGCGTTGCAGCAGGAAGCGCCCTTCGGCCAAGGCCGCATCCCAGTGTTGCGCGGAACCGCTCACGATATCACCGCACCGCTGGCGACGAGTGCGGACACTTCTTCCGGGCTAAACCCGGCTTCGTCCAGAACGGCCATGTTGTCTGCTCCCAGAACCGGGCCGGGATCGCCGATCGCGCCCGGGGTTTCAGAGAAAGTGGTGGGAATGCCCGGATAGCGCAAACGCCCGGCCTCGGTCTCACGCTCCTGCCAGAAACCGGTCTCGACCAGATGCGGATCGTGCAGCAGCTGTTCCATCGAGGCGATGGGCGTGGCGGGGATTTCGGCGCGGCGGAACAGGTCCATCCATTCGGCGGTGGAACGTGTGGCCAGTTCGCGGGCGACGCTGGCCAGCACTTCGCTGATATTCTCGGTCCGGCTGCGCAAGGACGCGAACATCGGGTCCTGCGACCACGGCGGATTGCCCAGTTCACAGAAGAAGGCCTGCCACTGCTTGTCGTTATAGATCATCACGCCCACGTGGCCATCGGCGGTGCGATAGGGCCTGCGCGATGGCGATGTGGCGCGCGGATATTCAGGCGGGCCTTGCGGGGGATCGAACAGCGATCCGCACAGATGCTCGACGCTGGCGAATGATACCATCGTTTCGAACATGGGCACTTCGATCTCTTGCCCCAGCCCGGTGCGTTCGCGCGCAAACAGCGCCGCGATTACCGCATAGGCCCCGGTCAAGCCGCTGACCTTGTCGGCAATCACATTGGCCACATAGGTCGGTTCGCCGCCGGACAACCGCGCCTGCAGATCGACCACGCCCGATGCGGCCTGCACGATATCGTCATAGGCCGGGTAATCGCGGTACGGCCCGTTACGGCCATAGCCATAGAGGTTGGCGTAGATGATCTTCGGATTGGCCGCGCGCAGGGCTTCGTAATCAAGGCCGAGCCGCGCGATGGCCTGCGCGCGCATCGAATGGATGAACACGTCTGCGCCTTCCGCCAGCCGCAGCACGGCATCGCGGGCAGCGGCTTGTTTCAGGTCGAGCGCAAGGCTGCGCTTGCCACGATTGACGTTGAGGAACATCGCCCCGCGCGTGGCTTCCGGGCCGGGGGGGATGGCGCGGGTGGTATCGCCCGCAGGCCCTTCGATCTTGATTACGTCTGCGCCCAGATCGGCAAAGATCTGCGTGGCATAGGGCCCCATCAGCACGCTGGTGAGGTCGAGCACTTTCACGCCTGCCAGCGGTCCCAAGCCTTTACCGCTCATGCGATTTCTCCACCGGGGCGAAGTGCCCTGACGCTGGCTTCCAGGAAATCGAGCAACGGATCAATCAGACTGTCGTCGGCAGCACCGGTCAGGTGCGCGATGCGCATACCCTCCATCAAGGTCTGCGACAGCGCCATGGCAAGGCGCAAGCGCTCAGGCTCGCTGACCCAATCGGGATAGAGCTGGCCGGCCAACGCCTGAAACCGTTCGGCAAATTCGGCCTGCAGCGGCAGCAGGATGGCGGCAAGGCCCTCGTCGGTGCGCGCAGCCATGGCCAGTTCCTGAAACGCGATGAAGCCGGGTTTCTGCAACTGCTGCCAGTACCCGCGCACCATCGCGCGCACATCGCCGGTATGGGTTGATGCAGCGCGGCGGAAGGCGTTCAGCCGCCGCTCGTGCAGCTCCACGATGGTCGCCCGAATCAGCGCATCGCCATTGGCAAAGTGGTGCAGCATTGCCCCGCGTGAAAGGCCCGCTTCTGATGCCACCAGCGGGGTGACGGTCTTGGCATAGCCGTATTTGACGAGGCACGAGATCGTCGCCTCGATCAGCCGCGCCTGTGTGGCCGCGCTTTTGCGAACCTGCCGCCCCGGACCTGAGTTTTCAGGCTCCGGGGCGGCATCCGGAGGCACCGGATAAGACGTGAGTTGAGACCGCCGTTGTGCAAGCGCCATCTGTTTCCTGTCGGCCGCTGGGACGGCCTCTCCCCAAGTGCGCCGGTCTTGCTGAAAGCCGCCGGTCAAATATCTGCCCGCACCATGCGTCACAGGAAAAAAGCATGCAAGCATGTTTTTTTGTTTGCACTCTGCAAGGGCTGCAATAGAGTGCGCGCCAAGGGAGAAAGGATGATGAGTCCGCAGTGCCAGCCATGGTGCGCGGTGCATCAAGGATAGCGGTTCGGCCATTGCGCCGCGCAGGCTGGTCCGCCCGATCTTCGCGTTTGGACGTTTGAAAGGGCAGGACATGGATCTCGGGCTGCAAGGGAAGAAGGCCATCGTCGTCGGCGGCGCGCGCGGCATCGGCTATGCCGTGGCCGAAATTCTGGCGCGTGAAGGCTGCGACGTGGCGCTGAGCGCACGCGGCGAGGATTCGGTGAAGGACGCAGTCGCCTCGCTCTCGCGCTATGGCACCAAAGTGGTCGGCAAGCCGGTCAACGTGAAGCGCGCCGATGAATACAAGGCGTGGATGGAATGGGCAATCGAAGCGCTCGATGGCGTCGATGTGCTGATTCCGCTCAGCTCTGCCAGCGGCGGAATCGGCAGTGAAAAGTACTGGCACAACGCCTTTGAAACCGATGTGCTTGGCCCGGTCCGCGCCATCGAGGCAGCGATCCCGAAGATGACCGAACAGCAGCGCGGTTCCATCGTGCTGGTGGCCACCACATCGGCGCTGGAAGCCATGGGCGGCCCGCAGGCCTACAACGCGATGAAGGCCTCGCTCATCACGTATGGCAAGCAGCTGGCGCTGGCCCACGGCAAGGACGGCATCCGCGTGAACGTCGTGTCTCCCGGCCCCATCGAGTTCGAGGGCGGCAACTGGGACATGATCAAGGGCACGATGGAAAAGTTCTATAATTCCCAACTGCGCCAGCAGCCATCGGGGCGGCTGGGGCGGCCCGAAGAAGTGGCGCGGGCCATCGTGTTCCTGGCGAGTGAAGCGGCCAGCTGGTGCAACGGTTCGCACCTGGTCGTCGATGGCGGCTTTACCAACCGGACGCACTTCTGATGTGGGATACCGCACGGATGGATGTGAAGCGCGTCGTCGACGTGATCCGCGTCGATCCGGCGGCGTGCACTGATGGCACGCCGGTGGAAAAGGCGCCCGATCCCGATCTGGGCACCGATGTGATCCCGGCGGAACGCTATTACTCCCAAGAGTTCATGAAGCTGGAGTGGGAGCGGGTCTGGTCCAAGGTCTGGCTGCTGGGCGGCCGGGCTGACGATATCCCCAATCCGGGCGATTACATCTGCACCGATATCGGCAAGGAATCGGTGCTGATCGTGCGCCAGCACGATGGATCGATCCGCTGTTTTCCGAATGTCTGCCTGCACCGCGGCAATCGGCTGCGGCCGGAAGGCATTGGCAATGCCGAACAGTTCCGCTGCATGTACCACCACTGGACTTATGGGCTGGACGGCAAGATCGAGCGGCTGCCCGATCTTTGCACGTTCCAGCAGGGTGGGCCTCCCGGCATGACCTTGCCCAGCCTGCCGTGCGTGGAATGGAACAGCTTCGTCTGGTATTCGCTGAACCCGCAGGTTGAACCGTTCGACGATTACATCGCGCCGCTGAAAGAGCATCTGGAGCCCTATCACCCCGAGCGCATGGCTTGGTCGCGCGATGTGACGGTGGAGTGGGACTGCAACTGGAAGGCCTCGGTTGATGCCTTCAACGAAACCTACCACGTGCAGGGCATTCACCCGCAGCTGCTGTGGTATCTTGATGACGTGAACGTGCAGATCGATTGCTACGAGAAGCACAACCGCTATCTGATCCCGTTCGCCACGGTTTCCCCACGCGTGGCCATGCCGAGCCAGATCCCGCCCGCGATTGATGAAATCATGCGCAATGCGGGGATGGACCCGGCTGAATACGAAGGCCGCGTGGGCGATATCCGCCGCGATGTGCAATTGTTCAAGCGTAAGCACGGGGCCGCACAGGGCAAGGACTATTCGGCGCTGAACGACGATCAGCTGACCGATGATTACCACTACATGATCTTCCCCAACGTGGCGCTGAATGTCCACGCCGATGACATCATGATGTTCCGCCAGCGGCCGCACGCCACTGATCCGAACAAGATGCTCTACGACGTCTGGGTGTTCGAGCTGGTGCCGCAGGGCGAGGAATGGCCCGAGCGGGTCAAGCAGCGGCGCTTCAAGCATGGTGACCGCTCCATCGGCCAGGTGCTCGATCAGGATGCCTACAACCTGCCCACCGTGCAGCTGGGCATGAAGTCTGACAGCTTCCCGGGGCTGTGGATCGGCGAACAGGAACTGCGCATCCGGCACTTCCACAAGGTGCTGGACGATTACATCTATGGTCCCGGCGGCAAAGGCCCGGACGACATCTGAGAGGAACTGCCATGCTGCAACTGGGCCACGACCAGCTGCTGGGCGCCTATCGGCGCATGAGCACGATCCGCGCTTTTGAAGAGCGGCTGCACGAAGAGATCAAGACCGGCGAGATCGGCGGCTTCACGCATCTGTACTGCGGGCAGGAAGCCGTGGCCGTGGGCATCTGCGATCAGCTGACGGTGGAGGACAAGATCGTCTCCACCCACCGCGGCCATGGCCATTGCATCGCCAAGGGCTGCGATGTGCGCGGCATGATGCTCGAAATCTATGGCCGCGCCGAAGGCCTGTGCAAGGGCCGGGCAGGTTCGATGCACATTGCCGATCTGGACGTGGGCATGCTGGGCGCGAACGGCATCGTCGGCGGTGGCGCACCGCAGGCGGTGGGCGCGGCGCTGGCCGCCAAGATGGACGGCAAGGGGCGCGTCGGCATTGCCTTTTCGGGCGATGGTGCCTGCAATCAGGGCACCACATTCGAAGCGATGAACATGGCCGTGGTGACCAAGGCTCCGGCGATTTTCGTGTTCGAAAACAACCACTATTCCGAACACACCGGCGTGGAATACGCGGTGGGCACTTCGCTCGACATCGCGAGCCGGGCCGAGGCGTTCGGCATGAAAGTGTGGCGCGCCAATGGCTGCGATTTCTTCGATACCTATGAACAGTTCCGCGACCTGCTCGAATATGTGCGCGCTGGCCATGGCCCTGCCGCCATCGAGCTGGATACCGAGCGCTTCTATGGCCACTTCGAAGGCGATCCGCAGCGCTATCGTGGCCCCGGAGAGCTGGACCGCATTCGTGATGAGCGCGATTGCCTGAAGGCTTTCCGCAAGACGGTGACCGAAGCAGGGCTGCTGGCCGAGGCCGAGATGGATGCCATCGACGCCGAGGTTCACGCGCTGATCGACGCCGTGGTGGCCGAAGCCCGCGCCGCCGCCGATCCCGATCCGGCGACTGTCGCCGACGACGTTTACGCCGAATATTACTGAGGATTTGCGATCATGGCGGTGATGAACATTCGTGAAGCGATCCTGCGCACCTTGCATGCAGAGATGGAGCGCGATCCCGATATCCTCGTGCTAGGCGAAGACGTGGTCGGCGGCAACGGCACTGCAGGCGGCCCTGAAGCCATTGGCGGCATCTGGGGCACGACTTCGGGACTGTGGGAAAAGTTCGGCCCGAACCGGGTGATCGACACGCCGATTTCGGAAAGCGCGATTATCGGTGCAGCCGCTGGCGCAGCGCTGGCGGGCAAGCGTCCGGTGGCCGAGCTGATGTTCGCCGACTTCGTCGGCGTCAGCCTTGACCAGCTGTGGAACCAGATGGCCAAGTTCCGCTACATGTTCGGCGGCAAGACCAAATGCCCCGCTGTGGTGCGCATGGTCTATGGCGCGGGGATGCAGACGGCGGCGCAGCACAGCCAATCGGTCTATGCGCTGCTCACCGCCATGCCGGGGCTGAAAGTGGTGCTGCCCACCACACCCGCCGATGCCAAGGGCCTGCTGACCGAGGCGTTGCGCGGCGACGACCCGGTGATGTTCTTTGAACACAAGGCGCTTTATGGCGTGAAGGGCGAAGTGCCCGATGGCGATTACCGCGTGCCCTTCGGCCAGGCGCGCATGGTGCGCGAAGGCGGGGACGTAACCGTCGTGGCCTGCGGGCGCATGGTCAACTTTTCCGAAAAAGCGGCGGACAAGCTGGCCGCCGATGGCATCGGCGTGGACCTGATCGATCTGCGCACGACCAGCCCGATGGATGAGGACGCGATCCTTGACTCGGTGGAACAGACCGGGCGTTTGGTGGTGGTGGACGAAAGCCCGCCGCGCTGCAGCCTTGCCGCCGATATCTCCGCCCTTGTCGCAACGCGCGCCTTTACCAGCCTGAAAGCTCCGCCCGAAATGGTCACCGGCCCCCACGCGCCGATCCCGTTTTCGCGCGGGCTGGAACGGGCATGGCTGCCTTCGCCTGTCACGATTGAGAGCGCGGTCCGCCGCACTCTCGCGTTCCGTTGAGCGGGGGGCAGGCTATGGCCAAGCTCAAGGCGTTCACCATGCCCAAATGGGGCATCGAGATGGCCGAAGGCACGATTGCCGAGTGGATGGTGGCCGAAAACGCTGCCTTCACGCGCGGCACCGTGCTAACCCTGATCGAAACCGACAAGATCACCAACGAAGTGGAAGCCGAAGCCGACGGCCGCTTTGTGCGCATTCTGGCCAAGGCGGGTGAAACTTACCCGGTGGGTGCGCTGCTGGCAGTGCTGTCGGACGGTGGTGAGGCGAGTGCGGCAGAAATCGACGCGCTGGTGGCGGGCTTCCGCGCCTCTGACACCAGCTTTGATCCCGATGCGGGCGAACCGGTAGCACCTGTTGCCACCACTGCACCTGCCGCATCGGAAATCGTTGTGCCTGAAGGCCTTGCGATCAGCCCGGCCGCGCTGGAGCAGGTCAAGGCTTTGGGCCTCGACTTGTCCACCGTGCAAGGCAGCGGACGCAACGGGCGCATTTCGGCGCAGGACGTGGCGCAGGCCGCGCGCGCTCCGGCACAGCCCACGCTGGTCGGCGCGTTCCCGCTCCTGCCCGAAGGCCCGGTCAAGGCAACGCCGGTCGCGCGCCGTCTGGCCCTGTTGCACGAGATCGATCTGGCGAAGATCACCGGCACCGGCCCGCGTGGCCGTGTGCGCCGCGATGATGTGCTTGCGGCGGTCGCCAATGCTGCGCCAGTCGTGGTGCCGGAACCTGTTGCAGCCCCAGTGATCGCAGCACCAATGATCGCAGCGCCAGTGGCGGCAGCCGCAGGCGCGCCCGATGTGCAGCCGATGTCCTCGATGCGCCGCACCATTGCGCGCAGGCTCACGCAGTCCAAACAGGAAATCCCGCACTTCTACGTCCGCCGCCGCGTGCGCGCTGACCGCCTGTTGGCGCACCGCGCGGCCAGCACCGGCGACAAGCCCAGCGTCAACGACTACCTGATCCGCGCCTGTGCGCTGGCTTTGCTAGAAGTGCCAGCCGTGAACATTCAGGTGCACGGCAACGACATCCACCGCTTTGCGCAGGCCGATGTGTCGGTCGCCGTCGCCACGGATCGCGGGCTAGTGACACCCATCGTGTTCGGCGCGGATGACCTGTCCTTGGCGCAGATCGCCACCGCGATGAAGGCGCTGGCGCAGAAGGCCCGCACCGGCAAACTGCGGCCCGAAGAGATCGCAGGCGGCAGCTTTTCGCTGTCCAACCTCGGCAGCTTCGGGGTGGAGCAGTTCGATGCGATCATCAACCCGCCGCAGGGCGCGATCCTAGCCGTGGGCACCGCGCGGCCCGAACCCATCGACGATGCGGGCGCGATCCGCATCGTGCCCGTCCTCAACCTTTCGCTAAGCTGCGATCATCGCGCGATTGATGGCGCAGATGCCGGGCGGTTCATGGCGGCGCTGGCCCGCCTGATCGAACAGCCTGAGTTGCTGGCGTGATGGGAGAAGCTGTCTCACCAATCTTCGTCACCCTGAACTTGTTTCAGGGTCCATCTCTCGCCAGCAGCGGCGGGTAGATTGGCGAAATGGATCCTGAAACACGTTCAGGATGACGTTTGTTTTTTGCGTAGCTGAATGGATCTTAGCCGATGAACTTTGCCCTGACCGAAGAACAGCGCCAGCTTCAGGAAGCCGCGCGCGAGTTTGCCCGCGCTGAACTTCCGGCGATTGCGGCGGAATGCGAGCGGAACAACACCCCGCCCAGCCACGCGCTGATCAAGCGCTATGCCGACATGGGCTTCCTCGGCATCAACGTGTCGTCCTCGGTCGGTCCGGTCCGTGCCATCGAACACTTCGGGTCGGATGAACTGAAGCGCCGCGTGGTGCCGCGCGTCTGTGCAGGCGAGATGATCGTGGCGGTCTCGATGTCCGAACCCGATGCCGGCAGCGCACTGACTGACCTCAAAACGCGCGGCGAACCGCGCGGTGACAAGATTATCCTGAACGGCACCAAGCGCTGGTGCTCGGGCGGCGGCCATGCCGATGCCTATGTGGTCTATTGCCGCCTGTCCGATGCACCGGGAGCCAAGGGCATTGGCGCAGTGCTGGTGGAAAAGGACGCCCCCGGCCTCAGCTTTGGCCCGAACGAGGAGCTGATGGGCTTTCGTGGCGTGCCTTCGTCAGACCTCAACTTCGACGATTGCGAGATCCCGGCGGCCAACGTGATCGTGCCTGCAGGCGGATTCAAGCAGCTTATGGAAGCGTTCGATCTGGAACGCTGCGGCAATGCCACGATGGCGCTGGGCCAGGCCTCGGGCGCGCTGGAAGATGTCAGCGCCTATGTTCAGGAACGCAAGCAGTTCGGCAAGCCCATCGTGGAATTTCAGGCGGTACAGCTGAAGCTTGCCGAAATGCACATGAAGGTTGAAGCCGCCCGGCTGCTGATCTGGCGCGCAGCCTCGCTGGCGCAGGATGGCCTGCCATCGGTGCTGCACAGCTCCACCGGCAAATGCTTTGCCAACACCATTGCGCGCGAAGTGACCGGCGATGCGATGCAGCTGATGGGCGCATATGGCTATTCCAAGGACTTCCCGATGGAGCGCCGGTTGCGCGACAGCTGGGGCTGGGGCATCGCGGGCGGAGCCATCGATATCCAGAAGACCAATATCGCAGGCGCCCTGCTGGGCCGCCGCTTTGATCAGCGGCGCTGAGCGATGGAGCGCCTGCTTCACGTGATGGGCAGCCCGCGCGGGGTGCGCTCACGGTCAGACATGGTGGCGCGGCGTTTGATCGAAAGGCTGGCCGTCGCCGAAACAGAGGCGCTGGACCTAGCCAGCGCCAATCTGCCAACCTTCGATGGCACGACCATCGAAGGCCGCTACGACCTTATTGAAGGCCGCGAAGTGCGCGCCGAGGTGGTGGAAGCGTGGGAAGGCATAGGCCGCACGGTCGAACACTTCCTGTCGTTTGATACCTATGTGTTCAGCGTGCCGATGTGGAACTTCGGCGTGCCGTGGCGGCTCAAGCAATACATCGATGTGCTGACTCAGCCCGGCCTTGCCTTCACCGCCGATGCGACAGGCGTAACCGGCCTTGCCGTCGGACGGCGCGCGATTCTGGTCTGCTCAGGCGCATTGGATATCCGGCCGGGCCAACCGGGAGCGGAACTGGATTTCCAGACGGCGTTCATGAAGGCGTGGCTGGGCTTCATCGGCATTACCGATGTGCATGAGGTTCAGGTGCGGCCTACGTATGGCGCGCCGGAAGACGTGGAGGCCGCAATGCAGCGCGCCTATGCCGATGCGGATGCGCTGGCGACTGCGCTTGCAAGCTAATTCGAGATTTTCCCTATCCCGTTCGTGTCGAGCGAAGTCGAGACACATCGCGCGGTGTCTCGACTTCGCTCGACACGAACGGACTTTGGTTCTCATCAGGATCGAGAATCGCCTTAGCCCCTAGCATCCCTGCTGCGCCCCTCGCGCGTGTAGACGAGGTTGATGCTTTCAAACGTCACACATTGCGTGCCATCGTCCAGCAGCACGGCATAGCGGGTGATGGCGGTGCCGCGTGGCTTGCCGCTGCGTGATGGTTCAAGGCCGATGATCTCGCTGGTGACATAGATCGTATCGCCCGCGCGCACCGCACGTTTCAGGCGCAAGTGTTCCCAGCCTACGCCGCAAACGAAATCGATGTCGCTGTTGATCGTATGATCCAGCTGCCGCCACAGCGCCAGCACATGGATGCCGCTGGCCACCACTTGCCCAAACACCGATGCGCGCGCGGCTTCGGGATCGGTGTGGAACCATTGCGGATCATAGGCACGGGCAAACTCCACGATTTCTGCTTCGGTCACCGTGCGGGTGGCCGATTGGCGTTTCAATCCGACAGCCAGGTCTTCAAAACACAGCCAAGGTGTGCCCAAAGGCGACAGATCGCTTTCCGTCATCAGATCTTCCCTTCGCGTACCACATCCAGCATCCGCGCCAGCCCCTGTTGCGCCACCGTGGCCACCAGCGTGCCATCGCGCCGGAAAATCTTGCCGGCGCCCATCACCCGCGCGCCCGATGCCACCGGGCTATCGAGCGCATAGAGCAGCCAGTCATCCACGCGGAACGGATTGTGAAACCAGATCGCATGATCGAGGCTGGAGGTTTGCAGATGATCGTCGGTCCAGGCAATGCCCAGCGGGCGCAGACCGGTCTGCATGATGTGCGTGTCGCTGGCATAGGTCAGCAGGCGCTGATGGACATATAGCGGGCCATCAACCGAAGCATTGGTACGCAGCCAAAAGTGGCGTTGCGCTGGCTGCGGCGTGGCAAGGCGGATCGGGAAATGTTCGACCGGTCGCCACTCAAACATCTGGCGGCGGCACCAGAACGGGCGGTGACGGGCAGGCACATCGTCCATGGCGCGCGCGAATATCGCGGGCAGCGCCTCCAGTCCCTCCGGCCCGGCAACAGCGGGCATCGCTTCTTGATGCACCGCTCCCTCCTCTGCCACCTGAAACGATCCCATGGCATAGGCAATCGGCATGCCATCTTGCGTTACGGCCACGCGCCGCTGGGCAAAGCTCCGACCATCGGTATCGCGCTCAACTTTCAGAACCAGAGGCCTGTCGGTCAGCCCGGCGCGCTGATAAAACAGGTGGATAGCATGGGCGTGCTTGTCGTCCGGCACGGTCAGGCGCATCGCGTCGAGCGCCTGCGCCACGATCATTCCGCCATAAAGCCGCAGCAAACCGCTGGGCAATGGCCGGGTGCGCCAGCTATCCGCCCCGGTCTGTTCAAATTCGAAAAGCGCTTTGCGTTCAAGGTCGGGATCGTCGGGGAAGGGGTTGGTCACGCTTGCGCCGCCGCCTTGCGCGCCGCGCGTACTGATGCACCGATTTCGGCATTGGTGGGATTGCGGCGTAGCGTCAGCCCGCCGTTCACTTGCAGCACCTGTCCGGTCATGAAGCAGGCGTCATTGCACAGCCATGCCACGGCCTCGGCCACGTCCTCGCTCGTGCCGACGCGGCCCAGCGGATATTCGGCGGCAAAGGCTTCGATCAGGCCGGGCGTCTGGCTGGCCTTGCCGGTCATCGGCGTGGCGGTAAAGCCGGGCGCGACCGAATTGGCGCGGATGCCGCGCTTGCCGAACTCGTTGGCAACGCAGCGGATAATATGATCCGCCCCGGCCTTGGTGCCCATATAGATCGCGTGGTCTTCCAGCATGATCGAGGCGGTGGCAGAGGAAATCTGCACCAGCGACCCGCCATCGCGCATCACCCGCAGCATGGCCTGATAGAACAGCATGGCGCCGGTCAACTGCAGCGCCACCATGCGATCGATATCTTCGCGCGTGGTTTCAAGGAAGGGTTTTAGCAGGCCCCACCCGGTGGCGTTGACGGCAATGTCCAGCCCGCCGAAGTGCTCCACCGTTGTGCTGGCCAGACGCGCCAAATCGGCCTCGCTGGAAATGTCGCACTGGCTCACCGCCAGCCCGCCTATATCCTGCGCCAGCGCCTCCAGCGCCTCGGGCGCACGGCCTGCGACGACGACTTTTGCGCCCTCCTCCGCGAGCTTGCGCGCGATGACTTGCGCCATGTTGCCGTGGTTCGCCGCGCCGATGACGACGGCGACCTTACCTTCAAGCGTTGGCACTCGTCACACCTGCTTGATGTAAGGGGCCAGCACCGGCGTGACCCGTGCCGCTTCGGGCACGTTGTCGATGCCGATGCGGCGGTCCAGTTCCTCGTGCCAGTGATAAATGCGCCGCTCCTGATAATTCAGCGACATGCCCTGAAAGCCCGGACCTTCGACCGATTCCTGAATCTGTGGGGCAAATTGCAGGTCTTCGTAAAGGATGCGCTCCCAGTTCTTGATGCGCACCTCCCAAAGCGGGTTGGGATTGGCCGGATCGTGATCGGGCGCGACCCAGCTTGACACCACGCGCGTGCGGCGCGTGCCCAGCGGCCAGAACTGTAGCAGCGGAATGCCGGTGGGGGCAGGGGGCATCACGAAGTTGGGATAGATGTTGTAGCTGATGTTGTTCTTTGCGGTGAATTCCGAAACCGTGGGGATTTCGGGCATGCCCTTGGTGCCGGGATCAACCCAGTCCGGTCGCCGGTTCGGAGTCACCATCCGGCTGTGGCCATTGGGCCAGAGCGTGATGATCATCGCGCGGTGATCGAGGAAGCGGTCCACGGTGTTTTCGTGGATCGATTTCAGGTGATAGACCTCAAGGAACGCATCGAGCAGCACCTTGACGTTGCAGTCCACCTCATAGCTGCGGCTATCGACCAAGCGCAGCGTTTCCAGTTGCAGCTCTTCCAGATGCGCCGCCATCGGCCCGATATGCTCGATCAGCGGCTGAGCATCGGGATCGCAGTTGAGGAAGATCAGCGAGCCCAGCAGCTCGCACCGCACGGCGGACAGCGAATGGCAGGCCATATCAAAATCGGGGAAATCGCGCTTGTCGCGCACGGCGGTCAGCTTGCCATCGAGCGTATAGCTCCAGCCGTGATAGCCGCAGACGAACCCGCGCGATGTGCCCGCATCCTCTTTCACCAGCGGCGCGCCGCGATGCTTGCAGGTGTTGTAGAACGCCTTAACCTCGCCCGACAATGTGCGGCACACGACGATGGGCGTGCCGGTGTTGCGCGTCAGGAACCACGATCCCGGCTCGGGCAATTGGTCCACGTGCCCGGCATAGAGCCAGGCCTTGTTCCACATGCCGGTGCGTTCCAGCTCAAGGAAATCGGCATCGACATAGCGGGCGGCGGGGACAGTGGGCAGCGCGGGAAAACCCTCGGGCGGTTCCTTGCGGTCCCGTTCCCAATCCATCCGGGCAAGGTCTTCCTGATGTCCACGGCTGGCGGCCAGATCGAGCATGGTTTCCAACTCCGCAAGGGCTTATGTTCTGGGGCGTCTGGTCTGAAAATAAAAACAGACATGTATGCTTGTAAATTACCGCAGGCGCAGATGCAAGCCCGACAAATATCGCTTAACATCATATGTTTAGATGGGTTCACAGATGCCACGCCAACGAATCTGCATCGCGTGCTTGCCAATTTGCGGGCTTGTGCAAAGGCCTGCCCGCAGGCATCGTGCGCGCAGGTTTTGAAGGAAGCGCCATGAACATCCTTGCGGGAATCTTTCACCACGGGCTGATCGTCGACGATATCGACGCGGCCATGGCGGGGATCAATCAGGCCACACCCACCGCTTGGACGCCAGTGCGCGCGTTTGATCCGCTCCCGGTGTGGTCACCAGCAGGCGGGCGGGCAGAGGCGCGGCTGAAGGTGGCCTATGCGCGGCAAGGACCGATCAGGATGGAACTGGTCGAAGCACAGCCCGGATCGCCCTATGACCAGATGCGCGCGCTGGACCGTTCGCATATCGGCGTGTGGGTCGATAATCTGGGCGATACGGTGGAGGACCTCGTCGGGCAGGGGTGGGAAATCCTCATGGCAGGCGCTTCGCCCAAGCACCGCTATGGCAGCATGGCCTATCTGGTGCGCGAAAGTGGCCCGGTGATCGAACTGGTCGGCCGCGAACTGCAGCCGATGATGGAAGCGTGGTGGCAGGCTGAGTGAGCTTATGCGGGCGGCCGCCCAAACGCGCCGTCCCGCTCAAGTTGTGCCACCTCCTGCGCCGTAAAGCCCAGCTCTTCCAGCAAAGCGGCCCGGTCGGCATCCTCGCGCCACATCACGGGCGGCACGGGTTCGGTATTGCCAAAACGGGGTGCGGGGGCAGGCTGGGTCACCCCGCCCACTTCGATGAATGCCCCGCGCGCGCGGTTGTGCGGATGGTCGGGCGCTGCCTCCACCGGCAGCACGGCGGAAAAGCACACGTCCTCGGCCTCTAGCAAGCGCTGCCAGTGCGCCAGATCATGCGCGGCGAATGTGCGCGCGAAAGTGGCGCGCATCGCCTCCCAGCGCGTCTGGTCATATTGGTCGGCAAAGTCGGCATCGTCTTGCAGACCGAGCAATTCGCACAACCGGCGGAAGAACCTGTCCTCGATTGCACCGATGGCCACGTGCCCGCCATCGGCAGTGGCATAAGTGTCATAGAACGGCGCGCCGCTATCGAGCAGGCCGGTACCGCGCCCCTGGGTGCGCCAGTCGTTGCCGATCAGCGTCCAGATGCCCGCCATCAGCGCCGATGCGCCTTCGGTCATCGCGCAATCGATGACGCGCCCCGGAGCGCCTGCCCGCGTGGCCAGCAGCGCCGTTACCATGCCAAAGGCCAGCATCAGCCCGCCTCCGCCATAATCGCCCACCAGATTGAGCGGCGGCACCGGGCGGCTGCCCTTGTGCCCGATGGAATCGAGCACGCCGTTGAGCGCGATATAGTTGATATCGTGCCCCGGCATGGCCGCCAGCGGCCCGTCCTGACCCCACCCGGTCATCCGGCCATAGACCAGCGCCGGGTTCAGCTGCATCAGCACATCAGGACCAAGGCCAAGCCGCTCCATCACGCCGGGCCGGAACCCTTCGATCAGGCCATCGGCGGTTGCGACAAGCTGCTTGACGATGGCGACAGCCGCAGGCGATTTCAGATCGAGCGAGATCGTGCGGCGCGAGCGCAGCATCACATCGCGCGTTCCATCAATCGGTACGCCGACCTGCAGGCCACCTGCGCGGTCGATCCGGATCACTTCGGCCCCATGATCGGCCAGCATCATGCCGCAAAACGGGCCGGGGCCGACGCCTGCGATTTCGATGATGCGGATGCCGCTCAGCGGTGGGGCCAGGAGCGGGGCCGAAGGGGAGGGGTCGGGCATGCGTCAGCTCTTTCAAGCAATCTGGCGGCGGATCAATTGCTCGGAACGAGCAAGTTAAAGCGATGGCATCCGTGCGGCACCGCAGGCTGATATCAGGAGCCGAGTTTCAGGCGGTCCAACGTGTTGCGGCGATAGTGTTGCAGCACGGTGTGCAGGTTGATCGCGGGCGGACTGGCCAGCCATTGATAAACCAGCCCAAAGATGAACGCGCTGAATTCCACCGCAAAGCTTTCCGGGTCCACCGTGGGCCGCACCTCACCCTTGGCAATACCCTGTTCCAGCCAGCGCGCGGTATCGCGACGGTAGGCAATGTGGTTTGCGGCAAGGCGGCGGCGCACCACCGGATAGCTGCTGATCGATTCGAACCACAGGATATACATCGCCTGCATCTGCGCGGTACGGTTGAGCAGAAAGAACTCCACCGCATCCAGCGCGCCTTCGAGCGCAGCCAAGCCATCGGTCGATCCCACGAACCGTCGCAGTTCCGATGCCCACTTTTCGTTGAAATCGCGCACCAGATGGCTGAACAGCGTCTCCTTGGACCCGAAACGATTGCTGGCAAGGCCGCGGCTATAGCCCGCCTTTTCGCCCACATCCTTCAACGTGGTGTTGTGCGTGCCGCGCTCCACGATCAGATGCATCGCCGCTTCGAACATCCGCGCATCGGACAGGGCCGTGCGTTCAACCTGTGTCAGCCGTGGCCGTTCACCCGGCATTACCCGTACGCTGGATAGATTAGCACTCAATCTGGATCTCCGGTGCCAAAGCGTGTTTCCACCACGACCGTCAGACCCTCTCCATCGAATTGTTTTCTGATTGCCAGCTTGTCGAACTTGCCGACGCTGGTTTTGGGTATGCTGTCTGTAAAAGTCCAATACTCGGGTATCATGTATCTGGCAAATTGCGCCAGCAGCCCGGCGCGCATCTGCGCAGGGGTGGCGGTGCAGCCCGGCTCCAGCGTGACCATGGCCAGTGGCCGCTCTTCCCAGCGCGGATCGGGCACGGCGACGACAGCGGCTTCCACCACGCCTGCCAGCGCGGCAATTCCGTTTTCCAGATCGACCGAGGATATCCATTCCCCGCCCGATTTGATCAGATCCTTCACCCGGTCGGTGACCTGCACATAGCCCAGCCGGTCAATCCGCCCCACATCGCCAGTGCGCAACCAGCCATCGGGGGAGAGCCGGGTTTCCTCCGGTGCGTCCTTGTGATAGCCTGCTGTCACCCATGGTCCGCGCAATTGCAGATGGCCGATGGTGGCGCCGTCCTCGGGCAAAGGGCGGTCCTGATCGTCAACAATGCGCACTTGCATCCCCGGCACCGGACGGCCCGATTTCGTCCGCCACGCGATGCCTTCGTCCGAGGTGGCATCGCGCGGAGGGTGCGAAAGCACGCACATCGGGCTGGTCTCGGTCATGCCCCAGCCTTGCACCACATCCACGCCCCACGCGCCACGCACTTTGGCAATCAGCGTTTCCGATACCGCCGATCCGCCCGAAACGATGCAGCGGAAACAGCTTAAATCCGCCGCGCTCTGCGCGTGGGCCTGCAGCAAGTCGTTGAGGATCGTAGGGACCGCCGCCATCAGAGTGGGCCGCTCGCTTTCGATCAAGCGCAGCAGGTGCGCCGGTTGCAGATGCGGGCCGGGCAGGATCATGTCGCTGCCCGCCAGCCATCCGGAAAAGGGCATCCCCCAGGCATTGGCATGGAACATCGGCGGCACCATCAGAATGCGGTCGCGGTTCGATATCGCAAAACTGTCCGCTGCCATCGATGCCATGCTGTGCAGGAAGATCGACCGATGGCTATAGGCGACGCCCTTGGGCAGACCGGTGGTGCCCGAGGTGTAGCAGATCACCGCCGCATCGTTTTCAGCCACCTCGGGCCAATCCGCGACCGGTTCATGCGCGGCGATCAGGCTTTCGTAATCATGCACCCGGCCTGCGAAGCCCGGTATATCCGCAACCGCCCCACCGTTGATGATCACATCGCTGACCCCGCCCAAACGCGGCAGGATCGGCGCAAGACTGGGCAAAAGCGCCGCATCAATCAGCAGCATGCGATCTTCGGCGTGGCCGATCACATATTCCAGATGATCCGCCGCCAGCCGCACGTTCAGCGTGTGCAGCACGCAGCCCATCGCCGGAAGGGCAAGATAAGCCTCCAGGTGCGCCTGTGTGTTCCAGCAATAGCTGCCCAGCACTTCGCCCTGCTTCAGGCCAATGGCGCGCAGGGCCCCTGCCAGCCGCCGCGCGCGCAGGGCGGTTTCGGCAAAGCTGGTGCTGCTGATGGCCGCGCCATCAAAGCTGGTGATCCGACTGTCGGCAAACAGCCGCTCGCCCCGCGCAAAAATCATCTGCGTGGACAGCGGCAGGTCCATCATCGTGCCGCGCATCAGACTTTGCCCTTGTCGATGATCGCGGCGGCTTCGCGCAGCAACGCGGGCACATCATGCTCCAGCCCCCGGGCATAGGCGGTATCTTCCTTGCCCTGGCACTGCAGCACCCATGCCCCCTCGACGATGGCCGCAAGCCGCCACGCGGCAAAGACGATGAAATAATCGATGCTGTCATGGCCAAGCCCGCTGGCCTCGGACCATGCATCGGCCAGCGCGCGCGGGGAGATCACGTCTGCGCGGTTTGAAAGCCCCTGCACAAAGGCAAAGCCCGGCGATGCTGCGGCATCGCGCTGCCAGAAGAACAGGCACAGCCCCAGATCGATGCGCGGATCGCCCAACGTGGCCATCTCCCAGTCAAGGATCGCTCGCAGTTCCGGCCCGGTCCGCGCCATCAGACAATTGTCGAGGTGGAAATCGCAATGGATCACGCTGGCGCGCGGTTGCTGCGGCTCATGGGCGCGCAGCCATGCGGCAATCTGCGCCAGCAGCGGCAATTCGCGCACCGCGTCATTCTCGCGCACTTTCAGCCAGCGCGCGATTTGGCGTTCAACAAAGCCTTCGGGCCTGCCAAAGCCGGGATCGACCGTTTCGCGCCAATCCAAGGCGTGAACTTGTGCCAGACCCCGCACCATCGCAAGGCCCAGTGCATCGATCGTCTCTGTCGTTTGCGGCCAGTCTGGGGGCAAGCGTTCGGACAGCGCATGGCCATCGATCCACTCGGTCACGGCAAAGGGCTGGCCGATCACCGAGGCATCGCCGCACCACGCCACCGGCTTTGGCACTGGCGCCTTGCCATATAGCGCGCTGATCGCGCGATACTCGCGCTCGATGCCCGCAGCCGCCTTGTCAGACACCACATTGACCGGGGGATGGCGCAGGACCAGACGTCCCTGCCGGGTTTCGATCAACCGCGTGACATTGGAATTGCCGCCCGTCAGCACATCCCCCAGCCGGATGTCATCGCGGCCGGTGGCATCGCCAAGCCATTGCTCCAGCAGTCCCGGCCTCAGGCCTGCTACAGGTTGCACATCAATCCTCCGTCGGTGAACACCACCGATCCGGTCATGTAAGTCGATCCGGCCACCCACCAGCACACATCGGCAATCTCTTCAGGGCGGCCCATGCGTTGCAGCGGGATGCGGTTGACGATGGCCTTGCTGGCGCGTTCGGAAATGGTCGATGTCATCTCGGTCATGACAAAGCCCGGAACCACCATGTTCACGCGCACCTGCTTGCGCGCCAGTTCAGCGGCCAGCACTTGTGTCAGGCCGTGCAGCCCCGCTTTCGATGCGCCATAGCAGCTGTCGCCCGGAAACCCGCGAAAGCCCACCACCGCGCCCACGTTCACCACCGCGCTGCCCGGCGGCATCAGCGGTACCAGCGCGCGGATCATGCGCATCGGGCCAGACAAGTTGGTGGCGAGCGTTGCCTCCCAGTCCTCGTCCGAAAACCGGTCGATCGTGCCGCCGCGATGCAGCCCGGCATTGTTGACCAGCACATCGATCCCGCCCCAGCGCGCGCCGATGTCGCTGGCCAGCCGCACCATGTCTTCGCGCCGGGTTACGTCTGCGGCAATGCCGATGGCGTTTTCGCCCAGTTCCTGCGCCACATCGGCAATATCGGCACTGCGCCCCACCAGGCACACCTTGTCCCCGCGTTCGCAGGCAAGGGCGGCTATCGCGTGGCCAATGCCACGCGATGCCCCTGTTACCAGCCAACGGCGCACGACAGGTTCGGATCGTGCGGGTGCTTGCGCCATCTCCACCAGTCCTCCGTTCAGAATGTCTGGGTCACGGCAACGCCAAACGCACGCGGTGGGCGCGGCGCGGCATAGCTCCACACGTTCTGCACATCGTACCCGATGGTCCAGCCGTTCTCGTCCAGCAGGTTCTTCGCAAACACGCTGATCATCGTGTTGTCGATCCGGTAGCTGATCGAGGTATCCAGCATGTTCTGCGCCCCATTGCGCAAGTTGGGGTTGTTCAGGAAGGTCAGTTCGTGCGCGCCGATATGGTGCAGTTCGGCATTCAGCATCAGCAGTCCGGGGCCAACCTCGCGCTCATAAGAAGCGCGCAGATCCCAGGTCCACTTCGGCGCGCGGCGGATGCGCAGGAACGTGGCGTCCACCGGCGTGCCAGTGCTGAAAATGTCACCCACGAAGTTCTTGTACTTGGCATCCAGATACCCGACGTTCCCGGCAATCGTGAATTCCGGCGTGATCTGCGCGGTCAGATCCACTTCAAAGCCTTTGAGCTCGGCCTGCGATGCGTTGATCGTGCGGTTTTCGCGGCCCGTAGAGGTGCCGGGTGCAGGCACGTCCAGATCCTGCTGCATGTCCTTGTATTTCATCAGATAGACCGCAGCGTTCAGGCGCAAACGGTCATCAAGGAACTGGCTCTTGAAGCCCAGTTCGAAGTTGTCGAGCGTTTCGGGGTTATAGGGCGTCGTCGCCGCGCTCAGCGTGGCCGGACGGCCATTGAAACCACCCGCGCGATAGCCGCGCGACCACAGCGCATAGGTCATCACATCGTCGGTCCAGTCATAGCTGAGGCTGACCTTGGGCGTGAATTCCGACCATGATTGCTTGGCCGGCGCACCCATCACGATGGCCCCGCCTGCCAGCGTCGGGGGAATCGCAAGGACCGGATTGGCTTCCTCGAGCGTGCCATAGATGAAGATCGTCTTGTCGTTGACGATGCTGGTCTTGCGGTCATGCGTATAGCGTCCGCCCAGCGTCAGCTTCAGCTTGTCGGTGATCCGGTAATCGCCTTCGAAGTAGGCCGCATAGGACTTGGTTGTCTGCGTCACATCCTGCGCGCTGGTCAGCAGCGGCGCTCCGGCAAAGCCGATGTAGTTCTTCAGATTGATGGTATATTTCGAATCCCAGTGGAACCCGCCCAGCACGAAGGTCAGCGGCCCGGTCCCGCCCATGATCAGCCGCGCTTCGTTGGTGATCTGGCGCCAGCGGGCCGGACGGTCGGTGTGGTACAGCGTTTCCGGCGTCGAATCGAAGTCCTGATTGATCGACTCGTTGGTCTTCAGATAGCCGAAGATATACTGCAGCTCGAAATCGCCACCCAGATCGTACTTGATCTTGCCGATGGCCATATCCAGCTCGAACCGCGCGCTCTTGTCGACCGGGGCATTGCCCACGGTGATATAGCGGTCGCCCGAAATCGGCACGCCCGGCGAGGGTGAGCAATAACCAAAGCCTGCGCAGAACAGGTCGGTCGGCTTGGTGATCGCGTGCAACTGGCCGGGGTCCTGCCGGGTCAGCTGGTGATCATAGCTGAGCGAAACTTCCAGCGCCTCGGTCGGCGTGATCAGCAGTTGCGCGCCAATCGCGCGGAAGTCTGATTTCTGCCCCGGCTGGTTCTGCGTGCGGTTGAAGATATAGCCATCGGTGGAATTGTAAGCCCCGCTGACCTTCAGCGCCACATCGGGCGTAATGCCAAAGCTGACTACGCCCTGCAGGTCATAAGTCTCAAAGCTGCTGTAAGTGCCACGCACCTTTCCAGTCAGCTCCTGCGTCGGCCGTGACCGCGCCAGGTTGATCACGCCGCCGGTGGCATTGCGGCCAAACAACGTACCCTGCGGCCCGCGCAGCACTTCCACGCGGTCCACGTCGATGGCCTTGAGCAGGCTGCCGGAGCTTTGGCCCAGATAGATATCGTCAATCACCACGCCGACCGCCGGATCGACCGACTTTTCCACGTCGGCCACGCCGATCCCGCGGATATAGATGGCGGCCACCCCGCCCGGTCCCTGCTGCGTATCGTCGATCAGCACGTTGGGCGATGCATTGGCAAAATCGCGCACGTCCGAATCGAAGCGCTTGGCAAGGTCCGTTGCCCCCAGCGCGCTGATCGAGGAGGACACGTCCTGCAGGTTCTCCACGCGCTTGCGCGCTGTCACCACGATGGCTTCAAGGCCTGCACTGGGTTCAGCATCGGCTTCTTGCGCCTGCACTTGCGAAGCGGCCAGCGCGACCGCCGATGTCGATGCCGCGATTACGAGGCGAAGGATTTGTCCCGCCATGCCCATCTGTCTCTCTCCCATCTCTCACGCTCTGTCGTCGTGACCTGTTGGCGTCAGGGCGGCGTGCCGTTTGGCATCTACCTCCTGACCTGCGCCGATGGCTATCAAACTTGCTATACCCGAGCAAGTATAATTCTGCAGCAGCCGTCAGCGCGCCTGTGCAGCGTCAATTCTAAATCCCCGTAACTCATAGACCATTGGGGATAACTCCTGGCCTATGATCCAAATGCCATGGAGTCCGAATCACTTTTTTACTTGTCGCGAACTAGTAAATATGATCCATCATAAGCGACACGAAGATACTTCGGCGCAGGAGAGGAATGGCATGACCAAGCGGCTGGAAGGCAAAGTTGCGCTGATCTCTGGCGGGGCCAGCGGCTTGGGCGAAGCGCAGGCGCTGCTCTATGCCCGCGAAGGCGCGAGCGTGGTAATCGGCGATCTTCAGGAAGAGCTGGGCCAAGCCGTTGCTGCGCGAATCGCAGGCGAAGGCGGGCAGGCCCTGTTCACCCGGCTTGACGTGACCGATCTGGAAAGCTGGCACGCAGCGGTTGCCCTGGCCGTCGCCACGTTCGGCAAGCTCACCACGCTGGTCAACAATGCCGGCATCTTTCACCCCGGCGGGATCGAAACCGAATCGCCGGCCGGGTGGGACCGCATGGTCGCGATCAACCAGACCGGCGTGTTCTATGGCATGAAGGCCGCCGCGCCCGAACTGCTGAAGGCGGGCAATGCTGCCATCGTCAACATCTCCTCGCTCTATGGCCTGATCGGCAGTCCCGATGCCATCAGCTACCACGCCTCCAAAGCCGCCGTGCGCGTGATGGGCAAGGGCGGCGCGCTCGAATTCGCCAAACGCGGCATTCGCGTCAACACGATCTTCCCCGGCCAGATCCGCACGCCAATCCTCGGCGATATCACGCCCGAACAGGACGCCGCGATCAAGGCCTCCATCCCGATGGGCGTGGTCGGCGATCCGATGGACATTGCCCACGGCTCGCTGTTCCTCGCCTCTGACGAGGCCCGCTACATCACCGGCGCAGAGCTGTGGATCGATGGCGGTTGGTACGCCGGGTGCTGAACACCCCTGGAGCATATATTTGATGAGCTGGAATTTTTCGACCGAACCCGAATTCGAAGACAAGCTGGCCTGGATGCGCGAGTTCGTGGCGCACGAGATCGAGCCAATGGACCTTGTCTTCCGCAAACCGGGCGATCCCTTCGACCCGCGCTCGCCCGCGCGCCGGGCCATGGCACCGCTGAAGGAAGTGGTGAAAGCCAAAGGCCTGTGGGCGTGCCATCTTGGCCCGGAACTGGGCGGGCAGGGCTATGGCCAGCTGCATCTGGGCCTCATGAACGAGGTGCTTGGCCGCAGCCGCTTTGCCCCCACCGTGTTCGGCACGCAGGCCCCCGATACCGGCAATGCCGAAATCCTCGCCCGCTTTGGCACGGCTGATCAGAAGGCCCGCTATCTGGCCCCGCTGCTCGATGGCGAGATCGTCTCGTGCTTTTCAATGACCGAGCCGCAGGCCGGGGCCGATCCCGGCGAATTTTCGTGCAAGGCCACGCTCGATGGCGATCACTGGGTGATTGATGGCGAAAAGTGGTTCGCCAGCCATGCCGACATGGCCGAATTCCTGATCGTCATGTGCATCACCAACCCGGACGTGGCCGTCCACATGGGCTCGACGATGCTCATCGTGCCGCGCACCACGCCCGGGCTGGAGATCATCCGCAACACCGCCGTCGGCCCCAAGGATGAAATCGGCAGCGGCGTCCATGGCTATCTGCGCTTCACCCAGTGCCGCGTGCCGCGCGAAAACGCGCTGGGCGATGTGGGCGAAGGCTTCAAGGTGGCGCAATCGCGCCTTGGCGGCGGCCGCATCCACCACGCGATGCGCACCGTCGGCATGCTGAACAAGGCGATGGACATGATGTGCGAACGCGCCGTCAGCCGCGTGACCAAGGGCGAGCGTCTGGCCGACAAGCAGATGGTGCAGGAACGCATTGCCGACAGCTACACCCAGATCACCCAGTTCCGCCTGCACGTGCTCTACGCCGCGTGGTTGATGGATCAGGACAAGGGCTATACCCACCGCGTGCGGCGCGAGATTTCGGCGATCAAGGCCGCAATGCCGGGCGTGCTGAAAGACGTGATCTACCGCGCGCTGCACCTGCACGGCTCGCTTGGCATGTCGAATGAAACGCCGTTGATGGACATGTGGCAGCATGTGCCGGAAATGGGCATCGTCGATGGCCCGACCGAGGTCCACAAAGTCTCAGTCGCGCGCGATATCCTGCGCCATGTGCAACCCGCCACCGGCCCGTTCCCCAGCTATTTCGTGCCCGATCGCCGGGCCGAAGCGCAGATCAAGTTTGCAGCCTATCTCGAACAGGAGGCACTGCCATCATGACAGCATCCCTGGAACAGCGGCTTGAAGCGCTGGAGACGCGCCAAGCGCTGCTCGATCTGACGTCAGACTATTGCCACGGCTTTGACAAGCGCGACTTCGACCGGTTTCTGGCGATCTGGTGGGACGATGCGGTGTGGGAGATCGGCCCGCCGTTTGGCAGCTTTACCGGGCACGAAGGCATTACCCATGCCGTCCACGATATCCTGTGGCCGGCCTGGGCCATGTCCACGCATTACACCACCAACCTGCATGTCACTGCTGATGGGCCGGACAGCGCAAACGGCGTCTGCGATGTCTATTGCATCGGCAATACCAGCGATGGGCAGGCGCAGACCGTGGCGGCAACCTATCGCGATCACTTCGTCCGGCGCGATGGCATCTGGAAGATCGCGCGCCGCACGGTGACGATGCAGCATTTCAGCCCGCTGACGGGAATAACGCTGTCCGCACCGCAATAGCGGGCGGATTTAAGGGAGAGAGCAGATGGCCCGTTTCGATTGCGGCGATGGCCGCTCGGTTTACTACGAACATCATCGCGGCACCGGCACGCCAGTGGTGCTGATCCACGGCTGGGCCATGTCTGGCCGCATCTGGGCCAGCACGGTCGAGGCGTTGAAGGCCGATGGCCATGCGGTGATCGTGATCGACCATCGCGGTTGCGGCCAGTCCGACCGCGATTTTGCCGATATGTCGGTGGGCGCCATCGCCGCAGACGTGGCGGCCATCGTGGCGCAGGAAACCACCATGCCGGTCGTGCTCAATGGCTGGTCACTGGGCGGAGCCGTGGCTGCACAGGCCGCGCATCTGCTGGGCGATCAGGCCGCAGGGCTGGTCCTGACCTGCGGCGCATCGCCGCGCTTTACCCGCAGCGATGATTTCCCCCACGGCGGTGATCCCGATGGCCTTGCCGCCACCGCCGCCGCGCTGGCCGCAGACCGGGCCGGGTTCTTTCATGGCTTGGCACAGGGCATCTGCGTGCGTGAAGTCAGCGCGCCCACGATCGAATGGATGTGGGCCGCGTTCATCGACAGCGGCCCCGGCGTGATCGATTCGCTGGTCGATCTGGGCAATGTGGATCAGTGCGATCTGCTGGCCCAACTTGATGCGCCGGTGCTGTCCATCGTTGGCGGGGCCGATCCGATCCTCGATCCCGAAGTGGGCAAGGCAGCCGCCAGCATCGCCCGCAACGGCACGCTCGCCGTGATCGATAACTGCGGCCACGCGCCTTTCATCGAAGATGCGCCTGCATACCTCGCCGCGCTGCGCCACTTTCTGGCCAGCCTGTGATGCGCAAGAACAAGGGTGAATCATGACTGCTCTGGATGCCTTCTTTACCCCGTTTGCGTGCAAATCGCTGAAACTTGCCAACCGCTTCATGATGGCGCCGATGTCGCGCTATTTCGCGCCCGGCGGCATCCTCAGCCAGGAATCGGCCGACTATTACCGCCGCCGGATCGAAGGCGGCGTGGGCGCGGTGATTACTGAAGGGGTGGCGGTGGACCGGCCCGGCTCGGTCGCCGCCGATACCGTGCCGCACTTCTATGGCGAGGAAGGACTTGCCGCGTGGGACCGCGCGCGCGCCGGGGTCCACGGCGCAGGCGGCGCGATCATCCCGCAGCTGTGGCACGTGGGCGGCTGCACCGATTTCAACTTCCCCGATTCCCCGCATGATCCGCTGGAAAGCCCCTCTGGCCTTGTCGGGCCGGGCATCGAAGGGGGCCGCGTGATGACTGCACAGGATATCGATGGCGTCATCGCCTCGTTCGTGCGCGGAGCCTTGGATGCGCAGCGTCTGGGCTTTGACGCGGTGGAGCTGCACGGCGCGCATGGCTACTTGTTCGACCAGTTCTTCTGGGACGTAACCAACCAGCGCGATGACCGCTTCGGCGGTCCCGGCATTGCCGAGCGCGTGCGCTTTGCCGCCGATACCGTGGCCGCCATTCGCGCGGCTGTCGGCCCGGACTTTGCCATCATCTTCCGCGTCTCGCAGTGGAAGACCTATATGTACGAGGCCAAGATCGCCACCACGCCTGCCGAACTGGAACAATGGCTGGCCCCACTCAGCGCGGCAGGCGTGGACATTTTCCACTGCTCCGAACGGCGCTTTTGGGAGGCGGCCTTCCCCGATGAAGGCGACCGCAATCTGGCAGGCTGGGCCAAGCATATCACCGGCAAGGCCACGATCACGGTCGGCTCGGTCGGGCTGGACCGCGATCTGATGCAGGACTTTGTCGAAGGGCAATCGGTGCCCACATTGAAATCGCTCGATGAACTGGCCCACCGGTTTGATCGTGGCGATTTCGATCTGGTCGCCGTGGGCCGCGCGCTGCTGGCCGATCCGCACTGGCTGCAAAAGGTGCGCAACGGCGCGGTGGACGAACTGCTGCCCTATTCGCGCGAATGCATGGACGTGCTGCACTGATAAATATCGATAATTGAACAGATGATCGCACCGCGCGCGCCCGCAGGGCCGCCGCAGGATCACCACAAGAGGGAAGAGCGATGACCACCACCACGCAAAACGCTTCAGCGGTAACAAGCCGCGACGTTGATTTTGACGCTATCGGCATCGGCGCCGGTTTTGCGGGCCTTGCGCTGATCCACTATCTGCGCGGGGCCGGGCTTTCGGTCCGCGTGTTTGACAAGGCTCCCGATGTGGGCGGCACCTGGGCATGGAACCGCTATCCCGGCGCTGCCACCGATAGCGAAAGCTATTACTACTGCCTGACCTTTTCGAAGGAAATCCTGCAGGAATGGACCTGGACCAAGCGCTATCCAGGCCGTCAGGAAACGCAGGATTACTTGCGCTTCGTGGCCGACAAGTGCGACATGTGGCCGCATATCCAGCTGAACACCGCCGTGGTCGAAGCCCGCTATCTGGCCGACCGGGCCTGCTGGCAGGTGACCACCGGCACGGGTGAGGTGTTCACGTGCAAATACTTCATCAGCGGCATGGGCATGATTTCCGAGCCCGTAATTCCCAGCATTCCGGGCATGGACCGCTTCGAAGGCCCGCTGTTCCACTCCTCGCGCTGGCCGCAGGAAGAACTGGACTATGCGGGCAAGCGGATCGGCGTGATCGGGGCCGGGGCCACCGCGGTGCAGATGGTGCCCGAACTGGCCAAGACCGCCGCCAGCGTCACCGTGTTCCAGCGCACGCCGAACTATATCCTGCCCGCGATGCAGCGGCCGATGACGCCCGAATGGGATCAGGAGATCAAGGCCAATTACGATGCCATCGTCGCCAAATGCCGCAACCATGTGTTCGGCATGGCGTTCGACAGTCCGGTCGGCCGCAACGTGATCGATACCCCGCCCGAAGAGCGGCAGCGCATCTTTGAAGAGCACTGGAAGGGCAGCTTCCGCTGGGTCTTCGAAACTTTCGACGATCTGCTCGCCAGCCCCGAAGCCAACCGCATGGCCGCCGATTTCATCGGGGCCAAAATGCGCGAGCGCGTGAAGGACCCGCGCATCGCCGATCTGCTGACGCCGACGTTCGACGATTACCCGCTCTTCGCCAAGCGCCCGCCGCTTGATCATGGGTACCTTGAGGCGTTCAACGAAGATCACGTCCATCTGGTTGATATCAAGAACGATCAGCCGCTGGTGGAAATCACCGAAACCGGCGTGCGCACCACCAAGGCAGACTACGAATTCGACATCATCGTGCTGGCCACCGGCTTTCAGGCCTATACCGGCGCATTGGAAGCCTTCCCGATCATCGGGGCGAGCGGGCAGACCTTGCGCGAAAAGTGGAAGACGCTGTCGGAATGCATCATGGGCGTGTGCGTTTCCGATTTCCCCAACATGTTCGTCGTCACAGGCCCTCAGGCCCCGTTCGCCAACCTGCCCACCTCGATCGAACAGAACGTGGTGTGGATCACGCGCTGCATCGAAAAGATGGAGGCCGAAGGGCTCGACGTGTTCTGGCCCCGGCGCGAGGCTGAACAGGCGTGGACCGCGCATACCGCCGATATCCATGTGCAAACGCTGATGAACGAAGGCACCAAGGTCAATTCATGGATGATGGGCGCCAACCGCGAGGACAAGCCCCCGCGTGTGCTGATCTACTTCGGTGGGGCGAACTTCTATTACGATGCGCTGGAGGAATCCGCGCAGAAAGGGTTCCCGGAACTCGAATTTGAAAGGCGCGCGGAGCACGTATCCTGAAGTGCACCTAGATGCACCTAGCAGCACCTAGCCGCACAGAACCGCGGCTAAGTGCGCCTTAGAGCGTGACAGGAAGCTCATCCATGCCCGGCGCTGCGTCGGGCACGGACACTGCGATCATGCCGTCTTCGATCCGCACCGGAAATGTGCGCAGATCCTTGTAGGCCCCGCCGATGCACTTGCCGCTGGCCAGCTCAAACCGCGCGCCGTGCAGCGGGCACATCACCGCGCCGCGTCGCACGCGTCCGGGCGAGAGCAGCGCGGCCTGATGGGTGCAGCGATCGTTGAGCGCAAAGAGGCCTTCGTCGGTCTTGGCCAGCAGCACGTGCCATCCGCCGATCTTGGTGGCGAGCTTACCTTCGGCGGGAAAATCGGCTTCGGAAACAAGGGTATGCCAGCTATCGCTCACGTATCGGATCCTCAGGTCATGCGGATGGTCTTGATCGGATCGCCGCCGCGCCAATCCTTCGCGGCTTGCGCGACCATCGCATAGAAATCAAGCAGGGTGCGCGTTGGGGCATATAGCTCGGTCATCACGCCCAGTGTGGCCGTGGTATCGGCAAAGGCAAAGACGAACCCGTCGGTCATTTCCGCCCGCAGCGCACAGGCTGCGCCAGCCTCAGAAAACCTTGCGATTTCAGCGTCTACATCATCAACAAACACGGCGATGTGATGCATCCCCCAGCGGCCTGAACCTTCGGGATAGATATCGCGGAACGGGGAGGGGCCGGGGTTGTTCTGGTGCACAAACTCCACCATCACATCCCCCCACTGGCCGTAAGCCGAAGTATGGTCCAGCACCTGCTCCACTCCGCGATGCACCGCGCGGGCCAGCGGGATGTTATCGGCCACAAAGAAGGGCCCCGATCCAAACGCAGCGTGGTGCGCGCGGGCGGCGATGCGCGCATCTTCTACAAAGAAGGCCACTTGCCGCATGGGTAGGGTGGTCATGTCTCAATTTCCTGATTTATCGTGCTTTTCCGGGCGGCTCAGCGGATCAATCTTAGCTGGTCGAGCAAGTCTGCATAGCCTGTTTCCCCCACAGCCGTGGCAATCAGCTCTTCTCCCGCGCGCGATGCGGCGTGGATCTGTGGCATGATCGCTGCGCCATCGGGCGAGAGGGACAAGTGAATTGTCTTGCCGCCGCCCGGGGTGCGTTCGATCCAGCCCCGCTCGGTCAGGCGCGAGACGATCGGCACGAGGTTTGACCGCTCCATTCGCAGCATTTTTCCGATGGCGCTTTGGGTAATGCCGGGATTGGTTTCGATCACCATCAGCGTGGCCGCATCGGGGTGGCGGATGCGCAATTCGCCATACTGTGCATTCACGATCTTCAGCGCGAGGTTTGCCGTGCGGACAAGGTGAAAGCCGACCATGGGTTCAAGCGGATGCTTCATGACGGCTGTCTAACATTCCCGGCGGCGATGTGCATCAGGGAAGCAGGGGCGTTTCACGCAGCATTCCGGGACCTTAAAATTATAACAAATGTTGCTATTGACCATAACACAGATTCGCGCTTATGCTCTTGTTGCCGGTGACGAAAACGGCGTACCGCCAGGCTCGAAAAAGTGCCGGTTTGGGAGGACAGGATGACCAGAAAGCTTCTTGCGGGCGCGAGCCTGCTTGTCTTTTCGTTTGCCGGATCGGCGCTTGCACAAGATGCAGGGCAGACAGAGGCTACCGAAACGGCCACGGCATCGAACGCCGAAATCGTTGTGACCGCACAGTTCCGCGCCCAGAACCTGCAGGATACGCCGCTGGCGATCACCGCGGTCAGTGGGGAATTGCTGGCAGCGCGCGGGCAGACCAACGTCACCGAAATCACCGCCCAAGCGCCGAACGTGACCCTTAAGCCGCAGGGCCAGGAATTGGGCCCTGGCATCATCGCCTTCATCCGCGGCGTGGGCCAGACCGACCCGAACTTCGCGCTGGAACCCGGCGTTGGCATGTACATCGACGATGTCTACCTGCCCACGCTCACCGGCTCGCTGCTGGACCTGACCGACCTTGACCGGGTGGAAGTGCTGCGCGGGCCGCAAGGCACGCTGGCCGGGCGCAACTCGCTGGGCGGTTCGATCAAGCTCTATTCCAAGAAGCCGACCGGATCGAACACCGGATCGCTCGAAGCCACGTATGGTCGCTACAACCGGCTCGATCTGCGCGGGCTGTTCGATCTGAAGCTGGCCGACAACTTGTTCATGCGCGTGGCCGGGGTGACCAAGAATATCGACGGCTATGTAAAGCGGCTCGATTATGCGCTGACCCATCCGGGCACGAATGTGCCGACTTTTGCCCAAGGGGCCGATCCCGAACTCGGCACGCTGGGCGGGCAATCCTATGCTGCAGGCAAGATCAGCCTGCGCTGGCAGCCGACCGAGGCCATCGACATCAACCTGAGCGGCGATTACACGCGTGAACGCAATGAGCCGGGCGCAAATGTGCTGCTCTATGCCAATACTTCGGCGGTGTTCGATGGCCCCAATGCCACGTTCACTGGCGGGCGTCCGTTCCTGCAAGGCACCAATGGCGCAGGCATTCCGCTGAACTGCGCGTTCGTGCCCAATGGCGTGAACAGCTGCGATACGATCACCGGTTATGAC
This sequence comes from Novosphingobium sp. 28-62-57, assembly GCA_002256985.1. Lineage (GTDB taxonomy): Bacteria > Pseudomonadota > Alphaproteobacteria > Sphingomonadales > Sphingomonadaceae > Novosphingobium. Next base: position 185,655 of record NCGO01000005.1, read on the forward strand.
CGGCGCTTTATCTCTTATGCCACGTATGTCGACCCGGCGCGGCCCGACAGCCAGATGCCGTTCAAGCCGGCCTTTACCGAACCGAAATCGGACCTCGACAACTATGGTCTGGCACTGACCATCGATATCGATCTGTCTGACCAGCTGAAGCTGAAATCGATCACGTCGTGGCGCAAGTATACCGCTGAATGGTCTTATGACTCGGACGGTTCGCCGATCGCCAACAACAACCTGAACCAGATCCAGAAGAACAAGCAGTGGAGCCAGGAACTGCGCCTTTCAGGCAAGGTTCTGGACGATGCGCTGGATTTCACCGTGGGCGGGTTCTACTTCGATACGCGCGGCACTTATACCGGGCGCATCAACCTGAACTACGCCGGGATCGACTTCCTGCATGGGCCTGATCCAACGCCTGCCAAGAACAAGGCGCTGTTCGCCAACTTCACCTATGCCCTGGCCGAAGGGGCAAACCTGACCGGCGGTATCCGCCAATCGTGGGACGAGAAGGATTACGGTTATGTTCGCCGAAATCCCGATCTGACGCCGATTCAGGGGCCGTGCAACTTCTTCCTCGGCGCGCCCACCGCGGGTCCGGTGGGACTTGGCAACCAACCCAACTGCCTGCTGTTTGGCCTGAACGGATTGACCGCGCAGTTCCGGGATAGCCGCTTGGATTGGCGCATTGCCGCAGATTACCGCTTCAGCCCCGATTTCATGGCCTATGCGCAAGTATCGACCGGGTATCGTGCAGGCGGCGTGAACCCGCGTCCGTTCTTCCCCAGCCAGGCAACCTCCTTTACGCCCGAAACCATCACCGCCTACGAAGTAGGCTTCAAGTCCGACCTTTTTGATCGCAAGCTGCGCGTCAACGTTTCGGCGTTCTTCAACGATTACAAGAACATCATTCTGTCGAGCGTGAACTGCCTCGATCTGGCGACAGCCGGCCCCGGCGGATCATCGCAGGCCACGCCATGCCTGCGCCCGTCCAACGTGGGTTCGGCCCATGTGAAGGGCTTCGAAGTGGAAACGCTGATCCGCCCGACCGAATACTTCACCATCGATGGGTCGGTCAGCTACCTCGATTTCCAGTACCAGAACGTCGATACGCTCTCGACCGGAGTGACGCTGAACGATGTGACGCCCTATACGCCGAAGTGGAAGGCAGCAGTTGGTGTGCAGTATGACATTCCCGATGTGCTGAACGGCGTGGTGACGGCGCGGGTAGACGGCGCTTATCAATCGGAAATCTTTACCGAAGCGGCAAACTTGCGCAGCCTTGCGGTCAGCAGCACCGTCCCGGCCAACGGCCCAGTCACGCCTTCGCCATTCAGCAATGCTGGCGGCGGCGGGCCGATCACCACACTGCGCCTGTCCAACCGCATCGCCCCCTATTTCCTCGCCAATGCGCGGCTGGGCTGGCAATCGGATGCCAAGGATTGGGGCGTGACGCTGGAAGTGCAGAACCTGACCAACAAGTACTACTTCCTGACCCTGCTGCAGGAAGCGTTCGGTGCAGGCACCGCATCAGGCCAACCGGGGCGTCCGCGCACGTGGTCGGTCTCGGTCCGCCGGACGTTCTGAATAGGGGCTTGGGGTGAGATGGTGTCATCTGACCCCAAGCTGTAAAGAAGTTGTTTCGCGCAGAGGGCGCAGAGGAAGCAGAGACGCAGAGATGACGCTTCGGACCGAAGGTCCTTCTATCCCGAATGCCTTGCGCAAAACGCAACGTCCGGATTCATGAGACGGCTTCGCCGCCGCTTCTACCTCTCTGCGGTCTCTGCTTCCTCTGCGGCCTCTGCGCGAACCCCTTTTTCTTGGATGGAATGACCTTTATCAATCATCCAACGCGGTGAAGGTGAAGTTGCGGAACTTCGTTTCGCCCGGACCGGCGGCATAGAGGCCGGGGCGCAGCATAAGGAAGCCGCCGCGCACATTGTGGTGATAGCCCGATACTTCCATGCCGCGATCAAACTTGCGCCAGGTGCGCCCGCCATCGCCCGAAGTGTAGTAGCTGACGATATGGCGGCGGTTGACCACACGCATGCGCATGGACGTGCCGTGGGGATTGACCGGGCGTCCGCGCTCTATGCCGTATTGGTGGGTGACGAAGCGGTCCTTGTCGAAGCCTAGCCCCGCATAGAGTTTGTCATCATAGAACAGCACCAGCCCTGCGGTGGCGCCGGGGGCCAAATCGATATCGCATTCGAACTGGTAGGACGTATCACCCGCGATCAGCAGCAGCGGGGAGCCCGTTGAGGGGGCGAGGCCTTTGCCTTTGAAATAGAGCGTGTTTTCGGCCACGCGCACGCGGCTTGCCTCGTCCGGCGCGGGGCGGAAGAACGACCATTTGGTGCCCAGTTGCAGCGTGCTGAAATCATCGGACAGCGGCATGCCGTGGGGCAGAGCGGCTCCGCCTTTTGGCTTGGGCAGGGCCTGTGCCAGATCACCGCCAGTCATGCGGAACCAGCCATCCGGGGTCCATTCCACCGGATCGAGCAGGCACTGGCGGCCCAGCGTCCAATAGCCGTTTTCAAAGCCGTGGTAGAGGCTCCACCATGAAGCGTCGGGCGCCTGCACCAGACTGGCATGACCGCGTGACCACCATGCTTCACGAATGTCTGTGGTGCGCACCAGCGGGTTGCCGGGGTGCTGTTCCCATGGGCCGTGGATCGACTTTGACCGGGCAGCGATGACCATGTGGCCGGTGGGCGGGCCTGCGGTGCCGCCGACGGCGGTGATCATGTAGAACCACTGGCCGACGCGGTGGATCTTGGGGCCTTCGGGCGAGAAGCCTTCGACGTCCCATTCCTCAGGGTAGCGCCAGGGATCATAGACATGTTCGACCGGGCCGACCGTGCGCATGCCATCATCGGACAGGCGCACACGGTCTCCGCCCGAAAGGAACAGCCAGCGCGAGCCATCTTCACCGACAGCATGGCATGGGTCGATATGGGCGTGCAGGCCCAGCGACACCGGATCGCTCCACGGGCCATCGATGTTGTCGGCCCAGATCACGAAAATGTCGTTCCTGGGGGAGGCCTTGACCGGGATGTAGAGGAAGTAACGGCCCTTGTGCTTTTCAAGGCTGACCGCCCAGACAGAGCCGATGTTCTTGTGTAGCGCGGGTTTGCGCGGTTGCCAGTTCACCAGATCGCGCGAATGCCAGATCAGCAGGCCCGGGTAGCTCTCGAAACTGGAGAAGGTGAGGTAATAGTCCTTGCCGTCTTTCAGGATGGCAGGGTCGGGCCGGTCACCCGACAACACGGGGTTGAGGAACGTGCCATTGCCTTGATCAGCAATGCGTTGGTTGTCGAAGCCCCGACGCTGCGTGGAGATTGGACGCGGCGTCGGGGCAGGTTCAGCACTTGCGTTAAGAGGGAGCGCAAGGCCGAAAGCTGAAATCGAGGCGGATTTGATCGCATCGCGGCGGTTGATCATCATAGCGCCAACCCCGTGGTGCGCGTCCATGCGCGCCACAGATCGGGCCAGACTTCCACCGGCTTGCCAATGGCCTTGCGCAGGCCGAAGCCGTGGCCGCCAAATTCGAACAGGTGGGTTTCGGTGCGAATGGCTTTTTCCTTCAAGGCCGCGCGCAGCAGCAGGGTGTTGTTCACCGGCACGGCATCGTCATCTTCGGCATGGAGCAGGAAGAAGGGCGGAGCGTCCTTTGGCACGTTGCGGTGCGGCGAATGCGCGGCTTCCTGTGCAGGGGTGGCGGATTTGCCGACCAGCAGTTCGCGCGATCCGGGGTGGGCATCGGGGGCGGTCATGGAGATGACCGGGTAGATCGGCGCGGCGGAGTGCGGTTTGGCAGAGAGCGCATCGGCGGCATCGATGGGTTCATAGGTCTTTGCCGCAAAGCGGGTGGCAAGATCGGCGCACAAATGCCCGCCTGCGGAAAAGCCCATTGCCGAAACACGCTCCGGGTCCACCGCAAAATCGCGCGCGCGGTGGCGGATCAGGCGGATGGCGCGCTGCGCATCGGACAGTGCCACGTCAGGCCCTGCCGCCCAGCCCTCTCCGGGCAGGCGATAGAACAGGACGAAGGCGGTGAAGCCGCGTGCCGCCAGCCAGCGGCCCATTTCATAGCCTTCCTTGTCCACCACCACCCACTTGTAACCGCCCCCGGGTGTGATGAGGACACCCGCGCCATTTGGGCGGTCTGGCCGAAACACCGCCATGCGCGGGGCGGTGATGCCATAAACGGCGCGGTCGGTGACGAGGCGGTCGGTTGAGCGTTCGAGAACGGTTTCGGTGAGCGCTTTGGCGGGCATGCCCGGCGCGCCATTTGGCCACAGGTCAATGGTCTCGTTCGGTTGCGGCAGACCGGGGGGCAGGGCGCCACCGGGCACGGCAGGCACGGCGGTTTGGGCAAGGGCCTGCTGCGCCAGCCCAACAGACAAAAGCGAAGCCGCCATGAACGACCGACGATCAATTGATGCGGCGTTGGTCATGACGGCTTCCTGAGTATGTTGCCGGACGCGGGAGGGCTGCGTCCGGCAGGGTAGATGCGGTTTAGTACTTGAAGCGCGCGCCGATCAGGATGTTGCGCCCGAAGTGGTTGTTCTCACTGTTCCGATTGGCAGCAAGATCAACGAAGCGATAGCGGTAAGTGTCGAGCAAGTTGTTGCCTTCCACCGAAAGTTCAACCCATTCGGCCAGCTTGTAGCGGATCGAGGCATCGAGGTTGAACTGGCTGCCGAACCCTTCGAGCACGTTGCCGGTGCCGCTGGCGCCTTCATGGAAGCGGCTGCGATAGGTGCCCATCACACGGGCCGAGAACCGGCCATCATCGTAGTACAGCGTGCCGTTGTAGGCCCACTTCGATACGTTGGCGAGCGTGCTGGTCAGCGTGACCGGGACGAGTCCCCCGCCCGGTGTGGTGGCTGGGCCAGCAAGCGTATAAGTCGCGCTGCTATCGATATAGGTCGCGTTGGCAAGGATCCCGAAGTTGCCAAGGAAGCCTTCGGTGAAGATCTTGAACGGGATCTGCGCGGCCACTTCCACGCCCTTGAGCGTCGCCCCTTCGCCATTGATGATGGTGGTCAGCTGCCAGATCGGCTGGTTGAGCAGATCGGGGTTCAGCGCCGCCGGGGACGAGGGGTTGAGCACGGAAACCGGCAGGCCGGTCTGTGCAAAGGTAGCTTCGGGCACCACCGAAGATTGCGTGAACGTGGCGATCTGCTTGATGAAGCCTGCTACGGAAAGCAGCGCCTGCGGGGCAAAGTACCATTCCACCGCGACGTCATAATTGGTCGCGCGGAAGGGCCGCAGGAACGGGTTGCCGCTGTTCACGCGGAAGTTGAAACCGTCAGCCGAACCACCCGGCGTGAGCGACCCCAGCGACGGACGCGTGATCACCTCGGCCACGGCACCGCGGATGATCAGGTCATCGGTGGGATAGAGCGCAATGTTGGCCGCGGGCAGCCAATCGTCATAGGCGCGCTCAACCGTGGCTTGCACCCCGCTGACCAGACCAAAAGACGACTGTTCTGTCTTCACATAGCGCATGCCAGCATTGAGCGCGTAGCGCAGCCCCAGCAGCTCACCCTTGCCATCAAACTGGATGTAACCGCCCTTGGTGGTTTCCTGCACACCACGGTTGTTGCCAGCGTCCACCGCCAGAGGGCGATTGTAAAGTCCGGTCAGCGCCGTTGTTGCGTCAAGATTGGGGATGAGCCACGAGTTGGTATTGCCCGCTGGTTGTCCTGCGTTGCCCAGATTGAAGATTTGCGAGAGTTGCGCAGTGACGGGAATGCCATAGATCGCATTGGGCCCGAACACCGTTGATGCAGAGCAGTTGATCGTACCCAGGATGCGGTCGAGACCGCCGTTGCCGCAGACCGCTGTATCACGGGTAAAGGCATCAAGTGCAAAGTTGAAACGCCGCCAGACGGCGCCCGCCTTGATCGTGAATCCTTCAGCCACATCCCATTCGGTGCGGAACTGCACGGTCTTGAAACGGTTTTCGACGCTTGACGGGCGGTCGCGGACTTCGGCCAGCTGGAAGTTGGCAGGGTCGGTTACGCTCGTGCCGAAGGTCAGCGTCGGCCGTGCCATATTGGTGTAGTTATAGCTGTACCCTTGGGCATCGCGATCATCGAAGATCATCGTCGTCTCAATGGGGATATCAGCCGTGGACTTGGAAAAGCCGCCCAGAAGGGTGAAGCGCAGGCTGTCCGAAACGTCCTGATCCCAGGTGCCGCCCACCTGATAGAATTCGGTCGTGCTCTTGCGCAGGTAATGCTCGGTGCGCACCCAGGCATCGTTGAGCGTGGCCGAGATCATGTTGTTGTTGGAATCGTAAACCGGGTTCACCACATCGATCGAGCGCTCATTGCTGCGCAGCAGGACTTCGCCCCACTTTTCGTTGCGATCATTGTTGAAGCGCGAATAGAGCCCGTCGATCGAGAACTTCGTGGCGTCACTTGGCGCGAACTGGACCGAGCCGGTGAGGCCCAGACGTTCGCGATCATGCTTCACTTCGCCATAGCGCGGAATGCGCGGGTGAAAGGCGAGGGCGGCCTTGTCGCACGCGGCGTTGCGGCCGACCGTGTAGGTCCCGCCGGAATTCGGGCGGCCGGCAAGGTCCGTGGCACTTTGGGTGAAGCACGGTGCACCATCGACCGAATCAAAGCGCGCCTGTGCCCAGCGCACAGTGTTGTTGCCCAGTTCGAGCACGCGGGTCTTCTGATAGGCCGCCGACAGCGAGGCACCGAATGTGCCGGCATCATTGCGCCAGCTGAGCAGCCCGGCAAGGCGCGGACCGACGTACTTGGACAGATCGTTATACGTGCCGACGACCGAGGCAACGCCCGTAAACCCGGCCTTGCCCGCCAGCGGATTGCCCGTGTTCAGATCGACCACGGCACCCAGCGAACCTTCGTCCAGCGAGGCTTCAGCGGTCTTGTGGACGACAATGGAGCTGAACAGTTCCGAGGCAAAGACGTTGAAATCGAACGCGCGGTCACGGTTGGCAGAGGCGCCATCGGTGGACGTAGCAACGGTTTCGAGGCCGTTCACACGCACGCGGGTGAACTGGCTGGACAGGCCGCGCACGGTGATCGCGCGCCCTTCACCGGCATCGCGCGAAATCGAAATGCCGGGAATGCGCTGCAGCGATTCTGCCAGGTTCTGATCGGGGAACTTGGCGATATCTTCGGCCACGATCGCATCGACCGCGCCCACGGCGTTCTTCTTGACGTTGATCGCAGCCTGCAGCGACTGGCGGAAACCAGTGACGACGATGGCATCTACCGATGCTTCATCTTCAGCCGCAATCTGCGGTTCGGCTGCCGCGTCTTGCGCATGCGCAGTGCCTGCTGCAGCCAATGCGCCACCAATTGCGCCGCTGGCCAGCAAAGCCATCCTCAACAGCGAAACGCGCGAAACGGAAAAACGCATGCCAAATCCCCTTTAGGCCCTTGTTCAGGGCAATTGCTACCGGTGTCAAAGGGAGACGCGCATATTCGCCCGTCCTTCCCTGGCACCTCTACTCCCAACCACCGATGCTGCGAATTGCGGGCATCAGCACCATCTCCGGCCTTTTTCCAAAACACTTGCAGTGGCTTTGGTAACCGGTGTCATTATTTATTGCCCTCAAGCTGCGGCTCTGTCAATAACCATGACATTGGGAGAGTCGATGATGCGCAATATGTTGCAAAAAGCCTGCATTTCAGCCCTCGGGCCTGCCCTCGTGGGAATGTTCGCTTGCGGAGTAGCCGTGGCCGAGCCGCACCCTGCCGACCCAACAAAGGGTGGTGCAGGCGGGCGAATCATCCGCGTCACCACGCTTGCCAAATCCGGCCCGGGCTCGCTGACCGAAGCCCTTGCCGCCAAAGGCCCGCGCACGGTGGTGTTCGAAGTGGGTGGCGTGATTGATCTTGGCCGCGAATCAATTGCGATTACAGAACCTTACTTGACAGTGGCGGGGCAGACTGCGCCTTCACCCGGCATTACGCTGATCAAGGGCGGCATCGATCTGAAGACGCACGATGTGGTGCTTTCGCACTTGCGTGTGATGACCGGGGCCGATGGGCAGGCCAAGCTTTCAGGCTGGGAAGCCGATGCCTTTTCCGGCGTATCGGCGCACAATGTGGTGGTGGAACACTGCAGTTTCCTGTGGGCGCTGGATGAAAACATGTCAGCCTCCGGCCCGCGCTTTACCGGCAATACAGTGGCGCAATGGCGTGCCGGGACCAGCCATGATGTGGTGTTTCGCGATAATATCGCCGCAGAAGGTCTGGCCAATTCCAGCCACCCCAAGGGCGAGCATTCCAAGGGTTCACTTATCCACGATAATGCCACGAATATAACATTTTACCGCAATGTGTGGGCGCACAATGTGGAACGCGCGCCGTTGGTCAAGGGCGGGGCGCAAGTGACGATGATCAACAACGTGATCTACAATCCCGGCCACCGCGCGGTGCATTACAACCTGATGAATCTTGAGTGGCAGGGCTACCCTTACGTGACCGGTGAGATTACCGCTGTGGGCAATGTGATGCGCGGGGGGAACGATACCGATCCGGGCATGCCGTTCCTGATGCTGGGCGGCGATGGCGACCTCAAGTATTTCGGCAAGGACAACCGCGCGGTGGACCGGCACGGCAATCCGCTACCGCAATTCGGCCGCTATGGTGAGACGCAGGCAAAGCTGATCACGGCCAAGGCACCGATGACCGACCTGTCGCGCTACAGCGTGCTGCCATCGGGCGATGTCGAAACATCGGTGCTGCAAACCGCAGGCGCGCGGCCTTGGGACCGGGCACCCGATGATATCCGCGTGCTGTTTTTCGTAGCCGAAGGACGCGGCGATATCATCGACGATGAGAGCGAAGTGGGCGGCTATCCGCAGCCGGTGCCGACCCATGCACCGTTCAATGAGGTAGACTGGAACCTTGATACGATGACGCCAAAATCGGGGCGCTATCCGGGCCAGAAGGCGGGCGCGCAGGAGAAGCTTTCCACCCGCGATGCTGCGATGCGTGCACAATGAGCGTGTTGCTGGCTCTGTTGATGTCGTCCGCGCCGCCCATGGCGGTGATTGACGAGGCCGATACCGTGCGGCGCGAACCGCCGCCGCACGGCGCCATCGGCATGAGCACCGCATGGCGCATCAGCGATGCCGTACCCCAACCCCGCCGCATGGAATTCCGCCGCCGCACACTCGATGTGGGAGCTGCCATCGGCGAACACCCGATTGCGCATGACGAAGTCTATTATGTGCTGGAAGGAGAGGGCGAAGTCGTTTCCGACGGGAAGCGCGCGAAGCTCACCAAGGGCATGACCGCCTACCTCTATGAAGGCGCGGTCGTTGGCATCTGGCAGAAAGGCGATGCGCCGCTGGCGCTGATCGTCAGCTACCCGGTTGAACGTAAGGCGCCCTAGCCCACAGTTCGCGCTCCCACTGGCGTGGGTCGTGCACTGTCTCTACCTGACCGTCGCCCACTACCAGCGTGGCGCGGTCGGGCAGGGTATAGGGCGTCCACGCAGCAAGGCCCGGCAGGCCTGTCTTGGCAAGGCCGGTGAAGGCCTGCATCAGCAGCCTGCTCGTGGCCTGCGCTCCCGCATCGGTGCCGCTCATGCTCCCCGGCGCATCCAGCGTGCCGAAAACATAGGGAATGTCATCGGTATGCGCCGCACCGCGCAGCGGATCGAGCGGGGAAGGGCGATCGAACTGATAGACCCATGTTGCCGTCGCTCCTGCCTTGGCGCGCTCGTCGGCCTCGATCACCTGTCCCGGCCATGACCGGCCGGCCGTGGTGGCCGAATAGAACGCCTGTTGCGGCGTCCAGTCCGGATAGTGCGCGCGATATTGCGCCACGACCCAGTGAACGTCGAGGTCAATCTTGATTTCCGGCGCAATCCGTGCGGCCAGATTGTCCCAGTCCAGCCCTTGCAGCTTTGGCCCGCGTGGATCGATGAAGGCGCGGGTTTCTTCACGCGTGTTGCCAAGGATCATCGGGATCTGCCGCGATTGCGGCGCGGCATCGGGCCAGAAAGGGTGGCGGGGCAGGTTGGTCATATCCAGCACCGGCCCGAAATAGAGCGAACCGCCAATCACCGGGTCGGTGGCGGCAAGGCCATCGACCAAATGCTGCACCGGCATTGTGCGCAGCATTTCCACATCGCTGGGAGCAAGTTTCAACGCGGCAAGCAGCGCCTGCGTGCGCTTCCATGCATTGGCCGGGCCACTTGCGGTTACTTGCTGCCCGCTCATCGTGGCGGCGCTGTGGAACAGCCCCTTGGCGGCGGGCATGGCTATCAGTGTGGCAATCTTGGCCCCGCCACCCGATTGGCCGAACACCATCACACGCGCCGGATCACCGCCGAATTCGGCGATATGAGCGTGCACCCATTCAAGCGCGAGGATCAGATCGAGCTGCCCCAGATTGCCGCTGTCAGCATAACGCGGGCCAAACGGCTTGAGCCAGGCATATCCAAAGGCATTGAGCCGGTGGTTGACTGTGACGACCACGACATCGCCCTGCGCCGCCAGCTTACCGCCGTGGGTCAAAGGATCGGTAACGGTCCCATTGGCATAGGCTCCGCCGTGAAAGTAGACCATCACAGCGCGACGGGCCTTGGGATTGGCATCCGGCGTCCAGACATTCAGGAACAGGCAGTCTTCGCTTTGCGGCAAGTCAGGATTGCCCCGCTGCGGCGCAATCGCTGCGAAGGCTTGCGCCTTTATCGGCGCGCCATTCCACGGCTCGGCCACCGCGCGCTCAAATCGGGCGGCGCGGCCATATCGGATGCCTTTGAAGGCCAGTACGCCGTCTTCGCGCAGACCGGTAAAGCCCGCAACTCGGGGATCGCGCGTCTTTGCCAGAACCGGTCCAGCCACCAGTGCTGCACCTGCACCGAGCAGGCTCCGCCGGGTCAGATCAACGGCGGACATCGCCACCTTGCGCTGAAAACGCGGCCAGTTCGTCCGCGCCGATCAGGCAGAAATCGCCCGGAAGCGAATGCTTGAGCGCGGCCAGTGCCAGCCCGCATTCCGCCATCGCCTGCGCATCCCCGCCGCGCAGAAACTGGTGCAGCACGCCTGCAGCATAAGCGTCACCCGTGCCGATGCGGTCGACAATGCCGGTCACGTCAATCTCGGCAGTCTGGTGCTTTGAGCCGCGGGTATCGACGCGCGCGGCCAGGCGGTGATGATCGCTCGACACCACGTGGCGGGCGGTCGATGCCACCAGTTCAAGGTTCGGGAAGGCGGCAAATGCTGCGTCCACCGCCTCGCGCCGCCGCTCTGCACCATCGCCGGAAAAGGTCTTGCCCAGCAGCAGCGAAATGTCGCGGTGATTGCCGATCAGCACGGTGGCCGCGCTGACCAGTTCGGTCAGGACGCCGCGCGGGTCGCTGTCCCAGCTTTCCCACAATTGTGCGCGGTAATTGCCATCGAGGCAGATCGGGACGCCTGCCGCCTGCGCTGCGGCTACGGCTGCCCGGGCCAGCGCAACGCCATTCGGCCCCAGAGCGGGGGTGATGCCCGACAGGTGCAGCAAAGCTGCACCTTCCAGCGCGCCTGCAAAATCAAACGCCGCCGGATCGGCCAATGCGAAGGCTGACCCGGCCCGGTCATACGTGATCGACGAAGGCCGCAGCCCGGCGCCGGGCTCCATGAAGTAGAGCCCCATGCGCCCTGCGCCCATATCTTTCCTAGGGCGCGCTACGAACCGCGTATCCACGCCCGCTGCGCCAAGCTCGGCGCGGGCCTTGTCGCCCAGCGGGGTTGCAGGCAGCAGCGTGACCATGCGCGCATGGTGCCCCAACGCGGCCAGAGCTGCCGCAACATTGGCCTCCGCCCCGCCCACCACCATGTCAAGGCTTTGCGCCTGCACCATCAGCCTTGCGCCGGGTGGCGAGAGGCGCAGCAGCATTTCGCCAAAGCAGACGATAGAGCCACCCATCAGCGGGCCAGCCATCCGCCATCTACGGCCAGCACATGCCCCTGCACATAGTCCGCTGCACTGCTGGCAAGGAACACCGCGGCCCCGCCAATGTCCGACGGCGCGCCCCAGCGGCCTTCGGGGATGCGCTCCATGATCTGGCGGTTGCGCACCTCATCGCCCTGCAGCGCGGCGGTGTTGTTGGTGGCGATATAGCCCGGCGCGATGGCATTCACGTTCACGCCCTTGGCCGCCCATTCGCAGGCGAGCAGCTTGGTCAGGCCTGCAACGCCGCTTTTGCTGGCGGTGTAGCTTGGCACGCGGATGCCGCCCTGAAAGCTGAGCATCGAGGCGATGTTGATGATCTTCCCGCGCTGTCCGGTGGCTTCGCGGTTGGCAATCATGTGCCGTCCGGCGGCTTGGCTGAGGAAGAACACCGATTTGAGGTTGGTGTCGACCACCGCGTCCCAATCTTCCTCGGTAAAGTCCACCGCATCAGCCCGGCGGATGATGCCGGCGTTGTTGACGAGGATATTGAGGCCGCCCAGCGTTTCGATGACATAGTCCACCACCGCCTGCACTGGCGCGATGGTGGACAGGTCAGCGCCCACCAGTTCGCACTTGCGGCCCAGCGCGCGCACCATGGCTGCAGTTTCTTCAGCTGGGGTGCGGCCGACGGCGGCGATATCCGCGCCTGCCTGCGCCAAGGCCACGGCAATGCCTTGGCCAATGCCAGTGTTCGCGCCGGTGACGACCGCGACGCGGCCTGTCAGATCAAAAAGGCTCATGCTCAGTCCTCTCCCTGCCGCGTTTTCAGGCGGTCAGGCCGCGCAAGTAGTCGGCAATCGCTTCGTCCTTGCAATTGGGATAGAACAGTTCGGCAAACTTTTCGCCCGCAATGGCGGACTTGAGCAGGTCCTGATCCACATTCTTCAGCACGGTCAGCATATCGTGGCAGGCAGCCGCCTTGAGCCCTTTCAGGATGCCGCGATTGGTGGCCATGATCGCCGCGCGCTCCTTGGGGTAGCCAAGGCCGCGCTCGCCTTCGAACAGCTTGCCGAAGATGTCCTGCATGTTCAGTTCGGCAGCCCAGCCAAAGCCCTTGGCAAAGGGCATGGCGATGGCATTGCCATCGTTGATCTGGCCGAACAGGAAAGCGTCGGTCGGATCGATCACCAGCCCGCAGAACACGCCGGGCATGGCGTTTGCCGCCAGCATTGAACCCATGCCAGTGCCGCAACCGGTCACCACGAAGTCAGCCGCGCCGGAATTGAGCAGGATGCCGCTGAGCAAGCCGTTCATCACGTAGGTGAGCGAGGCTTTGTCGTCAGCTGCATACATGCCGTAGTGGTGGACTTCATGGCCGAGCGGCGTGGCGACCGTGGTCAGCGCGTCGTGGACGATGCTGCTCTTGGCGGCCTGGCTGTTCTCGATGATGAGCGCGATCTTCATGGGAAATGTCCTCTCGCTCCGGCGGTTGCGGCCGGTGGGCTGTTGTCTGAAAGCTGACGCGTAGGTAACCGGTGTCATAAATTGGCGCAAGCCTGTTTGTGGCGTTTGCACAAAAGCCCCTCAGGCCGAACGCACTGAGGCGCGTTCGATCAGGTCTGACAGGAAGTGGGATGGTTGCCGCCGCGCCTCAGCCGGGTCGATCAGCTTGAGTGCAGCGGATTTGGCCATGGCCTTAATCGGCCAGCGCACTGTGGTGAGTGGCGGCCAGATGTGTGCGGCGATGGCAGTATCGTCAAAGCCCACGATCGACAGGTCTTCGGGCACGGACAGGCCCTGTTTGCGGGCGGCATGCAGCACGCCTGCGGCCATTTCATCGTTGCTGGCAAAGATGGCGGTTGGACGCGGAGTGGCGGCCAGCAGCTTTTCGCCCGCGGCAATGCCGGTTTCAAAGGTATAGCTGCCTTCGGCCATGATCGCGGCATCTTGCGCCAGCCCGGCGCTGGCCAGGGCATCGGTGAAGCCCAGCGCGCGTTCGGCAGCGGAACGGAACCCTTCTGGCCCCGCCACAAAGCCGATGCGGCGATGCCCGCGCCCGATCAGATAGGCGACCGCCTTGGCCACGGCCTCTCGGTCGTTCGATGCGACCATGTGCTGGTCCTCATCCAGCTTGACCGAACCCATGCGCACCCAGGCCACGCCCAGTTCCTCGCACAGATCGGCCAGCGCATCGTTTTCGGAGATCGGCGGGAGCAACAGCACGCCATAGAGGCGCTGCTGTTCCAGAAAGCTGCGCACATCGTCGAGCATATCGGGTGACCGGCGGTTTACAGGCCGCACCACCAGCGCAAATTCGGTATTGGTGATGGCTGACAGGATGCCTTGCTGCACGCCCAGCACCATCTGCGCGTTGGGGTTATCGTGAATCAGGCCGATCAGGAAATTGCGCCGCAGTGCCAGCGCGCGCGCCTGCGGATTGGGCACATAGCCAAGCTCGGCGATGACCGCCTCAACCTTTTCGCGCGTCGCCTCGTTCAGCAGGGGCGACCGGTTGATCACGCGGCTGACGGTCTTTTTCGAAACGCCGGCGATCCGCGCCACATCATTGATCGTTGGCTTCCCGTCCTTAGCCTTTTTCACGCCTGTCCCCGTTCGATCCCGTTGCGGCCCCGATGGCTTACACCCCCGATGGCTCACACCCTCAATGGCTTACACCGGTGTCACCAACGCTGCCGTCCTAGCCGCATCACCCCGAACTTTGCAATGGCAGCACATTTTCCGGTGATTGACACCGGTTACCTAAACGCTATCCATGGGCGCGACAATATAGGGAGAGTCGCTTGTCCATGCTGGACACCCGGATACCAGTTGCGCTGCCCGATGCGCTGCAAATCCATGCCAGCGATAGCGTGGCTGTGGCGCTGCGCGATCTTGGGGCGGGTGAAGCGGTGTGGGTGAATGGCGCAAGCGTTGCGGTGAAGGCGGCGATTGCCAAAGGTCACAAGTTTGCCCTCGCCGCGCATGCCGCAGGCACGCCGGTGATAAAATATGGCCTGACGATTGGCCGCACGACACAAGCCATCGCCGCAGGAGAGCACGTTCACGTGCACAATCTGGCCACCGCGCTGGCAGGGGAAGTGGCCTATGCGCCACCTGCTTCTTCGGCAAAAGCGCGTGTCCAGCACGCCACAGGGTCCGGGGTGATGTGGCAAGGCTATCTCCGCGCTGATGGCCGGGCAGCCACGCGCAACGAGATCTGGATTCTCCCCACCGTCGGCTGCGTGGGCCTGACGTCCGAACAGATCGCGCGTGCTGCCGAAGCCCGCCATGCTGGACTGATTGCCCAAGGGCGGATTGATGGCATTCTGGCCTTTGCGCACCCGCACGGTTGTTCGCAACTGGGCGATGATCTTGGCGGCACCCGTGCCTTGCTGGCGGGCCTTGCGGCCAATCCCAATGCCGCAGGCGTGCTGCTGCTGGGACTGGGCTGCGAATCGAACCAACTGGCCGATCTGTTGGCAGCCATCCCTGCAAGCCTGCACCACAAAATCCGCATGTTATCATCACAAAGCGCAGGCGATGAACTGGCCAAAGCAGCCGTGCTGGTCGATGAACTGGTAGCACAGGCCGCCACAGCTCAGCGCGAACCCTTGCCGCTGGCTGCGCTGACGGTTGGCCTCAAGTGCGGCGGATCAGATGGCTTTTCCGGGTTGACCGCCAATCCGCTGCTCGGCCGTTTTAGCGATGCTCTTGCTGCAGCAGGCGGCACGCCGGTCCTGACCGAAATTCCCGAGATCTTCGGAGCCGAACAGGCCCTGCTGGAGCGCGCCGTGGATGCCGCCACGTTCGATGCTGCCGCCGCTCTGGTCAACGGGTTCAAGCGCTACTACCTCGATCAAGGATTGTCGGTTTCGGAAAATCCCTCTCCCGGCAACATCGCAGGCGGCATTACCACGCTGGAGGAAAAGTCGGCAGGGGCTGTGCAGAAAGCGGGCAATGCGCCGCTGTGCAGTGTGGTCCCTTATGGCGAGCAAGCGCGCGGGCCAGGGCTTGCCTTGCTCGAAGCGCCGGGCAACGATGCGGTGTCTTCCACCGCGCTGACCGCCGCCGGGGCCACCTTGGTGCTGTTCACCACCGGGCGCGGCACGCCGCTGGGCTTTCCGGCACCAACGGTCAAAGTCGCATCGAATCGCACCCTGGCGCAGGCCAAGCCGCACTGGATCGATTTCGATGCCTCACGCGTGCTTGATGAAGGGCTGGAAGCTGCAGATGCAGCCTTCCTGAACACGCTGATGGCCATCGCCAGCGGACAGAAGACCGCCGCCGAACGCACCGGACAGCGGGCCATAGCCATCTGGAAGAAGGGCGTAACGCTGTAATGCAAAGCGCTGGAATGCAACCTGATACCGGAGCGCAGGCTCTTGTGAATGACACCGGTTTCCTATACGCAGCCGGACGAATGAAGGACCTGGGGATGGGGATAGAATTGAACGAGAATGTCGATCATGTGGCCAAGGCGTTTGTCGATGCCCGCCACGCAGCGCGCGCCCTGCCGGTCTATCCCGGCATAGCGCCGCACAATCTGGCGGCAGCCTATACCGTGCAGGACCGCGCGATTGCGATCGATGGCCGTGTGGTAGCGGGATGGAAGGTTGGCCGGATCAATGTCCCGCTTGATAGCCAGCTTGGCGCAAACCGTCTGGCCGGCCCGATCTTTGCCGACAGCATTGTTGATGCCGCTGCGGGCGATACCCCGCACATGCCGGTCTTTGCTGGCGGGTTTGCCGCCGCTGAGGCTGAGATGCTGTTGCATGTTGCCCCCGGTTTTCAAGGGCCGGTGCCAACCGACGATGCCGGAACCATCGCCATTCTGGATGACGTGCGGGTCGGCATTGAAATGGCCAGTTCGCCCTATCCCGGCATCAACACCGACGGCCCATTGGTGACTGTATCGGATTTTGGCAACAACGCCGGGCTGGTGCGCGGAGCCGCCATAGACGGTTGGCAAACGCTGGATCTGTGCGCGATTGTTGTGCGCAGCGAAATCGATGGGGTCGAGGTGGGCGCAGCAACCGCGGCCACCATGCTCGACGGGCCCTATGGCGCCGTGCGGTTCCTGCTGGCGAACCTGATGGCGCGCGGCTTTGATGTTTCGGAAGGCCTGTGGGTTTCAACAGGCGCGATTACCGGCGTGCATGACATTGCGGTGGGCCAGTCCTTCCGCGCCATATTCGAAGGTTGCAGCGAAGTGCGCTGCAGCGTGGTCGCCGCTAGCCCCCGCTAACAGGCAAGCTACGGCGGACCGGCAAAGCCGGACGCCCGCTTGGGAGAGTAATGATGGTCCAAGGTTCAGCCCCCGCTGTCGATGCCGCCGCCGCCAAGGCCGGGCGTTATCGCTGGGTGATTGTCGCGCTGCTGTTTGCGGCAACGGCGGTCAACTATATCGATCGGCAGATGATCGGCGTGTTGAAGCCCACGCTGGTGGCCGAGTTCGGGTGGACCGAGACCGACTTTGCCTACATCGTGTTCTGGTTTCAGGTCGCCTATGCCATCGGCTACATCGGCTTTGGCCGCATTGTCGATGTGGTGGGCGCAAAACTCGGCTATACCATCGCCATCGTGGTATGGACCGCCGGGCACGTGGCGCATGGCTTTGCCAGCGGTCTGATGAGCTTTGCCGCGGCCCGCTTTGGCCTTGGTATCGGCGAAAGCGGCAATTTCCCCGCAGGCATCCGCGCGGTCACGGACTGGTTCCCGCAGCGTGAACGCGCCTATGCTATCGGTCTGTTCAACGCCGGGGCCAATGTCGGCGCGATCATCACCCCGCTGCTGGTGCCTGCGCTGGTGCTGTGGTTCGGCTGGCGGGCCGCGTTCTTTATCACCGGCATCTTTGGCGTGTTGTGGCTGGTGGCATGGTGGCTGATCTATCGCCACCCGTCCGAACACAAGAAGGTATCCCCGGCAGAGCTTGCCTGGATCCAGCAGGACCCCGCAGACCCGGTGGAAGCCATCGGTTGGAGCCGCCTGCTGACCGTGCGGGAAACCTGGGCCTATGCGCTGGGCAAGTTCCTGATCGACCCGATCTGGTGGTTCTTCCTGTTCTGGCTGCCGGGCTATCTGTTCGAACGCTATGATATGGATCTCAAGACCTTCGGCCTGCCGCTGGCCGCGATCTACCTGATTTCCGATGGCGGTTCGATCTTTGGTGGCTGGATGTCCTCGCGCCTGATCAAGGCCGGGCGCACGCCCAACTTTGCCCGCAAGATCACGATGCTGCTTTGCGCTTTCGCAGTCACGCCGATCTGGTTTGCGCAAAGCATCGACAGCGTGTGGGGTGCGGTGCTGATCATTGGCCTTGCCACAGCCGCGCATCAGGCGTTTTCGGCGAACCTCTACACACTGCCATCCGACATGTTCCCGCGCGGGGCAGTGGGTTCAGTCGTGGGAATTGGCGGCACGGTGGGGGCGCTTGGCGGCATGGGCATGGCGCTGTTCACGGGCTACATTCTCGATACCACTGGCAGTTACGAAATCCTCTTCGGTATCTGCGCAAGCGCCTATTTCGCAGCTCTGGGCGTGGTGCATCTGCTGACGCCCCGATTGGCTCCGGTAAAGGTCTGAAACTAAAGCGCGAAAGGGACGGATTTCCGCTGCCGTCCCTTCGGCGCCCCCGTTTTGTCCGGGCAAAGGGCCGTGCGTGACACTTTACCCACAGGCAAAGTGTCACAGGGGACAAATGTTGGAATTCGGGTGATGGCGGGCACGGAAGGGATTCACAGGAATCCTGTTATGTGCTTTGTTGAATCACGAAATGTTCCATACAGCGATCCTCTCCGGCCCATCCGAAATGTCGATCCTGCTCGATTGTCTTGCGCAGGTCAGTTCGAGGCCGCGCTATGCTTTCATGGTGCTCAGCCTGATTGCCGAAGTGGCCGATCCGCATGGTGAGGCTGGGCCATTCGTGCGGCGTGGCAACCAGACGCAGACCTTGCGCGATTTCCTGTGTGACAGTTTGGCCCCGATGGGCGGGCGCGATCCACGCCGGATCGCTTTGGCAGAGCGGGTGAAATCGGATCTGATCCTCGAAGATCGCATGCCAACCGATCCTGCCGCCGCTGCCGCGCTGGTGGAAGAGGAAGTGCGTGAACGCGTGCGTGCTTCTGGCAAGACCAACCTGAGCCGGGCCGTGTCCGAACTGGTCGGAGCGGGGCTTTTGCGTCGCTATTACAAGGGCTTTGCCGTGGACCACGAAAATCGCGGCGGGCAGCGCCATGCGGTCTACGTGCTGCAAGGCATGGCGCGGTGCCTGCTGTCGCACCGCATGGCAACGCCGCCGCCGGTTCGCAAATCCCCGGTTCAGGGTGAACTTCGGCTCTTTTGAGCACAGCGGGCTTGGAACTTCGGCACAGATTTGGCATTCAGGTCTCGATGAGCCTGAAATTTCAATGACATTAGCCCAATGGCTTTCGCTGGCAACGCTCGGCGGAATGATGGCCTTGTTCCTCTGGGGGCGTTTCCGATATGATGTAACGGCGGTGATGGCGCTGCTGGGCGCGGTCGCGCTTGGGGTCGTATCACCCGAAGCGGCATTTACCGGCTTTTCGGATGATATCGTCATCATCGTTGGCTCCGCCCTGGTGCTGTCGGCGGCAGTCCAGCGCTCCGGCATGATCGAAGGCCTGCTGCAATCGCTGGCCCAGCGTATCAAGCGGCCACAAACGCAGATGCTGGTGATGTCAGCCGCGGTGGGCCTTGCGTCCGGTTTCATCAAGAATGTGGGCGCGCTGGCCATGCTGATGCCGGGCGCTGTCCACATGGCCCGCAAGAACGGCGCATCGCCCTCGCTCTATCTGATGCCGATGGCCTTCGCCTCCTTGCTCGGCGGCCTGACCACGCTGATCGGCACATCGCCCAACATCATCGTTTCGCGCGTGCGCGAGGAGATGACGGGCGAGCCGTTCAAGATGTTCGATTATCTGCCGACCGGGTTGGCGCTGCTGGCCGTTGGCCTGCTTTTCCTCAGCGTGGGCTGGCGGTTGCTGCCGACCGACCGCAATGCCGCACAGGGCATGGACGAGGCGATCAACATTTCGTCTTACGTGATTGAAGCCAAAGTGACGACCGGCTCGCCTATTGCTGGATTGACTGTTGCGGCCTTCCGCGAGCGGCATGACAGCGAAATCGAGGTCACCGGTCTGGTCCGTGGAGACATGCGCGGGGCGGTTGATCCGGGCATCCACATTGAAGAAGGCGACGTGCTGATCGTCAGCGGCGAGCCCAACACACTTGAGCGGGTGGTGGGGGCCGATCGTCTGATCCTTGCCGGCGGCGACAAGGACGATCAGGGCAAAGCCGATAGCCTCGGCGTGATCGAAGCGGTGATCCATGCCGAATCTGCACTGATCGGGCGCACGGCGCGGCGGCTGCAAATGCGGGACCGGCTGGGCATAAACCTGATCGCCATTTCGCGCGAAGGGGCGACAATCGCCAGCAAGCCGGGCAATACCGTGCTGCAGGCAGGCGATGTGATCGTCTTGCAAGGCCCGCTGCAAACGATGCCCGCGCGCCTTTCCGAAATGGGCGCGCTGCCCTTGGCGCAGCGGAAAATCGGCCTTGGATCACGCAAATCACGCTGGCTGCCGCTGGTGATTCTGGCCGCCGCGATGGTGGCTGCGGGCAGTGGCGTTGTCCCTGCCGCCATGGCGTTTTTTACCGCTGCTGGCCTTACCGTCATCACCGGAGCCCTGCCTGCGGATGAGGCTTACAAAGCCATAGAGTGGCCGATCCTGATCATGCTGGCCGCGCTGATCCCGGTCAGCGAATCCTTGCAAACGTCCGGCGCATCCGACGTGATCGCACGGCTGTTGGCCGATCTGGCGATGCAACTCCCTGCATGGGGCGCGGTGGCGCTGATTCTGGTGGCGGCAATGGCGGTTACGCCGTTCCTGAACAATGCCGCCACGGTGCTGGTTATGGCGCCAATTGCGGCAGTCTTTGCCGAACAGCTGCATTATCGCCCCGAGGCCTTCCTGATCGCCACCGCTATTGGCGCAGGCTGCGATTTCCTCACCCCCATTGGCCACCAGTGCAACACACTCGTCCTCGGCCCGGGCGGCTATCGCTTCGGCGATTACGCAAGGCTGGGCGCGCCGCTCTCACTGCTGGTAGTGCTGATCGGCACGCCGCTGATCCTGTGGTCATGGCCGCTTTGAGGTTAAGCCCATTTGTGTTACACCGCACTTCGTTTGTAACACAGGAGCAAGGTCATGGGCGATGCTACCTTTACGTTCAGGATAGACGGTGATCTGAAAGCCGCGTTTTCAGAAGCCGCCAAAGCCCAAGACCGCACCGGAGCACAACTGCTGCGCGATTTCATGCGCGAATACGTGAAAGAGCAGCGCGAGGCGGCAGATTATGACGCATGGTTCCAGCGCGAGGCGCAGATCGGCATCGATCAGGCCAACGCGGGGCTGATGATCCCGGCAGAGGAAGTGGAGGCACACTTTGCAGAGAGGCGCGCTGAACTTCGTGCCCGACTGGCTGCCGGAGAGTGAAGCGTGTCCTCTGGACCAAGCAGGCCATGAAGGACCGCGATAGCATTTTTGACTGGATAGAGCAGGAAGCACCACACGCCGCCGAAGCGCTTGACGCTATGTTCGCGGAAAAATGCAAACCACTCGCGCATCATCCCTACATGGGCCGCCCCGGCCGAATTGATGGAACGAGGGAACTCGTGATCCACAGCAATTATCGCCTTCTCTATGCGGTATCCGCAGACACCGTGCGCATTTTGCGTCTCCTTCACGCGCGCAGACGATGGCGGGAAGAGGATTGAAAGAACGCTGCGCCGGTGTCGAATGGCGTATTGCCACCTCCGGTGCAGCGATGAATGACCGGCCATCGATTGTGATGGAGCACATTTCATGGGTTTGAGGATTTCGGGCGCGGCATTGGCTTTGGCCGCGCTGGCTCTGGCAAGCAGCCCAGCTTTGGCGCAGACGGCTGCGCCAGCGGCCACGGCGCAGCCTGCGCCGCTGCTGGTGCCCGCCGATTTCAAGGTGCCAACGCTGGTGGAAGGGCCAGGGTTCAAGCTGGTTCCGCTCGGGCCCGATTTGGTCAAGGTCGATTTTGACGCCTACATGTCGTCAATCGAACATCTGCAAAAGACCTTCTCGCGCAGCACCAGTTGGCCGCATCCCGGCATTACCGATGCCGATGCGATGAAGGACATGGAAGGCGAACAGGCCCGGTTTCAGGCGCGCAAGTCGTTTGCCTATGGCGTGCTGACGCCCGATGGAAAGCGTGAGATGGGCAGCGTCTATGTCTCGCCTAGCCGCGCGCCGGGTTATGATGCGATGGTCAGGATGTGGGTGACGAAGGCCGATTACGATGCAGGCTTTGATGCGCAGCTCTATGCCTGGGTGCAGGCTTGGGTGGCGAAGGAATGGCCCTTTGCGCGGGTGGCCTATCCGGGCCGCGCGATTGCGTGGGACGAGTGGGACGCAAAGCTTGCAGCGGCGAAAGCCAAGTAAGGCGCCAAAGCCCTCTCCCCTTCAGGGGAGAGGGTTGGGAGAGGGGGCGTGCATCAGCCCGTGAAAGCTCCATCCCGCCACCGCGCCAGCTGCTCAACCGCTTGCGTCAACATCGTTTCCGGCTTGCAGTGACATAGCCGGGCAATGTGCGTGGGGGCGTTCGCGCCTTCCCACAGCGCGGATAGCGGGATCGAAGCAACGCCAGCTTCGTGCACCGCGCGCAAGGCAAAGGCGCGGTCGTCCAGCGCGATGCCCGATGCGGGCAGGTTGATACAGGTGAACCATGTGGCGGCGCTGGGCAGCAGCGCAAAGCCTTCGCTGGCCAAGGCGCCAAGCAGGCACTGCCGCGTCTCGGCCCAGCGGGTGGTGCAACTTTGCGCAATCTCGGGCCGGTCCAGTGCTTCGGCGACGGCCCATTGCAGCATTGGCGGTGTGGTGAAGGTCAGGAATTGGTGGGCCCGACCAACAATGGTGGCCACATCGGGCGTAGCCACGATCCAGCCGACTTTCCAGCCTGTTGCGCCAAAAATCTTGCCAGCAGAGCCGATCTTCAGCGCGCGGCCTTCCATACCGGACTGGGCCATCAGTGAAGCGTGGGCCTGCCCGTCAAACCGCACATTTTCCCAGACTTCATCACAGATCGCGAAGAGATCGTGCGCAATGCACAGCTCGGCCAGCATGGCGAGGTCTGCGGCGCTTGCCACAGTCCCTGTGGGATTCAGCGGATCGTTCAGCACAATCGCGCCGGTGCGCGGGGTGATGGCCGCTTCAATCGCCGCGCGATCATACGCCCACTGCGGCGGCTGCAGCGCCACGAACACCGGCACGCCGCCCGCACGGCGCACCAGTGGAGCATAGGCATCATAGGCGGGCGCAAACAGCAGGACTTCATCGCCGGGTTGCACCACCGCAAAGATTGCCGACGCCACTGCTTCGGTCGCACCGGAGGTCACGATCACGGCCTCGGGCGGCACTTCAAGCCCCTGCGTGCGCGCATAAAATGCAGCCACCGCGCGGCGCAATTCGGGCAGGCCCGCCATCGGCGGATACTGGTGCGATTGCTGCGCCGAAGCCCGCGCCAAAGCGTCCAGCAACGCAGGCGGCGGCGGGCCATCGGGGAAACCCTGCCCCAGATTGATCGCGCCGGTCGCGCGGGCAAGGCCGGACATCTCTTCGAAGATCGTCACCGGCATATCGGCGTAAATCGGGTGGAGGCGCGGTTGGGTCATCACGCCCAAGCCTAGCCTTTGCCTGCGTCCGGTTGCAATGCGTGTGATGGCAGCTACTTTGCCATGCGCACAAAAAGGGAGTTGGCCGCGTGTCGCAAGAGATTGTCCTGCACGGTTTCTGGCGTTCCACCGCCACATGGCGCGTGCGCATCGCGCTGGCGCTGAAGGGCCTCGCGTGGGACACCGCACCGCATGACTTGCGCACCAATGAACAGCGCGCGGCCGATTACCTTGCGCTCAATCCGCAGGGCATGGTGCCCGCGCTGGTCATCGGCGATACTGTGCTGACGCAGAGCATGGCGATTTGTGAGTATCTTGACGAGATCCATCCCCAACCGCCGCTCCTGCCGCAAACCCCGCTCGCCCGCGCGCGGGTACGGGCCTTTGCGCAAGTGGTGGCGTGCGAGATACACCCGCTGCAGAACATCGGCGTGCTGCGTATGCTGAAAGCGCGAGGGCAGGATCAGGCCGCCACCGATGGCTGGGCGCGCGCCGTGATCGAACGCGGGCTTGAGGCCTGCGCCGCGCTGATCGCCGCGCACGATGGCCCCTATTGCTTTGGGCCGCAGGTGACATTGGCCGATGTGCTGCTGGTCCCGCAGCTCAGCAATGCACGGCGGTTCGGTGCGCGCTTTGATTTCGGGCGGATTGCGGCGGTGGAGGAAGCCTGCATGGCGCTGCCAGCCTTTGCCGATACGGCCCCGGACAAGCAGCCCGAGGCGGATTAGCCGCGCCCACTGGCGATTTGCCACCTGCGCGCTTAAAGGGGCGGGCCATGGATACCAATCAGCCGATCACCGTTGCCGCGCTTTATCACTTTGCCGTGGTGGAAGACCCGGCAGCCTTGCGCGATGCGCTGGATGCGCTGTGCCGCGCGCAGCAGATCAAGGGCACGCTGCTGGTGGCGCGCGAGGGGATCAACGGGACCATTGCCGGCAGTGCGCAAGCCATTGCGCAAGTCGTCGGCTTCATCCGCGCCCAGTTTGGTGATGGGGTTGAGGTCAAGTATTCAGGCGCGGCGGACATGCCGTTCTACCGGATGAAAGTGCGGGTGAAGTCCGAAATTGTGACGATGGGCCAGCCGGATATCGATCCGCGCGCCAGCGTGGGGACCTATGTGGCTCCGCAAGACTGGAACGCGCTGATCGCCGATCCCGACACGATTGTGATCGACACGCGCAATGACTACGAGGTTGAGGTCGGCACGTTCGAACGCGCCATCGACCCGCGCACGCGCACCTTCCGCGATTTCCCTGACTGGTTCCGGCAAGAGCGGGAGCGGCTTTTGGGTGAGGGCAAAGCACCCAAAGTCGCCATGTTCTGTACCGGCGGCATTCGCTGCGAGAAATCAACCGCGTTTCTGAAATCCGAAGGGGTGGAAGAGGTCTATCACCTCAAGGGCGGCATCCTGAAGTATCTGGAGGAAGTGCCACCCGACCAGAGCCTGTGGCACGGCGAATGCTTCGTGTTCGATGAGCGCGTGGCGGTGGGCCACGGCCTAGTGCCCGGCACCCACGTGCTGTGCCGCGCCTGCCGCCGTCCGGTGAGCGAAGAGGGCCGCCAGTCGGAACTCTATGAAGACGGGGTTTCGTGCGCAGCCTGCTATCACGAACGCACCGACGAACAGCGCGCTTCGGCGCGGGAGCGGGACCGGCAGGAGAAGCTGGCGCGGGCGAGGGGCCTTGCGCATATCGGCGCGGTGCAGGGGGAGGGTTAGGCTCGAACTTTCTGACTGACCCATCCGTTCGTGTCGAGCGAAGTCGAGACACATGTGCGCGGTGTCTCGACTTCGCTCGACACGAACGGGAGCGTTGGCGGAGATTTAACCGACCCTAACTGTAAAACTCGCTCTCAATCCGCGCCAGCGTTTCAAAGCCATCACCGATGTGCGCGCGCATGGCCCGTTCAGCACCATCAGCATCGCCTGCCACGATCAGCGCCAGCATGGCGCGATGATCGGCATTGGCGGTCTTCAGCCGCTCCTCGTCATAGAAACTTTCGAACAGGAGGCGGTGGATCGGCACGTTGAGCCGCTGCAAGTGATCAGCGATGACCTTGTTGCCCGATCCTTCCACGATCAACCGGTGCCATTCGTTGTTCAACCGGCCAAACCGGTCCGGCGCGCGGTCTTGCACGCAGGCGTCAAGCTGGTCCTGCAGGTCCTGCAGCCGTGCGATCATGGCCGGATCGGCCCGCGCGGTGAAATCGTGCATGGCCATGCCTTCCAACGCCATGCGCGCGCGGTAGATCTGGCGCACTTCATCGAGCGTTGACGAACGCACCGACGCGCCGCGAAACTCCTCAATCTCGACCAGCCCTTCGCCTTCAAGCCGCTTCAATGCCTCGCGCACTTTGGACCGGCTCGCCCCGGTTTGGCGGATGATGTCGACCTCCACCAGCCGCTGGCCGGGCACAAACCGCCCAGTGCGGATGCGCTGGCGCACCCAATCGGCGATTTCAGGGCCCGTGGGCGGGCGCGGCGGTTCTTGGCTTCCTGCTTGCATGACGCGGACCTATCGCGCAGCATCAACGATATTGTCAACAATCTCGTCAGCCATTTTTCAGTTGTAAGCGCTTGCCACTTCAACGATCACAGGTCCAGCAACAAAGCGGACATCGAATCCGCGAGGAGAGATGGCGTGACAAGGACTCCGATCCTGGCAGCGGTAATGGCGGCGGCTTGCACAACCGCTGCGCCTGTCGCCTTGCAGGCGCAGGCGCTCTCTGCCGCGCCCTATCCTGATGTCGTGCGCACGTCTTCCTATGTACCGGTGCGCGATGGCACACGGCTTGCGGTCAACGTCTATCGCCCCGCCCGTGATGGCGTGGTCGAAACCGCACCGTTGCCGGTGATCTTTTCCTTCACCCCCTATCGCGCGCGCTTCAAGGACAAGGACGGCAAGATTGAAGAGTTGGCCCTGAGCGACCGGCTCGCCATGCGCAGCCTGATCCGCGCGGGCTATGTCGTGGCCACGGCCGACATTCGCGGCAAGGGCACCTCGTTAGGGCACCGCCGCGGCTTTCAGGATCGCACCGAGGCACAGGACGGCCACGATCTTGTCGAATGGCTGGCCAGGCAGCCGTTCTCCACGGGCAAGGTCGGCATGATCGGCTGCTCCTATCTTGGCGGGTCAACCTTCCATACCGCCACCACCGCCCCTCCATCGCTGAAGGCCGTGTTCATCGGCGCATCGGATCTCGACAAGTACGCCTTCGTGCGCCGGGGCGGTATTCCCGCGCAGTTCAACACGCGGCCTGATGAGCCGCCCGAAGTTGATCTGGCCAGCGTGCCGGTGGACGCCGATACCGATGGCACCATGCTGCGCGCCGCCGTGGCCGAACATGCCGCCAACACGCCAATGGCCGCGCTGTGGTATGGCATGCCCTATCGTGACAGCGTTTCGGCCTTCACCGGCAATGCCTTCTGGGAAGAGGTTGGGACCTATAACTACCTTGATGCGATCCGCCGCGCCGGAATTGCCACCTATTTCTGGAGCAACTGGCAGGACGAGCCAACCGCGCAATCGCTTTTGAGTGCGGCCAATTTCCCGCAAAGCCGCTTTCTGGCCGGGCCAGGCAGCCATTGCGTGCCCCCACCGGGGTTTGATTTCACCGGCGAAATCACCCGCTATTTCGATTTGCATCTGAAGAGTGCTGGCACTTCCGCCAAGGCCCCGCGCGCGACTTATTGGGTCGAAGGGCTGAATGGGAAGGGCGGCTATGTCACCTCCGACACGCTGCCAGGTGAGGCCAGCACGCCGCAAGGCTGGTTTCTCAGCGGCGGCAAAAGCAGCACCGCGCGTTCGGCCAATGATGGCACCTTGCTGCTCAAGGCTGGGCGCTCCGGCGCTGACAGCTTCACCGTGCAATACGATCTGCCCGATCCTGAATACTTCGCGTTCTGGGCCAAGCCGATGGACGACAAGGGGCTGAGTTACACCACGGCGGCGCTGACGAAGCCCGCCAAGCTTATCGGCTTTCCGGTGGCGCATCTGGCGGTTTCGGCGGACAAGCCCGACGCTCACGTGTTTGTCTATCTCGATCAGGTGGATGCTGCGGGCAAGGCTGAGGTCGTGGCCTTCGGGCGGCTCGCATTGTCGCACCGTATCGAGGGCCGCGCGCCTTATGCGGCCATGGGTCTGCCGTTCCATCCGGGACGTCAAGGCGATGTCATGCCGGTCGCTCCGGGGCAGGTGGTGCGTATGAACATCGATATGACGCCAATATCGCGCGTGGTTCCCGCGGGTGCGCGGCTGCGGTTGACGATTGCCGGGGCCGATCCGCGCCAGCGCAACTTGAAGGACATCCGGCAAAATCCAGCTCCGGTCATCACGGTGCATCACGGCGGGGCCGATGCCTCACGCCTCGATCTGCCGCTGGCGCAATGATTACGAAGTGACGCTTGAGTTTTGGGGAAATGGAAGCCGCGTTTGACGGCTCAGGGAAGGAGCAAGGCAACATGAAGGGCAATCTCGATCGGTCTGCCAAGGCCATTTTGAACATCAGCTGCAGCGCGCTGGCACTGGTTCTGCCGGTAGCCGCGCAGGCGCAGGACGTTCCGCAGGAGGCCGCAGAAGACGCATCGCCCACCGATGACGCCATCATCGTCACCGGCAGCCGCGTGCGCGGCACCGCGCCGGTGGGTGCGGCGGTGACAGCACTGGGCCGCAAGGACATCGAAACATCGAGCGCGGTAACCGTGGACCGCATGATCCGCGAAATTCCGCAGGTCTTCGATCTGGGCGTGTCCGAAAACTCGCGCGGGCAATCGGGCGGCGCGGGCAATATCACGTTCGGCAACTCGGTGAACCTGCGCGGTATCGGGCCTTATGCCACGCTGATCATCGTCGATGGCCACCGCGTGACCAACAACAGCCGCTCGATCGACCCCTCAACCATTCCATCGCTGGGTGTGGAGCGGGTTGAAATCATCGCTGATGGCGCTTCGGCCATCTATGGTTCGGATGCCGTGGCAGGTGTGGTCAATATCATCCCGCGCCGTTCGCTGGATGGTGGTGAACTGCTGGCGCGTCAGGGCATCAGCAGCCGTGGCGATTTCCACGAAACCACGCTGGGCGCAGCGCTGGGCAAAGTGTTTGATCGCGGCCAGATCATGGTCGCCTATGAACATATCGAACGCTCGAACCTGTCGGGCGATGATCGCGATTTCTTCACCAGCGATCAGCGCGCATTTGGTGGCACAGACTATCGCATCGTCCGCTGCGCACCGGGCAATATCAACGCCAACGGCACGACTTATGCCATCCCCACAGCAGGGCTGACTCAGGCAGGCGCGGCGGGACTGGTCGCAGGCTCGCTCAACAAGTGCGATGAGCTGACCAATCAGGATCTGATCCCCGAACAGCGCTATGATTCGGTCAACAGCACCGGGCGCTTCGAAGTGACCGACTGGCTCGAAGTGTTCTACGACGGCTTCTATTCCAAGCGCTCGTTCTATCGCAAATCGGCGTTTGCCAGCGCGCGCTTGACCGTGCCGCAGACCAACGCATTCTTCGTGCGGCCAGCAGGCTTTACCGGCTCCAGCTACACGCTCGATTACAATTTCCGCGATGATCTGCCGACCAACGATTCCTCGGGCTTTGCCAAATCGTGGCAGATCACGCCAGGGATCAAGGTCAAACTGCCGGGCGATTGGCAGGCCGAAGCCCTGTTCGGTTATGGCAAGACCAACGATTTTTCGGGATCGTACTTTGCCACCAATAACGCTGCTCTGAATGCGGCGCTGGCCAGCAGCAACCCCGACACCGCGTTTGATCCTTATGGCCTTGGTCGCACCAGCCAGGCCGTGCTGAATGGCATTGCCAACCAGATCTTCCTTGCCCCCACCAATGGCCGGTTGCGCACCTATGAAGGCCGCCTCAACGGCAGCCTGTTTGCCGCTCCCGGGGGTGACGTGAAACTGGCCGCAGGCTATGAACGGCAGGACTTCACCGTTGCGCTCGGCTCTGCGCGCGGCGCACCGACCACGCCAATCGTGTTCCGCAACTTCGGGCGAAAAGTCGATTCGTTCTACGCTGAGCTCTATGTGCCGGTGTTCGGCCCTGAAAATGCGATGGGCGGCTTCCAGCGTCTGGAATTCAACGCCGCCGTGCGCCACGACAAGTATTCGGACGTGGGCGGCACCACCAATCCCAAGTTTGGCGTAAACTGGGTGCCGTTCGATGGCGTGAAGCTGCGCGGCAGCTATGGCACATCGTTCCGCGCGCCGACGATCCCGGAAATCTACGGCAATTCGAACAACATCTTCGGCCAATCGTACCAGAACCCGGCAGGCGGCGCGCCGCTGCAGGGCTATGCGCTGTCGGGCCCCAACCTTGATCTTGAGCCGGAAACGGCCACGTCATGGTCGGTCGGCATCGATTTTGATCCCACGCCCAACCTGCATTTCGGCCTGACGTACTGGGATGTGAACTACAAGAATCAGGTGCTCGCCAACCTGTCGAACCTCGCCATTCTGGGCACCGAGGCGCAATATACCGGGACCGGAATCATCCTGCGCGGCACCGATGCGGCCACGCGTGTGCAGCAATTGCTGGCTCAGGGCGTGACGCTGGCAGGCGGCTCCTTCCCCGGCGGCAGCGCGGCCAATGTCACGCTGTTCGTCGATGGGCGCAGCCAGAACCTTGGCGTTTCGATCACGCGCGGCATCGATTTCATCGGCAGCTGGCGGGCCGAACTGGGCGGCGAAGATGCGCTGACATTCAGCGCTTCGGGCACCTACCTGACCAAGTACCGCGTGGCGCTGACCCCCACCGCCCCGCTGATTGATCGGCTGAACTTCATCTTCAACCCGCTGAAATTCCGCGCCCGTGGTAGTGTCACGTGGGATCACGGCGCGTTCAGCGCGCGCGTGCTGGCCAACCACGTCAACGGCTATTTCAACAACCTGACCGCCGCAGGGCAACAGGTGAAGAGCTACACGCCGATCGAACTGAACCTGACCTACCGGATCGGGGACCGCAACGCGACGGGCTTCTTCGACAAGGGCATGACGCTCAGCCTCGAAGTGCGCAACCTGTTCGATATCGATCCGCCTTATGTCAATCTGGCGCCCAGCGGCAACGGCAGTGGCGGCTATGACGCCAGCGCCAGCGACCCGATTGGCCGCCTGTTTGCCGTGTCCTTGCGCAAATCGTTCTGATCGGATGCGCGGCGGAGCGATCACTATTGTGCTGGCAGGGGACCTCGTGCTCGATGAGCCCGATGCCCCCTACTGGCTGGCCGGGATCGCTCCGGCGCTGCAGGCGGCAGACCTAGCGGTCGGCCACATGGAAGTGCCGCATTCGGCGCGCGGGGTAGAGCTGAAAGGCGATGTCCCCGCACCCGCCGCGCCGCCCGAAAATGTGGCGGCGATTGCAGGGGCGGGGTTTCACATGCTGAGCCTTGCCGGAAACCACATCGCCGATTGCGGGGCCGATGGCATTGCCGATACGCTTGCTTTGCTTGAAGAAGCGGGGCTCAAAGGCACTGGGGCAGGGCTGACCCTCGCACAAGCAAAAGCACCGGCAGTGGTTGAACGCGGCGGACGCCAGATCGGCCTGCTCAGCTATAATTGCGTCGGCCCGGAGATTTCGTGGGTCAGCGACAGCCGCGCCGGTTGCGCCTACTTGCGCATCGAAACGGCAGACGGCTCCGCAATCGCGCCCGCCGCCAACCTTGAACACGTGACCGATGCAGCCGTGGCAACCCTGCAAGCCGATATCGCCGCCCTGCGCCAAGAGGCGGATTTCGTAATGGTCGCGCTGCACAAGGGCATCGTCCACACGCCCGCCAAGCTCGCCCCCTATGAACGCGCGATCAGCCATGCCGCGATTGATGCAGGCGCGAATGTGGTGATCGGCCACCACGCCCATATCGTGCGCGGCATCGAATTCTATCGCGGCAAACCGATCTTCCACGGCCTCGGCAATGGCTGCGTCGTCACCAGCGCGCTCAGCCCCGCGCAAGACCATCCGGCCCGCCGCGAATGGGCCGAGCGGCGCAAAGTGATGTTCGGCTTCGAACCGGACCCGGCCTACACGCTCGCGCCGTTCCATCCCGAGGCGGTCAATGCCATGCTGGGGCGTCTGACCTTGCACCCAGACGGTAGCGTAGATGTGGGTATCGTGCCAGTCAATGTGCTGGCACCCGGACGGCCCGTGCTGGCAACAGGAGAACGCAAGACCGCCGTGGCCCGCTATATCGAACAGATCACAGTGGCTGCCGGACTGCCCGCCATCACCATCGCGGCTGACGGGACGGTATCGGCATGAAATCCTTGCGCACAGCCATGACTCTGACCGGCGGCATCGCCCTGCTGGCGGCAACCGGCATCGATACGATCTCGGTCATCGGGCGGCACGTGGGAATGCCGTTTCGCGGCTCCATCGAACTGGTGCAGGTGGCCGTGCTGGTCGCCGGAACGCTGGCGTTGCTGGTGGCCACGGTAGACCGTTCCCACGCCAAAGTGCACCTGCTGGTTGATCGCATGAGCGAACCCGCCCGCGCCATGCTGGATCGCGTGTCCGCGCTGTTGGGCGCGCTATTCTTCGCCGCGCTGCTGGCAGGCGCGGCATGGCTGATGGCCGATCTGTGGAGCGGGCATGAGGAAAGCGAAGTTGTCGGCGTGCCGTGGCGCTGGATGCGGCTGTTCGCCAACGTCGTGTTCCTCGCCATCGTCCTCGCGCTGCTTGGCCAAGCCATTCGGAGGCGAAAGCCATGATGCTGGCGACGCCCGAAACCGGCCTGATCGGCGTGCTGATCCTGTTCGCCCTGCTGCTGGCGGGCCTGCCTATTGGCGTGGCACTGGGCCTTGTCGGCCTTGGCGGGCTGTTTCTGGTGCTCGGCATAGAGCCGGGGCTGATCAAGGGCGGCGTCGTGCTGGTCGATACGCTCACTCGCTATGAACTCGGCACGCTGCCGCTGTTCATGTTTATGGCGCACCTGTTCTTTTCGTCGAACGCCAGCCGCGATTTGTTCGATGCGGCGGCCAAGATGGTCGGCCACCGGCGCGGGGGCCTTGCCTATGCCTCGGTCGGCGGGTGCGCAGGGTTCGGCGCAATCAATGGCTCCAGCCTTGCCACGGCAGCCACCATCGGGCTGGTGGCGCTGCCCGAAATGCGCAAGCGCGGCTATTCCGATGCACTGGCCACCGGAACCGTGGCCGCAGGCGGCACACTTGGCCAGATGATCCCACCTTCGGGCGCGCTGATCGTGTTCGGGATCATTGCCGAACAGTCCATCGGCAAGCTGTTCACCGCCGCCATTGTGCCGGGCATCACACAGGCGCTGCTCTATTGCGCAGTGATCTGGATCGTGGTGCGCCTGCGCCCCAACGCCGCCCCCGCCAGCGAACGCGCCACATGGGCGGAACGCCGCGCCGCGCTGGGCAAGATTGCGGACATGGTGCTGCTGATTGCGCTGGTCATTGGCGGCATTGCGCTCGGGTGGTTCAGCCCTTCCGAAGCCGCCTCCATCGGCGCGGCAGGCGCTCTGGCCATTGCCGCATGGCGCCGCCGCCTGAACCGCGACATGCTGATGCAGGCCTTCGAAGAAACATTGCGGACCAGCGGCCTGATCCTGATGGTCATCATCGGCGCGCTGGTGTTCTCGGTCTTCGTGTCGGTTACTGGCGTCACCGATGCGGTGGGCGCATGGGTCACCGGCCTTGCGCTCGGCACCGTGCCCACGCTGCTGCTGGTCGCGCTGATCCTGCTGCTGCTCGGCTCCGTGCTCGATGGGCTGGCGCTGATGCTGCTGACCACGCCGATCTTGCTGCCGGTGGTGGAAAGCGTGGGCATGTCGGCCATCTGGTTCGGCATTTTTCTGTGCCGTGCGATGGAAATCGGCTTCGTCCACCCGCCGCTGGGTATGAACCTCTATGTCATTCAGGGCGTGGCCAAGGACGTGTCCATCAACCGCATCTTCAAGGGCGTGATGCCGTTCCTCGCCAGCGATCTGTTCCACCTCCTGATCATCATCCTGTTCCCCGCCTTGGCGCTGGGACTGCCTGAATTGCTTGGAAATTAATGATGATAGCTTACGCCGGTCCCAACCTGCCGCACGATCTGTTCGATGCCACGGGCCGCAACGCCGGGCCGCTCACCTGGAACATCGACCGCGCGATGCCCGCTGCCGACCGGTGGCTGGAAAGCAAGTTCGCGCCATGGACCCGCTCGGTGGTGCAGGACTGGGCCGATGGCGCGCTCGATCATCTGGAAGCGGTGGTCTTCACCCGCGCCGACGACAGCGCGCAGCGGCTTTACTACTATCTGTGCGAGTTGCGCCGCGCAGGTTCGATCAAAGGCCCCGAACCGCTGATGCTCGACATCGCCAAGATCGCGCGCAATAGCAGTGTGGCTCGGGGCGAAGCGGCCTTGCGCAAGCTGGGCGAAGGGCTGGGCGTTGATTCCGCAGCGCTCTCTGCCGCCATCGCCACCGGAAATGCGGCGCGGCGCGAAGCTACGCCTGCTGTGGCAGCCACCAACCCGGTTTGCCTGATCGCCGGAAGCCCGCTGCCCGATGACCGGATGCACGCGATGATCGCGCAGGCCGGTTGGAGTGCCACTGGCCGCACCCTCGCCGATGAATGGGCAGATCGCGGCCCTGAAGTCGATGAAACTGGCGACCCGTTCACCGCGCTCGCCCGCCAGCTTCACGCCCGTCACCTTGATACGCGCGGGTTCTATGATCGCTCCGCCGCCTTGGCTGAACAGGCGCGCAGCATCGGCGCGAAAGCCGCGGTGCTGTGGCTGATCGAAGAGGACGATACCACCGTCTGGCACTTGCCCGCGATGCGCACCGTGCTCGAAGGCCTTGGCCTGCCGGTGCTGGTGGCCACGCGCCGCGATTGGTCCTGCCGTGACGGGATCGACACTGAAATTGCAGCATTTCTGCAGGGAGTTTCCGCATGAAGCCGCTCTCCGGCCACCGCGTTGCCGTGCTGGGCACCATGGGAGACCGCGCGCTCGCCCGCTTCTTCGCCTCACTGGGCGCTGAATTGGGCGGCCCGGTCGAAGGCGCGTCGTTCGTGATCGATGACCTTGGCCTTGAAGCGCTGGAAGGCGTCAACATCCCCGAAAGCGCGGTCCACGTTTCGGTCACCGCCTTTGGCTCAGGTGGCCCGCGTTCGGCATGGCAAGGCGGCGAACTCGTCGCCTCGGCCATGGGCGGGGCCTTGCGCGTAACCGGAGAACCGGGCCTGCCGCCGGTCAAGGAAGCGGGCGATGCCTGCACCTTCCACGCCGATATGGTGGCCGCATCCGGCGCGCTGGCGGCACACTATGCGCGCGGGTCGCACGGAAAGGGCCAGCACGTCGACGTAGCGATCCAGCAGGTCGCATTCAGCCGCAATTTCAACGGTGTGCTGGTGTGGCAGTTCGATCAGCGCAAGCTGGTGCGCGTCGGCGGCGCGCTCGCCTATGGCAAGGCCACGGTCCGCGCCATCTGGCGGCTCGCCGATGGCTGGTGCTTCCATTCGCTGATGACCGGCCGCCTAGGCGCGCCCGCCAATCAGGCGCTGTCTGACTGGATGGATGAGGCCGGTGTGCCCAACCCGCTGGCAGGCGCCGACTGGCTTGCCTACAACCGCTCCACTCTTCCGGCGGAAACCCGGGCAGTGTGGGAAGCGGCCATCGCGGCGTTCTTCCTGTCGCGCACCAAGCACGAAATCGCCACCGAAGGCCTGCGGCGTGGGATCAACGCCTGCGTTGCGAACGAACCGGCTGACGTGCTGGCCGACCCGCATCTGGCCGCGCGCGGCTTTTTCGATACGGCAGACGGGTTGCCTGACCGCTTTGCCAGCTTCCGCGAGGGCACGGCGCAAGTGGACGCGCCCGCGATCCACACCGGCACCCGCCCCGGCCCGCTGTCCGGCGTCAAAGTGCTCGATTTCGCTTGGGCGCTGGTGGGTTCCATCACCACCAAGACGCTGGGTGATCTTGGCGCGGAGATCGTCAAGATCGAAAGCCGCACCCGGCCCGATCTTGCCCGGCTCGATGTGCAGGTCTCGGCCTCAAAGCCCGGAAACTGGGATGACAAGCCGTGGTTTTCGCACCTCAACACGTCCAAGCGCAGTGTCTCGCTCAACATGAAAAAGCCAGAGGCGCGCGAACTGATCGATCCGCTGATCGATTGGGCTGATGTGGTGGTGGAGAATTTCTCCCCCGGCACGATGGCCAAGCTGGGGCTGGACTATGACAGCCTTGCCGCGCGCAATCCCGGCATCGTCATGGTATCGGGCAGCGTCTTCGGCCAGACCGGGCCGATGGCGCAGGAATGGGGCGTCGATGGCACCGGCGGCGCGCTTTCGGGCCGCACGTTTCTCACCGGATGGGCTGATCGTGATCCGGTGATCCCCGGCGCAGTGCCGTTTGGCGATGTGATCGTGCCCTATGTCATGGCGGCGGGCGTGGCGGGAGCCTTGCAGCATCGCCGCGAAACCGGGCGCGGGTGCCATATCGATGCGTCGATGTATGAAATCTGCGTGCAGCAGATGCGCGATTATCTGGCTCAGGCCAAGCGGGGGGAACGCCCGCAGCGAATGGGCAATGCCGACGCGCGGGTGTTCTGGCAGGATGTGCTGCCTGCCGCCGGGGATGACCGCTGGGTCGCCATTTCCTGCCCGACCGAGGCCGATCATGCCAAGCTGCTGGCGCTGACCGGGCCGGATGTGGCGGCGTGGACCTCAATCCGCGATGATCAAGCCATTGCCGCCGAGTTGCAAGCCCACGGCATCGCCTGCGGCGTGGTGCAGGATTGCGAGGACATGATCGAGCGCGATGCGCAGCTGATCGGGCGCGGCGCTTTGGCCATGCTGGACCATCCGCTGCTCGGCCCCTTCGGCCACATCGCCACGCCGATCCAGTTCTCGCGCGATACGTTCCAACCCTTCCGCGCACCCGGCATGGGCGAGCATGTGCATGAAATCGCACGTGATCTGTGCGGCCTTACCGAGGCCCGGATTGCCGAACTAGACCAGGCAGGAGTTTTCCAGTGAGCGACGCCCCAACAACGACATCGGGCCAGCGCAGCCGCAAGGACCTTGCCTGCACATCTGCCGCCAACGCCTATCAAAAGCAGTTCGGCGCAGACCTGAAACGCCGCGTGGTGGACGAGGGCGAGCCCTTTGCCATCGTGCAGGCCGATACCCCGCACGAGATTTTCCACGTGATGGGCATCCCGATCATCACCAACCAGTGGTGGTCGGCCTATATCTCGGCCAAGCAGCTTTCGAACCACTATTTCGAAGTGATGGCGCAGGCGGGCTACCCGAAGAACAGCTGCAAATACTGCTCGCTCGGCCTTGCCTGCACGCTGGCGAATGACCCGAAAACCGCGCCGTGGGGCGGCTTGCCCAAGCCCACCGTGCTGGTCGCCCGCATGACCTGTGATTGCATCCAGCACGTGTTCGGCCAGTGGGCCGATGCGCTGGGCAGCGAGTTCTTTCCGATGGAAGCGCCCGCATGGGAACACAAGGACCCGCGCTGGTTCGCCCACTCAAAGGACCAGTGGGAACAGGTCTATGATCCAGACCGCATCGCGCTGGCGGTCACGGAAATGCGCGATCTGATCACGCTGTTGGAAAACCGCACCGGCCGCAAGTTCGATGAGGCCAAACTCCAGTATCTGATGGAGCGGATCAACGAGCAGGAAGGCTATATCTGGGAAGCGGCGCAAGCCATTGGCACGGCGCGGCCTTGCCCGGTTTCGATCGCCGAACAGATGCCCAACACGATGATCCCGCAGTGGCACCGCGGCTCCGACTGGGCGGTGAACCACGCCAAACGCTTCCGCGACGAGGTGATGGAGCGCGTTGCCGCAGGTGCTGGTTGCGCCACGCAGGAGAAGATCCGCCTGATGTGGATCGGCGCGGGCGTGTGGCACGATCCCGGCTTTTATCAGGCCCTTGAAGAGCGGATGGGCGCGGTCTTCGTCTGGTCGATGTACATGCCGTTCGCAGGCCCCCAGTATATCCGCGAATTGCAGGGCCGCCCGATGGACGCGCTCGCCAGCCGCGTCTGTTCGATGAACGAGGTGCTGCACCTGCCGCCATGGATGAACGGGTGGATGACCAGCGAGGCCGAGCGGTGCGGGGTCGATGCCTGCGTCGTGCTGCTGCCGCCTGAGAACCGCCTGTCGCAATCAGGCACCAAGATCACCGCAGAGGCTTTGGAAAAGGCGGGCGTGCCGGTGCTGATGATCGATGCCGACATGGTCGATGCGGGCAACTGGGATCATGACAAGATGGTTGGCCTTGTAGCGGACTTTCTGGTGCAGCGGGGGCTGGCTTGAGGCGGCCAGGTGTCATCTCTGTGCTTCTAGGTGCACTTCAGACTTTGCTGATAGCAGGGCTGCTTTCCGGCTGTGCGCGGCCCGTGGAGCCGGGCGTGACGGAGCTGGTCTTTGCCTCACCCTACAGCCCCAATCACCCGTTTTCGAAGGCCGATCAGGAGTGGATGGCGTTTGTTGAAAAGCGCTCCGAAGGGCGGCTGAAGATCAAGCCGGTGTGGTCGGGCGCGCTGCTTTCGTCAGACATGTCGATGGAGGAACTGCGCCACGGCGTGGCCGATATCGGCCTGATCACGCCAATCTATGTGCGTGGCGGAACGCATCTGATCCGCATCCAGTCGGGCTTCTATCAGGGCGCGGACAGCGTTGAATCGCAAGTGGCGCTCTATCGCTGCATTGATGCTGCAAACCCGCAGGTCGGGCGTGAACTGGCAGGGCTGAAAGTGCTTGCCGTTCAGGGCGGGACGCTACCCGGCCTGATCACCGTCAACCGCCCGGTCAGGAGCCTTGCCGACATCAAGGGCCTGCGCATCCGCGCGCCGACCGAACTGCTGAGCGTGCTGGATTCGCTGGGCGCAGACCCCGTGAACATGCCGATGGGCGAGGTCTATTCCGCGATGGCCAAGGGCGTGATCGATGGCGTGATCGCGCCGGAGGACACGTTCAAATCGCTGCATTTTGCCGAAATTTCCAAGCACTTCTACCAGATCGCCGTGCCGCGCGGGGCCTATCCAGCGCGCGCAATGAGTGCGAAGCGGTGGAACACTTTGGCGGCGCAGGACCGCGCTGTGCTGGAAGAAGGCATTGCCGTTTGGGAAGCAGCGCTGGCGCGGCAAGTGCGCGCGGCGGTGGACAAGGGGAAGGACGAAGCGGCGGCCTACAAGGTCACGTTCAACCCGGCAACGACGGCGGACCAGCAACGCTTCGATGCGATCTATCTGCGCGATTCGCAGGCCAATGCGCGCGGCCTATCGGCCTTTGGCATCGATGGCGAAGCTGCGTTCCAATCGGCCCGCACGGCGGTGCAGGGGCGGGACCGGATTTCCTGTGGGAGTGGAACATGAAACGTCTGACAGCCCTTGCGCTATCGGTAGCATTGAGCGCCGCGCCGCTTGCCGCCAGCGCGCAAGTGATTGGCGACCCTGCAGGAACAGGCGGCCTTCCCGCTGTGGCCGAGGCGCGCGCCGATGCGCCGGGTTACACGATCTATCGCCCCGCCACTTGGCCCAAGGAACCGCTGCCGCTGGTGCTGTGGGGCAATGGCGGGTGCCGCAACAACGGTCTGTCAGCCAGCCACTTCCTGCGCGAGATTGCCAGCCATGGCTACCTGGTGATCGCCAATGGCGCGCCAAAGGAAGAGCGCCCGGTGATGGCCACACTGCCGCCAGCCAACGGCCCGCGTCCCACCGGAGCGCCACCCCCGCGCGCAACGCCCGATGAAACGCAAGTCAGCCAGTTGCTTGGCGCGATTGACTGGGTGGCAGGCAGCGACCTTGCACCCCATGTGGACACCACCCGTATCGCGGTAATGGGCCATTCCTGTGGCGGATTGCAGGCGCTGGCCGCCGGGGCCGATCCGCGCATTGATGCCGTGATGGCGTTCAACAGCGGCGTCTACGTTCGCGCCGGTTCGGGCTTAAGCGGTGTGGGCATCACCAAGGACGATCTGACCAAGCTGCACACTCCGGTCGCTTACATTCTCGGCGGGCCGGATGACATTGCCTATCCCAACGGGTCTGACGATGTGGCGCGGATTGCGCATGTGCCGGTGTTCTATGCCAACTCGCCGGTAGGCCACGGCGGCACATTCGGTCTTGCCAATGGCGGGGATTATGGACGCATCGGCGCGGCCTGGCTCGATTGGCAGCTGAAGGGCAGCAAGGCTGCAGGCGCGATGTTTACAGGGGCCGACTGCGGCCTGTGCAATGACAAGACGTGGACAATTGTCCGCAAGCAGTTTCCGGAGAACCCATGAATCAGCCAACGTCCGGTAAGGGTCCACTGGCCGGCATCCGCATTGCCGATTTCAGCCATGTCATGGCAGGCCCCTATGCCTCGCACCTGCTGCGGCTGATGGGCGCGGAGGTCATCAAGATCGAGCCGAAGGGCGGCGACGGGTTCCGCAATTACGGCGCGGACCGGCGCTATGATGGCATGTCGCCCGCGTTCATCGCGGCCAATGCGGGCAAGAAATCCATCGCGCTCGATCTGAAGGATGCAGGCGATCTGGGCATTGCCCGCGATATCATTGCGCGCAGCGATGTGGTGCTGGAAAACTTCCGCCCCGGCGTGATGGCGCGGCTTGGGCTGGGCTATGAAGCGGTCTGCGAACTGCGCGCCGACGTGATCTATTGCTCGGTTTCCGGCTATGGTCAGGAAGGCCCGCTGCGCGATTGGCCCGCCATCGACAACATCGTGCAGGCCACCAGCGGCATGATGATGCTGAGCGGCGAGGAAGGCGATCCGCCGGTGCGCGTGGGCTTTCCGATTGTGGATACGCTGACCGGGCAGACTGCGGCAATGGCGATCCTTGGCGCGCTGATGCAGCGGGAGCGCCATGGCACTGGCAGCAAGCTTGATGTCTCGATGCTCGATGCCAGCCTTGCTTTCATGACATCGGCGCTGACGCCGTTCATGGTGACCGGCAAGCCGATGACCCGCATGGGCAATACCGGCTATAGCGGGTTGCCCACTGCATCGCTGTTCACCGCTGCCGATGGGCGGCAAGTGTCGCTGGGCGTGGTGCAGCCACCGCAATTTGCCGCGCTGGCCCGCGCGATGGGGCGCGAGGACTGGCTGACCGATCCGGCCTATGCCACGCCCGATGCACGCCGGGCCAATTTTGATGCAATGCATGCGCAATTATCAGCCGAGTTCGCAAAGGATGCAGCGGTCGCTTGGGAACAGCGGCTGAGCGCTGCGGGCATCCCTTGCGGCATGGTGCGCCGGGTGGATGAAGCCGCTGATCTTGCCGGTGAATCGGCGCTGATCGACCTTGCCATTCCGGGCCTGCCGCAAGAAAACGTGCGCATCCCCGGCGCGGGCTATCGCGTGGAAGGGCGGGCGCCGCTCGCGCTGGATGCGCCGCCACGCCTTGATGCCGATCGCGAGAGCATTCTGGCGTGGCTGGCGGGCGAGGCTGTGGAACTGGCCAAAGTGGCGTCATGATCCACACTGTGCTGGCAACCGGCGATCTTGCCATGGATCGCGAGGATTACGACGCCTGCTTTGCCGGAACCGCCAATGTGCTAAGCGCGGCAGACATCGTGTTTGGCCAGCTTGAAACCAGCTTTGCCAGCAAGGGCGTGCGCTTGCCACAGGCACGCCATGCCGTGCTGGCGCGGCCTGAAGGCGCAGCGGCGCTGGGCCGGGCCGGGTTTGACGTGATCTCGATGGCGGGCAACCACGTGATGGATTGGGGGCACGAAGCCTTTTTCGAAACCCGCGCGCATATCGAGGCTGCGGGCATGAGCGTGGTGGGCGCAGGCGCGAACATCGCCGAGGCGCGCCGCCCGGTGATCCGCAGCTTGCCCGATGGCACGCGTGTGGCGTTTCTGGCCTATTCCAGCATCCTGCCGCATTCCTATTGGGCCGATGAGCGCCGCCCCGGCTGTGCGCCAATGCGGGCTTTCACCGTCTATGAACAGATCGAGCATGACCAGCCCGGCACGCCCGCGCGCGTCCATACTTATCCACACCGCGAGGACCTTGCCGCGATGGAGGCCGATATTCGCGCCGCCAAGGCAGACGCCGATGTTGTGCTGGTATCGCACCACTGGGGCATCCACTTTGTGCGTGCAGTAATTGCCGATTATCAGCGCGATGTAGCGCGTGTCGCGATTGCCGCCGGGGCCGATGCGATCTTTGGCGGGCATGCGCATATCCTGAAGGGGTGCGAGCTGATCGACGGCAAGCCGGTGTTCTATTCGCTGTGCAACTTTGCCACCGACCTGGCGATGGACGAGGCGCACGCCGCATCCAAAAGCTTCAATGAAATCCGCGTGCTGGCCGAGGAGTGGGAGCCAGACTTCGAAAGCCTGTACAACTTCCCCAAGGCGGCGCGGCTTTCGATGATGGCAAAGCTGGAGATCGCGGGTGGCAAGGTGCTGCGCGCAGGCCTGCTCCCGCTGGTGATCGGGCGCGATGCGGTGCCGCGTCTGGCAGCGCCGGGCAGTGAGGATCACGCCGCAGTGGTCGATTACTTGAGCGCGGTGACGCAGGAGGCGGGCCTCAATGCACGCTATCGCACCGATGGCGACATGGTGCTGCTGGAAGCAGCGGCGTGACCGCGCGCAAGGGTGGCTTTCCGCTCGAGGGCTTCGTTGTCCTCTATCTGCTGGCCTATCTGCCCAATGTGATCGTGACCAAGCTGGTCACCTCGATCCCGCATCCCGGCCTTGGCCGTCCGCTGACCGGGTTGGAGACGCTGCCTGCATCGCTGATCATCAGCATGGTGCTGACCTATGGCTTCATCTGGCTGTCGGGCTGGCATAGGGATGCCAACAAGATTGCGCTGGGGCCGGTGCAGGTGCCGTTTCCCACGCGCTATACGTTCCTTTCGGGCATTGGCACGGCGATGGTGCTGTTCACGGTGCCGCTCAGCTTCACCATTCCCGATGTCAGCATTCCGTTCATCCAGTTGCTGATGCGCGGGGATATTCTGGTGATCGCGCCAATTGTCGATCTGATGTTCGGACGCCGGGTGCGCTGGTGGAGCTGGACCGCGCTGGTCATGGTGCTGTTCGCGCTGGTCATCGCGCTGTCGGACCGGGGCGGGCTGAAGCTGCCGCCGATCGCGATTCTGACAGTGGTGCTCTACACCATCGGCTATTTCCTGCGCCTGTTCGTAATGACCAAGATTTCGAAGAGCGGCGATCCGGCTTCGGTGCGGCGCTATTTCGTGGAAGAAAAGGTCATCGCGCTGCCGATGTCGGTCGTGATCCTTGGGGCCATTTCAGCCAGCGGGATCGGCGGGCAATCTGGTGAGCTGGCCTGGGGCTTTATCCGCGTATGGGGCGATCCGGTGCTGGCCGACCTGTTCTGGATCGGCGCGACGCTGACGGTGATTTCGGTGCTGGCGATCATCATCCTGCTCGACCCGCGCGAGAACGCCTATTGCGTGCCGCTGGAACGCGCGGCGAGCCTTGTGGCGGGGATTGGCGGATCGGTGCTGCTGGCCTGGTTCTGGGGCCTGCGCATGCCGCGCGATGCCGAACTGATTGGCGCAGGCGTGCTGGTGGGGGCGATTGTGCTGCTCTCGCTCGCCCCGCGCTTTGCCGCAAGGCGTGAAGCGTTGAGCGAAAGCGCATGATGGTGGGTGTCAGCGATACGCTTTGCGCGCACATCGCCTCAGTGCGCTGGGAGGATCTGCCCGAAGCGGCGCGCGAAGGGGCGCGGCGGGTGCTGCTTGATGCGGTGGGAGTGACTTATGCCGCCAGCGGCCTTGCACCAGAAGCCGCGCCGTTCATCGCGCTGGCCCGCGCCAATGGGGCAGGGCCCTGCCGCATTCTGGGCACGGCGCACCGGGTACAACCGCTGGGCGCGGCACTAGCCAATGGCGCGCTCGCCCATGCGGTGGATTATGAGGACGCGTTTGACCGTGCACCTGCGCATCCCAACGCTTCGCTGGTGCCGGTGCTGCTTGCACTTGCGCAAGCTGAGGCTCCAGTGGATGGTAGGCGTTTGCTGACGGCGCTGGCGGTGGGCGGGGATGTGGCCTGCCGCATCGCGCTGTCGCTGCGGCAGCCGATGGAGCAGGGCGGGTGGTATCCGCCGCCGATCGTCGCCGCGTTTGGCGCGGTGGCGGGCGCGGCGAACCTGTTGGGGTTGACGGCAGAGCAGACCAAGGATGCGCTGTCGCTCACGCTGTGTCAGGTGACAATGCCCGGAGAAATCAAGCACAGCCGCCGCACCGTGTTGCGCGCCGTGCGCGAGGCTTTCCCGGCGCAGGCCGCGCTGACGGCGGCGCTGCTGGCGCGCGATGGCGTGGCCGGATTTGAAACGCCGCTGGAGGGCAAGGCGGGCTTCTATGCGCTTTATGCGGGCGGGCAGTTTGACGAGGGTGATCTGACGGACCGTCTGGGCCAGCATTACTGGGGCGCGGAATTGACGTTCAAGCCATGGCCCAGTTGCCGGGGCACGCATCCCTTCATTGAAATGGCGCTCGATCTGGTGGCGCGGCATGGCTTTGCGGCGGATGACATCGCGTCAGTTCAGGTCATGGTCGACGATGTTCAGGCGATGCTGGTCGAGCCGCTGGAGCGCAAACAGGCCCCGGACGTGGCGATTGACGCCAAGTTCTCGATCCCCTTCACCACGGCGCTGGCACTGGTGCGCGGCGGGGTGAGGCTGGATTCGTTCGGGCCGGAAAGCCTGTGTGATCCGCAGGTTCTGGCGATGGCGGCCAAGGTTGTGCCGGTCGTGCAAGCCTCGCCCAAGTGGCAGCGCGGCGTAGGTGGGGCGATGCGGGTGACGCTGAAGGATGGTACGGTGCATGAGGCGTTTGTCGCCAATGCGCTGGGGTGCCCGGACCGGCCTTTGAGCGATACGGCGCAACGCGCGAAGTTCACCGATTGCCTGTCGCGTGCGGCGGTGCCGGTGGGGCTTCGGGATGCAGAGGCTCTGGCGGAACGCATATTGGCACTGGATATGTGCGAGGATGTGGGCGCGCTGTTCTGATATCCGTAACCTTGCACTAA
Organism: Novosphingobium sp. 28-62-57; assembly: GCA_002256985.1. Taxonomy (GTDB): domain Bacteria; phylum Pseudomonadota; class Alphaproteobacteria; order Sphingomonadales; family Sphingomonadaceae; genus Novosphingobium. The sequence continues at coordinate 230,246 of NCGO01000005.1, forward strand.
ACCCGTTCGTGTCGAGCGAAGTCGAGACACCGCGCGCCTGTGTCTCGACTTCGCTCGACACGAACGGGTTAAGGGCGGAGCGGGTTAGGGGCGGGGCGGCCTCAGAAAACCGCGCGTATTTCCGCCCTGCGCTGGCTTTGCCAGGGCAGGCCATCCGCCTCTGGCTCATCAGTCGCCTTGGCCGCCACTTCCCATTTGGTTTCGACCGCCAGACCCGGCAGCAGACGGCGCATGGTCTCAGCAATCGTCTCGGCGCGCTCTTGCGCCGCTTCGGGGCGTTCAGCCAGCACTACGCCGCTGACGGTTTCCGGCTCCGTCGCGGCAAAGCCGGTGATGACCAGCTTCTTGGGCTTGGCGGCCTTTATCCACGTCACCGCGTTGTCGATCAGCCAGTCATCATATTGATAGACCAGAAAATCCTTGTCGAATTCAAAGTACACCGGAAAGGTCCGCTCGGCATAAGGGCCGGGCGGCACCGGGCGGGCGACCGATGCGGGCGCAATATTGCGGCGGGGCAGGGTGTAGCGGCGGCCGGGGAAGCCTTCGGCCGGGATCATGTGGCGCGTGCAGGGAATGTCGAGCCGCGATGTGCGCACCGGGTCCAGCGGGGGGGCACCGCAGGGTTGGGCCGTGTTGGCAGAGGGCTTGCCTTCGACCAGCACCGCGAAGTTCCAGTCGGGCTTGTAAGGGCTTTCGGTCACGTCCCAACGTTTGCCCGTTTCGCGATCATCGGTCAGCCAGCAGCCCGATTTGCGGCCCGCATCGGTATCGCGATAGACCGGGCAGGCCACGAAGCGCACCAGGCCGGCGGTATCCTGCGCCGCTTGCGCGGTGGTCGCGGTGCAGAGCGCGGCGAGGAGTGCGAACCGCTTCACAGCGCGCTCATCAGGTTGACCAGATCCTGCTTTTCCTGCTCGGTATAGCCGATGAAATAGCGCCGTTCGTAATAGTCCACCACGCCGCGCAGATCCTTGGCCAGACCGTTCGAGAAATAGGGCGCGCGGCTTGAAAGGCCCCGCATCGATTGCAGCGTGATCTTGCCAACATCGGCGCATTTGCCCGATGTCAGGCCAAAGCCCGGATCGTAGGTATAGATGACCTTGCCATAATGCGGGTGCGGGCGTCCGGTGCAGGTAACCTTGAACAGCGGCAGATCGTCCCACGGATCGGCAAAGGGCAGGGTGGTGGTGCCCAGATCGACCTGACCCGGGGCCACATCATTGCCCATCTGGCTCATATTGTGGCAGAATACGCACGAGTTCCGCACCGGATTGCCAAAGCCGATGCGCGAATTGATGCCTGCCGTATCGGTGATCAGGAACATCTTTTCGCGGAAAACCCGCGCGCCACGCGCGACCGATTGGCGGAAGGTCAGCTGCTCGGGCGTCAGCTTGGCGGCTTCATCAGCGGAGATGTTTTCCCAGCCCTTGAACTCGCTCCACACCGGCTCGCCAATCGAGCCGAGTGCTCCGGGTTCGCTGTCGCGCAGCCGCGCCGGGCCAGCCTTGGCACCGCCGGAATCCACTGCGCCGCCCGCCTTTGTCACCTGCATGGCCGTGTAGATGCGCAGTTCAAAGTCCTGCAATTGCTTGCGCTGGGCGGGGCTTAGCGCCTTGAGCATTTGCAGGTGGGTGGCGGCCGCATCGTCCATCTGGATGCGCAAATTGCCCGCGCGGTTATCGGCCATCAGGTTGCCCGATTGCGGTTTGCCATCATCGGGATCGAGCGGCAGCGCATAGCCCTGCTTGGGGTCGAACGGGAAGCCGACCGCCAGCAGATACTTCATGTTCGCCACCGGACGCGGGCGGCGATAGACCGAGATCTTGCCAGCCTCAGGCCCATAATTCGGCCCCGAATTGCAGCCATTAGGATCGCGCACCACTTCGATGGTGAAATCGGGCTTTATCGGTTTGCCATTGAAGCTTTTGGCAGGCCATGGCCGTTCGATGCGGATCAGCCCGCGATCGAGCAGCAGCGAATGGCTCTCGCGCTTGGCTTGCGGCAAGGTGGGGCAGTTCGATCCGTCATAGGCGGCAAAGAGCGGGTCCTTGCCCTTTGTGCGCTCCCACTGGCGGCGCGCGCTCTCCACCGAAAGGCCCATTGCATCAGCGGGTTGATGACAGGTGACGCACGCCCGCCCGTCCTTGCCCAGCGGCTCGAAAAACGGGTGGCCTGCCGTCTTCAACGGCCCGCCCACGGTTAGCGTCCGCAGCGTGCCATTGGCGTTTTCATAGTCCAGAACCGCTGGCAGGACCCGGCCCTCACCGGGTGCCCACCAGCGGTCCGGCACATCCCCGCCACGCGCGCCGACCGCAAGAGTCAGCACCAGCGCGGCGAGGGGCAGGGCAAGCGACCTTTGCGGGAGGAAATGCATCGGTCGCTTTCCCATTCTCAGCTGCCGATTTCAACGCGCAGGCGAACCCCAAATGTGCGTGGCGCGCCATAGATGCTGCCGCCGTCCGCGCTTGAGCTGTTCTGGATCTGCGATGCGATGTAAGTCTTGTTGGTCAGGTTGTTGACGAACCCTTCCAGCTTGTACTTGCGGCCCATATCGACCGTAAGGCGCGCGTCGAAGATGCTGCGGCCCGGCACCAGCGTGTTGACACTGGGGAAGGGGGTGGCGAACTGTTCGGCGATATAGGACCACTGCACGCGCGGGGTAACCTCAACCGAGCCCAGCGGAATGGCATATTGCACGCCAGCATTGACCGTCCATTCGGGCGAGAACGGCAGCACGCGATCCTTGGGCACGAAGCGCAAGTTGGTGGGGCAGCCGGCATCGGTGCCCGGCGCATTGGTATCGGAGATACAGGCCGAATTGGCGAACTTGGAATTGAGGTAACCCATACCCGCATTGGCGGCAAATCCGCCGAATTGCGCGGTCACTTCCAGCTCTGCGCCCCACGATTTGCCCGCCAGCGCATTTTGCGTGACCGGCAATCCGCCAACAAGGCTGGAAAGCTGGATATCCTTGTAATCCGAATAGAACACATCGCCGTTCACGCGCAGGTGCCGGTCAAACAGCTCGGTCTTGAGGCCCGCTTCATAAACGAAGTTGCGCTCGGGCAGGAAATCGGGGGTATTGGGCGTCAGGTTCACGCCGCCCGCCTTGTAGCCCTTTGATGCGGTCAGGTAGAACATGTTGTTATCACCGAAGTGATAGTTCACGCCCAGCTTGCCGGTCAGCTGCTGTGACGTGACCTGGCTGGTGAAGGGCAGCGTGATCGGCGGACCGGGCACGGCAAAGCGGGTATAGACCTGCTTGTCCCATGAATAGCGCGCGCCTGCCAGCACCTCGATGGCATCGGTCAGGTAGTAATTGACCTGCCCGAACACCGATTGTGACGTGTTCTTGGCCTCGGTGATGATGCTGCTGTTGGACTGCCGAACATCGAGCACGTTGCGGTTGTCGCGCAGCAAGGTGACGGGGATCGATTCATCCATCACAAACCCGCCGAGCACCCACTGCAGCGGACCCTTGCCGGTGGACAGCAGGTTGAATTCGCCGATCAGCGTCTTGAACCGGGTCTTGCCATTGCTCATCCGGCCGGGGAAGCGCGCGGTGTTGGCACCGCTGGTAGGCAGGTTGGCGGGCACAGGCAGGGCCGTGGCGGTGCGGTCACCATCGGTCTGATCGTCGGTCGTGCCATCCTGCCATGATACCAGCGCACGCGCTTGCACGCTGTCGCTCACGTCATAACGCGCTTCGGTAGACAGGCGGTATCCGGCCTGATCCTGAAACGACAGGCCATCTTCCTGAATTTCGAACGGATTGGTGCTGACCGTATCGCCCCGACGCTTGACCGCGTTGTTGTCGCTGCGCACATCGAAGTATTCGCCGCGCACGTTCACATTCAGCCGCCCGTCCATGCCGCGCAGGCGCAGATTGGCGCGGATGGCGTCCATGTTCATGTTGCCGGGCTGGCTTTGCGCATTGGCGGCAATGTTGCGGGTAAAGCTGTCACGCTCTTCATGAACGCCTGCGATGCGCAGCGCCACGTTTTCGCCACCAACGTTGATCGCCACAACCGCGCGGTAACGGTCATAGTTGGCCACCGTTACATCACCAATGGCAAAGGCGCTGTCGAATTCCGGCTCGGGCGTGCGGACATAGAGCGCGCCGCCGGTGGAGTTCTGCCCGGTCAGCGTCCCCTGCGGCCCGCGCAGCACTTCCATCGATCCGATATCGAAGAAGGTATGGCCAATGAACTGTTCGTGCGGGATCAGCTGGCCATCGATGTAATAGGCGACGCCGGGGTTCGATGTTGGCGCGGATTGCGCGATGCCAACCCCGCGAATGTTGATGAAAGTGGACCGGTTGAACGTGTTGATCGCAATCGAAGGGGCGATCTGCTGAATGTCGTTCAGATTGACAACGCCCTTGCGCTCAAGCTCTTCACCGGTGAAGACCGAGGCGGAAATCGGAATGTCCTGAAGGCTCTGTTCGCGGCGTTCGGCGGTCACGACAATGGCGGTAAGGCCGCCGGTATCGCTTGCATCAGCCTGGGGTGCACCGGTCTGCGCTGCGTCCTGCGCCAGAGCGGGGACAGCGGCGAAGATGGCTGTGCTGCCAAGCAGCGCGCCGAGCACAGTGGCTCTGCGAGTGTTGATGGAAAGCATTCGAATCCCCTCACTTTATTTCTGCTCTTGTCGATAACAGTTTTCATAACGGCAATGTAAGGGCTTGCAAAGCCCCTATTTCGCTCCATGTGTCGCACGCGCCCCAAGCGCACTGGCCAAGGCGATGCCCGCCGCAAGGACCAAGGCACAGGCCACGCGCAGCGGATCGAGCGGCGCCAGCAGGCCGAGCAGAGCCATCGCTGTGCCACTGGCCAGCATCTGCAAGGCCCCGGCAAGGCTGGTGGCGGTGGCAGCCAGCCCCGCTTCAGCAAAGGCGACAGCGTTGAACGCCACGGGCCCGGCCAGCCCTGCGCCAAGTCCCAGCAGCGTGATCGGCGCGATCAGCGGCACCACGCCTTCGATCCCGCTCACGGCCAGCACAAATGCGATGGAAGCGCCCGTGGCCGAGCTTGCGGTGCCCAAAATCAGCGCGCTGAACCGGCGCTCCACCGGCACCACCAGCCGCGTGCCGCCGATGCTGGCCGCAGCGATGACCAGCAGCGCCAGCCCCGCTTCCGCCGAGGACAGACCAAAGCGGTGAACCAGCAAAAACGGCGCTGCGCCCAGAAACATGTAGAGCCCGCTGCTGGCCGCGCACAGCGTGAGCGTGGTCAACACGAAGCGGCGATTGCGGGCAAGCTGGGCATAATCGCCCAGCAGGCTGCGCGCCTGCGCCGGGCGGCGTTGGCCTGCACTAGTCTCTGCCAGCCGCTGCCAGGCCGCCACCAGCGCCAGCATTCCGGCACAGGCCAGCAGGGCGAACACGGCGCGCCAGCCTGCAAAATCGGCCACCGCGCCGCCGATTACCGGGGCAATCGCGGGCGATATCAGCACGATGGTCATCAACGTGGCTTGCACGCCTGCCGCGCGCGCCTGGCCAAAGACATCGCCCACCATGACCCGCGCGGTCACCACCCCGCAGGCCCCGCCAAGCGCTTGCACCAGCCGCGCCAGCAGCAACCATTCGGGCTTTGCCGCAAAAGCTGCTGCTGCGCTGCCCAGAATATAAAGCGTCAGGCCCGAGAGCATCACCGGTCTGCGGCCCAGCCGATCAGCCAGCGGCCCGGCCACCAGTTGCCCAGCAGCAAGCCCCGCCAGATAGACGCTGACCACCTGCTGCGCGCGCGCTTCGCCAATGGCAAAATCCGCGGCGATCAGTGGCAGCGCGGGCACCAGCATGTGGATCGCCATCGATCCCATCGCCGCAATGGCCGCCAGCGTCAGGATCGTGACGCGATAGCCTGCGGGCTGATCGGCTTTGGTCATTGCCCGCTGCGCGCTGCCACCTGCCGCGCGGTCAGCGTAAGCGCGGCGCAAACCACGGCGATGCCCACCAGCAGCAGCGTGGGCGGGGTGAACGATCCGGTGGTCTGGCGCAGCCACCCCATCAGCGGCGGCACCGTGGCTCCGGCCAGGCTCCCGGTCATGTTGATTACCACGATGCCCATCGCCATGCTGCCGGGGGCAAGCAGGCGCGTGGGGATCGCCCAGAACGCGGCCACCGTGCAGCCGGTGCAGGCCCCGCCGATCACCAGCGCAATCAGCCCCTGCAAGCCAGCGCCAAACAGGTTTGCGGCAAAGAGCCCCAAACCGCCGAGCACCGCGGGGATGGCGACATGCAGATAGCGCTCGCCCGTCCGATCAGAATGGCGCGCATTCAGGATCAATCCGATACCGCTGGCCGCCCATGGCAGGGCCACGATCAGCCCGGTCTGCGCCGAGGTTAGCCCCGACAGGCTTTTCACCACTTGCGGCAGCCAGAACATGATGCCGTAATTCGACGCCAGAATGCAGAACCAGATCGCCGCGCAAAGCCAGCCCACCGGGCTGCGCAGCACTGCCCAGCGTTCGCCGGGTGCGTCGCTGGCCGCAGCCTTGCTGGCGCCTTTGACATTGCGGACGATCCAGTCGCGTTCAAGCGCGGTCAGCCAGCGCGCGTCCTTGGGCGTATCGGGGAACCACACCCACGCAAACACCGCCAGCGCCAGCGCGGGCAGGGCTTCGACCAGAAACATGAAGCGCCAACTGGCCATGCCGAACGGTTGATCCAGATCGATCAGCATACCCGAAATCGGCGCGCCAATCACTTGCGCGACCGAGATCGACACGATCGGGATGGCCAGAATGGACGCGCGATAGCGTTCGGGCGCCCACTGGCTGAGGTACAGCATCAGCCCCGATGACAGCCCGCCTTCGGAAAAGCCGATGGCCACGCGCAAGCCATAGAGCTGCCATTCGTTGGTTACCGCCGCCATCAGGCACGAACAGATCCCCCACGCCGCCGTGATCGTGGCCAGCCAGCGGCGCAGGCCCACGGCCTCGTAAAACAGCACGCTCGGATACTTCGCGATCATGTAGCCCACGAACAACACGCCCGCGCCAAAGCCATATTGCGTGGCCGAAAGCCCCAGCGCGCGGTTCATGTCGATGGCGGCAAAGCCGACGTTCGTGCGGTCAATCGCGCCGACGAGGATGAACAGCGCCGCCGGAATCACCAGCCTGCGGATCACCTTTGTGCCAACGCTGCTTTCCAGCGCTTCGTCGTGTGCCACACCCACCGTGGGCTTTCCCTTTGGCACCAGCTTTCCCCTTGGTTCATGTCGTGATGATAGCGCTTGCATGGCGCAGCGCGGCTGCTTATGCAACCGGTGATGACCGATCTTGTCCCAAATATCGAGCTTGACGACTTCAACCCCGAAGTCGCCGAAGATTTCGACAGTCCGCACATCGAATATGCGCGGCTGCGGCGGGAATGCCCGGTGGCGCACACCAGCGCGCTCGGCGGGTTCTGGGCGCTTACCCGCTATGAAGATGTGAAGCGGGCAGCATCGGATTCGGCCACGTTCATCACCTCGGTGCAGAATGTCGTGCCCAAGATCGCCTATACCGGGCGGCGGCCCCCGCTGCACCTCGATCCGCCCGAGCACACCCCCTATCGCAAGGCGCTCAATCCGCTGCTGTCGCTTGACCGGGCCGAAATGTTTGCCGATCGCGCCCGCGAATTGACCCGCCGCCTGCTCGATCCGATGGTGGCCAAGGGCGGGGGCGATATCTGTGTCGAACTGTCCAGCTATCTGCCGGTCCACGTCTTTGGCGAATGGATGCGCATGCCCGAAGAGTGGCTGGATACGCTGCACGATGCCGGGCGCGCATTCATTCTGGCGGTGCATTGCAACAACCCCGAGGTGATGAAGAAAACCTCGCTGCGGCTTTATGACATGGCCCGCGCGCTGATTGCGCTGCGCCATGAAGCGCCGCAAGACCCCGCGCTCGATCCCACCAGCGCGCTGATTGCAGCGCGACATGAGGGCGAGCCACTGCCCGACGAATTGCTGGTCGGCACCGTCCGTCAGGTGCTGGTTGTGGGCATCGTCGCGCCGATGGTGATGATTGGCAATGTCTGCGTCCACCTTGCCCGCGACAAGGCGCTGCAGCAGCAATTGCGCACAGACCCTTCGCTGATTCCGGCGGCGATCGAGGAATTCCTGCGGCTCTACACGCCCTATCGCGGCTTTGCGCGCACGGCGGTGTGCCCGGTCAACATGGGCGGGCGAACGATCCCCGAAGGCGAGGCGATTGCACTGATCTATGCCTCGGCCAACCGCGATGAAGACGTGTTCCCCGAACCGGACACATTCATCCTCAACCGCCCCAACATTGCCCAGCATCTGGCCTTCGGGCGCGGGCCGCACAATTGCCCCGGCGTCCATCTGGGCCGCATGCAACTGCGCGTGATGCTGGAGGAAATTCTGGCAGCCACGCGCGAGTTTGATCTTGATGGTCCGGTCACGGTCAGCCGCTGGCCCGAAATCGGCGCGCTGTCGGTGCCGCTCAGGTTTGCCTGAAACTCGGTGACCTGAGGGCCTGCAAAGAGCGCCAACAAACAGCGATTGCGTTTCACCGGCACAAGGCGCTAGCCACGGTGCCATGACAGGCCAATCCGCCGAACCTTTCGATGCCCATGGAGCCAAGGCCGCCACGCTGGATGACGTGGCCACGCGCGCGGGTGTCTCCACCGCCACGGTCAGCCGCTTCATCAACAATCCGCAAGTCGTTGCCAAGCCCACGGCAGAGCGAATACGCGAGGCGATCGCCGCCACCGGCTATATTCCGAACCTGCTGGCCGGCGGCCTTGCCTCCAGCAAGTCCAAGATGGTGGCGGTGCTGATCCCCTACCTGACCGATTCGATCTTCAACGATACGATGCAGACGATGGTCGAAGAACTGTCCGCCGCCGGAACCACCGTCATGCTCGGCCTGACCGGGGTGTCAGAGACGCGGACCGAAGACCTGATCCGCGCGGCCATCAGCCGCCGGGTCGATGCGATCATCTTTACAGGTCCGGTGACGCCCCATGTCGAAGCGATGGTGCGGCGCAGCCCGGCGCTGTTCATTCAGGTCTGGGACCTGCCCGAAGATCCCATCGGCATCGCGGTGGGCTTTTCGCACCATGCAGCGGGGCGGGATATCGCCCGTTTCCTGATGTCGCGCGGATACCGGCGGCCGCACGTGGTGACCGCCCAGGGTGCGCGCGCCAACATGCGCCGCGATGGGCTGGTGTCCGAATGGCTGGCCGGGGGCAACGCTGCGCCCACCGAGGCCAGCGTTGAAGTGCCCTCGCGCTTTGGCCACGCCCGGCGCATTTTTGCAGAAATCCGCAGGCTTGATCAGATGCCCGATGTGGTGGTCTGCGGGTCGGACTATCTGGCCCAGGGCGTCATCGTTGAAGCGCTGGCCGCCGGTTTGCGCGTGCCCGAAGATATTGCCGTGGTCGGCTTTGGCAACAGCTCCATCGCCGGTGAAATGCGCCCGACGATCACCTCGGTCGAAGTGGACGGTGCCCGTATCGCGCGCGAAGCCATTGCCGCTATCCGCAACCGCGCTGGCGCTGCGCTGCCGCAGGAACGCTGGATCGATGTCGGCTTTCGCCTCGTGGCCCGCGAAAGCGCCTGAATCGCGCGCATGTGGCTGATGTTTAGAGCATCGCAAGACCTGCACTTTACAGCCCATTGCACAACAGCATTCGGGTAAGATCACGGCATGAAGATTCTTCTGACAGGCGGCGCAGGATATATCGGCAGCCACGCCGCCGTTGCCCTGCTCGAAGCCGGGCACAGCGTGGTCTGCTTTGACAATTACGCCAACAGCAAGCCCGATATTGCCGTGCAGCTTGAACAGATCACCGGTTCGCAACCGGTCCTGATCAAAGGCGATATCCGCGATCGTGCGGCGCTCGATGCGCTGTTTTCGGCGCATAAGATTGATGCAGTGATTCATTTCGCGGGCCTGAAGGCGGTGGGAGAATCGGTGGCCAGGCCGCTCGATTATTATGAGAACAATGTCTGGGGCACGGCGTGCCTGCTGCAGGCGATGACAGCTGCAGGCGTGCGCCAACTGGTGTTTTCCTCCAGCGCCACGGTTTACGGATCACCGCAATATCTGCCGCTGGATGAAGCGCACCCGCGTTCGGCCACCAATCCCTATGGCCGCACCAAGCTGATAGTCGAGGAGATGCTGGAGGATCTGGCAGCCTCCGATCCTTCATGGCGCATCGCCATCCTGCGCTATTTCAATCCGGTGGGAGCCCATGCCAGCGGATTGATTGGTGAGGACCCGAACGGCATTCCCAATAACCTGATGCCCTTCGTCACCCGCGTGGCATCGGGCAAACTGGCGCAGCTTTCGGTGTTCGGCAACGATTACGATACGCCCGATGGCACCGGCGTGCGCGATTACATTCACGTGGTCGATCTGGTCGAGGGCCACTTGGCCGCACTGACGCGCATCGCCAACGATGACCGGCCCCTGTCGATCTGGAATCTGGGCACTGGCACCGGCTATTCGGTGCTCGATCTGGTGCGCACGTTCGAGGCGGTGAACGATGTCACCGTGCCTTTCACCATCGCCCCGCGCCGCGCAGGCGATGTCGCCGCCTGCTATGCCGCACCAGACCGCGCGCGGGCAGAGCTGGGCTGGCAGGCGCAACGCGATCTGGCCGAGATGTGCCGTTCGGCCTGGCAGTTTGAAGCGCTGGCGGCCAAGCGCAACTCCTGACCCTTCCGCTTGCATTGTTTGCAACTGCAACGCCATTGTTCGCACTTGCGAGATAAGACTTCAAAGCCCATCTGAGTGAGGCCTTTCAGGCATCCTCTCCCAAAACTTCCCAGGGTCGGCCCAGCGCCGGCCCTTTTTTTTGCGCACGTTACCGCGGTCGCGAGTTCAAGCGCATTTGGTGACCGTTAGGTTATCAAAGAAGAAGATATTTCGCGCAGAGGCGCAAAGAAACTGCAATCGCGGCAAAGCCACCGCTAGAGCGGGATGACGTTAAACTGACTCAGATCTCCGTTCGTGTCGAGCGAAGTCGAGACACTTTGCGCGGTGTCTCGACTTCGTGCCGAAGGCACGAAGTTCATCCCGAGCATGTCGAGGGGCTCGACATGAACGGGACATGTGTTGGATCAATGTAATGTCATCCCGGTTTACGAGGCTTCGCCGTAAATCCAGCTCCTCCGCGCCTCCGCGCCTCTGCGCCTCTGCGCGAAACCCCTTTTCCTTTCTGAGAATGAACGGCAAAGTACGGCGCTCAAGAGCCACATACGCAATTCCACAAGCTTCAATTTACATAATCATTATTATCAAGCCAATCCAGCTGTCTGCAACCGTGCAAGGGGAGCGCCATTCCTGACGCTCCCCGCACGTTTCACGCCGCCCTTGCTCGCAGTTCGTCAAAGCTGTGGCGGATGAGCAGGGCCCCATTGCGCCATACCGGACGCAGCAGGTTATCGGATGCGGCTACTTGCTCCGTTCGCCTCGCGACCAAGTGGCCCGATTCGGGCACCACCGCTTGCCGCCCGGCCTTGCTGGCCTTGCCAGGGTCGGTGGCAGGTGCCTTGGCCACATCGTGCCACACGCCATCGGCATCGCGCATGGCGTTGGCCTTCATCGCAAAGCGCAGGGTGTCGCGGTTGACTTGCTGAAGCAGGCCCCCACCCATGCCGAAGGCGATGTTGTCGATGGCAAAGCCTTCCTCGATCAGCCGGTCGATCAGCTTGGCAATCGTCGGCGGCGTCATGCCATCACCCTGGATCACGCGAACGTGAGGATCAAGCACGCGGTAGCCCTTGGCGTTGACTGTACCGCCAAAGGCCTCCCACAGCGTCTTGACCGCCCGCACCGGGGTTTCCACCGGATCGCCGCTGTCGGGCCGCACCACCAGTGTACCCTTGCGCGTCAGCACCTTGTCCCGCAGACTTCCGCCCCAGATGCCGGTCAGCGCGGCATCCAGATCATAGCTGTCCGACACGACAGCGACGATTTTGCCCTCGCCCTCGAAGGCGTCGAGCATGTTGGCATAGGCCGCTTCCTCGCGCTCCTTTCCCCAACTGGTAATCGTGCTGTGCTCGGCTGCCGGGATCGAGAAGCCGGCCATGTCTGCGCCGTAGTAACGACGGGCGGCAATCAGCCCCTCCATGGTGTCAGTCCCCATGAAGTTCACAAGGTGCGCCATACCGCCCAGCCCTGCGCTTTCGCCGCTGCTGGTGCCGCGCGCACCGAAGTCGTGCAGCTTGAACGGCAGCTGGCCTGCCACGTCCTCGCTGGTCTTTTCCAGCCCCGCGCGGATGATCAGGCGGCATAGGCGGCTGAGCGTGGCGACCGTGGTTGGATACCAGATCGCGCGCAGCAAGGCTGTTTCGATGAAAGTCGCCAGCCATGGCAAGCGCGGGTCCGTCGTCTCGACTTGCACCAAAGGCACGCCGGTCGGCACGATCATGCCTTCAGGCAAGGCGCGGATTTCGATGGGCAAGTAGCCGCCATGTTCGTCCAAAATGATCTGCCAGCCTGCGCGGTTGAACGGCACGCCATGGGCAATGCAGATTGCCTCGGCCTCCTCGATGTCAGCCGCGGTGATCGGACGCGCCAAATAGTCCATCAGATAGGGCTGCAGCCCCATGAACAGCACTTCATCGGCAAAGTCATTGGGCCGCGCCTCGATATAGGCGCTGATCGCGCGCGCCTCGGGCGGGTATTGCAGGAAGTGGCTGTGCTTGTAGCTGTCGGTTGCCAGAATCAGGTTGGTCATGATGTGAACTCCTCACATGATCGCCGGATGCAGGGCTCCCCTGCGCGGCGTTTTAATCTTCAAAGATCGGCCATTTCCTCGATGATGGCCCAATGGTCCTCGAACAGCATTTCCGGGGAAAGATCGCCAAAGCGATACCACTGCGCATGGGCCGCATCGTCACCCCCTTTCACACTGAACAGCTTGCGGCGTTCAGGCAGGCGGAAGAGGAAGGCGTGGGTGATGATCCGCCCCCGCAAGCTCCGGTTCGGCGCATCAAACACCCGCGTGCGCGCATCCTCGATGAAACTCGCCAGCATGGCGGGCGGGATCTGGCCCTTGCCATCGCTGATCGCGGTCTCCTCGCGCAGTTCCCGGATAGCCGCATCGCGGATCCGCTCGGCCGGGTTGACGAATCCGCCCGGCAGCGCAAGCAGGCCCTTGCCCGGTGCGCGCCCACGTTCAACGAGCAGGATGTGGCCCGACTGGACGACAACAGCATCGGCGGTGACAAAAGGCCCCCTTCCCCATTGCGCCGGATAGGCGGCAAGGAACTCGGCTTCCTCAAGCAGCGCCTTGAACGTCTCGCCCAGCATGAACTCGCGCAGAAAGTCAGCCACGCCTGCAGAAAGGATGCTGGCGGGCACTTCCGGGATGCGCTGGAAATAGCGTTGGCGCACGTCGTTTGATGAAAAGGTGCCGTACTGGCTCTCAACCTGCAGGTTCTCCCATTCGGGGAACAGCTTGAGGTAATAGGACGAGGCATCCTTGCCATAACCTGCCAGCGCCACCCGGAAATCGCGCAGGCCATGGTTCTGGAAGCCATGGCCGTTGCCATGCTCCAGCACCAGCGCGCGCACTGTGCGCTGGACCTGCGTGACCCATGCGGTGTCGGAATAGAGATGATCGTCAATCGGCGCGATGATCAACCGACCTTGCGCCACTTCGTGCCGGAAAGCGGAGCGCAGCATCGCCTCACGCTCGGCATATGTGAAGGGATTGCGCGGGTCGCGCGCGACATTGGCCGATCCCACCAGCACGATCAGGCGCTCGACCTGTTCGAGCGTGCGTGCGATGACATGTTCGTGCCCCACATGCAGTGGCTGGAAGCGTCCGATGAAGACGCCGAAATCAAACTTGCCCATATCCGAGGCTCCCCCAGATCGTTGAAACGAGGCGGACTCCCCGACTCGCATCTACCTTATGCACACTGGACTTATATCCAGTCAAGATATAAGATCGTCGCCATGAGCCATCCACCCTTCGCTGTCACGGTTGACCTCGTGCTGATGACCGTTGCCCATGGCACTCTGTCAGTCCTGCTGCAGCGCCGCGCAGAAGAGCCTTTTGGTGACAGGCTTGCACTGCCGGGAGGCTTCGTGGGCATTGACGAGGCATTGGACGAGGCTGCGAAGCGTGTGCTGGCAGACAAGGCGGGCCTTGCCGCCAAAGACAGCGCATGGCTCGAACAACTCTACACTTTCGGCAACCCGCAGCGTGATCCCAGAATGCGGACAGTCAGCATTGCCTACTTTGCGTTGCTGCCGCATGTCGTGCTGGAAGAGGCGGTTGCAGCACGGACGGACCTTACGCTTCACTCGGCCCCCAGTCCCGGCGAACGACTGGCATTCGACCACGCCGCGATCATCGCCACAGCGCATGAGCGGCTCCGCGGCAAGCTTGACTACACGCCCATCGCCTTCTCGCTGCTACCCGGCCTGTTCACCCTGCGTGATCTTCAGTCAATGCATGAGGCGATCACCGGCACGACCTTCAACAAACCCGCCTTCCGCCGCCGGATGCTCGACACCGGTTGGATAGAGCCCACTGGTCAGCGTGAAAGCGACACGCCTTTCCGGCCAGCGGAGCTTTACCGACGAAGAGTGTCGTGATGCTTCCCATCCCTGCGCTTTCCAAGCCCACCTGAGCGTCGCGGGCTTAGCTGCATTGCGCAACTTACCCCGGAAAAGCCTGAAAATGCAGGTTTGCGCATTTTTTATAGGCTTGTAATTCGCATATGATCCATTATCTCGGTTTCAAATGAAGCTGTGCATCGATTCGGTGAGAGGGATTTATCGCATGATCAGGTCGCGCCCTATCGGCTGCGAACGGTGCCTGGTATGACCATAGCGCCCGATCCGGTGCTGGCCCGCGTCACTGGCCCCGGCTCTCCCTTTGAAATCGGCACCGTGGATGGCCTGCGCCAATTCGTGGCCGCGCCGCCTGATCTGAATCTGCTGCTCGAATCCGCGCGCCGCTTTGGCGACCGTACATGCGTGGTCGATTTTGACAGCGCCGGGACCGAACGTCGCCTCAATTACGACCAACTCTTCGCATGGCGCGATCAGCTCGTGCCCATCCTGCACATCGCGCGCGGCGATCGTGTAGCCATTGCCATGCGCAACCGCGCCGAATGGCTGGTGGGTTTCCTTGCGGTGATGAAGGCGGGCGGCGTGGCCGTGCTGGTCAACAGCCGGGGCTCGGGGCCCGAACTCCTCGCCATGCTGGAAGATGTCGATCCCGCCGTGGTGCTGGCCGATGGCGAACGCGCGGTGGCGATCCGTGATGCGGGCTTCACCGGCCGCGTGCTCGATCTGACCAAGCCGTTTGACGCTGAGGAAATCGCGCGCCGCAACGCCGATACGCCCGCAGCTTCCGGCACCGCACAAGCCACAGATCCTTGCGCCATCCTGTTCACTTCGGGCACCACCGGCCGGGTCAAAGGCGCGGTCCTGTCGCACCGCAATGTCATCACCGGGCTGATGTCCACGCAGATGTCGGGCATGGTCGTTCTGGGCAACATGGCCGCGCAGATGGGCATCACGCCCGAGGCGCTGATTGCGCAACTGCCGCAACAGGCCTCGCTGCTGGTCTATCCGCTGTTTCATGTTTCCGGCCTTGGCGCAGGGTTCCTCTCGCCCTTCCTGGGCGGCGGCAAAGTGGTGATCATGCGCCGCTGGGATGCCGAAGAGGCCGCGCGCCTGATTGCCGCCGAACAGATCAGCATGTTCAGCGCGGTCCCCACCATGCTGTGGGACATTCTCCACCGCGCCCGCGTGGAGGGTGCAAGCCTCACCAGTTTGCGCAATATCGGCAGTGGCGGTCAGGCCCTGCCGGTCAATCTGGTCGAGGAAGTCCACGCGCTGTGCCCCCATGCGCAGATCGGCACCGGCTATGGCATGACCGAATGCGCAGGCGCCATCGCGCAGGCCGTCGGCCCCGATTTCATGGCGAGGCCTTCCGCCGCCGGGCGCGTGCTGCCGATGGTGGAAGTGCGGATCGAAGGCGCTGACGGCGCGATCCTCGCACCGCACGAAACCGGCGAGATCGTGGTGCGCGGCGCGCAAGTCATGTCCGGCTACTGGAACCGGCCTGAGGAAACCGCCGCCGTCCTCACCCCCGATGGCTGGCTGCGCACCGGCGATGTCGGAATGGTCGATGATGACGGCTACATCTTCATCATCGACCGCAAGAAGGACATGGTGATTTCCGGCGGTGAGAACATCTATTGCGCCGAAGTAGAGCGCGTGCTGGGCCAGATCCCCGGCCTCACCGAATGTGCCGCCTTTGGCCTGCCCGATGAACGGCTGGGCGAACGCCTCGTTGCCGTCGTAATCGCTCCGAAAATCGATGAGGCTGGCGTGATCGAATGGGTCGCCAGCCACCTCGCCCGCTACAAGGCGCCCACCCGCGTCGTCTTTGCCCCCACCACACTGCCGCGCAACGCGCTGGGCAAGGTCGACAAGATCGCCCTGCGCAAGTTGTGGCCCACCCTGTCAGGAGAATAGCCCATGCCCATGCCCACCGATATCGGCATCATTGATTGCATGCTGGGCATTCCCGAGGCGGAGGATCGCGGCGATTGGTACGCCTCGTTCCGCCCGCTGATCAAGGACAAGCAGACGCTCAGCCAGTTCGCCATGCCCGCGCAGTACATGTTCAAGGACATTCCGGTCTCGGGCCAACAGGACGATTACCTCGCCTGGACCGTGGCGCAGATGGACAAGCATAATGTCCAGCGCGCGCTCGTCGGCTGGAACGACAACGACACCTCGCGCCGCGCCAAGGAGCTTTACGGCGACCGCTTCTTCTTCGACCTGCCGACCGATCCCAACATGGGCGTCGAAGGCATCCGCCGGATCAAGCGCATCCACGCCGAAGTGGGGCTTTCGGCGGTCAGCGTGTTCCCCTCGGGCACGCTGCCGCAAGTGGCGATCAACCACAAATACATGTTCCCGCTCTATGCCGCGTGCGAGGAAATGGGCCTGCCGATCCTGCTCAACGTCGGCATTCCCGGCCCGCGCATCCCGATGGAAACGCAAAAGGTCGAACATCTCGACGAGGTCTGCTGGTTCTTCCCCGAACTCAAGGTCGTCATGCGCCACGGAGCCGAACCGTGGGAGGCCCTGGCCGTAAAGCTCATGCTCAAATGGCCGAACCTCTACTATTCGACCAGCGCCTTCGCGCCCAAACACTACCCCAAGGCGATCATCGATTACGCCAACACCCGCGGGGCCGACAAGGTGATCTACGCCGGCTACTTCCCGATGGGCCTCAGCCTCGACCGGATCATGGCCGACATGCAGAACGTCCCCTTCAAAGACGAAGTATGGCCCAAGTTCCTGCGCGAGAACGCGATGAAGGTGTTCGGCCTGTCATGATGCGGCGCCCCACCCCTAACCCCAAACACACCGTCATCCTGAACTTGTTTCAGGATCCATCGTGCCAATCAAGCCGCCGTTGGTGGTGAGAAATGGACCCTGAAACAAGTTCAGGGTGACGGTTAGATTATAACGGACCCGTAAGTCCGATCGAAATCCCAAGGGAGCCGGGAAGTCTGCTCCCCCTGCAAAAACGGCCAGATGGCGCAGACAACCCGCGCCGTGGCACTTCAGGAGTAAGATCATGGCTGAAGCAGACCCCAAAACCCCTGCGGCAACCGACGCCCGCACCGCGCCCGTCGCGGTCTGGCAGATCCTCGAAAAGCTGAAAGGCGCAGACCTCACCGACTGGCGCACCGCGCCGGTCGAAGGCCGCGCCTCTATTGCCGAGCGCAATCTCGACATCGGCTTCCCCTTTGGCTGGTACCCGGTGGACCTGTCGGCCAAGCTCGCCGTCGGCGAAGTGCGCCCGCTGCGCTACTTCTCGCAAGACCTTGCCATGTGGCGCGGCGAGGACGGGCAAGTCCGCATCATCGATGCTTATTGCAAGCACTTGGGCGCACACATGGGCCACGGCGGCAAAGTCCATGGCAACCTGCTCGAATGCCCGTTCCACGCCTGGCGCTATGATGGCGAAGAAGGCATCGTCAAGGACATCCCCTACTCCAAATCGATCCCCCCGCAGGTCAAGCGCAAGTGCACGCGCACCTGGCATGTGACCGAGGCGAACCGCTTCATCTGGATCTGGTATCACCCCGAAGACGCCGCTCCGCTGTTCGACGTGGTCCACCTGCCCGAAGCGACTGACCCCGAATGGACCGATTACGACGTGTTCGAATGGAACGTCTATGGCTCCATCCAGAACATGGCCGAAAACGGCGTGGACGTGGCACACTTCAAATACATCCACGGCACCGCCAACGTGCCGCTGGGCGAATTGCGCTGGGGCGATTGGGGCCGCGGTGCCACCGTCAAGGCCAAGATGGGCACGCCCTGGGGCGAGGTTGATGGCGAAATCAGTTACGACACGATGGGCCCGGGCCAAAGCTGGACGCGCTTCACCGGCATTTCCGAAACCCTGCTCGTCGCCTGCATCACGCCAGTCGAGCTTGACCACGTGCAAGTCCGCTTCTGCTTCACCCAGCCCAAGGCTCAGGCCGAAGGCGAACGCGCTGGCGTCGCCCGTGCGATCATCCGCGATATCTGCAAGCAGTTCGATCAGGACAAGATCATCTGGGATCGCCAGAAGTATCAGCCAAACGCCCTGATCTGCGAAGGCGATGGCCCCATCGCGCAGTTCCGCAAATACTACGCGCGCTATTACGTCGCGTGACGAACCCCACCAGAAGAGATGCCCTCGCCGGCGGTATCGCGCTTGTCGCCACCGCCGGCCTGCCGGGAAGCGCACAGGCCATGGATAGCGTCCTCGATACCCACGATTGCCTCGGCCTTGCCGATCTGGTGCGCAAGCGCAAAGTCTCGCCCGCCGAACTGCTCGATGCCGCCATTGCGCGCACCGAAGCGCTCAACCCGCGCTTCAATTTCATGGCGCAAAAGCACTATGACTATGCGCGCAAAGCCATCGCGGGCGGCCTGCCCAAAGGCCCCTTCACCGGCGTGCCGTGGCTGCTGAAAGACCTCAACACTTATATCGCGGGCGAAGTGACCGAAAACGGCAGCCGCCTCTACAAAGGCAACCGCGCCACCGTCACCTCCGAACTCGTCCGCCGGATCGAGGCGGCAGGCTTCGTCGTGTTCGGCAAGACCACCACCCCCGAATTCGGCCTTACCGGCACCACCGAAAGCATCGCCACCGGCGCCACCCGCAATCCGTGGGACCCGACCCGCGTGGCCGGCGGCTCCTCGGGCGGAGCCGCTGCTGCTGTCGCCGCAGGCGTCATCCCCGCCGCCCACGCCACCGATGGCGGCGGCTCGATCCGCATTCCGGCCTCTGCCTGCGGGCTGTTCGGCCTCAAACCCTCACGCGGGCGCGTGCCGATGGGGCCGCTCAGGACCGAAGGCTGGGGCGGCATGTCGGTCCACCACGCGGTCAGCCGCACCGTGCGCGATTCCGCCGCGATCCTTGATGCCACCTGTGGCACCGAACCCGGCTCCCGCTATGGCGCACCCACGCCCGAACGCCCGTACTTGCAGGAAGTTGGCCGCGATCCCGGCAAGTTGCGCGTCGCCCTGATGCTCAGCCCCTTCTCCGGCGCGCCGGTTGATCCAGAAGTCATCGAAGCCACCCGCGCTGCGGCAAAACTGCTCGAAAGCCTCGGCCACCACGTGGAAGAAGCCGCGCCCAGGATCGACATGGCCGCCATCGGTGCCAGCAGCTTCGCCCTGATGGCCTCCTCCGTCGCCGCCGACTGCATCGACCGCGCCAAGGCGCTGGGCGTGGAGCTCGGCCCCGATGTGGTAGAGCGCACGACGCTGGACTTCATCGCAATGGGCAAAAGCTACACCGCGATGGACTACGCGCGCGGCAACAACGCCTACCAGACCGCTGCCATCACCATCTCACAGTTCATGGCTCACTACGATGTGATCCTCTCCCCCACCCTGTCGGCCCCGCCCCTGCCCTTGGGCCGCATCGGATTGGACACGGGCCGCACCATGATGGACTGGGGCCGCGAAGTCGGCACCTTCACCGCCTTCTGCGGCATCTACAACGGCACCGGCCAACCCAGCATGTCGCTGCCCTTGAGCATGTCCAAAGACGGCCTGCCCATCGGCGTGATGGCCACCGGGCGCTACGGCGAGGAAAGCCTGCTGTTCCGCCTGGCAGGCCAGATAGAACGCGCCGCGCCGTGGATCGGACGGCGGGCCAAGGTCTAACCCCACCCCCGTTCGTGTCGAGCGTAGTCGAGACACCGTGCACTGTGTCTCGACTACGCTCGACACGAACGGACATTGCAAGCATCGCCCAACCAAAAAGCCCTCTCCCCTTCAGGGGAGAGGGTTGGGAGTGGGGGCGCCCAAACGCAAAATTCGATAACAAAGTCGATACTCGCACACTGCACAGGTGTAAGGGTCTTATAACATTGACTTTGAATGGAATTGTATCAGGTCGGAAAGTCCCAACGCCCACTTAAAGCTTGCTTTATATCCAACACGAGATTGCCACAGTGTGGGGATAAAATTATCATTTCAATACCACCCAACATCACTTGGATTTTTCACGGCAACACTGTATGACTGCGCAAACAGCGTGCAGGGTTTAAGGTGATGACAACTACAGACGACATTATTGCGCGGGCGCAGGCCGATCTTCAACTCGCTCTAAGTAAGGTGGAAAAAGCCCAAGCTGCACTTGCGAGTGCTCAGGCGGAAGTCTCTGATTTAAAAGCCTTCTTACGCACCTATCAGCGTTATGCCACAGCGTCGATATCTACACCGGGCGCAGAGCGTGCATCTAGCACTTTCGGTCCATCTAAGCTTGGCTCTCGCGGGCGTGAACTTGTCGACACTTGCATAACAGCGATACGTGAGGCCGGCCACCCAATCAAGATTGGCGACCTATTGGATATCGTGTTGGCTTCCGGAATGCCGGTCGGCGGTTCGGATCAGAAATCCAACCTTGCTGGTTATCTCAGTCGAGATCCAAGAGTAATCTCAAGGGGGCGTAGCGTTGGTTGGGATGTTGATGAAACTGAAAGTGTGGCTTCCCAGCCTGCAAGTGACGAGGCCACCCCCCACTCAAACATCGATAGCAGGTCCAACACATTGAATACGGATAATTTTGACCTTTGAAGAATGATCTTTTTGATAGCTCCAATCTTGGATGCGGCAATCATTTGCACGCTTATCTAAGAGATTTTTAGGCAGGTGAGGTGATGAGATTTTTAATTCGCTAAAGGCCAGTCTAGTCTAAACCCAGAGGGAAACATCATTACTTTTTCGTGTTCGGAATTTCAGTGAGCCGTGGTCCAAAGCCGAAGTTGATACCTTGTGATTTTGGCCCTCTTCCGGTGCAGGGAATCAATGCGGCCTTAGCCCTTGAGCTCGATCCTGGCGAAGTTGTGATGTCGGTACGCGCACAGCAGCACGTTCAACGCAAGAGGCCACAGGAATTTGCGCGCTGCTTTCCCCACGTCGCTTCCGTTATCTTGACTCCCCTTTATGTACGGGATGATTTTAATAACGATGGAAAAATAGAGATGGTGGGAAGGCCTGCGGGATTGGCGGAATGGCTGTTGGTTGCGGTCGAAGTCAGTATTGATAGTGCGGGTAAATACAACATCACATCATTCTACCCTTTGTCCGAAACAAAGGTTGAAAAGCGTCGAGAGGCTGGGCATTATCGACGAGTCTTGCTTATATAGAAAGGCCCTCTCGCGCGTGCACGAGAGGGCCTGAAGTTTTAAGCTTTAGCCGGGCTGCCCACCCCCGGATCTCTTCACTTTCTTACGAAAGCTACTGTACCGTTCCTGCCGTAGTAGAACCGGTGTGTGAGGAGGCTGTTCTCACCTCTAAAGCCACTAAGGGTTATATAGGACCTCAAATCCTAATTTTCTTCCTCAATCGCCCAAAATTCATCCGACATGCGTATCCCCCGCGTTTCTACGTTCATCGCGGGGGTCAATAAAATTATCCCATGTGCGTTAGCTATTATTCAAAAACTGTTGTGAAACGTCATCGGCCCCACCCCCAGCAAACCCCAACCCCAACGACCCCATCAGCGCCACAAGCTGCGCCTGCCGCCGCACCCCGGTCTTGGCGAACACCGCGCGCAGTTGCACTTTGGCCGTGTTATGCGCGATCCCCAATCGCTGCGCGGCTTCCACCAGCGACAGCCCTTCGCCCAGCACCGCTGCCAATCGCGCTTCGGCCATGGTCAGGCCCAGCAGGTCGCGCAGGGATTGCGGGTCGGTGTGGGCTTCGGGGCCGGGGCGGGCGAGGAACAGGGCCAGCGCTCCGGCGCCTGCGTGGATCGCGCTCAGTTCAAGCGGGCGAGCGGTGACCACCACGTCGCCCTTGCCCGGCCGCTCCACGCGGAACCGGGTGAGGCCGCCGCCGGGGGCCAGATCCTTTCCCAGCAGATCGCCCAGCAGCTTCTGATGCGCCGCATCGCTGAAGGCCAGTTCATCGCCGCGCCGTCGCAGCCCTTCGGCCTCAGCCAACAAAGTTTCGGCCAGCGCATTGCTGCTCACGATCCGGCGGTTGCGGTCGAGCACCACCAGCGCGAGGCCCAGCCCTTGCGCGGTCGCATGGAACATGCCGTGTTCGGCGCCTGCAAACTGCAGCTTTTCGAACAGTCCCACCGCGATGCGCAGATGCGGGGCCAGCACTTGCAACCGCGCACGTTCCTCGCGTGTGAAATCGGGCAGCGAATTGTGGCGGCTCACGCGGAAGCGCGCTTCCCAGCGGCCCTCCGCCGCGCGCACTGCACCGGGCATTCCGGCACCGAAATGCAGGTCAACGCCCAGCACCTGATCGAACCCGCTTTGCGCCATTGCCTGCCGATATTCGGCAAAGGCGCTGGCGGGCAGCTCGGCCATGAACTCGGCATAAGATGTCACTGCGCCATCGGGCAGGCCCTGAAACGGGTCTGCGGCAAACAGCGTTTCGGTATAAGCCGCGTCAAATTCCGGGCTGCTCCCCGGCGTAAGAAACGTGGCGGGCTGGCGTTTGCCCGGCGCGGTGATGATCAGCGTGGCGAAGCTTGATTCCATCCACCGCGCCAGCGATTCAAGGAACCTCCGCCACGGCTGATCCTCACCCACCCCGGCATAGAGCCGGGCCAGCAGGTCTGAAAAATCAGGATCAATCGCGCCGCCCATGGGTGCAGCATAGGCGGGCGCGACCGGATTGACCAAGCGGCTTTATTCCGCCGCCTCCAATGCCACATCGGCAGCTTCCTGCGCTTCAAGCGCCCGGAAATGCGGGATAACCTTCTCGCCGATGTTGCGGATGGTTTCCATGATCACATCGTGCGGAATGCCGCCCATCTGGAAGATGAACAGGATTTCGTCCGCGCCTGCATCCTTCAGCCGGTGAACATAGCGGATGCAATCGTCGGGCGTGCCATAGGCATCCTGCGCCACGGTATAGTTCGAAAGATGCTCATCCCCCACCGGGATCGCCTCTTCGGACAAGTAGGCGATGGTCGCCTCCTTGCCCTGCTCCAGCACCTTGGCGTGATCTTCGGCGGTCAGATTGTCATCCACAGTCGGCTTCGGCCCGCCCTGATACCAATAGGCGATGCTTTCGGCAAAGAAGCGCTGGCCGCGCAGGCCAATGCGCCGCGCTTCGTCTCGGTCTTCCAGCACGGTTGCGGCGCACAGCGCGGCCAGATGCTCGGTCGGGCGGAAGCCCACCTGATCCTCGGCCTTGCGCGTGCGGAATGCCTCGCGGTAAATCGCGTTCTTCTTGGCAATCTCGTCCGGCCCGGAAAAGCCCAGCACCAGCGCACCGATGCCCCGGCTGCCCGCCGCGATCAGCGTGTTTTCGCGGGTGCAGGCCATGTACATCGGCGGGTGCGGGTCCTGCCACGGCTTGGGGTGGATCGGGCGTTTGGGGATCTTGATATAGGTGCCGTCATGCTCGATCTCGTCCTGCACCATAATCTTGGGGATCAGGTACATCGATTCATCGATCATCGGCTGCAATTCATTGATATCATAGCCGAACGTGCCCGCTTCCTGCTGCGTGCCGCCCTTCCCCACGCCAAAATGCAGGCGACCTTGTGACAGGATATCCAGCGTCGCAATCCGCTCGGCCACCTTGACGGGATGGTTCATCGCGGGCGGCAGGCAGACCACGCCGTGCCCGATGTGGATGCGGCTGGTCGCCCCGGCGATGAAGGCCAGCACCGTTTCGGGCGCAGACATGTGCGCATATTGGCTCAGCGCGGTATGTTCGACGCACCAGATGCAATCGAAGCCCATTTTTTCGGCATACTTGGCCTGCTCAACGATCTGCAAAAACACCGCGCGCTCATTTTCGCGGCTGGTATCCACCATTTGCGCTTCGTAAATGATCGAGAATTTCATGGCTCTCTCCGGCGTTTCGCCCTGTTTCCGGGCGTTTGCTTGTTCCGGACGAGAGGCTATCGTGAACCGCACCTTCGTGCATAACCCGAACGGGTTAAATCAGGAGCCGCTACCCATGCCGCATGATCTGGAAACGCTGGCCGCACGGCTGCAAGCGCTCGAAGACCGCGAGGCGGTGCGCGAAGTCATCGCCCGCTACGGCCCGCTCGCCGATCGCGGCGATGCGCAGGCGCTGGCGACGCTGTGGGAGGAGGATGGGACGTACGAAGTCACAGGCTTCGCCACCGCGCGCGGGCGGGCGGAGATCGCCGCGCTGATCGACGCGCCCTACCACCGCGAATTGATGGCAGATGGTTGCGCGCATGTGCTTGGTCCCGTCTCCGTCACGGTGGAGGAGGACAGCGCGACCGCTGTTGGACATTCGGTGGTGCTGCGCCACCACGAGGGCACGTTCAGCGTGTTTCGCGTGAGTGCGAATTGTTGGACTTTGCGGCGCGATGCGGGTGACGGACAGTGGCGCGTGCGGCACCGCGCCAATGCGCTGCTTGATGGCGCGGAAGTGGCGCGGGCGCTGCTTTCGGTGCCGGTCAGCGCGGCTTAGGTGCAGCTAGGTGCATCTAGGTGCACTTCAGGAATTGCCCCTTATCCGCCCCGCGAGACCGGAATCAGCGCCCCGGAAATCGTTCTGGCAGAGGGACTTGCGAGGAACTGGATGACCTTGGCGAGCGAGGCTGGCTGCACCCATTGCGAAAAGTCCGCGTCCGGCATGTCGGCGCGGTTCACCGGCGTATCAATGATGCTCGGCAGCACCGCGTTGATCGTGCAATCGGTACCCACCAGCTCGGCGGCAAGGCTCTCGGTCAGCTTGTGGACCGCCTGCTTCGACGCGGCATAGGCGCCCATCCCCGCGCCTGCATTCAGCGCGGACCCTGCGCCGATATTGACGATGGCGGCACCCGGCGTTGCGCGCAATGTGGGCAGCGCGGCCTTAGTCATGGTGACGCAAGTGGTTGCATTCAAGGCAAACATCCGGCCCCAGGTGTCGGGGCCGCCATCATCGAGCGTTTCCCACACGAACCCGCCCGCCACGTTCACCAGCACATCGATGCCGCCCAATTCCGCCTTCACGCGCGCCACCGCCACTTCGGCCTGCGCTGCATCGGTCAGGTCCACACCGCCCAGATCAAGCCCGCCGGGGTTTTCATCGGGGGCTGATGGGGCAAAATCGATGCGCGCCACGCGGTCTCCGCTCGTGCGGAACGCTTCGGCCACAGCCCGGCCCAGCACGCCAAATCCACCGGTTACGATTACTGAACGCATTGAATCAAAACCTTTATCAGGGCCGCTGCGAATGGCGGATGCCGCCATCGACGACGATCTCGGTACCCGTAACATAGCTGGCTTCGTCCGACAGCAGGAAGCGGATCACGGTGGCGATTTCTTCTGGGCGGCCAAAGCGGCCGAGGAAGATGCGCGGCCCGTAAAGTTGCTCCATCCCATCGCGCATTTCGCCCAGGATCGGCGTGTCGATCATGCCGGGGCTGAGCGCGTTGATGCGCACGCCGTGCTGCGCCAGTTCATCGGCCATCGAGCGCACGAGCGAGATCACCGCACCCTTGGCGGCGGTGTAAATCGGGATCATGCCATTGCCAAACCACGCATTTATCGATGCAATGCCGACGATGGCGCTGCCCGGATTGGCCTTCAGGTCCTCCATGAAGGCCTGCGTCAATTCGATCAGCGCGCGCACGTGCAGCGCCATTCCAGCATCGAAGTTTTCAGGCGTTACCCCGCCGATCCCAGTCTGCACCGCCGTGCCCGCGCCGTGGACGATTCCGCCGACAGAGCCCAGCGCCGCGCGGGTCTGCACCGCCGCCGGAGCCACGCCCTGCGGATTGCGCAAGTCCACCGCAAGGCCCACGGCGCTGACGCCATAAGTGGCTGAAATATCGGCAGCTGCAGCCATTGCGCCCTCAGCGTTGATATCCCACAGCGCCACCGGGCGGCCCACCGCTGCCAGCGCATGGGCGGCGGCCAGGCCGATGCCCGATGCGCCGCCAGTGATGACCACGCCGGTGTTCGGCGCGCCCAGCATTGCAGCGTCAGCTGTCACGCAGCGGCTTTCTGCGGATCATTCCCGGCAAGGCCTGCAAGGCACACCGTATCAAAGCCCAGCACATGCGCCACGCGGCCAAGGCCGACCCATGCGGCGGTGCAGTGCGCCAGATCGACGATCTCGGCATCGGTGAAAGCGGCGTTCATCCGCGCCCAGAAGTCTTCGTCAACTGCCAGAGCTTGCGGCTCTGTGCCGAAGCGTTCGGCAAATTCGATGGCGAGGCGTTCGCGGTCTGTGAACAGCGTGGCGGTGCGCCAGTTTTCAATTGCCGCGTAATAGGCTTCATCGGGCGCGGGGCCGTTGGTGGTGACGAGGTTCTGGTTGGGATCGCCGGCCACGCTGTAGAGCACCGGCGCATCGCGTTCGGCGCGGAAATCCTTGCACACCATGCAGCCGTTGATCTGCGCGGTGCGCATCCGCGCGCCTTCGAATTCGCGCAAGGACAGCGCGCTCTCGCGATAGACGGCGGCGGCAAAGGCCGCGCTGGCCGAGACTATCGGCACCGCATAGTTTCTGGCGGCAAAGCCGAACGGATTGCCCTGCTGGTCTTCAGGAATGGTAATGCGCGCCATTTTGGTCGCTCCTCTCCGGTGGTTAGACTATTGTTTTAGCTTCGATACTTCATCCTACCATCAAATCGTCATTGCGAGGAGGCGAAGCCGACGAAGCAATCCAGAGTCCAATAAACCGCTCTGGATTGCTTCACCCCGCTGTGCGGGGCTCGCAATGACGAAACTCGATCAGGATTACATACCCGGCGATCCGGGGAAACCCATGTAGTATGTGCCCACGGTCATCCCGCCATCGACGACGATTTCGGTGCCGTGGCAATAGGATGATTCATCACTGGCGAGGAAGGCCGAGGCCGCGGCGACCTCTTCCGGGCCACCAATGCGCTGCATCGGCACGTTGCTGTATTGCTTGTCGATTTCGGCGCGGGGTGCACCCGTGTGGTTGGACATCACGGTATCGACGCCGCCGGGGTGGACCGAATTGACGCGGATGCCCTTGTGGCCCAGCTCCATCGCGGCGACTTTCGTCAAGCCGCGCACGCCCCATTTGGACGAGGCATAAGCGACAAGGCTGTTGGCGCCCTTCATGCCATCGACCGAGGAAATGTTGACGATGGAGCCTTTGCCCCGCGCGATCATTCCCGGCGCAACGGCCTTGATGCCGAGAAATTCGCCGACAAGATTGACGCCCAGCACGCGCTCGTAATCGGCCTTGGTGGTTTCAAGGATCGACTTGAACATCAGGATACCGGCATTGTTGACCAGTGCATCGACAGGGCCAAGGTCAGCTTCGGCAGCGGCGACAACGCGTGCCCAATCGTCCTCGTTCGTGACGTCGAGCTTGTAGAAGCGCGCGGCATCGCCGAGTTCTGCGGCGAGCGCCGCGCCGTCTTCTTCAAGCACATCGGCGATGGCGACCTTTGCGCCCTCGGCCACGAACAGGCGCGATGTGGCCGCGCCCATGCCGCGCGCGCCGCCGGTGATGATGGCGACTTTGCCAGTCAGCTTGCCCATGTGCTCTCCTACCTTTGTGTTTTCAGCGCGGTGCGATGCCCACCCCGCTGCGACTAACTTCACTGCGTTCAGCAAGTCTCGCGGCCCTCCCGCTTGCGGGAGGGCGTACAGAGCTTAGCTTGCGACTTCGATTTCAGGTGCAGGGGCCATGTCCGGCACGTTGTGCGTCCAGCCTGCTTCTTCATAGCGGTCGGCGATGCGCCAACCCTCAGTGGTGCGGACGAGCCGATCACGATACCACAGGCCGATGAAGAACACCTGTTCGGTGCCGTCATCGGCGCGGTGCGTCATCGGGTTGAACAGGATCGTGCGGCTGCGCGCCTCGTCCCCCGCAATGTCCAGCTTGGTCGTGGCGACCATGTGCTGGAACATCGGGAAGCGTTCGAGCGCGCCGGGCAGCCATGCCTTGATTTGCGCGTAAGTGCCCTTGGCCCCGCCGGTTTCGGTGTAATCGATCTGCGCATCGGGCGTGAAGATGGCGTCGAGCGCATCCCAGTCTCGCTCATCAATGGCGAAACTGTAGCGCGCGAAAAGATCCTGAATCTCCAGCCGGTCGGACATTTCCTGCAGGCTTAGCATATGGCTCTCCCATGACGCATATCCTCTGCGCCAACGTCTCTTCATCTCACGCTGTCATGCTGAACTTGTTTCAGCATCCATTTTGCCGTCCAAGCTGCCGCTTTGGGTGAGAAATGGACCCCGGCCTTCGCCGGGGTGACGTTGGTCGTTGGGGAAACGTTTGTCAGGCGACTTTTTTGTCCTGCCGTTTATCGAGCGTGACGTGCAAGCCGTTGACGCGGCCCTGAATTTCGGGGGCCTGATCACGCGGATTGAAGAACTGGCGGTACCACAGGCGGACCTTGGCATAAGGGCCGTCATTCGGGATCGCCAGAGGATTGATGCTGGCGCGCTTGTTCGCCCAGATTTCCACGTCTTGCGCAAAGGCGAGGCGGCTGCCTTCCTGATAGGCGAGCGCCATTTCGCGGTCAGCCGCGGTCGTCTCGCGGCTGCCGTCATGCACTTTGACCATCAGGGCGTGCCACGAACGGGTAACGCCATCTTCGATCGGCGTGTTGGCAATCATGATGAAGCTATCAAAAGTTCCTGCCATTTCCGATTGCAGGAAGCCGGGGCCTTCGTACCAGGTATCGAGTACCAACGCGTCTTCCGGGTTGGCGGTGAGCGTGCGGTGGCCTGCGCTGTAATACTGGTGGAGGTGTGCGCCCATGAATTCATTGGCGAAATATTGCCAATCGGTCGCCCCATGGATCGGCACGAAGTGGCCGAAATCGGCCATGTTATCGACGATTTCGATGCCGTGGCTGTTCAGATCGCCCATGAAGTCGATCTTCCATTCCACCCAGCCCGGCTCGCCATAATGGCCGCCGAAATTGGGCAGTTCGACATCGGGCTCAAGACCTTCGGGATCGTGCCACATCCAGATAATCCCGGCGCGTTCGATCACCGGATAGGTGCCAAGCTTGGCCGCCTTGGGGATAAAATCGGAGTACGGGATATGGTTGCAAGCGCCATCGGGGCCATAGCGCCAGCCGTGGAACGGGCAGCGGATCGATTCGCCTTCAACATGTTCGCCATCGCGCACGATGTAGGACGTGGAATTCTTCGCCAGATGCGCGCCCATGTGCGGGCAATAGGCATCGACCACATAGGGTGTGCCGCTTTCCCCGCGATAGATCACCAGATCCTTGCCGAAATAGCGGATCGGTGCGGGCGTGCGCGAGGCATCGGAGGCCGCGCCGATCATGAACCAGCCACGCGGGAAATCGAACTCGCCCAGACCATAGTCCTTGGTGGTCGCCATCTGCATCACTCCTGTAGACTTCGCCGTTATGAATCGGTGTCACGGCGCATTTATGGGTTGTTTATCCGAAAAATACGCGATTTGCGAATTTTTTATCACACTGCCCGCTATCGTCATTGCGAGGAGGCGAAGCCGACGAAGCAATCCAGAGTCAGCATAAACCGCTCTGGATTGCTTCGCTACGCTCGCAATGACGAATGTATGAGGCGACGAACGTGTGGGGCTGAGCCTACTGATACTCTTCCCACGCCAGCGAGGCTTCGGCGCTGTCCAGATCCACCGCGCCAACGATGCCAAGCGCAGCGCGCGCTTCGGCCAAGGGCAGGTGGAACACGTCTTCGTACTTGGCCATGAAATAGGGGCCGGACTGTTCGCCGACGTCCATCCCGTAGCGGATCGCGCGCAGGGCGGTGGGGAAAGATTGCGGGT
Organism: Novosphingobium sp. 28-62-57; assembly: GCA_002256985.1. Lineage (GTDB taxonomy): Bacteria > Pseudomonadota > Alphaproteobacteria > Sphingomonadales > Sphingomonadaceae > Novosphingobium. The sequence goes on from NCGO01000005.1 coordinate 260,474, forward strand.
AATGCAGCCCGGTGCGCGAGATCAGCCGCAGCGCGCCGAGCAATTGGCCCGGGTGGATCAGCCCCATCAGTTCGGCATCGAGGAATCGCGGCAGATTGCTGAGGCGCCCGAAATAGGGGACCAATTCGCCGATGATGTTAAACCCGCCGCCGCAGACGATGTGCTCCAGATCATGCGTCTGGCCGCTGCGCAGCGAGAAGTATTCGAACTGGTTGCGCGGTTCGAAGCGGGGCACGATGTCGATCTCGAACCCGTTGTCGCGCAAGTAGCGGCCGAAGATGTAGCCGAGTGAGCCTTCGGGGTTGGCCAGCAGTTCGTCGACGGTGAAGTTGGACGAGAACCCTTCGGCAAACCAGCGGTCAAGCTCGGGCCAGCGGGCGCGTTCTTGGCGGAACAGTTCCTCGATGCGGGGTACGTCGAACAGGGTGCCGAGGATGCCGTAGAGTTCGTGCGCATCGAGCGTGGTCGGCGAATCCTTGCCGCTTTTGCGCAGGAACGCCGTGGCCAGCCAATCGCGCAGAGCCGGGCTGTTCAGGTAGCGGGAGTTGCTGACCAGGACGCTGCTTTGCGTGGCAATCGGCTTGGCCCCGCGCGCGAGATAGGGGAGATCATCGGCCATTGTTTATCCCTTGGGGGTTTGTGGCATTTGCGGACCTGTTCAGTGTTCGAAAGCAGGGAGAAAGGGGTTTCGCGCGGAGCCGCGGAGCCGCGGAGATAAAGCGCGGGCCGCAGGCTCAACTGTTTCACCCAACGTGTGGCACATGCGGCGTTTGGCTGATTCGAGGCGGCTTTGCTGCGTCTTCACGCCCTCCGTGTCTCCGCGTCTCCGCGCGAAACCCGCTTCATCTTGGTGCAATGGTTGGAAACGATACAACGCCCTAACCCTTATGGACTTCGAGCAGCGCGGCGGGGACCGTGACCGGGATTTCCAGCAGGTGTTGCGCCATGCTCTTGGCGGCGGCGTCGAAGCGGGGGGAGAGGTTGATGCCTCCGCCCTGCGCATCGTGGGCGACGAAGTTGATCGCGTGGATGCCGGGGACGTCGAACGCTTCGACGCGGGCGGTGGCGGGATCGTCGAACAGGTGGCGATACCAGTTGGTCACCACGGCTTCGGTCAGGCTGGCGCGGATATAGGGGAGAAACGCGGGATCGCGGGCGATGACGGCGGTGTTGAACAGGCGGCCTTTGTCGCCACTGCGCGCCCAGGCGAGGCGGATCAGGGGGACTTGGGTCAAGTCTTGCGCCGGATCGGGCGTGGGCACCGCGTGCTGCGGCAGGGCTGCGGGATCGAAGCCGGGGTGGACGGGATCGGTGAAGTCTAGCGCTTGCCCATCGAGATGGACTTGCGGGGCCACACGATCTCTCGCGATCAGGCTAAAGACCATGCCGGTGAGCGGAAAGGCGCGCGGGGCGGCGATGATCGGGGCGATGGAGGTGCCCTGTGCCATGTTCATGATCGCGGTGGTCTGTTCGCGCCCGAACAGCAGGCAGGGTGCGGCGTCGGTGTGATCGACCACGATCTTGAGCAGCACTTCGCGCGGGGCCAGCGGGCGGGCGCGGGGGCCGTAGGCGGTTTCGGTGCCGATGAACTCCACGTGGGTGGCGCGGAATGGGGGCTTGCCTTGTTGCTGCAGCATGGTGCCGACCCGTTCGAGCAGGGCTTGCGCCGTGCGCTCCGCCTTGGCCACCGCGTCGATCCCGGTGATGGGGATCAACGCGACCGAGCGCCAGCCATCGTCATAAGTGCCGCACAGTTTCAGCGTTTCGGGCGCGGGGTGGCCCTTTGCGCCGCTGACCAGCACCCGGTTGGGGCCGACCTGTTCGAGCGTGATGCCGGTGAAATCGCAGGTGACATCAGGCACCATGTAGGCGCGCGGATCGCTGACTTCGTAGAGCAGCTGTTCGGCTATCGTGCCCACTGATACGAGGCCGCCAGTGCCTTCGGGCTTGGTGATGACCATCGAGCCATCGGCGCGGCATTCGCCCACCGGGAAGCCGATGTTGGCCCAATCCGGCACGTCCTGCCAATCGGTGAAAGTGCCGCCGGTGGCCTGTGCGCCGCATTCGAGGAGGTGGCCCGCCACGGTGCCCGCGGCGAGCAGGTCGAGATCGTCCGCTCCCCAGCCGAATTCGTGGATCAATGGCCCGAGGATCAGTGCGGAATCGACCACGCGGCCAGTGATCACCAGATCGGCCCCGGCATCAAGCGCGCGGGCGATGGGGAAAGCGCCGAGATAGGCGTGGAGGCCGATGTCGGTGGGCGGAAGGTCTGCGCCGCTATACATGTCGGTCAGGCCCTCTTCGCGCAATTGCGGCACGAGGTGTTCGACATCATCGCCGGTGACGGTGGCAACCCGCAAGGTCAGGCCTTGGTCTGCGGCGCGCTGGCGGATGAGGGCGGCGAGGCCCTCCGGGTTCATGCCGCCTGCATTTGCCACCACGCGGATGTTCCGCGCTTTCAGTTCGGCCAGATAAGGCCCGATGTGGATATCGACGAAATCGGGGAGGAAGCCAGAGGCCGGGTTGGCCTGCTTCATCCGGCGGAACAGGCCCATCGCCCCCTCGCCCAGATAATCGAAGGCGAGGTAATTGAGATCGGGCACGGTCAGCAGGCCGGGGACGGCAATCGCGCTGTCGTTCAGTGCGCCGCTGGCCCCGCCGATGCGGACGACTTTATCGGTGTCAGACATTGGCACCGGTCAAGTCGCGCGCGGCGATATAGCCGAAGGTCATGGCCGGGCCGATGGTGACGCCTGCGCCGGGGTAGCTTTCACCCATCGACGATGCGGCATTGTTGCCCACGGCATAGAGGCCGGGAATGGGCTGGCCATCATCGTTGACCACTTGCGCGCGGGCATTGGTGCGCAGGCCGCCGTTGGTGCCGATGTCGCCGGGGTAGATCGGCAGGGCATAGAACGGCCCTTCGGTCAGCGGGCGCAGGCAGGGGTTGGGCTGGTGGCGGTAATCACCGTACATCTTGTCATAGGCGGCTTCACCCCGGTGGAATTCGGGGTCTTCGCCCTTGGCCGCGCCTTCGTTGAACCGGGCGACTTGTGCCTCCAAGGTGGCGGGGTCGACGCCCATGTCCTTGGCAAGATCGGCGATGGTGCTGCCTTTCTTGAGGATCGTCTTCACCGCGCCTGCCTGCAGCCAATCGGGCACCATCGGCAGCAGCGGGCCCATCGGGAACTGGTGGCGATACTTATGGTCGAACACCATCCAGCTGGGCGAGGCATCGCGGTGTTCGCGTTCGCGCATCGCCATCTGCTGGCCGACGATGTGATAGGACGCCGCCTCGTTCAGGTAACGCTTGCCCTTCTGGTTGACCATGATGCAGCCCGGCAGCGCACGTTCGATCGTGCAGAGCCGCCCGCGATCTTCGCCCGGCACGTAGAACACTGGCGCGGCCCAGGCGGACTGCATGTTCATCGTGCCTGCGCCAATGGCCTTTCCGGCCCGGATCGAATCGCCGGTGTTGCTGGTGACGCCGCCCGAAAGGTAGGCCTTGCTATAAAGCGGGGCGTTATCCTCGCGCATCTGCTGGTTCTTGTCGAAGCCGCCCGCGGCCAGCACCACGCCCTTGCGCGTGCGGATGCGGTAGGGTTTGCCGTCCTTTTCCACCACGATGCCGACGACCTTGCCGTCTTCGGTGACGATTTCCTGCATCGGCGTTTTGAGCCAGAGCGGCACGCCTGCCTCTTTCAGCGAGACGCGAAGGCCGCCGGTGAGCGCGTTGCCGAGCGTCAGGCGGCGGTCCTTCTGCGAGGTGAAGCGCAGCGGCCAATCGAACCAGTACTTGGCCATGTTGCGCATCAGGCCCGTCAACCAGCCCGGCCCGCGATAGAGCAACTGGTAGGTTTCGGCGAAAGTCCAGTTGAGATAGCCGAACAGGCTGGCGGCAGGCGATGGCAGGCGCTGGGTTTTCAGGTCTTCGCCCAGCAGCGTGCCATCGAGCATTTCGGGCAAGTGCGTGCGATAGCCGGTGACCGAACCGCCGGGGTTTTCGGCATGGTAATCAGGGTATGGCTGCGAGGTATAGACCACAGGCGTATTGGCGGTGACCCAGCGCAGCATGATCGCCGCATTATCCACATAGGCGCGGATGTTGGCATCGGGCACATTGTCGGCCGACAGCGCGCGGACATAAGTGAAGGCATCGTCGAGATTGTCTTCAAACCCGGCGGCCTTGGCCTGATCGCTGCCGGGAATCCAGATGCCCCCGCCCGAGGTGGCGCTGGTGCCACCCCACAGCTTGTCTTTCTCAACGATCAAGACCTCGGCATGGTTCTTGGCCGCCACGAGCGCCGAGAGCATCCCGCCCGCGCCCGATCCGACGACGACGATGTCGACTTCTTTATTCCAGCTCATTAGCCTGTGATCCTGCCCATCCGCGCCCCTGTGCAGGGCCTCTCCCGTGGTTTGACGCAAAAGTCGGCGATGACAGCCGCATTGTCAACACCTTGCGTAGGAAATGCGCGGCTGATTTACGTAAAACTGCAATGTTTGGGCAGTTTTGGTGTTGATGGATGCGCGACGATGCAAGTCGTCAGGGCGAGATGGATATCCCCCCATATCGTCGCCCCGGGCTTGACCCGGGGTCCCGCTTCCTTGCGACGTAGCAAAAAGGCAGCGGGATCCCGGGTCTAGCCCGGGATGACGGTGGGGGGCGGTCATGAGATTGGTTTTAGCAGGCCGCTCCCCCGCCCTCCCCCATCACTCCACCGCGATCTGGCGGGCGAGGTCTGGCATGATCGGGGGGATTTGCTCTTGAAGGAAGCGGATGCGGCCGCCGATGATCTGTTCGCTCATGTCCGGGTGGCTGTGCGCCCAGAACTTGCCTTCGGCCATCTGTTCAAGGAACAGGCGGCAGCCTTCGTCGATGTCCATGCCATGATCGCGCATCATTTCAAACATTGCGCGGCGGTGGCTGCTGGCATTGCCGGGTTCGCCCGCGCTGGTTTCGGCGTTGAAGATGTTTGTGCGCATCAGGCCAGGCACAATGGCCGAGACGTGGATTGGCAGGCCCTTCAGCTCCATTTCCAGGTAGAGGCATTCGCTGAACGCCTGCACCGCGTGTTTGGTGACGGTATAGGCGGTCTGCCCCGGCATTTGCCCGAACGCGCCGACGGATGAGAGGTTGCCGATCCAAGCTTCCTTGCCGCTGGCGATGATGCGCGGCACGAAAGCGCGGACGCCGTGGATCACGCCGTGGACGTTGATGTTCAGCGTGGCTTCCCACCGCGAGGCGGAGACTTCCCACGTATTGCCAACGGTTTCGATCCCGGCATTGTTGATCAGCAGGCGCACTTCGCCGTGGCGGGCAAAGACCAGTTCGGCCAACCGGTCCAGCTCTTCGGGGATCGAGACGTCAACCCGCTCAGCCTCGGCGCTGCCGCCCGCTGCGGTGATTGCGCTGGCGGTCTGGGCAGCAGCCGCTTCGTTGATATCGGTCACCACCACATGCATGCCCAGCGCGCCCGCGCGACGCGCCAGCCCTGCGCCGATGCCAGATCCCGCCCCGGTGATGACAGCGGTTCCCGCGTTGAAAACCTGCGTATCGCGCGCCATGCTATCCTGCTCCCGATTGCTGCGCGGCTTCGCAATAAATGCAAGGAAGCCTGCAGTTACCCTTGATTATCGTATTTCAATCGCGCATGGATTACGCAATATCAAGCCAAAACGGCATTTTGGCCTTCATCCATTTGAAAGACCGCGCCCGTGTCATCCAACCTCTATCCGCACCTGCTCTCGCCCGGCCGCATCGGCACGATGGAATTGAAGAACCGCATCGCGGTGACGGCGATGGGCGTCAGCCTTTCGGAAGACGATGGCACGGTGGGCGAGCGCATCATCGCCTATCACGAGGAACAGGCCAAGGGCGGCGCGGCGCTGATCATCTCGGGCGTGGCCGGGGTGGCATGGCCGGTGGGCGCGGTGGCGATGCAGCAGACCGCGATTTCGGATGATCGCTTTATCCCGGCGCTGAGGAGCTTGACCGACCGGGTTCATGCCCATGGCGCAAAGATCGCCACGCAATTGCACCATGGCGGGTTTGTGGCCGGATACAGCCATGCGCGCTGGGGCCATCCGCTGTGGGGGCCTGCGGTGCCGCCAGCGCCGAAAGGCAATTTCACCGATTACTTCCTGATGGAAGAGCTGGCCAAGCTGGCGGGCATGAAAGCGCCCGAACTGAAGATTCTGGAGAAAGAGGACATCGCCATTGCCGTGCGCCAGTTTGCCGATGGGGCACGGCGCGCGAAGGAGGCCGGGTTCGATGGCGTGGAAATCCACGGCGGGCACGGCTACCTGCTGTCATCGTTCACATCGCCCTATACCAACAATCGCACCGACGAATATGGCGGCAGCCGCGAAAACCGGCTGCGGCTGACGCTGGAAGTGATCGCCGCGATCCGGGCCGAAGTGGGCCGCGACTATCCGGTGTGGATCAAGATCGATTCGCGCGAAGTGGGCAAGGCAGGCGGCATCACCATCGAAGATGCGATTGCCAACGCCAGGATGGTGGAGGCCGCAGGCGTCGATGCGATCACCATCACATCGTATCACGATACCAGCGTGGGCAAGCTCCATTCGGAGTCGAACATCCCGCACCGCGAGGATTGGAACCTTCCGGCCACCGCAGAAATCCGCAAGGCGGTGAACATTCCGGTGATCGGATCGGGCCGGATCGAAGTGGCCACCGCGGACAATGCGATTGGCAAGGGCGAGGCCGATTTCATTGCGATGGGCCGCAAGCTGCTGGCCGACCCGCACCTGCCGCGCAAGCTGACCGAGGGGCAGACCGAGAAGGTGCGCCCTTGCGTCTATTGCTACACCTGCGTTTCGGCGATCTACATGGGCGAGCCGACGCGCTGCGCGGTCAATGCCGGGCTGGGGCTGGAGTTCGAAGGCGAACCGGCGGCGGCAGGGGCAAACCCGAAGCACGTGGCCGTGATCGGCGGAGGGCCCGGCGGCATGGAATCGGCGCGCCGCTTGGCCGCATTGGGCCACAAGGTGACGCTGATCGAAAAGTCCGACCGGCTGGGCGGCACGTTGCGCTTTGCCAGCCTTGCCTATGAACCCAATGAGCGCATTCTGGAGTGGCTGCGGCGTGAGGTGAAGGAAGCGGGCATCGATGTGCGGCTGTCGACCGTCGCCACGCCCGATCTGCTGCGTTCGCTGGGTGTGGACAATGTGATTGTAGCCACCGGCGCCACGCGCGGGATGCCGCCGATTGCGGGCGGTGAGCAGGACCACGTCTATTCGGGCGATGACATGCGCCGGATGATGCTGGGCGAAAGCTCTGACGAATTGAAGCGCAAGACCGGGCTGTTCACGCGCCTTGCCACCAAGGTCGGCGCGGCCACCGGTGCGACGGCGAACCTGGCGCTGGTGCGCAAGGCGACTCATGCGTGGATGCCGCTGGCCGATACGATCACGATCATCGGCGGCGAACTGGTGGGCCTCGAACTGGCCGAATTCCTGTGCGAACGCGGCCGCACCGTCACCGTGATCGACGAGGCGCCGCGGCTGGGCAAGGGCCTGACGCTGGTGCGCCGGATGCGGCTGCTGGCCGAACTGGCCGAACATGGCGTGGGCCTCCACGGCGGCGTGAGCGACATTGCCATCGCCACAGATAGCGTGAGCTTTACCGACAAGACCGGCGTGCGGCAGACCGTGCCTGGGGGCAATGTGATTGTGGCCAAGGGCGCGGAGGGCGATCTGTCGCTGGCCGACGCCCTGCGCGAGGCGGGCTTTGCCGTTCAGGCGATCGGTGATGCTACGGGCGTTGGCTATATCGAAGGGGCCATGCGTGGGGCGCGGCAGGCCGTGCGTGAGATAGCCTGAAACTTTAGGTCCCGCAGGCCCACCCCCAACCCCTCCCGCAAGCGGGAGGGGAGCGAGACTTACTGAACGAAGTGAAATTAGTCGCAGCGGGGTGGGCTTTGGCCCTGAGCGAGGCGGAATGACCTTAGCCTCTCCCCGACCCTTATCCCAGTCTCCGTTCGTGTCGAGCGAAGTCGAGACACCGCGCACACGTGTCTCGACTTCGTGCCAAAGGCACGAAGTTCATCCCGAGCATGTCGAGGGGCTCGACACGAACGGAACTAGTGTTACGTTTTCCCATTCTAGGCCTTAAGGCAAGGGGCACACTCCCGCCCCGATGTCACCGACTACAGGAAGTAATCAGCGTTCTCGCCGCCCATCAGCACATTGGCATAGTTGCGCGCAAAGCCGGTGGGGTTGTTGGCCACGTGCGCGCGGGACATGCGCACATCGTGCCACAGATCCTGAAACTCGCTGCCGAGATAAACCGAGCGGCCGCCGGCCACGTCCATCAGCAGGTCCATCGCCTCGATGCAGCGGTCCGAAACAAGGCTGGCCTGATAGCGATAGCGCACGCGCTCTTCGATTGTGGGCTTCCAGCCTGCGGCTTCCATCGCGTTGAAATTGCTGACCATCACGGTCAGGCATTCTTCGGCAAGGTTCGATGCGCGCGCGATGCGATCCAGCACGTCCGGGTCGGTCGCGTTCTTGCTCATGTCGGTTGACGAAAGGCCGACGCGGTCCTTGAACAGTGCAAGCGCGTGGCGCACTGCGCCGATGGCAGCGGTATTGACCACGCGGATGAAGGTCTGCGCCCAGGGCAGGTCATAGAGCGGGTCGGTCTGATGATGGACGCCGTTGAAGCCATCTATCTGCCGATGCGTGCGATGTTCGGGCACGAACACCGGTTCATCGATCACGATATCATTGGAACCAGTGCCCTGCAGGCCCATCGTGTACCACGTGTCCTCGATCCGGTAATCGGAGGCGGGCACGAGGAACGTGCGATAGCCATCGCCGGGAATGACGCCGCCCAGCAGCACCCAGTTGCAATGCAGGCACCCGCTGGACCAGCCCCAGCGACCCGACAGCATGAAGCCACCCTCCACCGCTTTGGCCTTGGCACCGACCGGATTGTACGAGCTGGAAATCATCGCATCGGGGCCATCGGCGTAGACTTCGGCCTGCGCTTTGGGGTCCATCAATGCGATCTGGTAATTGTGGACCGCGACGATGCCCAGCGCCCAGGCCGTGCTCATATCGCGTTCGGCAATGGCGATCTGATCGAGAAAGAAGTCCTGCGGCTTTCCAGCCAGCCCGCCGTGATCAGCGGGCGTGAAGTGCCGGAAAAAGCCATCGGACTTCAAACCTTCGACCACTTCATCGGCAATGCGCCGCGCCTTGCGACCAGCGGCAGCACGGCCTGAGATGAGTTCGAGCGTTCCTGCTGAGACCGCCATTTATCCTGTTCCCCTAGAATCTATGCGTAGCTATATACGCCTTAGCTTACGCATACATAGCCTGAAATTCCAAATAGACCAGATTTTGCCGTGGTCCTACTGGCAAAGTTCTTAGATTGCCCCAAAGTGCAGGACAATCGCCGCCAAACCGGGGGCGCAGCGCAGGGTCAACGCCCATGTTGACGCTGCGGGCACGGCGCATTGTGCGCATCTGGGCAGCGCACATGCCCTCAAATAGGGCAGTGCATCGGGCCAGCACGAAGAGATTCGCCAATATCGAAAGTGTTATGGCTTTTTGATTGACGATTTGCGTATCGGTTGCCATTGTAAATTACGAATGCAGCGCACAGCGGCGGATATTGAGTCGGCGCGGCGCTGAGGGAACTGGGAGACGGGGCTATGGCCAGCGCAGTGGCGATATCGCATGTGGATGCAATTCCATCCGGGAGTGAGCTGGTGGCCCGCGCCCGCGCCATGATCCCGACCTTGCGCAAACGCGCGCAGGCCTGTGTGGCCGGCCGTGATGTTCCGGCAGAGTCCATCGCCGAAATGCACGAAGCGGGCTTCTTCCGCATCCTGCAGCCGCAGCGCTGGGGCGGATATGAAATGCACCCCAACGTTTTCTACGATGTGCAAAAGGCGCTGGCCGAAGGCTGCATGTCCACCGGTTGGATGTATGGCGTGGTCGGCTGCCACCCCTATGAAATCGCGCTGTTCCATGAAGAAGCGCAGGCCGAAGTGTGGGGTGAGGATACCTCCACGCTGGTGTCGTCGTCTTATCAGCCGGTCGGCAAGGTAACCCCGGTCGAAGGCGGATTTCGCTTATCGGGCCGTTGGGGCTTTTCCACCGGATCGGTCCACTGCCAGTGGGTTGTGCTGGGCGCGATGGTGCCGCCTGCGGAACCGGGCGGTGCGCCCGACATGCGCGCTTTCCTGCTGCCGCGCGCGGATTACACGATCGATACCGATTGCTGGCACGTGTTCGGCCTGCAGGGCACCGGCAGCCATGATGTGATCGTGGACGATGTGTTCGTGCCCGAACACCGCACGCACCGTTCGGTCGATGGCTTCTTGTGCAACAACCCGGGGCAGGAAACCAACACCGGCCCGCTCTATACCCTGCCATGGGCGCAAGTGTTCATGCGCTCTGTCTCGACCGCAGCGTTCGGCGGCGCACGTGCGGCGATCAGCGCCGCGCGCGAGATTGCCGCAAGCCGCGTTTCGACCAACACCGGCAAGGCATCGAAAGACGATCCGTTCCTGTTGGCCGCCATCGCCCGCGCTCATGCCGAAGTGAGCGAGATGGAAATGACGCTGCGCGTGACCTTCGAAGACCTGATGGACCATGCCGAAAAGGGCGAGCCGATCCCGATGGAGAAGCGCACGCTCTATGCCTACAATTCCGCCAGCGTGGTGCGCCGCATGGCCGATCTGGTGGACGATATGGTAAAGCTGCTGGGCGGCCGCGCGATCTACAACTCCAGCCCGATCCTGCAGCCCTGGCTCGATCTGCATGCGGGCCGCGCGCATGTGGCCAACGATCCGGCCAACCGCACCGGCGATGTCGTGGGCGCGCTGGGCGGGCAGGCGCCGGGCTTTACCTTCCTTTGACCGGAGCGCTGCTGATGGCCGATCTGAAGACCACCACGCACCGCGTTGCCGGTGACTATGATATTGTGATTGCCGAGGCAGGCGACGCTGCGGCCCCGGCGGTCGTGTTCATCCACGGCAGCGGCCCCGGCGCATCGGGCGCGTCGAATTTCCGCTTGAATATCGATGCGTTTGTGGACGCCGGATACCGTGTGATCCTGCCCGATCTGATCGGCTATGGCGCATCGTCAAAGCCTGAAGGCCTTGATTACACGCTGCAACTGTTCACCGACACGCTTTATGAAGCGCTGATCGCGCATGGCATCACCAGCGCCAGCCTTGTCGGCAATTCGCTCGGCGGCGGGATTGCCCTGCTGATGACGCTGGATCACCCCGAATTCACGAAGAACCTCGTGCTGATGGCCGCAGGTTGTGTGGCAGAGCGCGAGAGCTATTTCGTGATGCCGGGCATTGCCAAGATGGTATCCAACTTCGGCAGCCCCGATTTCGATCTGGCCGAGCAGAAGCGGCTCGTCTCCAACCTCGTCCACCCGGACTTTGCACCGAACATTTCGGACGAGCTGGTGGCCGAACGCTTTGCCGTGGCGAAGACGCAGCCCAAGGACGTGATCATGCGGATGCGCACGCCCGACCTTTCGCCGCGCCTGAGCGAGATCACGCAGCCGATCTTTGTGCTGTGGGGTCTGAATGACGAGTTTTGCCCCGAAGCGCACTCCCGCCTGTTCCTCGATCACTGCCCCGATGTGCGCGCGATAACCTTTGGCCGCACCGGTCACTGGGTTCAGGTGGAACGCGCCGCCGAATTCAACGCCTATGCCATCGAGTTCCTCAATGCCCGGCGATAAGATTCAACACTATGGTGCCGCGCTTTACGACGCGCTGCGCAGTCGCAGGACCATCGCCCCGCTGATCGAGCAGGACCCTTCGCTGACGCTCGACGATGCCTATGCGATCAACCTCGATTTCCTGTCGCGCCGCGTGGCCGATGGCGAGAAAGTGGTGGGCAAGAAGATCGGCGTGACCAGCAAGGCGGTGCAGGACATGCTGGGCGTCCACCAGCCCGACTTCGGCTTCCTGACCGACTGGATGCACGTGGATGGCGATATCGATATCGACGCCAAGGCGCTGATCGCCCCACGCGCCGAGGCGGAAATTGCGTTTATTCTCAAGGCCCCGCTCAATGGCCCCGGTGTGACCGCCGCCGATGTGCTCGCCGCGACCGAAAGCATCGCGCCGTGCTTTGAAATCGTCGATAGCCGGATTGACGACTGGAAGATCAAGATCGTCGATACCGTGTCGGACAATGCCAGTTGCGGGGTCTATGTGATCGGCGCGGAGCGGCTCGATCCTGCGGGTCTCGATCTGCCGAACTTGCACGTGGCCGTGACCAAGAACGGGGAGCCCCTGTCCGAAGGCTATGGCCATGCGGTGCAGGGTGATCCGGCGCAGGCGGTGGCGTGGCTGGCCAATACGCTGGGCGCTTATGGCGTCACGCTCGATGCGGGCGATGTGATCCTGTCGGGCAGCCTTGTCCCCCTCGCCCCGGCGGTGAAGGGCGATCGTTTCGAAATGACTTTGAGCAATGCAGACGGGCCGCTTGGCAAGTGCGTTGCAAACTTCGTGTAAGGATACCTCAATGGCGCGTATCAAGGCCGCAATCATCGGCTCGGGCAATATCGGCACCGACCTGATGATGAAGATGATCAAGTATCCTCAGAACATGGAACTGGCCATCGTCGTGGGCATCGACGAGAAATCCGAAGGCCTCGCCATGGCGCGTGCCCACGGCATTGCCACCACGCATGAGGGGCTGGAGGGCCTGCAAAAGCACCCGCTGTATAAGGACATCGGCATCGCCTTCGATGCGACCAGTGCCTATGCGCACAAGGTGCATGACGAAGCCCTGCGCGCCGATGGCATTCAGGTGGTCGATCTGACTCCAGCTGCGATTGGCCCATTCATCGTTCCCCCGGTCAATATGGAAGCCAACCTTGGCGCGTCGAACGTCAACATGGTGACGTGTGGCGGACAGGCGACGATCCCGATGGTCGCCGCCGTCAGCCGCGTGGGCAAAGTCCACTATGCCGAAATCGTGGCGTCGGTGTCCTCGCGCTCGGCCGGCCCCGGCACGCGCGCCAATATCGACGAGTTCACCCGCACTACCGCGCGCGCCATCGAGGAAGTGGGCGGTGCCACGCGCGGCAAGGCGATCATCATCCTCAATCCCGCCGAACCGCCGATGATCATGCGCGATACCGTGTTCACCCTGTCCGAGGGCGCGGACGAAGACGCGATCCGCCAATCGGTGAAGGACATGGTGGCCGAGGTGCAGAAGTACGTGCCCGGTTACCGCCTGAAGCAGGAAGTGCAGTTTGAGCGCTATGGCGATAACAACAAGCTGAAGATCCCCGGCCAAGGCGAATTCAGCGGCGTGAAATCGATGATCATGCTGGAGGTCGAAGGCGCGGGCGATTACCTGCCCAGCTATTCGGGCAATCTCGACATCATGACCGCTGCGGCCAAAGCCACCGGCGAACTCCTCGCCGCGCGCCGCATGGCGGCTGTGGCGTGATCCAAGCACCCCCTTCCCGTTCGGTTCGAGCGAAGTCGAGAACCGGTTGCGCCCTTTGTGTCTCGACTACGCTCGACACGAACGGAGATTTGACATGACCTCCAACTCCACCTTCAACGTCGAAGCCGGCGACAAGCTCTATATCCAGGACGTCACCCTGCGCGATGGCATGCATGCCATTCGCCACATGTACGGCATCGATCAGGTCAAGGCGATTGCCTCGGCCATCGACAAGGCCGGTGTTGATGCCATCGAAGTGGCCCACGGCGATGGCCTGTCGGGTGCGAGCTTCAACTACGGCTTTGGCGCGCATACCGATTGGGAATGGCTCGAAGCCGTGGCCGAAGTGCTGACCACGTGCGTGCTGACCACGCTGATCCTGCCCGGCGTAGGCACGGTGGAAGAACTCAAGCGCGCCTATGACATCGGCGTACGCTCGGTCCGCGTGGCCACGCATTGCACCGAGGCGGACGTTTCCAAGCAGCACATCGGCATCGCGCGCGATCTGGGCATGGACGTGTCCGGCTTCCTGATGATGAGCCACATGATCGAGCCGGAGCTGCTGGCCAAACAGGCGCTGCTGATGGAAAGCTATGGCGCGCAGTGCATCTATGTCACCGACAGCGGCGGCGCGCTCGACATGGATGGCGTGCGCGCGCGGTTCGAAGCCTATGACCGCGTGCTGAAGCCCGAAACGCAGCGCGGGATGCATGCGCATCACAACCTGTCGCTGGGCGTGGCCAACTCCATAGTCGCGGCACAGTGCGGCGCGGTGCGGATCGACGCCAGCCTTACCGGCATGGGCGCAGGCGCGGGCAATGCGCCGCTCGAAGTGTTCATCGCCGCCGCAGACCGCAAAGGCTGGAACCACGGCTGCGATGTGATGATGCTGATGGACGCTGCCGAAGACATCGTGCGCCCGATGCAGGACCGCCCGGTCCGCGTGGACCGCGAAACGCTCGCATTGGGCTATGCCGGGGTCTATTCCAGCTTCCTGCGCCATGCCGAAAAGGCATCGGAAACTTATGGCATCGACACGCGCGAGATCCTTGTCGAACTTGGCCGCCGCAAGATGGTGGGCGGGCAGGAAGACATGATCGTGGACGTCGCGCTCGACATTATCAAGCAACGCGAGGGCTGAGAAAAAGCCACGGCAAACCATTGGCAGGGATAAAAGTCCCGCCCTAACCGGAGAGAAACCATGATCCTGAAAGACAAAGTCGTCATCATCACCGGTGCAGGCCCCGGCATGGGGCAGGCCGCCTGCCGCGGTGCGGCGCGTGAAGGCGCAAAGGTCGTCGTCACCGCCCGGTCGAAGCAGGCTATTGAGGACGTGGCGCACGAGATCGTGGCCGCAGGCGGCGAAGCGATTGCCGTGCCGCTGGATGTGACCGACATGGACCAGTGCAAGGCTGCCGCACAAGCCGCCGTGGACAAATGGGGCCGGATCGATGGGCTGGTCAACTCGGCCTATTATCACCCCGATTGGGGTCCGTTGATCGAACATGACATGGAACAAGTGCTGCAGGCGTTCAACGTTGGCGCGGCAGGGGCCTTGCGCATGGCGATGGCGGTCTATCCCACGATGAAGGCGCAAGGCGCAGGCTCCATCGTCAACATCTCCACGCTCTGCACGCGCAAGCCGATGCCCGGTGAAGGCGGCTATGGCATGGCCAAGGGTGCACTCAATCACATGACCCGCCACCTTGCCGTGGAATTTGGCGGCAGCGGCATCCGCGTCAACACCGCGCTGATGGGCTGGATGATGGGCGCACCTTTGGAAGGCTTCATCAAGGGCTTGGGCGATGGCGCTGATGCTTTCCGCACGCAGCGCGCCAGCGAAATCCCGGTCGGCCACATTCCGCCCGACGCAGATTGTGCGAAGGCCGTCTATTTCCTGCTGTCGGACTATGCCTCGGAGATCACCGGCGCGATGCTCGACGTCAACGGCGGCGATTGGGTCGCGGCATAAGGGAGCCTGCCATGCTGCTCGACTGGATGAAAACGCACCCGTCGCTCGCCGAAGATCCGGTATCGGGGCTTGACCCCGATGCCATCACCGTCAGCGATACGGTCGAAATCGCCGCCCCCGCCCGCGTGGTGTGGCAAGTTCTGACCGACATGCCGCGCTACAACGAATGGAACCCGTTTTGCGTAAAGGCGGAGTCCACGCTCGAAATGGGCGCGGCGGTCAACATGAAGCTGATGAACTATGCGGTGCCGGGCAGCATCGTGCCCAATTGCGAATACATCTGCGCCAATGATCCCGAACGCCTGCTGTCATGGGAAATGGTCCACAGCGACTTCTGGCCCTACCCCGCCCGGCGCGATCAGGTGATCGAGCCGACGGGGCCGGAATCGTGCCGCTATTTCAGCACCGATGCCTTTCTGGGCGCAAACGGCATCCACGTGTTCCGCTTTGCCGGTCCCTGGGTAAAGCGCGCGTTCGATGATTCCGCCCGCGCGCTAAAGCTGCGCGCCGAAGAGCTTTACGCCCAAGAGAAGAAAGCCTGATCCGCCATGCCGCTTACCCTGCAACAGCTGTCCGACATCGAGGAAATCAAGGTGCTCAAGCACCGCTATTTCCGGGGCATCGATACCGGCGATCAGGCGCTGCTGGCCGATATCTTCGTCGAGAACGTCTCGTGCGTCTATAACGGCGGGACCTACAAGGTCTCGCTCAAAGGGCGCGCGCCGATGCTCGAATTCCTCGCCAATTCGTTCCATTCGGGCGCGGCGGCGATGCATATCGGGATCATGCCCGAAGTGCATATCACCGGCGACAATACGGCCCGCGGAATCTGGTATTTGCAGGACGTATTCATCGATCTGGAAAAGGACGATCACACCTTTGGCACCGCGATCTATACCGATACCTATCGCCGCGAAGGCGGGGTGTGGAAGATCGAGAGCACCTATTATGACCGCGTGATCGAGGTGCTGACCAAGTTCAGCCAGATGGGCGGGCGGCTATCGGTCCAGCGCCTTGCCACCACCGGCCGAAAGCCCGAAGAACGCACCGATATCAGCCATCTGATCCACTGGGACGAATAGCGTTCAGGCGGGCTGAATCAGGCAGGCACTTCTTCCAGCTCGGCAATTTCGAACGCAAAGCTCTTCCACCCGCGCTGGCGGGCGGCGTCCTGGGCGGGTGCGCGCTTGCTTTTGGCCTCGGCCAAGGACCTCGCGTGGCCCCAGAACACTTCGGTCTTGCCGTTTTCAAGCTCGGCCACGATGCGCCAATAGTGCGTGAAAGCATCGGCTGTGGGCCCGATGGTCTTTACATAACCATCGGGCATCCGGGCTGTCAGATAGCGTTTCTTGCGGGCCATGGCAGCATGATCATAGCGCCACGGCGCGCGGCTTTGCCAGACTTTACTCTGCCATCAACCGGTCAAGCTCGGCGTGGAAGTGGCGCAGCCGCCCTTCCTGTTCGCTCCACAGCGGTCCCTTGAAGCCCCGCGAATGCGCGCCCTTCTGTACCACCGGCAGCAGATCGCTATCCTGATCGAGCACTTCGCCAAGGCACGGCGGCTCACCCAGCTTGGTGTGGACGATTTCGGGCCGGGTGCGGCCAGACATGTCCACATCATCGCCCATCCCCATCCACGCCGGCGCGCCATATCCCGGCGCATCGACATGGCGATAGAGGATGCAGGTGTCATAGGTGAACTGGTTGGGATCGCTGGCGTGCGGAATGAACCGGTGCAGGAACACCGCTTCGGGGTGGCAGCCGATCTGCACATTCGGGAAGATCGAATAGACCACCGAATCCGAAAGCTGGCTGTCGCTGAACCGGTCATAGCGCAGGCCCAGCTCGTCTGACCTGCGGCGCTTGGCCTGCTGCACGGCGGCGCGGGTATCGCGCGCGGTGCCGCTGAAGGTTTCGGGATCAACGCCCGCATCGCGCAGCATCATCTGGATGCCGGGATTGACGCCTTCCTGATCGCCATAACGCGGGCTCGGCTGCGCGAACGGCACGAATTGGCGGCTGAGGCCACCTTCCCACAGATCGATCTGCGTGCGGTCATCCATCAACCCCTGCGTTTGCGGATGCACCGCGTGCAGGTGATAGATCTCGGCAAAGGCATCCACCCCGCCCTTCCAGTTCGCGCCCCAGTCCGAGCGGCGATGCTGCACGACATACATCTGGTCGATCTCGTACAGCTCAAGCTGCGGCAGGATCGGCCCCAGGAACTCCTTCAGCGGCTTGATATCCGGGTCCATGGAAATGAACACCAGCCCCGCCGCCACTTCGCACCGCACCGATGTCAGGTCGGTGCCATGGCACAGCACTTCGGGACGGAAGGTTTCGGCGTCGGTCACCGCAATGTTGGTGCCGTCCAGATCGAATTTCCAGCTGTGGAACGGGCAAGTGAAGCGGTCGAGCGATCCGAAATCGCTCATCACCAACTGGCTGCCGCGGTGCGGGCACACGTTGTAGTGCGCATGGATCGCATCATCTGCGCCCCGCACCACGATGAAGCTTTCCGGGCCAATATCGAACCGGAAAAAGTCGCCCTCTTCGGGAATGTCCGATGCAGGCCCGGCCAAAAGCCAGCTGCGTGCAAACACCCGATCCCACTCGGCCTTGGCAAAGGCAGGGTCGGTATAGCGGTCAGGCCCGGGACGTCCGGTGCCGTTGTCGATGCGGGGTGCGCGGTCATTGAACGGATGGTAGGCTCCGGTGTGGATGTCCCACAGATCGAAATCAGTCTTCATGTTCAACTCCTGTTGTCAGGAATGGCCGCGCCCCTGAAGGCGCGGCCATCATGTGCTGGTATCGTCCCCCCCGCAAAGGCCCCTGTCCCCTTCGACAAATTGATTCCGTTTTCCGTCACCCTGAACTTGTTTCAGGGTCCATTTCTCAGCGCAGGCGGCCGTCTGATCGGCGAAATAGATCCTGAAACAAGTTCAGGATGACGATTTAGAATTTAATTGGCCGAACTGGATGATTCCTCCGTCAACTCAAGTCGGATCAGGGACCGCGGAACTTCACGCCCACTTCTGCGCCGAAGTAGCGCGGCGCACCGAAGTTCGAGTTGAGCCACAGGCCCGCCACGTTCTGCGATGCAATCCGGTAACGCTCGTCGGTCAGGTTGCGGCCCATCACGCGGACGTAGTACTTGTTGTCCACTTGCGAGAGCGTCAGCGAAGCATTGACCAGCGTGCGTGCGTTCAGGAACGTGTTGCCCAGCGGATCGTCAATCGCCTGCGTGTTCAGGTTGCGGCTGGTATAGGCCGCCGAGGCATTGGCCACGAACTTGAACTCACTGCTCACCGGCACTTCATAAGTGCCGTCCACCGTCCACTGCCACTTGGGCGCGCGGTCCAGCGGTGCGGTGGCAAGGTCATAGCCTGCACCCGGTGCGGTATAGCTGTCGTAGGCCGCGTCCTGATAACCCAGCACGCCGCGCAGCGTGAAGCCTTCGAACAGGCGGGCGGTTGCTTCGGCTTCCAGACCCTTCACCGTGGCGCTGGCCGCGTTGACGAAGATCGTCACCTGGTTCGACTGCCCGTTAACCGTGATCGGCACGTTGAGCTGCTTTTGCAGATCCTTGTACTTCACATAGAAGCCGGTGAGGTTGAAGCGCAGGCGGCGGTCAAACAGCTCGGTCTTGATGCCCGCTTCATAGCTGTCAGCCGTTTCCGGGTTCGTGGCCCGGGCGGCGGTGCGGAACGCATTCACGTCTGCACCAAAGGCGGCAAAGCCACCGATCTGGTCGTTAAAGCCGCCGCTCTTGAACCCGCGCGAGTACGTTGCGTAGGCAAAGATATCAGGCGTGGCCTGCCAGCCAAGGCTGGCGCGCCAGGTCGCGCGACGGGCACTGTTATCCACGCGGATCACACCTGCCGGGAACTTGAATACGCTCGCATCCAGCGCTTCATCGATCTGGATCGAAGGATCGAAACCGCCGTTCAGCGCAGGGATGAACACCTGCTGGCGGCCATACCATTCCTTGTCTTCCCAGGTATAGCGGGCACCGGCTGTAAAGGTGATCTCGGGCGTGATCTTGTAAGTGCCTTCGGCAAACGCCGCCTTCGAACGCGATTTCTGTGCGTTGCATAGGATATAGGGCGTGTCGTTCCAGTTGCCGAACGGCAGCGGGCCGGATGTCAGGTCAAGGAAGCCGAGCAGCTGCGCCACGCAGAAATCGATGGTTTCGCGCTGGTAGAACCCGCCCAGCACCATATCGAAATTACCGCCGAAATCGGTGGCAAAGCGCAGTTCCTGCTGGAAGGTCTTGCGGTTGTCATCGCGCGTTGCGTCAAAGATCGACAGCGGCTGACCGTCTGCCGCAATCGGCACGGCGCCGGCATAAGAGTTCGGAATGCGCGATTCCTGTTTGCGCCATCCGGTGACCGACGTCAGCGTGCCGAAATCGAAATCGATGTCGCCGTTCAGATAGATGCCGTCCACCGAAATGCGCTGCCCATCGCGCATCTTGATCAGCCCGTCCTGACGATAGCTGACCGCGGCATTATCAAGCGGATCGTTGCTGTTGGGATTGGGGCGCACAGCATTCAGCACATCGGTCAGGAACGCCGTATTGCCGGTGTAAAGGCCGTTTTCATTGACCGAAGGCACGGTTTCCGACCGGTCACGCAGCCATTCGTATTGCGCCAGCAGGCGGATGCGGTCAGTCGGCTCCCACAGCAGCTTGGCGCGCAGATTGACCACGTCCTTGCCGCCAGCCGATTCCCCGTCAAGGCAGCCAGTCCGGCCATTAAACTTGTTCGGCACAAATCCGGTCACCGGACCATAGCAGGCCCCGTTCTTGTAAAAGCCATCGGTCTTTTCCGCGCCGCCGACCAAGCGCAGCGCCAGATTCTCACCAATCGGCACATTCAGTGCGGTCTGGAACCGCTTGGTGCCAAAGCTGCCCAGTTCGGCCCGCGCATCCACGCCCACCGCGCCCAGCTCAGGGCGCTTGGTGCGCACGGTAACCGCGCCGCCAGTGGTGTTCTTGCCGAACAGCGTGCCCTGCGGACCGCGCAGCACTTCGACCTGCTGCACATCGAACACGTCAAGCAGCTGGGTCTGGACCGAGGACACGACGAAATCGTCCACGAGCACGGCCACCGGCGGCTCGAAGTAGACGATGATCGACGTCTGGCCCACGCCGCGCATCGCAAACGATGCGGCGTTGAAGTTTGTGATGGTGTTGGCCGAGAAGTTCGGCACGAAAGCGGCCAGATCGCCCAAATCGCGCGGGCTGGCCTGCTGGATCAGGTTGGCGTCAACCGCAGAAACCGCCACCGGCGTTGATTGCAGGTTCGAATCGCGACGCAGCGCGGTCACCACGATTTCGTTCAGCTGGCCGGCATTGCTGGTGCTGGTGGTCGTGGCATCCGTTGATGAATCCTGGGGCGCAGCCTGGGCCTCATCCGCTGCAACAGCGGCATTCGCCATGGCCGGGGCCGACAGGATCGTTGGTGCAAGGGCTGCTGCTACAAGGGCGCAAGCGGCAGTCGACCGCCGCAGAGTACTGCTCAACATCCGTATCTCCTCATTCCCCGCCATCCTTGCGAGTTGCCCTCAAACTAACTCCAATCCGACATTTTGCAAGCAGACATGTATGTTTTTTTATTGTGTTGCGCAAAGGGCATGGCAGGCCGGGTTTGACGGCGCGGCGGGCCATGCGAAAAAGCCGGGACTTCCCATACATTCATGATTGTTTTTGCGGCATGCGCGGGTATCATCAGGGCTCGACACGGCCCGCAGAGGCCCGACGGGAGAGTGCAAAAATGGCCGGAATTCAGGCCACCGGAATAGCTGGTCAGGCCGATCTTGCGGCGAGAATCGCCCGCCTCGAAGCCGAATCACAAGTGCGCCAGCTGATCGCGCGCTACAGCTTCGACATCGATGACCGCCGCGTGGATGCGGTGCGCGATCTGTTTGCCGATGATGCCGTGCTGCGTTCTGCCGATGGCGTGATGCACGCGCGCGGGGTGGACGCAATCATGACACAGTTCGATGGCCGCTTTGCGGTGCTTGGCCCCGGCCATCATGTGATGCACGATGTGCAGATCGATTTTGAAAGCGACACTGCCGCGCGCGGGCGCGTTTCGGGCCATGCGGAATTGTGGCGCAATGGGCAGATGATGGTCGCCGCGCTGCGCTATGCCGATCGCTACGCCCTCACCCCGCGCGGCTGGAAATTCGCCGAACGCGTGATCGGCTTCCTCTATTACGTGCCGGTCGATGCCTACCCCGGCATTCTGGGCCGCCCCGACCGCAACCATGCTTATGCAAATCCCCTGCCCGCAGACTTTCCCGAAAGCCTGCCAGACTGGGTTTCCTACCACCAGACCCACGCACCTGCGTAGCCCCGCCTTATCCATCAGGAGCGCCATCGATGGCATTCAGTTTCCTCTCCCGCTTCCGCATTGCCGCTGGCAAAGAAGCCGAATTCGTCAGCCTTGCCCAGCAGATGGAAGCGCTGGCCGCCGATGAACCCGGCACGCTGGGCTATCAGTTCTATGCCTTGGCCGAACCCGGCATGTTCGCAGTTTACGAACGCTTCGTCGATGAAGCGGCAGACAGGGCGCACGGGGAATACCCGCACAACCAGCCGCTGATCGCCGCCATGATCGCCTGCATGGACGGCAGCTACACGCGCGAGCTGCTCTACGATCTTCCCGAGATTTCCCCTGAACCCGAGGCTGAGTAACCCCATGCCCAAGAAAAGCTTCATCGCCCGCCTGCGCACGCGCCCGGAAAAGCGCGAAGACCTGATTGCGCTGCAAACCGAACTGAAACGCCTCGTCTTTGCGCAGGAACCCGATGCGCTGGTCTATGAACTGTTCCAGTCAGAGACCGACCCAGACCTGTTCGAATGCGTCGCCACGTTCCGCGATGAAGCGGCGTTCGATGCGCACATGACCATCGATTTCCATGATCGCCTGGTGCCGCCGATCCTCGAATGTCTGGCCGAGGATATGACCATCGCCTTTTACCGTTCGCTTGATTGAAGAGAGAGCACGTCCGATGACGCTTTCATTTCGCCGCATCGCCGCCCTGTGCCTGCCCGTGCTGGCAGCCGGGGCTATTGGCTCCTCGCTGCTCAACGCCGCACCACCGCAGCGCATCAAATCGCACGAGGACCTGCAGGTCTATGATACCCCGCGCATTGACCCTGCCACTGCACCGGGCCGCCCCCTGTTCGAACAGCACTGCGCGATGTGCCACATGGGTGGCGTGCCCAAAGCGCCAAGCCCCGCGTTCCTCGCCATGGTCGCGCCTGATTCCATCGTGCAATCGCTGACCGATGGCATCATGCGCACCCAAGGCGCGATGTTGACCGCGCAGCAGAAGATCGAGGTCGCCGAATACCTGACCCGCACCCCCTTCGCCTCGTATCAGCGCCCCGCCCCGCCGAAGCAGTGCACCGGCGATGCCGCACAGATGGACATGGCCGATGTGCCAGCCCCCATCGGCTGGGGCCACGACAACCGCCGCTTCGTGCCTGCCGCCGTGGCGCAGCTGCCCGCAGCTGATGTGCCCAAGCTGAAGCTGAAGTGGTCGTTCGCCTATCCCGCCTCAAACCGCGCACGCTCGCAGCCCACGCTGGCATGGGGCACGCTGTTTGTCGGTAGCCAGGACGGCACCGTCTACGCCTTTGATCCCGATACCGGCTGCACCCGCTGGACCAACCGGCTCAGCGCCGAAGTGCGCACCGCCATTGTCGCCGATGCCGAAAACAAGCGGCTCTATTTCGGCGATCTGCTGGGCAAGGTCCACGCGCTCGATGCCATGACCGGCAAGGAACTGTGGGCGGGGCGGATGAGCGATCATGCCGATTCCACCATCACCGGCACGCCCACGCTGGGCGGCGGGCTGCTCTATGTGCCCGTCTCCTCGCTCGAAGTGGTGCAGGCCGGCGATCCCGCTTATGCCTGCTGCACCTTCCGCGGCTCGGTCGTCGCGCTAGACCCTGCCACGGGCCGCGAAGTGTGGCGCGCGTGGACAGCGGGGGAACCCAAACCGTTTGGCAAGACCGCATCGGGCACGCAGATCCTCGGCCCCTCCGGCTCGCCGGTGTGGAACAGTCCGACTTATGATCCCGCCGCAGGCCGCGTCTATTTCGGCTCGGGCGAGAACTATTCCTCGCCTGCCGATCTCAGCTCCGATGCCATTTTCGCAGTCGATGCGCGCAACGGCAAGGAGCTGTGGCGCAGGCAGTTGACGCCCAAGGACGCGTGGAACGTGGGCTGCATGGTCGGCAACGATTCCTGCCCGGTTGAAAACGGGCCGGACTATGATTTTGCCGCATCGGTGCTGGTCATGCCCACGCCATCGGGTGGCAAGATGATCGTGGCGGGGCAAAAGTCCGGGCAGGTCACCGGGATTGATCCTGAAACGGGCAAGGTCGCATGGCAAACCCGCGTCGGCCATGGCGGCACGCAGGGCGGCGTCCACTTTGGCATGGCGGCAGAAGGCAGCACGGTGTTCGTGCCGGTCAACGACATGGCCGAAACCTATGACGCGCGCGTTTATGACGCCAAGATCCGGGGTGCCGGTATCCACGCGCTTGATGCTGCCACCGGCAAAGTCCAGTGGTTCACCCGCGCGCCGGACAAGTGCAAGGGCGCCAAGTTCTGCGATCCAGGCATCTCGGCTGCTGCCACCGCCATCCCCGGCGCGGTCTTTGCAGGGCACCTTGATGGCATGTTCCGCGCCTATGACAGCAAGACCGGCCGCGTGATCTGGCAGTTTGATACCACGCAGCCCATGACCACGATTGACGGCAAGACCACCAAGGGCGGCAGCATGAGCGGCCCCGGCGCTGCCGTGTGGAAAGGCAAGGTCTTCGTCAATTCGGGCTACGGCATGTACAGCCACATGGCCGGAAACGCGCTGATGGTGTTCGAAGCCGCGAAGTAAGCTGCTGCATCAGACCCTTATGCATACCGCTATCTTCAACACCTGTTGGCGATAGCGGTATGCCCGGTTTGAGGCCGCGCGCGCAAACGTCCAAGCCTACCCTGCCAAGCCTACCCTGCCAAGCCTACCCAGCCAATCTGGCCCGGCTCATCCGCAGCGTCACGATCAGGCCCGCTTCGGCCCAGTCATAATGGATTGTGCCGCCCAGCTGGCCCGAGATGCTGCGCCGCACCAGCTTGCTGCCAAAGCCCCCCGGCCCATCAGGCGCTTCGACCAGCGGCCCGCCATGTTCGGTCCAGGTCAGCACAATCGCATCCTCATCAGTCGTGCTTGAGACATCAAGTGTGCCAACCGGAGTGGACAGCGCCCCATACTTCATCGAATTGGTCGCCAGTTCATGGATGATCAGCGCCAAGCCGGTGGCGGCGTCCTCGCCCACACCCATGCGCTCCACGGCCACGCGGATGCGGCCCTTGAAGGCCCCGGTTTCATCATACGGAGCCAGCAGCAAGGATAGCAGATCGCCCAGCAGCGCGGCCTGTCCCTGTCCGTTGGGCAGGGGGCGCACCAGATCATGTGCGCGGCCCAGCGCGGCCAGACGCTCGGTCAGTTCGCGGGCCATATCCTCGCACGATTTGGCCGAGCGCGACGATATGGCGGTAAGCGCCGAGGCGATGGCCAACAGGTTCTTGACCCGGTGGCTCATTTCCCCGGCCAGCAGTTCATGCCCCTCTTCGGCCTGCTTGCGCCCGGTTACGTCAAGGAAAATGCCATACATCGTGCGCCCCACGATGCCGACATCCTCCCCCTGCCCGCGCGCGGCAATCCAGCGCACTTCGTCGCTGATGATCACCCGGAAATCGGTTTCATAAGGGCCAAGGATGGACCGCGTGGCGGTGAATGCGGCCCGCACCCGGTCCCGGTCGGCGGGATGAATTCGCTCGGAAAGCTTTTCGAAGGTCACATTCTCATGATCGGCCACGCCCCACAGCGCAAAGCCCACATCATCCATGGTAAAGGCATCGGAATCGACATTCCATGCCCACAGCGCCACCCCCGCTGCAATCACGGCGCGCTTCAGCTGATCGGGCTGCCATTGGTATGGCTCTGGCGCTCGTGCTCCCAAATAAAATTCCGAACTGCTGGAGGTTTATGAGTCATAGGCGTTTGCAAGTCTGGCGACCAGCGCAATCGCTCTGCTGGGAAATGGCGCGTGCTCGGCCCCGGCCATATCGGTTTCAGCCAGTTTGTTCATGCAATGTTTCCCCGGGGAAACACTTGGCTGGTGCTGCATGACGGGCTGCTTTGGCGGCCCGGAGGACTTGTGCCATAAGGGCAGGCTGGTCGCAGCAGGCGCGCGCCGGGGCCATCATCCGATCCGCGCCGATGGAGAGAAATCGCATGAGTGTCGCGTTCCGCCGTGAAGGCGATGACGAACATATGGAGCCGAAGTTCGAAATCCCCATTCCAGCGGGGCCAAACCTTGTCACCCCGCGCGGTGCCGCGCTGATCGCCGATCAATTGGCGCAGGCCGAGGCGGCCTTGGAAGGGGTGGAGGACGAAGCTGAAATCAAAAAGCTGCGCCGCACGCTGCGCTACTGGAGCACGCGGCAAGCCACCGCCGACGTGCAGCCTGCGCCTGATGGCAATGCCGTGGCATTCGGTTGCACGGTACGCCTGCGCCTGAATGGCAAGGAACGCACGGTGACGATTGTGGGCGATGACGAAGCAGATCCCGCCACCGGCTTGATCGCCTTCTCCGCCCCGCTGGCTCGCACCGTCATGGGCGCTGAGGCCGGGGACTTTGCCGATTTTGGCGGCAAGGCCGATGCCATCGAAGTGCTGAACGTGCGGCCTGCGCAACTTGGCGCTGATGGTGGTTATCGGATGGATTGAAGGTCTTTTGAACTTGCTGGTGTTTTAAGAGAAAAGAGGGGTTCGCGCAGAGGCGCGGAGGCGCGGAGAACAAGCGCTGGGCCGCAAGGCCATTTGCCGCAGTGCCCTCACGGAGAACGCACCGTTGGAGGTGTTTAGGCGGGATGACGTTAAACTTACTCAGATCTCCGTTCGACACGAACGGGACATGTGTTGGATCAATGTAATGTCATCCCGGTCTAGGCGGCTTCGCCGTAAATCCAGCTCCTCCGCGCCTCTGCGCGAAACCGCTTTTCTGATCTAACAGGCAAAGCACGAGCGGTTCGGGGGTGGAATTCGATTCCACCCCCGACTCATGCGCAGCCTGTCAACAGATCACATCTTGATGCGCGCACCTGCATAGAGGTAGCGGCCGACGAAGCTGATCGGATAGGTCGTATCAAACCGGTCGGGCTGCTGGTTCCAGATGTTGTTGCCGCCGAAGTAGAAGTTGAACTTGTCCCCCACATCAAGGCCAACCTGCACATCGTGCTGCCAGCGCGCCTTGACGCGCAGGTTTTCGGGTGCGGCGATGTCCGGGTTGGCGGCCAGGGTTTCCAGCTCATACCGGCGGGTCGAGCTGAACCAGCTCACCCCGTAGTTCACGGTCACCGCGTCCATCTTCCACGTGATGTCGCCGGTGGCGTTCCACTTGGGGAAGAAGCGCTCTTCCCGGTCATCGTCGATTTGCGCGCCGATGGTGGGGGTGAATTCCAGCCGGTCAAGATACCCGCCGACCAGCGTGAAGCTGAACGCGCCCATCTTGCTGGTGCGGAAGCTGTAGTTCAGCTTGAAGTCTGCCCCCGCCGTGCGGAAATTGGCCACGTTGACCGGCTGCAGCAGATAGCCCGAGATAAAGCCCGTGGTCGGCGAACGCGTGATGTTTTCGCAGAACACGTTGTCGAGGCTGGGCTGATCGACGCACAGTTCGGCGATCTCTTCGGCATCGGGGGTGTTGATCGCGTTCTTCAGGCGGATGTCCCACCAGTCAAACGAGGCGACCAGACCCGGGATGAAGCTGGGGCGGACCACCACGCCTGCGGTCCAGGTGCGGGCAGTTTCCTCACGCAAGTTGCGATTGCCGCCAACATTGCCGGGCAGGCTGACCGTCGCGGTCGGATCGTTTTCAGGATTGAACGCCAGAATCTGCGCCGGCGTCAGACCCGCTGCAGCAAGCGTTGCCTGACAGTTGGCCGCGCGGAACTGTGTGCCTTCGGTGATGAACACCGGATCGCACGGATCGCCGATGAACGAGAACGTGCCGTTGCTGGGCTGGAACAGCTCGGTGATGTTGGGCGCGCGCACCGCTTCGGAAATCGTGCCGCGGAAGGTCACGTCGCGGATCGGGGCATAAGTGCCGTCGATCTTCCACGTGGTGGTCTTGCCCACTGTGGAATAGTCCGACAGGCGCAGCGCCGCGCCGAACGACAGATCGTGCGCAAAGGGCATATCGCGCAGCAGCGGCACCGAAAGCTCGGCAAAGGCTTCCTTCACGTCAAATTCGCCGGTTTCAGGAAGCTGCGTCGAGAAATCAGCCAGCGCGCCTTGCTGCAGCAACTGGTCGGGCACGAAGCTGCTCGATTCCTTGCGGTATTCTGCACCAAGCGCAAAGCCGACCGGGCCGCCCGGCAGTTCGAACAGCTGGCCGAAATCGCCCGAGATTGCGCCCGAGACAACATGCTGGCGCAGGCGCGAGCGGTTGTTGATATCGGCATTCACCCAATCCAGCGCGGCCTGGCTGCGCACGCCATTGCCCAGCAGGTTGAGCGGAAGGCACCCGCTATTGGCGCCGGGAGTAAAGGTGGTGGCGCCATCGGCAGAGGCAGGCGTCAGGTTGGAACGGCACACGATGTTGCCGGTGGCCGGATCGCGCACCGCATCAATCGCGGCGGCATAGCGGTCGCCGATGCGATAATCGGTCAGCAGAATGTCAGCCTTGGTCTGCCCGAACACATAGGACAGGTCATAGCGGGCGTGATCGGAAATCCGGCCTTCGAAGCCGCCGACAAGACGGATCGTTTCACGATCATTCTGTTCACCACGCACGCCCAGATCGAAGTTATCGCGCGAAATCAGCGCGCCTTCGGCAATCGAACGGACGCCGCCAAAGCGATCTTCCAGATAGGCGTTGTCCGGAGCCAGATAGGTGAAGAAATCAAACGAGGGCTGGCCCAGCGTGAAGGTGCGGTTCTTGACGTACTTGCCTTCGAAGTAGAACGACACCGCATCGCTGAAATCATAATGCGCCAGCATGTTCACGTTGTGGACGCGGTTATAGGCCTGCAGATCGCCCTGATAGCCGGCCAGCGGGGTGCTGTCGCCGCCCTGAGTCAGGCCCCCGGCCGAGCGCAGCAAACGGCCCCGGTCATAGACTTTGCCCGAACCTGTAAAATCGGGAATGCAAGTGCCGATCGTGAAGCATTCGTCCACGTCGAAATCCAGCGCGCCATCGACCGAGCTGTCGGCATAGCGCAGATTGTTGGTGGGTACGCGATCAGGAATGTTGGGATCATCGGGGAAATCGGCCTGGTTGCGCACAAGGCCAAAGGCGCGGTCGGGATTGCCGATGTAATCGCGCGCCGTGCCGCCCACACGATCGATTTCGCGGAATTCATAAGACAGCGCGACATTGCCCCGGCCATCGGCAAAGTTGCGGCCCACGGTGATGGATCCGATGCGCTGCCCGGCATCGCCCTGGCTGGAAATGCCGATCTGGCCACTGGCGGCCAAGCCTTCGAAATTGCGCTTCAGGCGGAAGTTGACCACGCCCGATACGCCATCGGCCCCATAAATGGCCGAAGCCCCGCCGGTCAGCACGTCAACGGTTTCGATCAGGTCAACCGGGATCGTGTTGACATCGACCGAGGCCGAACCCGACAGGCTCGACACATGGCGACGGCCATTGACCAGCACCAAGGTGCGGTCTTCACCCAGCCCGCGCAGATCGAGCAGCTGCACGCCCACGCGACCGAAATCGGCGTTCGAGCCCGAGGTCCGCGCGCCCGAGAGTGAATTCAGCAGCGCCGGGTTCTGCGCCAGTGTTTCCACGATCTGGATATTGCCGGCCTGCTGCAGCGTTTCGGCGGTAACAGCCACCAAGGGGTTGGCGGTGTTGTAATCCGCGCTCTGCTGAATGCGGCTGCCGGTAACGACAATCGCTTCGGGCGCGCTATCTTCCGATGCCTGCGCGGCGGTGCCATCCACCCCTTGCGCTTCCTGGGCAAAGGCGGGTGCAGCGAGCAGCGACAGCACGCTGGCCGACAGCAGCATGGCGGAACGGAGTGAACTTTGGTTTAGCATCGCGATTCCCTATTTTTCCTGCCTAAACAAGGGTTTTTTCTACCTAAAAAGGCTTTGTGCAGAGGCAAGTCGCTTTGCGAGGCGCGATGGTCAAGACGGAACTTATCTATAGTTACACGCGAGCAACATGATAATCTCACAGGTGTGGCCTGTCCGCCACAGGCCTGTGACGCGTGCCAAAAACGATCAGGCCCCACTTTCCGTTAGGGAAAGCAGGGCCTGACGGGGCTCTGATCGTGTCAGCGCATCATTCGTCCCACGGCGGAATCTCGCCCGCACCAACCTGGCTGGAAATGCCCAGCAGGAAGCCGCCATAGACTTCGGTGGCGTTGGGATATTTCTCGGCCATGATCGCGGCCAGTTCCTTTGACGTCTTGCTGCGCGCGCGGGCATCGACGAAGGCCTTGATGTAGCCGCGCGTCCACGCGATGCTCATGCTGTCATCAGGCAGGCCGGGCCGCGTGTGCCCCGCCACGATCTTCACCGGGTTCATCGCTTCCAGCCGGTCGAGCACTTTCAGCCACGCATCGTAATGCGTCGGGCCATGTTCGCCCAGCCACACGTAGACCCCGTTATACAGGATATCGCCCGCAATCAGCGTGCGCGTTTCGGCATCCCACACCACCGTCGAATGCACATGGTCCCCCTGCATCGGCCCAAGCACCTGCAGCTTGTGCCCTTCAAGGTCCACGCTGTCGCCGCTCATCGCCATGGGCTGCACCGGGCGCTTGGGCGCGTTGATGCCGAGCTGTCCGCTCCAGCGCTTGAACTTGATCGGAATGGACTTTTCCATGTCCTTGGCCGCCACCGGGTGCGCCACGATCCTGGCATCGGGGAAGGCATCCTGCAGCACATCCAGCCCGAAGAAATGGTCCGGGTGATCGTGCGTGATGATGATCGCCTTCAGCGTCTTTCCGCTGTCGAGAATATCGGCCACGACGCGCAGCGCATCAGACCGGGCAAAGGGCACATCGACCAGCACCGCGTCCTTTTCGCCCGTTACCAGCGTGACATTGGCGACCATGCTCAAAGGACTGGTGGGGATGACCTTGTAGTCCAGCGGTTTGGCGTGAGCCGCGCCGATGGAAAGCGCCGATGCGGCAAGAAGTGTAAGGTATTTGCGCATATTTCGTCTCCCAATATTCGTCATTGCGAGCCCCTCGCAGTGGGGAGAAGCAATCCAGAGCGGTTTCAGCAGACTCTGGATTGCTTCGTCGGCTTTGCCTCCTCGCAATGACGACTGTGAATGGAACTGCTTCCTCAATGCGCGGTCTGGCCGCCGTCGATGGTGAATGTGGCGCCGTTGATAAAGCTGGCCCCGTCCGAACACAGGTGCAGGACGGTCGGCGCGATTTCTTCTGGCCGGGCGGCGCGGCCTGAAATGTTCTGGGCAAAGAACATCTGCGTGAATTCGTTGCTGTCGGCCCAGTGCTGCGTCATCGGGGTGACGACGAAGCCCGGCGCGATGGCGTTCACGCGGATTCCCATCTGCGCATACTCAACCGCCGCCGCCTTGGTGAGACCCGCAACCGCGTGCTTCATCGCGCAATAAGCGCTCATATTCGGATCGGCGATCAGCGCGCCGACGCTGGCGGTGTTAACGATGGCTCCGCCACCCACGGTCAGGAAATGGCGGATCTGCGCTTGCATCGCAAAGAACACGCCCTTGAAATCGACATCGATGGCAAGGTCGAGCTCGTCTTCGGGCACCTCGTGGATCGGGCGCTGCGGGGGCAGCACGCCTGCATTGTTGAACGCCGCATCCATTCGGCCATAGCGTTCGACGCATTCGGCCACGAGCGCGGTCAGGTCTGCGGCCTTGCGCACATCGGTGTGGCGGAAGGCGGCGCGGCCACCTTCGCCCACGATCATGTCCACGGTTTCAGCAGCGCGCGCATCGATATCGCCGATCATCACGCTGGCCCCTTCGCGCGCAAAGGCGAGCGCCGTGGCGCGGCCAATGCCAGTGGCCGCGCCGGTGATCAGCACGGCTTTTCCTTCGAAACGCAGCATCAGATGATCCCCGATTTGCCCGGGGCAAGAATGCCGTTCGGGTCGATGGCGTGCTTTATCTTGGCATTGAAGCCGCGGTTCACTTCGCCATATTGCTGCGCCACAAGGTCCATCGAATTGACCCCGGTGCGGTAGCTGGCCCAGCCTTGCGCGCCAAATCGGGTGACCAGTTCGCGGTAGCAGGCGTCAGCTTTCTTCTCCTGTTCGGCGTCCGATTTATCAAACAGCAGCGCAAGGATGTGGTGCAGATCGCGCCAGCCGATGGCGTAAGCGGCGGTGTAGTCAAAGCCCCACTTCTCGACGATTTCCTTGGCCAGAATGGTCTGCCGTTCGGCCTCCACCCCGCGCGCCGCGGCAACCGGCGCAAACCACGCAAGGCCCCCGCCCGCCCCGCGCCAGCGCAGCAGGCCGATTTCGTCGAGATTGAGCCCGCCTTCCATCAGCGTGGCGTGATGGTGGAACCACGGATTGTCGCCCATCTCGGCCGACGTCAGCACTTCGCCGCCGCTGGCCGTCAGGCTGGCGCGAATGATCGGCTCAACCGCCGCCACCGTCTGTTCGGTGCCATAGAGCGCGAAGTAGGTGTTCCACATGCCCAGCCCATTGGCCTTAGCCGCCTTCTTCAACGACACCTCATCGAGCATCGCGCCATCGGGCACGATTTCGTTGCGGCGCTTGAACATGGCGAGCTGGTACGACGCGCTCATCATCAGATTGCAGTTCGCGACGAGGTTCGAGACGCGCAGCGGGCGCATGGCCTCGATGATGCGCGGCACATCGCCCATTTCGGCGTGGCGCACCATGAACGGCTTGTAGACCGGCGGCTTTGGCATCAGCCACAGGCCCATCTTGGTGACGACGCCGAAGTTCGACTGGGTGAACAGGCCATCGAGATAGGGTCCATAGCCCCACTTGAACGCCTGCCACGCGGTACTGCCCTTGATCGAACCCATACCGGTGCGCATCAGCTGCCCATCGGGCAGAACCACTTCCATGCCGCACTGGAACATGAAATGTTCGCCATAGGGCGTATAACCCACCCCGCGATCGAGCGTATTGCCGACCGGCGAAGCGATCGGGCCGACCGTGGGCACATCGATCCACAGCGGGATGTTGTTCTCTACCAGATAGTCCTTGAGCTGCTGGTAGGTAACGCCGGGCTCCAGCAGGCAAGTGCCAAGATCCGCGTCCACTTCCAGAATGCGGTTCATGCGCTTCAGATCGAGGACGACCTGCCCCGGCGTGGCAGGCGCGGTCATGCCATAGCCCATGTTCTTGCCGGTGGAGACGGGCCAGAGCGGCTGCTTGTACTGGTTGGCGATGCGGACGATTTCCTGCACCTGCTCCACCGTTTCGGGGCAGACCGCGCCCACGGGCACGTGGCGGTTCAGCGGATCGGGGACGTAGACTTTGGCATAAGGCGCAACCGATTCCTCGTCGCCAAACACCCAGTCTGCGCCCACAACGCCGCGAAACGCCTTCATCGCGCCGGCAAAGTCCGCCTTGGACATGTGCGGGGCCAGCGGGGCGGGGTTCTGCGCGCTGGCGCCCGTGCCAAGGCCAAAGCTGGCAGCACCAAGGATGCCAGCGCCCAGAAGGCCGCGCCTATCGAGTTCCACGCCGCTCAATATCCGTGCTCCTGCTTGCGCGCCGCGCTCTTTTCCACCCACGTCGCCAGCGCATTAAGTTCTGCGGGCGTCACTTCGGTGGGGCGGAAGGCGGGCATGCCGTTCTGGCCGTGGCGCACGATGTATTTGACGGTGTCTGCCGGGATCGCGCGGCCAAGAATGATCGGGCCGACATTGCGCCCGTGGCAATAGCCGCAGGTCTTGGCATAGATATCATCGGCAGAGCGCGCGGCCTGCACTTCGCCAAGCTTTTGCCCGGCAAGTAATGGCGGCGCGAATGCTGCGGCAGCAAGCGCAGCAACCGCCAAAATGGCACGCGCTTTTGCGCGGTGAACAATCCTGGACATGAGTCCCCTCCGGCTGGCGGTGCGTCCTTGACCGGCGCATCTTCGCGGTGAGGGAAAGCTAACGCGCCGCCGCTTTGACTGCTATCAGTGGTGTTGTTGAGCGTTCCACTGCATGAAACTCTTTCAAGCAGAGCGGCTCCCCAAATCGGGTTGCAGAACGGCCTTGACGGCTTGCCCTCGCACGACTGATATTGTAAGCAACACTAACAATATTAAGGGCAGAGGAGCCACACCATGCAGTCGTTCGAAAACCAGATTGCCTTCATCACCGGTGGCGCATCCGGCGCAGGGTTTGGGCAGGCGCAGGTCTTCGGGCGGGCAGGCGCAAAGATCGTGGTGGCCGATATCCGGGCAGAAGCGGTGGCCAAGGCCGTGGCCGATCTGACCGCCGAGGGCATTACCGCCCACGGCATCACATTGGATATCATGGACCGCGCCGCCTATGCCGCTGCGGCAGACGAGGTGGAGGCCGTGTTCGGCGCTGCGCCCACGCTGCTGTTCAACACTGCAGGCGTCAACAGCTTTGGCCCGGTGGAGAACACCAGCTACGATGATTTTGACTGGATCATCGGCGTCAATCTGGGCGGCGTGATCAACGGTATGGTCACGTTTGTGCCGCGCATGATCGCCAGCGGAAAGCCTGGGCATATCGTGACCACATCATCGGTCGGCGGGCTGATGGGCAGTGCGCTGGCCGCGCCCTATTCCGCCGCCAAGGCCGCCGTGGTGAACCTGATGGAAGGCTACCGCATGGGGCTGGAAAAGTATCAGATCGGCGTTTCGGTGCTGTGCCCGGCCAATATCAAATCGAACATCGCCGAAGCCAGCAAGCTGCGGCCTGCGCAGTTCGGTCAGAGCGGATATGTGGAGAACGAAGATTCCATCGCCTCGCTCCATTCGATCCACCAGCACGGCATGGACCCGGTGGAACTGGCCCAACACGTGAAGGCCGCGATTGAGGCCAACCAGCTTTACGTGATCCCCTACCCCGAAATGAAAGACGCCCTGCGCGC
Organism: Novosphingobium sp. 28-62-57; assembly: GCA_002256985.1. Lineage (GTDB taxonomy): Bacteria > Pseudomonadota > Alphaproteobacteria > Sphingomonadales > Sphingomonadaceae > Novosphingobium. The sequence goes on from NCGO01000005.1 coordinate 295,044, forward strand.
GCATTTCGATGCCATCGTGGATTCGGTGCTCCCACTGGAAGCCGATCCCGAAGGCGCACGCCTGCGCACCGAAGCACTGCAGAACTGGGCCGCAGACCGCGCGCGGGTGTTCATGGAAAAGCAGGGGGCCAAGTAGGTCAAGACACTCAACGCCTCCCTCCAGTCCGCTCATGCTGAGCTTGTCGAAGCATGCCCACGTTGCGCGCGGCCCAACACCCTTCGACAGGCTCAGGGTGAGCGGGTTTGGGATTGGTGAGAAGGTGCCAGTAAGGGAAGCGCGTTTGGATTGGGTGAGCCCGAATTACCCCGCCGCGCGCAGCCGCCGCTGTTCGGCTATTGGCCTGCCGGATTGCTCGCAGGCGGCCATGAACTGCTCCAGCGGCATGGGCCGCCCAAACAGATAGCCCTGCAATTCGTGGCATCCGGCAGCGCGCAGGATGTCTGCCTGTGCTTCGGTCTCTACCCCTTCGGCAATCACCGCCATGTCCAGCCCGCAGGCCAGCGTGATTGCGCCCGTTACCAGCATCGTGGCCTTGGCTCCGGGCGCGAGGCCCGAGAGCAGCGACTTGTCGATCTTGATGTGGCTGAAACCATAGGACCGCAGGTAGTGGATGCTGGTAAAGCCGGTGCCGAAATCATCGAGCGCAACCGACATGCCCAGCGCCTTGAACGCCTCAACCGCGCTGACCACGCGTTCAGGATTGGCCAGCAAGTAGCCCTCGGTAATTTCAAACTGCAGCCGTTCGGGCGGAAAGCGTGTCTGTTCCAGCACGTGGCAGACCTGCCGTTCGAACGCCGGATCACGGAACTGCGCGGGCGAGACATTGACGCTCAGCTTCAGATTGCCGAGCGGCCCGATCTCGCGGCAGGCACGTTCGAGCACATAGAGGCCGAGCGGGTGAATCTGGCCGGTGGCTTCGGCTATATCGATAAACTCGTCGGGCGAAAGCGGCCCTTGCGGGCGGCGCGGCCAGCGTAGCAGCGCTTCGGCTGAAACAATCGCGCCACTACGCGCATCGACAATGGGCTGATAAAACACATCGAATTCATCGTGATTTAGGCCGGACCCGATCTGCGCCTGGATCTCCAGCCGCCGCAGCCGCCCTTCATCGAACCCGGGGTCATAAAGCGCGACCTGCCCCTTGCCGCGCGTCTTGACGTGATACATCGCGATATCAGCCCGGCGCAGCAGCTCGCGCGGGCGGCCTTGGGCATCGACATTGGCGGCAATGCCGATGGAGCCGCCCACTTGCAGCACGTGCCGGTCCACCAGCACGGGCAACGAGATCTCCTCAAGCATCGCGCGCGCCAGCTTGAGTGCCGTCGCTTGTGCATCGGGCGCTTCAAGCACGACGGCAAATTCATCGCCGCCCACCCGCGCCAGCGTGGCAAAGGACGGGCAATGCTGGCTCAGACGCAGGCACACGCTACGGATCAGTGCATCGCCTGCGTGATGGCCATGCTCGTCATTCACCGCCTTGAACCCGTCGAGGTCGATGAAGATCACCGCAAGGCTATCGGGCGGCAGATCGCAGCGCGTCTCTAGCCGGTCTAGCCGGGTCAACAGTTCGCGCCGGTTGGGCAAGCCGCTTAACGGATCGCTGAAGGCGATGCGGCGGTTTTCCTCGCTCAGCTTTTCGGTTTCATGCTGGCGCATGCGCAAATTGCGTTGTGACAGGATCAACGCAGAGAAAGAGCGGTTGTAGCTTTGGGTTACCACCATCATGCCTGCGCAAACACAGCACAGCACCAGCGTTTGCGGCAGCAGCCTGCCGCCATCTGCCCACGAGAAATAGAATGCGAACGAGAACGTGCTGACCACGGCCACGCGCATGGCGGCGGCGCGCAGGGCCATCAGGCAGAACACGGTGCTGACTTCGGTCAGGCCAAGGAAGAATGTCAGGCTGCTGCGCGCATAATAATCGGCAGATTGATAGACCCAGATGCACCAGATTTCGAAGGACATCGTCATCAGCACGGCCAGCGTGCAGGTGCGTTTCAGATAATCGACAATCTGGGCATCGCTCAACCGATCAGGATCGGTCTGCCGCCACCACCAGAACGCGCGGGATATGGCCAGCGCACACATCGTGGCTGGCGTGACAAAGGTCTTGATGGCTTGCGCCGGATCGAACGAGGTGAACGTGATCGCCAGCGCATTGCAGACCAGAATCGCATAGAGCAGCGGCATTTGCCGCGAGAATGACCGGAACTGCGCCCGATTCAGCTCCGCATCGCTGGTTTCAACCCTGAAAATGTCCAGCAATGCCCGCATCTTGCTGCTTCTCACCCTCCATCTCTTGCGGTTTGGTTAAGATGGCGGAAATAAACCGCGTTTCTGAAAATCATGGCAGGCAGGCGCTACGTATCATGCCCTAGAAACGGCTGACCGCCGCTTTTGCAGCAGACGTTTTGCCCAGGTGGCCGCGCACATTCAGATTGCGATCTCGCAAAGGTAGCGCTATCAAACAGCGCGAAGCCGGATCACCGGCCAGCCGAGAGATGTCTGACAATGTGGGCGAGATTGGTCACCGCAGCGCTGTGCCGGCCCATGGCGCGGCTCTTCCATTCTGCTGCCACGATGCAGACCTTCGCTCGGTACCACGCAAACAGATAGGCGCTGCATGTTCCTTGGCATCGATGTTGGCACGAGTTGCGTAAAGGCGGTGGTGACCGCCGCCAGTGGCGAAGTGCTGGCGCAAAGCAGCGCCGACCTCACCGTATCGCGGCCCCACCTGTTGTGGTCCGAACAGGACCCGGCGGCGTGGGTGGACGCTACGCACAAGGCCGTGCTGGGCCTTGATGCGACGATCCGCGCGGGCGTGGAGGGTGTGGGCCTTGCCGGGCAAATGCATGGCGCAACGCTGCTGGGATCGGACGACAAGCCGCTGCGCCCCGCGATCCTGTGGAACGATGGCCGCAGCTTTGCCGAATGCACCGGACTCGAAGCCGCCGAGCCGCGCACGCGCGAGATCACCGGCAACATTGCCATGCCCGGCTTCACCGCGCCCAAGCTGGCGTGGGTGCGCGCGCACGAGGCGGACGTCTTTGCCGCGACGAAAACCGTGCTGCTGCCCAAGGATTTCGTGCGCTTGGCGCTGACCGGCGAAAAGGCCAGCGACATGTCGGACAGCGCCGGGACGCTGTGGCTCGATGTGGCCGCGCGCGATTGGTCTGACGACATGCTCGCCGCCACCGGGCTGAACCGCAGCCACATGCCGCGCCTGCACGAAGGGCCGGAGGTGACCGGCACTTTGCGTGAAGACGTGGCGCGAAGCTGGGGCATGGGCCGCGTGCCGGTTGTGGCGGGCGCGGGCGACAATGCCGCAGGGGCGCTGGGCGTGGGCGTGCTGGGCGATGGGCAGGGCATGCTGTCGCTGGGGACATCGGGCGTGATCTTTGTCGCCAATGCCGCCTTCCGCCCCAACCCGGCGCAGGCGGTCCACGCCTTCTGCCATGCTCTGCCCGGCGTGTGGCATCAGATGAGCGTGCACCTTTCTGCCGCATCGTGCATCGATTGGGCGGCCAAGGCCTGCAACGTGCCGGGGCCCGCCGAATTCTTTGCACTCGCTGAAAGTGCAGGCGCGGCCTGCGGACCGGAATTGTTCCTGCCCTACCTTTCGGGCGAGCGTACGCCGCACAACGACCCACACATCCGCGCCGCCTTTATCGGTCTTGGCAATGAAAGCACCACATCGTGTCTGGCCGCAGCCGTGCTGGAGGGCGTGGCCTTTGCCCATGCCGATGGCATCGATGCCTTGCGCGCGGCGGGCACGCAGATTGACGAGCTTTGCGTGATCGGCGGCGGATCGCGGTCGGCCCATTGGGGCCGCATCCTTTCAAGCGTGTTGGGCGTGCGGCTGGTCTATCTTCACGGGGGCGAAGTTGGCCCAGCGCTGGGCGGGGCACGCCTTGCGCAGATGGCCGTGACCGGGGCCAGCGCAGCCGATGTCTGCACCCGCCCTCCGGTGCGCGCCGTAATCGAACCCGATCCCGCCCTTGCCGCCGTGCTTTCCCCAAAGCGCGCCCGTTTCCGCGCCGCCTATGTTGCGCTGTCCGCCATCTGAGGAGTAACCCTTTATGTCTGCTGCCTATTTCGACGCATTCGATACCGTCCGCTTTGAAGGCCCCGATGCCACCAGCGATTTTGCCTATCGCTATTACGACAAGGACCGGGTGGTCTTTGGCAAGCGCATGGAAGATTACCTGCGCTTTGCCGTGTGCATGTGGCACACCTTCTGCTGGCCGGGCAGCGACGTGTTTGGCGCAGGCACGTTTGACCGCCCCTGGCTGAACGGCCCGCAAGACGAGGCCGCCGCCCGCGCCAAGCGGGAAGCAGCACTGTCCTTCGTCGAAAAGCTGGACCTGCCGTTCTACTGCTTCCACGATGTCGACGTGATGGCGCCTGCCGATTCCATCGGCGAATTCCGCATGAGCTTCGCCCGCGCGGTCGATCATCTGGAAGAACTGCAGACCGCGCATGGCCGCAAGCTGCTGTGGGGCACGGCCAACCTGTTTGGCCATCCGCGCTATCTGGCAGGTGCGGCCACTTCACCCCGCCCCGAAGTTTACGCATGGGGCGCTTCGCAGGTCCGCGATGCGCTGGAAGCCACGCATCGTCTGGGCGGCGCGAACTATGTGCTGTGGGGTGGCCGTGAAGGGTACGACACGATCCTCAACACCGATCTGGCGGTGGAGCAGGAAAACTTCGGGCGGTTTCTGAGCCTTGTGGTGGAACACAAGCACAAGATCGGGTTCAAGGGCACGATCCTGATCGAACCCAAACCGCATGAGCCGACTAAGCACCAGTACGATTTCGACACGCAGACCGTCTATGGCTTCCTGAAGCGCTTCGGGCTTGAGAACGAGGTCAAGGTCAATATCGAGGCCAACCACGCCACGCTTTCGGGCCATACGTTCGAGCATGAAATCGCGATGGCGCGCGCGCTGGGCATCTTCGGGTCGATCGATGCCAACCGCGGCGATCCGCAGAATGGCTGGGATACTGACCAGTTTCCGGGCTCGGTCGAAGAGCTCACGCTGGCCTGCATCGAGATCGAGCGCGCGGGCGGGTTTACGGATGGCGGGTTCAACTTTGACGCCAAGGTGCGCCGCCAGTCGGTGGATGCGGCAGACCTGTTCCACGGCCACATCGGCGGCGTGGACGTGATCGCCAAGGCGCTGTTGCGCGCCGAAGCGATCATCGCCGATGGCCGCATCGATGCTTTCGTGGCAGAGCGCTATGCCGGGTGGAACGGGGAGCTTGGCCAGACCATCCGCCAGTCCAGCCTTGCCGAAATCGCCGATCTGGCGGTGGCACAGGATCTGAACCCGAAGCCGGTTTCGGGCCGTCAGGAATGGTTGGAGAACATGCTGAACCGGTTCTGATCGGATGGCCGATGGCGGGTTTGCGAGCGGCGCTTGCACCCGCTAGGGTAGGGCGTTGCGCCCGAATGTTCCGGAGTATGCCGTGCCCGCCCAAATGCCCGCCTCCTTCCCTGCAAAGGTCGTCCGCCTTACCGCCACTGGCGGCCCTGATGTGATCGCCTGGGCCGATGTCGATCTGCCCGCCCCTGCCGCCGGTGAAGTGCTGGTCCAGCACACCGCGGTGGGCCTGAACATGATCGATACCTACCACCGCCGCGGCATCTATCCACTGGCCCTGCCCAGCGGATTGGGCGTCGAGGCAGCGGGCAAGGTCGTGGCCGTGGGCGAGAGTGTGGGTGGGGGCGTGATCGATCTTGCCGTGGGCGATCGCGTGGCCAGCTTCGGCCCGGGCCTTGGCGCTTATGCCACAGCGCGGATCTACAAGGCGGCAGACCTGTTCAAGCTGCCCGATGCAATCAGCGATCATGTGGCCGCCGCGGCAATCCTCAAAGGCTTCACCGCCGAATTCCTGGTTGAGCGCTGCGCCTGTGTGCAGCCCGGAATGACCGTGCTGGTCCACGCGGCGGCAGGCGGCGTGGGACTGTTGCTGGTGCAATGGCTCAAGCATATCGGCGCGACTGTGATCGGCACGGTCTCAACCGAGGCCAAGGCGCAAGTTGCCCTGGCCGCAGGCGCAGACCACGTGATCAATTACAGCATCGATGCAGTGGCCCCGGCCGTGCGCGAATTGACCGGCGGTGTGGGCGTGCGCGTGACATTCGATGGTGTGGGGCGTGATACGTGGGAGGCCAGCCTCGATTCCACGGACACACGCGGGCTGATCGTCAGCTATGGCAATGCATCGGCCCCGGTCACCGGCGTTGCCCTTGGGCTATTGGCGCAAAAAGGCTCGCTCTTCCTCACGCGCCCGATGCTCTACGCCTATTACGAAGACCCCGAAGAGCGCGCTGACGGTGCCGCGCGGGTGTGGGACCTGATCGCAAACGGCACGCTGGACGTAACCGTGGGCCAGACCTACCCGCTGGCCGAAGTGGCCCAAGCCCACGCCGATCTGGAAGCACGGCGCACGACGGGATCGACGGTGCTGGTGGTTTAGGGCACCAAATTCCTGGTGCGCCCGCATAACCAACAACACCGTCATGCTGAACTTGTTTCAGCATCCATTTTGCCCATGAAACGGCGGCTTGAAACGAGAAATGGACCCCGGCCTACGCCGGGGTGACGATCTTGTTGGTGCCTTAAGCGACGGGGATAGCTCCGAAACAAGTTGAGCATGACGAGATTTGCAAGACCAAGGCTCAACCTTCAACTTCACCCCTGTCCAAACCGCGGCTTGCGCTTTTCCAGAAAGGCCGTCGTCCCCTCGCGGAAATCGGCCCCGGCAAAGGCTGAGGCAAAGACGCCAAGGCTCTGCGCATCATCGGCCACCTGCCCATCCAGCACATGGCGCACGAAGCCTTTGAGTGCCTGCGTGGAAAAGGGCGATGCGGCCAGTACTTGCGCCACCAGCGCGTCCTCGCTCATCGCCAGTTCCTCCACCAAGCCCACGGCCTTGGCCTCATCGGCGCCCAGCAGCATGCCGGTATAGAGCATGCGCCGCGCCTGTCCCGGCCCCACCAGATCGACCAGCAATTTCACATCATGCAGCGGATAGACCAGCCCCAGCTTGGCCGGCGTAATGCCAAAGCGCGCGCCCGGCCCGGCCACGCGCATATCGCACGCCAGCGCGATGCCGCAGCCCCCGCCCACACAATCGCCCTCCACCATCGCCACGGTCGGCAGGGGGAAGCGGGTAAGGTCAAACTGCGCGCGGTTGATCGCCTGCTGGTTGGCCGCAAGCCATGGCGCATCGTCCTTGTTGGCCAGCAGTTCGACAATGTCTGCGCCAGCACAAAACGCGCCGCCGTGGGCCGATTTCACCACCAGAACGCGCACTTGCGGATTGGCTGCGGCCTGTGCCAGCAAATCTGGCAACTGCTGCCACATCGCCAGCGTAAAGGCGTTGCGCTTGTCCGCCCGGTCGATCAGCAGGCGCGCGATACCGGCCCCGCCCGGCCCGTCCATTTCCAGTCGCAAGGTCATGCAGGGGTCCTCTCCAGTTGCCGCCGCCCCGCGCATGGCCCTTGCCGCGCGCGGGAGCAAGTGCCAACGATGGCGGCCTGCTGCCAACCAACCAGAGCCGAAAGCCCCGAGCAATGCACGACGACGAAGACCTGCTGGCCAGTTACAAGAAGGCCTATGACCGAAAGGTAGGCTTCGGGCGCAAACCGGCACTGATCATGATCGATTTCTGCATGGGCTATTTCGATCCGGCGTGTGAGCTTTATGCCGATGTCGATGCCGAACTGGCCAGTGCGCTGCGCCTCCGCGCTGCCGCGCGCGCGGCGGGCGTGCCGGTGATCCTGACCAATGTGGTCTATCACCCCAGCACCATCGATGGCGGCCGCTTCTTTGAAAAGGCCGCCCCCCTGCGGCACTTCATTCAGGGCAGCCCGATGGGCGCATGGGCACCGGGCCTTGCGCCGCATGACGATGAACTGGTCGTCTCGAAACAATATCCCAGCGCGTTTTTCGGCACCACGCTGGCCTCGACGCTCACCGCAATGGGCGTTGATTCCGTGCTGCTCACGGGACTTACCACGTCAGGCTGCGTGCGCGCCTCATGCGTTGATGCGATGAGCCACGGCTTCCGCACCGCTGTCATCGCCGATGCCTGCGGCGATCGCCACCCCGCCCCGCATCAGGCCAACCTGTTCGACATGAATGCCAAATACGCCGACGTGGTGACCGAGGCCGAAGCGCTGGCGTATCTCTCCGGCCTTAAGAACTGACCCGGTGTTGGCGGCTCAGTGCCCGCCCCAGCCTTCCATCTGTTCCAGCTCCTTGCCCTTGGTTTCGGGCAGGAAGGCCTTGACCAGAAAGAAGCTGATCAGGGCGCTACCGGTGTAGAGCATATAGGTTGGCGCAAGGCCAAGCCCGCTGGCCATCGCCGGGAAGCTTTGCACCACGGCATAATTGGCCACCCACTGCGCCAGACCGCACACCGCCAGTGCCGACCCGCGCAGCTGGTTGGGGAACATTTCGCCCAGCATCACCCACATCACCGGGCCCCAGCTAACATTGAAGAAGATCACATAGATATTGGCCGCGATCACTGCGATCAGGCCCAGGTCCTGATCCATCTGCAATGCGCCTGCCGCATCAAGCGTCCCTTGCGAAAAGGCCCAGCTCATTGCGCCCAAGGACGCGGTCATCCCGGCAGAGCCGACCAGCAGCAGCGGCTTGCGCCCCACTTTGTCGACCAGCGCCATCGTGACAAAGCACGCGGCGATCGACACGATGCCGGAAAAGATATTGCGTTCGAGCGCCGCCTTTTCGGAAACGCCCGCCAGCTTCCACAGTGTTTCGCCGTAATAGAAGATCACGTTGATCCCCACGAACTGCTGGAACAGCGCGATGATCAGGCCTGCCCACACAATCGGGCGCAGCACCGTGCCCGGTGCCAGCACATCGGCCAGACGCGGGCGGTGATCGGTGGCGAACGAGGCGCGGATGTCCTCGACCTTACGCTCTGCCTCGGTCGGCCCGAACAGCCGCGTCAGAACGCTACGCGCTTCTGCCTCGCGGCCGCTGCTGATCAGATAGCGCGGGCTTTCCGGGATGAACTGCAACGCCACCAGAAACACCACCGCGGGCACCGCCTGCGCCAGATACATCCAGCGCCACGCCGGAAGCCCGGCCAGCGCGCCCAGCGAATCCCCGGCTGCTTGCGCCAGCAGATAGTTGACCACAAAGGCCGCCGTCAGCCCGGTGATGATCATCACCTGCTGCACGCTGGTCAACCGCCCCCGGATTGCCGCCGGAGCGACCTCAGAGATATAAGCGGGCGACAGCACACTGGCCGCACCCACTGCCATGCCGCCAAAAAAGCGTGCGATCACGAACAGCGTGTGACTGTCGGTAATGCCCTGCACCAGCGCACCAACGAGGAACAGGATGGCCGAGCCCACCATGATGCGCTTGCGCCCGAACCGGTCCGCCGCGCGGCCTGCGGTAAAGGCCCCCGCCGCGCACCCCACCAGCAGCGAACCCACGGTAAAGCCAAGGCCGTTTTCATCCAACGCAAAGGCCGCCTTCAGGCCCGATTGGGTGCCGTTCACCGCGCCGCTATCATAACCGAACAGCAAACCACCGATTGTTGCCACCGCCACGATTGCGCTGACCAGCGCCATATTGGTGTTATCCTGCTGCGTGGCAGCCATGTCTCTCTCCCCTTGACCCTACAGACCCAAGCGTGGAGTGTTACCACTGCTGGTGTCCGGTGCCTTGCTGTTATTAGCGCGCAAGGCAATTGATAGCGCTATCTTTTTAAGGCCACATGCCATCGGCGCAAGCCTGATTGTGCAAGGCTGATTGTGCCAGCCTGATTGTGCAGGACCTGATTGTGCAGTCTTTGCCCGGAAATACAACGGGCCCCGTTCAGAATCCGGCTTGCCAACCCCAAGCCTCGCCTGCAGGACAACGCGGCGGGAGATGCATACGAATGAACGTGACCCGATCCCGGCGGCGGCAATCCGGCCGTCCCACTGTCAACGATGTGGCCCGTCTGGCCGATTGTTCGCCGATGACGGTAAGCCGTGTCATCAATGGCGGCACCAGTGTGCGCGATGAAACCCGGCTGGCGGTCGAAGCGGCGATCAAGCAATTGGGCTATGCGCCAAACCGCGCCGCGCGCAGCCTTGCCGGCGCATCGCAACTGCGCATCGCGCTGCTCTATGCCAACCCGTCTGCGGCATACCTCAGCGAATTGCTGATTGGCTGCATGGACGCTGCCAGCCGGCTTGATGCGCATCTGGTGGTCGAACGCTGCGATGCCGATCGCGATCAGGCCAAGATGATAACCCGGCTGGCGGAAAGCATGATCGATGGGTTTCTGCTGCCCCCACCGCTGTGCGATGATACCGCGCTGCTCTCCCACCTGCGCCGGGCGGGCACCCATGCCATGCTGATCGGCCCCGGTCAGGCGCAGGCAGAGCACGGCGGGGTGGTGATCGATGATTATCAGGCCGCTTTTGACATGACGCGGCACATCATCGCGCTGGGCCATCGGCGCATCGGCTTCATCATCGGCAATCCGCAGCAATCGGCCACGGCGCTGCGCCTTGCCGGATTCCGCGCAGCGATGCACGAAGCAGGCGTGCCGGTGGACGAAGCGCTGCTCGGGCAGGGACAATTCACCTACCGTTCGGGCCTTGATGCGGCGATGCAGATGCTGGCCTTGCCGCACCGCCCGACTGCCATATTTGCCTCGAACGACGATATGGCCGCAGGCTGCATTGCCGCTGCACACCGCAACGACATGGAGGTTCCCCGCGATCTGACCGTTTGCGGGTTTGACGATACGGCGCTGGCCTCCACGATCTGGCCCGAACTCACCACAATCCGCCAACCGATCCGCCAGATGGCCGAGGCCGCGCTTGATCTGCTGGTCCAGGATATCCGCGCAGGCCGAGCGGGCGATGCCCATACGCCCCGCCACACCCAGTTCGATTACGAACTGATCCGCCGCCAATCCGATGCCGCGCCGCGTTAATCGTAAGGCGCTCTAGACATAGGCAGGCAGCGCTGCCCGCCCCCGGATTACATCGGCGATCTTTTCGGCGATCATGATTGTGGGCGCATTGGTGTTGCCCCCGATCAGCAGCGGGATGACCGAGGCATCGACCACGCGCAGCCCCTCCATCCCGATCACCTTGCAGTCCTTGTCCACCACTGCCATCGGATCATCGCGCGTGCCCATCTTGGCCGTGCCGACCGGGTGATAGATCGTCTCGCCCTTGGCCCGCACCCAGGCATCGATGTCCGCGTCCGATTGCACATGCGCGCCCGGCCATATCTCCTCGCCGCGATAGGGGGCCAGTGCCTCCTGTCCCGCCACGTGCCGCGCGATGCGGATGCCCTCGCGCACCACGCGGCGGTCTTCTTCGGCGGCGAGAAAATTGGCCTGAATGGCAGGGTCGGCATAAGGATCGGCGCTCGCCAGCCCCACCCTACCCCGGCTTTCCGGGCGCAGCTGGCACACGTGCAGCGTAAAGCCATCGCGCTTCACCTGCACTTTGGCGTGTTCCTGCATGATCGCGATCACGAAGTGGATCTGCAGATCGGGCCGGTCCAGATCGGGCCGCGATTTGAGGAAAGCCCCTGCCTCCAGCCCGTTCTGCCGCCCGGTGCCCTTGCCGGTCAGCATATAGTGCAGCCCCACCATCAACTGCCGCAACCCCTTGATCTCGCTGTAGAGCGATACCGGCTGCGTGCAGGCCCAGTTGAGCGTCACGTCCAGATGATCCTGCAGATTCTCGCCCACCCCCGGCAGGGCATGGACCGGCGCGATGCCATGGCTTTTGAGCTTTTCGGGATCGCCAATGCCCGACAGCTGCAGGATTTGCGGAGACTGAAACGCGCCTGCGCACAGCAGCACTTCGCGCCCCGCATGCGCCATGCGCAGCGGCTTGGCCTGGCCAAGGCTATATTCGGCCCCCACCGCGCGCCCATCTTCCACCACGATCCGATGCACCCGCGCGCCGGTCACCACTTGCAAGTTGGCCCGCATGCCCGCAATCGGCATCAGATACCCGCGCGCGGCGCTCCAGCGCTGCCCATCGTGGATGGTCAACTGATAGCGCCCGAACCCTTCCTGATCGGCACCGTTGAAATCGGGCGTCACTTTGTGCCCGGCCTGTCGCCCCGCCTCGATAATCCCGCGATAGAGCGGATGGTCTGATCGTTCGCCCCAATTGACCTTCAGCGGCCCGCCTGCCCCATGGAACTCGTCTTCACCCTCATGGGAAGCATTGCCGCAATAATCCTCGGCTTTGCGGAAATAGGGCAGGACATCGGCATAGGACCATCCCTCCAGCCCCAATTGCCGCCACTGGTCATAATCGCGCGCGTGGCCCCGGATATAGACCATGCCGTTGATCGCAGACGATCCGCCCAGCCCCTTGCCCCGCGGATGCCACATGCGGCGGCCATCCATGTGCGGCTCCGGCTCTGACCAGAAGCCCCAATTGTGTTTGCTTTTCTGCTTGATCAGCGTGCCCACGCCCGCCGGCATCCGCACCAGCACCGATGCGTTGACCCCGCCCGCCTCCAGCAGCAGCACGCGCACGTCTGGATCTTCCGAAAGCCGCGCCGCCAGCACTGCCCCTGCGCTGCCCGCCCCGATCACGATATAATCGAACGTGTCCTGCGGTTCACTTTTGGCCATGCGCAGCTCCCATCCCCGTTCCGTCTCATCTTATTGACACGACGGTAATTAATCGCACGATTAAAGGCAAGCGCACCGCGCTCAAACCCCGCGACCTGCCCCGAAGGCCGTATCGGAGTGTCAGGCACTTGCAAAAAAGGGGGTGATCTTCGTCACATGGCCGAAACATTGCCGCCCTATCCGCCCTGCATCACAACAGGTGGGTCAAATGAAAAAGACATTTCTTCTCAGCTCCGCGCTGACGACAACGCTGCTTTTCTCAACCAATGCTTTCGCACAGCAAAGCAATTCGCCTGCGCCAGAAGACGAAAGCGCTGACACTATTGTCGTTACGGCACAGAAGTTCGAACAGAAGCTTGTCGATGTTCCCATTACTATTTCTGCCGTCACCGGTGATCGCATCCGCGAGCTGGGCGTTTCGGACCTTGATGAGCTGTCCGCCTATGTCCCCGGCCTCAACATTCAGGAGCAGAGCGCCAATAACCCCGGTGTCGTGATCCGTGGCATCACATCGGATTCCGGCTCGGCCCAGCAGGGCCCGCGCGTCACGCTCTATTACAACGGCGTCGATATCTCGCGTTCGCGCGGGTCCTATCAGGCGATCTATGATCTTGAGCGTGTAGAAGTGATCAAGGGCCCGCAGGCCACGCTGTTTGGCACCGCCTCTGCCATCGGTGCGATCAGCCTCGTGTCCGCCCGCCCGCAGGAAGGCTTTTCGGGCATGGTCACCGGCGGCATCGGCAATTACAGCCAGACGCTGCTCGGCGGCTTCCTCAATGCTGGTTCCGATGTCATCGCCGCCCGCTTTGCGTTCGAATGGCGCACCCGCGATGGCTATGTCGAAAACCTCGCCCCTTCGCAGGAAGAAGAACTCTACGCGCAAGACCAGCTTGGCCTGCGCGCCTCGGTCCGCTGGAAGCCGTCTGACCGCGTAACCGTGGACCTGATCGGCACGTTTGACCGTCAGCGCAATGGCGGCACGCCGTTCGTTTCGGGCACTTTTGCCACATCGGCGGGCCCGGCCAATCCGTTCGGCAAGGCCAACCTCGGTGGCTCGCCAGTGTCTGCGGCGGTGCTGGGCGATTCTCAGCTCGGCCTCAACCGTGAAGTCTATGACGCCAACCTGACCGTGGCCGCCGAGCTGACCGACGAGATCACGTTCACCACCGTCAACGGCTACCGCGAATTTGATAGCCGCGAAGTGTTCGATGCCGATGGCAGTGCCGCCTGGTATCTCGAATTTGCCGAAAACGCCAAGGGTTGGCAGGCCAGCCACGAAGGCCGCTTCAGCTATCAGTCCAGCACGATCCGCGCCTCGGCGGGCTGGAACGTGTTCAAGGAAGACAGCACGCAGGCCGTGCCGTTCAGCTCCGAAGAAGGCACGTTCCTGCAGTGCGCGGCCAACATCATCCCCGGCCTTGGCTGCGTGAATTCCGCAGGCGTGGTCACCGCGGCACAGGCCACGGCGCTCGCCAGCGGGGGCTTGCTCACGCAGGCACCCTATTCGTCGGAATTCATCAACGGCGGCATCAACACCGCCTACTCGGTCTTTGCGGATGCCACGTGGATCCCCACGCCCGCGCTCGAAGTCACCGTCGGCGCGCGCTATGTCTGGGAAGATCGTGAATCGACCTATTTTGCCCGTGTTCCGCGCCCGGCGCTCAACCCCGCTGCCACATCGCTGATCCCGGGGCAGGTCGATACCGGCGGCCGGACCTTCCGCGCCAGCGGCAAATCCAATGCCTTCCTGCCGCGCTTCAACGTGCTTTACCGCTTGGGCGATCGCACCAATGTCTTCGCCACAGTCTCAAAGGGCCGCCGCTCGCCCGTGGTGCAACTGGCCGCCACGCGCGTGAATGGCACGCCACAGCCCGCGTTGCAGAACGTGCCGGAAGAAAAGGTCTGGAACTACGAGGTGGGCCTGAAGGGTGCGGTCGGCCCGGTGTCGGGTTCGATCGGCGTCTATTACCAGAAGTACGATGGCTTCCAGGTCAGCGTGCAGCAGTCCAACGGTACCAGCGTCACGCAAAGCGCTGGCGCGGCCAGCAACTTTGGGGTTGAGGCTGAGCTCGCGATCAAGGCGTCGGACTGGTTGCAACTGTTCGGCAACGTTGGCTTCATCGATGGCGGCATTGACAAGAACAACACCTTTGCCCCCACCTTCTCGGGCGCGCGCTTCCGCCTTCAGCCCGAATGGCAGGCCGCTGGCGGCTTCACCATCGATGCTCCGGTGGCCGATGGCGTGCGCGTGTTCATGACGCCGACCGTGACTTATCGCAGCAAGATCTTCTTCGAACTGCCCAACCGCGAACTGCTCAGCCAGAAAGCGGTGACGCTGGTCAACGTGCGCGGTGGCGTGTCGTTTGCCGATGGCAAGTATGAAATCTCGGCCTTCATGCGCAATGTCACCGACAAGAACTACCTGCTCGATGCCGGCAACACCGGCGGCGCATTCGGCATCCCGACCTTCATCCCCGCCGAACCGCGCTTCTTCGGCGCTGCGCTCACCGCGCGGTTCTGAGGGTCACCCGCCATGGAAACCCTCCCCCATCCCCTCCCTTGAGGGAGGGGAGCGAGACTTACTGAGCCGTCAGGCGAAGTTAGTCGCAGCGGGGTGGGTGTTCCACGGTTAGTGCTACAAACGACAGAATCGACACCAAAGCCAAGGACGCCAGACCGATGACCCTCAGCATCAACCGCCGCAATCTGCTCGCCGCCGTGGGCGCGGGCACCGGCATCGGTCTGGCCCCTGCCGCCATTGCCGCCGCAAAGCTCAGGACCGCCAGCTTCCGCCACGGCGTGGCCAGCGGCGATCCGGCGGCGGACGGCGCAGTCATCTGGACCCGCGCGACAGTGACCGAAGGCGCCAGCGGTGATGTGCCCCTCACCTGGCACGTTGCCATCAGCGACACCGCCAAGCCGCTGAAATCCGGCAAGATCACCGCCACCGCTGCTGCCGATCACACCGCCAAGGTCGAAGTCTCCGGCCTCAAGCCCGCCACCGAATACTGGTACTGGTTCCGCACCGCCGATGGCAAGCCCAGCCCCAAGGGCCGCTTCCGCACGCTGCCGGTGGGCAAGGTCGACAAGCTGGTCATCGCCCTCACCTCGTGCGCGCTTTATCCCGGCGGGTACTTCAACGCCTATGCCGATCTCGCCACGCAGGAGCGCGTCGATGCCGTGCTGCATCTGGGCGATTACATCTATGAATATGGCGCCGAAGGCTATGGCGCAGATATTGGCAAGCGGCTGAACCGCCTGCCCGATCCCACGCACGAAATCGTCACCCTGTCGGACTACCGCCGCCGCCACGCGCAGGTAAAGGCCGATCCGCAGATGCAGGCCGCCCACGCCCGCGCCGCTTTCATCTGCGTGTGGGACGATCACGAAACCGCCAACGATTCCTGGCTCGGCGGCGCAGAGAACCACGATCCCGCCAAGGAAGGCGATTGGCGCGCGCGCAAGGCTGCGGCGCTGCAGGCCTATTTCGAATGGATGCCGATCCGCAATCCCAAAGCCGGAGCCGATCCCGCCGCGATCAACCGCAGCTTCGAATTTGGCGATCTGGCCACGCTCGCCATGGTCGAAACCCGCCTGCTCGCCCGCTCCGAACAGATCGCCGCCAAGGGCGCAGCCCCCGATATGGCGCAAGTCACCGCGATGCTCGCCGCCCGCAACGATCCTTCGCGTGAAATGCTGGGCGCAGCGCAATTGCAGTGGCTGGAAAGCCTGTTCGCCAAGTCGGTAAAGGCAGGAAAGCCCTGGCAATTGCTCGGCAATCAGGTGGTCATGGCGCGCGTGCCGGGGCCAGACCTGCGCACCGCATTGGGCGATGCCACGTTCGAAGCGATGCTGGCCAAGATGCCCGAAGCCTATCGCGGCCAGATCGCCCGCTCACAGGCCGCATTCAAGGCCGGCATCCCGTTCAACATGGACGCGTGGGACGGCTACCCCCCTGCCCGCGAACGGCTCTATGCCAGCATGCGCAAAATCGGCGCAAACCCGCTGGCCTTCGCCGGAGACAGCCACGCCGCCTGGGCCAACGACCTCTACGACGATAGCGGCACCCGCATCGGCGCGGAATTCGGCGCAACCGCCATCACCAGCCCCTCCTACGGCTCGCTCCTCCCGGGCCTTGGCAAAATCATCGCCGCCCAAAGCCCCGAAGTCGCCTTCTGCGATCAGGACATGAAGGGCTACACGATGGTCACGATAACCCCCGACGCCGCGGTGGCCGAATTCGTCACCGTCTCCACCGTGTTCGCACCGGAATACAAACGCGGAATGGCTGCAAGGTTTGAGGCGCGCAAGGGGGCGGCGTTGAAGGCTTTGACTGTGTAATCTAGTTCTGGATCAATCTGCGCCGCTGCAGAATTGTCATGAAATCGCGGCGTGCATCAGCAACCAGCGCGATCGTTGCCGCGGTTTCATCAAGGAAATAGACAATCCGGTAGGGCGGGTGTGAAACTTGCCGAAGGCTCGTGTGTCCGAACGGCTCCAATTCCCGCAGCCGGGGGCCGCGTTCCGGAAAATCGGCAATGCCATCAATCGTTGCCAGAATTTCGGCAAGATGGGCACGCGCACCATCCCATCCATCCGGTCCGCGTTGCGCGAGCCTGCGTTCAAAAATATGCTGGAGATCGATGCGTGCCTGTTCGGTATATTGAACCGCAACCTTAGGCATCGTCGGGGCGCGCACCAGTAATCCGGTCAAGCATGCCTTCAGCCGGGTAAACCCTGCCCGCCGAGATATCTTCCTTGGCCAGCGCCAGCAGCTTTAACAGCGCCAGCGTTTCCTGCGTCTGGTAATAGTCCGCTGCATCCTGCAGCACCGCCTTGGCCTCGCCGTTCTGGGTGATGATCAGGGGCGGTGCGCCCTCGTTCAATTCCCGCAGCACTTCAGCGCTGTTCGCCTTGACGTAGCTGATCGGCTTGATGCGGCTTTCAAGACCCATAAAACGCTCCACTGGAATTTGGACCGATTATAGTCTCAATCCGCCATCATGTCACCCCTGCCCTCTCCCTGATCCAAATCTCGCCGCACCGTGGAGATTTCGGGAGATTCCTGTGAACCCGGCGGCGCACCTTCGTTGCTTGCAAGGCCGCAGGATTTCGGCCACGAATCTCGGACCGCCGGTTTCCGCATCACGCCGCGGCTTATTCTCCCGCCGGCAATTGCACTGGACATAAAGCATGATGGATGCACTTGAAGTGTGGGTGCCGCGCAAGGGCGATGCGCAGGCTCTTGAAGTCAGATCGGTACAGCTGGCTGCTCCGGGCTTTGGGCAAGTTACGGTGGAGGTTGAAGCCGCCGGTGTAGCCTATGCCGACATAGCGATGCGGGTAGGGGCATATCCCGGAGTCAAAGTGCCGTTCGTACCCGGCTATGATTTTGTCGGGCGCATTGTCCGTGTTGGTGATGGCGTCGATGGGTTTGCTGCAGGTGACCGGGTTGGTGGCATTACCGTAACAGGCTGCTACGCATCGCTGCGCAATGTTGATGCCAATCTCCTGGTCAAAGCCCCGGAAGGCTGCGATGCGGCGAAGCTTGTTGCAGCAACTTTGAATGGCCTGACCGCATGGCAAATGCTGAAACGCACGACAACGCCAGAAAAGGGTGAATGGATACTGGTTCACGGTGCCAGTGGCGGCGTGGGCACCTTGTTGGTTGATCTGGCTGCCTTGGGCGGGATCAAGGCAATTGGCACCAGTTCTGCTGGAAATCTCGATTTTGTTCGGTCCCACAACTGTGTGGCAATCGATTATGCGGCAGACGCATTTGCCGAAAACATTCTCGAAATCAGCGGAGGCGGGGTCGTTGCCGCCTATGATCACATTGGCGGACGACACTTCCGAAAGCGCAGCATGGCTGTTCTGCGCGATGGCGGGGTCGGTGTGCTTTACGGGGCTTACGAGATCAGTCGTGGTGGCCGGTTTCGGCCTGCTGCGCTGATCTCGTTGTTGACCGGGGGGCGCTATTCACCGCTGGATCTGGTTGCTGCCAGCAAAGGCGTTGTCACCTATCTGGCAGATGCGATGGTCCGTCATCGGGTTGAGACCTATCGCGCTGATATGGCTAATGTTTATGCTCTTGTCGAAACCGGCGCCCTGAACCCCATCGTCGGCGCACGCTTAGCGCTGGAACGCGCTGCAGAGGCCCAAATCATGCTGGAAAACCGCGCGGTAAACGGCAAGATCGTGCTGGTTCCCGGCGGCGCTGCATAGGAACGGAAAGACTGCGAGTATTGGGCATTTGGGGACTGGGTGAAGTGGCAGCGTAATTCTGCAAGGCGAAAGCGCCGTCCATGCCATCACCGTGCATTCGGATCGCCCTTGGCCTCAGCCAGCTCGCCTATCCGGTCAAGCAATCCCTCGATCGGTTGCAGGCGCCCGGCTGCAATGTCATCGCTGACAAGGGCAAGCAACTGGAGCAGAGCAAGCGTTTCGCGCCGTTCGTAATAGGCTGCCGCATCTTCCAGCACGGCGAAGGGCTCGCCATTCTCGGTCAGCACGAGCGGTTCCGATCCCTTGCCAAGCCGCGCCAGGAGCGCAGGGCTGGCCGCGAGAAAATCGCTAAGCGGCATTTGCTGTCCGTGAATGTGCATCGACCGCCCCAAGTTTTCCGCCCCCGGCCAAGGGTATATCACAGCGCAAGCGATGTCGCGCGGTTGCCTTGCTCCGATTCGAACAATTCCCGCCGCCGCGCTGCACAATATCTTGATCGGTGAAGCCGTCTGACGCCCATATGCAGCGCTTCTCACAATAGATCACCCGCAATTGCGCGATTGAAGGAAATCCGATATCACGAGTGCGGAATACCTTCAAAAAGGCGCGTGATGACTGATCCGAATTCAATAGTCAGCCAGATCGGCGATCTTGCCTCAGCCGGTGAGAAGATGATCGAGCGTCTGCGGCGCAAGGCCTTTCTGCCAGACAGCCGCAAGGGACTCAATGTCCGCATCGGCATTGCCGAGGCTGCGCAGCTGCTCGGCTGCTCCACCAACCGCATCCGCATGGCTGAGGACGATGGCCGCCTGCCCGCCCCGCCCGCCGGGGAAAACGGGCGGCGGCTGGGCTATTCGATGGACGAGTTGATGCACATGCGCGAGGTGCTGGGAGCCTCCCCTGCCCGCGCTCCAGGCGATGTGCCCGCGATCATCGCGGTGCAGAATTTCAAGGGCGGCGTGGGCAAAAGCACCGTCACCACGCACCTGGCGCACTATTTCGGCGTGCAAGGATACCGCGTGCTGGTGGTCGATTGCGACAGCCAGGCGACGACAACCACGCTGTTCGGCTTCAACCCGCATTTCAACATCACGCGCGATGAAACGCTCTACCCCTACCTGTCGATCGACCCAACGCAGACCGATCTGCTCTATGCGGTCAAGCGCACGCCCTGGCCCAATGTCGATCTGATCCCGTCGAACCTTGAGCTGTTCGATGTGGAGTATGAACTGGCCGCATCGGGCGCTGATGGGCAGTCGGTGCTGGCCGCGCGGTTCCGCAAGCTGAAGGCGGGCTTGCTTGATATGGCGCGCGATTACGACATCGTGATCCTCGATCCGCCGCCCGCGCTTGGCACGATTTCGCTCGCCGTGATGCAGGCGGCCAATGCGCTGCTGGTGCCGCTGGCCGCCACGACGCCCGATTTCTGCTCCACCGTGCAGTTCCTGTCGATGATGGATCAGGTCATCGCGCAGCTGATCGAAGCGGGGATCGAGGTCGATTACACGTTCGTGCGGCTGATCTGTTCCAAGTTCGATGGCGGAGACCCGTCACACGAAATGGTCCGCACGATCATGGAGCAGACTTTCGGCCCCGCCCTGCTGCCCGTGCCGATCCTTGAAAGTGCCGAAATCAGCCACGCGGCACTGCGGATGATGACGATTTACGAACTGGAGAAGCCGATCGGCACGCCGCGCACCCACAAGCGCTGCCGCGCCAATCTGGACGAGGCGATGGGCCAGATCGAACAGCTGGTGCGCGCAGGCTGGGGCCGCATGGCGCCGGCGCGGGAAGAGGACGTGATCCATGCGTGATAGCGGTTCTTATCCCGATGTTGCGTCTGTGTCCTTCGACAGGCTCAGGACGAGCGGGGTTTGGTTTGCAACCAGTCCTCAAAATGCCGCTCATGCTGAGCTTGTCGAAGCATGTTTGCCGCACCGCACATCCGACACTTTCCTACACGATAATGTTCGCATTATGTTCCGCGCTGATGCAAGGGAGCTGACCCATGGCGCGTAAGCAATCTGACTATCTCGCAGCCCTGCTGGCTGACGAGGAAATGGCTGAAACAAAGGCGGAAAAATCGGCTGAAGCGATCTCCGAATCGCCGCTGGACGCCGAATCCCCCTCCCCTGCCCCACCCCGCGGCGAACGCCTGCGCGGGACCACGCTGCTGGGCCGCGAGAGCGCACTGGCGCGCGTGGCCAGCGGCGAAGTGCGGCAGGTTACGCAGCTGCTGCTCGATCCAGCGCGGGTGCGGGTGTGGAAAGGCAATGCCCGCTCTTACGAACATCTCTCCGAAGAATCCTGCGCGGAACTGATTGATTCGATCATTGCCGAAGGTGGGCAGAAAGTGCCTGCCGTGGTGCGCCGGATCGAAGGCGACCCGGACCACGATTACGAAGTGATTGCGGGCACCCGGCGCCACTGGTCGATTTCGTGGTTGCGCGCCAATTCCTATCCGCAGATGCAGTTCGTGGCGCAAGTGGCGCAGCTGGACGATGAGGCCGCGTTCCGCCTTGCCGATCTGGAGAACCGCGCGCGCAAGGACGTTTCGGATCTGGAACGGGCACGCAACTATGCGCAGGCCCTGCACGATCACTATGGCAGCCACCTGACGCGCATGGCCGACCGGCTGAAGCTGTCGAAGGGCTGGCTTTCAAAGATGATCAAAGTCGCCAGCCTGCCCGATCAGGTCGTGGCCGCCTTTGCCAGCCCCGCCGACGTGCAGCTGAAGCCCGCGTATGCGCTATCGCAGGCACTGGATGATCGCAAGGCCGCCCCTGCCATTCTGCGCGAGGCCAAAGCGATTGCGCGATTGCAGGACGAACACCGCCGCGAAGGCGATCCGGCCATCCCGGCCAATGAAGTGATTGCGCGCCTGCTCGCCGCGCCAGAGCGCAATGCCGAACGCACCGGCGGCCCTGTAACCTATAACAGCGGCTTTGATCGCCCTGCCCTCACCCTCCAGTCGGTCAACCGGCAAGGCGTGACGCTGCGGCTCCATTCGGGTTCGGGCATGAGCCTTGAGGAACTGGTCGAACTGGCGCGATGCGTGCTGGTAGACCTTGAACTCGAAGGCCGGGGCCTGCAACGCTGATGCGCAAACGGGGAGTAGCGGCGCGCAGCACGCATGTTTCCCCGGGGAAACATTTTCCGATGGGCCTTCGACAGGCTCAGGCTGAGCGGGGATTTGGGCTGTTTGCAGGCTACGGCTGGCCATGGCACCAACACGAACTTGCCCCCTCCTCCTCCGCTCAGACTGAGCATGTCGAAGGATATTTCACTTCCCCGAGCCGGTTCCGGCAGAGTGTTTCCCCGGGGAAACACTCTGCATTCACCGCTGCGCTGAACTATGCCGCGCTTCGGTTAGCTTTGCTGAACTTCGCTGTGCTTCGTTTAGCTGCGCTGAACTCGCCTTCGGCTCGTTTCCCCGGGGAAACACTCCGATGACCCGGCCTCGCACCGCCCCGTCCCGCCCTGCCCCTGTGAACAACGGACAGTTCGACCTGTTCCTGCCCTATGTGGCCGACATGCCGCTGCGCGATCAGCGCGAGATGATGGAGCGGCCGTTCTTCAGCCTGGCCAAATCCAAGCGGGTCAAGCCGATCGACTACACCAGCCCCGATGGCAAGTTGTGGGTCCATGTATCGGCCAGCCCGGACTATGGCATGGCCACGATCTGGGACGCCGATATCCTGATCTATTGCGCCAGTGTGCTGGCCGACATGGCGCGGCGCGGCGTGAACGATGTGCCGCGCAAGTTGCACCTGATGCCTTATGACCTGTTGCGCGCCATTGGCCGCCCCACCACGGGCCGCGCCTACGAACTGCTCGGGCAAGCGCTGGATCGGTTGGTGGCCACCACAATCAAGACCAACATCCGCGCCGACGCCGACAATTCGGCCCCTTCGGGCCGGGGGCGGCGTGAGGCAACGTTCTCGTGGCTGGATGGCTGGACGCAACTGGTGGACGAGCGCACCGAACGGTCGCGCGGGATGACTATCGAGCTGTCCAACTGGTTCTGGGAAGGCGTGATGATGCAGGGCGGGGTGCTCTCCATCGACCGCGCCTATTTTGACATCACCGGCGGCCGCGAACGCTGGCTCTATCGCGTGGCGCGTAAGCATGCGGGCGGGGCAGGGGAGGCGGGCTTTGCCATTTCCATGCCGGTCCTGTTCGAGAAGTCGGGCGCGGAAGGCGAATACCGCCGGTTCAAGTTCGAGATCCTGAAGCTTGCGGAAAAGGACGCCTTACCCGGATATGGCCTGTCGGTAGAGACGGCCAAGGGCGGCGAACCGCTGCTGCGGATGCGCCGCGTGGATGGCAAGGACGGCGCTGAGCGCGGATTGGGGGGCATCCTTCGACAGGCTCAGGATGAGCGGGGTTTGGCCCGCGCCACGCCTTCTCAATCCGCTCAGCCTGGGCCTGTCAAAGGCCCCGAAAACACTGGCCCCGAAAACACTGGCCAACATGTTTCCCCGGGGAAACGAGCCGAAGGCGAGTTCAGCGCAGCTAAACAGGCCGGAGGCGGGTTCAGCGAACCCAAAGCCGCCGACGTCGTCGATGCCAGCGCGCTGATCCGCCGGGCCGTGTCGGGCCTCAGCGACAGCGCAACGCGTGGCTTCATGGCGGACGAGACCATCCAGCACTTGCGCGAGACCTGCCCGGGCTGGGATTTGCACGCACTCCACGCCGAGTTTGAGCGCTGGGTCAATGCCGATGCGGCGCGGCTCCCGGCCAATTGGCAGAAGGCCTTCATCGGTTTTGTAAAGCGCCACCACGAAAAGCACGGACACACGCTGCGGCGGTAATGTCGGGCCTGCGTGTTGGTGGCTGCTTGCTGATCTTCAGCGATGCCCTGTTCTCAAAATGTCGTGCGACAGCGCGTGCCCCGTTCCTGAAGTGTCGGGCGTCTGCAGGTGCGATGGAAGTGCCGCATGACAAGCGTAGGTTCAACCGCCGGAATTGAAGCTCTATCGCAACCATCCATGCCAAAGTGATTCAATGGCTCTGCGTTGTCAGCCGCATTTCAACCGCCGTCGATACATCAGGAACGCCCGAACGCCATCCATCGACCTATCGGGAACACGCAGACGACCTATCAGGAACAGATCGTCGGACTTTCAGGAACGCAACTTCGACATTCCGGGAACGCGAGGCTTTCGCGACTCGCGATGGATTGGCGAGTCGGACGAGGGGCCACAGGCTTTAACTTATCTAAACCCCTCTAAAAGCCTTCTAACAGCACCAGAAGCTTTTCTGTGACTGGAATAAGGCGATGAAGAGGGTGTCTGGGGCGATAGCCACATGCCGTGCAAAAGCTTCAGGCTTCCCGATCGCTGTCATCAGCGGTCACTCCACTCTTTGTGAGCAAAGCATCGATTTTCGCCATCGCTGCGTCGTATTCGCCCAAGGCGCTTGTGGAGAATGTCGAGCTTGCGAGATCATCCTGTGCCTCGTATGCCCCGCGTGCTGACAGATCGGTGGCATAAAGGTGCACGCCCGAAAGTGTGGTCCGGGTGAGCAGGCCTGCGGTGTCCAGCGTGCCGAGCATCGTGCGCAGCCCAAGCCGGGAGACACCGAGCAGGCCTTCAAGCTGGCCCGAGCGGAGCGGCCCGAAACCTGCAAGCAGTTCAAGCAGCGCAGGTGCGCGCGAGGAACGGCGCTGGCCGATTTGGCACTCTGCAAGCCGATGGGCAAGACGATCGGCTTCGCTCAGGCTGGCGCTGAGGGTTTGCGCTGCATCGCGCAGCGTTGTTGCCAGGATAGCCGGTGACTCTTCCAACATGGCAAAGTCCGTCGCCGTGTTGGCCCGCAGAACATCGAGCCGGATAAGGCCGGGGAAGGGGAGGGCGTGGGACAGCAGGCCGGACTTGCGCCACTGCGCACCCCACAGCAGTTCGAGCGCCCAGCGCGGGCAGGGCAGGGCCAGGCGCTCCACCGTCAGCCGCTTGCCCGCCACCGCATCAGGCCATATCGCCATCGGCTCTACGGCGCGTTCGGATGGCGCGAACAGGACATGGTCGCCAGCAGCAGCATGAAGCTGTGCCGAAGCAGCCAAGGGGTGAGAAGAGGGGGCAAGCCGCGACAGGAGATCATGCGCCGCAGCGATGACTGCGCCCGCGTCCTGATAGGCGGTCTCGGCGGCAAGACGGTTGCCGGTATCATCTGATGGTGCCAGCAGCGCTGCCTGAAAGCGCGTTGCGGCCTGCGCCAGCGCATTCCAGCTGCTATGGGTCAACTCGGTCAGGATCGCCTCGCACAGGGCCCTGGGCGGCCTTGCGGTGCGCGCCGGTTCATCGGACAGGGTTGCCACACCGGCAAACCAAGCGTGAAAGCGCTGGTCGGTAAAGCCATGCCCCTCCTGCCTGAGCGCGGTGATCAGCATATCGCGCAGTAGGCGCAGGGCGAGCAGGCGCAGCGTGGCGGGCGCGGCCATGGCCAGGCCCCCTTCAAGACGGCCGAGCGCGAGCATGGCATCAGCCTCGGCAAGGGCATGTTCGGCTGAAAGCATCGTGGATCCGGCTGCAGAAGGGGCAGAAAACCGTGGATTTTCATTGTGTGTATAGCCAATTGTATTTCACTATACAACCGCTGGGATAGTCTGCAGCGGGCCTCATCGCCGCTGGCACTTTTCAGCTGGGGGGCTTTGCCGCATGCGGCCCGCCATGTGCCTGCCTGTCTGCGCTCAAGACACCGGTTGAGCGTTGCGATTGCGCCAGCCAAAGGCAAGTATGGCGCCATAGCAGAGGGCAGGCACTGCAAGGCTCAATGTCAGGCTTCCCGTGACATCGGCGAGGCGACCTGTCGATAGAGTGACTGCGGCCCCACCGCAAATTGCCATATTGATGAGGCCAGAGCCTGCTGCGGCACGATCTCCCAGCCCGTGGCAGGCGAGGCTGAAGATTGTGGGAAACATGATCGCGTTCATCAAGCCAATTGCCACAATGCTCCAAACAGCGGCGGCACCTGTCGAATAGGCCGACAGAGCGATCAGCATGAGGGCTCCACATCCGGCCAGAGACAGAGCTGTGCCGGGGTTCATTCGCGAAAGGAATGCCGCGCCGGCAAAGCGGCCCAGCAAGGCCGCGCCCCAATAGATCGGAATGAACCAGGCGGCTTGGGCCGCACTGGCTCCCAGCACCCGCGGAAGCTGGATATAGTTGACCAGAATCGATGCGATCGTGATCTCGGCACCGACGTAAAGGCAGATGCACAGTGCTCCGCCTGCAAATCTCGGTATCCGCAACAAGTCCAGGCTTTGCCGGATGGAGCCGGTGGTATGCCGTTCCTCATGCAGCCGATTGCGATGTGCCCAGACCATCGCGGCCGCGACGGCAAGGGCTGCTGCCGCGACCAGATAGACAAGCAAGACTGCCCGGCTTTCAGACCATCGACAGGCATCGCGTTCAACACCGCACAAGGCAGCGCCGGTCGCTGCGGTAAAGCTGCCGAGAACCAGCGTTCCGAAGATCTTTGGGAAGGCGACCATGCCGAGCGAATTGAAGGCTTGAGCCAGAGTGAGGCGGGTGGGCGCCGTTTCCGGGCTGCCAAGCAGCGAAGCCAGCGGATTAAGCACGACCTGCACAACGACATGGCCACTGGCGAGCACGAACAAAGCGATGAGAAACAGCGGATAAGTGAGAAACTGGGTAGCCGGTATGAACAGCAGGCAGCCGATAACCATCAGACCGAGGCCGATTGCGACACTCCGCAAGTAACCGACCAGCTTTACCAATTGGGCTGCTGGGATACTGATCAGGCCATATGCCATGAAGAAGCACACGTTGATCAGCATCGCCTCGGTATAGTTTAGCGCGAACAGGGACTTGAGCTTTGGCGTGAGCAGGTCATTCAGGCTCACGATCCCGCCCATCAGAAAAAACAGGGCGATAACAAGGCCAAACAAGCCACGGCCCGGCATGGCGTTCTGGCTTGGCCGCAGTGCAGCCGGACGCCCGTTTTCGCTCATGTCCAATGTCGCACACGTCCCATGGCAAACCTGATAGCAGACCTGCAGCGCTTGCGCTGTGTCACAATGCTGCCCGTTGGATGCGCTGGAGAATTGGCCTGAGCGGCGCGCAACCCGTTACCGGGCCACACAGCGAAAGCTTGATGCGCTGTTGGCATCGCCCTTGCCGGTATGGCGCGGCCATAGCGGATAGCGGCACAGCGGCATCGTGCGGCCAGCTCGATCACCGGCCCGATCACGGATCTGTTGCGGGCCCGGGGCCTTTCCGCTTTCGACCCAGCGATCGAGTTCATTCAGCGAATCCCACTCGGCCTGAAATGCTCCTTCGCCATGGCCGAAGCCGTAAGCGATGTAGAACTGCGCGAACAGGTCGAGGCTTTTGCCATAGCGCTGCTGCAGCCGCTGGTATAGCGCCACGCTGTTGGCGGGGGGAATGGCCATGTCAACCGAACCATGCATCAGCAGCATCTTCCCGCCCCGAGCATGGAAACGATCGAAATTTGCATCGGTGACGTCGATCAGGGCCGAAGCGCGCTGCAAACTGTCCACGTGCTGTGCCGGGGTGAAGGTGAGGGTATTGAGCGCGGGATCCTGCATCATCAGGTAGCGGATGCCCTGATCGGCCATGAGGAAAGTGAACGAGTCATCCCTGCCCGGCGGCGAAGCGGGCACGGCCTGGGCGCCAAACCCGAACGGGGTGCGATAGGAGAATGCCCCTTCGATGATCGGCCAGCCCCCGAACTTGTCCGAGCTGCTGATCGTCAATCCCAGATCAGCCGGGGCGTCGATCTCCTTGATCGCCCGGATTTGAGATGCTGTGAGGCAGGTTCTGCTGCTGTGCGCTGCCTCCTGTGCCCTGCAGGCGAGTGCCTCGACCCGGAATGCGCGCCTGCATTGCGCCAGGTTGGCGATTACGCCGTCTTTCAGGCCATCGAGCTTGTCGCAGGTGTTGACCACGGCAGTCCCCAATGCAGACAGAACTTTCGCATCGAGCCAGCCAGCCGGATCGCGGTAGATAGACTTTGAAATTGCCAGCCCGCCCAGTTGCAGCGCCACAAAATTGTAAGCAGGGTGAATGGCCACCACACCATCATAGTCCTGCGGGAAGCGCTGGGCTGCAAGAAGGGCCTCATGGCCGCCTTGGGAGTTTCCATAGAAATAGGTGCGGCGCGGCGCGGCGCCGTAGTATGCGGCAACGATGGTCAGGGCTGTGTCGTGGGTCTTCTTGATCTGGGCATAAGCGAAGTTCTCGCGGGCTTCGGCATCCATCGCAAAGGCAGCATCGCCAGTGGCGACGCGAGGCGATCCCCCTCCGCCAAGATGACCGCTGTCGCTGCCGAAGGTCACGTAACCAAGGCGGACCGGCTCTTGCGCTGGCGGGATAAAGTTCGGGTCGCGTCCGGTGACCAGAAAACCGTTGAAACCGCCACCGCCAAGCTGGACCGCCTTGTGGTTCCAGGAGGCAGGCAGGTTCAACTGGAAATGGATTGGCGGCGAACCCGGATTTATCGGAGCGATCTTGCCCTGGACCAGACATAGCCCTGCAGGCCCGGCGGTATCACCGGTGACATGGGCCTCGGTGATGACCGCACCGTTCGTGGGCAACCCGATCTGTCCGCGCGAGATGGCCGTATCCCGCAAGGCTGCGCACCGATCAGCACTGGGTTTGGATGCGGTCTCGGCCCTGACAACCGGGAGTGGGGCGAAAAGCCAAGCGGCTGCACTGATCGCGGCGACCGACACGATGCCAGATTTCATTGTCATTCCTCGTGACTGGCCCTTCGCTCAAGATTGGGCCCTCGCTTGCGATTGGCGCGCCTTGCCATCGGCACGGCGCGCCTCGGGTCTATCAGAAATCATGCCCGATTTTGACGCCATACTGGCGTGGGCGGCCCAGGAACCATGACGGGCCATACGTCTGCCCGACAACATAGGCTTGATCGGTCAGGTTGGTAACGTAAGCGGTGACATCCCACTTGCCGCTTTCGAAACGCAGCTGCGCGTTGATCAGATCACGCGGTGCCATGAAGTCGTTTACCCCGCCCTGGATCGACTGAAACTGGGTCGAAGTGTGTGACCAGTCGACGCGCGGCGTCAGGCTTGCGCCACCGGCCAGTTCAAGCGCGTATTGAATGCCTGCGGTCAGCGTCAGTCTTGGTGCATAGGGCAGTGGCCGACCGGAGAAATTGCTGGTGGCGGGCCCATAGTTGAAACAAGCAGGAGGATTGCTTGCGACGCCGCTTGCGCATTGCGGGCCAAGCGGAACGTTGCCGGCACCGGGCAGGAGTTGCGAGTTGATAAACAGCGTTTGCCCGAGGTCTGAATCAATGAAGGACAGGCCGGCATCGAAGCCAAAGGCACCGGCCCGCGCCTGGATTTGAGCCTCAATGCCCTTGATCGTTGCGGCTCCGCCATTGATGATGCCGTTGCCACCGGTAAACCCGCCGCCTGTGATCGCGCCGGCTGGGGGAATGTAGGACGTCAGCTGAAGGTTTTTGTACTTCATGTAAAACGCGTTGATTTCTGTACGGATTGCACCGCCAAACCAGCGCGATTTCAGACCAACTTCGTAATCAAAGACAGATTCAGGCGCAAAGTTAGGCGTCGGCGCCGGGCCATTGATGCCACCCGCCTTGTACCCTTTGGCCGCAAAAGCATAGGCAAAGTGATCGGGGTTGATTGTCCAGTTGAGCGAAATCTTGCCGGTGAAAGCATCGTCAGACTGGCGGTTGTCCTGCGGAACCACGATTGTGAAAGGTGCAAGGCCGTCGAGCGACAGCGTTCCTGTGACTTTGGCCTTTGAGCTGGTGTAGCGGGCACCGATCTGGATTTGGAATGCGTCGGTCAACTTGTAACCCAATTGCCCGAAGCCCGCGATCGCGCTTTTGGTGGTGCGGGTGTTGGGGCTGATCCGCGTAGGTATGCCATTGGGCTGCTGGATCACCACGGCGACATCTGCCGGATCCCAGAAATAGTAGCTGCCGATGACCCAATCAAAGGCGCCACCTGTGGGCGAGATGATATTGAATTCCTGCGTGAACAGCTGTTCACGCACCTTGTTTGAAAAGGTGCTGTCAACCGTCGAGCCCGAATCGAAATCATCGACATATTGGACGCGAATATCGTTGTAGGCGGTAATCGAACGGAATGTGACGCCGCCCGAAGTCTCGTAGTCCACCTGTACCGAACCGCGTTTTCCGAGCTCGTCGTAGGTTGTGTTCGGGACGTTGTAATACAGATTGTAGTCAATGCCCGTGAAGTCGGCGTTGATCCGGCTGGGGATGTGGGCCAGACCATCGGTGTCGTTCTTGTTGTACGCAAATTTGGCCAGGACGCGAAGCTGATCCGATGGCTCCCACAGCAGGCTGAGGCGCAGGTTCTTCTGGCTGAGATCGCCGGGTTGAGCAAACGAACCGCCCGGATGCGCGGTGGCGACAGTCCCGCGTTGGGTGAAGAAGGAATCGCGGTCGTCGTAGTTGAAGGCGATGCGGGCAGCGAGGGTCTTTGAGATGGGAAGGTTGACGGCAGCCTGAACCATGATGTTGTTGTAATTGCCAAACCCTGCCTGAATCCGGCCACTCGTTTCCTCCAGCTTCGGATTGGCCGAGCGATAGAAGATCGCGCCACCGGTCGAGCTTGATCCCACGAATGTGCCTTGCGGGCCGCGCAAGACTTCGACCGCTGCCATGTCAAACAGCGGTTCGGTGGAAAGGATCGGCGGCTGAAACACATCATCGCGATAGACGGCAATGCCGGGGACAACCGCTGGCGAGGATACGCCAAGGCCAATGCCGCGCAAGTTGACGCTGGAGGTCACGCCGTTGGCCGCCACGGACAGGGACGGGGTTGCGAACTGCAGCGCCTCAAGATTGTCGACACCCTTTTTGGTCAGATCATCCTGGCTCAGGACGCTCGCAGCCAAGGGCGTGCGCAGGATATTCTCGTTGCGCTTTTGCGCGGTGACCACAATTTCGCCGTCTGGCAGACTGCTGTTGCTTGATGCAGAGTTCTGAGCATGGGCTGCCGTGGCGAGCATGGTGCTGGCGAGCATCACTGCGACGAGCTGTGCGGTTTTATGAAGATGGCAGTGCTTGATCATCCTGATCCCCTCCCTTGTCGTTCTGGACGAATTGTGTTTATTGGAACGAACGTTCGCCTCATTTAGAACGAACGTTCTTTCGAGTCAATGGTCTTGCCGATTGTGGGTGCGACTGCAAGGTAAGCGACCAAAGTCACGCGAGTGGATGGAAGGCTAGGAGTGCGCTGGAATGGAACCTGCTACGAGGGCCAAAGACACGGGATCGGTCAGAGAGCGCATCATGACCGTTGCCACCGATCTTTCCGCCAAGATGGGACTGGAGGCAGTATCGGTCAGGGATATCGCGGCCACGGCGCAGATTTCCCTGTCGGCCATCAACTACCATTTCGGCTCAAAAACCGGGCTGCTGGAGCATTTGGTCCGCGAACATCTGGAAGCGATCGATGCGCTGCGCGAGCCGTTGCTGGTCGCGCTGGAACAGTCAGGGCGCCCCGATTTGCGAGCAACGCTGAAGGTTATCTTCGTTCCGACATTGACCTGGATGTTCGGCAGCGAGGAAGACCAAATCCGCAGCCAGTTTTTCTCCCGCGCGCTGGTCACACCGATCCCGGAAATCCAGCGCCTGATTGACGAGAATGTCAGGCATCTTGATCGGATCGTCTATCTGATCGAGGCCTGCGACCTTGGGCATGACCGAGCGGAAATCTATTGGCGGCTGCATTTCACCATGGGAATCGAACACCTGAGCTTCTTCGACCTTGGCCGCCATCGTCATCTGGCGCGGGGGTTATTGCAGCCTTTCGGAAAAGAGGACCTGCTTGAACGCATGGTCGACTATGCCGAGGCCGGATGGCGACGGACCTGAAGGCCTGCCGCGGGGACATGACCGGTCTGTTTTGAACGGACGATTTGCCAAAGGTGATACGGCAACCGCTTGGGGGAAGTGTTTGGGCCGAGTGTCCTTCTGGGAGGCTGGCCGCGTTCTGCCGTCTGAGCGCGAAACATAAGCGGGTTCTTTTTCGCTGCAGAGCGACTTCGGCATTTTCGCACACTGCAAAAGGGGGAGAACCCTGCACGAGAATGGTGCAACAGTAGGACGTATCATGGCTTTTCGCCCCGACTATCGCGTAAACCGTTGGCGCGACATTCGGCAATTGCCCGCTTTTCTGGGCCTGTGATCTGCGATGGCACTGCTTGACGATCAGGATGAAGCCATGGTGACGAAGGCAAGTGGTGCTCAGGGCAGTTCTGCGGGCAGTGCTCAGGGCAATGCTGCAGCTGTGGGCGGGGCGAAAATTTCGTCCGACGTGCCGGACCTGTCTTTGACACAGGCCGAGCACATCGCGGCGCGCATCTATGGCGTCCATGGCAGGGCGGTGTTGCTGACGAGTGAGCGGGACGGGAATTTTCGGATCGAAGCGCCTGATGGTCAGGCCTATCTGCTGAAGATCAGCAATCCTTCTGACAGTGATGAACTGGTCGATCTGCAAACCGCCTGTCTTGACCATATTGCTGCGGTCGATGCGGCGCGGCCTGTGCCGCGCGTATTGCGCACGATGGGCGGCAGCAATCGCGATCATGTCACGCTGACCGATGGCCGCCGCTGCGCTGTGCGTTTGCTGACCTATCTGGAAGGCGTGCCAGCAAAATCAACGCCGCGCAGTGTCAGGCAGCGGGTGCAGATGGGCGCGGCGCTGGCAGACCTTGATCTGGCGCTGCGTGGTTTCCAGCATCCGGCAGCGTCACACGATCTGCACTGGAATGTCGCCCGGGCACATCAGCTGGCGCATCTGGTGGATGAGATCGAAGGCGATGCATCGCGCAAGCTGGTCCGCCATTTCATGGACCGGTTTGTCACCGCGATCTTGCCGCACCTCGCGACCATGCGCGCGCAGGCGATCCACAACGATTTTCACCTGTACAACGTTCTGGTCGCCGCCGACGATCCTTGCCGCGTCACCGGCATCATCGATTTCGGCGATATGATCCATGCGCCGCTGGTGGGTGAAATAGCCACGGGCGCTGCCTATCAGATGGCTGATGCGGCCGACCCGCTGGCCGCTGCGGCCGATTTTGTGGGCGGGTTTCATGCGGTCTTGCCGCTGCTCGCGCAGGAGCAGGCGATCGTGGCCGACCTGATGGCGACGCGCCACCTGATTACGGTGCTGATCACCGAATGGCGCTCGCGGCGTTACCCCGAGAACTACGCCTATATCATGCGCCACAATCCGGCATCGTGGGATGCCTTGCGGCTGATGGCCGACCTTTCGCAGGAAAATGCACGAGACCGGCTCCTGGCCGAAGTGCGCGGTGGAGATAACTGATGACAGGCACGATCGACCTCAACATGGTGAACGCCTATATTCCCGGGCGGGCCGATGTCGGCGCGAAAACAGCAGCGACGATCAGCCGCAGAGATCGGCTGCTGGGGCCAGCCTACCGGCTGATGTATGAAAGGCCGCTCCACATTGTCCGCGGCGAAGGTGCCTGGCTGATCGACGAGGACGGGCGGCGCTACCTTGATGTCTATAACAATGTCACGTCGCTGGGCCACTGCCACCCGCGCGTGGTCGAGGCGATCTGCAAGCAGGCGGCCACGCTGGCGACGAACACGCGCTATTTGCACGACACGATTCTGGAACTGGCCGAGCGGCTGATTGCCAGCGTCAAGGGAACCGATCTTGCCCACCTGATGCTGACCTGCACGGGGAGCGAGGCCAATGACCTTGCCTATCGGATCGCAAAGGTCAGAACCGGTGGCACGGGCATTATCGTGACCGACACGGCCTATCATGGCTTTACCGATGCTGTTTCGCAGTTTTCGCCCTCGCTCGGCATGAGCGTGGACCTTGGCGCGCATGTGCGGATGGTGCCGGCTCCGCGCGTCTATCATGCGCAGGGCATCGACATGGCGGAGCGCTTTACCCGCGACGTTGCGGTGGCGATTGCCGACTTGAAGCGGCACGGCATCAAGCCTGCGATGCTGATCGTGGATTCGGTTTTCACCAGCGATGGCATCTTGCCGGACCCGGCAGGCTTTCTGCAGGGCGCAGTGCAGGCCATCAAGGATGCAGGCGGGCTGTTTGTGGCCGATGAAGTGCAGCCCGGCTTTGGCCGCACGGGCGAGCACATGTGGGGCTTTCAGCGCCACAATGTGGTTCCCGATATCGTGACGATGGGCAAGCCGATGGGCAATGGTCAGCCGATTGCGGGCCTGCTCGTGACGCACGATGCCGTGGCGCAGTTTGGCCGGGACTCTCGCTATTTCAATACTTTTGCCGGGAACACGGTTTCCTGCGCGGCGGCGATTGCGGTGCTGGACACGATTGAGCAGGAGGGGCTGATCGCCCATGCCGCCAAGACCGGCGCCGCCTTGCGCGATGGCATTGCCGCACTGGCCGCGCGGCATGAGGCGATTGGCGATGTGCGCGGTGTTGGCATGTTCGTCGGCGTCGAACTCGTCAAGGACCGTACGACGCGCGCGCCCGACCGCGAGACGACGAGCCGTGTCGTCAATCTGCTGCGCGACAAAGGCATTTTGCTCAGCGGCTGCGCCATGGGGCACAATGTGCTCAAGATCCGCCCGCCCCTTGTCCTGAATAGCCAGCAGGTGGATATGGTCATTCAGGGTATCGATGAGTCTTTGGCAGAAGCCGCTTTGGGCATGACATCCGGCTGAGGGGGCCGCAAAACCATGGACCAGATGCTTAAGCTGGATCGAACGGACTTCAAGATCCTTGAGCATCTTCAACGCATGGGGCGCTGTTCCAATGTCGAACTGGCGGACTTGATCGGATTGAGCCCGAGCCCCTGCTATGCGCGGGTCAAGCGGCTGCAGCAGATTGGCGTGATCGAGGGTTTTGGCGCGCATCTTGCGATGGCCAAACTGGGCGATTTCCTGATCGTGTTCACCGAGATTACGATCAGCAACCACCGGCGGCACAATTTGCGGCGGTTTGAGGAAGGGGCCGAGAAATACCCCGAGATCATGGAATGTTACAATGTGAGCGGGGGGTATGATTTTCTGCTCAAGATCGTGACGCGCAACGTCTCGCATTTTCACCGCGTGATGGATGGCCTGCTTGAGGCGGATTTGGGCATCGAGAAGTTTTCCAGCTACATCGTCATGCGGGTGCCCTTTCTGAAGCATGAAATTCCGATTGATCAATTGTTTGGGGAAGGGCGCTGGTAGGCGGATAATGCCCTCTTGCCCTGCGGCTGGATCACGTGAAAGGCTCAGGATCAGGCGCAGGCTAAGGCCGAGGTTGAGGCGCAGTGAAGGAGATGGCGATGGCGGGCGACGGCAATCTGGTATTTGCGGTAAAGGCGTTCGACCATCTGGTGCTCAGAGCACGCGATCCGGGCGTGCTGGTTGCTTTTTACCGTGACGCCATTGGCTGCGCGGTGGCGTGGGAGCGGCCCGAACTGGGGCTGACCCATCTGCGGGCCGGCAGTGCAATGATTGATGTGGTGGACATCAATGGGCCGCTGGGCACGGCTGGGGTGGCGCAGCCTGCGCCCTATGGCCGTAATGTCGATCACCTTTGCCTGAGGATCGACCCGTTCGATTTTGATGCGCTATCTGCCCATTTTGCGAAGTTCGGGATGGCTGTTGAGCCTCCGAAAGACCGCTTTGGTGCAACCGGATTTGGCCCATCGATCTACCTTGCTGACCCCGAGGGCAACGGCATCGAATTGAAGGCCGAAGACAGCCGCCCGAAGGCCTGATCAGTCTGCCTGACTGTGGCGGCGCTTTCCGAAAAGATCGGCGGGCAGGCGCGAGACCGAGAAGGTGGCGATGGCAAGCAGCAGCGCCACCGTGATCCCGCCGGGCAACAGCCCCTGAAGCGGCATGCCGGGATCCTGACCGCCGAAGGAAAAATAGGCTGTGCCGACCAGCGCGATGCCGAAGGCGCCGCCAATCTGCTGGGCCGTGCGCAAGGTGGCGCTGGCGGTTCCGGCATGGACACGCGCCACATCGCTGACCACAATGGGACCCAGCGGGCCGGACAGCGTGCCAAACCCGATCCCCGCCAGCGCCAGCGCCGCGATCAGTGCCGCGCCACGGTCTGCTCCGCCGCCGATCAGCGTGAGCACCACGGTGATGCCGATGGTCATCACGGTCCCGCCGATCATCGGCAGCACGCGCCCCATGCGGGGCAGGAGACGCGGCACAAGAAAGCCGACTCCGGCCATCACGCCCAGACCAAACGGGATATGGATCAGCGCTGTGCCCAGCGGGTCAAGGCCAAGCCCCTGTTGCAGCGACACCGCAAAGATCATCAGAAAACCGATGGATGCGCTGGTGAAGGCCATCGAAGCGATCAGCCCCCAGCGGAAACTGCGCAAGGCAAAGAGCGTGGGTTCGACCATCACCGCCTGCCCCGCCGCGCTGCGGCGCGTGGCGCGGCGCCAACCCAGCGTGACCAGAACCAAGCCCATGCCAAGCAGCAGCAGCGCCGCGCGCAGATCAAGCTGGCCCTCGCTCTGAATCAGCGCCAGCAGCATGATGCCAAATCCTGCGGCAAACAGCGCGGCGCCGACAAGATCGATGGCCAGACCGTGATGCGCAGCATCGGCGCGGGGGAGGGTGGATCGGCCCAGTAGCAGCGCAAACAGGCCAATCGGCAGATTGATCAGGAAGATCAACCGCCAGCCCAGCCCGAACAGGTTCAGTTCTATCAGCAGTCCGCCGACGATCGGCCCGACAATTGCCGCCAGCCCGATGATCATGCCGAACCATGCCAGACGCGCGACCCGTTCCAGCGGGGTGTAGAGCAATTGCACGATGGCCATCGTTTGCGGCCCCATCATTGCGCCAGCAGACCCTTGAAGAATGCGCGCCACCACAAGCTGGGTGGGCGTTTGCGCCAGCCCGCACAGGGCCGAGGCGATGATGAATCCGGCCACTCCGCCCAGAAACAGGCGGCGGTGGCCAAAAGCATCGCCCAGACGCCCGCCCAGCAGCAGCAGTGCGCCCAATGCGAGCAGGTATCCGGCGACAATCCACTGCATCGCCGCGGCTGAAGCATCAAGACCGCTGCGAATGGCGGGCAGTGCAGTGTTGATGATCGTCGAATCCGCGACTTCGAGGACCACGGCGATCAGGACGGTGAAAAAGGCCAGGGATTTCTGGCGTTCGTCCAGTTCATGCGGCTGCCTTTGCGCGGATGAGGCCGCATGCTGATCTGTTGCCACAATGACTTTCCGATGTTCCTGTCGCCGAAAATGGCGATGGTCTTGCGAATGCGAATGCAAGTCCGTTAAAACTATAATCTTGCTTCTATTATGGCCCAGTCTGGTTTATGGTCAAGGCCAAGCGGGTGCAGAAGCACTCAAAAGGCTCCAAAATTCGTTGGGCCAGAACCATTTGGGGAGAGCATCTTGGCAACCGCATCCACGGAATCCCGGACGCCGGGTCTGCCGCAAGGTCTGACCGTCATCATCGCAGGATTCTTGCCGATTCTGGCGATTGTATCGATGTTTCCGGCCATTCCGGCGATTATCGGCCACTTTGCGCCGACCGATCCGACTGCCGGCACCAAAGTGCCTTCGATGGTGACAGCGCCGGGCCTGACCATCGCGCTGGTCGCGATGTTTGCGGGGTTGCTGGTGGATCGGTTCGGGCGGCGCAATTTGCTGCTGATCTCGACCTTCTTCTACGGTATCGTCGGCACCGCGCCGTTCTTCCTGGAAAGCCTCGATGCCATCTATGCTTCGCGCCTGCTGCTCGGGCTGTGCGAGGCAGCCATCCTGACCACGATCAACACGCTGATCGCCGATTACTGGCCCGATGAAGGCCGCCGCAAGTGGCTGACGCTGCAGGGGCTGGTTGGTCCTGCGCTGTCTTCGGTGATGATCTTTTTTGCCGGAACGCTGGCGGTGTGGCGCTGGAACGGGATATTCCTGCTCTATCTGCTGGCACTGCCAATCTTCGGCGCGATGCTGCGCTATATGTACGAGCCGGCCAGCGATGCCACCGCCCGGCAGATGCTGGGCATGGACGAGGAAGGCGTGGCCGCGCCCGGTTTCCCGTGGGCGACGATGGCCAGCATTGCTGGCCTGACGCTGTTCTCTTCGGCCATCTATTATGTGTTCATCGTGAATGGTGCGACCGTGTGGACCGAGCTTGGCGTTTCCGATCCGAAAAGCATCGGGCAGATTACCGCGCTGCCATCGCTGTTCATTCTGGTTGGAGCCACGCTGTTCTGGTGGGTGGGCAAGCGCGGCTTTGGCCCGCATGTGCAGATCGCCATCTTCCTGGGCCTGCTGGGTGCAGGGCTGGCCACGATGGGCCTTACCAGCAATTGGCAAGGCATGATCGCAGGCATGGCTTTGCAGCAGACCGGCGCGGGCATGGCGATCCCGACGCTGATCGCTTGGGCGCAGAGCCAGTTGCCCTATCAGCATCGTGGGCGCGGCATGGGCATCTGGACCGCCACGTTCTTCTTCGGGCAGTTCTCATCGCCCTTGGTGGTGTCTGCGCTGCGCGGCGCAATGGGGACGATGCAGGGCGCGTTTCTGGTGGCCGGCATTATCAGCGTGGTTGGCGCAGGGTTGCTGCTGGTCGTGCTGTCCCGCACCACGCGCAAGGCAAGCTTGGCATGAAGTTGCGCCTCAGACTGATCGCTGTCCTGCTCAGCTGCGGCATGGTTGCCAAAGGTGGGACCGCTGCAGCGCAGGCAGACATTGCGCGCACGACCATGCCTGCGCCTGTGCAACCGAACGTGATCGACTTGCCGGTGACGGGTTGCAATTCCCGCAGCGAAATATGGCACCCGGATGCGGGTCTTGCAGCGGTGCGCAACGTGACCTGCCCAACGCTACGGGCGTTTTTGCCCAAGCAGGGGGCGACCGGCGCGGCAGTTATCGTGGCACCGGGCGGTGCCTTTATGGGCCTGGCCATCGAGAAGGAAGGCTGGCAGGTTGCGCAATGGCTGGCTGATCATGGTATCGCGGCCTTCGTTCTGAAGTATCGCACGTCGACCACACCGGCTGACCAAGGCGTGTTTGTGGACGAACTCCAGAAGGCCCTTCGTGGCCAACCGACCAAGCTGCCCGCCTTGCCGACTGATACGCCGCCCTATGCCCGCGACGATGGCCTTGCCGCGCTGCGTTATGTGCGTGCGAATGCCGCATCGCTCGGCGTTGATCCGGCGCGGGTCGGTTTCATGGGGTTTTCAGCCGGTGGCTTTCTGACGCGCACGATGGTGGAGCTGCCCAAGGCGGACCGGCCCGATTTTGCTGCGCCGATCTATCCCAACATGGCGGCGATGTCTGTTGCGGCAAATGCGCCACCGATGTTTGTGGCCATTGCGCAGGACGATTTCCTGCTGGCGCGCGAAAAGGGCTTCCCCCTGATCGAAAGCTACCGCGCGGCTGGCCGCCCGATTGAGTTCCACCTGTTCCCCGGCGGCGGTCATGGCTTCGGGTTGGGCAAGCCCGGCACGCCGCCTGCTGGATGGATAGAGCTTATGTACCGGTGGTTGGACCGGTCGGGTCTGCTGGCAGCACAGCCACCCGAACGTTGAAGCCGAAGTTGAGGGTGTGGCCCTCAGATTTGACCTGATTTCAGCAGTTCCACCGCATGCGCCGCGGCCCGCGCGGTGAGCGCCATGTAGGTGAGCGACGGGTTCTGGCAGGCGCTGGAGGACATCTGCGCACCATCGGTGACGAACAGGTTGGGCACATCGTGCGCCTGGCTCCATTTGTTGAGCACGCTCGTCATCGGATCATGGCCCATGCGCGCGCCGCCCATTTCGTGGATTGCGGTGCCGCCAGCGCCGGGCCGGTCAAAGCCCATGATGACTTTGCCGCCCGCTTTGGTGAGCATTTCGGCAGCATCGGTCTTGGCCTGCGCCAGCGCGGCGTTTTCTTCTGCGCCGAATGCGAAATCGATGCGCAACTGGGCAATGCCGTTGCTGTCCGTCTTCGCACGGTCAAGCGTCAGCCGGTTTGATGCGCGCGGCACGCAATCGGCAAACGCCACCAGCACCATGCGCCACGGTCCGGGCTTGCGCAGGTGCGCCTTGTAGTCCGCGCCGATGCCCGCCTCACGCTTGCCCGCGGTCCATGTCGATTGCAGCGCGCCGCCCTGAAACGAGAAGCCGCGGGTGTGGCCGGTGCCGTCCAGCGTTTCCATGTTGCGATAGCGCGGGATGACCACGCCGGTCGGGCGGTTGCCAAAGGTCGTCCACTGCTCAAACCCCGGCATGATCGCGGCGGCAGAGAGCGTGTTGGCATGGTCCATGATATGGGTGCCGAGCACGCCGCTGCGGTTCGCAAGGCCCTGCGGCATCGCCTCGCTGGCCGAATTGAGCAGCAGGTGCACCGAATTGAAAGCCCCTGCATTGAGGAACACCATGCGTGCGCTGGCCTGCCGCCGCGCCTTGGTCTTGCTGTCGATCCAGCGCACGCCGGTGACCTTGCCGGTGGCCGGGTCATAGTCGATCCGCTCCACCGCGGCATCGGTGATCAGCGTCAGGTTGCCGGTGGCTTGCGCTGCGGGAAGTGTGCTGGATTGGGTGGAGAAATAGGCACCATAGGAACAGCCGCGCGCGCAGATCGAGCGGCTTTGGCACAGGCCGCGGCCGTCTTTTTCCTGCGTGAGGTTGGCGGTGCGGCCGATCGTCAGGCAGCGTTCGGGCCAGGTCTCGCGGATACGTTCGCGCACGGCCTGTTCGACGACATTGAGGGCAAACGGCGGCTGAAATTTTCCGTCGGGCAATTGCGGCAGGCCTTCGGCTGCGCCTGACACGCCGATGAATTCCTCGACCTTGTCATACCATGGCGCGATATCGGCATAGCGGATCGGCCAATCGGTGCCGTGCCCATCACGCTTGTTTGCGCCGAAATCATAGTCCGACCAGCGATAGGTCTGCCGCCCCCAAGTGAGCGACCGCCCGCCCAGTTGATAGCTGCGGAACCAGTTGAACGCCGTATCCGGCCCGGTCTGATAGGGATTTTCGGCATCGTTGACGAAATGCCCTTGCGTAAACTCGGTAAAATGCCGGTTGAGCATCTGCACCGGATATTGCTGCGCATAGAGCGCGGCATCGCCCTCGCCGCGAAAGGGCAGTTCCCACGGGGCTTTCATCTCGGTTTCATAATCAACCTGATGTTCGATCTTGCGCCCGCGTTCGAGCAGCAGGACTTTCAGCCCTGCCTCGGTCAATTCCTTGGCCGCCCAGCCACCGGTGATGCCGGAGCCGACGACGATGGCGTCAAAATCGAAAGCCTGTTCCATCAGCCGAAGTCCACCGCTGTCCAGTCGCTTGAGAAGGCACGCGTTTCCGGCGTGATCGGCACTTTGGGATCGAACCGGCCGGGCACCAGTTCGTAGAGGAGTTCCTGCGATCCGCCGATCTCACTGGTGTAATAACCGGTCAGGATCAGGCCCTTGATTGCGCGCCATGGCTGCGCGGTGGAATCGCCTTTGAAGGCTGCAGCATCAAGCGCGGCAAGTGCGGTGTGTTGCTGCGCGCGGGGGCGGCTCAGCCACTTGGGGTCAAGCGCATGTTCGAGCCAGCGCACGTGATCAAGGCTTTGATCAGCGCGCACGAAGGGTTGAAGCGCAGCGGCAACCGGGGCGGGGAGGGGGCGGCGCGTGCCTTCCAGCCCGTGGGCCAGTGCCAGAATCGCGAAATCGCCCGCGCCGACTGTGCCAGCGCCGGGCGTATCGGTTGCCGGGATGACCAGATCGCTGACCAGCCGCATCAGCTTGCGCTGGCGCGGCGAGGGTGCATCGCGCGGATCGAGGCTCTCCAGCACGGCTGCTTGGCCGGGCATCGCGCTGTGCAAGGCGATGAGTGCCGCCGCGCCGATAAAGCTGCGCCTGCTCCAACCACGCCTAGCCTGGCTGCCTTTGCCGGCCGCCTGCCTGCTATTGATTGTGGTCATTTTCAATCACATCCCGCCCGCAGTTTTCGTTTGCGTTATTTAGAGGCATCATTCTAATTCAGCTGAACGACAGGTCAAGGGAGAGAAACATGGCAAACACGCAAATCGACCGGCGCGGTATGCTCGCGTTGGGCGGGATGGCTGCAGCATCGGCTGTTGCGCCGGTCGCGGCGCTGGCGGCACCTGCTCCTGAACGGGCCTCTACGCAGAGCAATGCAGCGCCATCGCGCTGGGGCAAGGGCATTGAAGGCCAGCGCAAGGCCGATCTTGGCAATGGCATGTTTCGCAATCCGATCCTTGCAGGCGATTATGCTGATCCGTCGATCCTGAAGGACGGCGACGATTATTACATGACGCATTCGAGCTTTGACGCAGCGCCGGGGCTGCTGATCTGGCATTCGCGCGATCTGGTGAATTGGGTGCCGCTGGGGCCGGCTTTGGCGCAGCCCATTGCCATCGGTTTTGCAGTGGATCTGGTGAAGCACGCCGGGCGGTACTTCATCTATATCCCTTTCATTCCAGCGCCATGGTCCGCCAAAGTGAAGGATGCGCCGCAGATCTGGGTGATCCATGCCGATGCGATTACCGGGCCGTGGAGCGAGCCGGTTGATCTGGGCATCAAGGGCGCGATTGATCCCGGCCATGTGGTGGGCGAGGACGGCAAACGCTACTTGTTCCTGTCCGGCATCGAGCGTGTGCAGCTGACCGACGACGGCCTTGCCACGGCAGGGCCGGTTGCGCATGCCTATGATGGCTGGAAGTATCCCGATGAATGGATCACCGAAGCCTATGCGCTGGAAGGGCCGAAGCTGCTGCGGCGGAGCGAATGGTTCTATATCATCACTGCCGTTGGCGGCACCAGCGGCCCTGCCACCGGACACATGGTGACAGCGGCGCGATCCCGGTCGGTTAACGGGCCGTGGGAGAATTGTCCGCACAATCCTATCATCCGCACCAAGGACGCGGGCGAGGCGTGGTGGTCTCGCGGGCATGCCACGGCGGTCGAAGGGCCGCGCGGGCAGTGGTATTTCGTCTACCATGGTTATGAAAACGGGTATCGTTCGCTGGGGCGGCAGACCTTGCTTGAACCGTTCGAATGGACCAGCGATGGCTGGCCGCGCGCGCTGGGAGGCGATCTTTCGCAAGCATTGCCAATGCCCACTGGCCGCGCCGGTGGCCCCCATGGCTTTGCCCGGTCCGACAGCTTTGCCACGTCATCGCTGGGCACGCGCTGGACGGGGTATGGCTTGAGCCCTGATGAGGCGGCGCGCATTGCGATGGGTGGCGGCAAGCTGGTGCTGCAAGGCAAAGGCACCGGTCCAGCCGATGGGTTACTGGTAACGCAAGGCGTGGGCGACCTTGCATATGAGATCACTGTTTCGGTTGAGCTGGAAGGCGAAGTTGAGGGCGGTCTGCTGCTGTTCTACAACCGCCGTCTGTTTCTGGGCATGGGGCTGGAAGGTGCG
The DNA here is from genome assembly GCA_002256985.1 of Novosphingobium sp. 28-62-57. Taxonomy (GTDB): domain Bacteria; phylum Pseudomonadota; class Alphaproteobacteria; order Sphingomonadales; family Sphingomonadaceae; genus Novosphingobium. The sequence goes on from NCGO01000005.1 coordinate 338,303, forward strand.
GGCATGAAAAGCTATCGCGGTGGCCAGCCCATGTATTGGCGCGAACCGGCACCGCTATCGCGCACGATGCACTTGCGCATCGTTAACGATCACCAGATCGTGACATTCTACTACAGCCTCGATGGAAAGAACTGGACCCGGCATGGCGTCCGCTCGGAAGTTTCGGGCTATAATGCCAACACGTCGGATGAACTTGCCAGCCTGCGCCCGGCGCTGTTCGCGGCGGGCAAGGGGCAAGCGGTGTTTCGCGACTTCCGCTATCGCGCGCTGGGCTAGAGCCAGATGACGTTAGGTTGCACCACCGGGATTGCGTCAGGAAGCTTCTCGGCAAGGAGTGTTGTGCAGGGCGGGCTGGTTGCCCGTCCAAGCAACGCGACGCCGTCCGAGGGGCTTCCTGACGCAACCGCCAGCGGCGGGCCACTTTTGGCCCATCGCAGCGTCGATCGTCGGTCACTATGCGAAGGCATGGCTCCCTCCTCTCTCCTCGCGCTGGGCCAAAATTGGCTC
>NCGO01000028.1 GCA_002256985.1 Novosphingobium sp. 28-62-57
CTCGGCGACGGTGACGAACAACGCCACGGTGGGTGGCACGCTCGGCGTGACGGGTGCGACGACCACCGCGGGCGTCACCAACACGGGCAACGTCGGCACCGACACGCTGTCGACCACCGGTCTTGCAACGCTGGACTCGGCCACGGTGACCAACAACGCCACGGTTGGCGGCACGCTCGGCGTGACGGGTGCGACGACCACTGCGGGCATCACCAACACGGGCAACGTCGGCACCGACACGCTGTCGACCACTGGCCTTGCAACGCTGGACTCGGCCACGGTGACCAACAACGCTACGGTGGGTGGCACGCTCGGCGTGACGGGTGCGACGACCACTGCGGGCATCACCAACACAGGCAACATTGCGACCGGCTCCGTGTCGGGCAGCGGTGGTATCCTTACGATCGATGCTGATAATGCTGCAGGCGGCAGCTTTGTTCAGATCACCAACAATGATCTGACACTGCAGGGCGGTACGGCTTCAACCACCGTTGTTCTCGACAACAGCGGCATGACCGTGTCCGACACGACGAACGGCACCACGTTCACCGTCAGCAACACCGGCAACGGCGCGTTCACCGGTACGGTCTCGGCCGCTGGCGCTTCGCTGACGGGCGATCTGAACATGAACGGCAACGACATCACCAACGTTGATGCGCTGACCGCCACCACCGGCAACATCACGACGGTGAACTCGACCACCATCGACAACACTGGCACAACCACCACCGGTGCGCTGGCGGTGACCAACAATGCCACTGTCGGTGGCACCGCCACGGTGACCGGTCTGGCTTCGCTCAATGGCGGTGTTGAAACCAATGGTGCGGCGATCTCGACCAGCGGTGGCAACATCACCACCGCCGCTGGTTCGATCTCCAGCACCACGGGTTCGATCAGCACGCAATCGGGCAACATCAGCACGCTGAGCGGCAACATCACCACCACCACGGGTACGGTGGCAGGTGCCAACGGCAACTTTGGCACAGTGACGGCCGGAACCGGCAACATCACGACGGTGAACGCTACCAACGTGAACTCGCAGAACGTGACGGCTTCGGGCACAATCTCGGGCGCTGCGGTTGTCGCGGGTTCGGGTGGACTCACCTCGAACGGTCCGACCACGCTGAACGGCGCAACGACCGTCAACAACGCCCTCAACGTGACGGGTGCCACGACCACGGCGGGCATCAGCAACACTGGCAACATAACCAACTCGGGCAGCATCTCGACGGCGACTCTGTCGACAACGGGCAATGCCTCGGTCGGTGGTGCACTGGCAGTGACGGGCGCAACGACCACCGCTGGTCTCACCAACACCGGCAACATTGCCACGACGACGCTCTCGACCACGGGCAATGCCTCGGTCGGTCCTCGGTCGGTGGTGCACTGGCGGTGACTGGCGCAACGACCACCGCTGGTCTCACCAACACTGGCAATATTGCCACGACCACGCTCTCGACCACGGGTGACGCCTCGGTTGGCGGCAACTTCACGGTCTCGGGCAACATCTCGACCAGCACGGGTACGGTAACGGCAGCGTCGCTGGTCTCCACCGGTGGGGCGAGCGTTGGCACCAACCTGACGGTTGGCGGCACCGCAAGCGTGGCTGGGAACGCATCGGTTGGCGGCAACTTCACGGTCACCGGCAACTACACCACCACAAGCGGTGCGATCTCGGCAGGTACTGTCCGGATCAATTCGGGCAATACCGGCACGATTTCGGGCCTTACCAACGGTGCGCTCTCGGCAACCTCGACCGACGCGGTTACGGGCCAGCAGCTGTTTGCCACCAACACCGCGCTCAGCACCCTGGGCAACCGTGTCACTGCGCTCGAAAGCACCTTCGGTCAGCTGCAGATCAACAACCGCAAGGCGTTCCAGGGCGTTGCCATGGGCTTTGCCTCTACGGCGGCTCCGCTGAACCTCGACAACGGTGAATCGGGCCTGGCCGGTGGTGTCGGTACCTTTGAAGGTCAGTGGGCTGCCGCGATCCGCGCGCAGGCTGTGACCTCCAGCGGTTTCGGTGTCGGCGCGAACGTTGGCTTCTCGAAGGATGCCTTCGGTGCGGGCGTTGGAGCCAGCATCAAGTTCTGATCAAGCTATCAGGGTCTTGAAGAAAGAAGCGGGTCCGCATTGCGGGCCCGCTTTTTTTGGCCAGTGCGTCGTGAAGCCTCGAGTTCATCACGGTTGGACGAAACGACCCATCTCAAAGCTTCTCGAAACATGCGAGAACTATACCAGACTCTGGCGTTTTTACAAAGCCTCGGGACCTTTCAGTCATTGCTAAGACACTGATAGAAAGACAGGAATTTCCAAAAGCGGGCGTTGTCTTATGACGTTTAGAAGGACAACGGTTTTGGACGCCCCTGACAGGCAGATTACGATAGCCAACTCGCAATAAGCTAAGATTTATGAACTCGAATTGTTCAAAGCTCAGAACCGCACAACACATCTAAAGCCAATGTGCGTTGTTGCGCTGTCGATCATTTCAGGATGCCGAGCAGCCGGGCGGTATCGTTGGCAATAGTTGGCGGCGCACAAGTGTGAGCCACCTTTGAGCACCTTGCGGCCAATGAGCAGATTTGGCTGTGTCCGATCGAAGCTATCGCGCAACTTGCCGCCGCGTGGATTGGTGATCGTGCAGCAGGCAGACTTTTGGCCGCTTTTAACTGGCGTTTCGGCCCACCAGTCAGATGTCCATTCCCATGTATTTCCGACCATATCGTATAGCCCGTAGCCGTTTGGCGGAAAGCTTCGCACGGGAGATGTACGCTCCCAGCCGTCGAGCAACTGGTTGGCAAAAGGAAACAGCCCCTGCCAGTAATTGGCCATCATCTGGCCATCGGGTGCAAGTTCGCTCCCCCAGGCATAGTCTGCGCCGTCCAGCCCGCCACGCGCGGCGAATTCAAATTCGGCTTCGGTTGGCAGGTCCTTGCCCGCCCAATTCGCATAGGCCTGCGCATCGGCAAAGGCGATGTGGACCACCGGATGATCCTCAAGCCCGCCAAGGTCGCTCTCCGGGCCAAGCGGATGCCTCCAGCACGCGCCAAAGGTGAAGTGCCACCAGTTTCCGGCATTGGCCATGTCTACCGGCCCGGCTGTCTTATGGAACACGAGCGATCCTGCGCGGTCCATGCCCGGCAGCATTCCGGGATAGTCTTTTGGGTCAGGCGCGATTTCGGCCACGGTGACATAGCCGGTGGCGGCCACGAACGCGGCAAACTGGACGTTGGTAACCGGCGTTTCATCGATCCAGAAGCTGTCCACCTTCACCCGGCGCAGCGGGGCTTCTTCAGGGTAGAAAGCCTCAGACCCCATGATGAAGGCGCCGCCTTCGATCCGCTTCATGCCGGGCAGGTCACGCAATTTCACCAAGCTCCAACCTGCGATACCAAGCTCCTGTCAGTATGGGCAGGGCTGGCCGCCGTCGATGGGAATCATCGCGTTCACGCTCATACCCATGGTCCGCTTAGGGTAACGTCACCCGCACTTCGTGGAGTTCACCAGTGAACGCGCTTTCCGGCACGGTATAGTCGGGGCTGACCGGGCTGATCCGGTCAAGTCCGATGTCCAGCCCTTCGGTGTGTGACATCCACGCCGCCACCGTGCGCCCTACACGGCCAGACCCTGCAGGCTTGCCGTTAATCAGCAGCGTCAGCGTTCCCGGCGTGCCCTCGGCTGCCTTGTCGGCCACGAATTCGGCAGACAGGGTGTACTGGCCTTGAGTCAGCACGGTATCGGCGCTGATCGTGAATGCATCTGCCCCCACGGCGTTATAATGGAATGTCGGGCGGCCGTCCTTCAGATAGAAGCTGTATCCGCCAAACCGTCCGCCTTGCGCAATCATGACGCCTTTGGTGTTTGCGCCTGCCGTAACGGCTGCGTCGATGCGAAAGCTCTTGCCAAGCGTGCGTGGCGCAGCATCTTCGGCGATGGTGGCCGTGCCGGGCCGATAGGCAAAGTTGCTGCGATAGCGACCGAGCGAGGGCCGGCCTGCGGTGCCCTGGCTGTAATCATGGATCGGCAGGATGTTGTTCTTTGCCGCTTCGGCCCAGAACAGGTCCTGCATCTCTTTCAGCTTGGCCGGGTTCTTCTTCGCCAGATCCCTGGCCGTGCTGAAATCGGTATCCAGATTGAACAACGACCATTCCCGCTGGTCCGGGCCAACACTCAGCTTGCGATCACCGGCAGCGCCTGCTTCCCATGCGGGGCGTTTCGGCAGGGTGCCGGCCATCCAGCCGTCCTTGTAGATGCCGAAATTTTCCATCATTTCATAAAGCTGCGTGCGCCAAGCCGATGGCGCCGCACCTTGCGTGAAGGTATACCCAAGGCTGATCCCGTCAATCGGCTGCTGCGGCACGCCTTTAACCACGTCTGGGGCTGCTATGCCGACAGCTTCCAAAACGGTGGGCATGATATCGCTGACATGGGCATATTGTGAACGGATCGCGCCCTTTTCCGTAATGCGCCGGGGCCATGAAACGACCATGCCATTGCGCACGCCGCCTGCTTGCGATGCCACCTGTTTCCACCATGGGAAGGGCGAATTGGTGGCCCATGCCCACGCCGCAGGGCAATGGTTATAGAGGCTTGGCCCGCCAATCTCGTCGATATGGGCCATCTTCTCGGCCATTGTTTCCTTGCGGCCCGTGATCGAGGTCTGCTCATAGAGCAAACCTTCAAGACCACCCTCGGCGCTGCTGCCATTGTCGCCCTGAATGAACACGATCAGCGTGTTGTCGAACTCCCCGCTTTCGCGGATCGCATCGATAACGCGGCCGGTCTGGTGATCGGAATAGGCAACGCTGGCGGCGAAGGCTTCCATCAGGCGGGCGTAGAGCGTCTTCTGATCGGGCGTGAGCGATTCCCATGCCGGAAGCGAGGCGGGGCGGGGTGAAAGCTGGGCGTTGGCCGGAATGATGCCAGCACGCTTTTGCCGCACGAAAGTTTCCTCGCGCAGCTTGTCCCAGCCTTGATCGAACTTGCCACTGAACTTGGCCAGCCAGTCCTTTGGCGCATGGTGCGGCGTGTGGGCAATGCCCGGCGCGTAATACATGAAGAACGGCTTGTCGGGCGCGGCGGCCTGCTGGGTGCGCAGCCAGGTGATGGCTTTGTCGGCCATATCCTTTTCGAAGAAATAGTTGGGATCGTCGCGCGGAAAATCGCGCGGGAGCGTGTTCTCCGTGATGCTCGGCTCCCACATCGATGTATCGGCCGACAGGAAGCCGTAAAAGTATTCAAAGCCCATGCCGGTGGGCCACTGGTCAAACGGTCCGGCGGCGCTGGTCTGCCATTCCGGCGTCAGGTGGTTCTTGCCAAACATCGCCGTGTTAAAGCCGTTCTGCTTCAGCACTTCGGCCATGGTCGAGGCGGTCTTGGGGATGACCGTGGTGTAACCATCATAACCGGTCGGCAGATTGGTGACGTTGCCCACGTTGACGTTCTGCGGCAGGCGCCCTGTCAGCAATGAGGCGCGGGTGGGTGAACAAAGCGCGGTGGTGTTGAACCGGTTGTAGCGCAAGCCACCTTGCGCCAGCGCATCGAATGTGGCTGTCGGCACAGGACCGCCAAAAGCGCTGGTTACACCAAAGCCGACATCGTCGGTGAGGATGACCAGCACATTGGGTGCCCCCTTCGGAGCCTCGGGCTGCGATGGCCATTTTGGGGCGTGAGTTTCCTGCACGCTGCGCCCAACTTTGCCTTCCAGCGGATCAACTGCGGCGTTCTGGGCAAAGACGAAAGACGGCGCCAGCAGCGCACCGATTGCCGCTGCTGCGCAAAGCCGGTGCTTGGCGTTGGTCAGGCAAAGGGGATGGCGAATAGCGCGCATGGCAGGGCCTCTCGTCAGGAGTACTTAAAAAGTGTCCGGCCGCCTGCTTCCTTGCAGAGCGGGGCGACCGGACGAGGGAGGAACTCAATATCGGAAAGTTGCCTGCATCATCACCGTGCGGGGCAGGCTGGCAAAGCCGATCTGGTCGGCCAGCACGCCAGTTGTGCCGCCGGTGCCCGAACCGGTGTTGGGCGCATCGTTTCCGCCGGTTGCATACCAGCGGTTGGTCAGGTTCTTGCCAATGACGGCAAGCTCCCAACGGTCGTTTTCTGCCTTGAGGCGCAGCGCCGCATCCAAATTGACATAGCGTGCCTGCCGCGTGGCCGGGTTGCCAAAAGCGGTTGCCAGATAGGTCCCGCTGTACCGTGCGTCGGCTGATGTGCCGATCACCAATCCTCCCGGCAGGCTGGCTTCGTAACTGAAGCCAAGCGTACCCGTCCATTCAGGTGCATTGGCGGTTGGCAGGTCTTTCAGGTTCTGCCGGTTTGCCACGGTATCGGTTGCCGCGTTGAAGGGGCGGGTCTGGTTGCCCGAGCCGCCCGGCACGAACACCAGATTGCACCCCTGATTGCGGGTTTGGCCAGCATAGCAAGGTGCGCCGGGCGCATCGCCATAGCGGGTCTTGTTGTAGTTGATCGACCCGTGGAGATCCAAGCCGGGAAGGCCACGCGGCGCATACTGGAAATCCACCTCCACGCCGCGGGTGCGCGCCGAACCGGCATTGATCGTGGTGAAAGCGAAAATGTCTGAGCGGAAGAAATCGAGCTGCAGATTGTCGAACTTGTAAGTGTATGCGGTCACATTGAAGCGCAATTGCCGGTCGAACAGGGTGGTCTTGATGCCCCCTTCAAAGCCCCGGGCTTTTTCCGATTCAAACTCGAAATCGGCAAGGCTGGCATTGGGGCTGAGAATGCCCGAGTTGGAAAATCCGCCAGATTTGTAGGCTGTTTTGTAGGCCGCCCAGATATTGATATCCTGCGTCGGCTTGTAGCTCACGGTTACTTCCGGCGACCAGTCGTTGAAAACCTGATTGGACGTGATGCGGGTGCCGGGCAGGAAAATCCCCTGCGCCACCCGGATCGGGTGGGAATAGGGCTGAAGGAAATAGCTGTCCTTCGTCTCGTGCGTGTACCGCACGCCGCCGGTTACCTCGACCAGCTCGACAGGATTGTAAACCACCTGTCCAAAGGCCGAAATCGTTTCGCCGGCTGTTTCGGAATCCTTCGAATTGGCAAGATAGCGCTGGAAAGATTGCGGGGCTGCGCTGTTTTCAAGTCCGCCCGATGCGGTCCACGCCAGGTAATCGCGCTTGGTTTTCTGGTAGAGCCCGCCAACCATCAGGTTCACCGGACCATCGTACGATGTCAGCACGCGCAATTCTTCCGAGAAGGCATCGAACGTTGACCATTCCGTGGCGAAAACGCCTGGCGCACCACTTCTGGAAACGGTGTCGGCATCGAACTGGAAGATGTTTCGGTTCCAGTTGTAGTTGGTGACCGAAGTGATCGTCACATCGTCAAGCTCGTAGGTCACATTGGCGTTGACCGCCCAGCTGCGATACTGGTTGCCAGTCTGGCCATCGGCGTTGGCAAAAGGAACCGTGGCCGCAATCGCATCCGGGAACCGGTTGCCCGACGATTCAAACGCGCGTCGGCACGCAATGGCAGGATTGCCTGCCGTGGCGCCGGTCGGGCAATTGTAGCTGACCGCTCCTCCTGCCGGATTGTCAGTCTTGTTTTCGCCGAAATTGGCCTTGATCGTTGCCGTCAAACGATCTGTCGGCTGCCATTTCAGTGTGGCGCGAACATAAAACTCGTCCGCCCGCCCGTCTCCTGCCGGTCCCGAAACATGGTTTGTCGGCGTGACCACTTGCGCTGTCGAAGTCCTGTTCAACGTCGGATAGGTCTGCGCCGTACCAATCTGCTTGTAATAGCCCCGGTTCATCTTGCTGCCGCGCAGGGCCACGCGCAGGCCAAGCGTATCGGTCAGCGGGGTTGAGACGATCGCCTCCCCCACGATCTGTCGGGCGCGGAATTCGTATCCTGCACGGGCAATCACTTCGAGCCGGTCACCCGGATCGGCGGTGGTGATCGAGACGACCCCAGCCGTTGCGTTCTTGCCAAAGAACAGCGCCTGCGGACCTTTGAGGATTTCTATGCCGCCAAGATCAAAGAAGCCTTCGTTGATCGTGCGGCCCTGACCGTAATAGGACCCGTCCACGACAACCGCCACGGACTGTTCAAGGCCAATCGATGTGGTGTTGGAGCCTATGCCGCGCAGCACCAGCGTGGCGCCCGATCCTGATGGCGCCCGGCCCACCACGAAAGACGGAGTGCTGGCCGCGACCCGCTCAAGACTGGTCAGATCATACTTCTGGATGGTTTCTGCCGAAATCGCCAGCACCGCAACGGGCACGTTCTGGGTGGTTTCAGTGCGCTTTCGCGCGGTTACGACGATGTCCTGAATGCCGCCCTGATCGGCGGCCTGCGCGTTGTCCGGGGATTGCTCCTGCGCAAAGGCTTGGTTGCCTAGCCCAAGTGCTGTGCCAAGTGCTGTCGTGGCCATGAACATGGCCAGCGCTGCTCGGGCACCCTGTGGGTTTGCTTGCATTTCAGTCACTCCCCTCTTCCCAAATCCATTGGTGCGATTCTTCGTCGTCACCGCTGAAGGCATAAAATCACATGCAGAAAAATAACGCACCTGACTTTTTCACGAGTGAAGGATTTTGCGAAAATTCGAGGAATTCCTGAAATATCCCGGAAATCGGCAGTTTTCTCTAACGCATCCGCCTTATCTTTTCTCGCAGAGGGTTGGCCATTTGGCGCAAATGCGTTAATTCACGCGGCATGCAGGATAACGTTAAGGTCGACCCTTCCGATGCAGCCGACAGCAAGGTCCAACTCATTCTGGCGGGCGAGAGGCTCTTTGCGGAACGCGGGGTAGAGGCCGCTTCGCTGCGCGAAATTGCCGCCGCCGCCGGGCATGGCAACAACAATGCCGTGCGTTATCACTTCGGATCGAAGCAAGGCCTTGTGCAGGCGATATTCCGGCACCGGGTCATGCAGATGGAGCCTGTCCGGGCAGAGCTTCTGGCTCGCCTTCATGCCGCCAATCTTGCCACCGATACCCGCGCCATTTTCGAGGTTATCGTTCTACCCTACTTCACCTTGCGCTCGGCCGACGGCACCTTTTCCTATCCGGCATTCATTCTCCAATATCTGTTGTATCACCGGCCCAAAGGCATTCAGCATACCGCTGACGAAGCAAGCGCTCTGTCATCAGCCCTCAACGCGGCGCAAAACCTGCTTCACTCCAGAATTGGATACCTTTCGCCGGAAGTTGTGGATGATCGCGTTCTTCATGCGATGATCACGTTCATCACGGGGATTATCGTCGCAGAAAATGCTGTGCCAAAGCTATCGGCCGAACAGTATCTTGCCAAGATTGATGACGCGCTGGATCAGGCTGTAGCATCGCTGGTCGTGCAAAACTCGCCACGTGAAGCAACGTTGGTTCGTGAATTTTTAGCCTGATGCTTACCGTCCGCGCTATGCCCTCTCGAATTTGATAGTTCTCATTGATCAGTCCGAACGGCAGCTGGACACCTGCAATAACCGGGTAATTCGGTGCTGATCAAGGCGACTGCGGGCAATTCCGATGCTCCCCGTGGTTGGCAGGGATGTTGTTGATCCGTTTCCGGGGTCGTTTCGGTCGATTTCACTTGTTTTGCGCGGGGTTCAGGCAGAGTCATCCCATGCGTTCGCAGCGTTCGTGGAAGATCAGACCGAACCTGTTTTTCTGTGTCAATCGGCGTCCAAACGGGACCCCTTATCGGCGCGCAAAAGGGACCCCCTGTAAGGATCGCGCACGGTTGATGTGATGCGCTCCCTTGCGCTGC
>NCGO01000018.1 GCA_002256985.1 Novosphingobium sp. 28-62-57
CGGGCTTGAAATATCGACATATTCCTGCGCCCTCCTTCCTTGCACCTGGCCGTTTTGCCTCAAACCTCGACGGTGTGGTTTATGAGTTTACGGCCTAGTGAATTGATCTTGACATTCGCATTCCCTTGCGGTTGGGGCGAGTCCGCAAATGTCAAAATCGCAAAATCCACTAGAATCAGATATTTCTAGTGGTCCATAAAGATTCTGCCATTCGAGCGCAGCAGTGCTGCACACGATACCGAATGTCAGAACCGGACCACTGGAGGCAGCGGCACGCATCACGGCGATAGCTGATGGGGCGGGCGGGCCTGCGCGGGCCATCTGTGCGCGTCAGGCCATTCTGGAAAGTCTCGAACGACAGTCAGTCCGGTCTTGGTTGGAAAAATGCTCGGGAACGGTCCAAGACCCAAGTGCACGGATCGGTATTCCCGCTAAAATGGCTTGTCGGTTCATAATTCAAGCACTCAGGTTTTGCAAGTTTCTTCCAAAATGGAAGAAACTCCACAATCCCTAACATTGGGCCAATGAATTCATGTCTGAGCGTTAATCGTTTTTCAGACAGACCTCTAAAAAACAAAGGAGCAATGAGTGGAGGCTGAGCAAAAATCACAGTCTTCGGCTGAAAGCCTAAGCGAAAAGCAACGTGAAGTGCTTGATCTTGTTGTGGACAGACGAACGAACAAAGAAATCGCGGCCATGCTCGGGATATCAGCATCGGCGGTGGAGCAGCGCCTCCAATCCGCGCGGCGCAAGCTTGGCGTTGATAGGCGTGGGGACCTTGCTCGAGCCTATCAGAGGCTGCTTGATACCTGTGCAAACTCCACAGGAGGGAAATTTCAGGTCGATCAAAACGTCAATGAAATGGAAGCTGTTAACCAACAAGAGGGGCCTGATTCGGACGGAAGTGACGCCAGCAGACAACATGCCGAGGCTGGTCCCGCCAAAGGTCCGCCCGGCAGGGCAGGAAACGGGGGGCAGTCAGTTTTTGCAGGGGTTCGTACCGATCGCAAGGGTTTGATCTTGACCACGATCGATGCTGGCGGCGCTCTAACGGGACGCTTGGCTGCAATTTGCGTGACAGCCACATCTTTGATGATGCTGGTTGTTATTGTGACGAAGTATTGAGCGGAGATTTCGGTCGTCTATTCCTTCGGCAGGCGCTGAATTTTTGGATAACCTGATCATGATCGAATTCTTTGGGGCGTGTAGTCATTGATGACGGGATTGCTGGTAGCGACTTTCCTAAGCTTCTTTTCCGGTGTCGTGTCCGTGGGGTTTGGTGAAAGGGACGAAAAACTGGGTGGGTTTGTTTTGTTGCTTTCGATGATTTTTCATTTTGCGGCAGGAATGGCCGGTGGAACTATCCTTGAAAGATCAACACCCGTTTTTCTGACTTTGGCGATCATGGATTTGCTGCTGGTTCTGCCACTGGCCCTGACAGGCAGCAGTATCTGGCCGATTTTTGCAGCCGGGGCGCTCCTTGCCAGAATGACTGTTCTGTCGCTTTCCGTATTTGGTATGAATGTCCAAATAGCAGGCGATGAAAAAGCCTTGTTTTTATTGTGGACTTTGTTTCCAGCCAGTCTGTTTTTTGGGCTTATTGCCGGAAAGTGGCGAAAGTTATCCCAAACTTGATGGGTGAGATGCGGCCTAGGCAAAATTTTTAGTGGTTCACTTTGTGCATGACAGGGGGCATTCTGGTGCAGCCATTCAAGAATGTGGCAGAGATTCAACACATCGAAAGAGCCTTGTCCAAGGTTTTGGATCTGTCTGAACAGATATCGTTGGCTTTATCTGCCGTACAAACCTCTGCCCCCGATAGCGGTAGCGGGCGTCGCCTGCGTGTCGGCGATCCTGGAAGCTTGGGCCTCGCCGACGAAGACCGGACGGTGCTCGCCTACGCCAGACAGCTTTATGCGTTCCGCAGGCGGCGCGGAACACGTTTGCCGACCGAGATGTTTGGTGAGCCGGCCTGGGACATGCTGCTCGAACTGTTTGTTATGCGAATGCAGGGGAGCCGCGTCAGGATCAAGAACGCCTGCATCGCGGCAAGCGTTCCGGCGACCACGGCTTTGCGCTGGATCGGCCTGCTTGAAGAGCACGGCTTGATTATCCGGTCAGATGACACGGTCGATCATCGGGTGCGCTGGATCGAACTGACGGATCAAGCCTTCCATACGATGTATGATCTTCTGTTGGAACAAGCGCTAAACGACCGGGCCGCGGCCGCTGCCGATGAACCGGGCGAACGTGCCCGCAGTTCCGCAGGGGGGCGGCGGTGACCGGGCAGGCTCCAGACTTGTGTGAGCCACCGACACCCGAAACCTGTGTTAAGGCAGAGGCGCTGGAGCAGGCCTTTGACGGCGGGGCGCCAGACATCGAAATCGTCCAGGACTGGATCCCCACTGACCCGGCCCGTTCGATCGAAGCCATCCTTATTGCGGTGTTTCTGGTCTGCGGCTGGCTCTTGGCCTTGTGGGTCTATGCCAGCCTTTTGTCCTGACCGCCGCCTATCCCGGCCTGCTGGCGGTATGTTACGTTACGTACATCAGCATAGTTAGCTCCCTTGAACCGACGTCCATTGAGCCGGCGATGACTTTACGGCGAACCTGACGTCCAGATCGCGCGCACCGCGGTTGGGCGCAGGTCATCATGGCGGCCTTCAGCGCGGATAGATAAAGCCACGTCGTCTTATGCGTCCGTGGCGCAATATTGGCGCATCAAGGCCGCACCACACATCTAAAGCTGATGTGCGTTGTTGCTGTTTGCTACCACTGGCTCGCGCGGCATCGGCACAAGACAAAGAAACGATCCACAATGCTCATTGACACCGGTTACCGCTAACAGTTATTCAAAAAAGCACGATCCGGGAGAATCGTATGCTGCCAGTGGGATTAACTGTGGGATTAACCACATCCTTAACAAGACAAGACTGTGCACCGCTCGAAGCCGTTGCAGGCTTTTCGACGCAGTTTCTCATATTGCAATCGCGCGTGGACACGTCGGATGTTCGCGACATCTCGGCATCTTCGGGGGGGCACTGTTGCAGCGTCGCTGACAGAAATCGCCCGTCACGGTCGATGCGCGCGGCATACGGAAAAGCTGCATCGGGGCCGAGGCCATTGGGCTGATCGCGCAATTAAAGGCAATTACGATGCTTGGGCATAAAAACAATACTTAGCTCTGACACCGGTGTCAGGCGCCAACAAGTAAACAGGGGAGAGCAAAAAAATGCGTAAGATTTCTTTGCGGATCGGGGGATCCTTAATTGCGTTTGTGATGGCACACCCGGCCATGGCCAACGAATTGCAAGAAGCACCGCAAGATACTGTGGCGGCAGAGGGGCAGCCACAAGCCGCCAGCAATCAACAAGCGATTGATCAACAAGCGATTATTGTGACCGGCTATCGGGCATCCTTGCGCAGCGCCATCAACGAAAAGCAGCGCGCCAATGTCCAGATCGATGCGATTACGGCCGAGGATATCGCTGATTTCCCTGACAACAACCTGGCCGAATCCCTGCAGCGTCTGCCTGGCGTTTCGATTGACCGGGATAACGGCGAAGGCCGTTCCATCACCGTTCGCGGATTGGGCGGCGACTTCAATCGCACACGGCTCAACGGTCTGGAGGCACTGTCCACTGCCGGCTCAAATGATTCTGGCGCTGGTCCGAACCGCAGCCGTTCGTTTGACTACAACACCTTCGCATCCGAACTGTTCAATTCCTTGAAGGTGCAAAAGACACCGTCGGCCGAGACCGACGAGGGGTCGCTGGGAGCCACGATTGATCTTCAGACCGCGCGCCCGTTTGACTACAAGAAGGGCGCATTTGCCCTGTCTTCGGAAGGCAACTACCAGAAAAACAGCCAGCGTTGGCAGCCCCGTCTCGCCGGGCTCTTCTCTCGTCGGTTTGGTGACATGGGGCTGCTCGTTTCTGGCGCGTGGGCGCGTTCTGAAAACGAGATCGATCAGTATCGCAGGCCACCGGCCGCGTTCGATTATGTCTATCGCGGTTCCACTTGGGCTGGAAACGAGAACCCCCAGCGAGCTGGATTTGCAGCACCTGCCGGAACGAATTTTGGCTCTGCCATCACCAATCCGCAAATCGCATCCCTGCTAAGTGGCTCCAACCCGGAAGCCTATGCCAAGCTTTATCCAGGTGCCCCGTTCAATACGCCCGGACGTTTTGATGATTCAACGCTACGGTTCCCCGGATTGCCCTCGCTTGAGCAGCAGGACGTGCGCTATCGCCGTCTTGGTTTGACGGCGGCTTACCAGTGGCAAATCAGCAACCGGACCAGGCTGTCGATTGATGGACTGTATTCGCAGTTCAGAAACAAATCGACGATCAATCAGATTTCGCCAGTAGGCCTTAACCGCAACAATACCAACACAACGCTGAACACAGCAGGAAACACCCTTACGCCGCTGCAGGCCCGTGCGCTTTATCCGGGACTTTGTGTGCCGCGCGAGGTTTCCGAATTTGTGCCTGCGCAGGATTGCGGCAGTTCGTTGTACGGAACGACCCCTGCATTTTCGACTGCGCTGAATGCGCAGGGGCAAACCGTAGCATCCGTGCTTGGCCAAGCCGCTGTGGTTCCGGGAGGTGTGAATCCTTCGACCGCAAACATTTTCAGCAGCAACCCGTTCAATCTTGATCCTTACGATTATTACAACAACCCGAATTCGGTCGGATACATTCCGTCATCCAACCGGCTCGCGTTTCGTGGCGCGCTGATCGGGCGTCCGGCAGTTAAAATTCAGGACGTGAATGTCGAAAATGGCCTGATCAACTACATGGCGGCAACGAATGTCGACTTCCGTTCTGCTGCCGACCAGTCCGAATATGAAACCAAGTTCAAGCAGGCTTCTCTGCAACTGGATCACGCGTTTACCGATACGTTCCGCATGACATTCGTCGGGGGGGCATCTGAATCTCGCCTTCAACAGCAAGGTCTGCTGGTTGAATTCAACCGTATGGACTCGCCAGGTCTTTACGTCATCGACGAACGTGGCGGCGGCAGTATGCCGTCAATCGATTTTGGCTTCGATACGGCTAACCCGGCGAATTGGGACACGGTCAAAGGTTTTTCCGCGATGCGCCACTTCCAGCGGTCAACCAAAAACACCTACAAGCAGGCGAAGGTCGATTTCGATCTCGATCTTAGCAGTGAGCTGTCGCTGAGCTTTGGCGGAAATTACCGCCAGTATGCCTTCAGGACAATCCAGTTCGAACGCAACGTCGACATTCTCAATCCGACTCTGGCCGAAGCCGGAGCAACGGCGGCGCAAGTAGGACGAGTGATCGACTTCGGGCAGGGGCTTAATGTTCCCGAGGGCACACTCACCAGTTTCTATGTCCCCAGCATCGAGGCGTTCGATCAACTATTTGATTTTACATGCAACTGCGTAAACAAATGGGGTGACTGGACGATCACCAGTCTGCGCAATGGCGGTCGCGAGAACTTTTCCGTGCGCGAGACTTCAACCGGGTTCTATGGCCAGATCGATTGGAATACCGATCTTTTCGGGCGGAGCTTCCGGGGTAACCTGGGTGGACGTGTTGCGATCACTGACCTTGAATCAGACGGCACCACGCCGGGTGCTCGAACTATTCAAGGCCGGAACAAGTACACCGATTTTCTACCTTCGGTGAATCTTGTATACGAACCGGTTGATAAACTGCTGGTTCGCTTTGGTGTCTCGAAGGTCATGGCTCGCCCGTTGCTGGGCAACCTTTCGCCTTCGATCACAGGGATCTCCATCCCGAACAACGGCGATACTGTCGGTGGGAGCCTGACCATCGGCAATCCAAGGCTGAAGCCATTCCGTTCGACCAATATTGACGCCAGTGTGGAGTGGTACTTTGGCCAAGGCGGGTTGCTTACCATCGCCGCGTTCAACAAGGACATCGCCAGCTTCCCGCAGACGGTGAACTTTTCTGCGCCTTTGAGCGAAATTGTTGGGGCAGAAAACGTTGCCGCCATTCGTCAGGGGTTCACCAACGCGAACCAGCTTGCCTACATCGATGCTGATAATATCGTCACGGCGCGGCAATTCCGTGATGCTCCGGGCGGATATATCCGGGGCTTCGAAATCAGCTTCCAGCAGGAACTGGATTTTCTGCCATGGATCCTGAAAAACCTTGGCGTGCAGGTTAACTACACATACATCCAATCGGAACTGGAATACATCTTGGATCCCGGCAACGCGACCGTGGCGCAAGTAACTGGCAAAGGACCGTTCCTTGGCGTGTCGCCGCAGGCTCTGAACGCTACTCTGTCCTATGAAACCAATCGCTTCAGGACGCGCGTCTCGGTGGCCCACCGCAAGGGGTATTCAACCAATTATCCGATTGCCGGGGGCACCTGTCAGCCGGGCCTTCAAAACAGCCCGGCAACGCCTGCTACAGCAGGCACGCCTTGCGATTCCCCTTTGATCAACGACTTCCAGTACAGCCGGTCGACGACCAATGTGGACGCTTCTGCCAGCTACAAGTTCACCGACTGGTTCTCGATGACGGCAGAAGCGCTGAATATCACGAACCAGCCGAACGAGCGCTTTGCCTATGAAGGACAGGAAGCGATTACGCAGTACGGTAGCCCCGGCCCGATCTACCGGGTTGGCGCCCGCGTACGGTTCTGAAGCAGACCTGGGATTGCCCCGCGAGCGAAAGTCGCGGGGCAATCCATCGCGATCAGGCCAGGCCGCGCCACAGGCTTTTCCAAGCGTGGACGAGCCATGGTCTGCACTGCAGAAAAGCCGCCAAAACAGACTGTGAGGGCATATTCGAATGGTGAAGTTTTGCAGTTTTCCAGCCCTCCTCCTGGCTTCGGGTGCGGCGATGACGATGTCTCCACATGTTGCAATGGCCAAGAGAATTGGCACGATTGCGCCTTACCGGATCGTTTCAGCAGCGCGCATACCAGAGGCTCCGGCCCATCTGCGGGCAAAGTGGCAGGCCTATCTTGAGACTTCGGCGAAACATGCCGTGCATGACAAGCAGGCGCTTGCCGCCGAGACTGTCGCCGGTGTGCCCGTTCCTCCTTCACCTGCCGACGGTAACGGGCTTGCGACGATGCCGCTGGACCGAGACGCTGCATGGTATCGGACGTCTTCCGCCCTGGAAGTAGCCGATACGATCATGAGCTTTCAGACCCCCAGCGGTGGGTGGGGCAAAAACATGCCGCGCAATGTCGCCCCCAGGCTGCCCGGACAGCATTATGTCCACGACGCTTCACCCGCTGCTGGCAAGCGCAGCTGGGACTTTGTCGGGACGATAGACAATGGCGCGACGACAACGGAGCTCTCCTTTCTTGCCCGGGTCGTCGAAGCTGGCGATGCCGCCACTGCAGCTCGTTATGGCAAAACGATTGCTCGCGGTATCGAATATCTGCTTGCAGCCCAAATGCCTAACGGCGGCTGGCCACAGGTATGGCCACTTGCCGGCGGATACCACGATGCCCTGACTTACAATGATGACGCCATGGTGCGTGTCATGGGCATTCTTCTTGCCGCCGCCGAGGGACAAGGCGGTTTTGCTAGCCTGCCGGCGCATCTTCGCGAGAAATCGCGACAGGCGGTGGCAGACGGGATCACATGCCTGCTGGATACGCAGATTGTCCACAAAGGGCAGCGCACCGGATGGGCGCAACAATACGATGCTCTCACGCTGGTGCCGGATTCGGCCCGAAACTATGAACCGGTCGCTTTGGCCAGTTCCGAGAGTTCCAGGATTTTGCTCTTTCTGATGGCGATTCCAGAACCCTCGCCTGAAGTGCAGGCAGCTGTGCAAGAAGGAGTCGGCTGGCTGCAGCGAGTTGCCATCACAGACCGCATCTGGGATCGTGCCGGAGGAGATCCGCAGCTCGTCGTGAGCAAGGGGGCCCGGCTGTTGTGGGCACGCTTTTACAGTATTCCCGACAACACTCCGGTGTTCGGTGATCGTGATCGGGCGCTGTATGACGATGTCCGTGATATCAGCCCCGAGCGCCGCCGTGGCTATTCCTGGTACAATTCAACCCCCGCAAGCGCGCTTGCTTCCTATGGTATCTGGCAAAAGCGGATTGCACGCGGCGAGGGCAAATAACCTGCCCCAACGAGCGCGCTAGAGCCAGATGACGTTAGGTTGCACCACCGGGATTGCGTCAGGAAGCGTCTCGGCAAGGAGCATTGTGCAGGGCGGGCTGGTTGCCCGTCCAAGCGACGCGACGGGAGGTGTCAGTCTGATGCGAAACGTTCTCTGTTGAGAAAGCGCCCCCGTTGTGGGCCAGATCTCAGCTTGCAAGGGCCTGCCACTCGGCCAGCGCGGCCGAGCGGCGAAGCTTGTATGTTTGGCGGTCGACGAGGTGGCGTTCCTGGGAAAAGTGGTTGTGGATCGAGGCGTGCACTGAGGCAAATTTCTGTAGCGACTTCATCTGCCGAAACC
Organism: Novosphingobium sp. 28-62-57; assembly: GCA_002256985.1. Lineage (GTDB taxonomy): Bacteria > Pseudomonadota > Alphaproteobacteria > Sphingomonadales > Sphingomonadaceae > Novosphingobium. Next base: position 8,429 of record NCGO01000018.1, read on the forward strand.
GCTGCATGGCGCGCTCTCGTCGGCGGAATGGCAAATGCGAGTTCTCGGCCCGATTGTTTGCATGGCGGCCAACCTCACGGCGGTGCTCGTTGCCGAGGTCCTTCATCGCTGCAGGGTAGGATTTCAGGCCGTCAGTCACGATCGTTTCTGCCCGACCGTGCCGCTTCAATGCCTTGCGCATGAAGCGCAGGGCCGCTGCCTTGTCGCGACTTTTGGTGACGTAGGATTCCAGGATTTCGCCTTCCTGGTCCACCGCCCGCCAAAGGTAGTGCATCTCGCCGTTGATCTTCACGTAGACCTCGTCGAGGTGCCACTTCCAATGCCTGAAACCGCGCATGCGGCTCACGCGCTGGCGCCGGATGTCAGCGGCGAACATCGGCCCGAACCGGTTCCACCATAGCCGCACCGTTTCGTGGCAGATGTCTATGCCGCGCTCGAACAGCAGATCCTCCACGTTCCGTAGGCTCAGCGGAAAGCGAACGTACATCATGACCACGAGGCGGATCACCTCGGGCGAGGAGTGGAAATACCGGAACGGATTTGCTGGTTTGCGAGGTCGGCCCATGAGCCGAGCCTACAACTCGCCCCACTCCACCGCCAGTGGTGCATTCCTTTTGACAGTGCCTTTTGACAGTGCCGTCTGGTAGCATCGGACGCGGGGGGGATTCGCCTCGACCTCGCGTCACTGGGTCTCGACAGGTGACGCCAAACGAGTACAGAAGGTGAACATGAGCGCTGCGAAATATTTGAACGAGAACCGGATCGACGTCGCCGGAACCGGTTTCACGGTGCTCGACCGGGTCTACGCAGATGGGGACTTCGCCGGTGAGGCGTTGGGGGGATCCTGCGGCAACGTCCTGCTTTCGCTCGCCATGCTCCACCGCCAGGTCGCACCCGTCCTGCTGCTGGGCGACGACGATGAGGGCGGGCGGCTCGTAGATGAGTTTATGGAGGCCGGTGCCATCACGGACTTCATTAGGCGTCGCGCCGATCTGCGCTCGCCGGTCCTGGCGCAGACGCTGGACACCGACCTGGGCCAGCATGACTTCAGCTTCGTATGCCCGGAGACGAGCGAGGATTTCCCGCGGTACGAGCCCATCGGTGTCGAGGAAGTCTCGTTGGCCAAATCGATGCTCGCCCAATGTGCCGTCTTCTATGCGGACCGGCTGTCGGAGAGCATACTGGTGGCCATGAGGACGGCGGGAGCGGCCGGCGCGGTGGTATTCTTCGAACCTTCGGACATTGAGTACGATGATTTGTTCGACGAGGCGCTTCGGATCGCGACGATCCTCAAGTTCTCGGAGGATCGCCTAGGCGGACGGCTTGCGGACCGTGTCTACAACTGCATCATGATCGTCACCCACGGAGCCGATGGCCTCGAGGTGCGGGATGGCGAGCAGACGATCTGGTGCGACGCGATCGACGCACCGGAGGTTCTGGACACCTGCGGTTCAGGCGACATGGTCAGCGTCGGAGTGATCGACTGGGTGCTCGCGAACGGTTTCGGTACGGCGCGGCTCACGGCCGGGGCGCTCCTTGGAGGCGTCGTGGCCGGGCAGCGGCTGGCAGCGGAGAACTGCGCCTACGCCGGTGCGCGCGGGCTCTTCAGGAAGCGCGGCGCCGAATACGTCCGCGGGATACTCGGCGCCAGTGCGAGGCCGTTGTCAGGGGATCACGCGGCGACCACGAGGTAGGCGTCGAATCCCGGAGCTTCGTTGCGCAGTTCCGCGCGGAGTTCCATCAGCATTACGCCCAGCATGTTGCGCCCGACGCCGTTGACCTCCCCCCAGAGACGGTTGACCTCGTTGTCAACCGTGGCCGTCTCGATGAGCCGCGCATCGCCGGTCGAGAGGAGAAGGTCGCGCAGGTCCGCGTGCTGGGTGAACTTGGCGCGCAGCACCGCCCGCATGCGGTCGAACTTGCTCGTCGACCAGCCGGGGGCGACGTCCCAGTAGTATAGGCCATGGGCCGCCATCGCTAGGAGCGAAGGCGACGGAGCCTCCATCAGCCACTTCTTGACCTCGGCCTTCCGTGCCTTCCCGGCCTGATAGGCGTGCTCGCTCGTCGGGTAGAGCTCGCCCTCAAACTCTATTTCGCGGCGGTAGAGGTTGCTGAAGGCGCCGAAGGGCTTCTCGCTAGCCCGATAAAATCGGATCTCGTCCATCGATCACTCCTTGCAAATTTGCGTCACTTTAATCATGCTAATTTGCATGAAGCCAACAAGCAAGCAGTTAAGTTCGCTCCAGAGGAGAATTGCTGACAGGTATTCGGCCAGCGGGCGCAGCAATGCCGAGATCGGGCGGCTCGCGTCCGTGCATCCGAGCCAGGTCGGGCGCATCTGCTCCGGGAACTTCAAGACCGTCAGCGCCAATGTGGTGCAGGTGTGCCGCGTTCTGGGGGTCAAGGTGCCGAAAATGGGGGAATCCTCGCGGATGGATCCAGAGTGGGCTAAGGCGAATGCCAGCCTGCGTCGGATCTGGGACCAGACGCCTCAGGGCGCGGCGACGATATGCAGGGTGCTGGACGCCATTGCAGATTTGCACGTTCCGGAAATGCACGCCGATAGCACCCGTTCGGAGAAGCAGGACGCGTGAGCGGATCGCCAAGAACTATCTGCAGGATGAGGAGATGGAGACGCTGACGCGTTCACACGCTTCCTCTACGATAGCCGGATTTGCCTCACCAACAATGCCGCCGAGCGCGCGCTCCGCTGCATCCCGCTCAGCCGCAAGGCGTGGCTGTTCTGCGGCTCCGACCGCGGAGGGCAGCGCGCTGCGATCATCTACACCCTGATCCAGACCGCGAAGCTCAACGATATCGATCCGCAGGCCTGGCTCGCCGATGTCCTCGCCCGCATCGCCGATCACCCGGCAACCAAGCTCGACAAGCTCCTGCCGTGGAACTGGGCGCCGCGCACCACAGCCATCGCCGCCTGACCCGGTCTACGCGCCGACCAGCATCACACCGCGGTCTTCACCGGATGCATACGCTCGTCCCTGTTCCGAGCGATCTTCGCCTCTTCTCGGGTGCGGACCCGGATAAGTCGCTCTCGAACTCGGTGAAAGCTGTGAGTATGTCGAAGAAAACTCGATCTTCATTTGCGTCGCAATGATCTTGTGTGCAGCCCGTTCAAGATGGCGGAAATAGTCGCGATCTGCGATCACATACCGCTCGCGGCCGTGGCTGGTCAGGATCACGGGCTGCGTCTTTGCAAGCTCGAGGCACCCCTCAACGTCGCTGTGAAACCGGGTTATGGGAATCCTAGGGTGTTGGCTTGGAGCCGCTGGCATGGCGCATTCTCCTTTCGCAGCCAAGAATGGCGATATCTGCCAGATTGGCAAGATTTCCGGACCAGCGCTGGCGGTCAAAAAACCTCCCGCCCTTCGGCAATGTTGAGCAGTTCGGAAAAGACCAACGTCGCCGGCGCGCGTCCCGATGCTGGGACTAATTCGCGCAGCAGCCCATTCGCTCATCATAGGCAGGCGGGCGATCCGCGTGCTGCGTTTGATGATCGTGGAACAGGGTTCTGCCTACATCAAATTGCTTTGGTGTTCACAGACGATCATCAAACCCGATGGCTGGATGCTAGGCGTGAATGCCCGCGTCGACGGCGTCGATATAGGTCAACACCTCGTCGGCCCGGTTGCTCTGGACCAGATGCATCGCGGTTTGGCCGGAGAAACCCGGCAACGGTTCTGAGCGGTACCAGGCATAAGCCAAAAGGGGTGAACCGAGGCGTGGCTCGACCTTGCCAAGCACCTCGACCATGTGGCGGATGCGGCGCTGGGTGCGGGCGGAGGTGATCCGGTCCTTGCGCTGGATGGCGTCCTTGCCGAGGCCGAGCGTGCGGGCGAGTTCATCGCTGGTGGTGCGCAGCGCTGCGACAATCTTGCGCGGGGCAAAGGTGCCGTTCTCTGCGTAGGCTTGGATCGACATCGCAATGCTCCGCTGCTTCTCGCCCCATATAGTGCCGCAGCTACCGTGAACCAAGCTGCGGACGACCTTAGCGTGGCGCTCACCGCCCCGCTCTCGGCCACGCCGATCTGGGCCAGATCCTTATGCGGAGGTCACCACAGACGCTTGATCGCGAACCCGTCAAACAGCGCCTCGTTTGAAACCAGCACCATGTCTTCGGCCTGTGCCTGAGCGATCAGCAGACGATCGAACGGGTCCTTGTGGGCGATGTTCATTTCACCCGCGAGCCTAGCGTGGTGCACGCTGATTGGCAGTTCCCCAAAGCCCTGCTCGGCGATGATCGCTTCAAAATCTTGCGCCAGCACCGCTGCGCCGGGCAGTTTGCCGATCCGGAACTTGGTGGCGATCTCCATCGCCGAGGCGGCGCTGACGATGATCTCGTTGGCCTCATCGGCGATGGCCTCGCGGGCGCGGCGGCTGAGAGCATCGTCACCCGCCAACCACCAGATCAGCGCGTGGGTATCGAGCAGAAGCCTCAAGCGAGACCCCACCCTTCGAGCTCATCTTCGGGCAGCGGCTCATCGAACCGGATGTCGACCGTGATCTTGCCCTTGAGTGCGCCGAAGCGGCGTTTGCCGCGCGGATTGACCGGCACCAGACGCACAGCCGGCACGTTGCCGCGCGCGATCACGACCTCACCGCCTGCCAAGGCTTCCGCGATGAGGCGAGAGAGGTTGGTCTTGGCGTCGTGAACCGAGAATTGGGCCATGGGGCAACTCCTTGGCTAAGTATATAGCTAAGCTAAGGTCTGGAGGCAAGAAGGGTGTGGGCAGGCACGGGATTAGTCCGCGCTCGCGATGCTTCAGGCAGCGGCGCCGCGGGAAAGACATCCTCACCGCCCCCGTTCCATATCGCGCTCGCGATCGAGCTCGCGCCCACCCGATCCGCGCCCGGGTTCGCTGCGGTCCAGACCTTTTTCCAGCGTAAGTTCGCGCTCCTTGTTGGTCAGGACCGCCCGAACAAACTCGGGCCCGAGCGCAGCACCAAGTCGCCGTAGCTCGTCCGTTATGATGGGGCTGCGCTTATCCGGTTCGTTCTCAACCGCTTGCCCGCGGGCAATTTCGATGGCGCTGGTCTTGTCGCCGGGATTGCGCGCCACATCGCGCTCGATCTTGTGCGCGTCGTCGACGATCAGGATGGCGTCGCCCGTGAACCGCGTCGCGGCGACGAGGAATGAGCGCGTGCTGTTCAGCAGCCGCTCGCTCTCGCTCAGCACCATGATGCCGTCCTTCGCGGTCATGCCCTGCGCAATGTGGGCGTTGACCGCGTAGGCGAGGTCGAGCCGCTCCAGCATCGGGTCTCCGTGCTTGAGGTCGATTGCCTCACCATCCTTGGTGGAGACGGTAATGCCGTGATTGCCGACGCTTTCGACCTTGGCCACATCACTATTGGCGAGGCCGCGCGCATGATCATTGGTCGTCCAGCGGATCGGATCGCCCGCGCGCAGTGCAAGGCGCTTCTCGGCGAAGACCGACACGGCATCGTGCCGCAGGTTGTGGGGCAGACGACCCGGGGTGAAAGTCTGCACCCGGCCGTCCTGCATCTCGAGCCTGACCCGCTCGCTATCATGGCTGAGCACGCGGCCGCGCTCACCTCGCGCAATGTTCTGGGCGCGCAGGTTGCTGTTGAAGGTGACTATGTGTCCCTCACGGTAGGCCCGCATCTGGCGGGCGCCTTCCTTGGTGATCGTCACCCGATCGAGGACAGTCTGCACATGAGCCTGCTTGCCGAGCTCGCCCTTGTCGGCGCGCTGTTCCTGCACTGCGGTGTTGAGTGCACTTCGCATGGCGCGGCTCAAGGTGAGAAGCAGCGTCTGCTCGCGCTCTTCCGGTGACCGGCTGACCCAAATCGCTGCAGCGGTCTCGACCCCTTCAAGGCGCGGTAGTTCGAGCGTGCGATCCTTGAGGGCGGCGAAAGCACCTGGCAGATCTTCGCGTTCGAGTGCCGCCGCAACTGCTTTCATCTGAGGCGAGGCAGCGCGAAGGTTTTCGGTAACGGGCGAGGTAGGAGTGCCGCGCTCCTGCGCCTGTTCGAAGGGCTTGCCAGCCGCAATGGCTTGCAACTGCTTCGTGTCGCCGATCATCACCAGCCGCTCGGCTCCGGCCAGATTGGCGAGGCGGACCAGCTTTTCGAATTGCTCGGTGCCGACCAGCGAGGTTTCGTCGACCATGATCCATGCGCCGCGCAGCTCCGTTGCCGTATTCGCGGCCTGCTCCGGACTGGCGGTGCCATCCAGCACCGGGCGGTGCCGCGCGAGGAAGGCGGCGACCGATTTGCCTTCAACGCCAAGCTTTTCGCCGAAATCACGTGCGGTGCGGGTGGCGATGGCCAGCGCATGTACCGGTTTGCCCTCTTCGCGCAGAAGTGCCGCGACTGGCACCAGTGCCGCTGATTTTCCTGTGCCAGCCCCGCCTTGCACCAGATGGACCCGGTCATTGGTCGCAAGAACGTCAACAGCGGCGCGCAGTTGGCCGGCGTTAAGCGGTCGCATGCCGAGGTCAGCCGCCGCTTGCTGAGCGCGCAATGCTGCTGTCGGTCGGTCGGCGAATGCTCCAACCGCTCCACGCCCTGCCGCGACCTCATGCGCGACGCGTTGCTCCAACGCCAGCATGCTGGCGGGCGTCACCATCCGCTCATTGCCGAGGAGCAGGCCTTTGTCCTGCAATTGCGCGATTCGGGCTTCCACGACATCGGCATTGATGGGCCCGCGGCGTTCGAGAGCTGCGCGCACAAGATCGAGGCGGTTGAACCCTGCTTCGTTCTCACCGCGATCGCGGACGGCAGAGGCCACGGCGTGGGCCGCCGCGAAGGCCTGCGGAGCCAGCGCCCCCTTACGCTCTGGCACCATGGCATCCCCGTAGCGCGGGGTCAGTCCCATCGCTGCGGCCACCTCCAGCCCTCTTGCATGGATGCCGCGAACCCCCTCAACCATCCGCGACCACAACGTTTCTCCGCGCGCCGACCGCTCCATCGCCGCCGCAATGATCGGCTGCAGATTGAGCCCCACCTGCGCCGCCTTCTGCGCCCACACCTTTCCGCGCTCTTCACGATCCATCGCGGGTTCCTTGTCCCGCCGCGTCGCCAGGGCGGCGATTTCCCGTTCTCGCGGGGAGGAACGGCCATCCTTGTCCAGTGCGGCAAGGATCTGCGCGCGGCGCTCGGAGAAGGCCTCGATCTGGGTGCGCGAGATGCCTGCGATCTCGAACTCTCCCAACACGGGATTATTGCCCGGCACGAGTTCGTAGCCGAGTTTCTCCAAGCCCTCGCGCAGATAGGCGTTGTGCACGGCACCGAGCGTGCGCTGATGCTGATAGATCGCGTCATTCTTGAGCGCATGCCACTTGCCGTCGCTGGCCAGCGTTGCACCGGCCACCACCGCGTGGACGTGCAGTTGCGGGTCCAGTTGGCGGCTGACGTCATGGGTGAAGGTGGCGACGAGAAGGTTGCCGGTGTTTTCGGTGACCTGCCGACCGTCCCGCCAGACGCGGGCCTGCGCGAGGTTCTTTTCCGCCCACACGAGCGTCTGGGCGACGGACGCCCGGAACGCTTCCACCACGCGGTGATCCTTGCCGACGAGCGCGACCAGGCTGACTGATTTTGGCGCACTGAAGGTCAGATCGAGGCCGGCGCGGTGCTCGCCGCGACTGGCATTGATTTCACTGCCGTCGGGTAACTTGCCTTCCAGAATGCGCTCGAAGGTGGCGGTTTCAACCTTGCCCTCAAGGCCCAGCACCTGCGCGCCGCTGCCATGCCAAAGGCTCTGATCAGTGCCGTTCTCCAGCGAATAGTAGTTGTCCGAGGCGTAGTATTCGGCCGCACCGGCGGATGCGACGGGGCCGAGCGACATCATGGCTTCGGCTTGTCCATCATGGGCACGGGCACCGGACAGGCTTTGGCTCCATGCTTGGCCTTCCAGAGTTCGCACATGGCCTGATCAGCGCTGCCGTACATCGCGCGCGCCATCGGATTGGCGATCCAGGCATCTGGGGTGAGGCGGGCAAGCGTCGTGATGACAACGGCTGCCGCGAACAGGGCGGTGACGGCGCCAACGCAGAGTTGCCAGGCAGGCATGCGCCAGTCTGGTGCAATCTCATATCTGTTCACGCTGCGCGGCGCCTTCGCAGCAGCTTCGATAACGTCGAGCCTTGCGTTGAACCCGGCGATCCAGTCCGGCGAGAGCGCCGCCGACATGACCTGTTTGTGCAGTTCTCCGACCTCTTCCAGATGCCCATCCAACAACTCTGAAAAGGGCGTTGCGCCTTGCGAGAACCGGGCTGCCAGCATTTCGCCAAGCCTGTTCATCGCTTCTCGGTTCGCTTCGTCGGTCGCGTTGAAGGCTTCCACCAGCCTCTTCTCACGTCGCTCCGCCGCGCGCAGGATGCGATCGAGGTCGATGCTGATTTGCTCGACTTTCAAGGCCAGGGTTACGGCCGTGCCGGGGTCGATCGGCAGTTTCGGCGGCTCGAACATCGCTCTGCCCTGTTCACCGGCGCGCACCGCCTCCTCCGCAATGGCGCGCAGCAAGTCGGGGCGAGACAGGCCGCGACCTTCCGCGACCGCGTCGAGGTGGGCGAGCAGCCGGTCCTCGTAGGCGACATTTACCTGTGCCACCGCGCGCGCTCCCAGATCACCGAAATAGGCGAGAGATGGCGGAATTCCCGGCTTCTACGAGGGAAGTAGGCGCAAGCGCTACGCCGCTGCCGCAAATCGCAGAGCTTTTGCGGGCAGCCTAGAGTTCTACCTAGGCCGTAGAACCGCAGAATTCCGGGACTTTCTGCTACCCGCAGGCCAGCTAGGCAGTAGCGTGGTGCGTGCAATTCACTTTGCTCAATCAAGCCAAGGGAAATTTGACTTTGGGAGTTTTGGGAGCGTCTGGATTTCCCGTGGGGGCCAAGGCGGCTGTTACGCCGCAACACGCTGCCACAAGGCCAGACCCCTGTGCTGCGAGGCCCGCTCATTGGCCCGCTCATTGGATTGTCGGCTTTACGGGCAGGGGGAGCGTCCCCAGAATGGCCGCATCGATGGCCTCACGGATCCTTTCCGCCAGGTTCTGCGCATGGGTGCAGCTGAGCGCGACGGAGACATCACCGATCCGCAAGACCCCGCCACGGCAGTCAGCCGGGCAGGCGATCTGACGATCACAGATGACCGTCAGCGAAGCGACATTCCCGATCAATACGATCGAATGCGTCGGGACGCTGAAAAGCGGCAACCGGGCAACTGGCTCTGTCATCACAGGAGCCTCCCGAAATCGCGCGGACGCTGTGCTGGCGGCGGTGGCGGGATCGGACACACCGGATCACTGACCGGGAGCCTGTCGATCCATTCGTCAATGTCGCGCCGCTTCCAGCGCAGCTGCCCGCCGCCGAGCGCGCAGGGCTTGGGGAAGTCCCCCGCCGCCCGCTTGCGCCAGATCGTGACCCTGCTCATGCGCAGGTGCCGGACGAGATCGTCCGTGGTCATCAGAGTGCTCGTTTCCTCGCGTTCCATCGCCGTTCCTCCACGTCGCAATGCGTGCAGAGGCTTTCACAGGGCGGGGAGCGGACGAAGCCGTTTCTGGGGATTCCTCAGAATTTCTGGGAATTCTCGCGTGGCTGATGCAACATAATTCAGGCGATACCGCGCATTTGAACTCCAGCGGGTGATCGAAATGAGGTGGTAGGCACTTGACCAGTCCACCTTGAATGGTTTGCTCAAATGCGCTATGTGAATGCTCAAAGGAGCAATCATGGCCACCTCTGCGATCTACAGCGGCAACGTCAGAACAGGGCGCAGCAGGAAACTTGCAACGCCCAAGACAGGCGGCGGCTATCGCGAGCTCTTCGCCGCCTCCCCGCAGGCACGGATTGCGATGATCCGGCAGGGCGTCCCCGCCATCGAGGCCAAGCGGCTGGTGCAGGCGCTCGGGGTCGAGCAGAAGGTATTCTATCAGGCGCTCGGGCTGAAAACTGCCACCGTCAACCGTAAGATCACCCAGAGCGAGCAGCTCGCCAGTGATGAAAGCGAGCGCCTGCTGGGCGTGGCGCGGTTGATTGGGCAGGTCGAGGCTATCGTGGCGGAGTCTGGCGATCCCAAGGGCTTCGATGCACCCGAATGGCTGTCGCGCTGGCTGCGAGAGCCACTGCCTGCGCTTGGCGGCACCCCGCCGATGGCTCTGCTTGATACGATGGAGGGTCAGGCCATGGTGGCCGAGGCGCTCGCCCGCATCCAAAGCGGAGCCTATGCGTGAGTCTATCGGTCTGGCGGATTGCGACCGACACGAAGGACTACGAAGCGGACGATCTCAGCGGCAAGGGGGCGGAAATCACCGGCGGTCGCTGGAACGACAAGGGCACGCCGCTGGTCTACACCTCGACCAACCGCGCGCTCGCCGCGCTTGAGACCATCGTGCACCTCAACTCGGGCGGCCTGCCGCTCAATCGCTATCTCGTCGAGATCGTCATCCCGGATGATGTCTGGAACGCGGCGGAAGGGATCGATCACATTACCGCGCCGGTCGGATGGGACGCCGAACCGGCGAGCCGCACATCATCGGACTATGGCACCCGCTGGGCCAGAGCTGCGACCAGCCTGCTGCTCCGCGTCCCCTCGGTGATCGTGCCGGAGGAAAGCAATGTGCTTATCAACCCGCGCCATCCCGATATCGCGGCGATCAAGGCCCGCAAGGTGCGCAAGTGGATCTATGATGCAAGGATCGTGCGGAGCATGTGACCTAGCGGCCTAGGCCCTGCTTGATCAGGAAGGCCTTGAACGCTCCATAGGTGCCACTGGCTGACCTGCCGACGATTTTGCCGAGCACGTCGTCAGTGTAGTCGATGTGACGCTTGTGCTCCTCGGCGCCTTCCCTGACCCTGGCGGCGATTTGACCGGTCTGGAGGCAAGGATCCTTCTGAACGATTTTCCAGGTTTCCATGTTCACAAAGCGGAACTGATCCTTCTCGCTCAGGGATTTTGGCGCGGCCTCGAGGTACGTATTCAGGGCTTGGGTGAATGCGCTTTCCGCGATGCCGGTGAAGGGGTGATCGGCTTCGCGGACCGGTGAAACAGGGACAATGCTGAGGCCCAAGTCATTCTCGTCAGCGTGAGGCTGTGGCATAGGTGCCGGGGCGCTGTCGCGAGATTTCACCCGCTCGTTCAAGACCGCCTTTGGCACCTCAACGAACAATTCCTGTGCCTGCGCCCGGGCGTCAATCGCGCCGCTGCGGACGATCAACCGCAGGCCGTTCAGTCCTGCAAATTCTTGTCTGGCGATGACCGACGCGCCGTCACCAGGTTGGCGCATGGCGCTGCTTTTGCCCGCTTCGAACTTTGCCCTGCAGGTTTCGAGGCGGACGAACCACTTATGCTGCTCGGACGTTCGCAAGCGTGCCTGAAGCTCCCGGTGGCTCGGTTTGCGCAGCCGCCGGTCACATTCCCGCGCGGCCGCGCCACTCAGGGCCGCCAGACACAGCCACTGGACGGGATTGCCGTCTCCGAACATCGTCAAAATCGTGAGGGCAGCACATACCACCGACAGACCAGCACTGGCCCATTTGCCCATATAGAGCCACGTCCACTCACCCTGCTCAGGGTCGAGCCGCTCAAGAAATGCGATGCCAAGGACCGATTCGGGGGTCTTCTGGGCGTCTTCACCATGCTCCTGAAGGAGTGCGGACCAAAGCGTGGGGAAGCGCTCCTCGCCCGTCCGCAAATCGAATGTGCCCATCGATGACTGGTCCAAGGGCGCCTCCGGCTTCAGCTCCTCGTTACAACGCAATAATCAGCCCAAAGATTCATCAACTTGCGCCGCTTTTGCAAGAGTTTTCCGCGCCGATAGGCCGCTTCAACCGGGTTCGCTATTGTGTGCGCCAAGGCCATCTCGGCAACATCGCGGTCAAAATCGGTCTCTTCCGATACCCAGTCACGAAAGCTGCTGCGGAAACCATGCGGCACCGCGTCGACATTCGCGTCGCGGCAGATCTTCGTCAGGGTCATGTCAGACATTGGTTTGCCATGGCGGGTGCCTGGAAACACAAGGTCATTGCTATCTTCCTTGTGAACTCGCGCCCGCTTCAACACATCCAGCGCGGCGTCGGACAAGGGCACGATGTGTTCCACGTCGGCTTTCATGCGCTCGGCAGGAATCGTCCACGTGCGCTCCGTGAGATCGATTTCTGACCAGAGCGCTCCGCGCACCTCGCCGGAGCGCGCCGCTGTGAGGATAAGGAACTCAAACGCCAGGCGCCCGATGCTCTCACGTTCGCGGAGTTTCCCGACGAAAGCTGCGACCTTGGAATAGTGCAAGGCCGCGAGGTGATTCTGGCGATTGCGCACTTTGGGAAGCGACTTGTTGATCGCATTCATCGGCAAGGGGTGCGCGCGATAGTTCTTCGCGATCGCCCAATCGATCACCATCCCGATCCGCTGACGTACCCGCCGTGCGGTCTCGTTCTTTTCGAGCCAGATCGCGATCAGGACGTCGCGGACGTGCGAACTCTCGATGTCGCTGACAGCGATGTCGCCAATCTTCGGAAAAGCGTAGGTCTGGAGCGAGGTCAGCCACTGGCTGCGGTGCTTCTTGTTTTTCCAGCTCTTGTTGTTCTCGTTGAAGACCTTGGCCGCCGCCTCCCGGAAGGTCGGGATCCCCTCGGCCTTCTTGCGCTGAAGTACGGGGTCGATTCCTGCCTCAACCTGCGCGCGGACTTCGGCTGACCGCTGCCGGGCCTGTGCGAGACTCACTTTCTTCGCGCTGCCGAGTCCGATATCCCTGCGACGGCCATTTTTCTGGACCCGGCAGATCCATGAACGGGCACCGGTCGGGGTGACGTTCAGGAACAGCCCATCGCCATCGTGATGGCGTCCAGGCTCAAGCGATCCCCTGAGCATGTTGGCGGTGAGATTGCCCATTTTTCCTTCCCCACATCCTTACCCACACGAGATTGCAACGGATCGCATCGGAAAGCAATAGCCCGAAACACAGGGAGCGCCCTAAGGCGCTGTTTTTATGTGATTTTGAAGCGGGGAGAAACAGCCAGAAAGGGGCTGTTGGCGGAGACGGAGTCCGCCGAACTCTCGTTCTTCAGTGTTCGGAATTGTTCTAAAACCCTATGAAAACCCTAAGGTTTATCAGAATGTAAATCCGCCTGTGTTCACACCTGAACATTCCCGTTCCCTTAAAGACGGAACTCTATTAAGGGTATCGATAAGGGAACGGCTGGTGCTGGTCCCTTAAAGGGAACCGAACCAATGCCACGCAGACTGCAAAACGCCCTCACCCCGCTGTTCGTGAAGAATGCCAAGCCGGGACGCTATGCCGATGGCGGGGGGCTTTATCTGCTGGTGAAGGATGGCGGGGCCAAGTCTTGGCTGTTCCGGGCAACGGTGGCGGGCAAGGTTCGGGATATTGGCTTAGGCTCGGCTGCACCGGGTGCAATCAGTCTGGCAAAGGCTCGGGAACTCGCTCGTGAAAAGGCGCAGGAAGTTGCCAGCGGTGCAATCCCGGTATCAGACCGTAAGAAGCGGGTTCAGGCTGCCAAGGCGGCGCAGGCCGAACAGGCCAAGGCCAAGACATTCAAGCAATTGGCCGAGGCCTTCATTGACCTGCGCGAAACCGGCTGGCGGAACGATAAGCATAAAGCGCAATGGCGCTCTACGCTGGAAACCTATGCCTATCCGGTGTTCGGCAATCTGCCAGTTTCGGATGTGACAACGGACCATGTGCTAGACGTGCTGCGCCCGATCTGGAGCGCAAAGCCGGAAACTGCCAGCCGGGTGCGGGGCCGAATTGAAAATATCATGGACGCAGCAAGGTTTCAGGGCCTGCGCACGGGTGACAATCCCGCGCGCTGGAAAGGCCATTTGGATTTTGTTCTGCCCAAGCCGAACAAGATGGCGCGCGGGCATCATGCTGCCCTGCCCTATGCCGAGTTACCGTCATTCATGGCCGATCTGGCAGGGCGGGAAGCGCTGGCGGCAAAGGCCCTGCAGTTTGCTATTTTGACAGCAACCCGCTCGGGCGAAGTGCTTGGCGCAACTTGGGCAGAAATTGATCTGGACGCGGCAATCTGGACCATCCCGGCGGACCGCATGAAAGCGGCCAAGGAACACCGCGTCCCCCTCTCGGCCCGTGCGGTGGAAATCCTGCAGGAAGTTCAGGGCCTGAACACATTGGACATGAAAAGCGCGGCGGTGTTTCCCGGCAATAGCGGCGGGAAACTGTCCGGTATGGCAATGGCAATGCTTTTGCGGCGCATGGAACGGGGGGACATTACGGTTCACGGTTTCCGCTCCACCTTTCGCGAATGGGCAGGTGAAACGACCGCTTTCGCTCGGGAAGTGGTGGAACATGCCCTTGCGCACCAATTGGCGGACAAGGCCGAGGCGGCATACCAGCGCGGGAGCCTGTTCCCCAAGCGGGTGAAGCTTATGCAGGCATGGGCAGACTACTGCACTTCACCCCTAGCGGACTGTTCCAACGTAACGCCTATTCGGGCCGAGGCCTGATTGCCTTTTATTGGACAACGAAAATGCGAGGGATTTTGAACAAGCCAATTACGGCATTCGGTTATCGGCCCAAGGGCGTTATGCGGGCATCGAGTGCAGCTTGGACCAGTTCCAAAGCCTCATTCAAATGAATACCGATAATGCACAATTCTAGTTCATCCGCCTGACTCAATGCGCCCCTTATCTGGGACGCAAGCGCAAGCAATTGGCGATCTGACTCAGGTATCGCGCGATCTACTGCATCAAGCATCCGTTTGCGCGCTTCTGCCTGAGGCCCATTTTCCCGCGAACTGCCTGTGCATTGGTTTCCTGCAAAACCGGCAAAATCCCGAATAGCCCCAATGCTCGTGCCTCACATGTTTTCGCTCGGGCACATGACGGCCAAATATGCACCTGATGCTGAACACGGCTGCACCCCTTACGAATCGTGTGACAAAGTATTTCTGATTTGTATCCGATTTGGAGTGAGAGCAATTATCAATTCGCGTTAAATGCCCTCAATTGAGCCAGATAGGGCTAACGTCACGCCAATCAGGGCCGAGGGCTAAGCACTGCTACAATTGCGACATTGCGACATAGGAAGCGGACGACGTCCATTAGACTTGCACAGACCTGCTATGTTTAGGCGCTGTATGTCGGAGCTAGTGGTGGCCAAAGGGCTACGCACGAGAAATGCCTTGATTGCCTTCTGTAACAAGGAAGCCCCGACAACCCGCACAAATCAACAGGCAATCATCCCATACCGGCGGACCGCCTGCCCCGCGTCCAATTGCGCGCATGACAGGTCTTTCTTGCCAGCGGTGCAGCGCGCTACGGTTCGGCCATAGCTATCAACGTCAACCGCTCGGCATTGGACAGCGTTCCACTGGACCAGCCGTGCTAGGCTTTCGCTGCTGGCGGCACCATCGCCGGGGGTGCATTGGCGACCGGGGCGGCAATGTCCGGCAAGTTCGGGCGCGTCTATCCCCTGCAACCTGATCCTGCGCCCGTCACATGCGAACGTGTCACCATCGATAACCCGCACAGTGGTGCAGCGGAATTGATCTGCACTGCCCTTTGATCCTGCCAGCAAATGCCAGCCGGACGCCCCTAGCAGGCCTGCAAAGGCAATCCCGAGGGTAGCAAGGCGGGCAGTGCCCCAACTGAAGCGGCGGGCAACCTTGGCCGATGGCAGGCGGCGGTTTCTACGGGGCCGGAACTGATGAACATTATTCTTGCGCATTCCCCTGCCTGTCATGCCTGATCGGCTGGACGCAAGGCACCTTGGCCGATCTGGCGGCAACTTTCGTCCTGGCCCCCTTGGCGGACGCGCTCGGGCGCATTAGGCCTATGGCGAACTCGGGGGAAATTCATGCGCTTAGGCTGGGATGAAATCAAACGGCGGGCCAAGGCGTTCAGCGATGAATGGAAAGACGCCCATTACGAAAAGGGCGAAACGCAGACATTCTACAACGAATTTTTCGAACTGTTCGGCATCAAGCGCAAGCAGGTGGCGATTTATGAGCAGCGGGTAAAACTGCTGTCAGACCGGCACGGCTTCATTGATCTATTCTGGCCCGGTGTGCTGCTGGTGGAACAGAAAAGCAGCCGTCTTGATCTGGGCAAGGCGCAAGGGCAGGCGCTGGACTATGTCGAAGGCATTCATCCGACCCTGCAACCGCGTTGGGTGCTTACCTGCGATTTCCAGAAATGGGTTCTGCTTGATCTGGAAACAGGCAGCGAACTGAAATTCCCGCTTGCCGACCTGCACAAGCATATCACCGCGTTTGATTTCATGCTCGGGCGCAAGGTGACGTTCGGGACGCAGGCCGGTGTTACGATCAAAGCGGCGGAACTCATGGGGCGGCTTCACGACGCCCTAGAGGATACCGGCTATACCGGGCACGATCTGGAACAATTGCTGGTGCGGTTGCTGTTCTGCCTCTTTGCCGACGATACCGGCATATTCCAGCCGAAAGACATTTTCCTGCAGCTTATCGATAATGACACAAAGCAGGACGGGAGCGATACCGGGCGTGTCCTGAACGAATTGTTCGATGTGCTGGATACGCCCGAGGGACAGCGCCAGCGGGGCCTTGCGGGCGAATTGGACGCCTTCCCCTACATCAATGGGGCCTTGTTCCGTGGCAGGCTGCGCACGCCCGTTTTTGACGCCAGCGCGCGAACGCTCTTGCTGGACGCGGCACGGCATGATTGGTCCGGCGTTTCCCCTGCCATTTTCGGTTCGCTGTTCCAGTCCGTAATGGACGCCAAGGAAAGGCGGGCAAAGGGCGCGCATTACACAACCGAGGCCAATATCCTGAAAGTGATTGGCCCGCTGTTTCTGGACGATCTGAAAGCCGAACTGGCGGCCATCATCGCGCGGCGCACGGGGCGGGACAAAGAACTCGCCAAGTTTCAGGACAAGCTAACCCGGCTGACGTTTTTTGACCCTGCCTGCGGCTGCGGAAACTTCCTTGTGGTCGCTTACCGCGAAATCCGGCGGCTGGAACTCGAATGCTTGAAGGCCCAATACGGGGACCAGCAGATTGACGCGGCGCTGCTGTCGCGCGTGAATGTCGGGCAATTCTATGGCATCGAATACGAGGAATTTCCCGCGCGCATAGCCGAGGTGGCCATGTGGATGATGGACCACATTGCGAACAATGAAATCAACGAAGCTTTCCGCCTGAACTACGCCCGCATTCCGTTGAAGGACAGCGCGCATATCCTGCATGGGGACGCGCTGGAAACCGACTGGTCGCAATTGATCCCGCCCGAGCGGTGCAGCTACATCATGGGCAACCCGCCCTTTGTCGGGGCCAAATATCAGACGGAATTCCAGCGGGCGCAGGTTCGCCGGGTGGCAGGGCTTGGCGGCTCGGGGGGAACGCTCGATTACGTGGCGGCATGGTTCATCAAGGCGGCGCAGTTTGCGCAAGTGAACCGGCGAATTCGCATTGCGTTTGTTTCCACAAATTCGATTTGCCAAGGCGAACAGGTGGCGCAGCTTTGGCCAATTCTGTTTGACCGGCACGGGCTGGAAATTGCCTTTGCGCACCGCACGTTCAGTTGGGGCAGTGAAGCGCGGGGCAAGGCCCATGTGCATGTGGTCATTGTCGGGCTGACACATCGGGACTTTGAACCAGCCGAGAAGCGCCTATTCAGCTATCCCGACATAAAGGGTGATCCTGTCGAGAGCCAGCATACGGCTTTGACGGCTTATCTGTTTGACGCGCGGGGCGTGGCTAATCGGCACTTGGTTGCCAAAGAGGAAGCTAGGCCGATTAATGGTGCGCGTCGGCTCGCAAGTGGAAGCCAGCCAATCGATGGCGGATTTCTGATTTTCGACTCCAAGGAAAGAGCGCAATTTGTTCTAGATGAACCAGACGCAAAAAAATGGCTTAAGCGCTTTGTTGGAGCCGAAGACTTTATAAATGGGGGAGAGCGCTGGATTCTCGCGCTCCAAGAGGCTGCGCCTGACGAATTGCGGCGCATGCCAAAGACAATGGAGCGGCTGGCGTCTGTTCGGCGCTTTCGCATGCAAAGCCAACGCAAAAGCACCTTGGCAATCGCTGACCAACCAACTCGCTTCAATGTCGAAGTAATTCCTCAATCGCCATTTCTTGTGATTCCAGAAGTGAGTTCAGAGCGGCGCGAATACATTCCACTCGGCTGGCTTGAGCCACCGTCAATCCCAAGCAACAAGCTACGCATTCTTTTGAACGCTGACCTCTGGGAGTTCGGAATTTTGACGAGCCGCGCACATATGGCTTGGACTGCGCATATCGGCGGGCGGCTGAAGAGTGACTTTCAATATGGTATCGGCCTGAACTTCAACACCTTCCCTTGGCCTGACGCTACGCCAGCGCAGCGAGACAAAATAGAAACCTTGGCCCAAGCCGTGCTGGACGCCCGAGCGGCGCATCCAACGTCCAGCCTTGCCGATCTGTATGACCCAGACACTATGCCTGCAAACCTGCGTAAAGCCCATGCAGCGCTCGATACAGCAGTTGACCGGCTATACCGCGCTGCGCCTTTCGCATCGGACAGGGACCGCGTGGAACACCTGTTCGGGCGTTACGAAGCGCTCGTAAATCCCTTGGAGCGAATCGGCGCAGCAAAGAATCGGCGCGTGACGAAAAAGTTGGAGAAGGTGAACGAAGCCTAAGTATGCTTTTACGACCTGTGGATACGATTCGCCGATGCCATTGACCGCGTCTTGTCCACAATTTGGTGATCAGGCCCATCATCTTTCAGAAATGCAAACTTTTACTCTTGCAGCGCTGGTAAATCGGCGCGTCGCTGCGCTGCACAAAGGGATTTTGTGCGACGAAACGAATCGGGCGTGCGACGTTTCGAGTCTGCCCGGGTGTGCAAAACTGCGCCTATTTGCTTGGGGCATTCGCCATTTGTTCGCTATAGTGCATACTTGCCCAAACGAACGAAGGAGACCGAATGAATACCGCACCTGCACATCTCGAACCGCTCGCTTACAGCATTGCTGATGCTGTTCGCGTTTCTTCCATCGGTCGCACCCGCCTTTATGCCCTGATTAATGAGGGCCGTCTTGAAGCGCGCAAGATTGGCAAGCGGACGCTGATCCCGGCTGCCAGCCTGCGCCGCCTTATCGAAGGGGACGCATGATGCACACCGCATAAACGAAACCCCGACCACAGGGCCGGGGCTTCGCGCGATTTACTTGGCGGTTCGTCGCGCGACCTTCCTAACCCTGTCCGTCGCTGTTCGCAATTGTTCATTGCGACCGATCTGCACCCGGTTTCCGGGTGTGGACCGGCACGCCTGACAAGAGGCATGCTGTTATGGAAAGTCATTCAATACCCAAGAAATGCGAAACCCCGCCGGTTCAGGGCGGGGCAACGCGCGATCAACATCCCGGCTGGTCGCACCCCTTCAATAGCGTTGACGCCTTGCGCACGCAAACCCTGATCCTTGCGCATTCTGTCCGGCCCGAGTGGGCGGCGATGATTGCGGCACTTGCTTTTGGGGGTGGCGCGCATGGCTGATCTGGACGCAATCCGCCGGGACAACCCCTTGCCCGAAGTAGCGGGCAAGCTGGTGGCACTTAGGCAGGCGGGCAAGGAATGGCTGGCTTGCTGCCCGTTCCATGCCGATCGATCCCCAAGCTTCACCATCTTTGACGGGGGCCAGCGATTCCACTGTTTCGGGTGCGGGGCATCGGGCGATGTGCTGGACTTTGTGCAGCGCGCCTATGGTGTGGCGCTGCCCGAGGCGGCGCGAATGCTTGGCGCAGGCGATGTGCCCAAGCTGGACCTACCAGCCGCTCGGGAGTTTTCGGAAGCCGTAAAAGGGCAAGATTATAGCAAGGCGGCGCGGGCGATCTGGTCCCGCGCTGTTCCGGCGGCTGGAACGCTTGCCGAGGCCTATTTGCGGTTCCGGGGCATTCATCCCCCCTATCCGCCTGCCATTCGATTCCTGGCCCTTCCCTGCGACAATTTGGGGCCATTGCCCTGCCTTGTGCTGGCGGTGCGCGATGCGGACGGGGCGATTACGGGTATTCAGCGCATTTGGCTGGCCCATGATGGCTTGGGCAAGGCGGACGTTGCCAAGCCAAAGCGCTCGCTCGGCCAAGTGAAAGGCGGCGCTATCCAGTTCGGTGATCTGGACGGCTCGGGCGTGCTGACAGTCTGCGAAGGCCCCGAGGATGGGCTTTCCTTGCTGGACCTGTTCGGGGGGCCTGTTTGGGTAGCAGCAGGCGCGGTGTTCATGCCGCACATGCAGTTCCCGCCGGGGGTGCGCTCTATCGTGATCGGCGCGGACAATGATCCCGCCGGACGGGAAGCGGCGCAAAGCGCGGCGCAGGCCTTTGCAGCGCGGGGCCTGTCCGTTCGCATCATCCGGCCCGTGGAAGGGGCCAAGGACTTTAACGACGAACTACGGGGGGCAATCTGATGGCTGCCAGACCGAACATGCAAGCGCGGCTGGAACAGGCCGAAACCATCACGCCAGACCAGCCGCAACCGCTGGTGCGGGAAATACCGGACGGGCTGCCCTATCCCGTTGACGCGCTCGGGCCGCTGCAAAGCGCTGTGGAAGCGGTGCAGGCCATGACGCAGGCCCCTATGGCCATCCCTGCCCAATCGGCGCTGTCTATCGCTGCGCTGGCCGTTCAGGGCTTTGCCAATGTGGAAACGCTCGGGGGTGATCGGCCCTTGTCGCTCTACTGCCTGACCATTGCGGAATCGGGGGAACGCAAAACGTCCTGCGATGAAAAGCTGGTGCAGACGTTGCGGGAATACGAAAAGGAACAGGCCAAGGCATACCGGGAAGAACGCAAGGCCTTTGGGCACGAACATGCGATCTGGAAAAAGCAGTATGACAAGGCTTTGACGCAGGTGAAAACCGGCAAGACGGGCAAGGCCGAACTGGCTGCACTTGGCCCCGAACCAGCCCCGCCAGCCATGCGGGACCGGCTGGTATCCGAACCAACGTATGAAGGCCTTACGCGCCTGTTTGCCGAGGGCCAGCCGAGCCTTGGCCTGTTCTCCGATGAAGGGGGGCAGTTCCTTGGCGGCTATGCGATGGCGAAGGACAACCGGCAAAAGACCCTGACTGCGCTTAACGACCTTTGGCAGGGCAATCCAATCAGGCGGACCCGCCAAGGGGAAACGGCATTCGTGCTGCATGGGCGGCGGTTAAGCCTTCACCTGATGGCGCAACCGGTGGTCACCTATGGATTGCTGTCTGATCCCGTGGCGCGCGATTCCGGCTTTCTGCCCCGCTGCCTGATCTGCCAGCCCGTTTCCACCATCGGGACGCGGCTGCACCGGGAAACCCATGTCGATACTGCCCCGCTCTATGCCTTTGGCACACGGCTGGCGGACATACTGCACACCGGCATGGCAATGGACCCGGAAACGCGGGAACTGCACCCCAAAACATTGCGCCTGTCCGAGGAAGCACTGGCGCTGCTGATCGGCTTTAGCGATGAAGTGGAAAGGGCGCAGGCACCCGGCGGCGCGTTCGAACTGGTCCGGGGCTTTGCCAGCAAGGCGGCTGAACAGGCGGCGCGTATCGCTGGCGTTCTGTCGCTTTGGCAGGACATGAGCGCTTCCGAAGTCTCGATAGGCGCAATGCGGTGCGGTATACGGCTGGCGCAGTTCTACCTGTCCGAGGCCTTGCGCCTGTCTGGCGCGGCGCAGGTGTCCGAGGAAGTGGCGCAGGCCGAGGCCTTGCGGCTGTGGATGCTGTCAACATCGCACGGCAAAGATTGGCTGCAGGCGCGCGATGTGGTGCAGCGGGGGCCAAACCGATTGCGGGAACAACCCAAGGCAATGAAGGCAATCGAAATGCTGACAGAAACGGGCTGGCTGGCACCCTATAAGCAGGGAACCGTGCTGGACGGTTCGGCGCGAAGGCAGGCTTGGCGAATAATCCGGTGATCCCAAGCGGTTGCATTGCGACCAGCCGGGGCGGGCCAGTGTCGCAATGTAGCGAATGTAGCAAGGGGGGCGAACTTCTAACGGCAAGGATACGGCATGGCGAAGAAAGACACCAAGGCAGGGCAGACCCTGACAATTCCGGGGGAACCGGGGAAAACAAGTGCCAAGCAACTGGCAGAAATCGCAATTCATCCGGCGGCGCTTGGTTTGGGCACGGTGCAGCACTTCACGCGGCACTCTATGGGCGAACAGGATGCAACCGCCCTGTTCGAAGCCCTGATAGACCAGACCAACGCGGGCAAGAATGGCGATCTGTCACAAGTGCGGGCAATGCTGGCAGGACAGGCCATTTCCCTGAACGCTATTTTTACGGAACTGGCCCGGCGCGCTGCCTGCAACATGGGCGATTATCTGCAGGCAACGCAGGTCTACATGCGGCTGGCCCTGAAGGCGCAGGCGCAATGCCGCTCCACCATCGAAGCGCTGGAACGGCTGACGAACGGCCATGTGCAGACCGTGAAGCACGTTCACGTAAGCGAAGGCGGGCAAGCGGTGATTGCGGACGAATTTCACCATCACACGGGGGGCAATGCAAATGGACAAAGTGGCGAACAACCCCATGCACCCGGCAAGCTTAGCGGAACGGCTGGCGCAGGCACCGCGCTGTCTGGCCCGGACCCGCTCGGGCAAGGCGTGCCAATCGCCAGCGGTGAAGGGCAAGCAACGCTGCAGGATGCACGGGGGCAAGGGTAGCGGGGCACCGAAAGGCAACCGCAATGCCCGCAAGCATGGGGCACGATCTGCGGAAACACGGCGCGCGCTGGCGCTGGTCCGGCAAATGGCAAAGTTGCTAAAGCAGGTGGAAGAATGGGCCGATTGATCTGCAAACAGGGGGGCTGGTGAAAGTTAGGCCTCTTTGGTGCTGACACCGGACCGGTCGCAAAATTCGTCCATCCACAGTTCAAAAAATGGGGGGTGGTCGAAAGTCTGCACCCCTTCGGATGAACACCGAACCGGCTCTGCTTTGAAATCGCTAACACACATTTTTCCGGGTGATCTGGAATTTTTGGAAGCGATTACGCGCGCGCGCGCGAAGACCTGACAAAATGGCGCTGGCCGAATCGTTCTTGTTTCGTTCAATAGCCCTATGGGTAGCAAGAGACTGGACGACCTTTCGGCATACCGGCGGCACGGTTACCGTTTGCAGGTTCGATGCACGAACTGTGGGCGGGCGAAAATCTATGATCCCGAAACATTGATAGCCTTATGCCGTCAACGCGGTTGGTCCTTGCAACTGTTGCTACTGGAAACGCGGTTCCGCTGCACCGATTGTGGGAAACGGGAAGTCCAGTTCGGGCCGCTGTCTGGCATAGGTTGACCGGACACGTTCAGGGCCAGCCGCTCTAAGTCAGAGCACTATTAGGGGTATTTTTGAGGGTATTTGCAAAATCCGCTGATTTTTTCTAATAAAATCAAGCGGATTTGGCGGAGACGGAGGGATTCGAACCCTCGGTACCGGATTTACCAGTACGACGGTTTAGCAAACCGTTGGTTTCAGCCACTCACCCACGTCTCCGGATCGCAGCGGCGAAGCGGGGCTATAGCGAGGGTCATGGGGGGCGGCAAGGGCTTGGGTGGCAAAAATCGGCATCGGGCGAATTTCCGCACAAACTGGCGCTTGGGCGTGTTTCTGACTCGACTCATCGCCCGTTCATTGTCGGCAGGGCAGCCATCGATTCTGGTACAGGTTGCACAGCTGCGTGGCTGTCGTGCTTGCACGCTGCGTATGGGTGCGAAGGGACGGGATGGGTATCATGGTGATGAGACGACTGGTGAACCGGGTGATGGCCCCCGCCTTGGCAGCGATGCTGATGCTGGCGGGCAATCCGGTGGCGGCGCAAGTGGAATCGGTTGATCCCAATGCAGTGATTGACGGGGATCTGATTGCGCCGGGTTCTGCGCCTCCTGCCCCTGTCGCCACGCCTGCCGGATCGGAAGTGGGCACGCTTCCCGCTCTGCCCGCCGATCAGCCAGCGCCGCCGCCTGCAGGCGCGCCTTATGTTCCGCCCGTGAACGGCCAACCTGCGGATATGCTGCCAACGGGGCCCGCCCCTGCGGCCTCGCCATCGGCTGGCGCTGCGTCTTATAAAGAAGACGATCTGATCGGCGCGGCCGAGGGCGTGTTTGGCAAAGGTGCCGCTGGCCTTGCCGATGTGATCAAGGATCTGCTGAAAAAGCAGGGTGAGCCCAATGCCTATATCGTCGGGCGCGAGGCGGGTGGTGCACTGGTGGTCGGCGTCCGGTATGGTTCGGGCACGCTGCATCATAAGGTTGAGGGTGAACTGCCGGTATATTGGACCGGGCCTTCGATCGGCTTTGATGCCGGGGCCAATGCCGCGAGCACCTTCGTGCTGGTCTACAACCTCTATGACAGCAACGATCTGTACACGCGGTTTGCCGCCGGAGAGGGCCAGGCCTATCTGATCGGCGGTTTCCACGTCAGCTATATGCGCAAGGGCGACAAAGTGCTGATCCCGGTGCGGTCCGGGGCGGGGCTGCGGCTGGGCGTCAACGGCGGCTACATGAAGTTCTCGCGCAAGCAGAACTGGTTCCCGTTCTGAGGCGTTTTAGCAACTTCCCACCGAAATTGGCGTTACCGCCCTTATAATCGCAATGCGGGGCTTGCTCCTGACAAGTTCCGGCGGCATGGAGCCGCCGCGTTTGCTCCCCGCAATGGAAGGCCCAAGCCCATGCTCGAGAACCTTGCCGCACAGCCCGCCGATGCCCTGCTGGCGCTGATCAAGCTTCACAATGCCGATCCGCGCGCCGACAAGATTGACCTGGGCGTGGGCGTTTACCGCACATCCGAAGGCGATACGCCGGTGTTCAAGGCGATCAAGGCGGCCGAAGCGCAACTGCTGGAGACGCAAGTCTCGAAGGCCTATCTTGGCCCCGAAGGCGACATGGGCTTTGTCCACGCGCTGATTCCCTATGTGTTCGGCAAGGATTTTGACCGGTCGACTGTCGAGGGCATGCAGGCCCCCGGCGGTACCGGCGCGGTGCGGCTAGCGGTGGAAGTGGCCAAGCGTTCGGGTGTGAAGCGCATCTGGATGGGCACGCCGTCTTGGCCCAACCACGCGCAGATCGTGGCCGCAGTGGGCGTTGAGCTCAAGACTTTCAGCCACATGACCGCCGATGGCTTTGCCGATCTCGAAGCGCTGAAGGCTGCGCTGGCGCAGGCCGAACCGGGCGATGCGGTGCTGCTGCACGGCTGCTGCCACAACCCTACGGGCGTGGACTATACCGAAGCGCAGTGGGACGAGATCGCGCCATTGCTGGCAGAGCGTAAGGTGCTGCCGCTGATGGACCTTGCTTATCAGGGCCTCGGCGCGGGCATGGAAGCCGATGCCTATGGCCTGCGCAAGGTGCTGTCGGTGGTGCCAGAGGCGCTGGTCGCCTATTCGTGCGACAAGAACTTCGGGCTCTATCGCGATCGCGTTGGCGCGTTCTACGCGGTGACGTCTGATGCGACCGCGCTCGCCAATGCGATGGCAAATGGCGCGACGATTGCGCGCGCGTCATGGTCGATGCCGCCTGATCACGGCGCGGCTGCGGTGCGCCTGATCCTTGCCGATGAAGCCTTGACCGCGATGTGGCTGGCCGAGCTTGACGACATGCGCGACCGGATGCGCTGGGTGCGCGATCGCTTGGCCGCAGCGCAGCAGGTGGGGCCGATCAACATGGCACCGCTGGGCGTGCAGAACGGTCTGTTCTCGATGCTGCCGCTGAAGGCGGAGCAGATCTTGGCGATCCGTGAGAAGCACGGCGTCTATATGGCAGGGTCGGGCCGCATCAACATTGCGGGGCTGACCACGGGCAATATCGACCAGTTCGTCGAGGCGCTGCGCGACGTTGCGTAATTACCGCTGAGCCCAGCGTTGTAGCGCCCCCGCGAAGGCGGGGGCCTCAGGCCGTTTAAGCTGCCGTTGCGTAATGACCGGCGTTTGCAGCAAAGCCTCCGTAACACCGGCGTTTGCTACACCCCTTCCGTAACAACACCGAGGTCCCCGCCTTCGCGGGGACGCAGGGGTTTCTGGGTGGTGCGAGGTTTCTCGTCAGCCTTCCGCCTTGCGCGCTTTCTTCAACCTGCCTTGCCGCGCGATCTCTTCAGTAATCGCAGGATTGCGGAACAGCATCGCGAAAGTCTGCTTGTATTCCGGGTTCTCCGGCAGATGCGTTTGCACCGCAGCCGTGGTGGCAAGGCCGCGCTCTTCCACGCCGGTCAGGAATTCGGCGTGAGTCAGGATGTATAGCTCGTCGTTCAGGATGCCTTCGAGCACGCGTTCGCCCACCTGCTCCTTGGTCTGATACAGGTGCATGAAGTTGCCGCCCGATGCACGGCGCTTGTCCGCCTCGGCATAGCCGGTGTCGGCAAGGTCTGCGGGCCGGGTCTTGGCGGCATCGGCGATGTTCGATTGCACCGCACCGGGGCAAAAGGCGCTACAGATCACGCCGCGTGATTCCAGTTCGGGGCGCATGCATTCCATCATCGATGTGACGGCGGCTTTGCCCGAGGAATAGATCGTGGTCATGCCCACCGGCACCAGCGCGCTCATCGATGCGGTGCACACGATGTGTCCGCCTTCGCCGTGCGACAGAATGCGCGGTAGCATGGTGACGATGCCGTTGATCGTGCCGCCAAGGTTCACACCCATGACCCAGTCCCAATCGGCATAAGTCGCAAGCTCGGTCGGGCCGACGACAGCAACCCCGGCATTGTTGACCAGGATGTGAATTTTGCCGAACCGGGCCTCCACCGCGTCCGCAACGTCTGCGAATTGGGTGCGGTTGGTGACGTCCAGTTTCACTGCCAGCACGCGGTCCCCGCCTGCCAGTTCTTCCACCGCCGAATCGAGGTGGTCCTGGCGGATATCGGCGATAGTCACGTTCATGCCCGCGCCCAACAGCGCCTTGGCAATGCCAAGCCCGATACCGCTGGCTCCGCCTGTCACGAACGCCGTCTTGCCCGGCAGATTTTGCATTGGCCTCTCCTCAAGTGTCTGCCCCGGCATGCCGATATCGGTGCCGGGAATCATTTTTCACACTTGGTATTCACCAGCCGGGAATTGTATGCAAGACTAACAATATCGACGCTGCAAAAAGTCCGGGAATGGGCAGGTGCGGCAAGAGAGGAAACGTCATGGCAGGTGTTGTCGCGCACATGGATTCTGAGGTGAGTCCCGAAGCGAATAGGGTGACGGAGCGTGAATGGCCGTCGAGCGGCTCGGCCTACTGGGCCTTGTTCGTGATCGTGCTGGCCACGTTCCTGACGTTCTTCGACGCAATCACGTTCGGCATGCTGGCTGAGCGGATAAAGCGCGATTTCGGGCTCACCGACTCGCAGCTGGGCTTTCTGGCCGGGCCTGCCAGCATCATCTGCTATTTCTTCGTTGGTATTCCGTTGGCGCGGTTGGCCGATATTTATCCGCGCAAATATGTGCTGGGGGCAGGGGCCGCGCTGGTCGGCGTGATTATCGCTGCGGGCGGCCTTGCGCAAAGCTTCGGGCAGTTCGTGGGCAGCCGCGTGTTTCTGGCGGCGGGGGGATCGGCCCATGCGCCATCGTCCTATTCGCTGCTGGCCGATGCTTTCCCGCCCAAGAAGCTGACGCGCGCCTTTGCGCTGCTGCAGTTCGGTTTCATCGGCGGGACCACGCTGGGGCCTTTGATCGGCGGAATGCTGGTCATGGCAACAGCAGGTTGGGGCTCAACGCAGCTTGGGCCGCTGACGATCCTTGGCTGGCAGTGGATCCTGATTTTCATGGGGCTGCCATCGTTGCTGGTGGCGCTACTGTTCCTGACCGTGAAGGAGCCGATGCGGATGGCCCCGGTTGCAGATGCGCTGCAGGTTGTGACCGGCGGCGGTTTCTGGCGCAGCGTGGCTACATTCATGGGCCTGGATGCATTCCGTGCGATCAATGCCAAACCGCGCGTTTATTACCCGCTGTTTGGCGCATTGGCGCTCAGCGCGGTGGAAACATTTGGCCTGCAATTCTGGCGCGTGCCCTTCATGATTCGCACCTTCGGCTGGAATGAAGGGCAAATCGGTGCGGCGCTGGGCGGGACGATTCTGGTGGCTTCGCTTTCGGGGCTGCTGCTGGGCGGCATCCTGGTGGAATGGCTGGCCAAGCGCTACAAGGACGCCAATGTGCGGGCGGCCACGTGCTGCTTTGCCGGCGTTACCGTTTGCACCATCGCTGCCATCCTGATGCCGACCGCGTGGGGTTCGCTGATCCTATTCGGCTTGTCGGGCATGTTCGGCATAGCAGGCGCGGTGCCGCAGAATGCTGCGGTCCAACGCGTGGCCCCCAATGACATGCGCGGGCAGGTGACGGCGTTCTACCTGTTCATGTTCACGTTCTTTGGCGCGATGGGCAGCTATGTCGTGGGCAAAGTGCAGGATGTGGTGATCGGCGATCCGGCGCAATTGTGGAAGGCGCTGCTGATCACCGCCTGCGTGCTGATGCCGCTGGCCACCTTGCTGATGTTCCGCGCGATCAAGCCCTACCGCGAGGAAGTTGAACGACTTGAAGCGCTTGGCCGGTAGCGCTTGGCCGTTGACAGGCGCGCTTTCATCCCGCAGATTGTTAGTAACACAAACTAAATACTTGGGAGCTGGATATGTCCGACGATAACCAGATTGCCGCGCTCGAAGCGCGCCTGAACGACCTTGAAACGCGCCTGACGATCCGTGAGGACGAGCTGGACATCCGCAAACTGCAGCACCTCTACGGCTACCTGATCGACAAGTGCATGTATAACGAGACGGTCGATCTGTGGACCGACGATGGCGAAGTGCGCTTTTTCGGCGGGGTGTGGAAAGGCAAGGAAGGCGTGCGCCGCCTCTATGTCGAACGCTTCCAGAAGCGCTTCACTTATGGGAACAATGGCCCGATCGACGGCTTCCTGCTCGATCATCCGCAGATGCAGGACATCATCAACATCCAGCCCGATGGCGTAACCGCGCTGGGCCGCGCGCGCTCGATGATGCAGGCCGGGCGGCACAAGGATTATGAAGGCGATGCCCCGCACCTGAAGGCGCGCCAGTGGTGGGAAGGCGGCATTTACGAGAACACCTACAAGAAGGTGGACGGGGTGTGGCGGATGCACATCCTCAACTACATGCCGATCTGGCACGCCGATTTCGAACAGGGCTGGGCGCACACGCCGCACGAATATGTGCCGTTTCCCAAGGTTACCTATCCGACTGACCCCACCGGCCCAGATGAACTGCTCGAAGGGCACTGGCTGTGGCCGACGCACAAGGTCAACGCCTTCCACATGAAGCACCCGGTGACCGGCGCGGAAATGATTCCGCAGCGCTGGCAGGGCGATATCGACCGCGAGAACGCGAAGGGCTGAAGTCTCCCCTTTCCCGTTCGTGTCGAGCGAAGTCGAGACACGTAAGCGCTGGGTATTGTGTCTCGACTTCAGGCTTCGCCTGAAGTTCACCCTGAGCAAGTCGATGGGCTCGACACGAACGGACGTTAGGGGCAGTTTCAGGTGCTTGTTTTGGAGTTTGCTACGTGACTGCTTATCCTTCGCTTCACATGATCATCAACGGCGAACGGGTGAGCGGCGGCGGCCGTCGCACCCACGCGGTCGCCAATCCCGCCACGGGCGAGACCATTGGGGAACTGCCGCTAGCCGATGCTGCGGACTTGGACCGCGCGCTGGAAGTTGCAGCCGAGGGCTTTCGCATCTGGCGCAATTCAACGCCGCAGCAGCGCGCCGCCGTGCTGCAGGGCGCAGCGCGGCTGATGCTGGAGCGGCAGGAGGATCTGGCGCGGATCGCGGTGATGGAAGAGGGCAAGACTCTGCCCGAAGCGCGCATTGAAGTGATGATGAACGTCGGTCTGTTCAATTTCTACGCAGGCGAAGTGTTCCGGCTTTATGGCCGCACGCTGGTACGCCCGGCGGGGCAGCGCAGCACTGTCAGTCATGAACCTGTCGGCCCGGTAGCTGCCTTTGCGCCGTGGAACTTTCCGCTGGGCAATCCGGGGCGAAAGCTGGGCGCGCCGATTGCGGCAGGCTGTTCGGTGATTCTCAAGGCGGCGGAGGAGACGCCTGCATCAGCCTTGGGCGTGCTTCAGTGCCTTCTGGACGCCGGTTTGCCCGCGCAAGTGGCGCAGGCGGTGTTCGGCGTGCCCGATGAAGTCAGCCGCCACTTGCTCGGCTCACCCATCATTCGCAAGCTGTCGTTCACCGGATCGACCGTGGTCGGCAAGCACCTGATGCGGCTGGCGGCGGACAACATGTTGCGCACCACGATGGAACTGGGCGGGCATGGGCCGGTCTTGGTGTTCGGCGATGCCGATATCGACAAGGCGCTCGACACCATGGTCGCCTCCAAGTTCCGCAATGCGGGCCAAGTCTGCGTTTCCCCCACGCGCTTTATCGTGGAAGAGAACTTGTTCGAACGCTTCCGCGATGGCTTTGTGGAGCGGGCAGGGCGGATCAAGGTCGGCGATGGGCTGGAGGATGGCGTGCAGATGGGGCCAATGGCCAATCCCCGCCGCCCCGAAGCGATGGACCGCCTGATCGCCGATGCCAAGTCGCGCGGCGCGACATTGCACACAGGCGGTGAGCGGCTCGGCAACGCCGGGTATTTCTATGCGCCCAGCGTGCTGTCAGAAGTGCCCCTGGATGCCCAGATCATGAACGAAGAGCCATTCGGCCCGGTCGTGATGATCAATCCGTATCGTGGTGAAGAGGCGATGATCGCCGAGGCCAATCGCCTGCCCTATGGCCTTGCCGCCTATGCCTGGACCGATAGTGCGGCGCGGCAGAAGCGCTTGGCGCGGGAGATCGAAACCGGGATGCTGGGCATCAACACCACGATGATCGGCGGGGCCGATGCGCCGTTCGGCGGGGTCAAATGGTCGGGCCACGGGGCAGAAGATGGGCCGGAAGGCGTGATGGCCTGCATGGTGACCAAGGCCGTGCACGAAGGCTGACCGGAAAGGTGTCGAACCTGTTGTCCAATCCGGGGCGCTCGCCCTATGGAAGGCATCGCGCTCCTGCCCGATTCCCATACGGACTTTGCCATGTTCAGACGCCTTTCCGCCGGTGTCCTGCTTTCGCTTGTGCCCCTGTCAGCCGCGCACGCCGCGCAGGAGGACGAGCAGATCTGGCTGGCCCAATTCTCGACGATCAACCTCGACAAGCGCGTGCTGCTCTTCGCCGAAGCGCAGATGCGGCTGACCGATGGCGCGGACCGGCCCAGCCAGTTCTTTCTGCGCCCGGCGCTCGGCTATCAGGTTACCGATGCGGTCAGCGTCTATGCCGGATATGCCTGGGTCCGCGTCGAGCCGCTGAACGGGGCGGCGGTGACCGAACATCGCGCTTTTCAGCAGTTGTCGGTGCGGCTGGTCGGTGGCCCCGGAAAAGTCACCGTCAACAGCCGCACCCGGCTGGAACAGCGGTTCATTGTGGGCCGGCCCGATATGGGTTGGCGCCTGCGCAGTCTGGTGCGGGTCGATGTGCCGCTGGGCAAGGGCTTTGGCGCTATCGTGACCACCGAACCCTTTGCCAATCTGGACACGACCACGTGGGGCCAGCGGGCCGGGTTCGATCAGATTCGCGGCTTTGCCGGGATCGGCATCCCGGTGGCGCGCGGGATCGCGCTGGAAGTGGGCTATGCCGGGCAATACACCAAACGCTTTGCGGCCCCGGACCGCATGAATCATATCGGCAGCGTGTCGTTCAACATCCGGCGTTGATGCGCGGCAGGCTGCCCTTGCCCAAAGGGAGGCCTGCTTGACCCATGACCTGAACACCGGCGGCGATCGCGGATACTTGCGCATCGCCACCGAAGAAGCCTTTGCCACGCAAGAGATCATCGACGTCTATCTGCGCATGATCCGCGAAGGGACCGCGGACAAGGGCATGGTCTCGCTCTGGGGCTTTTACGCCACGTCTCCTTCGGAACGGGCGATGCAGATCATGGAGCGGTTGCTCGATCTGGGCGAGCGGCGGCTGGCCGATATGGACGCCACCGGCATCGACAAGGCGATCCTGGCGCTGACCTCGCCCGGCGTGCAGCCCTTGCTGGATGCAGGCGAGGCCAAGGCCATCGCCACGCGCGCCAACGATGCGCTGGCCGCTGCTTGCGAAAAGTACCCCAGCCGCTTCATCGGCATGGGCACCGTCGCACCGCAAGACCCGGAATGGTCGGCGCAGGAAATCCGGCGCGGCGCGACCGAACTGGGCTTCAAGGGCATCCAGATCAACAGCCACACGCAGGGGCGCTATCTGGACGAGGAATTCTACGACCCGATCTTCCGCGCGCTCGTTGATATGGACCAGCCGTTGTATATCCATCCGGCAACGCCGCCCGATGCGATGATTGCACCGATGCTCGAAGCGGGGCTGGACGGCGCGATCTTCGGCTTCGGGGTGGAAACCGGCATGCACCTGCTGCGCCTGATCACCATCGGCATTTTTGACAAGTACCCCAGCTTGCAGATCATGGTCGGCCACATGGGCGAGGCGCTGCCCTATTGGCTCTACCGGCTGGATTACATGCACCAGGCAGGGGTGCGCTCGCAGCGCTATGAACGCATGAAGCCGCTGAAAAAGACCATCGCCGAATATATGCGCACCAACGTGCTGGTCACCAATTCGGGCATGGCGTGGGAGCCTGCGATCAAGTTCTGCCAGCAGGTGATGGGCGAGGATCGCGTGATGTATGCGATGGACTATCCCTATCAATATGTGGCGCAGGAAGTGCGCGATATGGATTCCATGGACATGAGCGCCGAAACGAAGAAGAAGTTCTTCCAGACGAATGCGGAGAAGTGGTTCAAGCTTTGAAGTAAGCGCTGCGTCCCCGCGAAAGCGGGGACCTCAGGGTTGTTACGGAACGCTTCAGCAAAACGCCTGAGGCCCCCGCCTCCGCGGGGGCGCAGCGAAGGCTCTGGGTGGCGTTGAGAACAAGATGACGGGAGAGCCAATGACCACGCAGCCGCGCCGTTCCCTCGCACCGGGAGCATGGTACGCGCTTGTCCTTGTCGCGCTGACCAATGCGATGAGCCTGCTGGACCGGCAGATTCTGGCGATCCTTGCCCCTGCCATCAAAAAGGACCTGAAGATCGGCGATGCCGAGATGGGGCTGCTCTATGGCACCGTCTTTGCCCTGTTCTATGCGCTGTTTTCACTGCCGGTGGGGCGCCTGGCCGATGGCTGGGTGCGCACGCGCTTGCTGGCGATCAGCCTGCTGTTCTGGTCTGCGGCAACGGGTCTTGCGGGCTTTGCCAGCAGCTTTGCGATGCTCGCCCTCTCGCGGCTGGGCGTGGGGATAGGCGAGGCGGCAACTGCGCCTGCGGGGACGTCGCTGCTTTATGACTTCTGGCCAAAGCACCGGCGCGGCTTTGTGATGTCGGTGATGGCATCGGCCATTGCGCTGGGCCTTGGCGGATCATTGGTGCTGGGCGGTGTGGCCGCCGGATGGTGGGACGCAAATCACGCGGCGGGTGGCCTGAAAGGCTGGCAATTTGCGTTTCTCGTCGCCGCCACGCCCGGCTTCGTGCTTGCCGTTTTCCTGTGGACGCTGAAAGAGCCGACGCGCGGCCAGATGGATGGGATCGATACGGCACCCGATCCGCGCCCGTTCCGCGCCAGCCTTGCGCTGCTTGGCTCGGTTACGCCGGGGGTGCACTGGATCGGCATGAAGGGCAGGGGGGCCAGCGCTGGCATGGTGCGCGGCAATCTGCTGGCGCTGGCGGGCATTGCCACCGCTGCTGTGCTGCTGACGATGCTCAGCACGGCCATAAGCCCCAAACCCGCCATGGCTTTCGGCGCGATTTCGCTCAATCCCCATGCGCTGCAATGGACCGTGATCGGCCTTGGCGTGTTCGTGATCGTCAACCTGATGCAGGGTATGAAGCTGGGCGATGCCCAAGCGTTCCGCGTGATTTCGCGTTCGCCCACGCTGATGATGTGCATCGCGGTGGGTACGCTGCAATCGGTCCTGAACTATGGGATGATGGCCTTCAACCCCAGCTTCCTGATCCGCAGCTATGACCTGACGATGCAGGAAACCGCGCTGCAATTCGGCCTGCTGTCTGCCGCGATGGGCATTGTCGGGCCGCTGGTGTGGGGGCCGCTGTCGGACTGGCTGAACCAGCGTTTTCCCGGCGGCGGGCGGGCGTGGGTCGCGCTGTTTGCGATGGGCGTTTCGCCGCTCATGTCGTTCTGGGTCTATTACGCCGGTGATCCCGGCAGCTTCTACGCGCGGTTCATGATCTACAGCTTCATCCTCACCGGGTGGATGCCTCCGCTCTATGCGATCATGTATGATCAGGTGCTGCCCCGGATGCGCGGGCTGACGGCAAGCCTCTACCTGCTGGTGATGACCATTCTGGGCATGGGCATCGGGCCCTATGTGGTGGGGTTGCTGTCCGACGCGACCGGATCTTTACGCACCGCGATGCTGTCGATCAACGTGGTGGCGATCCCGATTGCCGTGCTGATGGTGCTGATTGCGCGCCGGGCGGAGCGCGACGAAGCGGCGCTGCTGGAGCGTGCCGCCCCATAATTTGCGCGTCCCCGCGAAAGCGGGGACCTCGGTGTTGTTACAGAACGCTTCAGTAAACCGCCTGAGGCCCCCGCCTTCGCGGGGGCGCGGGAAGTTTATCCTGAGCTTGTCGAAGGGCGGCGTCTCGACTTCGCTCGACACGAACGGGACATGTGTTGGATCAATGTCATGTCATCCCGGTCTAGAAATGCGCAGCGCTATCTCCCCCTCCTCTTCAGAGGAGGGGGCAGGGGGGTGGTGGGGGTTTCACACAAAGCTCAATGCCGCAGCACCACCCCCAACCCCCTCCTCTGAAGAGGAGGGGGCCTAAGATCACGTGACCCGCCACACCCACAGCTTGATTCCCAGCGGATACCTTGCGCCCGAGCAGACGAAAATCGACCGGTTCATCCAGTCATACTTGCCCACCGGCGCGATGAATTCGGGCACCGTGCGGAAATAGTATTCCGCCGGGTCTACATCTTGCCCTGCTGCCAGCCGCTGCATCACCTCCGGCGGGCCATGGCGCAGGCCGCGGTTGCGGATCTGGATCACCACGCCATCATCGGTTTCCAGCGCATAGATCGCATCGGCGACGGTCACGCCATCGGGCCGGGTGACCTGCCAGTCGGCCGCATTGCCGATCAGCTTGCCCTTGATCAGCGGACCTTCCACGCGCCCGCCACCCACGATGGGGATGATGCGGCGGGTGCCGTCAAAAGTTTCGCCAATGGGAATTGGCGGTTCGAGTTCGCCATGCGCTTCGTAGACGAATTCAAGGGCCGGTTGGATTCGGGGCTGGATCATGCGGCTGAAACCCGAAGCACCGGCTTGATCACGCGCCCGCTCTCGCTGGCTTCAAACGCTGCGTTGATATCGTCAAAGGCGAACATTTCCACCAGCCGATCAAACGGATAGCGGCCTTCCACATGGTGCGCGATCAGTTCGGGGATGAAGACTTGCGGGTCGCTGTCGCCTTCCAGAATGCCCATCACGCGCTTGCCGCCGCCCATCAGCGAGGTTTCGTTGAAATGGACCATCGCGTCGGCATCGGACGCGCCGACAAGACCGAGAATGCCGCGCGGAGCCAGTTGTTCGAACGCCAGTTCGATCAGCTTGCCAAGCCCGGTGGTATCGAACGCATAGTTGAGGCCCGTGGGGCATATCTCGCGCAGGGCGGCGGCCACATCGGCATCGCCCTTGATCGTGTGGGTCGCCCCCAGTTCGCGGGCAAGCGCGAGGCGGTTTTCGTGCAGGTCTATCGCGATGATCGGATCGGCCCCGGCAATGCGCGCGGCCATGATCGCCGAAAGGCCCACCGCGCCTGCGCCGAACACCGCGATGGAGCGCCCGGCCTTGACCGCCATCGAATTGAGCACCGCGCCAGCCCCGGTCTGCAGCCCGCAGCCCAGTGGGCCGAGCAGTTCGAGTGGCACATGGGCCGCACTGGCGGGCACTTTCACCACGTTGCGCGCGGTGGCCATCGCGTGGGTGGCGAAGGATGACTGGCCGAAGAAATGGCTGTGGATCGGGCCGCTGTCTGTGCTGATCGCGGTGCTGCCATCTGCACGCGCGCTGGCAAAGTTGTGCAAGCCGAAGGCGTAGCAATAGGCGGGCGCATGGTCGGTGCAGTTCAGGCATTCGCCGCAACTGCCGAAGGTCAGCACCACCGCATCGCCGGGGGCAACATGGGTCACGCCTTCGCCGACGGCCTCGACAATGCCCGATCCTTCGTGGCCCAGCACCACCGGCAGCGGCACCGGCAATTGCCGGTCACGCACCGCCATATCGGTGTGGCACACGCCCGCGCCGACGATGCGCACCAGGACTTCGCCCGCGCGGGGGGCGTCGATTTGCGCGTCTTCGATGGAGAAAGCTGAAGAGCCCTCACGGCAGATGGCAGCGCGGATATCGGTCATGCGGCAAGTTCCTTTGTTGCAAGGCCGATCTCGTCGGCATTCGCCCAATTGCCATGCAGGCCAAAGCGCAGGCGGATCGGGATGTTCACGGTTGCCACGGGGCCTTTTGCGATGTCGAGTGCATCAAAGATCAGGAGATCGCTGCGGTGGTCTTCCAGCCGGTTGCAGACTTGCACGATCCAGCCATCGCCTTCGGGCGCGTCCTTCGAGCGCGGGACGAAGCACGGTTCTTGCAAGGACGAGACCGGGCCGCACCACCAGTGCTGTTCGTGGCCTGTCTCAAAGTCCTTGTGGAACAGGCAGTTCATCAGCAACCCGCCCGCGCTGCCGCCGCGCAGTTCTACCGGGCGTTTCATGTCCATTTCAAGGAACCAGCCGTAGCGGGTCTTGCGCCCCACAAAGCGGTCATCGATGCGCGGGAATTCCGATGCCGTATCGGTCAGCCGCACCACCTCGGCAAAGTCCGTTCCGTTGCTCGCCATGTCCACCACCCAGTCGGTCGGGTAGCTCATCGCTTCCATCCCATTGAATGGTGCACCGTGCACATCGGGGAAGAACGGGAACATGTTGTTCTTCGCCTCGCAGGTCACGAAGTGGATTTTCGTGCCGTCCTGCCATGCGTTCAGCACGTGGCTGGCAAAGCAGTTGTCGCGTGTGAACCAGCGGATGTCTTCGTTGGTCACCCCATCGCGGCGTGGGATCACGCCCAGATGCACCGGCATCGTTGTGTCAAAGCCGAAGTGCGGCATGCCCTTTTCCAGCCGCTCCCAGCTGCCGATCGAAGGCACGATATGCAGCACGAGGTAATCCTTGGTAATGCCGAAGTCGTGCATCATGCAGTAGTAGGGCACCTTGAACCACACCTCGCGGATCAGCTCGCCTTCAGGGCTCACCTCCATATAGGTCACGTCATCGGTGCATAGCCCGCTTGCGGCATAACCTATGGCCACCATGTTGCCGGTTTTCGGATCGATCTTGGGATGCGAGGTAAAGGTCTGCCCGGTCATCTTGCCGCCGAACTTTTCGAACCCGAACGTCTCCATCGTGGCCGGGTCCATCGTCAGGGCGGGGCTGTCTTCCTTCATCGCCCAGAGCTTTCCGGCAAAGAGGAAAGCGTTGGTGTTGGCGGTGGAGCGGTATTCACCTTGCACGCTTTCATCGTCGGTCAGCGGGTTGCGATAGGCCCCGAACAGTGCCTTTCCGGCGGCGTTCTCCAGCTTCCACTTGTCGGTCCGGGCCCAGCGCTGGCGGAAGTCCACTTGCCCGTCGTGGATGTGGAAACGGGTGATCATGCCATCGCCGTTGAAGGCGATATCGTCGGCCAGCCGGGGAGGAAACTGCGGGTCGGGCTGGACGCGATAGAATGCGCCGTTTAATCCTGCCGGAATCGTGCCTTCGTGTGCGAGGTTGGCAATGTCCGCCTCGATCCGTGAGGGCGTGTTGAATCCCGTAAAGCTGGGGGTGTTCGGAAATTGGGCCATGGCATCCTCCTTGCAACATTGTATGTATTGCTAACAAATAGACAAGCGGATTTGCCAAGAGTTTCGGGAGCAGGGCATTGATCAGAGACAAGTTTGCCGATGCCATTGCGCCGGCCGGGCACACTGATGAAGCTGATGTTGGTGCAATCAACGATATTCTGGGCTTCCACATCCGTCTGGCGCACGGCGCGTGTCTGCGGCACTTCACCGAAACCTTCACCGATCTGGACCTGACGCAAAAGCA
The DNA here is from genome assembly GCA_002256985.1 of Novosphingobium sp. 28-62-57. Lineage (GTDB taxonomy): Bacteria > Pseudomonadota > Alphaproteobacteria > Sphingomonadales > Sphingomonadaceae > Novosphingobium. The sequence goes on from NCGO01000018.1 coordinate 46,507, forward strand.
GGTCTCGGTGCTGTGGCTGGTCGATGATCACCCCGGCATCGCGCAGACCGACCTGGCCCAGCGCCTGCGCATGGACCGCGCGACCACGATGGCCATCATCAACCGCTTGCAGGCCAAGCATTTTCTGCGCCGCGACCGTTCGCCCAAGGATGGCCGCAAGCAGGCCCTGTTCCTCCAGCCGGAAGGCCAGGCCATGCTCGCGCAGGCCAAAACCGCGATTGGTGAGCATGAGGCCTGGGTGAAAAACCGCTTTTCCGACAAGGAAGTGAAGCAGCTCATTGAACTGCTTTCGCGAATCCACGAATAAGTTATAAGCAATAGCAATTAACAGTTTGGACGAGGACCAAGGGCCGCATGACACAGACCCCGCGCGAGGTGATCGAGCAGACGCCGATGGGCGTGCGCCAATGGATCGTGGTGGTCCTGATGGTGCTGTTGAACGCGCTTGATGGGTTTGACGTCCTGTCGAGCGCCTTTGCCGCGCCGGGGATCACCGCCGATTGGGGCATTGCCCGCCCGGCGCTGGGCGTTGTGCTTTCGGCCGAACTGCTCGGCATGGGCTTCGGTTCCGTGCTGCTGGGCGGGGCGGCAGACCGCTATGGCCGCAAATTCACGATGATCGGCTGCCTCGTGCTGATGGCGATTGGCATGTATCTGGCGAGCATCGCGGCGTCGGTTCAGCCGATGGTGGCCTACCGGTTCCTCACCGGCATCGGCATCGGCGGGATGCTCACCACCACCAACGCGGTGGTCGCCGAAAGCACCAACAGCCGTTGGCGCTCTGTTGCCATTGCGGTTTATGTGGCGGGCTATCCGCTGGGCGCGATCATTGGCGGAATTGCGGCATCGGAATGGCTGCTGCCGACCTATAGCTGGCATGCGGTGTTCGTGTTCGGCGCGGTGGTGACCGCAGTTCTGATCCCCGTCATTCTGGCGCTGGTGCCTGAAACAGCGGCCTATTGGGCGACGAAGCGCAATCTGGCGGGCGTGAACCGCACGCTCGCCGCTTTTGGCAAGCCTGCCATCAGCGATCTGCCGGTGATCGTGGCGGGCACCGTCAAGCCGCGCGTAACCGATATCCTCTCCAACCCCAGACTGCGCCCTGTCACTCTGTTGTTGGCGTTCGGCTACACATTCCACTGCATCACTTTCTATTACATCCTGAAGTTTGGTGTGCAGATCGTGTCCGATTATCCGCCCGGCTATCCGCCATCGCAGGCGGCCACGGTGCTGACATATGCCAACATCGGCGGGTTCATGGGCAGCGCGCTTTTCGGCTTTGTGATGGCGCGGCTGGGGGTCAGGTGGCCGACCGCGTTGATGTTGCTGATCGGCGCGATGCTGGTGGCCTGGTTCGGCACTGGCCGTGACACGCTGAACGCGTGGCAAATGGCGACGATGATCGCCGGTTTCTTCACCAATGCGGCGATCAGTGGCTTTTATGCCGCCTTTGCGCGCGGCTTCCCGGCTTATGCGCGGGCCACCGGCACAGGTTTCGCGCTGGGCGTGGGGCGGCTGGGCGCTGCGGGCAGTCCGTTGCTGGCGGGCACCCTGTTTGGCTGGTTGGGAGACGACCAACTGCTGACGGTGTCGATCATCATGGCGATGGGCTCGGTTATCAGCCTAGCGCTGTTTCTGATGCTGCCCGAGCGCGATGGCGACGACGTGATGTCGGAATAGCTTGCCGAGTAAGACCACCCTTTTTGCGCCGCACGGTTGAGTGCTGCGCCGGTTCGGGCAAGGATGCGGGCATGAAACACGCGCTCATCCTCGCCCCGCTGGCCCTCGCCCTGATCGCCGCCACTCCGCCCAAAAGCCCTGAGGCGGTGGCAGACGCCGCCTTGCGCGCTGCGCCCGTGTTCGATGGGCACAACGATGTGCCCGAACAGTTGCGCGAACGCCGCCGGGATATGCTCGAAGGCTTCGATTTCCGCGACACGCGCAGCACCGGCGATGCGGCCAAGGGCCTGCCGCCAATGATGACCGACATCACGCGTATGCGCACAGGCAAAGTCGGCGCGCAGTTCTGGTCGGTCTATGTCTCGGCCAATCTGCCCGAACCGCAGGCAGTGCAGGCCACGCTCGAACAGATCGACGTGACGCGCCGATTGATCGCGCAATACCCCGCCGACCTGCAGCTGTGCACCGATAGCAAATGCGTCGAAGCCTCAGGCAAGGCCGGGCGCATTGCTTCGCTGATCGGCATGGAGGGTGGCCATTCGATCGGCGGATCGCTGGCCGTGCTGCGCCAGATGCACAGCCTTGGCGCGCGCTACATGACGCTCACCCACTTCAAGAACACCGCCTGGGCCGATAGCGCCACCGATGCCCCCGCGCATGATGGCCTCACCCCGTTTGGCGAACAGGTGGTGCGTGAAATGCAGCGGCTGGGCATGCTGGTCGATCTGGCGCACGTAAGCGAGGCGACGATGCGCGATGCGCTGGCGCTGGGTGGCCCGCCGCCGATTGTCAGCCATTCCAATGCGCGCGCAATCAACCACCATTCGCGCAATGTTTCTGACGAAACGCTGAAGGCTATCGGGGCCGCAGGCGGCATCGTGATGGTGAACTTCTATCCGCCCTATGTGGTCGAAGCCGCGCGCCAATGGTCGGCAGCACGCGATGCGCAAGCTGCACAGGCCAAGGCGCTCAACCGTGGCGATCCGGCCGCAGAAGCGGCTGATCTTGCCGCATGGGACAAGGCCAATCCGATGCCTCGCGGCACCGTGGGCGATGTGGCAGATCACATCCAGCATATCGCCAAGCTGATCGGGGCGGACCATGTCGGCCTTGGCGGGGATCTCGATGGGGTGGAAACCACCGTCGCCGGGCTTGAGGACGTATCGACGTATCCCACCCTGTTCACCGAACTGGCGCGGCGCGGCTGGTCGCAAGCCGACCTTGAAAAGCTGGCAAGCCGCAACATGCTGCGCGTGATGAAAGCCGCCGAAGCCTATGCTGCGGCCCATCGTGCCGATCCTGCTCTGGAAAACCCGACAACTTTCTAATGTCGCGCAGCGGAATATGTGCAGAAACCCTCTCGACGCAGGACCATGATCCGGGCAGAAATAGTTCGGTTCAATAACAATATGGACGGAGAGTTCCCGATGTTCACGCACAGCTTCCTGGGCACCAATGACGTTGAAAAGTCGCGCCAGTTCTACACCGCGGTCATGGGCGCGCTGGGCCACACCACGGCCGTGCCGCTGCCGATGGGCACGGTGTTCCCTTCGACAGAAGGTTCCCTGATTGTCGGCACGCCTGCCAATGGCGAAGCGCACACGGTGTCCAACGGCCATACGCTGGGTTTCAAGGCCACGGATTTTGGCGCGGTCGATGCGTTCCACGCCGCAGGCCTTGCCAATGGCGGCACCTGCGAAGGCGCTCCGGGCGTGCGCGTGAATGCGCCGGGACAGCAATATGGCGCATACTTGCGCGATCCCGATGGCAACAAGATCTGCGCCTTCGCACCCAACCCCAACGCCTGATCTAACCCCCGTCCCGGTTGGCGATCATCCCGCTCGCATACGAAACTCTCAAATTCGTCATGCTGAACTTGTTTCAGCATCCATCTACCGACGCGCACGGCTGTTCGTGGGGAGAAATGGACCCTGAGCCACAAGGCCAGCGTAGCTAAACAAGTTCAGGGTGACGGGAAGAGGGGTAACGTTTGCAAGCGGGATAGACGACGTCCCGGTTTCGAACCGGGGCGGGGCTTACAGATCGGTGATGCCATAGGGCACCAGATCGCGCGCGTGCGGATCGACCACGATGGCGCGGTCACTCGGCGGAAAGGCGCGCTGGTCGCAAGCATCGCGCGGGCAGATGCGGCAGGAAATGCCGATCCGGGTCACCGCTTCGGGCCGCGCCAGATTGATCCCGTCGGCATAGATGAACTCATCGGCCAGCGCCGCTTCGCACCCCAGCGCCACGGCATAGCGGCGCGGCGGGCGGTAAAAGCTGCCCGATGGTTTGACGAGGCCCTTGGCAATCGAAACATAGCGCACGCCATCGGGCATTTCGGCGGCTTGCACGTGTATGCGATCAGGAATCGCCACCGCTTCATGCACCACCCATAGCGGGCAGGCCCCGCCAAAGCGGGCGAATTGCAGGCGGGTGGCCGAATGGCGCTTGGTGATGTTCCCGGCCATATCCACGCGGCAGAAGAACATCGGAATGCCGCGCGCCTGCGGGCGTTGCAGCGTGGACAGGCGGTGGCAGACCTGTTCGAAGCTGGCCCCGAAGATCTGGCGCAACTGGTCTATATCGTGGCGCAGCGCGCGGGCGCGGGTGCGGAACCATTCATAGGGCATGATCAGCGCCCCTGCGGCGTAATTGCCAAGGCCCACGGTCAGCAACTGCCGCGCCGCGTCCGATTGCAGGGTTGCACTTTCCACAATCGCGGCAATTTCCTCGCGAAGGCCCTCGGCAGCCACCTGATAGGCCATCTGAAAGCGCCCGCTTTCAATCGGCTGGTTGGGATCAAGCGTCAGCCGCCGTGCATCGGGATCAAAGCGGCGCATCGCCCCGCCGCTCACTTGCTCCACTGCAATGCCCCGGCTTTCCAGCCAGATCGCCATCTGCCCCATCGTGGGCGACATGCCGGTGCCTGAAAGACGCACGGCGAGGCGTTCGGCAGACCGATCAATAGTGTCGACATAGTTGTTGGCGTGATGAAACCAGTCGCGCACTTCCTCCCACGGCAGGCGTCCGCCGGTAACATTGTCCGATCCCAGCGCCTCATCAATCGCTTCCAGCCGCTGCACAGACCGTCGGTGCTGTTCCCACAGCGTTGCAAAAGCCTGTGCGAAGGCCGGATATTGTTCGGCCACACGCTCCACCTGATCGCCGGGAAGCGCAGCGCCGATCATCGGGTCTGCGGCGGCATCACGCAAAGCGGTCAGCACCGGCTCCACCCGGTCGGCGGCGAAATCCTGCCATTCCACCGGGAAACTGTGTTGCAACCGGTCGGCCAGAACGGGCGTCAGCGGGCGTTCGTCGTTCTCGATCTGCGAGAGATAGGATGCGCTGATGCCCAGCAGGCTGGCCATTTCACCCTGACGCAACTTTCGCGTCGTGCGCAGGGCTTTGAGCTGTTCGCCTGCAAAGAGGCGGCGTCTTGCCATTTCCAACGATCCGATTTTGCAAAGTTATCCTTCGCAAGTTTGCAGAATAACATTGGACTTGGCAAGCGCGCTGGCGCAGGTGGAGGGGCATTCCGCAGTATCACCTTGGGGCTCTTGCCCTGTGGCAAGGCTGCGGTTCCGGCTCTGGCCTTGCACCCCGGGGAGGGGGTGCGGGCCGGAACCGAGCATTTGATCCGGCTTATCAACAAAAGGGTGCCACGCATGTCCGCCAATATTGCCGAGATGGAAAAACGCCGTCAGGCAGCACGCATGGGCGGCGGGCAAAAGCGCATCGATGCGCAGCACGCCAAAGGCAAACTGACCGCGCGCGAGAGGCTGAAGGTCCTGCTCGACGAAGGCAGCTTTGAAGAAGTCGACATGTATGTCGAACACAACTGCGTCGATTTCGGCATGCCCGATACGGTCATTCCCGGCGATGGCGTGGTGACGGGTTCGGGCACGATCAATGGCCGTCTGGTCTATGTGTTCAGCCAGGATTTCACCGTGTTCGGCGGCTCGCTGTCAGAGCGGCACGCGCAGAAGATCTGCAAGATCATGGACACCGCGCTGAAAGTCGGCGCACCAGTGATCGGCCTCAACGATTCCGGCGGCGCGCGCATTCAGGAAGGTGTGGCGTCCTTGGGCGGCTATGCTGAAGTGTTCCAGCGCAACGTGCTGGCCAGTGGTGTGGTGCCGCAGCTTTCATAGCCCTGCGATGACCGACTTCATCTTCATGGTGAAGGACAGCAGCTACATGTTCGTCACCGGCCCCGATGTGGTCAAAACCGTGACCAATGAGGTCGTGACGCAAGAAGAACTGGGCGGCGCGGTAACACACACCACCAAGACCTCGGTCGCCGATCTCGCGCTGGAAAACGACATCGAAGCGCTGCTGGCAGCGCGCGATTTCTTCGATTACCTGCCGCTGTCAAACCGCCACGACGTGCCCGAACGGCCCACGTCCGACCCCTATGACCGCGCCGAACACAGCCTTGACAGCATCGTGCCCGCATCGGCCAACCAGCCTTATGACATGCACGAAGTTATCGCCAAGACGGTGGACGAGGGCGAGTTCTTTGAGATTCAGCCCAAGCATGCGGGCAACATCATCTGCGGTTTCGGCCGCATCGAAGGCCGCACCGTGGGCATCGTCGCCAACCAGCCGATGGTGCTGGCTGGCGTGCTGGATATCAACTCCTCGAAAAAGGCCGCGCGGTTCGTGCGCTTTTGCGATGCCTTCAGCATCCCGATCGTGACCTTCGTCGATGTTCCCGGCTTCCTCCCCGGCACGGCGCAGGAACACAACGGCATCATCAAGCACGGCGCAAAGCTGCTGTTCGCCTATGCCGAAGCCACCGTGCCCAAGATCACCGTCATCACCCGCAAGGCCTATGGCGGTGCCTATGACGTGATGGCCTCCAAGCACTTGCGCGGGGATTTGAACTACGCCTGGCCCACCGCCGAAATCGCGGTGATGGGTGCCAAGGGCGCGGTTGAAATCATCTTCCGCGGCCTGTCTGCTGAAGAGCAGGCGGTGAAGACCCGCGAATACGAAGACCGCTTCGCCAACCCCTTCGTGGCGGCGAGCAAGGGCTTCATCGACGAAGTGATCCACCCCCATTCCACGCGGCGGCGCATCGCGCTGGGCTTGCGCAAGCTCAAGACCAAGAGCTTGGAAAACCCATGGAAAAAGCACGACAACATCCCGCTCTGATTGAGCGCTTCAGTCTGGAAGAACTGACATGACCGACATTTTCATTATCTCGGGCGCGCGCACCGCCATTGGCTCATTCGGCGGCGGGCTCGCCTCGATGCGTCCGGCTGAAACCGGCGCGATTGTGATCAAGGAAGCCATCGCGCGCGCCGGGATTACGCCTGACAAGGTGCAGAACGTGGTGATCGGCACCGTGGTGCCAACCCAGCCCAAGGACGCCTATGTCAGCCGTGTGGCCGCCGTAAACGCCGGCATTCCGATTGAAGCGCCCGCGATGAACGTCAATCGCCTGTGCGGCTCGGGCCTGCAGGCCATCGTGTCGGCAGCGCAAGGGATTGCCCTTGGCGAACAAGACATCGCCATCGGCGGCGGTGCGGAAAGCATGTCGAACGCGCCGCACATGGTGCTGACCGCGCGCAATGGCCAGAAGATGGGCGATCAGGTGCTGATGGACGCCATGCTCGGCGCGCTGCACGATCCGTTTGAAGGCATCCACATGGGCGTGACCGCAGAAAACGTGGCCGAGCGCTGCAGCATCAGCCGTGAAGAGCAGGACGCGCTGGCTGTGCAAAGCCACCATCGCGCTGCCGCGGCCATCGCGGCGGGCTATTTCAAGGACCAGATCGTCCCGGTTGAGATCAAGACGCGCAAGGGCGTGACAGTGTTCGACACCGACGAACACGTGCGTGCCGATGCCAGTGTCGAAGCGATGGCAGCCCTGCGCCCGGTCTTCAAGAAGGATGGCACCGTCACCGCAGGCAACGCCAGCGGCATCAACGATGGCGCAGCCGCAGTCGTGCTGGCCAGCGGCAAGGCGGTTGAAGAACATGGGTTAAAGCCGATGGCCAAGATCCTCGGCTGGGGCCACGCGGGCGTTGAACCGAATGTCATGGGCCTCGGCCCGGTCAAGGCCGTGCCGGTGGCGCTGCAGCGCGCCGGGCTGACGCTCGACCAGATCGACATTATCGAGAGCAACGAGGCGTTTGCGGCACAGGCCTGCGGCGTGGCCAAGGAACTGGGCTTCGATCCGGCCAAGACCAACGTCAACGGCTCGGGCATCTCGCTCGGCCATCCCATCGGTGCAACCGGCGCGATCCTGACGATCAAGGCGATGTACGAATTGCACCGCACCGGTGGCCGTTATGGCCTGATCACGATGTGCATCGGCGGCGGTCAGGGCATCGCCATGGTCATCGAGAAGGTCTGATCATGAAACTGGGCCGCCTCAACCACGTCGGCGTCGCCACGCCAGATATCGACGCTTCGATCGCGTTCTACCGCGATGTGATGGGCGCGAGCGACATTACCGAGCCGTTCGTGCTGGAAAGCCAGCAGGTGCGGGTGTGCTTCGTGAACACGCCGGGTGAAAACGGGACCGCTGGCACGCAGATCGAGCTGATCCAGCCAACCAGTCCGGACAGCGCTGTGGGCAAGTGGCTCGCGGCCAACCCCTTGGGCGGCCAGCACCACCTTTGCTACGAAGTGCCCGATATTCACGCGGCCAAGGCGTGGTTCGAAAGCCAAGGCAAGCGCGTGCTGGGCGAACCCCGCATCGGTGCGCACGGGACGTTGATCTTCTTCGTCCACCCCAAGGACATGGGCGGGCAGCTGACCGAGATCATGGAAGTGCCTGCGGGCGGGCACCACTGACCTTAAAGCCCTCGCCCCTTCAGGGGAGAGGGTTGGGAGAGGGGGCGTACCGCGCAAGGCCCCTCTCCAACTTCGGCTAGGCAGCAAGCTGCCAAGCCTGCGTATCCTCTCCCCGACCGGGGAGAGGGCATGGAGATTGAGACGATGAGCGAGAAGACACTGGCCGACTGGCAAGCCGCAGCCGCCAAGGAAGTCAAAGGCAAGGACCTGACGTGGCAAACGCCCGAGGGCATCGCCGTCAAGCCGCTCTACACCGCCGAGGACGTCACCGTCGATCCCGGCCTTCCCGGTTTCGCGCCGTTCACGCGCGGCGTGCGCGCCTCGATGTATGCCGGTCGCCCGTGGACCATCCGCCAGTATGCAGGCTTCTCCACCGCCGAGGAATCGAACGCCTTCTACCGCCGCAACCTCGCCGCTGGGCAAAAGGGCCTCTCGGTCGCCTTCGACCTTGCCACGCACCGTGGCTATGATTCCGACCACCCGCGCGTAACCGGCGATGTCGGCAAGGCGGGTGTGGCCATCGACTCTGTCGAGGACATGAAGATCCTGTTCGACGGCATTCCGCTCGATCAGATGTCCGTTTCGATGACCATGAACGGCGCGGTGATCCCGATCCTCGCCTTCTTCATCGTGGCCGGTGAAGAGCAGGGCGTCAGCCGCGCGCAGCTCGACGGGACCATCCAGAACGACATCCTCAAGGAGTTCATGGTCCGCAACACCTACATCTACCCGCCCGAGCCCTCGATGCGGATCATCTCGGACATCTTCGGCTACACCAGCCGCGAAATGCCCAAGTTCAATTCGATCTCGATCTCCGGCTATCACATGCAGGAAGCGGGCGCGACGCAGGTTCAGGAACTGGCCTTCACCATCGCCGACGGCATGGAATACGTGAAATACGGCGTCGCCTCAGGCCTCGATATCGACAAGTTCGCCGGCCGCCTGTCGTTCTTCTTCGCCATCGGCATGAACTTCTTCATGGAAGTGGCCAAACTGCGCGCCGCGCGCGTGCTGTGGCACCGCGTGATGACCAAGCTGGGCGCGCAGGACGAGCGGAGCAAGATGCTGCGCACCCACTGCCAGACTTCGGGCGTCAGCTTGCAGGAGCAGGACCCCTACAACAACGTGATCCGCACCACGATCGAGGCGATGGCCGCGATGCTGGGCGGCACGCAGTCGCTCCACACCAACGCGCTCGACGAAGCCATCGCGCTGCCGACCGACTTTTCCGCGATCCCTTGGGCGGGTCGTACTACATCGAGAGCCTGACGCAGGAACTGGTCGACAAGGCGTGGGAGATCATCGAACGCGTTGAATCCGAAGGCGGCATGGCCAAAGCCGTGGCCGCGGGCTGGCCCAAGGCGATGATCGAGGAAGCCGCCGCCGGACGGCAGGCGCGGGTCGACCGTGGCGAAGACGTGATCGTGGGCGTCAACAAGTATCGCCTTGCCAGCGAAGACCTGCTCGAAACGCTCGAAGTCGATAACGACAAGGTTCGTCAGGGCCAGATCGCCCGTCTGAAATGGGTGCGCGAAACTCGCGATGAAACCAAATGCCGCGCCGCGCTGAACGCCCTGACCGAAGGCGCAAAGACCGGCGGTAACCTGCTCGAACTCGCCGTCGAAGCCGCACGCTACCGCGCCACGCTGGGCGAAATTTCCGATGCGATGGAAGTCGTATTCGGCCGCCACGGCACGTTCCCGACACCGGTCAAGGGCGTCTATGGCGCGGCCTATGCGGGCGATGCACGTTACCAGCAGGTCGTCGATGGGGTCGAAGCCGTTACGCGCCGCCTCGGCCGCACCCCGCGCATGCTGGTAGCGAAAATGGGGCAAGACGGCCATGATCGCGGCGCAAACGTGATCGCTTCGGCCTTCTCCGACATCGGCTTTGACGTAACGAGCGGCCCGCTGTTCCAGACACCCGAGGAAGCCGCCAAGCTGGCGCTGGAAAACGATGTGGACGCCATCGGCGCATCGTCACTGGCGGCAGGCCACAAGACGCTGATCCCCGAACTGATCGGCCACCTGCGCGCAGCAGGCCGCAGCGATATCAAGGTCGTGGCAGGCGGCGTGATCCCGCCGCAGGACTACGATTACCTGCGCGAAGCCGGGGTGCAGGGCATCTACGGTCCGGGCTCAAACGTGGTGGAATGCGCCGCCGATGTGCTGCGCCTGCTGGGCCACAACATGCCGCCACTGGGTAGCGAGATCGAAGCAGCGTGATAGGTTCGCGTAAATCACGCGAAGGAGAGATGCCATGACGCAGAAGCTTGAAACGCTGTCAGTCCACGCCGGGTGTGAGCCTGACCCGACCACAAAGGCACGGATCACGCCGATTTACCAGACGGCCAGCTACGTGTTCGACAGTGCCGAGCACGCTGCGAACTTGTTCGCGCTGGCCGAATTCGGCAACATCTACACCCGCATCATGAACCCCACCAATGCCGCGCTGGAAGCCAAGATCGCGGCGCTTGAGGGCGGTGTAGGTGCACTTGGCGTCGCTTCAGGCCATGCCGCGCAGTTCATCGTGTTCCACACCCTGATGGAGCCAGGCTGCGAGATTGTGGCGGCCAAAAAGCTTTACGGCGGCACGCTCAACCAGTTCGCGCATAGCTTTGCCAAGTTCGGCTGGAAGGCGATATTCGTCGATGCCGATGATCCTGCTGCCGTTGCCGCTGCGATCACCGAAAAGACGCGCGGCGTGTTCATCGAAAGCCTCGCCAACCCCGGTGGCGTGGTGCAGGACATCGCGGCGATTGCCGAAGTCGCCCATGCCGCAGGCGTGCCGCTGATCGTGGACAACACGATGGCCAGCCCCGCGCTGTGCCGCCCGATCGAACATGGCGCGGACATCGTCGTCCATTCGTGCACCAAGTTCCTTAACGGCCACGGCAATTCCATCGGCGGGCTGATTGTGGATTCGGGCAAGTTTGATTGGGCAGCGAGTGACAAGTTCCCCTCGCTCACGCAGCCCAACCCGAGCTACCACGGCGCGGTGCTGACCGAGGCATTGAAGCCCGTCGGCCCCATCGCCTTCATCATCGGCTGCCGCGTGCTCGGCCTGCGCGATCTCGGTCCTTCGATGGCACCGATGAACGCATTCCTGACGCTGACCGGCATGGAAACGCTGGCGCTGCGCATGGAGCGGCACTGCAGCAATGCGCTGCATCTGGCGCAGTGGCTGCAGGCCCATCCCAAGGTGGCGTGGGTGTCCTACGCAGGTCTGCCGGAAGACCCCTATCACCAACTGGCCAAGCAATACCTTGGCGGCAAGGGCGGCGCGGTGTTCACCTTCGGCGTGAAGGGCGGCTACGAGGCGGGCGTGAAGCTGGTCCAGTCGGTCAAGCTGTTCAGCCACCTCGCCAACATCGGCGACACCCGCTCACTGATCATCCACCCCGCTTCGACCACGCACAGCCAGTTGGGCGAGGAAGAACTGGTGGCCGCAGGTGCAGGGCCGGATACGGTGCGCGTGTCGGTGGGCATCGAGCATATCGACGACATTGTGGCCGATTTGGCGCAGGCGTTGGAATTGGTGTGACCTTGCCTTTCGCCTCCCTCTTTCCCGTCGCCCCGGGCTTGACCCGGGGCCCCGCTACCTTTTTCGGCGGTGCGGAGAAAGCGGGACCCCGGGTCAAGCCCGGGGTGACGAGAGTTGTTGAGAAACGCCCAAGTCCCAACACACATCGTCATGCTGAACTTGTTTCAGCATCCATCTGTGGTCCGGCGACGTCCGTGCGAGCGGAGAAATGGACGCTGAAACAAGTTCAGCGTGACGTAGTGATGAAGAACTAAGGGTGAGTTTTGCCGATGAGCCTCAGACGGACACCATGCGCAAGGTCGGGTGTTTTCTGCTTGGTCTGATCGGGTGTGCTTTCGTGGCTTTCCTTCTGGTCGGAGCAGCAATGGGCGATTGCGCGCCGAACGCTGACGGCACGGGCTGCGAGAATGACGGATTGATCCGCTTCCTGATGTTTCCGGGAAGTCTGATCTTGTTGATTGCGATTGGTATCTTCGCCGCAAGGCGTGTGACGAAAGACAGGGACTAATGTTCAAGAAAATCCTCATCGCCAACCGTGGTGAAATTGCCTGCCGTGTGATCAAGACGGCCCGCCGCATGGGTATTGCCACCGTCGCGGTCTATTCGGATGCCGATGCGCGCGCGCCGTTCGTGCAGATGGCCGATGAAGCCGTGCACATCGGCCCTGCGCCTGCCGCGCAGTCCTACCTGATCGCTGACAAGATCATCGCAGCGTGCAAGCAGACGGGTGCGGATGCGGTGCATCCGGGCTACGGCTTCCTGTCAGAGCGTACCTCGTTTGCCGAAGCGCTGGCGGCTGAAGGCATCGCCTTTGTCGGCCCTCCGGTGAATGCCATTGCCGCGATGGGCGACAAGATCGAATCCAAGAAGCTGGCGATGAAGGCAGGCGTCAACGTCGTGCCCGGTTTTGTGGGCGAGATCGAGGATACCGAACATGCCGTGCGCATTTCGGAAGAAATCGGCTATCCGGTGATGATGAAGGCCTCTGCTGGCGGCGGCGGCAAGGGCATGCGCCTTGCCTATTCCGAGCAGGACGTGCGCGAGGGCTTTGAAGCGACCAAGCGCGAAGGGCTGAACTCGTTCGGCGATGACCGCGTGTTCATCGAGAAGTTCATCCTCAACCCGCGCCACATCGAGATCCAGATCCTCGGCGACCAGCACGGCAACATTCTGTACCTGAACGAGCGTGAATGCTCGATCCAGCGCCGCCATCAGAAGGTGGTGGAAGAAGCGCCTTCGCCCTTCGTCACGCCCAAGATGCGCAAGGCCATGGGCGAACAGTGCGTCGCGCTGGCCCGCGCGGTGGGCTATTACTCGGCAGGCACGGTGGAACTGATCGTTTCGGGCGCGGACCCCTCAGGCGAGAGCTTCTACTTCCTCGAAATGAACACCCGCCTGCAGGTGGAGCATCCTGTCACCGAAGCCATCACCGGCATCGACCTTGTCGAACAGATGATCCGCGTGGCCGCTGGCGAGAAGCTGGCGTTGACGCAGGATGATGTGAAGATCGACGGCTGGGCCATCGAAAACCGCGTCTATGCCGAAGACCCCTATCGCGGCTTCCTGCCCTCCACTGGCCGCCTGATCCGCTATCAGCCGCCACTGGCAGGCTGGACTGACGATGGGCACGCCAATGGCCGTCGCGGTGTGGACGGCGTGCGCGTGGACGATGGCGTCTATGAAGGCGGCGAAGTTTCGATGTTCTATGACCCGATGATCGCGAAGCTGATCACGTGGGGGGAAACGCGCGATGAAGCAGCGGACAAGCAGATCGCGGCATTGGATGCGTTTGAAATCGAAGGGCTTGGCCATAACATCGATTTCGTCTCGGCCATCATGCAGCACCCGCGCTTCCGCTCGGGCGAACTGACCACGGGCTTCATCGCCGAGGAATATCCGGAGGGCTTCCACGGGGCAGCTACTTCGGACGAATTGAAAGAGACACTGGCCGCGCTGGCAGGCTTCCTCGCCACCGCCCGCGCCGACCGCGCCCGCCGCGTCGACCAGCAACTGGGTGACGAGCTTGATCCGCCTTACGAATGGGCAGTGAAGATCGGCGATACGACGTATGCCGTCACGCTCGACGAAGATGAAGTGACGGTTGACGGCAAGGCCATCGACCTCGCGCTGGAATACACGCCGGGTGACCGGATCGTGCATTGCGAGATCGACGACAAGCCGCTGTCGGTAAAGGTCGAACCCACCCGCGCCGGCTTCAAGCTGACCACGCGCGGCGCGATTCAGCAGGTGCAGGTCCTGCCCGCCCACATCGCGCCGTACACGCAGCACATGATCGAAAAGATCCCGCCCGATCTTTCGAAGTTCCTGATCTGCCCGATGCCGGGCCTGCTCGTCACGCTCAACGTGGGCGAGGGCGATACGGTGGAAGCGGGCCAGCCATTGGCCGTGGTCGAAGCGATGAAGATGGAAAACATCCTGCGCGCGGAGAAGGCGGGCAAGGTGAAGTCGGTCAATGCCAAGGCGGGTGATAGCTTGGCCGTGGATGCGATCATTCTTGAGATGGAGTGATTTTCCAGATGTTCGTCATTGCGAGCGCAGCGAAGCAATCCAGTGCGGTTTATCCCGACTCTGGATTGCTTCGTCAGCTTCGCCTCCTCGCAATGACGAAGGTTGATCGAATTGGCTAAATTCGGAAAATCTTGCCCGGATTGAACAGGTTGTCCGGGTCCAGCGCCTGCTTGATCGTGCGCATCACATCCACCGCACCCTCGCCCAGTTCATCGATCAGGCACTGCTGCTTGCCAATGCCGATGCCGTGTTCGCCGGTGCAAGTGCCGTCCATCGCCAGCGCGCGGGCGACCATGCGGTGGTTGAGCGCTTCGACCTCGGCCATCTCCTCCGGCACGTTCGGATCGATCGAGAAGATCAGGTGGAAATTTCCATCACCCACATGCCCGACGATGGTGGCGGGCACGCTGCACACATCCAGCTCGGCCCGGGTGGCGAGGATACACTCGGCCAGACGGCTCATCGGCACGCATACATCGGTCGTCAGGCCAATAGCGCCGGGGCGTAGGGCGATGGCGGCGTAATAGGCCTCGTGCCGCGCGCGCCACAGGCGGTTGCGGTCTTCGGCCAGCGTGGCCCACTGAAACTCACCGCCGCCATTGGCCGCCGCCAGCGCCTTCACCGTCTCCACCTGCTCGGCCACGCCCGCCGTGCTGCCGTGGAATTCGAAAAACAGCGTCGGCACTTCGGGCAGGTCCAGCTTGCTGCGCAAATTCACCGCGCGCACCTGCATCGCATCGAGCAGTTCGATCCGCGCCATCGGCACGCTGCAGTGGAAAGCCTGCACCACCGTCTCTACCGCACCCGCCAAAGTTTCGAACGGGCAGGTAGCGGCCAGGATCGCTTCGGGCACCGGGTGCAGCCGCAGCGTGATGCCGGTGATGACGCCTAGCGTGCCTTCAGACCCGATGTAGAGGCGCGTCAGATCATACCCGGCGGCAGACTTCTTCGCCCGCCTGCCGGTGCGGATAACCTTGCCCTGCGCGGTGACGACTTCCAGCCCCAGGACCGCCTCGCGCATCGTGCCATAACGCACCGCGTTGGTCCCCGAAGCCCGCGTCGCGGCCATGCCGCCGATGGTGGCGTTCGCGCCCGGATCGATCGGAAAGAACAGGCCGGTATCGCGCAAATGCGCGTTCAGCGCCTCGCGCCGGATGCCGGGCTGCACGGTGCAATCAAAGTCTGCGTGGTTCACGCTCAGCACCGCGTCCATGCGCGACAGGTCAAGGCTCACCCCACCTTTCAGCGGCAGCGTATGCCCCTCCAGCGATGTTCCCGCGCCATAGGGCACGATGGCCACGCCGCCCTCGCGGCACAAGTTCACGCAATCGACCACATCCAGTGTCGATCCGGCAAAGACCACCGCATCGGGCAGGACCGTGGCATATTGCGATTCGCTGGCCCCATGCTGCGCGCGGATCGCCTCGCCTGTCTGGCAAGCCTCGCCAAAGCGCTGGGCCAGATGGTCGAGAAAGCCGGGAGGCAGCGGGCGCGGGGGGTGAGCCATGTTCATGTCCATGACTCCACCTAGCGGGCAATTCCACCTTTTTGAATGCGCACGCCCTTTTGGCACTGGTGCAAAACTGTTCAGGCAGGATAAAGCGCACGGGCTTGATATACCGCCGGGAGCCTCACAGTGAGGCTTTGACGGGTTTAGAACAGGGCAGGTTTCCAGATGGGCAAATTGACGGGTGCAGTGTTGATTGCAGGTCTCGCGGTTTCAGCGCTTGCGGGCGGAACAGCTTTTGCGCAGGCAAAGGGTGATCCGGTCGCGGGCAAGAAGGTGTTCATGCGCTGCGTTGCCTGCCACGCCGTTCAGCCTTCTGCCGGTCCGAAGATGGGGCCAAACCTTGCTGGCGTCGCTGGCCGCAAGGCCGGTGCTGTTGCCACCTTCAAGTATTCCGCAGCCATGAAGAAGGCCAATCTCAAATGGGATGACGCCACGCTCGACAAGTGGCTGGCCAAGCCTTCGGCCGTCGTTCCCGGCACCTCGATGGCCTTTGCCGGGCTTTCAAACCCGGTCGAGCGTGCGAACGTGATCGCCTACCTCAAAAAGCCGGTCCCCTAAGGCGTCACGATATTGAAGGCAGGGTCCGGCTTGTCCAGCCAGCCGATCAGGCGGGCAAAGCCAGCCGGATCCCCTTCGATCTTCGCCTCACCCGAGGCGATTTTGGCCGCCAGCGGCTGTCCTGAAAACAGCGCGGCCAGCAAATCGGCATAGCGCACCGTCAAAGTCGCCTGCCGTCCCTCACGCAGGCCCGGACGGTGGATCAGCACCCCGTTGGCCACGCTCAGCGTATGGTGTGCGTCCTTGTCGGGGAACACGAACCCCAAAGTCACGGCACCATCGCCCGCTTTGGCCGGATCGAGCCTCACCGCCAGCACATCGAACAGATCGGAAGGCGGCAACTGGCTGACCAGCGCGGCCCCGCCAGTGGGATCGGACGCAGCAACGCCGTGTTCCAGTTCATCCGCGCCCGTCAGATACATGTTGCGCCACAGGGCATTTTCGCTCTGATAAGCCAGCTGCCGATAGGCGCGTGCCAACAGGGCCTTGGCGTCCGTATCGGTGCTGTCTGCAAAGATCACCTTGTCGAGCAGTTCGGCGGTCCAAGCGTAATCGCCCTTGGCAAAAGCCTCCTGCGCCAAAGCCTTCACGCGCATAGCGCCGCCCATCGCCTCGACATAACGTTTGCCTCCGGTCTCGGGCGGCAGTGGCGCAAGGTGAACCGGGTTGCCATCATACCAACCCATGTAGAACTGATAGACCGCGCGCGCATTGAAGCTGTACGATCCGTAATAGGGCCGGTCGTACCACTGCTTGGCCAATGCCGGTGGCAGAGTCAGTGTCGCGGCGATTTCCGGCCCGGTCAGGCCCTTGTTCATCAGCCGCACCGTCTGATCGTGCAAAAAGGCATAAGCATCGCGATGCTTGGCCAGATAGTCGGTAATTTCATCCGCACCAAAGCGGGGCCAGCCATGGCTGGTGATCAGCACTTCTGATCCGGCAAAGAAGTCGATTGCCTCGGTCAACCCCTGCGCCCATGCCTTGGCATCACGGATCACCGCACCGCGCGGGGTCAGGATGTTGTGCTGGGTGGCATTGGCGTTTTCGGCCAGATCGGCCACTTTCCAGTCGGGAAAGCCGAAATTCATTTCCGCTGGCGCTTCGGTGCCGGGTGTCACCTGAAAGCGGATGCGCACGCCATCGATGACCAGTTCGGTCCCGCTCTCGCTGATCTCGCGCGTGGGCGGCAACAGACTGCGCGTCCCGGCGGCCACACCCATGCCAATGCCCGATCCCATCGAACCGTCCGGTCCCTTGGGCAGGCCAAGCCCGAACTGGTATCCGGCCCGGCGGCCCATGGCAGGCCCGGCGATCACGTTTTCGCTCACGGCGGCGCGCGTAAAGCCCTGCGGCGCAAGGATTGGCGCATCCTTCGCCATCAACCCGGCAAAGGCGCCGGCGCCGCCAAAGTGATCGACATGGCTGTGGGTATAGATCATCGCGGTCACCGGTAGCTTGGCAACTTTGGCTGCCACCAGGTCATAGGCGGCTGCTGCGGTTTCGGTTGCGGTCAGCGGATCGACCACGATCCAGCCCTTGTCCCCGCGCACGAAGGTGATGTTGGCCACATCAAAGCCGCGCACTTGCCAGATGCGATCGGTAACCTTGAAAAGCCCCGCCTTGCCCAGGACCTGCGCGTGTCGCCACAAGCTGGGATGGACGCTTGCCGGAGCGGCCCCTTTGGCAAAGGCAAAGGCCGCAGTATCCCACACCGGCTTGCCCGCAGCATCGCGGATCAAGGGGTCGACACGCGTTGCAACAAAGCCCCGTGACGCGAAATCGAAATCGCGCCTGTCTGCCATTGGCAGTTCGGAAATTGCGGCCAGATTGGCCCGCTGCGTGGCGTCACTCGCCGATTGAGCCACGGCAGGCTGCGCGAACAGGAACAGGCTGGCGCTACCAAGTAGGCCAAGGTGCAGGGCGGCAAGACGCATGATCACTCCCAATTCCCTTCTTTGAAGGGTTCCGTCAGGGAGTTTGCCTTTAATCGATCGATTAGGAAAGGGCGAAAGCGACCTTCAGCCAAACAGGCGCTGGACCCAGCCACGCTTGCGCGGAACAGGCATTTCCTGTCCGGTCAGGCGCATCAGATATTGGGCCAGCAGCATCGCCTGATTGCGCGTCATCAGCAGATGATGTGTATCAACCGATCCGGGTGTCGGCTTTGCGCGTACGGTGGATTGCACGGTAAGCTGGATATTGCGCGAAATGGACTGGTGTCCCCACCCGATCACCACGCCGGACAATTCCTGTGGCAGATCCTCTTCCTGTTGCTTCGCCGTGGCCATTGCGCCCTCTCCCCAAACTTTGTTGGCGATTATCCCGTTCGCACACACAACTCTCAAATTCGTCATGCTGAACTTGGTTCAGCATCCATTTTGCCAATCAGACCAAAGCTCTAGGTCCAAAAATGGGTCCCGGATCAAATCCGGGGTGACGAAGATTGGAAAGCCGCAAGCAAACGGACTAAACGCGATCCTCAACAGGGACAGGAATCGCAAATGCTGGCTCTGGTCAAGCCATTTTGGTTCCTTTGATCATGGGCCTGTCCAATGGGTCAGGACAAGTCAGGCAGCCAGTTGATAGGGTGCGATCTCGCCCGTCAGGTACAGCTTCTTGGCTTTGGCCCGGCTCAGCTTGCCCGAACTGGTACGCGGCAGGGTGCGCGGCGGCACCAATTCCACCACGCAATTCATGCCGGTGATCGAACGCACCTTGTCGCGGATCTGGTCGCGCAGTTTCACCCGCTCGACCGGATCGGACACGCGGCAATGCACCAGCACGGCAGGGGTTTCCTCGCCATTTTCGGTTTCGACCGAGAAGGCGGCAATGTCGCCCTGGTGGAAGCCCGGGAGCTGTTCCACCGCCCATTCGATGTCCTGCGGCCAGTGGTTCTTGCCGTTGATGATGATCATGTCCTTGGCGCGGCCCACGATGAACAGGTAACCCTGTTCATCGACATAGCCCATGTCGCCAGTGTCCAGCCAACCATCGACCATGCAGGCCTCTGTCGCTTCGGGATCGCGGAAATAGGAGTGCATGACCGACGATCCGCGGCACCACACTTTGCCGATGTGATGGTGGGCCAATTCTTGGCCGCTCTCGCCCCGGATCGCCAATTCCATACCCAGCACCGGCACGCCGCAATTGACCATCGCGCGATAGCGGGCAGGGCGTGAAAGATCGCGCGGACTGCCTGAAAGGCGCTCTTCTTCCACCAGCTCTACGCGGATGCCTTCACCCGGCGGCATGACCGTCACGGCCAGCGTTGCTTCGGCGAGGCCATAGCTTGGCAGAAACGCATCGGCGCGGAAACCGGCCTCGGCAAAGGCATTGACGAAGCTTTGCATCACATCGGGCCGGATCATGTCTGCGCCATTGCCCGCCACGCGCCAGCGCGAAAGGTCGAACCGGTCGGCCACGTGGCTCTGGCTCGAAATGCGGCGGGCACAGATGTCATAGCCAAACGTGGGCGAGTAAGAGAGCGTGGTGCCCTGATTGCGGCTGATCAGATCGAGCCAGGCCAGCGGACGCCGCGCGAAATCTTCGGTTTTCAGGAAGTCGACCGAAACACCGTTGGCGATGGGTGACAGGAAGCAGCCGACCAGACCCATATCGTGATACCACGGCAGCCACGACACGGCGCGGTCCGGATTGTCGATCTTCATGCCGTGTGAATGGCCCGCCAGATTGGCCAGCAGCGCGCGATGGGTTACGGCCACACCGTGGGGAAAGCGGGTCGATCCGCTGGAATATTGCAAATAGCTGATCGCATCGGGATCGGGCTTGGGCAGGTCGGTCGCGCTTTCCTCACTGGCGTGGAATTCGTCCCACGAAAGCCCGGCGCAGCCTTGGCGGGCGGCAGCTGCGCCTGCCATTTCGGCGATTTCATCGGGATAGACCAGCATCTTGGGGTCCGAGCTGGAAAGCTGGACAGCCAATTGATCGATATAGCTTTCCTTGCCGCCAAAGCTGGTTGGCAGCGGCAGCGGCACGGGCCAGGCGCCAGCATACATCGCGCCGCAAAAGATGGCCGAAAAGTCGGGGCCGGTCTGCGCCACAAGTGCCACCCGGTCCCCCGGCTTCACACCCATCGCCAGCAGTTTGCGTGCGGCCACCAGCGCATCTGCGCGCAGTTCGGAATAGGGATAAACCCGCGCCAGATTGCCGCGCGGATCGTGGAAGTTGAAGCCCAGCACGCCTTTGGCGGCATAGTCCAGCGCATCGCAGAACGTATCGAAATCCGCATAGCGACGTGGCTGCACGTCGATATTCGGTGTGGGAACGAGGGCCGCCGGTGCGGCAACAGCGTTCAAAACAGTCATGCGATACCCCGATGTTCTCTTCTATCGACCAACAGGCATCTGCGCGCCCGCTCATGAACCGCCCATTGCCTGAACGGCCCATTATTGGCCCGTGACGCAAAATACACGCAATCACGGCTCGGACGTTCTCATTTAACCCCGACTGTGGCACGAATGTGGCGCATGGGCCGCTTCTCTTCCAATGATACGTCGCGCAGACGCGAACGGCCGACCGAGCGCAAGCCTCCGCGCCCGATCGATGCTGCGCGGTTGAACGAGATGGCGCTGGCCTATGTCGCGCGCTTTGCCACCAGCGGAGGCAAACTGGCCGACTATCTGAAACGCAAGCTGCGCGAGCGCGGCTGGGAAGGCGAGGGCGAGGCCGATATCGCCGGAATCGTCGCCCGGTTCGCGGAATTGGGCTATGTCGATGATGCCGGGTATGCGCGCGGCAAGGCGCAAAGCCTGTTGCGGCGCGGCTATGGCGTGCGGCGGATCGATCAGGCGCTGGGCGCTGCGGGCATTGCCGAAGAGGTGCGCGAAGATGCGCGCGGCAGCGAGGGTGAACGGCGGCGCGCGGCGCTGGTCATGGCGCGCAAGCGGCGGTTCGGCCCGTTTGGAGAGATTGGCAGGCTTGACCCGGCGCTGCGGGAAAAGCAGACCGCAGCCATGCTACGCGCCGGACACCCCCTTGCACATGTGCGCGCGGTGGTGAATGCCGTATCGGAGCAGGCGGTGGAAGAGTGGATCGATGAAGCAGATGACTAGATTGGCGGCATTTGCCGCTTTTGCGATACTGGCTGGCTGTTCACCCGGCACGGCAGACGCCGGGACGAAGGCTGCGACGACGGCGGCTACGGCTGATGTGGTCCATCCGATCTCTGGCCTGCAAGTGGCTCCGGTCACCGTGGTCAGCGGGACTACGCGCCACGTGTTCAAATCCGAATTCGCGCGCAGTGCACCGGAACAGGCCAAGGGCCTCATGTTCCGCACCAGCCTTGGCGATGACGAGGCGATGATCTTTCTTCGCAATCCGCCTGATCGTGCCTCATTCTGGATGCGCAACACGGTGATTCCGCTCGATATCATCTACATCGGCCTTGACCGGCGCATCCTGAACATTGCCGCCAATGCGGTGCCCTATGATGAAACGCCGCTGCTCTCGGCCGGGCCGACGCTGGCCGTGTTCGAGATCAACGGCGGCCTTGCGGCCAAGCTTGGCATAAAGCCGGGCGACAAGGTGGAATGGTAAAGCGGATTCACCCGGCAAATGGGCGCAGTACCCGCTTGCCGACTCCCCCTCTGAACGGCTAAGCGCGGGCACCATGAGCATCCTCGGCAAAATCTTCACCTGGTGGAATGGCGCTACCCTCACCACCATGCTCGACAGCGCGCTCAAGGGCGAACAAGTCGGCACCGACGCGCAGGGCAACAAATATTACCGCGCCAAGAAACCCTTTCCCAAGGGCCACCCCTTTGCAGGCCGCGAACGCCGCTGGGTGATCTACAACGGCTCCAACGATGCCAGCCGCGTGCCTGCCGAATGGCACGGCTGGCTCCACGGCTCGTTCGATGGCATTCCTGAAAGCAACCTGCCGCCCGCGCGCATCTGGGAGGTTGATTACACCCCCAACGCCACCGGCACCGCTACCGCCTATCGCCCGCAAGGTGCGCTGGAACGCGGCGGAAAGCGGGCTGCGGCCACCGGCGATTACGAAGCCTGGGTTCCGGAAGCCTGATGCCATCGCTCGCACCGTCGGCTCGCGGCTCTGCGCTCGCCGTGGCGTGCGCAATGCTGCTCGCCGGGTGCGAAAAGGATGCTCCCGCACCGCCGCCCGAAGCGGTCGCAACGGGTGTGCCGGTCGCGGCTGCATCGGGCGCGGCGGTTGAAAGCGAATTCGGCACGCCGGTAAAGGATCGCGTGGCCACACTCGGCTTTCTGAACAAGCGCAACAACATCACGCAGGACATCGTGCTGAAAAGCGGCGAATCGCGCCGCATCGGCAACGCCATCGTGAAGCTCGCCACCTGCGAGAAGACCGCGCCGTGGGAAGATCCGGCGGAGACGGGCGCCTTCGTGCAACTGTTTGTCGAAGAGCGCGCGACGACCGATCAGCCGCTGGCCTGGCGAAAGGTCTTTTCAGGCTGGCTGTTCCGCAATTCGCCGTCGCTCAACGTGGTGGAGCACCCGATCTACGATGTCTGGGTGAAAGATTGCGCGATGAGCTTCCCCGGTGAGGAAGAGCCGGTGGCCTCGGCCCGCAGTGCTGCAAAGCCGATCGGGAGTGCCAGCGGGGCACCTGCGGCTTCTGCGCCCAAACCCACGCCCAGCGCCTCGGCCAGCGCCCGCGCGCCTTCGGCTTCGCCTGCCGAATAGGGCCGTTGGGCGGCTGACAGCAGTTTCAGATACTGGCTTTGCGGAATTTCCACCGCGCCCAGTGATGCCAGATGCGAGGTGGTAAACTGGCAATCGAGCAGCTCTGCCCCGATTCGCCGCAGCGCGGCCACCAGCCACGCCAGGGCGACTTTTGATGCATCGGCCTCGCGGCTGAACATCGATTCGCCGCAGAACACGCGTGCAAACCCCACGCCGTAAAGCCCGCCGACCAGCCGCCCTTCGCGCCAGCATTCGATCGAGTGAGCATGGCCATGTTCGTGCAGACCGATATAGCTTTCGCGGATGCGCGTGCTGATCCAGCTTTCTTCGGCACCCGGACGCGGCGCGGCGCAGGCATCGATAACCGCTTCGAATGCGGCGTTGCAGGTGACGGTAAAGCGTTCGCGCCGCAGCGTGCGGGCCAGCGAATGCGACATATGGAAGCCATCAAGCGGCAGAATCGCTCGCATCCGTGGCTCCACCCAGAACACTTCGGGATCGTCACGGCTGTCCGCCATCGGAAAGATTCCGGCGCGATAGGCCTTCAGCAGAAGGTCAGGCGGAATGGTGTGAGGATCGTTTCTGGCCATAATGTGCAAGAATGTGTTTCGGTCGGTTGCATCCCCCGCGTCAACCCTTTAAGGGCCGCTGCGGCACAGGAGTGTAGCTCAGTTGGTAGAGCATCGGTCTCCAAAACCGAGGGCCGTGGGTTCGAGTCCCCCCACTCCTGCCATTAGCTTGCATAAAGCTAGGATTTCCGGGGATTTTTGGGCGGGTTAGCCAAGTCTCGGGTTTTGCGGTTAGCCAAATCGAGTTCGGTTGCTGGATTGATCGCATTTTCGGCTTTAGCAGCGATCTAACAGCTGTGACTGTCTGGAATCCCGAGTATCAACCCAAGCACTAATAAACTCTACAAAGCTCCTCCTGACGGAGTTGGTGGCTCTGATGCGTCATCCTCGTTTTGGCGATCGCCCTTTCCGGAAAGTTCAGCGCTTTCGCGCTTCAATGGCCGCGAAACTGGGCAGACTTCCTGCACATAGGAATTCAGAGTGTTGACGAGATTTTCGGGGATCAGGCGGTAGTAGACAAACTGCCCGCGCTTTTCGCTTGAGATCAGGCCAGCGTTCTCAAGGATCGAAAGATGTTGAGAGACTGCCGGTTTCGACATCTCGAAGCGCGCAGCGATTTCGCCCGCGTTAAGTTCGGCCTTCGAGAGGTATGCAAGGATTCTGCGCCTTGGCGTCGAGGCGAGCGCTTCGAAAGTTTTCTGCATGCCCCTATTTAAGGAATAAGCTAACCGCTTGACAAGTGCTGAACAAGATATTTAAGCCATGAGCTAAATACCTTGTTGAGGGGGCGGCGAATGGGGACTGACGGCGAATTGGCAGATCGTTGCCGGGTAAACAGCCTCGTGGAGACGCCAGGCTGCGAGCCCGTTCACGGAGTGGTGCGCTGGGATCCGGTGCATTCTCTGTGGAACGGAGGGATGCTTGCCGTATCGCTTGTGCTTGGCCCGGTGTTCCTGACCTGGGACGCATTGCTGGTATTCGTGGTCATGACCGGCACCTCGCTGTTGCTTGGGCACAGCGTGGGATTTCATCGCCGCCTGATCCATCGCAGTTTTGGCTGTCCGCTGTGGCTAGAACGTGTGCTGGTGTGGATCGGCACCTGCGTGGGGATGAGCGGCCCGTTCTGGATGATCCGGACGCATGACTTGCGAGACTGGGCGCAACGAAATCCGCAATGCCATGATTACCTCGCTCATCGCGGTGGAATGGCGCGAGACTATCTTTGGCAGGTGCACTGTCGCCTGAAGCTTGACCACTCTCCGCACTTCGATCTGGGACGTGCCGGACGCGATCCATTCTATCGCTTTCTCGAACGGACATGGATGCTGCAGCAACTGCCGATTGCCGCACTGCTGTTTCTGTTCGGTGGGTTAGGCTGGGTGATCTGGGGCGTGTGCGTCCGGGTGACGGTATCGGTGACGGGACACTGGTTTGTCGGCCATCTCGCCCACACGCGCGGGCCGCAGACCTGGCAAGTGGTAGAAGCCGGTGTTCAAGCGCATGATGTGCCATGGGCTGCCATCCCGACCATGGGCGAGGCATGGCACAACAACCATCACGCATATCCCGGTTCAGCGCGGATTGGCATTCATGCGGGACAGTCCGATTGGGGCTACGCCTTTATTTGTCTGCTTAAACGCGCTGGTCTTGCTTGGGATGTAGTGCTGCCGGAGCATCTTGACCGGGCCGATGCGCTCAAGCGCGTAGCGTCGCCATTCTGGAAGGCGGCGGAAAGTCTGAAGGAGGCGCGGACATGAAGGCAAGTTTACCCGGAATCGCGCAGCGCTGTGCCTATCTTGCTGCGTCGCTGGTGTTGATCGCCAGCCAAAACCTTGTCGCTTGGGGCGTCGTGAAAGCTTATGCCGAGAAGCGAGCACTTGATCTGGAATTCTGGCTGACGCCGCTCAGCACTGCAATGTCGGTCTATGATCTTCCGCCGATCTGGGGTGCTGCCATCTTCGCCTATTTCCTGCTGGTGGCTTGGTTGTTGGCCTTGATGTCCTTTCAGCTGGCGCGACGGACCAACAGGGGGTTTGTCCTTGCGGTGCTCAGCGTCGTCCCGGTGGTGCAGTTGGGCGCGATCCTGTTCAACTCGGTGCTCCCAACGCGCGAAGCTGTTGACGAAATAAAGCAATCCCAAGCGGCATCAGCAAGGAACGTAACGATGGGACTCATTGCCGGGATGGCACTGGTCGTCCTTGCGGTGCTGGTTTCTGCCGTTACTTTCGGCGCCTATGGGTGGGGGCTATTCGTCATGACCCCGTTGCTCGTTGGCATAACGTGCGGCTATCTGGTGAACGATCAGCGCGACCTTGGTGCCTGGGCTACCATGAAGTTGGTGATTGCGGCAGCGGGCTTGGGGAGTCTGGCCTTGGTCGTTCTCGCGCTTGAGGGGATTGTCTGCATCATACTTGCAGCACCGCTGGCGATTCCCATCGTTATGCTTGGCGGGGTCTTAGGCAGAGGACTGGCGACCGCCCGCCACAACCGGCGCAATCCGCTCGCTAGCATCGCGATCTTGCCAATGGTGTTCATGCTGGAGGCTGCCATGCCGCCAGAAGCGCCGATCATCACAGAATACGAGATCGAGATCGCAGCACCGGCAGAGCACGTCTGGCAGGCGCTGATCGGTTCGGAACCGATCGCCCCCGCACCGGGCTTTCCGGCGCTGGCGGGCCTTGCTTACCCGATCAAAGGCACGCTGAAAGGCGAAGGGCTCGGCGCAACTCGCACTGGCGTGTTCTCCACCGGGACCGCGAACGAGGTGGTGACCCAATGGAAGCCGAACAGGTTGCTGGCCTTTCGAGTCGAGAAGGAAGCGCCGGCGATGGAAGAAATGAGCCCCTATCGCCGGGTCCACGCCCCGCATGTTGAGGGCTATTTCACCACCGGCGAAACCCGCTTCGTTCTGCTGCCGGTGGCGGCCAACCGCACCCTGCTGAAAATCGCTTCAGACCATCGCCTTCG
Source organism: Novosphingobium sp. 28-62-57 (assembly GCA_002256985.1). Lineage (GTDB taxonomy): Bacteria > Pseudomonadota > Alphaproteobacteria > Sphingomonadales > Sphingomonadaceae > Novosphingobium. Next base: position 73,354 of record NCGO01000018.1, read on the forward strand.
GATTGATCCGGTGCCCTACTGGGAGCCAATCGCGCGGCTTGCCATTCATGGCAATGTCAGCCGGGTGCTGGCCGACATCAAAGCCAAATCCGAAGCCAATCAGAGGCGAGATTGATGCACTTAGGCACTTTGTCCCGTCCGGGTGAATCTAAACGGAAAGATGAACCGGGTGGCTCGGACTATCCTCCCTGGCGATCCCACACCAGCTTGCCGCCAACGAAGGTCATGTCGACCTTTGTTTGCAGCAGATCTTGCGCTGGAACGGTCAAGGGATCGCGGTCCAGTACGATGAAGTCGGCGAATTTGCCGGGCTCGATGCTGCCTTTTTTCGCCTCGTCCCACGTTAGTGCGGCGGCTTTGGCGGTGTAGAGGCGGATGGCTTCCTGGCGGGTGATGGCTTCGGACAGCGCAAACTGGTGGCCGTTCATGCCTTTGCGGGTGACAGCGGTGTAGAGGCCAACCATCGGGCCGATCGGCAGATTGTCGCTGCTCATGACCACGTTGACGCCGTGTCTGATCGGCGTGGCCATCGGATTGATACGGTCGAGCCGCTCTCCGTCCAGCACTTGCAGATAGCGCCCTTCAAGGTTGTAGGTGAAGTTGGGCTGTGCCGTGGTCCAGATGCCGTCTGCCGCCATGGTCTTCATCGTCTGTTCGGTGGGCAGCATCGTGAAGTGCGAGAGGAACCAGCGGTGGTCGGTTTTCGGGCGCACGCTCAAGGCTTTGTGGTAAGCGCTGGCGACGGTATCGATGGCCTCGTCCCCGATGGCGTGAATGCCAAGCTGCCAGCCCAGCGCCGCCGAAGTATCGACCATTTCCTGCAGCGCGGTTTCAGACATGAAGGTGGTGCCGCGAAAGCCCGGTTGCCCCTTGTAATCCTTTGATGTGCGCGCGGTGGGGCCAGTGAAGCCGCCGTCGTAGGCGCTTTCACCAATCGGCCCCAGTTTCAGGCGATCATCGCCATAGCCGGTCCGATAGGGGAACCGCTTCAGCCGCTCTGCCCCCGGATACATGATGTAAAGCGTGGCGCGGGGCAGGTCTTCGCCTTGCTGGTCATAGATCGTGCGCAATTGCTTGAACGTGTGGCCGCGCACGGCATTGCCGCCGCCCCCTGCCAGCCCGCCGCGTTCCACCGGCTCATCATCAATCGTTGTCCAGGCTTCCATGAAGCTTGTGATGCCGAGCGCCAGCAGGTTTTTCAGTGCGCTGACATAGCTGGGGCGCATCTGTTCGGGGCTGTCTGGCGGCACCAGCTTCAAGAGCAGATCGATCCGTTCGCGAATCATGCCGTTGGGAACCCCATCGGGGCCGCGTTCGATCAGTCCTCCGTCCGGGTCTGGCGTGCTCTGGTCGATCCCGGCGAGCTTGAGCGCGAGCGAATTGCCAACAGCGCTGTGCGCGCCGGCGCGGACCAGCACGACCGGATTGTTGGGGGCGATGGCATCGAGATCGGCGCGGGTGGGGTTGCGCTTTTCGGCCAGCAGCGCCTCATCCCAGCCTGACCCTGCGACCCATTCGCCGGGCCCCAGTTCCTTTGCCTTGGTGGCGACCATAGCGCCCAGTTCGGTGATCGAGCGGGCCTTGTCAGGCTCAATCGAGCGATGCGACAGGCCTTTGAGATGGAGGTGCGCGTCGACAAAGCCCGGCATCAGGGTGCGGCCCTGCAGATCGACCGTGCGTTTTGCCTGCCAGTCCTTGGCAACTTCGCTGCCGCCGACTGCGACGATCTTGCCATCCTTTACCGCAACCGCCGAACGCACGGCGAAATCCTTGTCGACGGTCAGCACTTTGCCGTTGAACAGGACAAGGTCTGCAGTTCCGGCAGGTGCGGCGCTGGCTGAAAGCGGCCAGGTGGCCAAGGCACAAGCGGCCATGATAGGGGCAATCAGCGCGATGGACTTCGCAGGCGTGCTCATCTGGCCAGACCTCATTCAAGAAAAACCCTGCGCGAAGGAAGCCGAATCGCCCGAGGGCGACAACACCTTTTTTGACCGGCATTGCTTCTTCTGCGCCGGGTTTCGCACTGCAAAGCCGGTCGGAAGGCGCGCCTTTCGGTGCACTCTTGCCATCGGGGCCTGCTGCGACTAGATAAACAGCACTTCCGACATCGGAAAATCGCCAAGCCCCTCCCGGACCTGTCCGGGGCGGCGATTTCCCCTAGGCGGAAGAAATGATTTCAACGCGGCTGATGCCGCAGCAAGCAAGGCGTTCGATCGATGGCCAAGACCAGCCCCGGCGAGTTCTTCAACCAGGTGAAAGCCGAAGCGCGCAAGGTTGTCTGGCCGACCCGTCAGGAAACCACCACCACCGCCATTTTCGTCGGCATCATGATGCTGATCCTCGCGGTGTTCTTCCTTGGCATCGATACGCTGTTCGGCATGACCGTGAAGTTTCTGCTGTCGCTCGCCTGATCGCAACCTACAGGACCCGAAAGAACAACATGGCCCGCTGGTACATCATTCACGCCTATTCCGGTTTCGAGAACAAGGTCAAAGAGGCGATCATTTCCGAGGCTGAGCGGATCGGCCTGTCGCAGCTGGTCGAAGCGGTGGAAGTGCCCACCGAGACGATCACCGAGGTAAAGCGCGGCAAGAAAGTTCAGGTCGAGCGCAAGTTCATGCCGGGCTACGTGCTGGCCAAGCTGGCGATGAACGACGATATCTATCACCTCGTCAAGAACACGCCCAAGGTGACAGGCTTCCTTGGCACCAACAACAAGCCGCAGCCGATTTCCGACAAGGAAGCCGCGCGCTACTTTGGCGCGCGCGAACAGGCCGCTGCCGAGCCGCGCAAGAGCGTCGTGGTCGATTACGAAATCGGCGATTCGGTCAAGGTCAACGCAGGGCCCTTCGCCACGTTCAACGGCGTGGTCGAGGAACTGGACTTCGACAAGAGCCGCGTGAAGGTGTCGGTTTCGATCTTTGGCCGCGCAACGCCGGTGGAACTGGGCTTCGAGGAAGTCGAGCTGGTTCGCGGCTGATCCACAATGGCTTGCATTTGCGGGCCGATAGGCTTATCGGCCCGCGCTTCGCTGCCTGAAAGGGTGGCGATCCCGCGCGGGAGTTCCGGATTTTCCGGGGCGTCTGACCGCTCACTCTGAGGTCCGGCCTGAACAAGGGCGGCCAACAGGAAGAAAGGAGGCCCATCGTGGCCAAGAAGATTGAAGGCTATATCAAGCTGCAGGTTGCAGCCGGTGAAGCAAAACCATCACCGCCGATCGGACCTGCGCTGGGTCAGCGCGGCGTCAACATCATGGAATTCTGCAAGCAGTTCAACGCTGCCACGCAGGAAGTGGAAAAGGGCACACCGCTCCCCACCGTGATCACCGTCTATGCCGACCGCTCGTTCACTTTCGTGACCAAGACCCCGCCCGCCACCTTCTTCATCAAGAAGGCCGCAGGCATCAAGTCTGGTTCGAAGACGCCGGGCAAGGCTTCGGCCGGAACGATCAAGCGTTCGCAGCTGGCGGAAATCGCCGAGGCCAAGATGAAGGACCTCAACGCGAACGACATCGAAGCCGCAACGAAAATCATCGAAGGCTCCGCGCGCGCGATGGGCCTCACCGTGGTGGAGGGCTGAGACCGTGGCCAACCTGACCAAGAAGCAGAAGTCGCTGACCGAAAAGCTGGGCGACAACCAGAAGCTCTATTCCGTCAATGACGCGATCAAGCTGCTGAAGGACCTCAAGAGCGCCAAGTTCGACGAGAGCCTTGAAGTTTCGCTGAACCTCGGCGTCGATCCGCGCCATGCCGACCAGATGGTCCGTGGCATGGTGTCGCTGCCTTCGGGCACCGGCAAGGACGTGAAGGTTGCCGTGTTCGCTCGTGGCGACAAGGCCGAAGCCGCGCTTGCCGCTGGCGCTGACAAGGTTGGTGCCGAAGACCTGCTGGAAGACATGCAGGCCGGCAACCTCGACTATGGCCGCGTGATCGCAACGCCCGACATGATGGGCATCGTCGGCCGTCTCGGCAAGGTGCTGGGTCCCAAGGGCCTGATGCCGAATCCGAAGCTGGGCACGGTTACCCCGAACGTCGCCGATGCAGTGAAGGCAGCCAAGAGCGGCCAGATCGAATTCCGCGTTGAAAAGGCGGGCATCATTCATGGCGGCATCGGTAAGCTCTCGTTCTCGGACGATGCGCTGCGTGCCAACTTCGATGCGTTCGTCGATGCGATCGTCAAGGCCAAGCCTGCTGGTGCCAAGGGCAAGTATGTCCGCAAGATCGGCCTGTCGTCTTCGATGGGCCCCGGCCTGAAGATCGACGTGTCCGAAGTGCACGGCGGCTGATATCCCAGTTCGTCCCCGCCCCTCGACAAGCTCGGGATAAACTGCCCGAAGGGCAGGCGGGGACCCCAGGCAGCATATCGCAACAAAAAGAGCCGGGGAGGGAAGCCTCTCCGGCTCTTTTTCTGTCAGCACATCGCGGCTAGGAACGGGCGATGCCTGAAGACACCGCGCCCCAAAATCCTGTGACCGCCGCCCGATTGCAGGTTGAGGCCGTGATCCCGCCCGAAAAGCGCGGGCCCGGTTGGGATCGGCATTGGCGCGAACTGGAAGCTTATGCCGATGCCGCAATGGAAGGCGCTGTCGGCGACTGGACCGTCAATCCGCGCTGAGATTGGCGCGAGTGTAGCATTCCACTACTAAACTGATCGCGCGGCCATCTGCCAGACGCAGCACGGCGCGGTGCGATAGCACGGTTCCGGCAGGGCACTCCGGCATCGCCCCGCGCTTTGTCGCCAACCGTTCGCGCCGGAAGCCAAGCGAGCTGACGACTCTGCCGAACGGGGTGTCGCTCGTCTCCAGCGTCCGGTTCATCTCGGGCGCAAGACGCGCAGGCACGTACCAATTGTGCGCCACGGACAGTACGGTGGTTCCGCACACAAGCCGGACATGGCGGTAGCGGACTAAGTCTTCGCTGCTCACGCCAAGTGTTTCCCGGACTTGTGCTGAGGCGGGGGCAAGTTCCACCTTGTCCGCCAGTGCGCGGATTACCGGAGGGTCGGCGATACGCTGTGTCTGGCACCACTGCCCCAGCGCCGCCGTTGCGCTGTCATTGGCGGCCAATACTTGTTCGAAGCGTGACAGGCCGGGGCCAGCGCACCCGCCGAGCAGCGCTGCGATCAAAACGGCTTCAGGGCGCAGGCGCAGGGGCTGGTTCCGCCAAACGGCGCGCGGTGATGATCTTCACCGGCTTGGCCAGAATCTGCCCGCGCATGATCCCTTCGCCTTCGGTTTCGGAGATTGGCGCTGCGAAAATCGTGCGGACCACGTCCATGCCTTCGATCACCTGCCCGAATGCGGCATAGCCTGCCTTGGCCTCGGGATCGGCGGATTCGGGCTGGGCGTCGAGGCCCGGTTGATCCGATACCATGATCGAAAAGTCGCCCGTTGCCGTGCCGGGGGCATAGCGCGCCATCGAAAGCGTGCCCGCCTTGTGCAGGATGCCGGTCTGGTCGGTTGGCTCATGCGCGATGGGGGGCAGGTTCCGCTTGGGATCTCCGCGCGTGCCCGCTTGGATCAATCCATTGGGCTGCTCGCCCCACTTCAGGTGCATGGCGCGGTAGAACACGGTGCCATCAAAACGTTTGGTTTCGGCATAGCGGACGAAGTTGGTGGCGCTGGCCGGCGCGCGTTTGATGTCGAGTTCCACGACGATGCGCCCGGCCTCTGTCTCCAGCGCCACGCGGACCAGATCGGGCAGGGGAGCCTTCGACGGCGCGGGATAGGCAGGGGTGGGGGCGCGCGGCGCGGCGGCGCGCTTCCTGACCGGCGCTGCGGCGATCAGCGCGAAAGCGAGGGGAGCCAGCAGGGCAAGCCGCCGATCCAGCATCAGGTGGTGATCCCGCCAGCCACGGGCGTGCGGCCCAAAGCCGTGAGCCCTTCCTCAAGCGTTTCCACGCAAGCCGCAATCTGGCTTTCGCTGACCGAGCGAACGACGAAGTTTGCGCCGGTGCGTCCTTCGCGGAAAAAGGGGTAGCTGCCGATCTGCACGCCATCGAAGGCCTTTTCCGTCTCGCGCAGCAGGTCGGCAATCTCGCTTTCGGCGACCCAGCAGCCGAGCGTGGCCGACAGCAGGGGCAAGCCGCCTTCAAGCTGGCCGGTCAACCCATCAAGCATTTGCGCGGTGATGCCCGGCACGCCTGCCATCAGATAGACATTGCCCGCGCGGATGCCCGGTGCGCCTGATACCTTGTTGTCGATCAGATCGGCTCCCTCGGGCACGCGCGCCATGCGCAGGCGGGCGTCGTTCAGGCCGCCGCGCGTGGTGTAGTAGCTTTCAAGGATGGCCCGCGCCTTGGGGTGGATCACCACCGGAACGCCCAGCGCGGCGGCCACGGCATCAACCGTGATGTCATCGTGCGTGGGGCCGATGCCGCCGGTGGTGAACAGGTAATCGTTGCGCACGCGCAGCGTATTCACCGCCTCGATGATCGCGTCCATGTCATCAGGCACCACGCGCACTTCGCGCAGGCGTATGCCCTGCACGCCGAGCCACGTGGCGATCTGGGCGATATTCTTGTCCTGCGTGCGGCCGGACAGGATTTCATCACCAACCACAACCAGTGCGGCGGTCCATATGCGGGATTCGTTGGTCATATCCGGCTGGCTTACCGCATGGCACCCCGGTGCAAAAGCGCTATTGCGCTGCGGCCATATGCGCCTTGTGCACGGTTGTGCCGCGCGCCTGGCCAAATTGCAGCACGCCATCCTCGATCGGATCAGACTTCATCCACGCCACATCGCGCACGTAATCCTGATTGAGCCGCCAGCGCATGTCGCTGGCGGATTTGGGCAGGAGATGGCGCGCGCGTTCGATATAGCCTGAGGACAGATCATAGATATTGTCCTCGTCCAACTGGTGGTCGGGCGCGAGCTTTGGCACGGCCAGATCGGCGCCTTTGGTCTTCATGGCATTGAGCACATCGCACACATAGCGAGCGTTGATATCCGCGCGGAGCGTCCACGATGCGTTGAGATAGCCGAACACGACCGCAAGGTTGGGCAGGTTCGAGAACATCACGCCCTTGTAGTAATAGCGCTCAGCAAAATCGATGGGCGCGCCATCAAGGCTGAGCGCGATCTTGCCCGCCATCACCATCTTCAGGCCCGTTGCGGTCACGATCACATCAGCGTCCAGATGCTGGCCCGATTTCAGCATGATCCCGGTGGCATCGAAACGGTCGATATGATCGGTCACCACGCTGGCCTTTCCGGCCTTGATCGCTTCGAACAGATCGGCATCGGGCACCAGACACAGGCGCTGGTCCCACGGATCGTAGGGCGGGGTGAAGGCCTTTTCATCATACTTGTCACCCAGCGCGGCCTTGATCTTTTTGGTCAGGAAATCGCGGACCTTGTCGGGCCGGGCGCGGGCGCGTTTGAAGAAATAGTTCTGAACTTTGACGTTTTTCCAGCGCGTGATCCTGTAAGCCAGTTCCTCTGGCAGGAATTTGCGCAGCATGTTGGCAATGCCATCCTTGGCCGGGCGCATGGCATACCAGGTGGGTGTGCGCTGCAGCATGGTGACATGCGCGGCCTTGCGCGCCATTGATGGCACGATGGTCACCGCGGTGGCACCCGATCCGATCACGACCACGCGTTTGCCCGCATAATCAAGGTTTTCGGGCCAGAATTGCGGGTGGATGACCTGCCCCTTAAAATCCTCACGCCCTTCAAATTGCGCTTCGTGGGGCTTGTCGTAATCGTAATAGCCCGAACCCAGATAGAGCCAGCGCGCGGTGACGCGGCTGCGCTGGCCATCGCCGCTTTCCAGCGTCACCACCCATTGCGCCAAGCCGCTATCGAAATCGGCGCTGACGACCTTGCTGTCAAAGCGGATGTGGCGGCGGATGTCGCGTTCGTCGGCGATACGGTTCAGGTAATCGAGAATCGCCGGGCCATCGGCGATGGACTTTTCATGCTTCCACGGCTCAAACACGAAGCCCAGCGTGTGCATGTCCGAATCCGAACGCACGCCGGGATAGCGGAACAGGTCCCACGTGCCGCCAATCTGCCCGCGTCGCTCCACAATGGTATAGCTGCGGTCCGGGCACAGCATCTTCATGTGCGCGGCCATGCCGATGCCGGATATGCCCGCGCCGACGATAAGCACGTCAACGTCGGGCTGAACTGCGGTGATGGTGGCCTGCTGTGCGCCCACAATCTCTCTCCATGGTTTCTATTTACAGGGATGTTAACACACTCGCAGACGATTGCCAGTGCCGCGAAGGTTTGCCAGTTAAGGCCCATGACCGTGATTGCCGCCCGCCGTTACAGCAACGGCATCGCCCACGAACAGGCAATTGACCTTAACGGTGAGCCTGTTGTTGCCCTGCCGCCTCACAGCTTTGACTGGATTGGCCTGTGCGAACCGGATGCGGCAGAAATGGAGCTCGTCCGGCAGCAATATGGCTTGCACCCGCTGGCTGTCGAAGATGCGCTGAACCCGCGCCAACTGCCCAAGGTCGAGGTCTATGGCAAAACACTGTTCGTGGTTGCACGAACGGCAGAACTCCAAGCCGGCGAGGACATTGGCTATGGCCAGACGGCGTTCTTTGTCGGCCCTGGTTTCCTGATCAGCGTCCGCTTTGGCAGCAGCCGGGCGCATCTGGGTTTGCGCGCAGGCCTTGAAGGCAAGGGTGACCGTCTCGCCGAAGGGCCGGACTATGTGCTCCATGCCGTGCTGGATTTTATCGTCGACGGCTATCTCCCCCTGCTCGAACGGCTGGAGGAAGTGGCGCAGGAGATGGAGGAGGCGGCCATAGATGTGTTTCCCGAACAGGCCGTCATCCGGCGCATTTTCCGGCTACGCCGCCAGTTGCGCCGATTCGAACGGGTCATCGGGCCGATGGAGGAAGTGTGTGAGCGGCTGGTCGTGGCCGATCTTCCCTGTATCGATGCGGGCGCGCGCATCTGGTTTCGCGATGTGCTCGATCACGTGCGCAGGGCGATGGCCCGGATGCGGGGATTGAAAGAAACTTTGGCGGCAATTGTCGAGACGGCGGGCCTGCTTGAACAGCATCGGCAGGGCGAGATGACCCGGCAGCTTGCGGCATGGGCGGCCATCCTTGCCGTGCCCACCGCGATTGCCGGGATCTATGGAATGAACTTCGATTACCTGCCCGAACTGCACTGGCGCTATGGCTATTTCGCGGTGTGGGGCGTGATCATCACCATCTGCGGCGGGCTCTGGCTGCGTTTCCGCAAGATCGGCTGGCTTTAGCGGCCTATCGTCACCGCTTCATTGGGCGGCGCTGGCTTGCGGAATAGGGGAACCCGCTTGCGCCACAGTTTCAGCGCTTCCCAGTGTATGCCTGCTGTAACCTTGAGCGTGGCCAAGGGGTAGGTCAGGGCGGTTTTCAGCAGGCTGCGGTCGGTCAGCGCGGTTTTGTGTGCGGTGTGGATCGCCGCCAGAATCGGGCCTTTGTCGTCCGAAACCGTAATGCCCAGTGCGAGCTTTTCTTCGGGCGGCAGCACGCGGAAGGCGTAGTCCATGGCCATCGGCAGAAATGGCGAGACGTGGAAGCTTTTGGGTGCAAACTGGTGCAGCGTGCGCGCGCCGGGGCGGGCCGGGATCACGTAGTTGTGCCGCTCACCAAAAGTATTGGACACTTCATAGATCACCGCGCGCAACGCGCCGTCTGTGCCGTGGCAGAACCAGGTGTTGAGCGGGTTGAACGCATAGCCCAGCAGGCGCGGCATGGTCAGTATTTGGATTGGTCCGCCATCGGGTTCGATCCCGGCGGCACGCAGCAGGTTCTCTGCATGGGCGCGCAAGGGTGTTCGGGGCGTCTGCCCGATGCTGCCGTGGTCGGCATCGTGGAATGAAAACAGGTTGAAGCGGTTGTGCGAGAACAGGCGCAGCCGCGCCGCCAGATCGTCGATCCGATCAATGTCGAGCAGCAGATGGAACACGCGATAGCGCAGCCGGTGCCTTGCTGGGCGCAGCCGCCGATGCAAAACATCTCCGTGATAGAGCGCGTGCTCCACGGTTCAGGCAGGCTCCGTGATGCGTTGGCCGATTGGTCCGGCATTGCGGGTCACGTGAATGCGGCCCGATTCATCCTCGACCTGCCATGGCCGGCGCAGACCGCCCAGTTGCTCGGCCACGGCAAGGCCTGCCTGCAGCCCGTCTTCGTGGAAGCCCGCGCCAAACCATGCGCCGCAGAACCACGTGTTGCGCCTGCCCTGAAGGGCCCACAACCGGCTCTGAGCAGCACCTGCCTGGGCATCAAACACCGGGTGATGATAGATATCGCGCCGGTAAACCAGTTTCGGATCGGGTTCGACCAAGGGGTTCAGCGTGACGAACAGATCGCGCTGCGTTGGCAGGTGCTGCAACCGGTTCATCCAGTAGGTGACCGACAACTGGTTCGCGCTCTCACTCCGTTGCGCGGCATAGTTCCAGGCCGACCACACTTTGCGCCGCTTTGGCATCAGGGCCGCATCGCTGTGCAGCACGGCTTCGTTGCGGCGATAGGGAAAAGCGCCAAGCAGGCGGGTTTCCAGCGCATCAGGATCGGCCAGCATGCCCAGCGCCTGATCGGCGTGGGCGGCAATGACGACATGGTCGAACCGCTCCCATCCGCGGCCAGCATCGAGTTCCACCGCAGTGCCGGTGCGGCGGACCTGCCGCACGGGGGAGGACAGCCGCACCCGATCGGCAAACGGCGCACTGATTCGCTGCACATATTCGCGGCTGCCACCTTCGACCGTGCGCCATCTGGGGCGTTCGCGAAATTGCAGCAGGCCGTGGTTTTCAAAGAACCGGATAAAGGCGGCGGCCGGATGGTTGGGGATGTCGGCGACCGGTGTGGACCAGATTGCGGCGGCCATGGGGTAGAGATGATCGTCGCGGAAGGCGGTGCCGCAGCCCAGCCCGTCCAGATAATCGCCCAGGCCCAACTGGCCCAGTTCGGGCAGATCGCGCGGGGCGGCTTTGTAAAAGCGGGCGACATCGCGCAGCATCGACCAGAAGCGGGGCGAGAGGAGGTTGCGCCGCTGCGCAAAGAGCCCGCGCAGATCGCCCGAATACTCAAGCTTTCCCTGATCGAGCGACACCGCAAAAGTCATCACGGTTTCGCGCGTTGGCACATCGAGGTGCCTGAACAGCGCGGTGAGATTGGGATAGGTTTTTTCATTGAAAACAATGAAGCCAGTGTCGACGGGCACGTTATCGGCCATCACGGTATTGCTGTGACCGCCCAGCCTGTCATCGGCCTCGAACACGGTCACCCGGTGCCCCTGCGATAGCAGCCACGCGGCGGACAGACCCGATATCCCGCTTCCTACCACAGCAATATCCAGCGCAAATCCGCCGTGCATCAACCAGTGCCCCCCATTGGCCCGTCTAACAATTGATAGCGGCCTTACCCCGTCCCCGTCTATTGTTGAGCGTTCCCGTGCGGACAGATTGACAGAATTCATATCCTGATGACTAAGTCGCGGCGTGACCGTGATTGCCTCTGCTACCGCGCTGGTTGAGCGTCTGCCGCTGCCCGATGCCCTGACCCGTCTGGGTGTGGACATCCTATGCAGCCAGCGCCGCCGCCAGATTTATCGCAACCAGCCAGACGAGGCTGCATTTGCGGCATGGATGGCGCAGCGCCCGGTGGCTGAGCACACGGATGCCGCAAACCGCCAGCACTATGAATTGCCTCCCCGCTTTTTCGAGCTGAGCCTGGGCCCGAACGCGAAGTATTCGTGCTGCCTCTATCCCACGGGCACCGAAACGCTGGAGCAGGCAGAGCTTGCGGCGCTTGCCGAAACGGTGGCGCATGCGGCGCTGGCAGATGGTCAGGATATTCTGGAGCTTGGTTGCGGCTGGGGGTCGCTCAGCTTGTATATGGCGGCGCAGTTTCCGAATGCGCGGATCACTTCGGTTTCAAATTCGCGCCCGCAGGGGGATCATATCCGCGCACAGGCTGCGGCGCGGGGTCTGACGAATCTGACGGTGTTGACCGCCGACATGAACGGGTTCCAGCCCGAAGGACAGTTCGACCGCGTGGTTTCGGTTGAAATGTTCGAACACATGGCCAATTGGCGCGAATTGCTGGGGCGCGTGCGGGGCTGGCTGCGGCCAGAAGGAAGGCTGTTCCTTCATGTGTTCAGCCATGAACGCTACCCTTACCGATTTGATCTGGACGACAAATCCAGCTGGATTGCGCAGTATTTCTTCACCGGCGGCGTAATACCCAGCCACGGCCTGATCCAGCAGTTTGGCGATCTGTTTACGCTGGAGCAGGAATGGCGCTGGGACGGCACCCATTACGAGCGGACCGCGCGTGACTGGCTGGCGCTGTTTGATGCCCGCGCGGATGAGATCAGGCTGGTGCTCCAAGGCGTCTATGGCGCAGATACGCAGCTGTGGATGCGGCGCTGGCGTCTGTTTTATCTCGCGACAGCTGGCCTGTTTGGCAACAACCGCGGGCGCGATTGGGGCGTCAGTCACTGGTTGCTCAAACCTGCATCAAATCACGGTTAAACATGTTCGATAGGTGCTTATCCGGATAGCATGGGCTGCATTCGGTTTGTCCTGATACCCTAGGACAGGCCGCATGCCATTTGCGGATCTGCCATGCTCAAGCGTGTGACTACCGAAGAGATCGAACTGGGAATGTTCATTCACAAGCTGGAAGGGAGCTGGTTCAGCCATCCTTTCTGGAAGAGCCGATTCCTGCTTGAAGATCCCGGCATGCTGGACGCGCTCAAGAATAGCGCGGTGGGCGGCGTTATCATCGATACCGCGCGGGGCAAGGATACGGCGCGTGTGGCAGCCGTGGCGACCGGCCATGTCGAAGCCGCTGCCCCGCCGCGCATGCCCGCAGCCTTTGGACGAAGCGCACGATCGGCTGAGGCTCCGGTGCCGCAGCGCATCGGTTTTGCCCGGCCAGCGCCTGCCATGCCGATAGCCCGCGAATTCGGCCGGGCCAAACGCACCGCCGGAGATGCGCTTAAGGTGGTGAGCCGCACGTTCATCGAAATGCGTCTGGGCAAGGCGATACGCTCGCATGGGGTCGAACCGATGCTTGATAATGTCTATGCCTCGGTTCAACGTAATCTATATGCTTTCAACGGGTTGCTGCGGTGCCAGAGTGACAGCGAACCTGTCTATCGGCACTCTTTGGCGGTCAGCGCGCTGATGATCGCGCTTGCCACGCACCTGAAATTCTCCCCGGCAGAGGTCCGCGATGCGGGTATGGCCGGGCTGCTCATGGACGTGGGGGCAGGGCAGCTTCCTGTCGATCTGGCCACGGTCGGCGGGGATTACATGTTGTTGCGTCAGGATTTGCGCGAACAGCATGTGCTGCATGGCTATTCGTTCCTGAAAGCCGCTGGCGACATTCCCGATGAAGTGCTGCGCGCCGTGTTGCACCATCACGAGCGGCTTGATGGCAGTGGCTATCCGCAGCAGCTGACGGGGCCGGTTATCGATCTGCTGGGCCGGATGGCTGCGATCTGTGATACTTACGATACGCTGATTTCGGGCGGTGATCCGGCGCTGCGGATTGATCCGGCCGAAGCCATCCAGCAGCTGCGCGATCAGCCTGAAAAGTTCGATGCGACGCTGGTTGAGCGCTTTATCGAAACCGTGGGCATTTACCCCATCGGCGCCTTCGTGCGGCTGCGTTCGCAACGGCTGGCGATGGTGGTGGACGAGGACCCGGTTGACACGCACCTGCCCACTGTCCGCACGTTCTGGTCGCTCCCCCAAGACAAGCGCCTGAAAGGGGAGAACATCGCGCTGGCCCATTGCTATGGCGAAGACGCGATCGATGGCGTGGCCGACCTCACCGGGCTTGATCTGCCCGATATTGCAAAACTGCGCGAAAGCCTGCTGGCCGCTGCCTGCAAGGAGGCGCGTTAGCGCGGAGCGGCCTCGTCGCGCCCGGCCTTGCCGGCAAAGCCGTTAAGGCCCAGCCACCATTGCAGCGCGATCACGCCGCCCTTGGCGGGCTGCAGGATGCTGCCGATCAGCACCAGCGCCAGCGATGCGACGATCAGCATCATCGCCCAGGCGGGCAGGGCTGAGTTGAGGCCGAGTTCGATAATCACCGGGGCCATGATGTGCCCGGTCAGGATGATCGCGATATAGGGCGGAAAGTCATCAGCCCCGTGCAGCGTCCAGTTCTGGCCGCACATCCGACAGCGCTCGACTGGCTTCAGGAAGCCGGCGAAAAGATGCGTGCCACCACAGCGCGGGCACTTGCCCCGCACCCCGCGCCACACAGCCGCGCCAGCGCCCTGGGGAAGCGATGCGCGGTCGAGAGGCAGGGCGAGGTGGGGCATGGCTATTTCGCGAAGGGATTCTTGGGGCTGCGCAAGGTCATGCGGATCGGCACGGCATCAAAGCCCAGTTCGCGGCGAATGCTGTTGATCAGATAGCGCCGATAGCTTTCGGGCAATTGATCGAGCCGCGTGCCGAACAGGATGAAGCCCGGCGGCCGGGTCTTGGCCTGCGTGATGTAGCGCAGCTTGATGCGGCGGCCACCCGGCGCAGGCGGCGGATTGGCGGCCAGTGCATCATCGAACCACCGGTTGAGCGCAGCGGTGGCCACTCGCTTTGACCACGCAGCGCGGATTTCGAACGCGGCCTTGAGCAGATCGTCGAGCCCTTTGCCGGTGCGGCCCGAGATCGCCAGCAGTGGCACACCGCGCACTTGCGCAAGGCCATCTTCCAAAGCGGCGCGGATGCCCTGGAACAGGCCCGAAGGGTCTTCGGCAATGTCCCACTTGTTGATGGCGATCATCAGGGCGCGGCCCTCTTCGAGCACCATCGAAGCGATCTTCAGATCCTGATGCTCCAGCCCGCGCGTAGCATCGAGCATCAGCACGACGACTTCGGCAAAATCGATGGCATGGCGCGCATCGGCCACCGACATCTTTTCCAGCTTCTCAACGACTTGCGCCTTCTTGCGCATGCCGGCCGTGTCAATCAGGCGAACCGGGCGATAGCCTTCGCGCTCCGGATCGAACCATTGCCAGTCAATCGCGATGGAATCGCGGGTAATGCCAGCCTCAGGCCCGGTCAGCAGACGGTCTTCGCCCAGCAGGCGATTGATCAGCGTGGATTTGCCCGCGTTCGGGCGGCCAACGATGGCGAGCTTCAGGACGGATTCGGGATCGAACTCCTCCTCGTCATCCTCGGCTTGGGCGTCTTCGTCCACTTCGACCTGCTTGGGTTCCAGATGCGGGCGCAGCGCTTCGAACAGGTCGGCAAGGCCTTGACCATGTTCGGCAGAAAACGCCACCGGCTCACCAAAGCCCAGCGCAAAGGCGTCATAGATGCCCGGATCGCCTTGGCGGCCTTCGGCCTTGTTGGCCATCAGCACGATCGGCACGCGGCTTGATCGCAGATAGCGGGCGATTTCCTCGTCCAGCGGGGTAACGCCTGCGCGCGCATCGATCACGAACAGCGCAACGTCTGCGCCGACCAGCGAAGCTTCGGTCTGCTGGCGCATGCGGCCGGGCAGTGTCTCGGGATCGAGGTCTTCCCAACCTGCGGTATCGACGATGGTGAAATCGAGCCCGAGCAGCGTCGCCTCGCCAAAGCGGCGATCGCGCGTGACGCCGGGCTGATCGTCCACCAGCGCAAGCTTTTTGCCCACAAGCCGGTTGAACAGCGTGGATTTGCCGACATTGGGGCGACCGATAATGATGACTTGAGGGCGCATGGGCCTCCCGTGGCTGTTCCTGCGCATGAACGCAAGGGGCGGTTTAAGTCAGGGTGATTGATTAGGTCTGCGTTAACCAAGGATTGAAGCTGCGCTATAACCAAAGCAATGCAAAACGCAGGGTATGAGAACCCGCTTTTGCTGCATCGCCGTGTTGAGCGTTTTGGCCATGCCAGTGGCGGACGGCAATGCTGCCGAGTTTCGCGATTCGTCGCGGTATTCCGGCATTTCCGATGAAGCGCGCGATCAACTGCCTTATCTGCAATGCGTGCCCTATGCGCGGCAGATCAGCGGCATCCAGATCTATGGTGATGCGCTGACCTGGTGGGAGCAGGCCGAGGGGCGCTATGCCAAAGGGCGCAAGCCAAAACCCGGCGCAGTCATGAGCTTTGCCCCCTATGGCCGGATGGAACTGGGCCATGTTGCCGCCGTCAGCCGCGTGATCGATTCGCGCACGGTGCTTCTGCGCCATGCCAACTGGTCACCCATTGACGGGCGACGCGGGCAGATTGAGGATGATGTGCGCGCGGTGGATGTGTCCGAACGCAACGATTGGTCGCAAGTGCGGGTGTGGTATGCGCCCATCGGCAATCTGGGCACAACGGCATGGCCGGTGAACGGGTTCATCTATCCTGACAAGCCGGGCCGACAGAACGGCTTTACGCTGCTGGCAGCCAAACCTGCTTCGGTCCCAGCATCGGTCAAAGCCAAAGCTGCCGAAGCCCCCAAAACGATGGTCGGTGCAGACTTTCTGAAAGGTATCCGGCCCGAGGTGGATACGAAGGCTGCGCCAGCACGGCGGCACCTTGCGTCCAACTATAGTGCGTCTGGCACAACGCCCCGGAAAGCCGGATCGGCCCAAGCGTCAGCGTCTCGTCAGGCCATGTCAAACGACCCGATCGGCCGTATCATCGCTGCCAAAACGCGCTGACGCTTTCCTGACCGAACACTAAGATCAATTCAGCGCCTTTGTCAGGCTGCAGCACGCATCTGCGGCACGTCGCGCTTCATCGAAAAGTGTTCCAGCGTTTTCAGCAGGGCACCTGCTTCTGTTGAAAGCGAATGCAAGGCGGCGTTGCTTTCCTCGACCATGGCGGCATTTTGCTGGGTGGATTTGTCAATCGCGCCAAACGCATCCTGAAAACCGGTCAAGGCTGTGGCGGTGGTATTGGCGGCGTCGGCAATGTCTGAAACCCGCGTCCCGACTTGGGATACGTCGGCCAGCATGTCTTGCAGAACCGTTTCGGCTTGCGTCACGTATTCCACACCCTCGCTCACTTGCGCGTTCGAGGATTCGATCAGCGTCTTGATATTCCGCGCAGCATCTGTGGTGCGTTGCGCCAAAGCGCGCACTTCGGTTGCCACCACGGCAAAGCCCTTGCCCGATTCACCGGCGCGCGCGGCCTCTACACCGGCGTTCAGGGCCAGAAGATTGGTCTGGAATGCAATCCCATCGATCAGGACGACGATCTTGGCGATCTCGTTGGCCGATTGTTCGATCTTTTGCACGCTGGTCATCGCGCGGGTCACGGTTTCTGTGCCACGCACGGCGCGTTGCTGCGATTCGCCCAATGCTTCCTGCACCGCATTGGCATGTGCCGCCGCTGTCTGAGCAGATGCGGTAAGCTGGGTGATGACCTGCGTGGCGCGTTCGAGCGCGGCGGCATCAGTTTCGGTCCGCCGTGCCAGATCGGCAGCGGCCTGATAGATCTCGCTCACCCCGCCTTCGATTTGCTGCGACGTGTTCGAAACCTCCAGCACGAGCTGGCGCAAGGTGCCGATCGTGTTGTTGAAATCCCTGCGCAAGGCATCGAAGCCCTGCGGGAAGGGTTGCGAAATCGCACATTCCAGATCGCCTGAGGCCAGAGCGTTCAGCCCCGCGGCCAGATTCTGGACGATCATGCGCTGTTCCGCATCGCGCTTGTCCCGCTCGGCCTGCGCGGCCATTTCCAGCTCTGCCTTGGTCTGCTCCGCTGCCATTTGCGCAAGGATCAGTGCTTCCATGCGCTGGGTCATCAGCACCAGCACGGCCGTTTCCATAACCACGATCAAGGCATGGAGCAGCACTCTGCCAAGATCCGATGTGCCCGAAAAGACCAGCGAGGGGGCAAGGAAATTCAGCAGCAAGTGATGCACCGCGGTGACCGCTGCCGCGGCCAGAACTGGCCGCCAGTCGGCGAAGATGGCCACGATGGCGATCATCGCAAAGAAGGCCATGTGCAAGTCCACTTGCCACGCATGGCCCGACCACTGCATCAGCAGGATCGCGCAATACAATGGCATCGTGCCGCCAAGGACTATGCGCGTGAGCGGGTCGGAAAGCTTGCGGGCAAAGGCAATCGTCGGAAATACGCTGATGATCAACGCCATGCCCACGGGCAGGAAGCTGCCGCCTGAGATAAACCAATCCAGAAGGATGATGGCACTGCACAGCCACGCTACGCCTGCGATCAGGCCAAGGCCGTTTTGCCGGAATGTCTTCAGATCATTCATTGCCTTGTCCAATTAAAAGAACGTGCAGGGTTGAGGGCGCTGAGGCCAACATCGGAAGGTTGGCCGCACAAGCCAGCAGGGGCTGCCAAAGGAAGGAAGCCCAGCCGAAGAACGGCCAGAGTCGGAAACTTTTCAGTGTGATACACCACCAGCGTGTGCGGCCACCGGCCGGGGCCCACCAGCGCCAGTCCCTTGGCGCTAAGGGCTTTGAAGCTTGCTGCATCCTGATGGCCCAGCGGCAACAGCAGCACAGGCTGGCCCGCACGGGGCAAAAGCGTGGCCAACAGCAGAATCGCCACCGCAAGCGCTGCTTGCGCGACAGGCAAAGCTATGGGCTTCAACGGACCGGTCGTTTCATGCTGATACCAATCACCAAATCGGGACGGGCATCAAATATCAGGACTGTGACAACAATCCGGCAACAATTAGGTAGGTGCGTTTCCATAGGGCCTGACAGCGCTGGTGCACGCCGTCAGGCCGCTTTTCTTACCTATTTTCGGTCACGAGCCGCGCGTTACAGCGACTTGATAATGGCTGAAAAATCCAGCCCGGCAGAGCCGGCATCGGCAAAGGCGGCATAAAGCTCTTCCGCCCGCGCGCCCATCGGCACGTTTGCGCCTGCGTCCTTGGCGGCGGCCATGGCCAGCTTCAGATCCTTGAGCATCAGCGCCGTGGCAAAGCCGCCCTGATAGTCATTGTCCGCAGGCGTCTGCGGGCCAACGCCGGGGACCGGGCAATACGATGTCATCGACCAGCACTGGCCCGAGGCCTTGGATGAAATGTCGTAGAAGGTCTGCAGGTCCAGCCCCAGCTTTTCGGCCATGGCAAAGGTTTCGCACGTGGCGACCATCGAGGCGCCGAGCAGCATGTTGTTGCAGATTTTGGCCGCTTGGCCCGCACCGCTGGCCCCTGCATGGATCACCGCCTTGCCCATCGCGGCAAGGATCGGTTCGGCGCGGGCGAAAGCCTCGTCGCTCCCGCCAACCATGAAAGTCAGCGTCCCGCCATTGGCCGCCGCGATCCCGCCCGAGACGGGTGCGTCGACCATTGCGTAACCGGCAGCATCAGCAGCAGCGGCGACTTCGCGGGCGGTCGCCACGTCGATGGTCGAGCAATCGAGGAGGAGAGCGCTGGCAGGTGCTTGGCCGATCACATCGGCGGCATAGACCGATTTCACAATGGCGCCATTGGGCAGCATCGACACCACCGCATCTGCGCCTTGCACTGCCTCTTTCACCGAGGTGTAGGTGGTGCAGCCATTCTCCTGCGCGCGGGCGAGCGCCGCTTCGGCAAGGTCGAAAGCGTGGACGTCATGTCCTGCTTTCACAAGGTTTGCGGCCATCCCGCCGCCCATATTGCCAAGACCGATGAATGCGATTTTCATACAATTCTCCAGTGCCCTCTCCCCTTCAGGGGAGAGGATACGAAGGCTTGGCGCGCATGCGCCTAGCCGAAGTTGGAGAGGGGCTTGTGCGGTCGCCCCCTCTCCCAACCCTCTCCCCTGAAGGGGCGAGGGCTAAATGACTTACCGCCCCTTCCACACACCCGGGCGCTTTTCGATGAAGGCTTTCATGCCCTCAGCCTTGTCCTCAGTCGCGGTGAGCACCTGGAACAGGCGGCGTTCGAAGAGCAGGCCCTGATCCAGCGTGGTTTCGAACGCGGCATTGACCATTTCCTTGTTGGCGATAGCGGCCATGGGCGGCATTCCGGCAATGGCTTGCGCGGCTTTCAGCGCTTCGGCCACCAGATCGGCCAGCGGCACCACGCGGCTGACAAGGCCGCTGCGTTCAGCCTCGGCGGCGTCCATCATGCGGCCGGTCAGGCACATGTCCATCGACTTGGCCTTGCCCACCGCGCGGGTCAGGCGCTGCGATCCGCCCATGCCGGGAGCAACGCCCAGCTTGATTTCGGGCTGGCCAAACTTGGCCGTGTCAGAAGCGATGATGAAATCGGCCATCATCGCCAGTTCGCACCCGCCGCCCAAGGCAAAGCCATTGACCGCCGCAATCCACGGCTTGCGCGTGGTCTTGACCAAGTGGCTGGTCCACTTGGAGAAAAAGTCCTCGTTGTAGAAATCAGCTGCCGGTTTGTCGGCCATTTCCTTGATGTCGGCCCCTGCGGCAAAAGCCTTCTCGCCCGAACCGGTCAGCACCGCGCAGCGCTGCGATGCGTCGGCCTCAAACGTGGCGAAGGCCTCGATAAGGTCGGCCAGAACCTGCGAATTCAATGCATTGAGCGCCTGCGGGCGGTTGAGCGTGATCAGGGTGACGGCACCCTGCTGTTCGACGAGGATGGTTTCGTATTCGGCCATGTCTGCCTCCTTAAAATTCGTCACCCTGAACTCGTTTCAGGGTCCATTTCTCCGTCTAGAGCACCGCGCAAATGGCACGATGGATGCTGAAACAAGTTCAGCATGACGGTTATCTCAAAGTGGCTGCCACTCCTCCGGCTCCGTTAACGGCGCAAAGATGGCATCGAGCAGATCGTCGGTCACACCCTCGGGCGTGGCGGGCGACCACTTTGGCGCGTGGTCTTTGTCGATGATCACGGCGCGCACGCCCTCGGCAAAGTCTGGCAGGACGAGCACCCGCGCGCCCACGCGATATTCCATCGCCATGTTCGCGGCAAAATCGGGCAGGGTCAGGCTGGTGGCCAGTTGACGCAGCGCCACCTTGCACGTCTGCGGGCTCTTGGTGTGCAATGTTTTCAGCGTTTCTTGCGCAAAGTCTGAGCCATCGGCTGCCAGCGCGGCGAGAATATCTTCGTA
The DNA here is from genome assembly GCA_002256985.1 of Novosphingobium sp. 28-62-57. Lineage (GTDB taxonomy): Bacteria > Pseudomonadota > Alphaproteobacteria > Sphingomonadales > Sphingomonadaceae > Novosphingobium. The sequence goes on from NCGO01000018.1 coordinate 94,289, forward strand.
GCGGCTTGCGGCAAAAAGCCGCTCGATCTCTTCGGCGTGCGCGGCGATCTTCGGTTCGGGCGGCACGGCGGACAGTTCGCGCAGGATCGCCGGGATGTTTTCAGGATCGGCGGCAATCCGCGCTTTGGCTTCGGCCAGATTGGCCGATGGCAGATAATGCGTGGCAAGGCCTGCCCAAAGGCATTCCGCACCATCCAGCCGCGCCCCGGTCAGCGCCAGATATTGCCCCATCCGCCCGCGCAGGCGCGAAAGGAACCAGCCCCCGCCGACATCGGGGAACAGGCCGATGCCGGTTTCGGGCATCGCCAGCTTGGTGTTTTCCGTGGCAATGCGATAGGTCGCAGGCGCTGAAATGCCCACACCGCCGCCCATCGTGATGCCATCCATGAACGCCACCACCGGCTTGCCATAGGTCATCAGCAAGTGGTTGAGCTGGTATTCATCGTGGAAAAACTTGCGCCCCGATGCGCCGCCATCGTTCAGCGCCGAGTTGCGCAGGAAGGCGATGTCGCCGCCTGCGCAAAACCCGCGCGACAGTTTGGGGTCACCATCCGGTGCGGCAGCGTGATCGATCATCACGACTGCCACCGCCGGATCATCGCGCCATTCCAGAAGCGCCGCTGTCATCGCGTGAACCATGTCCAGCGTCAGGGCGTGCAAGGCCTTGGGCCGGTTCAGCGAGAGGATGCCTGCCTGCGTCTTGGTGCACTTCAGGACGCTCTCGGTGCTGTTCGGAACGCTCACTTCAGCAGGTCCCTTCCCACGATCATGCGCATGACCTCGTTGGTGCCTTCCAGGATGCGGTGGACGCGCAGATCGCGCCAGAACCGCTCGATCGGATAGTCACGCAAATAGCCATAGCCGCCGAACATCTGCAGCGCGCGATCGACAATAGACGATCCGCTGTCGGTCGAAAGCTTCTTTGCCATCGCGGAAAAGCGCGTCTTGTCAGGCGCATTGGCCGTCACTTTGGCGGCGGCCATATAGAGCAGCGCGCGGGCCGCTTCCAGATCGGTCGCCATGTCGGCCAGCACGAATTGGGTGTTCTGGAATTCGGCAATCGCCTTGCCGAACTGGCGGCGGTCCTTCACATATTGCACCGCTTCATCAAGGCAGCGCTGCGCTCCGCCCAATGAACACGCGCCGATGTTCAGGCGTCCGCCATCGAGCCCGGCCATCGCAAAGCGGAAGCCATCGCCCTCTTCGCCCACGCGGTTGGCCACTGGCACGCGTGCATTGTCAAAGATCACTTGCGCGGTGGGCGAGGCGTTCCAGCCCAGCTTGCGTTCGGGCGCGCCAAAGCTGACGCCGGGGGTGTCCTTGTCGACCACTACGCAGGAAATGCCCTTCGGCCCATCCTCACCGGTGCGCACCATGACGACGTAAACATCGTTCACCCCGCCGCCCGAGATGAACTGCTTGGTGCCATTGAGCACATAATCATCGCCATCGCGCCGGGCGGTGGTCTTGAGCGCGGCAGCATCAGAGCCAGAGCCGGGTTCGGTCAGGCAGTAGCTGGCGAACAGGTCCATGCTGACAAGGCCGGGCAGATAGCGCGCCTTCAGATCATCACCGCCGAAGCAATCGATCATCCACGCGGCCATGTTGTGGATCGAAATGAACGCGCTGGTGGTGGGGCAGCCATAGGCCATCGCCTCCATGATCAGTGCGGCTTCCAATCGGCCAAGCCCGATACCGCCCGATTCCTCGCTGACATAGATCGCCGCAAAGCCCAGTTCCGCCGCCGCCTTGATCGTATCGCGCGGGAACAGATGCTCCTCGTCCCACTGCGCAGCAAAGGGCGTGATGGCATCGGCGGTAAAGCGCCGGGCCATGTCCTGAATGGCGATCTGGTCTTCGGTCAGCGAAAACTGGTCGGTCATCTCTCTCTTCCCGTCACACGGATTACACCGCGCCCTTGATTTTGCTGGACGGCGGATCTGGTCCACCATCCATGCTGCCTGCACCTATCCGCAGGAAATGCGGACAATCGTGTAGTCATCGTCATAGCTTACCGTCAGCCGATCCGCCCGGTAATCCATCGTCACCGCCGAACGCGGTGGTACCCAGCGCAAGGTCCGGGCACCCGCCAACCGCAGCAGTTCTGCCCCGCTGGCTGCACTGGCCTTGTGCCCGATGTGCGATTGCAGCGGCTCTGCATTGCAGGTGCCTTCGAGCATGGCGGGCAGGTCTTCAGCCGGGGCCGGGGCCATGCAGCCTCCAAGCCCGAGCGATGCGGCAGCGGCGCAGGTCAGAAACGGCTTCATCGAGGAATACTCCGGTGTTGCATGCAGATCGAAACCCCAACGCCCACCGAAGCATTCCTTTCCAAAACCGCGCTGCTTCAGCCCATCGTCGGGATGACAAAGGCGTTGGCAAGATCGCCCACGCCGCCATCGGGCCAGCGCTGCGTCACGGTCTTGACCTTGGTCCAGAACTTGACGCCTTCCATGCCGTGCTGGTTGGTATCGCCAAAGGCAGACCGCTTCCACCCGCCAAAGGTGTGATAGGCAACCGGCACCGGGATCGGCACGTTGATGCCGACCATGCCGACGTTGACGCGCGCGGCAAATTCGCGCGCAGCATGGCCGTTGCGTGTGAAGATCGCCACGCCATTGCCGTACTGGTGCTTGCTGGCAAGGTCCAATGCGCCTTCGAAGTTTTCAGCGCGCACGATCTGCAGCACGGGGCCGAAGATCTCGTTATGGTAGCTGTCCATGTCGGGCGTGACATGATCGATCAGCGTCGGGCCGACGAAGAAGCCGTTTTCGTGGCCCTGCAGCGTGAAGCCGCGTCCATCGACCACCATTTCACCGCCTTCTTCCACGCACTTGGCGATCCAGGCTTCGACCTTTTCCTTGTGCGCCTGCGTCACCACCGGGCCATAATGGGCTTCGGGATCGGTCGAGATACCGACCTTGAGCGCATGGATCGCCGGGATCAGCTTGGCGCGCAGACGCTCTGCCGTGTCATGCCCCACCGGCACCACCACTGGCAGCGCCATGCAGCGCTCGCCCGCCGAACCGAAGGCTGCGCCGCACAAGTCGTTCACCACCTGATCGAGATCGGCATCGGGCATGACCACGCCATGGTTCTTGGCCCCGCCCATCGCCTGCACGCGCTTACCAGCAGCGACGCCACGATTGTACACATAGTGCGCGATGTCGGATGATCCGACAAAGCTGATCGCGCCGATGGCCGGGTGATCGAGGATGGCGTCGACCATTTCCTTGTCGCCGTGGACGACCTGGCAGATGCCTTCGGGCAGGCCGGCTTCGATGAACAGTTCGGCCAGCCGTACGGGCAGGGTCGGGTCGCGTTCGGAAGGCTTGATGATGAAGGCGTTGCCGGTGGCGATGGCAATCGCGCTCATCCACAGGGGGATCATGCCGGGGAAGTTGAACGGCGTGATGCCCGCACCAATTCCGATGGGCTGGCGGAAGGAATAGACATCGATGCCGGGGCCTGCGCCTTGGGTAAACTCGCCCTTCAGCACGTGCGGGATGCCGCAGGCAAATTCCACCACTTCCAGCCCGCGTTGAATATCACCCTTAGAATCGGCGATGACCTTCCCATGTTCGGACGAAAGGATGTGGGCGAGGGCATCAATGTTTGCCTCGACCAGTTCCTTGAAGCGGAACATCACGCGAGCGCGGCGCTGCGGGTTGGTGGCGGCCCATGCTGGCTGGGCCTTCAGCGCAGCTTGCACGGCGCGCTCCAGCGTTTCGGCGGTGCCAAGTGCGACTTGGGCCTGCACGCCGCCGTTGTTGGGATCGAAGATATCGCCCTTGCGCGCAGGCGCTTCGCCAGAGCCGCCGACGATGAAATGGTCTACCAAGCGCATCGAAAATCCTCTTTCAAAACAAGCTTGCCGCATCACATGCGCTACCTCACGATTGCAGGCAACCGGTGAATATGCGAGGGCTACCTGCAAAATTGCAGGTGCTTACATGCAGTCGAATGACTGGAACGATTTTCAGGCCTTCCTTGCCGTTGCCCGTTCAGGCCAGCTTGCCCGCGCGGCCAGCGCGCTTGGCGTTGATGCCACGACCGTAGGTCGCCGCTTGCGCCGGTTGGAAACGCGCACCGGGGTCACCCTGTTCGAGCAGACTCGCGAAGGCCAGGTGCTGACCGAAGCCGGGGAGGCCATGCTTGCCGAAGTTGAGGCCATGGCCCAAGCCGCCAGCCGGATTGCCGAGCATGCCGCCAGCGGCAGCGGCCCTGCAGGCCTGCTGCGCATTAGCCTGTCCGAGGGCTTTGCCAGCTGGATCGTGGCGCCTGCACTGCGCGGCTTTGTCGAAGCATACCCGCGGCTGATCGTTGATCTGGTGGCGTCTTCGGGCTTCCTCAGCCCGTCCAAGCGTGAGGCGGATCTGGCCGTCACCCTATCACGCCCGCGGGCCGGGCCGGTGATCGCGGGCAAGCTTTCGGATTATACCCTGCGGCTTTATGCCACGCGCGGCTATCTGGCGCAGCGCGGGCTTCCGGGCAAACCGCAGGAACTGGCGCGCGGGCACCGGCTGGTGGGATACATCCCCGATCTGCTCTATGCCCCGGAACTGCGCTATCTGGCGGAAATCGAACCTGATTTGTCCGCCACGGTGCGCTCATCCTCGATCAACGCGCAGCACCGGATGATCGCAGCCGGGGCCGGGATCGGGGTGCTGCCCTGCTTCATCGGCGATGCTGACAAGTGGCTGGTGCCGGTCCTGCCGGAGCAACGCATCACGCGCTCGTTCTGGCTGGTCACGCACAAGGACACGCACAATCTGGCGCGGGTGCGGGCGTTCAAGGACTGGCTGACAGCGCTGGTGGCGCGAGAGCGGGGGCGGTTGTTGCCGCGCTAATAATCACAATTACAGTTGCGCCAGAGTTGTGTAGTTGCGCTAGAATTGCGCTCCCGCGAAGGCGGGGGCCTCAGGCCGGTTAAGCCAGCGTTCCGTAACAACCCTGAGGTCCCCGCCTGCGCGGGGACGCAAGGGCATAGGAAAAGCCTTAAGCCTTTGCCACCGGCGCGCCTTCGCCCAAGTCTTCGTACCATGCCTCAACCGGGCCGTTCAGCTTGATGGTCAGCGGGTTGCCCTTGCGGTCCATGCTCTTGCCCGCCTGCACGCGCACCCAGCCTTCGGAAATGCAATATTCCTCAACATTGGTGCGCACCACGTCCTTGAACCGGATGCCCACGCCCCGGCGCAGCTTGTCTGCATCAAAGTGCGGGCTGCGCGGATTGATCGCCAGCCGGTCGGGCGGCACATCGGGTCCGGAGGCGGCAGCAGGTGCTGCGGTGTCGGTTGCGGATTCGGGCTGAGTGGTTTCGTCGGTCATGGCCCGCGCAAATATCTTGATTGCCCCACTTGTCAATCAAACCACTTCATCGTAATGGCCCGCCCCTGTCATGCGGGTGCGCCAAACGCCACCCCCGACGGGCGCGTAGCTCAGCGGTAGAGCACACCCTTCACACGGGTGGGGTCGCAGGTTCAATCCCTGCCGCGCCCACCATAAATCCCTTTGAAATATAGGGAATTTATGGATGACCAATTTCCTTCTTTGCATGTTTCGACGCCGTTTCACCCCGAAAAGGGGCCGGAATCGGCCATCGCTCGTACAAAACCCGTACAGCATCAGAGCTCCTTTCTCAGCTTGAGCCGCGTCTTGCGCTCGGCCTTCAACAGTCCCCGTCGCAGGGCCTGATTGATCTTGATCTCCGCATCCTCGGCATGCGTGTAGGTGTTGCGCATCAAATTGAGGTCGGACCAACCGCCGAACGCGCCGGCGGCCTTCTCGTCGACTCTTTCGCGGACGTTCATTTCCTGGCCGAAGCCATGGCGGCCCGCCGGATGGAACGGGATTTGCTCGATACCGGCATCTTCGCAAGCCTTGTTCCAGAGCTTTCGCGGTCCGCCACGGTCTGCATAGCCGAAGAGCCGCAGGTTCTCCGGTTTGCGCGGCCAGTCGCGAGGATAGACCTCTGGCAAGGCTGTTAGCTCGGCTAGGATTTCGTCAGGCACCCGCAGCCATCGATCCCCATGCCCCTTGGCGCCGGGAATACAGATCATGCCCTTCGCCTTGTTGATGTGTTTGTGGGGATGCATCGAGACTGCCTGACTGATCCGGGCGCCAGTGACGAACATCAGCAGTGCCAGCGCCCCCAAGCGAGGAGACGCATGCTCCCGGAACTTGAGCAGCCATTCCCAGCTGCCCGGCGGATACTTCTTCCGCCCGGTGCTCTTGCGCTTGTTGTCCTGCGCGACCTTTTCTTTCTGGGTATAGCCCCTGACTCGAAAGGCGATTCCGCTTTCGCTGTCATTGATGTTGTTGAGTACCGCCCTGACCGGCGTGACAACCTGGCGTGTCCAGGTGTCGGTCGAACAGTTGGGATAGAGCTTCGGGCCTAGCTCGCGAACCAGCTTCGGGCTGATTTCCTGGATAGGGATCGAGCCGATCTCCAAGGTTATCGGGACGAGGTAAGCGGCTTCCTTGGGCTTGGCATCATACTTCAGAACAGCATCGGCGAACGTGATGGTCTTTTCTTCTGGATCCTCACCTAGAAGGTGGATGCGGATGGCGGTTTGCTCTTCCTTCCGGCACCAGTCCCACGCGCCTTGTTCCTCAGATGCGCCAGTGCTGCATCGGTAGTATTCGGTGATCGGCGCGCCGTTGTATTCGACCCGGCCGCGCGCCCACCAGACCGCGCCGCGGGGATAAGGCTCGAGGGGCATATCTTCTTGCTTTCGATGATGAAGTCAATTTGCTCAGGAGTAATGAGCGTGACCCGGCCCAGTTTGTGGCAAGCACCAAACTGTTTCGCCAACTCGCGCAAGGTTCGCGGCGAGAGCATGATTCCTTTCTCCGCTAGCAGCTCGGACCAACATTCGGGGGTCTTGAACCGGTCGAGGATGGGAGTGAGGTTGGTCACAGCAAAGGTCCCCTCGATTTGGGGGTAGGCTGCGAACCAAATTCAAGATCTGGCTCAACCATATTGGCCTGAACGAACTCATCCACGGCGTTGGCTGGAAGAAGGAGCAAGCCATCAAGTTTCACATGGCGAAGCCGACGTGCTGCCACGAGGCGGCGGATCCGGCCCTCCGGCCAGCCCGAATGCCGCGCGATTTCTCGGATGGTCATCATTTGCATATCAGCAAATCCTCCGTATTCTGCGTGTTCACCCGCCAATGGCCACCCATTATTCAGATATGACAATAATATGCATTTCGTGATAATTCGCAAGCCTTTTCGTATATGACGACGATCGGACAACGATTCTTCGATGTTCGCCGCGCAAAAAAGGCGACGCAAATCGAGTTCGCCAGCAAGCTAGGACTCTCACAGTCGGCTCTCGTCGCTTATGAACGAGGTGACCGCGACCCGCCCGCCGCTGCCATTGGCAAGATCTGCCAAGAGTACCGAGTTGACCCTACTTGGCTGCTGACCGGCACAGGCATCATGTTTCGCGACAACCTGCTGCAGATGTTCGAACAGGCGATCCGCCTCGCAAAGGAGTTCAACCTCAGGTATGAGGTAAACCCGACCAGCGAAAACGAGATCAACCTCGCGAAATTGTTCTTTCAATACTTGATCGAGAACGGCACAATTTCAGACGATATGGCGGATATGCTGACCAGAAGGATGGCAGCCAATGAATGACAATGATGCGTTTGGCACTGCGGAACGAAACCTGCATTCCTTCTTCGCCGATCGGTATCCTGATCGCGCCGCTGCCCAACGGACCATAGTTCGCCAATCCATACTACAAAGAGCACGACGCGAACATTTGAGGCTCGTGTTGCAAAGCTATATGTCTTTGATGAAATGGCTAAAGCCCGTCACACTGGCTCTGGTTTTTTTCGCATCGGCAGCATATTTCCTACGGGTGTCATCGCTAGGCTTATCAGCGGCCTTGCCAGAGCCGCACGAAGCTATGATTTTATTCCTCTTTTGCGTCCTTCTCACTCTGGAGAAGATGATTGGGCGGCCAGTCTTGCGTGGAAATGCCTGGAATTGGCGGGACGGATGGCGACTGGAGCTAAGCCCAGCGTTTAAGCGGATGTACCGCGCGAGCCATACCTCAATACAACATCGCCGAAGAGCAAGAACCCACTAAGCGTTTATGGCGAAGGGGCTTGTGACAACGCCGGACTATCAGCGCACTTTTGAGCCAGCCGGGCACCCGCAAAAACCTCAGTTTTCTTGAATCTCTGAGCGCCAACTAATTGAATTTATTAGACGGCATTTGTCAGATTCGAGGTTTTTGCGGGTATCCGGCTTATCTTCTGCGAATAAGTCGGCCACATATGGCCCATAAGATTGACAATTTCGAACTAGTGGGCCATATATGGCCAATGCTTCTCACCCTCAATGACCAATTGGCGGACCTCGGTCGGCGGATCAAGGCGCGCCGCCTGTCGCTCGACCTTACCCAGCAAGCGGCAGCAGCTAAGTCAGGAGTAGCTCACCGAACGTGGCGGCGGATGGAAGCTGAAGGTCGAGCTTCCATTGAGGATCTTGTTCGCGCGGCCATTGCTTTGCGATGCGATGAGGGCATTGCCGCCCTGTTCCCAGAGATGGCGGCAAACAGCATGGATGAACTGCTTGCGCAGCAACGTAAGGCAACCAAGCCTCAGCGGCAGCGCGCTACGGGGACAAGACTGTGAAGCTTGCTTCGGGAATGCCCTTGGCAATGGGGCTACTCACCGATCAGAATTCACCGGCGCGTTCGGTCGGCAGGCTCGCGATGGCTGCTGGACTGGCGCAGCTCGAATGGTCGGCAGACGTTATTGCACAGGGCCTCTCAATCTCTCCCTTGCGCTACCCCGCCGAGCCCGGCCTGCACCCTGCGCGCAGTCGGACATTCGATGGACTTCACGGTTTCCTGTCGGACTGCCTGCCTGATGCCTGGGGGATGCTATTATTGAAACGTCGGGTCCAGCAGTTGGGCCAGCGTTTCGAAGCTCTCGATGCGGTCGACCGACTCGCCTTGGTTGGTACGAAAGGCCGCGGCGCCCTAGTCTTCCAGCCTGAAACACTCACGGGCGAGCTAGATGAAAGCATCGATCTCGATCTTCTCGCGGACGAAGCCCGCCATGTCTTGCTGGGCGAGGAGTCCGAATTGGATGATCTGCTAGCGCGCCTCGGCGGCGGTTCTGGTGGCGCGCGCCCGAAAGTGCATGTGGCGATCGGCGCAGGCGGTAGCCTGTCCGCCGGAGACGAACTGGCTGTGACGGGGATCGGAAGCGCCAGTGAGGAATGGATCGTCAAATTTGCAGCAACCAATGATCCTGCTGATATCGGGCCGCTGGAAGAGGCCTATGCACGTATGGCCCGCGCTGCGCAGATCGACATGGCGGAAACACGGTTGATCCCGTCGACGACTGGGCCCGGCCATTTCGCAACCAGGCGTTTCGATCGACCGGCACCGGGAAAGCGGCTGCACATGGTCAGCCTCGGAGGAGCCCTGGAAGCGTCCCCGCATATGCCGAGCGTTGATTACGACGGCTTCCTCAAGGCGACATTGGCCATCACGCACAGCATGGCGGACGTCGAGCATGCCTTCCGCCGCATGATCTTCAACGTGCTCGCGCGAAACCGTGACGATCATGTCCGCCAGCATGCCTACCTGATGGATGACCGAGGAAACTGGCGGCTTGCGCCTGCTTTCGATCTTACGTTCTCGAATGGCCCCGGCGGCGAGCATTACATGGCTGTTCTGGGCGAAGGCCGCGCCATCACTCGCGAGCATGTCGAGAAGCTTGGGAAGAACCACGGGGTCCCAGCCAAGCGTGTTGCCGCCGCCATTGACGATGTCCGCGCGGCCCTTGCCGATTGGCCGTCGTATGCGCGAGACGCTGGAGTTGGGGTGTCCGTAGCCACAGTGACGGAAGGGCTGGATTCAGTGGCGCAACAGTTTGGCTAACCGGCCAGATTTCAATCCCGGACATGCGATCCCATCTTACAACTGCAGGTTATGTTGCGTGACACATTGTGTCTTCTGCCTTAGACATTCGAATATCGTGAGCAATTCAGGGGCATTGAGTGAAAGCAGCTGAGACCAGAGTAGACCGGTTCCTCGCAAGCAGTGTGTGGATCGGCGTGCAAAAAGGACCCCGTTAGCGGGGTGATCGGCGTCTAAAAGGGACCCCTCATTTCGATGGTTTAAGCAGCTGGCTGGATTTTCAG
>NCGO01000019.1 GCA_002256985.1 Novosphingobium sp. 28-62-57
GCCCTTGGAAGGGCAACCAGCCCTCCCCGCGGGCGCCTTGGCCCGATATGTTCGTCATTTCGACGCCTCGACGGTGTGGTTTATGAGTTTACGGCCTAGTGACCGACCGTAACTCGACCGCCAACACCGCCAATGGCCGCCGCGCCTATGCCCGTCCGTCTTTGACCATTTATGGCTCGGTTCGTGAACTGACCGGCGCGATGAGCGGAACTGGCACGGACAACAATCTTGAGCAGATGAATGCTGTAAACCCCTGATTTGCTAACAGGGTACCGGCAGGATTTTCATCTTACATGAGTACCCTGTCCGAGCATTTCGGTTACCTGACTGATACGCGCAGGGCTGCGTTTTACGAGCAGGCCATTGCCAACGTATTGCAGGAAAACGATACAGTTGCTGATCTCGGCTGTGGCTTCGGCATTTTCGGACTTCTGTGTCTGAATGCCGGAGCTTCAAGCGTTTGGGGCATAGATGCAACTGACGCCATCGATATTGCCCGCGAAACTGCCGTAAAGGCTGGTTTTGCAGACAACTATCATTGCATTGCGTCTTCGACGTATCGCACGGAATTGCCCGAACGGGTCGATTTGCTTATTTGCGATCACGTCGGTTATTTCGGCATAGATTACGGCATCGTGCGCCTTATGGCCGATGCTCGCCGCCGGTTCCTGAAGCCCGGCAGCCGGATGATCCCGGAACGCATTGACCTTTTCCTCGCCGGAATTCGGTCTGACAAATGCCGCAAACTGCTGGATCGTTGGGATGCCAACACTGTGCCCGCGCTCTACGCTTGGCTCAGGACGTATGCGGTCAACACCAAACACGTCGTCGATTTCGTGCCCGCCGATATCGCCACTGCGCCGGTTCAGGTTGGCACGCTCGCGCTTGGCGAGGATATGCCCGAAACCCTTGGTTTCAAGGCGTCTCTGACCATCGACGAGGACGGCACGCTCGATGGCATTGGCGGATGGTTCGAATGTGAATTGGGCGGCGGCGTGCGGATGACCAATTCGCCCTTGGCCCGCCATGCGATACGCCGGCATCAGATATTCCTCGGCTTCGACGCGCCGATGGACGTTGCAGCAGGCGATATTGTCGAGGTTTCGGTCAAGCTGAACCATCGCAACAATGTGGTTGCGTGGAGTGCACGCGATCCGCGCACGGGCCGTATGCTGCGCTATTCGACCTGGGCATCCATGCCCATGTCCAGAAGTGAACGCCTGAAGCACAGCCTTGCGCCGCGTATCGTCAATTTTTTGAGATCGACCTTGCGTGTCGCACCGTCACGTGCACGCTTTTGCCGCAAGTTTCCAGATGTTATGCCCGTAACATTTTCAGCAACCAGATCATGCCGCTGGTCTGGACCTATGAAGGCACACTTGTGTTGCATGCCAGCTGCGTCGTGATCGATGGTGGCGCTTATGGCTTTATGGGACCAAGCGGTCGGGGCAAATCGACCCTTGCCGCGGCCTTTGCCAGCCATGGCCATGCCTTTCTGACCGATGACGGCATGCTGATCGAGCGTGAAGGCGCGGGCCTGCAGGTCCGTCCCTACCTCGCCTCGGTTCGCCTCCTGCCCGATAGCCAGGCGGCGTTGTTTGGCGATCAGGATGTCGCCGAACCCGATGATGGGGAATGGACACCCAAATCGCGCATCGTCGCCAATGCCCATATGCCGCACGCTGCCACACCAGCGCCGCTAAAGGCCATCTACGTCCTCGAAAATGATGGCGCACACACAGCGACCTTCCAGCGGCTTACCGCCGTGGAAAGCCTCGACGCGCTGTTGCAGAACTCCTTTCTGCTCGATTCGCAGGATAAGCCCCGCGTCCGTAAGCACTTTCGCACGATGGCCGAACTCGCCGAGAGCTTCCCGATGTTCAGGCTGGATTATCCCCGCGATCTCTCTCGCCTCCCAGATACCATCTCCGCAATCGTATCGCATGCCCGAACCACAGGATGCCAGCCATGACACTTGCTCAGAACTACTCGCTTTGCATCTGCGTGAAGGGTGGCCAATCGTGCACGATCAGGCGGCCAAATTTGCGCACTTCATGCAGTTCAAGGCTTTCGCGCGGGATCGCGGCAACAATTTCGCGGATCTCGGCCAGCCGAGCGGCATCAAGAAACCCCGAAACGTGTTTCACTTCATAAGCCGGATCGGCCTTGAACACAGCCATGGCCGCCTCAAACTCTTTGAGTCGATGCGGCACAACCCGGGCAATGATGTTTCGCGCTTCAAAATACTGGCCGAGCCAGATCGAATCGTACCAATCCAGCGACGGTAGAGCATCAGCGGTTTCTTGCATTTCGTCCAATTGGCATCAGTCATTGCCAGCGTTACGCGGATTGACCGACCGTCGCCATGACCTGAATTCCCGCGCTGCAGCATTCGCGGCGCATGATAAGGGCACCTCGCAACCAGAAGTCGGAATTGGCCTTGCATTTTTATGCTGCAATGCGGAAAAGCCGTTCAGCCGCTCCCGGGCGGCAGGCTTCGTTTGCGGGCACCTTGGAGAGCTGTACATATGACTCAACCGGCAAATTCATCTGGCCGCAAGGGCATCATTCTCGCCGGGGGATCGGGCACGCGGCTCTACCCGCTTACACGCGGCGTTTCGAAGCAACTGATGCCGGTGTTCGACAAACCGATGATCTATTACCCGCTCAGCACGCTGATGCTGGCGGGCATCCGTGATATCCTGATCATCACCACGCCTGAGGATTCCGCCCAATTCCATCGCGTGCTGGGCGATGGGTCCGACTTCGGCATATCGCTGACCTATGCGGTCCAGCCAAAGCCCGAAGGCCTTGCCCAAGCCTTTCATATCGGGGCCGATTTTGTCGGCGGTAATCCTAGCGCGCTGGTGCTGGGCGATAACATCTTCTACGGTCACGGCCTGCCCGAACTGCTGCAGAACGCTAACGAGCGCCGCAGCGGCGCCAGCGTCTTTGCCTATCGCGTCAACAATCCCGAGGCCTATGGCGTGGTGGCGTTCGATGCCGATGGCACGGCCAGCTCCATCGAGGAAAAGCCTGCCGCGCCCAAATCGAACTACGCGGTCACGGGCCTGTACTTCTACGATGAAACGGTGGTTGACCGCGCCCGCGACCTTAAGCCTTCGCCGCGCGGTGAGCTGGAAATCACCGACCTCAACCGGCTCTATATGGACGAGGGGCAACTCTCGGTCGAAATCATGGGCCGCGGCTTTGCCTGGCTCGATACCGGCACGCATGGCTCTTTGCTGGATGCGGCCACCTATGTGCGCATTACCGAAGAGCGGCAGGGCCTGAAGATCTGCTGCCCCGAAGAAATTGCATGGCGGCAAGGTTTTATCACAGATACCGAACTGGAAGCCATTGCTCAGCCCTTGCGCAAATCGGGCTACGGCGAATACCTGCTGCAGTTGCTGGCACAGGGGGGCAGGCTGTGAACATCGTTGAATGCAACATCCCCGGACCGCTGATCATCGAACCGCGCGTCTTTGGCGATGAGCGCGGTTTTTTCCTCGAAACATGGAATGCGGCGGCGTTTGCTGCGGCGGGGCTGGACCTCACGTTCGTGCAGGACAACCACAGCCGCTCGCAAAAAGGCGTGCTGCGCGGCATGCACTTTCAGAACCCGGGGCCGCAGGGCAAACTGGTGCGCGTGGTGCGCGGTGCAGTGTTCGATGCCGTGGTCGATCTACGCCGTTCTTCGCCCACTTTCGGCCAATGGGCCGGCGTCACACTCTCGGCCGAGAACAAGCGCATGTTCTGGGTGCCCGAGGGGTTTGCGCATGGCTTCCTGACGCTCGAAGACGATACCGATTTTCTCTACAAATGCACCGCGCCTTATGCGCCGCAGCATGAAGCCAGCCTTGCCTGGGATGATCCTGCCGTTGGCATCGAATGGCCGCTGGCCGGGCTGGATATCAAGCTGTCAGCCAAGGATGCCACAGGCGTGCCACTGGCCGATGTAAAGGCGTTTGCATGAAAAAGGCGCTGGTTACAGGCGTCAACGGCCAGTTGGGCAAGGCTCTGCTGGCCGCGCGTCCAGCAGGCTGGGAGTGCGTTGCCGTGGATCGGGCCACACTCGATCTCACCGATACCGATGCCATCGCGCGGATGGTGGATCAGGCCCAACCCGATCTTGTGCTCAATGCTGCAGCCTATACCGCCGTTGACCGCGCGGAAAGCGAGCCTGATCTGGCGATGGCGGTGAATGCTGCCGCACCCGGCGCATTCGCCCGCGCGCTGGCCGGATCGGCCGCCCGATTGGTGCAGGTGTCTACAGACTTCGTGTTCGATGGCACCAGCGGGTGTGGCTATCGCCCTGATGACGCCCGAAACCCGCAATCGGTCTATGGCCAGACCAAGGCTGCGGGCGAAGATGCGGCTGGGGCGGGCGCGATCATCGTGCGGACCAGTTGGGTCCATGCTGCAGGTGGTGCCAACTTTGTGCGCACCATGCTGCGCCTGATGCGTGAGCGCGATGAACTGCGTGTGGTGGCCGATCAGATCGGCTCCCCCACTTGGGCTGCCGGGCTTGCACAAACCTTGTGGGGGCTTGCTGCAAAGAACCAGCCGGGGATCTATCATCACCGCGACGCCGGTGTTGCCTCGTGGTATGATTTTGCTGTGGCCATTGCGGAAGAAGGCCATGCGCTGGGCCTTTTGTCGCGCATCCCCGCAATTACGCCGATTGCCACTGCCGATTACCCAACGCCTGCAAAGCGCCCCGCATTTTCGGTGCTCGACGTATCGTCCACCCGCACGTTGCTGGGTGATGCGCATGTTCACTGGCGCACCCATCTCAAGACCATGCTGACAGAGGAATCGACTCTTGGCTAACCTGCTTGTCACCGGCGGCGCCGGCTTCATCGGCGGAAACTTTGTCCATTACTGGGCCAAGCAGCACCCGGATGACACGATCATCGTGCTCGATTGCCTGACTTACGCTGGCAACCGCTCGACCATCGCCGATGTGGCACAGGCCGAGCTAGTCGTGGGTGACATCCGCGATACCGATCTGGTTGAAACCCTGCTGCGCACGCGCGTTGTGGCAACTCTGGTCCATTTTGCTGCAGAGAGCCATGTTGATCGCTCGATCACCGGGCCCGATGCGTTTATCGATACCAATATCCTGGGCACGAACAGCCTGCTGAAGGCTGCGCGCAAGGTGTGGCTGGACGAAGGCTCGGGCCGCGACCATCGCTTTCACCATATCTCGACCGATGAAGTATATGGCTCGCTCGGCCCCCATGACCCGGCCTTTGCGGAAACAACCCAATACCAGCCGAATTCGCCCTATTCGGCATCAAAGGCTGCGTCCGATCATCTGGTGCGGGCCTATCACCATACTTATGGGCTGAATGTCACCACTACCAATTGCTCGAACAACTATGGCCCCTATCATTACCCCGAAAAGCTGATCCCGCTGTTCATTCTCAATGCCCTGTCGGGCAGGCCACTGCCGATCTACGGCGATGGCATGAACGTGCGCGACTGGCTCTATGTCGAAGATCATTGCCGCGGGATCGAAGCGGCGCTGCTCAATGGCCAGCCGGGTGAAACCTACAACATTGGCGGCGGCGAGGAACTGCCGAACATGGCCGTGATCGACCGGATCTGCGCCGAAGTCGACCGCGCCTTTGCCGAGATCGACGGCCTTGCCGCACGCTACCCCGATGCCCCTGCGGCCAAGGGTCGCGCAACCAGCGAACTCAAGACATTCGTTGAAGACCGCAAGGGCCACGATCGCCGCTATGCTATCGACGAGACGAAGGCGCGCGCAGAGCTTGGCTATGTGCCGCAGCATGATTTCGAAAATGGCCTGCGCAATACCTTGCGCTGGTATTTGGAGAATGAGGCCTGGTGGCAGCCGCTGGTAAAGCGACCAGGGTAAGCACATGCGCTGGCGTCGTCTCGCTGGCATGGGTGCTGCCATTCTGGTGCTTGCCGGCGGAACAGGTATCGCCACGGGCGAACTGCCACGCTGGACCATTGGCGGGACGCAGATGGTGTTGCCGACCGCGCTCGAACCCCTGTCTGCCAGTCCGATTGTTTTGCCGGCAACAGGAGCGATCCTGTTTGTGGGGGACAGCAACACCGCGGGTTCGCGCGTGGGGGGCGGGCGTTTTGCCTATCCGGCCACATTCCTTGCCGCGCTGCCCGTGGGGCAGACGGTGCGTGTTCACGCATTTGGCGGTGCTACTGTCGGCGATGTGCTTTCTCGCCCGCTGCCCGAAGGCGCGGTTGCGCTGGCTTTCGTGATGCTGGGCACAAATGACGCTGCACCGCGCGCTTGGCTTTCTGCCAAGCGCCGGATTCCGCTGGAGACCTATCGCACCAATCTGGCTGAACTGGTGCAGAGGTTGCAAGCAAAGGGCGCGCGGGTCGTCATCCTTGCGCCGCCGCCAATGGGCAGCCGCGCCATGCAGCGGCGGCTTGATCCTTACCGTCTTGCCGCAAAACAGGTGGCGCTGGCCTGTTCGTGCTTGTTCCGCGATTCTGCCGGGGCCTTCATGTCGAAACCTGATGCCAACTGGCTGCAGCGCGATGCGATGCATCTGGCGCCAGAGGCCCAGCAGCAACTGGGCCTCTGGCTCGCAGATCAGACGACCAATGCGTCAGCGGCGGAGAGTTCGAGCACCGGAAAGCCCAACCCGGCGTCAGCCTCGCAGCCATCATAAAGGCTGCCCTTGTAGTGCGCGGTCAGTTCCTCTGACGTGCCATAGCTGAACGGGCCGCCACGCAGATAGCTCACTCTGGCCCCGGCAGGCCACGCACCGCTCGCAAGCGACAAGGTTACAGTGTCAGGCGCAGTGATCGTGGCTACGATGCCGCTGCGCAACCATGTGGAACCGCCGTTCAGCGAGTATTCGAAGCCTGCCACCGCGCGCCCGTCCTGCGTTCGTAGCGCACCACCGTTGGGCAATATGGCCTTGATCGACAACGACGTCCGGTCTGCCGCAACACTGGCACTGGCCTTGTCCAGCCAGGCATTGCCCGGCGATGGGCTCAGGCCCCGCGCGCGCAGATAGGTCTCGCCAATACGGATGCCCAGCCGGATCACCCCTTCGGGCACGACCTGGCTCTCGTGCGGACCGCCTAGGTTCACATTGGGGCCGCTTGGTGTGCCCGCCGCCAGATTATCGATCGCCATGTCGGTCACCGCCGGACCTACTGCACTGATCGCCGGGTTGGCCGCCGCCCATTGCAGTTGCGCAGCCTGAGCAGCGTTGCGCGCCAGACCGAAATCATCGGCTGTGGTCGGTCCGGCGTTGGTCGCTGTCGCCCTTGTCGGCAGGCAGATGCCCAGCTTGTAACCGGGGGCGTTGATCGTCCCGTCAAACAGCCGGTAATTGCCTGTCAGGCTGCCGGTGCCATGCACCACACCATCCAGCAACGCGGGATAACTTCCCGAGTCAGACGTATACCATTGCCATATTGGCACGCGATCGGTTCCGGCCAATCCTGCCATCTCCACATCCAGCGCCCATTGGCGAGGTCCGGTCGTGTCCCGTATCCAGTCAAGCGCGCTGGACCCGGGAATGCAGGTATCGATCACGCACAGCGCCTGGCCCGCTCCGAAGGGTTCGATGCGCGATGCAATCGCTGTGACGCCGTTGAAGGCGTTTGTCATTTCCGGTTCGATCACGAACAGTTGCGGACGGCTGGCCGTGCTGAACCGCCTTACCGGAGCGGTGACCGTATCGGCCGGATCGGTTCGGCTCCCGATAAATCCGCAGAATGATGCCAGACCCGAAGGCACCTGCGTCATCCCGCTGGCATAAAGCATGATATCACACTGGCTTTGCCCGATCACACTCAGCTTATGCCCACAGCCTACGCGGCTGTTCATGCGGAACACCAGATCAGGTTCGCTCTCGGACCAGAACTCCAAATAACCCCAGCCGGGGAAGGGCGGGAGCCAGAGAGTTATCGACATCACAGGTCCGGTGCCGTCGCACACGAATGGCGGTACCAGTTCCTCACTCTGTTGAGAGACCACGCGCGCAAACAGTGCGCCTGACAGTCCTGCGCTTGTCCCGCGCAACTTGATCGCGGCCTGCGCTTCACCATCCTTGGGACAGGCGACATAGCCGTCTGGCAAACGGTCAATCTGCAGGAATTTGCCCGGCTGGTGGCTGCTTGTCCCAGCCGCGGAAATCGTGCCATGGATGGTGCCGCCCAGCGTCGCGTCGCCCGGCGCAAACGCCGCCAGCGCAGTGGCAGGATCCGCTGTGTGGCGATAATCCCGCAGCAGACGAAACGCCGTTGCCTCAGGCAGGCTCTCAACAATGTCTGCGCCTTCCGCAATGGACTGCCATGCAGCATCACTGCCTGCAGTGCCAAGCACGAAGCCGTGGAAGGCTACTGCCCCATCAAAAGCGCCAGCCGGAGCCGTCAAAACGCCCAGTTCTCCCGACGTGGATGCTGAATCGCCCAGCAGCACATGGGTGCCAGCCAAGGCGTTGAGTTGCGCGTTGGTGCTTGATTGGCTGGTGCCGGCAATCTTTGCCGCGCCATTGGCATAGCTGCTGATCGCGTACCCTCCCGCGCCATCGCACGAAATCACGATCAGTTGCCACCGGCTGCTGCGCAATTGCACGTCAACCGAAAGGTCGATGGTATCCCCGCTCGATCCTCGGGCGCGCCAGCGGAATTCATCATGGCGTGCGGTATCAAAATGATCATCGCCATAATGCACCAGGTTGAACGTCGCACCTCCCCCGCTCATGCCATTGCCGATCACGCGAGCTTCGCGGTTCAGATTGGTGCGCTCGTGCGGCACCTGAAGCATGATGAAGAAGGCACTCGGGGTATCAAATTTCAGCAGCGGCGATGAAGCAACATTTGCGCTCGGATAGGCAATGTTCCCGGCGCGGCCTTGATATTGCCGGTTGAACGCGGGGAACTGCACCCCACCAAACGATGACGCTTCAACAAGCGCAGAGGGGCTGCCCAGCGCAATCGGCTGGGCTGTTTCCGATCCTGCAGCTTCGGTCTCGCCACGCAGATTGCCCAGCCGGTCAAAAGCGATCACAGGCGCCCGGCGCGTGGCGTGCAGTGTGCCGCGAATGGTGAAATCGCCCGCCTCGCTGCCAATAAAGCTCTGCTCGCGCGTACTGCCCACAAAAGACCGCAGCCCAATAGCAGCGCCAATGGCCCCATCCTGCAAATGGTTGTCGCGCAGCAGGTCCGTGTTTGCCTGCGTGCCAGGCCATGCCACGTCTGTGAACGAATTGTTGGCCACAAGGCACCAGGCATCGCCCGTGAACGACTGGTCACCGCGCAGGCCAAGCGCTTGTGATGCAAGGCTGTTGTGCGCGATCACCACGTGGCTTTTGGCGTTGGCCAGCTGGCTGCTGATATAAGTGAAGTTGGTGTAGAGATCGATCAGGGTCTTGTTGTGGAAGGCATTGTTGAAGAACAGGAAATCGCGTGCACCAGTGGTCCCTGTCAGGAAGATGTTCTGGGTGACCAGTTCTGTCGCGATGTTGTTGGCGACCACGCAGTTTTCGACAACGCGTCCTGCGTTCTGCTGGTACCAGTCGCTATGCACGTCAAACTGGGTAACAATCTCCAGCTCCACATTCCTGACATTTTGCGCGGTGAAGGCCTGGCCTGCCGTCCCCGCCAGCGCGCAGCCTGTCGCGCGCCGCGCATCGTCCAGCACTGTCGCCTCAAAGCCAACACCCAGCCCGTTGAGCCAGCCTGCCACATCACTCACGCGATAGTTGCCGCTCGCCTCCATCGCCTCTGATGTGCCGACCACAAATGTCGCACTATTGGCGCCCCAGCGCGCGGTAAACGTGCGCGTGGTTGCTTCATTGGCACCGGCCAGTTCAAGCGTCGCAGTGGCTTCCGGCCCGGTATAGGTCACGCGCATCGAGGGCACATCCTGCGCCCAGAAAGATGAATCCCAGTCAGTGGTGCGCGTATGCACAACGCAGGCCGAATCGCTCAGCACGTCATGATAGCCGTTCTGCAGCCAGCAGTTCCGCACCAGCGTCGCGCCGTTCATGATATTCGGCATTCCGTCGGTCATGCATTCGGTAAACCACGCGGCATTGCGTACGAACTGCGAGAGCTTGCGCGGCGCGCTGCGCCACATGTCGTCGCGGCCGGCGGAATTGATGATGGCCACGCCATCCATCCAGTGCTGCCGCCCCGCCGGGTCTTCCTGAAAAAGGCTTGAAATGTAACGCGCATCAATGGTGATGTTGCTGCCACTGAAGCGCAGTCCGTCAAAGCGGGTGCGCATTACAGACGCCGCCTCAGTGGTAAATCCGCTCTTGGCGATCACCACAGGCTGCTCGGCCCGGATCGTGCAGTAACCGGCAGGGGTGTAGCTGCTGGAAGGCCCTTGGCCGATATCGATCGTTCCGCCGCCACGGATGGTAATGAGCGGATTTGCAGCGCCGACCGACGCAAGATAGGCAAGCGCCGCGCCTACCGAAGGATACCGGCTTCCCGCAATCGCAGGCAACCCTTGCTCGATCGTCAGCGCATGATCATGCAGGTTTCGGGTGGGGTAAAAGCTGATCGGACCAATCACCCGGCTTTGCATGGCAGGGTCAAGCGGGATCGCTTCAAAATAGACATGCGCATGGCCACTGCGGCCATCGTTGGCCAGTTGCGCCCACCAGCCAAAGCAGGTTCGGCTCGTCCCATTGACGTCCCGGTATGTGCGCCAGGTCGGCTCGGTGATCATGCTCTGGCTGCCCTCGCAATGCACCATCACGCCTGCCAGCCCCATGGTCGGCAACAGCGATCCACCGTTGTTCGCGCCTGCGATCACGCCCACGAACAGACTGCCGGAATAAAACTGGTTCGAAGGAACGACCAACCGCATCGCCGGTTTTGCCGTCAGGCGTTGCGGATCAACCGGTGCCGCACTTGCTGTAAATCCGCTTCCGGCTGCGCCATTCCAAGCGGATGAGGGCTTGATTCTGATTGGTAAAGGCCCGGTCTCGCGCCGTCCGGGCCTGCGTCTGCTGATCCGGCCAAAGCCAAAGCCAAAGCCCGCCATCAGACCAGACCGATCAGATCAGCAGCACTCGTTCCCGTCGCGAGCACCTGGCGTGTGCGAACATCCAGCAGTGACCCGGGAGCAAGATTGACGAACGTGACCGGCTGCGACCCCCGCAGCGGAAGCAGCCGAACATCACCTCCTTGGCCGATGAAGATCGCCTTGGTGGCTTGGGCCAGATTTTCCGTATCGCTTGGCGTGATGACAAAGCAGTCCTCAGCCGGAGACGTCAGGCTATTGGCCGCACCAGCAAAAAAGTCGTTCTCCATACACACTCCGCCAAATGAACAAAAGAAGAACATTGGGCTATCATGAGCGTTGTTTTGTAGGAAAGCTGAATCTTAAATGATGCTGAAATTGCCTCTGATGTGTTCTGCTTGGCGATAAATTTGCTCTAATGTCATAGTTTTCCTGCAATTTTGTCGCAGTGAAACAACGCAGCAGCAAAGCTATGCTGCAGTTGCGAATGTCAGGAATCACCACTATGGACATATGCCTAAGGGTTTATATCCCGACTCAGGATCGTGTATGCACACGCCAGCCGCCAAGGCTGGGGCAACCCGCAAGATGAAGAAGGACCAGATGGAACGTTCCGAAATCACCGAGCAGCTGACCGAAATCATGATCGATGTGTTCGATCTCGATGAACTAGATTATCGCGATGATCTCAGCGCTGCCGATATCGAGGAATGGGACAGCCTGTCCAACATCCGCTTCATGGTCTCGGTCGAAAAGGCCTTCGGTTTTCGCCTGTCCAACAGCGAAATCGAAAGCCTCGATAACGTCGGCGAAATGGTGGATTTGATCCAGCAAAAGCTCGCTTGATCGTGGGTAGGCGCCGCCAGTTGCAAAGGGCCGCGTAATCATGTCCGATGTGCTTGCACTGCCTTGGCTCCTTCCGGCTCCGGCAGATTTCCGCGCCCGCGTCCGCGCCCTCAAGGCGGCTGACGCGGTAACTGCGGCTGATGTCGTAGCGCTCGCGGCCTACGGGTTGGATCTCTCCCAGCTGGGTTCGCTCGGAAAAATCGTCGATGCCCGGCGCGACGATCTGGGTGCCGAAGGCCGCTTGCGCCCGGTCCTGCTCGGCATTGCGGCTACCCACACGCTCGATCTCGTGGCTGAGGCGCTGCCTGCCACAGCGCTGCGCCACGGCTTGCTGGTCGATACCGTGCAAACCGATTACGGCCAGCTGGCGCAGGCGGTGCTTGATCCGGCGTCCTCGCTCGCCACGGCAAAGCCAGATTTCGTGCTGCTGGCGCTCGATGCCGGTGCCCTTGGCCTTGCCCGGCCGCAGTTCGAGGCAGAGGCTGCCGAAGCCGCAGTTCAGTCCGCGCTCGATTACGTCGCGTCGCTGCGCGATGGCGTTCGCGCCAACATCGGCGCTGGCGTCGTTCTCCACACGCTGGCCACGCCTGCGGAAAGCCTGTTCGGCAGCTATGATGCGCGCGTTCCCGGCTCGGTCCGCTGGCTGATCGCCCGCTTCAATCAGCGCCTTGCCCAGGAAATCGCGGGCGATGCGGATCTCTTGCTTGATATGGCGGCCCTTGCCGAAACGGTTGGCCTCGCCCGCTGGCATGATCCGCTGCGCTGGCACGATGCCAAAATGCCCTGCGCACTCGATGCCATTCCACTTTATGCCGATCATCTGAGCCGCCTGCTGGCCGCCGCACGCGGCCTTTCGCGCAAGTGTCTTGTGCTCGATCTCGACAATACGCTGTGGGGCGGGATCATTGGCGATGATGGCGTTGATGGCATCAAGCTGGGCCAGGGCTCGGCCCGGGGCGAAGCTCACCTTGCGGTCCAATCCTTGGCGCTCGATCTGCGCCGTCGCGGCATCATCCTTGCCGTCTGTTCCAAGAACGAAGAGGCCGCCGCGCTCATTCCGTTCCGCGAACACGATGAGATGGTGCTGAAGGAAGACCATATCTCCGTCTTCGTCGCCAACTGGACCGACAAGGCCACCAACCTCAAGGCCATCGCGCAGGCCCTTAACATCGGCACCGACGCGCTCGTCTTCCTTGATGACAACCCGGCCGAGCGCGAACGCGTGCGGCAGGAGCTGCCCGAAGTTGCCGTGCCCGAAGTGGGCGATGAACCGTCGGATTATGTCCGCCTGCTCTCGCTCGCCGGATACTTCGAAGCTGTCGCCTTCAACGATGAAGACCGCAAGCGCGCCGATATGTATCAGGCTAACGCCCAGCGCGCCTCGGCACTGCAAAAAGTCGGCAATCTCGACGAATACCTTGCCTCGCTCGACATGGAATGCACCATTGCGCCGTTCGATGACCTTGGCCGCGCACGCATTGCCCAGCTGATCAACAAGTCGAACCAGTTCAATCTGACCACGCGCCGCTACACCGAAGCCGATGTCGCCGCGATTCAGGCTGACCCGGCAAAGTTCACGATGCAGGTCCGTCTGGTCGATCGCTTTGGTGACAACGGCATGATCTCGGTCGTCATCTTCGACCGGGGCGAACAGGCATGGCACTGTGACACTTGGCTAATGAGCTGCCGTGTCCTCGGGCGCCGCGTCGAAGAAGCGGTGCTCGCGCACGTGGCGCAAGCCGCAAAGTCTGCAGGGGCCGCGCGCCTGACCGGCGAATACATCCCCACGCCCAAGAACGTGCTGGTCGAAAAGCACTTCGAAAAGCTCGGCTTTGCCCAAATCGGTGATCGCGAAGGCGGCGGTACGCAGTGGGCGCTCGATCTGGCTTCCTACGCATCGCCAGACCTGCCGATGCAGATCGACGCCAAGACCGCCGGCCAAACCGTACCTGCCTGAACTTTTGCCAGCCTTAGCCTATGAAGGACGAGACTTCCTGATGAACACCGAGTTCCAGCAGCTTCTCGAAGGACGTCCCGCACTGCAAAAGCTCGTGCAGCTTGTGGTCGATGTCTGGCCTGAGCATGAGTCATTCCTGCTGACCAGCTTCAAATCGCGCACTCCTGATCTGCTCGATACGAGCGATGCGATGGCCGATGTTGTGCTGCGCCTTGCTGCGGGCCGCGAAGTGCAGGTGGCCAAGGACTATGTCTGGTTGTGCGAACAGATCCGCGAAGAGGAAATCAACTTCGCGCGGACCGATGCCTATCGCTACTCAACTTTCGCCGAGACCAACGCCAACGTCTATTCCGACGATGCGTTCATGGAACGCTACATGCACGGCCTGCTCTACAGCCACGTGCTGTGGTACATGCACGTCTCCAGCTTGCACTTTTTCCGCCAGCGCCTCGGCGCGCGGGTCAAGCCCGGCGGCAAGGTCATGGAAGTCGGCTCTGGCCACGGCTTGCTGATCTATCTGACCCTCACCGAACTCGGTATGGCCGAAGCCGTGGCATGGGACATCAGCGAAATCTCGCTGGCGCAAACGCGCCATGCCCTTGAATCGCTCGGCACCGCAGACCGCGCACGTTACGCCATTCAGGACATGCACAAAGTGCAGCCCGATGCCGAAAAGTTCGATCTGATCATTCTGAGCCACCTGCTCGAACATTTGGAAGATCCGGTCGATGCGCTGCAAAAGCTGCGTCATGCCGTGGCCAAGGGCGGTTACCTGTTCGTCAATGTGCCGCTCAATGCGCCGATGCCCGATCACCTGCAATTGTGGCGTGATCCGGCAGATGTGATCAAGCTGCTCGAAGATGGCGGCTTCCGCACGCTGGAAATTGCCTCGCACACCACGCAGGCCCTGCCACTGCCCAAGGCGCTCAAGCGCAAGATCGCGGTGACCTGTTCGGTCATAGCCGAACCCGCCTGATAGGGCGCGGGGGGCAAAGTGCAGTTCAATTCGGCTGAATACATACTGGTTTTCCTGCCGCTGCTGCTGCTGGCCTATCACGGGCTTGCGGCGCGGCTCGGCACGGCTTTTCGGCAACTGCTGTTGATTGCTGCCACGCTGGTATTCTATGCTTGGGGCGGGCCAAAGTTCGTGCCGCTGCTGCTGGGCAGCATGGTGCTCAACTATGCCGCAGCTCAGATAATCCAGCGCACCGCCACCACGCCCGCACGCCAGCATGTGCTGCTGTTGCTGGCGGTCGCTGCAAACGTGATCTTCCTCGGCTACTTCAAGTACCTGAACTTCCTGGCTGACATCTGGACCGATCTGGCCGGCGGCACCTTGCGGGTGGAAAACATCGCGCTGCCGCTGGGCATATCCTTCTTCACGTTCCAGCAGATCGGCTTTCTGGTCGAAGTCAGCCGCGGTCGTCAGCCTGCCGGAAAGCCGCTCGATTACGCCAGCTTCGTGCTGTTCTTCCCGCAGATTCTGGCAGGTCCCATCACCCAATATGCCGAAATCGTGCCCCATCTGCGCACCCGCTTGGCGCGCGGCACTGTGGCACCCGCCATCCAGATCGGGCTGGCGCTCTTTGCCATCGGCCTGTTCAAGAAAACGGTCATCGCCGATACCCTGTCGCTCTATGCTGCGCCAAGCTTTGCTGCGGCGCGCGAAGGCGGAGCGCTGGGACTGCTCGATACGTGGATGGCCGCTTTTGCCTATACCGCGCAGGTCTACTTCGATTTCTCCGGCTATTCGGATATGGCCATCGGCACCGCGCGGATGTTCGGCCTGATCCTGCCGCTCAATTTCCACTCGCCCCTGCGTGCGCAGAGCGTGGTGGAAATCTGGCGCCGCTGGCATGTCACGCTGGGCCGCTGGATTCAGGCCTATGTGTTCCAGCCCATCTCCATCCCGCTTGCCCGCCGCGCCGCGATGGCGGGTTATGGCAAGTGGGGCACGCACGCGCTGTCGGTCGTTGCGCCCACGATGATATCCATGCTGATCGTCGGCGTCTGGCACGGGGCCGGGTGGACTTTTGTGGTGTTCGGGCTGATGCAGGGCACCTACATGTCGGTCAACGAGACCTGGACCGCGCTGCGCCGCAAAGCGCGCAAGGGCCGCAAGGGGCCGCGCGCAAGCTGGAAGATCGCCCTTTCCCGCACGGCGACGACGCTGGCCTTCGTCCTGTCGATCATACCCTTCGGGCAACCGACACTCGCCGCCGCCAATCGCATGTTCGCAGCCATGGTCGGTGCGGGCGATGGCCTGCTGGTCACCTCAGCAGACTGGCCGCTTGGTGCAGGTGCGGCCTTCGGGATCGTGGCGCTATGCTATGGTGCCCTGTTTGTTGTGCCCAATTCGCACCAGATCATGGACCGGTTCGAACCGGTGCTCGAATGGTCCACCCGCTGGCGCAAACTTGATCCTTCCGGTACGCGGCTGGTCTGGCAGATGACCCCCGGCTGGGCCGTGGCCACCGGCGCCACGCTGTTCCTCGGCTTTGCCTTCATCATGCGTGGCACCGCCACGTTCATCTACTTCAACTTCTGATGGTGCCGCCCGTGAGCCTTGACGCGCCAACAACGCCACCGCCTCCAGCGCCCGCCTCGTGGACGCAAATCGCGCTCGTCCTGCTGACATTCGCGGCGCTCAGCATCGGCTCGGCGTTTCTGCCGCACGATCCCTATGTCCGCTATCAGCAGTTGACCGAGACGATCCAGTTCCCCGCCGTCTGGGGCTACGAACGTATCGTCTTCGATCCAGCACCCATCGATGTCGCCGTGGTCGGCAATTCGCGCCTCCAGGCCGCAATCAGTGCGCCACAACTCTCGCAGGAATTGTCGCAAAGCCTTGGCCGCCCGGTCACCGTTGCCAATCTGTCGATGCCGCAGGAAGGTCGCAACGCGCATTATGCCATCGTGCGCAACCTGCTGGAACATCGGCCAGAGGTGAAGCTGATCATCCTGTCCGCCATCGAACAGATGCCGCGCGAAGGCCACCCGGCATTCCGCAGCATTGCCGAGGCGGGTGACCTCGCCACTGCACCCCTGCTGATAAACCGCGATTTCCTGAAAGATGCCGCGCAGATCCCGTTCCGTCAGATGTCGCTGTTCGTGCAGACGCAGATGCCTGCGCCCTTCGGCGTCACCCGCCAGTTCCGCAAGCAGGAATACTTCGGCACCGGCTATGACAGCACGTTCAGCTTCCGCAGCCCCACCGGCAACTTCGTGGATCGCGACTCGATCGTGCCCGCCGCAGACCTGCTTCCGCCCGCCCGCGCCCGCGCAGAATCGATCACGCCGCCGCTCTTGCCCGCCAGCGCTGCAGACATGGAATTCACGGTCGAACGCGTCTACACCCGCAAGATCGCCGAAATGGCGCGCGCCAAAGGCGTGCGCGTGGCGTTCCTCTATGCGCCGATCTATCACTATCCGCTGCCCTTGAAGGATCAGTCGTTCTACGAAGCCATCGGCCCGGTGCTGCAGGAAAAGTTCCTGTCCGCCCATCCTGATTGGTATTCGGACTATGGCCATCTCAACCGGCGCGGCGCGGTTCAATCCACCACTGCGCTGGGCACCTTTATCGCCGCGCAAGGCCTTCTGAAGGAAGCGGAATAGCCATGTTCAGCCGCTACAAGCTCCACCACGTCGGCGTGGTCATGCCCTCGATCGAAGATGCCGAGGCGCACATGCAACTGTTCGGCCTGACCGAGGATTATCGCGGCTATGTCGATCCGTGGCACTGCTGGTGCATCTTCGCCACGCCCGGCGATGGCGGCACGGCGGTGGAACTGGTCGTGGCCGATGAAGGCCCGCTGCTGAAGTTCAACAAGGGCATCGGCGGCGTCCACCACTTCGCCTACGAGATCGAGGACTTCGCCGAAGTCGCCAAATGGTGCGCGGCCAATGACTTGCGCCTGCTCGAACCCGAACCGATCAAGGGCGCGGGCGATTTCTGGTGCAATTTCATCCACCCGGTGTCCACCCGCGGCATCCAGATCGAATTCGTCCAACCATGGAAATGAGGGCTCAGCGCTCTCGCATCTGTGCAATCACTTCGCAAACCTAGAGGACTGGCTATGGAAACAGCTTCATCGACGCCGGGACGTTTGCCCGACACGCTCGGCTTGCGTTTCGCTGCGCGGACGACGGGTGGATTTGATTATCTGCGCATCGTTCTGGCAGTCGCTGTAGTCTACTGGCACACATGGGCTGTCGTGCTGGCCGGGATTGATAATCCGCCGCTGTGGATCCAAATATCCGCCCGCGCCATCCTTCCGGTCTTTTTCGGATTGAGCGGCTATCTGGTCGCCTCAAGCCTTGAGCGCACCGCCCATCTGCCGATCTTCCTGTACATGCGGTTCTTGCGCATTTTCCCGGCTCTGGTCGTCGAAACCATTCTCTCGGCGCTCCTGCTTGGCACGCTGATTACAACCCTGCCGTTGAGCGAGTACTTCACCCATCCTGTGTTCCTCGATTACTTCAACAACCTCTACGGCAATGTCCGGTACTATCTGCCGGGTGTGTTTGAAAATCAGCCCTATACCAAGGTCAACGCCAGCATCTGGACCGTTCCGTTCGAGTTGGAATGCTATGTCGCGCTGTCGGCGCTCTATCTTTTCGGCCTGTTCCGCAACAAGTGGGTGCTGCTGGCGTCGGTCCTTGCGGTAGGTGCGCTTTTCGCATGGCAATTGCGCGATCTCCCCGATGCCGAAGGCCTCGTCATGCCGGGCCGGGTGCTCGTGATGGGCTTCCTGTTCGGCAACGTGATCTACAAATTCCGCGAAAGCCTGCCCGCGGGGGCTTTGGTCGGCGCGGTCATGACCGTGCTGACGATGTTCCTGATGCGCCACTCGCTCAGCATGATCCCGGCGGCCTTTACGGCTGCCTATGCCGCCGCTGCCTTGGGTTCGACGAACCCGTGGCGCGCGCCGATCATCTTCAATGGCGATTACAGCTATGGCGTCTATCTCTATGCCTTCCCGATCCAGCAACTCGTGTACTGGCTGTTCGAATCGCGCTCGTTGGCGTTCAATTTCTTCTGCTCGATGCTGCTCATATCGCTGTGGGCGGCGTTCTCCTGGCACTGTGTTGAAAAGCCGACGCTCAAGCTCAAGCGCATCTTTGAAAAGAAAAAGCCGGTCAAAGTGCCGGAGGGCGCGGCTCCGGCAGGCTGACGCATCGCGAAAAAACCTTACGCCGCAGTGCAGCAAAACCTTGTTACAGCGGCCTAAGTCCAATATTCTGCAGCTGATCCCTCCTATCCTGACTCCAAGAGGCAATACCCATGAGCGTCCTTGAACTTCATGACCGCGGAGGGCTCTACGCTTTTGACGAAGCGCAGTGCGCCGAAGCGGGAAAGCAGCTGGCGGAACGCTACCAGTCTGCAGATCCGTTCCCGCACATCGCCATCGATGATTTCGTGCCCAAATCCGCGCTGCACGAACTGCTGGCCGAATTCCCCGGCAGCGACGGCCACGAATTCTACGACCGCGATCAGGAACGCTTCAAATATCAGTATCACCCGCAGGAATGCGGCCCGCGCGTGCGCAATCTGCTGGCGGAATTGAACAGCCAGGCCTTCCTGTCGTTCCTGTCGGCGATGACCGGGATCAAGGGGTTGATTTCCGATCCCTATTATCTGGGTGGTGGCCTGCATGAAACCAAGCGCGGCGGCCATCTTGGCGTTCACGCCGATTTCAATGTGCACAACAAGATGAAGCTGCAGCGCCGCCTCAACTTGCTGATCTATCTCAACGATGATTGGGACGAAGCGTGGGGCGGTCAGCTTGAACTGTGGGACCGCGAGATGAAGGGCTGCACCACAAAGGTCGCCCCGCTGATCGGCCGCGCCGTGGTGTTCAACACCGATCTCGATAGCTTCCACGGCCACCCCGATCCGCTGGAATGCCCGCCCGAACGCTCACGCCGCTCGATCGCCACGTATTACTACACCGCCCCGCCCGAAGGCATCGCCAGCCTGCCAAAGCGCACCACCGTGTTCAAGGAGCGCCCCGGCACGACCGACCGGCCAGACTGGAAAGTGCGCGCGCAGCATTTCTGGAAGGACTGGGCACCGCCTGCCGTGCAGCGCATGATGTCGTCTTCGGCGGCTGCGGATTGATCAAACCCGAAGCGCGCAGCCCACTGTTGCCGCCGCGAACCATTCAACGCGGCAACAGTGGCCAGCGGCGCAAATCTGCTTTATCAGGTGTTTGATGACCACAGCCACGCCCACCGCTGATCCCGCCGCAGGCCCGCTGTCGCCACCGTCGGGAAGCACTGGCCAACCCGCCGCGCGCGTGCGCCTTTCTGCGGTGGAACGGCGTGCGGCGTGGGCGCGGCACCGCCGGGAAATGACCCGGCTGATCACGGCCAAGGCGGACTGGGTGCCGGTCCTGATCTTCGCCTCGATCCTGATGACGCCAGAGGCGCGCATCGATCTTGGCGGGTTTCAGCTTTATCCCTATCGCTTGGCGCTGCTTGCGGCACTGCCGATGATGCTGGTCAGGCTGGCCAAGCGCCCCGTGCGGCTGGGCCCGGCCGATCTGCTGATCACCGCGTCATCTATGATGATGTTGATCGCGATGGCCTTGCGTTACCCGCTTGACGTTGCGCTGAAGACAGGCGGCGGGGTTACGATGGATGCGCTGCTTGCCTATTTTGCAGGGCGGATTTTCTTCCGCTCGTCGCTGGATGTGCGGCGCTTTCTCTACAGGATTTCACCGCTCCTGCTGGGTGTCGCCATCGTCATGGCACTCGAAAGCGTCAGCCACCGCTATTTGCTGCGGCCCTTTGTCGGCGCGGTCACCGGCTTTTCCCCTGATGCGGCGCTCGCCCGCATGTATGAAATTCGCCTGGGCCTGTTGCGCGCAACGGGGCCGTTCCTGCATCCGATTGCGGCAGGCTTGTTCTTTGGCTCGCTGGTGCCCTTGTTCTACTCAGCCGATCTTCCCAAATGGCGCTGGCTGGGGCTGCTAGGGTGTTTGGGCGGCGTCTTTGGGTGGAGCTCGGCGGGCATTGTCGCCATTTCAGCGGGTCTGGGTCTGGGCCTGTATGATTCCTTCCAGCGGCGCTATCGCGTCGGCTGGGGGTCACTGCTTCTGGCCCTCCTGTTCGGGGCCGTGCTGATTGAAGCGCTTTCGGGCGGCGGATTCGTCAAATTCGTAATCCGCTATGCGGCGCTAAATCCGCAGACGGGTTATTTCCGCCTGCTGATCTGGGAATATGGCTGGGCGAACGTGGCCAAATCGCCGTGGATCGGGATTGGCTACTTTGAATCATACGAACGCCCGGTCTGGATGCGCAGCGACAGCGTCGACAATTACTGGCTGTTGCAGGCGCTACGCTATGGCTTGCCGAGCATGGCCATGCTGCTGGTCGGCGTGTTTCTGATCATTTTCAAACTCGGCGTCTCTCGCCAAGGTCAGGAACTGGGCTCGTTGAATGGGCGGCGCATGGCAACCGGGCTGTGCATTTCCTTGGCCACAACGGTGGTATCGCTGCTCACCTCATCACCATGGGGGGCCGACATGGCATGGCTGACGGTGGTGTTTGGCATGGCCGCTGGCCTTGCCGACAAGTCCGAACCGCCTCGCTCTCGCGCTGCAATCCGATAGGCGCTACTGCCGTTTGCGCTGTTTCAGCGTCAATGCAGGTTTCTCGATCAGCAGCCACGAGGCCCGGCCAAGCATTAAGGCCAGCGGGATAGCCAATGCCGTGTTGATCAGCCAGTGGACGGAACTTCCCTGCCCTACTGGCCACAGCAACTGCTGGATCGGCCAACCGTAAATGTAAACGCCATAAGAAACATCACCGCGCGCGGTCAGTGCGCGAAAGCCGTTCGGCGCAAGATAGCCGAACGCAATGACGCTGTACGAGCCGAAAAATGCTGCAGCTTCGACAAACCAGTCCGTGTTGATAAATAGCGCTGGCAAGAGCAGCGATGCCCACGCCAGCCGCCCGTCAAGTGGAATGCGGTGCCGGTAAAGGTAGATCAGCATGCCCGCACCAAAGAAGCGAAACATGCGGGCGATGGCCACAATGTAGTATTCGGCCCCGCTCACGCCGTTGGCATTTGGCCAGTATCGCACAATCAGAAAGCTCGCCAACCATCCTGCGATCACAACTGGACGCACCAGTTTGGGCACCAGCAGCACCATTGCCGCGATGATATAGCATGCGACTTCGAACTTCAGGGTCCAGATGCTTTCGTTGACCGTTTGGAGCGTGTTGCTTTCGAAAACGCCCGGCAGGTGTAGCGCCATCGGCAAAAACGCAATGTTGCGGAAGTAGAGCCAGGTTTCCCCGCTTTGAAAATAGGAGCTCAGCGGCACTGCCGTGACAATCGGCCCGACGACGAGCACAAGCACACTGATCGCCACGATGAGCGCGGGCATGATCCGCAGCGCACGATTGCGCACAAAATCCCATTTGTTGCGTGTTCGTTCAAAGCTTGCCGAAATGAACAGCCCACTGATCACGAAAAACACGCCAACCGCCAGACTGCCAATGGTGATCTGGCCACCACTTGCCCAAAACAAGGGTTCACTGTCATAAACGCCGGAGGTCAGCAGGAAGGAATGCGATGCGATGACCGAGATTGCTGCAATCAGGCGCAGGGAATCAAAGGAATTATGGCGCGCTGCCGGGCCTTCCATGCGCAGGCCGATGGTTTCTCCGGCGGCCTTTCCCTGAATTAGCGCATCGCCGGAGGGGGGCATAACATCTTTGTGCATGGGCTCCCCTTGCAGCGCACTGATCTTTCGCACCCGCACAATCCTGACGCAGAAAACTGGACAATGCCGTTGCGGCGGTGCAGGTTCTATCTATGGAACTGCCTAAGTGCAATCACCTGCTGCAGAGGGATTTAACATGGTTTGCTGCATCATTCCCGTCTGCCGGACCTTGTGCAGCGTTCTGGCATGGCAGTGATGTCAAACGTGCTGCAATGCGGTAAATCGGCTTTGATGAGGCGGAAATGAACCTGAACAAACTCTCCAAGCTGCGGAACTTTCTGGTCTCGCTGCGGCGGCGCTTCTTTACGCGCGTGTTTGGGATGGACATTCACCCAACCGTGCAGATGTCGCTCTCTGCCAAGCTCGACATGACCTTTCCCAAGGGTATCCACGTCGGTGAATACACCTACTTGGCCTTTGAATCGCGCATTCTCTCGCACGATCGCACGCGCGGGTTGTACCTGCACACGCGGATCGGGCGGAACTGCTTTATCGGGGGGCGCAGCATGATCCTCCCGGGCGTCACCATCGGGGACAATTGCGTGATCGGTGCGGGCAGCATCGTCACCCGCGATGTGCCGCCGAATTCGATTGTCGCAGGCAATCCCGCCAAGGTGATTCGCTCGGAAATCGAAGTCGGTCATTACGGCCGCTTTGTCGGCGCCGATGAACGGGAACGTGCGCTGCGCGCCACCGATCCTGACGCCGGAGCCTTGCCCGACAAGTTCCTCGGCAAAAATTGAACATCAGGCCGCACCCATGAGCGACGCAACAATGGATCCCACCATCACCAATGGCGTGCCCGGCCAACCGCCGCTGGTCTCGATCATGCTGGTCAACTGGAACACGCGCGAAATGACGCTTGAGTGCTTGCGCACCGTCTATGCGCAAACCCGCGAAGTGCCGTTCGAAGTGATCGTGGTCGACAATGGTTCGCACGATGGCTCGGCTCAGGCGATTGCGGCCGAATTCCCGCAGGCCGTGCTGATGGCCGAAACCGAAAACCACGGTTTTGCCATCGCCACCAACATTTCGGTCGAGCGCGCGCGCGGGCGCTATGTCCTCCTGCTCAACACCGATACCCTCGTGCTCGATGGGGCCATCGACCGGCTGCTCGCCTTTGCGCAAAGGCGGCCAGATGCAAAGATCTGGGGAGGGCGCACTCTGTTTGAGGACCGGACGCTCAATCCCACGTCCTGCTGGGGGCGCATCACGCCGTGGAGTGTCACCTGCATGGCCACCGGCCTTGCCAAGGCCGCAAAGAACGCGGCCGTCCTCAATCCCGAAGGATACGGGGGCTGGGACCGCTCGACCGAGCGGGAGGTCGATATCATTCAGGGTTCGTTCTTCCTGATCGAAAAGGCCTTTTGGGATGAACTGGGCGGTTTTGACCGCGCATTCTTCATGTATGGCGAAGAAGCCGATCTGTGTGCCCGTGCGCGCCTCCGCGGCGCGCGCCCTCGCATGACGCCAGAGGCCACCATCGTGCATTTCGGCGGGCGCAGTACCAAGGTTTTTGCGAACAAGATCGTCTATGTGCTGGGCAGCCGTATCGGCATGATCAACCGCTATTTCCCGCGCGGCTGGAAATGGTACGGCAGAGCGATGACCCTGTTCTGGGCCGGTTGGCGCGCGTTCGTCTATCGCATCGCCTCTCGCATCTCTCCCCGCCATCGCGAAGCCGCCGAACAGTGGACCAACGCATGGCGCCGCCGCAACGAATGGCGCAATGGGCCAGTGCCGCGTGCGGTAAAGAATTGATTGCACACGCTATAGGCCGATTGGACCAGCATCGCTCATGCCTGCGCCCAGCGGCTTTTGCCGCGTAATCAGGTGATCCCCCCGCCTCGTTTTACGAAAAGCGGGGGGAGGGGGAGCGTCAGTTCACCGTGCCCTGAGCAATCGGTTCTTCCGAGTCGTGAAGCGGCACGCCGCGCGTTTTCCATAGCGAGTAGGCACCGCCGCCGCCGATGATGGCAAAAGTGATGCCAAGGCTCAGCACCGGGGGGAACTTGGCCCCGCCGAGCAGGAAGTCGGTGACGAAGATCTTCGACCCGATGAACACCAGCACCGCCGCCAGCGCATACTTGAGGTAAGCGAACCGGTCGATCATCGCTGCCAGCGCAAAGTAGAGCGCACGCAGGCCCAGGATGGCCATGATGTTCGAGGTATAGACGATGAAGGTATCGGTCGTGATCGCAAAGATTGCGGGCACCGAATCGACCGCGAAGACAAGATCAGCCAGGTTGATTACCACCAGCGCCAGGAACAGCGGGGTGGCCGCGCGCACCATCTTGCCGGTCTTTTCGTCGGGCACTTTCACGAAGAAGTGCTGATCGTGCAGTTCCTTGGTCACGCGCATGTGGCGGCTGATCCAGCGCACCACCGGGTTGTTGCCGATGTCCGGATCATGATCGTTGGCAAAGAACATCTTGATGCCGGTGAACACCAGAAACGCGGCGAAGATATAGAGCACCCAATAGGCCTGTTCGACCAGCGCCGCACCGCCTGCAATCATCGCACCGCGCAGGAAAATCACGGCAATGATGCCCCACAGCAAGGCGCGATACTGGTACTTGGGCGGGATGGCAAAGAAGGTGAAAATCAGGCTGATCACAAAGACATTGTCGATCGACAGCGCCTTTTCAATGAAGAAGCCGGTGTAGTACTGCATCCCAAAGTCTGCGCCCTTCGCGGCCCAGACCCACGCGCCAAACAGCAGCGCGATGGTGATGTAGAACGCGGTCAGCCGCAGCGATTCCCCGATCCCCATGGCCTTGTCCTCCTTGTGGAGGACGCCAAGATCAAACGCGGTCAGCGCCACAACGAGGGCCATGAAGGCCAGCCAGAACCAGGCGGGCGTGCCCAGCCAATCAGACATCAGCCAGTCTGCAAAAAGGAATTCCATTTATCGTCTCCAAACCGCGCTGCCGTCCGAATGCCCGGACGGCAGCGCGGGTTCCCCAATGTCAGTGTAATGCCAGCGCGCGGGCTTCGGGACGGCGCAGGAACAGGCCGGCAAGGCGCGCCTTGACCACGGCCTTAAGGCGGGCGAGGCGCAGCACATCAAACGGATCGCGCGCCATGCGCAGCGCCGCATCCAGCTTCTGGTGGCGTTCGAGCAGATGAAAGTAACGGTCGGACATCAGGATAACCCTTCGAAAGCAGTGGCGTTCGATCGGGGATGCCGCGCGTTGGACCTGTGGTCAGGAACAGGGGAAAAGACCCGGACCCAAAACATCGGCATCACCCGATGCGGTCCGACATCACGAAGCGCTTTTCCTGATAAGGCAAAAGCGCCGCGCCAGAGGGGCCCGGTCCGCGCGAGTTATTTGGAGCGATTCGGTCTGGAATGCAAGGGGGTTGTTGCGCGGGCGGTGTGTGCATCCTTCGACAGCCCTAGGACGAGCGGGAGAGCATGAACTTTCACTCTTCACTTCGTCATCCTGAACTTGTTTCAGGATCCATTTTGCCAAGTAACCAGCCGCCTTTCGTGAGAAATGGATGCTGAAACGAGTTCAGCATGACGAAATGCGATCACAGCAGACATCCCCCAGCCGCTCATGCTGAGCCTGTCGAAGCATCCGATGCCAAACCTACCGAAATCACCTTGCTGGCCTCTCCCGATCTGATATTAATATGATATCAAATTAAAGGGGGTTCCAATGGCTGATTCGCGGACACATTCGGCAAGCAAGGAAACCGGGGCCTGGGCGGCCAACGGCTATGCCATGCTCATTCTGCTCATCGTGTTGCTGGTGCTAACCGCGGCGCGCATTCTGGGCTTTGCTGGCAGCGATCCGGGTGCATCCGAAGTGCTGTGGTTCCTGTCCACGATCTTCATCGGCCCGGTGCTGATCGTGCTGATTGCATCGGGGTTCTACATGATCCAGCCCAATCAGGCCGCCGCCATCGGGCTGTTCGGGGCCTATCGCGGCACGGACCGGAACCATGGCCTGCGCTGGGTCTGGCCATGGATGACCAAGACCAAGATTTCGGTCCGCGCCAACAATGTGGTGTCCGAAAAGCTTAAGGTGAACGATCTGCGCGGCAACCCGATCGAGATTGCGGCCAACGTGGTGTGGCGCGTGTCTGATACCGCGCAGGCGCTGTTCGATGTGGACGATTACAAGGCCTTCGTCTTCGTGCAGATCGAGAGCGCGGTGCGTTCCATCGGCTCGCGCTATCCTTATGACGATATCGAGCATCAGGAAGTGACGCTGCGCAGCCACCACGATCAGATCAACGCCGAACTGCGCACCGAACTGAACGCGCGGCTGGTGCTGGCAGGCATCACGGTGGACGAATGCGGGCTGACGCACCTTGCCTATGCCCCTGAAATTGCAGGCGCGATGCTGCGCCGCCAGCAGGCCGAAGCGGTGATTTCTGCGCGCAAGAAGCTGGTGGAAGGTGCGGTGTCGATGGTCGAAATGGCGCTGACCCAGCTTTCGGAAAAGAACGTGGTCGAACTGGACGACGAGCGCCGCGCCGCGATGGTTTCAAACCTGATGGTCGTGCTGTGTGGCGAGCGTGATGCGCAGCCGGTGGTTAACGCCGGCAGCCTGTACCAGTAAGGCAGGTCCGTGGCAGCCACACCCAAGAAGGCTTTCCCGCTGCGCATCGATCCGGCGCTGTTCGCCGCGATCGAGCGCAGCGCGGCGGCTGACTTGCGCTCTGCCAATGTCCAGATCGAAGTGCTGCTGCGCGAGGCGCTGGCGCGGCGCGGCGTGAAGCTGGCGGCCGCAGAGCCAGTGCGGCGGGGGCGTCCGCCGAAGGACGGTGAGAGCGGGGGCACGACCGCAGACTGACCTGTTCGTTGGGTCACCCCATGGAACGCAAGGGCCTGTCAATCATTTCGCGCTATCCCGGTTCGGTTAACGCCGGGAGCGGATATGAGAATGAAGAACCCCTTTGCCCTTCGTGTGCGCCGCCATAATGGCCAGCGCCTTGCTACGCTGATGCTGGGCGTGGCGGTGGTCGCGGCCATTCCGGCCAGCGCTTTGCTTGCGCAAGGCCAGGGTCAGCGCATGCCCTACAAGGTGATCGAAACCGGGCGCAGCTTTGCGGCGTTGCAGGAGGCGGTCAATTCCATCGGCGAGGGATCGGGCACTGTGCAGATCGAACCCGGCGTCTATCGCGATTGTGCAGTGCAGGGCGCAGGCGATGTGGGCTTTGTGGCGCAAGTGCCGGGGCAGACCGTGTTCGATGGCGCAGCCTGCGAAGGCAAGGCCACGCTGGTGGTGCGCGGGCGCTCTACGCGGGTGGAGGGCCTGATTTTCCAGAACGTGCGCGTGCCCGATGCCAATGGCGCAGGCATCCGGCTGGAGCGCGGGAACCTTACCGTGCGGCAATCGTGGTTCCGCGATAGCGAGCAGGGCATCCTTTCGGCCAATGATCCGACCGGCGCAGTGCTGATTGAGCAATCCACCTTCACGCGCCTTGGCCGCTGCGACCGCGGGCTTTCCTGCGCGCATTCGATCTATCTTGGCGATTACGGTAGCCTGACGGTGCGCCGCACACGGTTTGAGGCTGGGCGCGGCGGGCACTATGTGAAAACCCGCGCCGCACGCGTGGATATCTCGCAATCCAGCTTTGACGATAGCGCGGGCAAGACCACCAATTACATGATCGACCTGTCGGCAGGAGCTGCCGGGCGGATCGTGGACAATGCCTTCGTGCAAGGCGCGGACAAGGAAAACCACAGCGCCTTCATCGCCGTGGCGGCAGAGGGCAGGGCCAACAGCTCATCCGGCCTGCTGGTCAGCGGCAACGACGCGCGCTTTGCCCCCGGTGTGCCATGGGGCTCCGTGTTCGTGGCCGATTGGTCGGGCGATACGCTGTCCATCGGCACCAACGCACTGGGCAAGGGCCTGACGAAGTTCGAGAAGCGTTGAGGGATTTCACCATCAAACCAATTCCCAAAACCCGCTCATGCTGAGCTTGTCGAAGCATCTGGGGCGACCGTTATGCGGGCACCCTTCGACAAGCTCAGGGTGAGCGGGTCATTTTTGGGGTCTCGCCCGCGTTACCGCAGCAAATGCCCCGTCCGGTCCCGCTTGGTTTCCAGATAGCGCTCGTTGTGCGGGTTGGCTGGCAATTGATGGGCAACCCGCTCCACCACATTCAACCCCAAACCTTGCAGCGTGGCCACCTTCTGCGGGTTGTTGGTCAGCAGGCGCAGCGATGAAATGCCCAGCAGATCGAGCATCCGCGCGGCCACCGGAAAATCGCGCGCTTCACTGGGCAGGCCAAGCCGCTCGTTGGCGTCCACCGTGTCAAAGCCCTGATCCTGCAATTCATAGGCGCGCAGCTTGTTGATCAGGCCAATCCCGCGCCCCTCCTGCCGCAGGTAGAGCAGCACGCCCCAGCCGCCTGCTTCGGCCTCCTGCGCCATCTGGCCAAGCGCGGCGTCCAGTTGCGGGCCGCAATCGCATTTGAGGCTGCCCAACACATCACCGGTCAGGCATTCGCTGTGCAGGCGCACGAGCGGCGTGCGTTCGCTGGTCTGCGTGCCAAGGACGAGCGCGACATGTTCGCGCAAGTCATCCCGCGCGCGGAAGGCGATGATTTCGGCATGCTCGCAGGCGTGGACTGGCAGGCGGGCGCGGGCCTGGATCGTCAGGTTGAGCGGGTCCTTGAACGCGACGAGATCGGCGCTGGAAACTTCGGCGGCGATGTCTACCCCGGTGGAGATCATGAACGCAGGCAGGATGCCCGCCAGCCGCGCCATGTCCATCGCGGCGGTGGCAGCATCATAGGCTTCGATCGGATCGGCCTTGAACGGGCCGCGCAAGGGGTTGCGCAAATCTTCGGCGGGATCAGCCAGCTTGCGCGCGGCAGAGAGGCTGAACGGCTCCGCACCGTGGATCATCACCGGAGCTTCGGGCACGGCGGCATCGCGCTGGTTGGCCAGCTTCAGCGTGGCGGCGCGGGCGGCGGAGATGAGCAAGCGCGCGGCGTAGATGCCGGGCTGGACGAAGGCGGTTTCGGCAGGGAGCAGATCGAGTGCGCCATCAGTGCCCGTCACGCGGATCGCCCAGCCGTGGCGCAGCGCGTCGAGCGCCCTTGCGACGCTTCTCGAGTCTGCGTTCTGGGATTCGCTCACAGATCCAGCTCGGTGATCAGCGGGATGTGGTCGGAAGGCTGCTCCCACAGCCTCGTTTCCTCCACGAAGCGGTGCGAGCGCGTCTGCGCCGCAGCTTCAGGCGAGGCCCACATGTGGTCCAGCCGCCGCCCCTGATCCTTCGCGCGCCAATACGAGCGGTAGGACCACCACGAATAGTTGCGCTCCGGCGCAGGGATATGCTTGCGGCCAAGGTCCACCCAGCCATGCGCATCGGCAAAGCGCTGCAGCGTTTCCACCTCAATCGGGGTGTGGCTGACGACCTTGAGCAGCGCCTTGTGATCGTAAACGTCGCACTCCAGCGGGGCGATGTTGAAATCGCCGGTGATCAGCGTCGGGCGCTCGATCTTCTCGGCCCAGCGCGTCATGCGCTCAAGGAAATCGAGCTTCTGGCCGAACTTCGGGTTCACCTCGCGGTCGGCCACATCGCCGCCTGCGGGAATATAGACGTTCTCGATAATCAGCCCGTTACCCGGCCCCAGCAGTTCAACGCCAATATGCCGCGCCTCGCCATTGTCCTGCCAGTCATGCTTGCTGAAATCGCGGAACGGAATGCGGCTGACCGTGGCGACGCCATGATAGCCCTTCTGCCCGTGCACCGCGCGGTGGGTATAGCCAAGCTTCTCGAACACCTCGTGCGGAAACAGGTTCTCCGGCGTCTTGATCTCCTGCAGGCACAGCACATCGGGCGCCTCCTGCAACAAAAAGCGTTCGACCTGATCGGCCCGGAGGCGGACCGAATTGATGTTCCATGTGGCAACCGAGATCATGCGCTTGGCTTTAGGGTTGCGGGGGGGCGATGGCTAGATGGGATGTGGGGTGGGTTCACTAGTCCTTAGGCGCTAAGGCTTTGCCGGAGCCGGATCGCTGGGGCCATCCTGAAAGATAAGCTCACTGAACTTGAATTGCCCTGTCGAGCAGAACACCATAGCTTTGCTGCCGGACAGCGGCGGAAACTCAAAGTCAGCCTCGTTGCCATCCACGATGAAACTTCCCTTGCCGCTCCCGTCCACGGTCAGTCGGAACGAGATAGCGGCCTTGGCAGAGACTTGGCCAAAGCCAAACTTTTGAAGCTTGCCCTCAACTTGTTTGTTCAGGACTACGTCGAAGAAGGCGGCCTTTGGCGATGCCGCTACGAACTGGAAGCCCAGCATGTTCTTTGTGTTGGGATCAGCAATCCGGACACCGGCGACAGGCAGGTTGTTCCCGGATCGCATCTCGCGAACTTGGACCACCCCTTGCAGACTTACTGATGGCTGCTCAAAGTCTTGTGTGACCGACGAGAAATGATCAGCAGGTACGTCGCAGTCGAATGCGAGCGGCGCTGCAGCCAAAGCGGCAGCGGAGTGCAAGGTGATGCCGACCGCAAAGCTGGTAAGGAAGGCTCTGATCATCTCGCGCTCGCTGTGTTGCTACGCACGAGATAGACTATGTGGGCTGTGGCCGCGACGCCCTTGTGGTCGCATTGTTCAAGGAGTCCATTCAGGTTCGTCATGCTGAACCTGTTTAGCTGCGCTGGCCTGCGGCTCAGCATCCACTATTCGGCTTCAAGCGGATGTGGATGGTGGGAGATGGACCCTGAAGCAAGTTCAGGGTGACGGAGGCAAGCATGTTACGGCTGATGATCTTCGCGTCTCGAATGTTGGATATATCGGCGGAAGTCATCCTCATCGTGGACATTGGCCATCAGGCCGAAGCGTTCCTCCAGATAGTGCATGACGTTGAACGCTTCCTCCGTGCTGCCAACAAACACGTTGCTCAAGGCCAGGAGGGGACTGCCATTGTGATTGAGAATTTTCTCAATCCGCACATCGCCTAACGCTGACCTGATTTCTTCGCGCCCGGCGTCGCCAAAGGCAACTCTTTCTCCCTCTGTCAGCGGTAAAGGCACGCTCATATTGCCGCAGATGTGGCCAACTGAACTGTCCCTCGCGAATAGCGATAAATCTACATATGCAACGGTTACAGGTGCGCTTTCCAAATAAATCGCTCCTTCAAGCCGCTTCCTGCAATCGCCGAACGACCGGCTGCACATGCTGGCGCGCACGCCATAGGTCATAGTTCGCCTGCATCGCCAGCCACGCGCGCGCGGTGCTTGCGCCTGCCTGCTCCAGCCGCAAGGCCAGATCTGGGCTGATCCCGGCCTTGCCGTTCAGCACGCGCGAGAGGGCGACGCGCGACATGGCGAGGCGGCTGGCAGCTTCGGTGACGGACAGGTTCAGCGCTTCGATCACTTCATCGCGAAGCAGTTCGCCGGGATGGGGAGGGTTGTGCATCATGGTCATGACCTCAATGGTAATCCTGATAATCGACGAGTTCGGCGTCGGTCCCGACAAACCGGAACGTAATGCGCCAGTTGCCATTGACCCAGACCGACCAATGCCCCTTCAGATCGCCCTTCAGCGGGTGCAGCTTGAAGGACGGCAAATTCATGTCCTCTGGTCCTGCTGCAACTTCGAGCAGGCCCAAAATGTTTCGGATTTTCTTGACATGCGAAGCCTGAATGCCGCGGGTCGTGCCGGTGATGTAAAAGGCTTCAAGCCCTTTGTGCCGGAATCCGATAATCATGTGTGATTGTATCGTGTATCGTTACGCGATGCAAGTAGAGCTTGGTTCACTTTGGTGCCATGCAGGGCAAGAAATACTGGGCAGGTTTCGAGGGTGGTGCCCTCCAACTGCAGCCAAGCGCTCAGCGCTGCTTGATGGCAGAAAAGACAACGCCAGCCACACCCACGCCGACCAGCGTGGCGCCAAGGTCGTGGGGGTCAAAGACAAGGCGTTTGCTCGACATCTGGAATAGCTCCCACGCGATCAGGCCGGTGCCGCTGATGGCGGCGCTGATGCGGAAAGCGCGCCGGGCGGCGGCTGGTCGTGCGTCCTTGTTCTGGTCGGCCCAGACGCTCAACAAAACGAAGGTGATGGCGATGGCGGCGGCGAAATTGGGCAGGACGCCGAGCAGGTAATCGCGCGTGGGTTCAGGTGGGAGCGCCTTGTCGCGCAGCCCGTGGACAATGGCGAGCAACGCCAGTGCGGCGATCCCTGCGAGGCCGTAGCGTGTCGACGATCCCATTTTGCGCCCCCCAATCAGGATGCCGAAAATGCCTTATGTCCTTGATGCTTGCAACGTGGGCATCCTTCGACAGGCTCAGGATGAGCGGGGATTGGGCCAAGTCTGGCGTGGAGGAGGGAATCGCAAAAAAACAAAACCCCCGGACCGGGGGCATTGGTCCGAGGGTTCCATTCGCGTTCGTCACGCTTGACGGGGAGGTTACTAGGAGACTGGCAACAGGGGGGAAACCTGTCTCAACCGCCGCGTCGAGAACCGTTCTAGGGCCCGGACGATTGCCCCCCGATGAACGGTTATGACAGGCTTGTCGCAACTTGTCGCAAGGGGCGAACATGTGGCTGGCAAGGTGGTTTGTGGGCGCGATGAATGGTGGCACCTGGCGGTGGCTCCGTTCAGAAACGCGCCCTTACCACGAATCGTTACCCGGCCCACATGCGGGTTGCGCCTCAGGTGCCGCCGGTTCAGATTGCGTTCGCAGGCATCTGCTGGCTCGCACAGTGGAACCCGCCCCCGCCTGCCAGCACCGCATCGCCCATCAGGCCCACGGTCGCCCGGTCCGGGAACAGTTCCGCAATCGCCGCCACACCATCATCATCATGCGGTGATCCAAATATCGGTACCACCACCAGATGGCTGGTAATCACAAAGTTCATGTAGCTTGCCGGCTGCACCACACCGGCCCATTCGATCAGCCCCGGCGAAGGCACTTCTGCCACCTCAACCCCGGCGTCCAGCGCCCGCGCCTTCGCATCGGCATAGATCACCGCATTGGGATCACCCGGCCCGGTCGCGCGCGGCAAGGCCAGCCGGTTCGGCCCGACAAACCGCGCCAGATTGTCGACATGCCCGTCGGTATGATCGTTGATCAACCCATCGCCGAGCCACAAGACACGGGTCTGTCCCAGATCACGCAGCAACCGCGCTTCCAGATCGGCGCGCGACAGGTGCGGATTGCGGTTGGGGTTCAGCAGGCACTGCTCGGTCGTCGCCACCAACCCGGTGCCATCGCCATCCAGCGCCCCGCCTTCGAGTATCCAGTCCGCCTTCGCACCGGCTTCCAGCCCTGCAGAGGCCGCCAGATCCGCGCCAATCTCCTGATCGCCCGGCATCAGGTACTTCTCGCCCCAACCGTTAAACCCGAACAGTCGTGCCCGCCGTTCACCCGCGTCATTCAGCACCACCAGCGGCCCGGTATCGCGCAACCACACATCGCCATACGTCCGCCGTTCCAGCGTAACGCTCGCCGAAACCAAAGACCGCGCCCGCGCCTCGTTGGCCGCATCGCGCACCACCAGTCGCACTTCCTGCCCGCTATCGGCCACTGCGCTGGCAAAGGCTGCAATCTGCTCCTGCGCCTTATCGATCAGGCCAGACCATTCCTCCGCCAGATGCGGAAACCCCACCCACAGCCAGTCCTGCGGGTGCCACTCTGGCGGCATGCGGAAATGCGTCATCAGCTTAAAAACCTCTACTTCACCCCCGCCCGGCTCTGGTCCCGGATCGCGCGAAATTCATCGCCTGCGTTCCAGTTCGGCCAATCAGCCCCATCGGCCAGCGGACGCCCCAGCCGGTAATAGAGGTCCACTTCCTGCACAATCCCGCGCATGTCCCAGTTGTCAGAATATTCATCGCTCGGCTGGTGATAGCGGTTCACCACATAGTCCTCGGCAAGCGCCTTGCCCGCCGCAACGCCGCCGTCGGCCAGATCGGTGCCGCGCTTCACATAGAACATCGGCACCCCGCGCTTGGCCAGGCTGAAGTGGTCCGAGCGGTAGTAATAGCCCTTTTCCGAACTATCCTCCGGCCCGGTCTTCAGTTGCAATTCGCCCGCCACTTTGGCCAGCA
The DNA here is from genome assembly GCA_002256985.1 of Novosphingobium sp. 28-62-57. Taxonomy (GTDB): domain Bacteria; phylum Pseudomonadota; class Alphaproteobacteria; order Sphingomonadales; family Sphingomonadaceae; genus Novosphingobium. The sequence continues at coordinate 34,573 of NCGO01000019.1, forward strand.
GCGCCGAAAGTTCAGACTTGTTACCCCCCGTCACCGCCACATCGCGTGCCACGCCGCCGGGATAGAGCGCGTCGATATTGACCCCGCCCACCGTCTGCGCCAGTGGGAACACCGGGTTGCGCGCGTAATATTCAGAGCCCAGCAGCCCCGATTCCTCCAGCGTCCACGCCAGATAGACCTGTGTACGCCGCGCAGGCCCTGCCGCCTTGTTCATCTCCGCCAGCGCCACCAGCGCCGCCATCCCGGTGCCATTGTCCACCGCGCCATTGCAGATGTCGTCGCCACTCGCATCAGGCTTGCACCGCCCCAGATGGTCCCAATGCGCTGAATAGAGCACATATTCATCGGGCGCTTCCGTCCCCGGCTGCATCCCCACCACGTTGCGCGAAGTAGACCGCGTGATCGCCGACTTGAACGAAAGGCTCGCCTTCAACCCCAATGGCACCGGCTTGAATCCCTTCTGCCCCGCCGCCGCCGTCATCGCCGCCAGGTCCTTGCCCGCAGCCTTGAACATGCTCTGCGCCGCAGCTTTCTGAATCCAGCTGTTGAACGCGGTCTGGTCCGCCGCATCGTTGGGTGTGGCGACGAAATGCTGATCGCCCGACCAGCTCGATTCCACCACGTTCCAGCCATAAGCCGCCGGGAACGTGTCATGCACCAGAATCGCGCCCACAGCCCCCTGCCGCGCCGCTTCTTCGAACTTGTAAGTCCAGCGCCCGTAATAGGTCATGCGCCGCCCTTTGAACGGCCCGTCCTCGCTCTCCATCGCAAAGTCAGGATCGTTGACGAGGATCACCGCCACTTTCCCCTTCATGTCGACGCCCGCGTAATCGTTCCAGCCCAGTTCCGGCGCATTCACGCCATAGCCAACGAACACCAGTTCCGCGTCCTTCACCACCGTTTCGGGCACCACGCGATAACTGCCCGCCACGAAGTCCTTGCCGTGCGCAAAGGCCAGCATCTTTCCGCCGCCGGTGATGCTGAGCGGCGAAAAGCCCGAACCCCGCATCGAAACCGTCGGCACGTCCTGAAACCAGGATTTTTGACCATCTTGGCCCTTGTTCCCCGGCTCCAACCCCGCCGCCATGAACCGCGCCACGATCACATCCAGCGTCGCGGCCTCCTCGGCACTGGCTGGCCCACGCCCCGCCAGCTCATCAGCCGACAAGGTCTTGATCACCTCACGCATCAGCGCCTCGTCCACCGGCGGGACCACCTTCCCGGCATCCATGGCACGAGCCGTGCCCGATAGCGCTAGCGCCGAAGCCGAAAGCACACCAAAAGCCCCGCGCCCAAACGCCCTGAAAATGGTCATCGGAAATCTCCCGGAAAATACCGCCCCTTGCTGACAGACCCGCCCCACCATCGCAAGCAGGCTTGAGGCTGCCCGTTTAGTAAAAATAGTTCTTGAAACTATTTTAAGATAGTATAACTAGTTCTTGGCATCCAACAGGAGCTTGCCGTGGGCGTTTATGAACCGCTGACCCGCTATCTTGATGACCTTGGCGTTGACCACTGGAGTGCCAACTTCGCCGAAATCGAACGTATTATTCGCCGCGCCTTGCCGGCCAGCGCCTATAAGCATCGCCCGTGGTGGGCCAATCAGGCCGATGGCAACCACAGCCAATCAAAGGCATGGCGCGACGCCGGATGGGAAACGCGCGAGGTTGATCTTGCGCACCGCACAGTCAACTTTGTCCGTGCAGGGCGTCCAAAGACATCATCGCCATCTTCTGTCAGACTCCGTGCGACTCCATCCACAGAAGCCTTGTGGGATCGCGCCGCCCAGATGACCGATGAAACTGATCGGGAACGCCTGCTGCAGATGGCGCTGAATGCCTTGATCCAGCGTGAAGCCGCTCACCAGCTTGCACGGCTCGGCGCCACGATGCCTGATCTCGTTGTGCCGCAGCGGGATCGTCCGGCGGCGTGATCCTTGTCGACACCTCGGTATGGATCGACATGTTCCGCTCCGCCGATGCCGACCTCGCCTTGCTCCTTGCTGAAGGCAGGGTATTGCAGCACCCTTTCGTCACTGGCGAGCTGGCCATGGGCAATTTGCGCCAGTGGCGGCGGACGGTCGATCTGCTGTCCAGCCTCCCTGCTGCGCCGCTGGTTGACGTGTCCGACGTGCTCGATTTCGTTGAGAGGAATGCTCTTGCGGGAACAGGAATCGGCCTGATCGATACGTACTTGTTGGCTACTGCCACGGTGGCGGGCGTGCACCTGTGGACACGGGATCAGCGGCTTTTCGCCCACGCTGCGCGTCTCGGTCTGATGTGGCAACCCGCAAAGCCTTGATACACCGTCCAGCAAGGGGCATGGCTGCCGACATAATGCCAGATTTCAGCCATGCCCTCGTTCGTGCCCGCGCCCACGCGCCGTTCCTGTCGCGCGCGCTGGATCGCCTGCCCGATCTCGAAGCACTGCTGGCGGCAGGCAATGTGGAGCAGGGCTTGGCTCTTGCCCTTGCCGCCGGTGAAGGCATCGACGATATCGCCATTGCTCTACGTCGAGAGCGGCTGGCGCTCGCGCTGGTCATTGCCATTGGCGATCTTGCCGGGGCCTTCCCGCTTGCCCGCGTGATTACCGAGCTGTCCGCTTTTGCCGATCGGTCGCTTGATGCCGCCATCGCCGCCGCTATCCGCCGCCGTACGCCCGATGCGCCGTCGGTCGGCTTTTCCGCCATTGCGCTGGGCAAACACGGCGCGCAGGAGCTGAACTATTCGTCGGATATCGATCCGATCCTGCTCTACGATCCCGAAACTTTGCCCCGGCGTGAGCGCGATGACCCCGCCGAAGCGGCGCAGCGCATTGCCCGCACGATCATGCAGATCATGTCCGAGGTTACCGACGAGGGCTATGTCTTCCGCGTCGATCTGCGCCTGCGGCCCGCGTCCGAAGTCAGCCCGCTGGCCCTGCCTTTCGAAGCGGCGATAACGCATTACGAATCCAGCGCTCTGGCGTGGGAACGCGCTGCCTATATCCGCGCGCGCGCCGCATCGGGGGACATTGCTGCGGGCCAAGCCTTCCTCGACACGATCCGCCCGTTCGTATGGCGGCGAAGCCTTGATTTCGGCGCGATTGCCGAGATTGGGCGGCTGACCACGCGCATCCGCGATCACTATTCATCGGGCCAGGCCATCGGCCCCGGCTATGACCTGAAGCGCGGGCGCGGCGGCATTCGCGAGGTCGAATTTTTCGCGCAAACCCATCAGCTTATCCATGGTGGCCGCAACCCCGCACTGCGCCTGCGCGGCACCCGCGCCAGCCTTGATGCGCTGGCCGAAGCGGGCATTATCAGCACCGAGGATGCAGCGGTCATGGGCCAAAGCTACGATCGGCTGCGCACGCTCGAACACCGGTTGCAAATGGTGGGGGACCAACAGACGCATTCGCTGCCGCAAGACGCGCAAGCGCTTGATGCGGCGGCGAAGCTTGATGGCATAGCGTCCGGCGCTGATCTGGTGGCGGAACTGACCTCCATTTCCGAAGCGGTCGGCAGCCGGTTCGATACGCTGATTGCCACGTATGCCCCAACAGGCGCGGTTGTGGTGGAGGCAAGCCCGCTCGGGCTCGAGCTTGAAACGCTCGGCTTTGAACAGGCCGATGCGCTGGCTGAGCGTATTACCGCATGGGAAGGCGGGCAATACCGCTGCTTGCGCTCTGCCGAAGCGCGCGATGCCTTTGCGCGTATCCGCCCGCACCTGTTGCGTGCGCTGGCACAGGCCCCGGATCCCGAACGGGCGCTCTTGCGGTGGGAACACTTGCTGGCCGGATTGCCCAGCGCCATCAACGTGTTCCGCCTGCTCGATGCGCGTCCGGGCCTGCTCGCGCTGGTGATGCGCATTCTGGCCCATGCACCGGTGCTGGCCGATGAACTGGCCCGCCGTTCAGACTTGCTCGACACGTTGATAGACCGCTCAGCCTTCGATCTGCCCGGCAGTGTTGCCGAAATCGCCGCTGAACTTGCGCGTGGTGAAGCCGGTGACGATTATCAGCGTCTGCTCGACAATGTGCGTGTCCGCGTGGGCGAAATGCGCTTTGCTTTGGGCGTGCAACTCATTGAAGGCTCGAGTGAAACAGGAGGGCGTGATCCGCTCGAGGTAGCGGCCGCGCTCAGCCGCGTGGCCGAAGCTGCCATCGAAGTGCTGGGGCGCGCGGCGATTGACGAATTCATGCTGAACCACGGCGTCGTGCCCGGCAGCGATCTCGCGATTCTGGGCCTTGGCCGCCTTGGCGGCGCGGCGCTCACGCATGCTTCGGATCTCGATCTGGTGTTCCTGTTCAGCGGGGATCATGCCGCTGAATCCGATGGCCGCCGCCCGCTCGGTGCCACGCTCTATTACAACCGCCTTGCCCAGCGCGTGATTGCCGCGCTTTCGGTGCCGACGGCGGCAGGCGCCTTGTTTGAGGTGGACACGCGGCTGCGCCCCTCTGGCGCACAGGGTCCGATCTCGGTCAGCCTGGAAAGTTTCGAACGGTATCAATGCGATGATGCTTGGACGTGGGAGCATATGGCCCTGTGCCGCGCCCGCCCGCTGTTCGGCACGGCGGCGGATCGCGCGGCCTTGTCCACGATCATCGCCCGCGTGCAGGATACGCCCCGCGCCGAGGCCAAACTGCGCAGCGAAGTGCTTGAAATGCGGGGCACAATGGCGGAGCATAAACCGCCCAAGGGACCGCTTGATGTAAAGCTCGCGCGCGGGGGGCTGGTGGATATCGAATTCATGGTCCACTTCCTGCAGTTGCGCGATCATGTGGCGCGCACGCCGGATTTGGGGCAGGCGGTGCAAATTCTTGAAGAACAAGCGCTTCTTCCCAATGGCATCCGCGCAGCGCACGATCTGTTGGCGCGCTTGCTGGTCGTGGTGCGGCTGGTTGCCCCTGATGGCATGTTCCCGCCGCCCGCCAGCCGCAGCATCGTGGCGCGGGCCTGCGGGTTGGAAAGCTGGGATGCACTGCTCGATGTAGTGCAGCAGGCGCGGCATTGCGTGGCGCTGGCTTGGGGCCAAGTGTTTGATATTAAGCTGGAGATTGACTGATGAGCGAGCGGATTGGAGTGGGCGAAGCGTTCCCGGATATCGCCATGGAAACGCCCGATGGCGGCAGCGTCAAGGCTTCGGACTTTGCCGGGCAAAAACTGGTCGTGTTCTTCTACCCGAAGGACGACACGCCCGGCTGCACCACCGAGAACAAAGACTTTTCAAGCCTCTATGCCGATTTTCAGGCGGCAGGTGTGGCCGTGATCGGCGTGAGCAAGGACCCGCCGAAAAAGCACGTCAAGTTTGCCGAAAAGCATGGCCTCACCGCCCCGCTGGCGTCGGACGCGGAAACGGGTGGCGTTTCCGATGCGCTGGGCATCTGGACTGAAAAATCGATGTACGGCAAGACTTACATGGGCATGGAGCGCACGACCTATCTGATTGGGGCAGACGGCAAAATCGCGCAAATCTGGAACAAGGTGAAGGTCAAGGGCCATGCTGACGAAGTGCTCGCAGCGGCAAAGGCCCTGTGATCGTCAGTGTGATTTCTGAAGTGCACCTAGATGCACCTAACTGCACCTAAGCGCCGATGAACCGCCCTTCGGTCGCCTCGGCGATCCGCAAAACCATGCTCACCGCCGACCCGTTCGCCAAGGTCATGCAGACCCGCGATCTGGTTCGGCGGTGGCGTGGGGGAGAGCTGGCGTTCGCTTTCGATATGGCAATGCCCGATACTCCGGCGCGCCCGCAAAAGCCCGAGCTGCTCGCACCTGCAGCAATGCCCAAACGCGGGCGCGGGTCGGCGCATGGCCGCCTCGCGTTGCTCCATGCGCTGGCGCATATCGAGTTCGTGGCGATCGACCTCGCGCTGGATGCGGCTGGGCGCTTCGGCGCTGAAATGGGACGGGAATTTGTGGACGATTGGCTGTCGGTCGCCGCTGATGAAGCCATGCACTTCGGCCTGCTCTCGCGCCGGTTGCGGACGCTGGGCAGCTGCTATGGCGCGATGCCTGCGCACGATGGCTTTTGGGACGCGGCGCGCGAGACGGCGCACGATGTTGCAGCGCGGCTGGCCATCATACCGATGGTGCTCGAGGCCCGCGCGTTGGACGTCACGCCGATGACCGTAGCCAGGTTTGTGTCGGCAGGTGATGAGCGCTCGGCGCGCATCTTGCAAAGAATCGTTGACGACGAAATTCGGCATGTGCGCTTCGGCACAAAGCATTTCAGCGCGGTGTGTGACAAGCGTGGCGAATCCCCCACGGTCGCATGGAAAACATTGGTCCAGCGCCATTTCAAAGGCAGCGTTAAGCCGCCGTTCAACGACTCGGCGCGTCGATCAGCCGGTTTGTCGCGCGAAATGATGGCAGGGGTTGCCACCCTGTGATGTGCCTCACATACCTCAATGCACGAGATGGCGGGGGGTTCCGACCAACTCTGATACTTCCCAAGGCGGCGGGTTTTTATCCTGCCTGCTGCCACAAAACGGGTTCGCTCCGGGGGTTTAGAGCGCACCGATCCAGCAGGCCAAAAAGGCCGGATCGGGACGCATAAGAAAAGGTCGTACAGGTCGTAATGTTGTTTAACATCAAAACCTTCAAGACAGCCTTCAGCGCCGCCCTGGCAGTTGTTGCTTTCACTTCCACCCCGGCATTTGCCAACAGCGCCGCTTCGGCTGACATCGCCGCCCCGCTTCGCGCTGCCGAAGCTGCGAAGGCCGGTATATCGGCTGATCGTGGTGACGAAGAATTCCGCCGCTTGTTCGCCAGCTGGCAGCAGCTTGACAACGGCATCCTGCCTTCTGCCAATTCCGCCTCCACGGCCCGCCGCACGGGTGTTTCGATCCCATCGCTGGTGCCGGTTTCGGCGTCGCGCCTGTCGAGCGGTTATGGCATGCGCAATCACCCCGTGCTGGGCGGTCGCCGCGGCCACAAGGGCATCGATCTTGCCGCTCCCACCGGAACGCCGATCCGCGCCACCGCTGATGGCGTGGTGGAAATGGCCGATTGGTTCGGTGGCTATGGCCTTTATGTTCAGCTTGATCACGGCGCGGCAATGGAAACCCGCTATGGCCACATGTCGCGCATCGCCGTGGCGCAGGGCCAGCAGGTCCGCAAGGGTGATGTGATCGGTTATGTCGGCTCCACCGGCCGCTCCACCGGTCCGCACCTGCACTATGAAGTCCGCGTTTCCGGCGAAGCGGTAAACCCGCTGCCCTACATGCAGGGCAAGGGCGCAGATCTTTATGCTGCAAATGATCATGCCCATGACGATGTGGGTGGCCCTGAAGACTGATCTGGGCTAACAACGCAATTGCATCTTGGAGAGGATGCCGAAAAGGGCGCTGGAAACAGCGCCCTTTTCTATTTGGGGCTCCCGGCTGCATCCATTGCAATTGCGGCTCAAGCATCGGATTTAACGCAGAAGATTTTCGCGCAGAGGCGCAGAGGCACAGGGAGACTTGGCGCTTGGCCGCAAGGTCATGAGTGCCGATTGTCTGGCGCAAAAAATGCAACGTCCGCCGTGCTTGAGACGGCTTTGCCGCCCCCCTCTCTGCGCCCCCCCCTCTCTGCGCCTCTGCGCCTCTGCGCGACCCTTTTTCTCTTCCTTAAAAGAAGGCAACGGGCCAGTGCTCGCCGCTGTGCCATCGGCTGCATTATTGCGGTTGCCACATCGGGCCGGGAATATTGCAGCGCAATGCAGGTCAAGACTTGTTTTTCTCTGGCCGCTGTGTGTTACCAAACTGCCTGATGGCCAAGCCCTCAAGGGGAGCAATGCAACGATGTCCAAGAAGCTTTATGCCGATGCCGCCGCCGCGCTTGACGGGCTGCTGCGCGATGGTCTGCTGATCGCCTGTGGCGGGTTCGGCCTGTGCGGAATCCCTGAGCGCCTGCTCGATGCGGTGCGCGATAGCGGCGTGAAGGATCTGACCTTTGCTTCCAACAATGCCGGGATCGATAACGAGGGCATCGGCAAACTGCTGCGCACGCGGCAAGTGAAGAAGATGATTGCCAGCTATGTTGGCGAGAACAAGGAGTTTGAACGGCAATATCTGGCGGGCGAACTGGAAGTGGAATTCAGCCCCCAAGGCACACTGGCCGAACGCATGCGCGCAGGCGGCGCGGGCATTCCGGGCTTCTATACCAAGACCGGCGTCGGCACGCTGGTGGCCGAGGGCAAGGAAACCAAGGTTTTCGACGGACAGGAATACGTGCTGGAACGCGGCATCTTTGCCGATCTGGCGCTGGTAAAGGCCTGGAAAGCCGACGAAACCGGCAATGTCGTGTTCCGCAAGACCGCGCGCAACTTCAATGTGCCTGCCGCCACCTGCGGCAAAGTGTGCATCGTGGAAGTGGAAGAGATCGTGCCCGCTGGCAGCCTTGATCCTGACAGCATCCACCTGCCCGGCGTCTATGTCCAGCGCATGATCGTGGGCGCGCCCTATGACAAGAAAATCGAATTCCGCACCGTGCGGGACCGCGAAGTGGCATGAAGCACGACCGGCGACCACTGACCGCGGTGATCGCGCTGGCCTTGCTCGCCACGCAGCTGGGCGGGTGCGTGGCCGCAGCGCTCGTTCCGCTGGCCGCGGGCGGGACGCTGACCGGAAAGCAACTGCTGGGCCGCAAAACCAAGAGGCCGAAAGTTGCAGCACAAGCACCGGTCAAGCCGGTTGTGATTGTCGGACAAGGCGCGCCTGGAGCAGCGCCGGCTCCCACTCCTCCGGCCCCTGCGCCCTCGGCCAGCGCCCCGGCCAGCGCCCCGGCCATCCCCGCTGCAATCCCTGCTGAAAGTGCTGCACCGTCTCCCGCGCTGGCTCTTGCCGAAGGACCCGAAACGACCCTGCCAGCGTCTGCCGCACCCATTGCGCCCGCCCGTGGCCCAGCAGGGGAAGATGGCTATGCCGCGATGGCCGCCTTCGTGCTGTCCGCAGCCGATCCGGCCAAGGCTAATCCGACACGCAGATCGGCTCTGCTCGATCAGGCATCGCTGGCATCGGTGCCAAAGACCATGATGTGCGAGGATCAGCGGGGCGCGCTGCTGATCGATCTGGATATCGGGGCCGACCCGTTCGATCTGAACGATCCGCCAAGCCCTGCACCGGGCCTTGCCGAATATCTGCGCGCGATCCGCGGCACCGGCACGGCGGTAGTATGGATTGCCAGCCTGCCCGAAGCATCCGCCAAGCAATTGGGCACGGTCCTGAAGGCGACTGGCCTTGATCCGCTGGGCATCGATCCGGTGATGCTGCTGCGCCGCAATGAAACGCGCAAGCAGCAGATCCTGCTGCGTGCCGATGCCGATTGGTGCGTGCTGGCCATCGCCGGGGACCGCAAGGCTGATTTTGACGAAGTGTTTGATTATCTGCGCAATCCCGATGGCCCGGTGGCGGTGGCGCTGGAACAGAATATCGGCGCTGGATGGTTTCTGGTGCCACCCCCGATCAAATAATGCCCCTTTGAAATTTGCAGGAAGACCAAGACCATGACCACGCATGACGGGCTGAAAGCAGGCTGGAGCCGCGACGAAATGGCCGCACGCGCCGCGCGCGAATTGCAGGATGGCTTTTATGTGAACCTGGGCATCGGCATCCCCACGCTGGTGGCCAATCACGTGCCCGAAGGCATGACGGTGACGCTGCAATCGGAAAACGGCATGCTGGGTATCGGGCCTTTCCCCTACGCGGGCGAGGAAGACGCTGATCTGATCAACGCGGGCAAGCAGACCATCAGCGAACTGCCGCATTCCGCCTATTTTGACAGCGCACAGTCCTTTGCGATGATCCGGGGCGGCAAGATCGATCTGACCGTGCTGGGCGCGATGGAAGTGGCCGAGAACGGCGACATCGCCAACTGGATGATCCCCGGCAAGATGATCAAGGGCATGGGCGGGGCGATGGACCTTGTCGCGGGCGTGAAAAAGATCATCGTGGTGATGGAGCATGTGGCCAAGGATGGCAGCCCCAAGTTCATCTCCGCCTGCACGCTGCCGCTGACCGGGCGCGGCGTGGTGGACATGATCGTGACCGATATCGCCGTGTTCCAGCGGGCTGATCATGCTTCGCCTTTCCGCCTGATCGAATGCGCACCGGGCGTGACGCCCGCCGATGTGCGCGCCAAGACAACCGCGCACTACGTTGATTTGTAAGGAGTCTCCGCGATGGCCACTGATCTGACCGCAATTCCGCTAAACCGCATCGATGGCACCCCCGACACGCTTGGCAACCATGCGGGCAAAGTCCTGCTGGTGGTCAACGTGGCCTCAAAGTGCGGGCTGACCCCGCAGTATGAAGGGCTCGAAGCGCTGTACAAGGCCAAGGCCGACAGCGGTTTTGAAGTGCTGGGCTTTCCCGCCAACGACTTCGGCGCGCAGGAACCGGGCAGCCACGAGGAAATCGCTGAGTTCTGCAAGCTCAACTATGGCGTCTCGTTCCCGCTGTTTGCCAAGGCCGACGTGACCGGCCCGGCCAAGCAGCCGCTCTATGCCGCGCTGACGCAGGCAGCGCCCACCAAGCAGGGCCCGGCCGCAGAGTTTCGCGAGCAGCTCAAGGGCTATGGCATGACGCCCACCGAAGATCCCGAAGTGCTGTGGAACTTCGAGAAGTTCCTGATTGGTCGGGATGGCAACGTCACCGCGCGCTTTGCGCCGGGTGTGGCGCCCAATGATCCGGCGCTGCTGGCGGCGATTGAGGCGGAGCTGGCGAAGTAAACGTCGAACGCTGGGAGTTGGACGTACCGCCTCTCGGAAATACCACACTCTCATCATCCCGGGCTTGACCCGGGATCCCGCTGCCTTCTCAACGCCGCGAACAAGCGGGACCCCGGGGCAAGCCCGGGGTGACGGGGTGAGGTGGCAAAGCTTCCACCGAGATCACAAAGGTTCACACCCCATGAGCTACACCCTGATCACCGCCAACCGGAACTATTCAAGCTGGTCCTTGCGCCCGTGGGTGCTGATGAAGGCGCTGGGCATTGCTTTTGCGGACCGGATCGAGCCGTTTACCAAGCCTTCGAATTACGAAGAATTCCGCGCCTTTTCGCCAACGGGGCAGGTGCCGGTGCTGATCGATGGCGAGCGGACCGTGTGGGATTCGCTGGGCATCACGCTCTATCTGGCCGAGCGGCATGCGGGCGTGTGGCCCGCCGATGAGGCCGCGCGGGCCTTTGCCCTATGCACGGTGGCCGAGATGCACGGCGGCTTTTCCGCCTTGCGCAACGATTGCACGATGAATGTCGGCGTGCGGGTAAAGCCCCGCCCGATGCGCGATGCACTGCTGCGCGACGTGGCCCGCGTGCGCGAGATTTTCGAAGAAGGGCTGGCGCGCTTTGGCGGGCCGTGGCTGGCAGGCGAGGCTTTCACCGCGATCGATGCGTTCTTTGCGCCGGTGGCATTCCGCATCCGCACTTATGGGCTGGACGTGGGAGCAGGACAGGCGTGGGTTGATCATGTGCTGGCCCATCCGGCCATGCTGCAGTGGGAGGCCGAGGCGCTGGACGAGGCATGGCGCGAGGAAGGCCACGAGGCTGAACTGGCCGAATGCGGTGTGATTTTGGAAGATTACCGGCGGGCTTGATCCGGTTCATGGTGGGCAGACGCCGCAACTTCCAGGGGACTGAAAGCGCCGTTCGCCGCCCTGTGTATTCACGCAGCCCAAGTGCAAAAAAGAAAGGCTGGTCCGAAGACCAGCCTTGGAAAGTTTGGGAGAGGATGCCTGAAAGGCCTGCTATATGTGCGGTTTTGATAGTGATTCCGCAAGTGCGAAGGATGGGGTTGCAGTTGCATGAAATGCAACTTTGTCACAAAACGGTGTGATAGATAGCTCAAGCGTTCAACCATTCAAACGGTAAACCTTGATTAACCCATTTGGCGTGTTTCCCCGGGGAAACACGCCACGATGGTTGTGGGCTGTGGCTGTGGGCTCACAGCTTGCCGGTCAGTTCCGGGACGAGCGTGAACAGATCACCGACGAGGCCGATGTCGGCGACCTGGAAGATCGGGGCGTCTTCGTCCTTGTTGATGGCGATGATGGTTTTGCTGTCCTTCATGCCCGCAAGATGCTGGATCGCGCCCGAGATGCCGACCGCGATGTAGACTTCGGGGGCGACGATCTTGCCGGTCTGGCCGACCTGGTAGTCGTTGGGCACGTAGCCTGCG
>NCGO01000029.1 GCA_002256985.1 Novosphingobium sp. 28-62-57
TATTGCTGGGCGTGCTGGTGCACGTGCTGGCGCACAAAAACGTCAACACCACGCAGGCGCGCGGGCTATCGATGTGCAAAAACCGGTTCATCTGGAACCGCGCGTCATCCACTTTCAGCGCATCGGCCACGCCATCACGCCCAGCCTTGAACGCGCTTTCGGCATTGTCATCGTCGCGCACGCGCCGATCTGGCGGGAACAGGTCCAGCCGGATCGCAAGGCGCCCTGTGCCGGGGAACAGCCGCCGCCCGCCATCGCAGCCGAACGTCGCCAGCGTTTCCGACCAGCAGACCTGGCGATAGTCGCGCGCATACTTGGCCTTGCGCGCCGGGTGCCCCACGCGCGCATTGGGATTGAGCTGTGACGGTGGCCACGGCAGCACCAGCCGCACGGCCCCTTCGGGCAAGGGCAGGTCCAGCCCTTCCATCGCACGGCGCGGGTTGAAAGCGGCGCGCAAGTTGACCTTGCGCACCCGCTTCCGGCTTTCCCGCCGTGCAGCTTTGACCTTTCCTGCAACCGGCAAACCGGTCGCCTCGATCATCCCGAAGGGCATCCGCGTCTTCATGAAACGCGCTCGAACAGCGGGATAGATGTGTGCAGGCCACGGTTGACCTCGTCACAGGCATGCCAGCCCATTTCCGTGGCCAGCCGCTCCAATGCGATGGCAGCCTCGCCCACATCACGCCGCCGCAGTGCTGCCGCGATGTCGAGAAACAAGCGCTGCCCGGTCAGTTCATCGGGGTCAATGTACCCGACAAACTCAAGGCGCGTTCTATCGGCTTCGGCATCGCAAGCGTCTTGCTCATCATCTGCGATATCGTCGTCGAGGCCAGGAACGTCGCTGATGCGGAACGTGAAATCATGATTACAGTGCTTGCAGGTAATGTCGTATTCACCAATGTCGGTCTTTGCCATGATCGCCTCCCTCAAGTCCGCATCGGCATGACGATGCCGAATGCGCCATCGTCCACCACGCGGCGGAAAAGGGTCGGGGCATTGGCATCCTGCTGGTGGATTTCCACGCTGTCGCCGCCGATCGCGGCCAGCATCTCCATCAGGTAGCTGGCGTTGAAACCGGTATCGGGCCGCCGCTTGCAATCTGCAGGCACCTCTTCGGTCGCGGTGCCGTGATCGACTGATGTGTGCGAAAGCGTGATCTTGCCGTCGTGATATTCGACCTTCACCGATCGGGTCTTTTCCGATCCCAACAACTTCACCCGGCGCACAGCCTCGGCCAGTGTGGCAGGATCGACGATGACAGGCTCTGCAACCGGTGGACTGATCACACGCCGATAGTCAGGGAACGTGCCGTCGATGACTTTGCCCGTCAGGATCACGTCGCCAAATTCGACGCGCATCTTGGCCGCGTCCCAGCACATCATCGCCACGCCAGCGCCATCGCCGACAAGGTCTTTCAGGATAGTGCAGAACTTCGGCGCAAGGATCACTTCCGGCGCATCGGCGGGCCAGTTGAGGTCAGTCGTGATGACCGGCATGGTGTGGCCGTTTGTGGTGACCAGCCGCAGCTTGCCGTTGTCGCCGTGCCACAGTGGCCCGTTCAGATAATACCGGGCCAACTCAGTCTCTCGGGACCACAGCACCCTGTCAATGATCCGGCCGATCTTGCTGGCAGGTTCAATCGGCAGCCGGTGCTGCGGCGCAAATTCGATGCTGGGAAAGTCATCGGCAGGCAGGCTGTGCATCACCCACCGCCCGCGCCCGGCCTGCACGATCAGGCGGTTGCCATCCTGCGTCAGCCGCATCTGCGCACCCTTGGGCACGGCGTTGACAAGATCGCGCAGCTTGCCCGCGTTCACTGTCGTGCGCAGTTGCCCCGATTCTTGCGCCATGGGCACGCGCTGCCGATATTCGATGTCCATATCGGTGGTCAGCACTTCTAGCTTGCCGATGATCGGGTCGGCCACCAACCGCACGTTCGACAGGATCGGGATGGTGTTGCGCGCTTCGCAGACTTTGGCCGCAGCCGACATCGCGCGGGAAAGGACGGCAGCTTCGATGGTAATGCCCATCTTGCCGTCAGCGACGGGAGCTTCGCGCTCCAGGCCAGCCGCCGAAGCGGGGACCTCTGTCATTGCTGTCGCGCCCATCAGTCCATCCCCAGCGCGGATTTGTAGAGCTCGAGAATGGCGTCCATCTCTTGCCGGTCATGGGGCTTCATCTTGCGCAACCCGATGATCATTTTCATGATCTTGGCGTCGTAACCCGCCGACTTGCCCTCGGAATAGACATCCTTGATGTCGTCCCCGATGCCCTTCTTCTCTTCTTCCAGCCGCTCGATACGCTCGATCAGCAGGCGCAGACGATCATCGGCGGAACCGCCGTTTTCAGGTGCCATTACTCTTGCCTCCTTATGCCCGCTCGCGAGCGCGTTCCGGCGATGATCCCCGCCGGTGGGAATTCGGTCAGTGCCCCGATCAGTGCCCCGATCAGTGCGGCGTACCACCTTCGCACGTGGCTATGCGCTGCAGCATGGGGATGAACTCGCCCGCAGTGCGCCGCAGCACGGCACGCTCGCTGGGCGTGATCACGCCATCTTCAAGGATTTCCGTGCCGGTCGCCACGAACTGCGCCGCCTGCGTTATGGCCTTGCGTACCGTGCCGTCGTCGGCGGTTTCGACAAGCGCCGCGGCAAAGCCCATCTGCCGTGCCACGCGGGCGAATGCTTCGGGCGGCAGCACGGTAAACACGCGCATGAACACGTCCAGCGGCATCAGCGGCCCGTCTTCGGCCACATAGCTGCGCACGGTGCCTTCCTTGATGTCGGTGGCCTCTGCCACATCCTTGAAAGACAGCCGCCGCCCATGGCCGACATAGAGCCGGATGGTTTCAGCGATCAGCACCTTTGCACCGTCGCTGGAAAAGTCGCCGTTGAATTTCATCGGCAATTCCCCTCCATTTTGGAATGAAGCTGGTCACCAACCAAGGAGGGACCAGCCGTATGACTCGCTTCAACACCACGCGCCTGAACGCCGTCACCCGGGAACGCGCCCGGCAACTGCCGCGCTACATGTCCGGCTTCACCAGTGGCCCTGCCTGTTTCGAACGCCATTCCCGCAAACACGATCAGCGCAAACAGCGCCCAGCAGATCGCGCCAAGTACTTCTGTGTGGCGCCGCCGTTGGCGCAGCCTTCTCTCAAGATCGGCTTCCTGCTTAAGCCAGGCGAGTTGCTGTTCGGGCGACATTTACGCAGCCTCCCCGATTGCACTGTCAATCCAGCGCAGGCCAACGCCGCGCACGGTCTCGATCGGCATGTCCGCGCCCAGCTTGCGCCGCAGGCGGCAGATCATAACAGAAACGATGTTGTCACTGGTCTCGGCATCGGAAAGGCGCTCACGCACGGCGCTGCGCCGCACAGGGGCAGGGGCCATTGCAGCCACCGAATGCAGCAACCGCATCTCGCACGGCGTCAGCTGCAGCCGGTCGTCGCCAAGCCGCACCTCGTCGACGCTCACCGACCACCTCCCGATCGTTACCGGGGCATCAGCGGTCAGGTTGAACCCGCAGCAAGGGCAGAACGCGCTCATGCGGCACCGCCGATCCGGCCCATGCTGATCCGGCCTTTGCCGAGGCGGATTGACTCCGCCCCGGCATCAGTCACCCTGCAGGAGCCACCACCTGCAAGTGAAAGGATAACGCCGTGCCAGTTCAACATGTCGCCGTTCTTTGGCCGGATGAGGCCAATTATGCGCGGCTCGTCGCGATCAGCGATGATTGGATGCCGCCCAGCCTTGCCGACTATCGCGGAGCATTGCTGCGCCGCGCAGAACTCAGAGGATGGACCGAGGCCGATTTCCTCAAGGTCGATTTTGATCCCGATGTACTCGCCAGCTGGTGCCGGGAGAACTTCGGCACCGTCAATGCCGACAGTCGTAGTGCTTACGCATCCTTCATCGGAAAGCTGCAGTTCGAGCGCACCGAAGAAAATCGCACCAGCAGGCGAAGCGACCACTGATCTGGCAAGCCAGCAATCAGGGATGGGAAGGGAGCGCGCAGACATTCAGGCAGCACTCCCACTGTCAAGCGCTTCGGCGATCTGCCCGCCAGACTGGCGGAAGATCACGACCGCACCCTTGGCTTTCGCCGCGGCGATCTTCTTGCCCACCCATCGCCGCCGCATGGCCGCGCCCCAGCTGTGGAACGGACAGCCGAACGATTGCAGATACGCGCGGCGTGCCGTGTTCATCGAAAAGCCGAGATTTCGGCAACGGGGTGTGTTGAATGCGCGCGGCATCGGTCAGGCTGCCTCGCCGGTTGGGCAGGGTGTAGATGCATCATCGCTAAGCCAAACTTCAGTCGGCACTTCTCCGCCTGTCGCGGTCTCGATCCGATGCGCAAGGTCCAAAGCGGGACGGAGCGAGCCATTGCACAACCGTGAAATGGTTGCGGGAGTGGTGCCCACGCGGATGGCAAAGCTCGACTGCTTTTCGCCGCTTGCCTTCAGATAGCTTTGGAGGTCGGTCATGGGCGCTCATATTACGCATTGCGCAAACTTACGCAATACTCAACTTACGCATTGGGGCATGGTGCCAACTTTCGCAGCGCGTAAACTTGCGCACATGAAGCGTACCAAGATGATCGAAGCGCGAAAGCGCAGCCGCCTCACGCAGGAGGTCATTGCCGAACGCATGAATGTTTCCGTGGCGCAGGTGTCGCGTTGGGAAAACGGAAAGGACGGGATACCCAGCCAACGCTTAGCGTCTATGTCGCAAGCCTATGGGGCGCCAATCGGTGAACTGTTGGACGAAAACAGTGAGTTTCTGGCTCCCGGCCCAACGCTGTTTATCAAGGGATCGGTACAAGCAGGTCACTTTGTAGAAGCTTGGGAAATCCATGAAGATGAATGGGAGCGATATACTGGCCGCGCTGATGTCGCGGTGCCGCTTCGGCGCCGCTTCGGGCTTCGTGTCATTGGCGAGAGTATGAACGAAATCTACCCGCCTGGAACGATTCTCGATTGCATAGCCCGCGAACCCTTTGATGACATTCCCAATGGCAAGCGGGTGATCGTCCAGCGCAGACGCATGGGCGATGGCATCGAGACGACTGTGAAGGAATACTTTTGCGACGCAGACGGCGTCGAATGGCTTGTTCCAAGATCACGTAACCCTGCGTTTCAAGCCCCATTCAGGTGTGACCAGCCGGGTGATGACATAGAAACTATAGAGATCATTGCGTTAGTAGTTGCATCCATCCAGCCGGAGTAGCCATGAAACATGATCTGAGCGCTCGCCTGAATCGTCTTTGGGAGGAAGTTCGCGGTGCGCCGCCAGTTCATCCCCCTGTCGATTTTTCGCCAACTGGCCCCGATGATGATCCTGCTGACAGCATACCGTCAGATGATGGCAGCTCGGTTCCAACGTGGAGGGCAGAAGCCATCACCGGCCATAGTATGGTCATTCTTTACTCTGACAGTCGCGGCCAACAGAGCGAAAGACAGGTCGTTTGTAAAAGGCTTGATCAGTTCGGCGACAAGGCTCAACTCGTCGCTTGGTGTTCGCTTCGAAATCAACCTCGTGCATTTCGGATTGACCGAATTTTACGTGCCATTGACGCATCAACCGGTGAGGTTTGGGAGCCGGGTCATCTACTGATCGAAGCTTTCACCATTGACCGAAAATCTTCGGGAAGATATCGATTTGGACTTACACCCAAAAAGTTTGCCGATTTCAACGCTGCATTGAATATAATGGCCTTTGTCGCTCGCTGCGACGGAAATTGGCATGCTTTGGAAGCATCGGCTATCGAGGATTTCATTACAGCGTGTTGGTTGCGCTTCGAATATCCTGGCGACGTCAACCTTAAGGACGTCACTGCACACGTAGGTCGCCTATCACCAGATGCAGAAGTCCTGTGGACGTCTGTTGCGCGCTGCGCCGAAAACCCAGCTTTAGCTTCACTGATTGTCAGGCACCTCTCAAGCGTAATTGATGCCGATGGGATACATCATCCTCTTGAGATATATTGGGGCACGGAGATATCCAAGACGTTGCGTGGTTTATGATAAAAGTCCTAACACTTCTTGCTGCGGCAGCAGTGCTTGACCCAGGGCCTGCGCCGGATCGTGTAATCGCGATGCAGGCAGCGCAGGCTGAGATATCTTCTTCACTGGTTGATCCCGGCAGCGCTGTTTACACATGGCCCTACACCTTCGAGATAATTGAGGAAAACCCTCTATTTGGGCAGCGTACCAAGCGTTGGCGGACATGCGGAACCCTGAATGCACGCAATAAGATGGGGGGATACTCTGGCACGTCCTTCGTCATCGCAGAGTTCGAAGGAGGCAAGTTGGCTGCCACCGGCGTGGGTGAAGATGAGCGCTTCGATGTGGTCAACATGGTGTGCGAACGTTGGATCAAGCGCGGCATGATCAGATCTGTCGCGCCCGGCATTCCTAGTCGGTTAAATGCCAACCCCGCATCTCAAGCATCAGTTGGTATAGGGTTTGTGCCCAGTCCAGCTGGTGCGGTGATTGTTGCAGTCGCGCCGGGATCAATCGCAGATAGGGCTGGGCTCAAGGTCGGTCAGGTCATTGTGTCCGTTAATGAAATCTCACTTAAGGGGCGAAGTCAGGCCGAAGCGCTAACCATCCTTGGAGCTTTGCCGCCAACCTATGTGATGAGCATCGCTGGGTCCATGCCGGTCACAATCACTCGGCCGTGAATGTCACGTAAGGCGCAACATTCCTCCATTTTGGAACCTATGTTGGCGCGCGAAAGCGCCGGATTGATTCGTTCTTTAAAGCCGCAGTGATCCTAAATTTACGCAACACGCAAATTTAGCCTTGCGGAGTTGTTTCGTATTGCGTAATAAATTCTCCAACAGCCGGTGAGCCGCAAGCGCAGACCCGGCCTTGTTGGAGGCTCAAATGTCCAGTTCACCCAAACCCAACCTGCTCGACGACCTGCTGGCCGAAGTCATCATGCTCGGCGGCTTTGCGGTTACACGCGCCGATGCGCACGCATGGCTGCGCAGTGACGGCCATGATGCGTCCACCTGCGATTACTTCGCGTTCTCGCCCCGCGCGGTCGATCTGCCCGCCACGCCCCTTGTCGAAGTGCGCGCCAGCATCGCTGGCTTGCCACTCGCCGCCTGACCGGGAGCGCCGCAGATGGAAAACCCCACACCCACCGCCCCAGCCGCGTCCGAAACGGGAATCCCCGTATCGCCAGATTCTGCTCTTGAAGCCGCAGCTGTTGAAATCGACTGGAGCCAGCCGCTTGAGCTGGTTTCCAGCGATGGCAATGCCACCCCTGTCCGCCTTTGCTCGCCGGCCAAGCTGCCGCGCTGGGTTGATACCAATCCCGATGCTGATGGTGATTTCTGGTTGCTCTTGCCCTCGGCACGTCCGGGCATGGCAAAGACCCGTGGCAAGGCTGATGAATCGCGCTTCTGCTCTGATGTCAGCGGCGATGCGCAACCATGGGGCACCGTCCGCAACCGTGCCGAAGGCGCAACCGAAGTTGGTGCAGCATGACCGCGCCGATCCCAACGCGGCGCATGTATCGCATGCTGGCTGCCGTAGAGGCAGAGCGCGGCGTGATCATCCCCTTTCCCGAAAACCGCGTGTCGCCTGCCCCTTCTGGCAGCACGCGGTGCGATGGCCCGGCGCCTGATTTGTGCGTCATGCCCCCCGTCCCCGATCAGGATGCCGGGCCATCGCCATCTCTTTCCCCAGCCCCGATTCCCCCAGTTCCGATTCTGACAGCCCCGCTTCCCCCGCACGTGGGGCCTTGGCAGCGCCGCCTGCCAGACCTGCACGTGCTGATCGAAGCACCGCAAGCTCAGCCGCTCGATCCTGAAAAGCTGGCCGCAATCGAATGCCCATCGCTACGCCGCGACATTGCGCAGGGCAGCCTGCAAATCCGCCAGGTCCTGCGCTGGCGCGCCCAGTGCGCGATCATGGATGCGGACTACGTG
>NCGO01000030.1 GCA_002256985.1 Novosphingobium sp. 28-62-57
GTGGTGGTCAACAGCGAGCGCGCCACCGATGGCGCCGAGTACTGGGCCAAGACCGAGCGGAAGCTGCTGGCAGATATTTCAGAAGGCACGAGGCTGCGGCCCGAGTCCGGCCGCCGGGCATGGCGCATCACCGGCGACTATGGCGTCGGCAAATCCTCGTTCGCGCTGGTCGTCGCCCATCTGATGGCGCGGAACGGCGGCAAGGGCCTGGACCGCATCGCCGCCGACCTTGGTTGGGATATGGGCGGAGCCCTGCCCGCGCTTTGGCCGGTACTGCTGACCGGCTCGCGAAGCTCGATGGTCGCGGCGCTAGCGACGGCGGTCGCGGCGGCGGTCGAGGCGAAACGCCCGGCCCGCGGAAAGACACCGCGTGCCCAGACGGCGATGATCGAACGGGCGCGGAGCATCGCGGCCAGCG
The DNA here is from genome assembly GCA_002256985.1 of Novosphingobium sp. 28-62-57. GTDB lineage: Bacteria > Pseudomonadota > Alphaproteobacteria > Sphingomonadales > Sphingomonadaceae > Novosphingobium. Next base: position 419 of record NCGO01000030.1, read on the forward strand.
GAAACGCGCTCGAACTGGAAGCGCTGCTCGTGGATTTCCGCGCGCTGGCGGCCGAGAGCGGCGCGGGCGTCCTGCTGATCGTCGATGAACTTGGCAAGTTTCTGGAGCATGCGGCGCAGGGTGACGGCGAAGATGTTTTCATTCTCCAACGTGTAGCCGAAATGGCCGCCCGCAGCGGCAAGCGCCCCTTTGTCGTGCTCGGCCTTTTGCACCAGGGCTTTCATGCCTACGCCGATCGCCTCCCGATGGCGTCGCGAAACGAGTGGGAGAAGGTGGCCGGACGATTCGAGGAGATTGTCTTCGACCAGCCGCTCGCGCATATGGCGGCGCTGGTCGCGGGTGCGCTCAGACTCGATCCCGCGGCACTCCCGGCACCGGTGCGCGACGTCGCACGGCAGATCGCGAGTGCGACGGCGCAGACCGGCTGGCTTGGCGGCGGCACGGTCGGCGCGGTCGGTCTCGACGTCGCGCGCCTTTACCCCCTCCACCCTACCGTCCTGCCGGTACGCCAATGGGGCGCAGGCAAGGTCGAGGTCTTTGAGTCCAAGCCGATGGAGTTGCAGGCGGGCGACCGTGTGCAGTTCACCCGCAACGACCGCGAGGAGGGCCGCATCAACGGGCTACGTGGCACGGTGACCGACATCGATCCCGAGCGCCAGCAGGCGACCATTGCGCTGACCAATGGCCGCGAGCAGCGGCTCGATCTCACCGACCCCCGCGACGCCCATCTGCGCCATGCCTATGTCCAGACCGCCCACGCCGCACAGGGCCAGACCGCCGAGCGGGTGCTGATTCACGCCGACAGCCGCTCTGCCAATCTGGTTGACCAGAAGATGCTCTATGTCGCGCTCTCGCGCGCGAAGTCGGAAGCCATTGTGGTCACCGACGACAAGCCGCGGCTGATCCGCGCAATCCATGAGCGCGCGGGCGAAAAGCAGACCGCCATGGAAGTGAGTGCGCTCGAGGCCGCGAAGACGAAATCTCTGGGGGCTGGTCTCGGCTGATCTCGTGAACCGCGAGTGTGCCGGGCCATGGCATCCTTCGCCCTGCGATTGGAATGAACTGCTCCTGTGTGACTGCCCGTGCCGTGCCGGATCAACAGCCTGCCCGCTCCCTTCGGGCTGCGCTCTCCCGTGTTGGCTGTTCCGCGCTCCCGCGCTGACCCTCCCGGCCATCCGGCCCGTCCCTTCATCCGCGTTCCCAACGACAGGACGAAGGATTTACCACCATGGCCATCACCGTAACCGCCAGCATCTATGACACCATCACCAACCAGATCATCGCCGCGCTGGAGCGCGGCACCGGCGACTACACCCTTCCCTGGCATCGCAGCAGTGCCCCGCTGACACGGCCAATCAATGCGGTCACCCGCAAGGCCTATCGCGGGGTCAATGTCCTCGCCCTCTGGGCCAGCGGCGAGGCGCAGGACTTTGGCCACGGTCTGTGGGCAACCTATCGCCAGTGGCAGTCGCTCGGCGCGCAGGTTCGGAAAGGTGCAAAGGCCTCGCCGATCGTGTTCTACAAGGTACTGGACAAGGCCGAGGGCAGCGAAGACGAGACGCGCGAGGGCGCAGGCCGGATCTTCGCGAAGTGCTCGCAAGTGTTCAACATTGCGCAGGTCGAGGGCTACGCCTTGCCCGAAGTGCCGGAAGACGAGGCCTTTGATCCGATCCCCGACGTCGAGGCCTTCATCGCTGCCACAGGGGCCGCCATCCGCATTCAGGGTGACAGCGCTCACTACACTCCTTCCACCGACACGATCACTATGCCTGAACGCGAGCGGTTCTTCGCCACCAACACCGCCAGTGCCGCGCAGAACTGGTATGCCATCCTGCTGCATGAGCTGGTTCACTGGACGGGCGCCGATCACCGTGTCGCGCGCACCTTCGGCAAGCGCTTCGGCGACGAGGCCTATGCCATGGAAGAACTGGTCGCGGAGCTTGGCTCAGCCTTTCTGTGCGGCGATCTCGGCCTGTCGGTTACCCCGCGTCCAGACCATGCCTGCTACCTCGCCAGCTGGCTGAAGGTGCTCAAGGGCGACAACCGGGCGATCTTCACCGCCGCCAGCGCAGCGGCGAAGGCGGCGGAATGGTTTGCGGAGACGTGAAAGTTCATGAGGACGTCAGACCATCTCACCGTGCAAAGTCGGTATGTACTTTGAGATGAGCCAGGACAATCGCTGCGCGACCTCAGCTTCGACCAAATCCAGTCTGACGCTTGCGATGGTCAACCGTTCATCCCCCCCCAATATACCATAACCGGCATCCAGCGCGTCGGCCCCAAGACCCACATGATGGGGATAGAGCAACATCACCTCGGGGCACTGGTATAGCCTGGCATAGGCCATCATCTGATAAACGTCCGACTGCGACACACCACGCTTCTTGTCTTCTGGGTTTCTGCCAATCAGCTTCCACTTGGTGTCGATCACCATTTGAATCCGCCCATTCTGTTTGATCAGAATGTCCGGCGTCGTCTGGAAGCGTTGTCTGCCGCCATCGCCCTCTTCCATCAGGCAATAGCGTAGTCCGCCCTGTGAATGGATGGTGAGGTTGCTACCCCGCAACGCCTTGCGTGCGAGTGCGGCGATATAGGCCTCAAACAGATCGTTCATAGCGAACAGCAAACTAATCCCTTGGCCCGCCCTGGCATCGTGGTTGGGTGCGCAGCACGAACGCCAGAAGCAGCGGGGCGACTCCGTCGCGGACCCCATAGGGCGGCGCCCGCAGTTCGGCGATCAGGCTGGCGACCCCGACACGGTCGCCGCCGCCGGCCGCAATCGAGGCCAAAAGCGCGTCGAGCGCGGGACGCAGGTTCAGAGGATCCTTGTCCCCCGGGAATTTGAGGCCGAAGCCGGTACTGGTTTGGACATGCAAGGTGCCCGCCTTCATGATCGACAGGTAGATTGACTTCTCCGGCGGAGCTTTCGCTTCGGGAAGCCCCATGTCGGGCAGTTCGGCCGATCCAAAGATTCGCTCGACCAGTCGCATCCGCGCCGCGGCGGCCGCGCTGCTTACCTGATTTCGGTTGAGCAGCTCGTTGGTGATCAGCGGCGCCGCCGCATAGAGTTCGTCGCAGACGCGCGACAGCAGTGCCGACACTGCGCGCTCGCCGTCGCTCCGCGCGATCTCGTCGCCCGCCCATATGAAGATGCCCGAGGGTCCTTCATTGCCGTCTTCCAAGGTGCGCATGCGTCCTTGGAGCGCACGACCGGCAAGGCTCGCCTGCCGCGACACTTCGTCGCGCGCATAGCTGTCATCCGCGAGTTCGGCGGTGTTTTGCGATACCCATTCCCACAAACGAAGGTCGGCGAGTTCGCTCGCCAGGCTGGAAACCGGGGGCGGGAAGGAGATGACGATGTCGCGCCGCTTCGCGAATCCCGGTTTCTTCGCGAGGTCGATCACCGCGGACCTTGCCGCACCGTCATCGCTGAGCACGACGATGAAGAGACCATCGGCCTCGGTCGGCTTCGCGGCACAAGCCGCCAGGTCGGTCGCCTCGCAATAGCGGCGTTCGAAATAGCGCAGCGTGCCGCGTTCGAGATAATGGCGGCGCGCCATGATAGGATCGGCGGGAAGATGCGGGATCAGGCCTGCAGCGGTGCTGCGCACGGGACCGATTGCGCGCTCGGCTTGGCGAAGCGCTTCCTCGAGATTGACGCTCGCGTTCGGCCACAGCTTATAGCCGCCAAGCGCGCCGCGATGGAACAGTAGCCCGTGCTTCACCAACCGATCTAGCGCGGCCGAGACCTGCTTTTCCTCGTCGGGCGAGAAGGACGCCGCCAGCGCGCGGCTGGTCGGAATCAGGTCATCGGCATCGAGAAGGTTCAGGACCGCGACGGCCTTCAATAGCTTCAGCTCGAAGGCCGACGCCGCGACGGCGGTATCGATCGTCGAAACGATCCGCAGCCAGTGCGATCGGTAGCTTGCACCCGCTAGACGATGGCCGAAGCAGGCGCGAACATAATCATACAGATCGTCGAGCCGGTACCAATTCTCCGGTGCGACGCTCCGTGTCGCGAAGGCCTGCAGGCCGAAGGGTTCGTTCGACAGGAGGAATCCGAAGAGCGAACGCTCGTGCTGGCCGAAGCGCGCGAAAAACCGCACGAGTAGCCGCCAGTCGACGGCAGCCCCGTCAGCAGACTTGAGCGATATCGCGGCTTTCTCTTGATCGATCCGCTCAACCTGGTACGCCAACCCTCGCGTCACGCCCTTGTCGGCATAGTCGCGCAGGAAGCGGACCGTGTCGCCGGGCGCATAGCTGGCGGGATCGCGGGCCTCGATGCGCGAAAGGTTCTTGGCAACGAGGCTTTCCATGGTGACTGCGGGGCCGGACAGGACCCCGGCGGCCGCGAGCTCACGGCGGATATTGGCGGTGAGCGCGTCGCGCCCATCGCGGGACGGCTCAATGACGAGGGTGCGCGCCCGCTCGCTGGCATCAAGCGCGGTATAGGCCTTGGCCATGGCGACAAAACGCTCACCCTGACTACCATGCGCGATGATCCGCCCACCGCCCCGCTCCAGCGCATCAAGCGCCTTGCGGGCATCGCCTTCGATCGATGCCAGCACCGCCTCGCGAGTGGCGGTATTGGTCTGGCGCACCACATTATCGAGGCGCGCGGTTGCCATGCCGGCGGATTGCAGCTGCGCAAAGGCTGCGCCTGCGCCAACGGAGCCAAGCTGCTTCACGTCACCGATCAGAACCACGCGCGCCTTGCTGTCAGTAGCAAGCACCAACAGCGCCGCCATATCGCGGGCCGAGAGGAGCGATGCCTCATCGACGATCCAGACCCCGCCAGACAGGGATGCGCTGTTGCGCACCAGCTGGCGGGCCACAGTCTCGCCGCGCTGGCCAAGCGCATCGCCCAACGTCTGGGCAGCGGATGCGGTCGGCGCAAGCGCGGTCACCGCAACCCCGCGCGCCTGCGCCTCCCGCGCAAAGGTCGCCAGAACGGTGGTGGTCTTGGCGGTACCGGCATAGCCTTGAAGGCCGGTCACGCGGTGCGGACTGGTCAGCAGCGCGCGGGTGGCCGCGCGCTGACCCTCGTTCCAGGGGTGATCGGATTGCAGCTCGGCACGGGCAACGACGCTGGCGGCCTGCTTGGCCGAAAGGATTGGACCAGCGGACCCGCGCCCTTCGACCTCCAGACGCAGTAACTGCCGCTCATGAGCGATATTCTCGGCGGTCGTGAACCCGGCAAACTTTGCGCCACGCTTGTCGAGAAATGTGCGCGGAACAAGTGCGCCGTCGCCCTGCGCGCGGGCCACCGCCGCGCTGATTTGGGCAGCGGTCACGCGGCCCAGTCCATAGCGCCCGGCCTCTTTCTCCAGCTCGGCAGCGGCAAAGACAGATTGGCGTTCCCCAAGATTTGCGGCGGCAAGGGCAACCGCCTGATGGGCGGTGAAGCGCGCGCCCGGGCCGAACAGATCACCGCCTCCGAAGCCGTTCAATTGCGCGCTGATCTGAACAGCCAGCTTGCCGCCTTGGACGGCGATCTGGCTATGCGCCTTTATTCGGCGCAGTTGCTGCAGTTGAACCAGTCGCGCGACCTCTACGGCCAGCAATCCGCCGAATATGCCGATTATACGCGCCGCATCGAACTGCTGAACAAGGCCCACCTTGGCCGCATGTCGGTCGCCAAGGCCGAAACGGCAGAACGGGAAAAGCAGGTTGCGCGCGATCTGGCAGAACAGCAGCTTCAAACCGACCGCCGCACGGCGCAACAGAAGCGCCAGATCATGGACCAGACCTATCGGCCCTATGCGCAGCAGATCGCCAACATGATCACGCTGCAGCAAGGCTTTGGGCAGACCGTGCGCGGCATCTGGTCATCGCTTACCGGCGCAGTGAATCAGGCCATATCCAATATGGTCATGTCTTTCATCACCGGCCTGTTTTTGAAGGAAGCGGCAAGCGACCGGTTCCACATGAAGGAAACCCTGAAATCGGCCAAGGAAGCGGCGGCGAACGCATGGGCCGCAACCGCCAAAATCCCGATCATCGGCCCCGTGCTGGCCCCCGTAGCGGCTGCAGCGGCGTTTACCGGCGTCATGTCTTTCAGTGCCAAGGATGGTTGGGACGTTCCCGGCGGCGCTGGCGCTGGCGTGGATGGCAAGGGCGGACGGTTGAGCATCATTCACCCGCGCGAAATGGTCCTGCCCGCGCAGATCGCTGACACCGTGCGAATGTCGGCTGCCAGCATGGAAAGCGCTGGCGCCATATCGACCGGCGCTGCCAACCCTGCAGCTCTGCGCGCCGCGCTGGCGACGTCTCAGATCATCATGAGCGATAGCGTGGCGAGCGCGCGGCCAGCGCGCCTTGCACGACCGGATGCTGGCCAGATGCGGGCAGGATCCTTTGCCAGCGCGTCTGACGCGCCTTCGCAGGGCCGTGCAGGCAGCGCGCCCGGCGTTGCAGCATCTGGATCGATCACGATCAACGCGGTCGATGCGCGCAGCGTGACCCGGCTTTTGAAGGACAACAACCGCGGCGTGGCGCGCGCGCTGCAAAAGGCAGTGCGCGGCAATTTCCGGCCGTCGTGAAAGAGAAGGGCAATCGACTATGGATTTGGGCGAAAAATTTGCGCTCTACGATGCGCAGATGAAGGGCGGGCAGATGCATGCGATATGGCTTGTGCAAGCCCTGTTTTACCTGCTGACTGCGGACGGCACACTGGCCGCAAGCGCTGCAATGGCCGCCTTTGGCAAGGGCCTTACCGAGCTTGAGGATTACCTGGCCGATCCTGACCCGGAAAAGGAATTTCAGGCGGCATCGAGCGTGCATCACCAGCGCTTGGAACTGTTCCGCACCTCATACCGTACTTGGGCCATCGGGCATGGCTTCCTGAAGCCTGACAGCCCCGTTCCCGACTTCGCCTGACAATGCAGGTACATGCAAATCTGCAGGGACGTCTATCGTCATTCCGATAGACGTCCCTTGGAATTCCAAGGGACCAGCACCGATATCGGAAAGCCGATAACGCCAGCGGCTGCTACCGTCGCGCGGCGCGGGCTTGCGCGGTCTTGAGCGAGTGAT
>NCGO01000006.1 GCA_002256985.1 Novosphingobium sp. 28-62-57
CAAACGCAGCCCAACATGGTGACGCGGGGTGGAGCAGCCCGGTAGCTCGTCAGGCTCATAACCTGAAGGTCGCAGGTTCAAATCCTGCCCCCGCAACCAGTGAAATCACAAACAAACCCATAGAATCGCAGCGCTCGCCTGTCGCCTTGCTGCAACACATTGCTGCGGAATGCCGCGCAGCAAATTCTCTGTGTGACACCCGCCTGACAACCCGCTACCCGTCGCCCACCAACAGTCGCCCGGCGCGGCCTTGGGAGAGGATGCGACAACGATCGCGCCGCGCCGGGATGAATGGTTTTGCCAGATTGAGCGCAACACGATGGTGCTCAAGGCCGCTCATACTGCGGCCTTGAGCGATTTCGGCGAAGTGTAGTCCTTATGCGCCAGCCAGTTGCGGCCTGTTTGCCAGCAGATTGTCCACTACACTTGGGTCAGCCAGCGTTGACGTATCGCCCAGATTGGAGACGTCATTCTCGCCAATCTTGCGCAAGATACGCCGCATGATCTTGCCTGAGCGGGTCTTGGGCAGGCCTGGCGCAAACTGGATCACGTCGGGCATAGCAATGGGGCCGATCTCGCGCCGGACCCACTTGATCAATTCGGCGCGCAGCGCTTCATCGGGTTCCACTTCGGCATTGCAGGTGACGAAAGCGTAGATGCCTTGTCCCTTGATGTCATGCGGCATGCCGACCACGGCGGCTTCGGCAACCTTGGAATGGGCGACCAACGCAGATTCGATCTCGGCTGTGCCCATGCGATGGCCTGACACGTTGATCACATCATCGATGCGGCCAGTGATCCAGTAGTAGTCATCAGCATCGCGGCGACAACCGTCACCAGTGAAGTACAGGCCCTTGAACGTGCTGAAATAGGTCTGGAAGAAGCGTTCGTGATCGCCCCAGACGCTGCGCATCTGACCGGGCCAGCTGTCTGTGATGACAAGGCAACCGTCGGTTGCGCCTTCCAAGAACATGCCATCGTTGTCGACCAGCGCGGGCTTCACGCCGAAGAACGGGCGACTGGCAGAGCCGGGCTTCAAGGGTGTTGCACCAGGAAGCGGTGTGATCATCGCTCCGCCGGTTTCGGTCTGCCACCATGTGTCGACGATCGGGCAACGGGCATCGCCCACGACCTTGTGATACCACTCCCACGCCTCGGGATTGATGGGTTCGCCCACCGATCCCAGCAGGCGCAGCGATTTGCGGCTCGTCTTCTTTACCCACTCATCGCCTTCGCGCATCAGGGCGCGAAGTGCCGTGGGGGCGCCGTAGAAAATCTCGACGCCAAACTTGTCGACGACCTGCCAGAACCGGCTTGGATCGGGGAAGTTGGGCACGCCTTCGAACATCACGGTCGTCGCGCCGTTCATCAACGGCCCATAGACAACATAACTATGGCCAGTGACCCAGCCGATATCGGCCGCGCACCAATAGATCTGGCCGGGTCTGTAATCGAACACATATTCGTGCGTCATCGAGGCCCAGACCGCATAGCCGCCCGTGGTGTGGAGCACGCCCTTGGGCTTGCCGGTGGAGCCGGAGGTGTAGAGAATGAACAACGGGTCTTCCGCGCCCATTTCTTCAGGCGGGCATTCGGCGCTCTGCTGCGCAACCGCGTTTGCCCAATCGATATCGCGGCCTTCGACAAAGCCCACATCTGCCCCGGTGCGGCGCAGCATGATGACCGTATCGACGCCGGGGCACTGCTTCAGCGCCTCGTCCACGTTGGCCTTGAGCGGGACTTTGCGGCCACCGCGCAAGCCTTCGTCCGAGGTCACTACGATCCGGCTGTCGCAATCGGTGATCCGGCCCGCCAAAGCATCGGGGCTGAAGCCTGCAAAGACGATTGAATGGATGGCACCGATCCGGGCGCAGGCAAGCATCGCGACAGCCGCTTCCGGCACCATCGGGAGGTAGAGCGTGACGCGTTCACCGCGTTTGACGCCTCTGGATTTCAGCAGGTTGGCAAAGCGGCAAACATCTTCGTGCAACTGGCGATAGGTAATTTCGCGGTGCGGCTCACCAAGGCCGTCGGGCTCCCACAAAATGGCGATAGCATCGCCACGTTCTGCCAGATGGCGATCAAGGCAATTGGCCGAAAGGTTCAACGTGCCATCCTCGAACCAGCGGATGCCGAAATTGGCTTCATGGAACGACGTGTTTTTGACCTTGGTATAGGGCTTGATCCAATCGAGCCGCCGGCCATGTTCGGCCCAGAATGCGTCCGGATCGTCCACCGACTGGCGATACATTTCAAAGTAGCGCTGCTCATCCACCAGCGCGCTTTGCGCCCACTGTGTGGGAACGGGATAGACGGCTTCGGCCATGTCAGGCTCTCCTCTGGCGATCGGCAATTCAACGTTGCCCTTTATACACGTCATATCGTGCGCGGGCATTTTGAGCCTTTAGACATTAGTCTCAGATCAAAGCCCACGCACCTGTCATGCGCAAGGCCAAAGCGCCCGTTGAAACCGGTGTCCATCGCATAACCGGCCTGTGCGCTGCTGTGGATTGCCACGAAATCGGACGAATTTGATCATATTCTGCATTGCGGCAATATTTTGTCTCCAATCCGCCCGTCATGGGCAAAACCCAAAGGCCAGCAAGGTGTCATCGTACCGGAAAGCGGGTATCGTCTGGGCATGGGGGAAGACTTTCCAACAGGGGGGTGGTGTCTTTCTGGCCGGGGGTGCACCGCCTTTTCGGCTGTTCAACCTTGGCATCACGCTTGGCGCTGCTATCGTGCAAGTGTGCTGCTGCAAAACGCACCGGGAAATTATGCAACCGACATCGATAGTGCTGGTGGAAGACGATGGTCCGCTGCGGACGTTGACGGCCCGTGCCTTGCGCGAAAATGGCTATAACGTGCGCACTGCCGCAACAGGGGCAGAAATGTGGGTCGCGCTGGAAAGCGAACCTGCCGATCTGGTCGTGCTCGATATCATGCTGCCGGGCACCAGTGGCATCGAACTGTTCCGCCGTCTGCGCAAACAAAGCGATGTGCCGATCATCTTTGTCTCTGCGCGTGGCAGCGAAGAAGACCGCGTGTTGGGGTTGGAACTGGGTGCCGATGATTATGTGGCCAAGCCGTTCAGCACGCGCGAACTGGTGGCGCGCATCGGCGCCGTGCTGCGCCGTGGCGGCAATTCTGGCACCGATTCTGCCGGAGACAGCGGTTCGCGCAGTGGTGATATCCGCTTTGATGGCTGGTCGGTTTCGATGGCCCGGCGCGAATTGCATTCGCCCAGTGGCGCGATGGTCGATCTGACCGGCGCCGAATTTGATTTGCTGGCAACCTTCATCGGACAGCCGCAACGCGTTCTTGGGCGCGAGCGTCTGATCGAGCTTTCGCGCACACGATTGGGTGACAGCTCTGACCGTAGCGTTGATGTGCTGGTCAGCCGTCTTCGCCGCAAACTGGCAGCCGCAGGCGGCAGCGCGCCGATCGTGACCGTGCGCGGCGTTGGCTACATGTTCAAGGCGGAAGTCCAGCGCGCCTGATGTTCAGACGGTTCGGCCTGCCGGAGCGTCTGCTCGCGATCCTGCTGCTGGTGGCTGGTGTTGATATTGCGGCCAACACGCTCCTGTTTGAGCGGGCCAGCCAACTGGCTTCGCGCGAAGATGATGCGGCTCATGTGGCTGAACATCTGATGATTGCCAGCCGCGTGCTGGAAAGAACGCCTGCAGCCCAACGCGATAAGGCGGCGCAAGTCCTGAGTACCAAGCGGTTTACCTTTGCTTGGCAAGCTACTGGTGCGCGGCCAACTGAGGGTATGCGGTTGGTCCCGATGCAGCAGCAGGTGATTGACCTTACCGGCGCGCTGGCACCAGCAGACCTTCGGCTTTACCTTCAGCCGATGCAGGGGCCCGACATTATTCAAGGGTCCATGTTGCTGTCCGATCGCAGCATTCTGCGGTTTCGGACCCGTGCGAGCGAAGCGTGGACGCTCAATGCGGTGCGCGTTGCTTCGCTGATCTTGCCCACGCTGGTTCTGGTGACGCTGGCGTGGGTTCTGTTCCGGGCAACGCTCGCCCCGCTGCGCACGCTGGTGCGGGCAAGCCGCATGGTGGGGGCTGGCCCGCCTGATCCGCTGGAGGAACGTGGCACCAGCGAAGTGCGCGAACTGATCCATGCATTCAACGAAATGCAGCAGCGCATTCACGAATCGATGACCAACCGTACGCAATCAATGCTGGCCATCGGCCACGATCTGCGCACCCCGCTGTCACGTTTGCAATTGCGGCTTGAAAACCTTGCGATTGATGAGGAAACCCGGGCCGATATGGCGCGGGATCTGGGCGAAATGCGCCATATGCTCGAATCGCTTCAGGCCTTTGTTGACAGCGGCGGATCGCGCATTCCGGCCGAACGCATCGATCTTGCGGTGATGACTCAGACGCTGGTGGATACGGCAGCCGACGATGGGTGCGATGCAACATATCGGGGCCTGGAAAGCATTGAAATCATGGCGCGCCCGGTCTCGCTGCGTCGTGCGCTGGCGAATCTGATCGAGAATGCCATCCACTATGCCGGCAGCGTTACAGTCACCATGCGGCGCGATGGCGATCATGCCGAAGTCGTTGTCGAAGACGATGGTCCCGGAATTCCTGAAGATCGCATGACCGATGTGTTCCAGCCCTTTGTCAGGCTCGATACTGCCCGATCGCGGGACACACCGGGTATGGGGCTGGGGTTGGCAATCGTGCGGCGGGCGGTGCAGCTCGACAATGGCGTGCTGCATCTGCGAAACAAGCCCGCGGGGGGACTTGCGATAACGCTGCGATTTCCCATCGCAAGCAGTCCGTCGCATTGAAACAATTCGTTACAATCAAGTTCGCAAGCGGAAAGACTCTACACATACTTTGTTAAAAGGGCCGGACCCCACTTTGGGGTGCTGGCAGCAAACAAAGGTATTGTGCCGTGAACGAACTCATCGGCCGCGTCTTCCATTTTGAGAAGACCGTTTTCCCCGACAGCCGCGAGCTTTTCGGCAAGCTGGCCACCGAAGGTCAGTCGCCCAAGGCGCTGATGATATCGTGCGCCGATTCGCGAATCGTGCCTGAACAGATCATGCAGGCAGAGCCGGGTGAGCTGTTCGTGTGCCGCAACGCGGGCAACATGGTGCCACCGTTTGCCACGATGAATGGCGGCGTTTCATCGACCGTCGAATATGCCGTGGTCGCATTGGGCGTGCGCGATATCATCGTGTGCGGCCATTCAGATTGCGGCGCGATGAAGGCCTTGTCGGCACCGGAATTGCCCGAAGGCATGCCCAGCGTGGTCGCCTGGTTGCGCCATGGCTCTGCTGCGGAACATGTCGTTTCCACCTGCTCGCCGCATCTTCACGGTGATGATCGCGTGCGCGCGGTGAGCTTGCAGAATGTGATCGCACAGCTGGCGCACTTGCGCACCCATCCGTCGGTCGCTGCGGCGATTGCGGGCGGTCAGATGTCGCTCCATGGCTGGTTTGTGGATATCAGCGCCGGTATGGTGTTCGGCCTTGATGGCGAAACCGGAGAGTTCACGCCGCTGCGGGAAGACCGGCCCTTGCCGATCGCCCTGCCTGCCCGCGCCCGCAACATTATCGACAACTGGACTGCTGAGGCTGCAGAATGACATCCGCCGCTGCAACCACGATTGCTCCGGGCGAGCCAAGCGGCTTTTCCCGTTACTTCGTTCGCGACTTTACAGCGTCGATTGTCGTTTTCCTTGTCGCCATGCCACTGTGCATGGGCATCGCCATTGCTTCGGGCGTGCCGCCTGAAAAAGGGCTGGTCACAGGCATCATCGGCGGCATTGTCGTGGGGTTGCTCGCAGGGTCACCCCTGCAGGTAAGCGGCCCTGCGGCAGGTCTTGCCGTAATCGTGTTCGAATTCGTGCGCGACAATGGATTGTCGGCGCTCGGCCCCGTGCTGGTGCTCGCTGGCGCGCTGCAGGTCATCGCGGGCATTGCCCGCATGGGCGGCGTGTTTCGGGCCATTTCTCCGGCCGTGGTGCACGGCATGCTGGCCGGGATTGGCGCGCTGATCGTGATTGGCCAGTTCCATATCCTGTTCGACGCAAAGCCGCTGTCGAGCGGTATCGACAATATGGCGATGATGCCCACGCGGCTGCTCAGCCTGACCCCGTTTGACATTGGCACCACCGAGCTTGCCCTGATGCTGGGCTTGCTCACCATTGGCACGATGATCGTGTGGGAAAAGGTAAAGCCTGCAAGCCTTGGCCTTCTGCCGGGCGCATTGCTGGGCGTGCTGGCGGCAACCGGCGTGGCCTGGGCCTTTGGGCTGAATGTGGCGCGGATTGCCGTGCCGGATTCCATCGCAGCCGCTTTTGCCCTGCCTGAAGCGGGGATCTTTTCAACGCTGACGCAAGGGTCGATGATCGTATCGGCGATTGCGATTGCCTTTATCGCCAGTGCTGAAACCCTGCTTTCGGCCGCGGCGGTTGACCGGATGCACGATGGCGTGCGCACCGATTACAACAAGGAACTGCGCGCGCAGGGCGTGGGCAATTTGCTGTGTGGTGTGTTCAATGCCTTGCCGATGACGGGCGTGATCGTGCGCAGTTCGGCCAATGTGCAGGCAGGCGCAATGACCCGCACGTCGGCAGTGCTGCATGGCGCGTGGATTTTGGGCTTCGTGGCGCTCCTGCCATTCGTCTTGCGGCAAGTGCCGATGGCGGCGCTGGGCGGTGTGCTGGTCGTGACGGGCTGGAAACTGATCAGCCTCAAGCATGTCCAGCATCTCTACAAGGTCTATGGCTATATGCCCGCGCTGATCTGGACGGCAACATTCGTGCTGGTGGTGACAACCGACCTGCTCACCGGTGTGCTTGTGGGCCTCGCGCTGTCCGCGCTGGAATTGCTGCCCTTCGCGCGCAATCTGAAGTTCCGGGTGGGGGAATCGTCGGTTGGCGATACCGTGAAGCTGGAATTGGAAGGCGCCGCAACGTTCATCGGGCTCGCCCGGTTGACCAATGCGCTGGAGCAGCTTCCCCAAGGCAAGGCGGTCCATGTCGATCTGGATCGGGTTCATGCCATCGATCACACGACTTCGGAAATGCTCACCGAATGGCTTTCGCGTCGGCGCATGCGCGGCAATGCGGTTAAGGTCACGGGACCAGCGGCTATTCTGAAATCATTGGCCCATGCGGCCTGAGGGATCTGCTTCAAAGTAATTCCGCACCGCAACAAAATATGGCGCTCCGGCTGGAAACCACGGTTTCTGACCGGAGCGTTTCCCTTATGTAATCGAGGCTTTCTCGATTTTCAGACTTTATTGCAATTGCGAAAAAGCTGGGCAAGTCACCCCCTGTAATTAAAGCGCTTCGGCGGGACACGCTTTCCGATACTTCGGGTTCGCCCCGAAACACATCGAGCAAAGAAGCGACGCGTCGGACGCAGGTGGAACGTAAACCTATCAATCAGGGAGCGTTCCAGATGAAGACCCGTTTCAATCTTGCCGTTATTCCGGCCATCGCTGCTGCGTCTGTCTTTGCCTCGCCTGCAATGGCTGCGGCCGAAGCCGGAAGTGCCGACGATGCCGTGGTCGCTGAAGCATCATCTTCCGACGATGCCGTATCTTTCTCTTCAGGCGCGCTGGGCGCGGACTACACAATTGCCCCGGTCACGATGCAGAGCGTTGCCAAGGCAGATTCCATCGCGCTGGCGCAGGCCGGCTCGGGCGGCGGTGGCGCCGGTGCCACCTCGCGCAGCCCGACCTATACCGTGACTCTCAATCAGGACAGCTTCTTCGGCTTCAACCCCTCGTTCAACGGGCTGATCCCTGTGAGCGATACGATGGACGTCAGCTTCTACGGCACCTTCTGGACCAAGCCCGCCTTCGGCCTTGGTCAGGGCAACACCGGTGATGATCTGTGGACCGAATTCGGCGTCGGCGTGAACTTCAATCTGATGGACGGCAAGCTGAAGGTGAAGCCGCAGATCGGCATCACCAACGGTTCGCTGCTTTCGGGCGGCGAGATCGTTGGCGGCACCACCCGTGGCGCACGGTTCCTTGATGGCGTGGTGCCAAGCCTGACCGTCAACTACAGCGATGCCACGTTCGAAGCCGAATACTACGGCGGCTATTATGCCGCACTGCGCCAGCGCAATGGCAACGCCGCGCTGGATTTCGCGCATACGTGGCTGAACTTCGGCTACAAGGCCACCAGCAACCTGTCGTTCGGTCCGCACTACGAGCTGCTCTATAACACCCGCAACACCTACCCCGGTGGTGAGTCCGCAAAGACGTATGAATGGCTGGGCGGCTACCTGCAGTTCTCGCTGCCAAAGGGCTTCTTCGCCCGCTTCACCGGCGGTTCGTCGCTGGGTGATGGCGACACCGGCGACTTCTACAAGATGAGCGTCGGCATGAGCTTCTGAAGCTGACTGTCTTCGGGCAGAGCCGCTCCTGAACTGTGGCGGAAGAGGCACACCAGCCATCTTCCGCCACATTAGAGCAAAATTATCTTGCGGTGCAGCAAAGGCCGGTGATACGGATTGGCCTCTGCAATGACGCGTGCCCCTTGAGAGGCTAGCGCTTGGCAGACGCAGGTGGAACGTGAAAATCCTCTCAGGGAGCGTTCCGTATGAAGATCCGTCTGGCCGCCGCAGTGGCCCCCCTCGCCCTTTCCATGCTGGCAACTCCGGCATTCGCGCAGGAAGAAGCATCCAGCCCCATCACCGTTTCGGGCAGCGCTGCGCTCGTTTCCGACTATCGCTTCCGCGGCATTTCGATGACCGACAAGGAAATGGCGGTTCAGGCCGGCGTGACCGTTGCGCACGAAAGCGGCTTCTATGTCGGCACCTGGGGTTCAAACCTTGCCGGATGGGGCACCTTTGCCGGTTCCAACATGGAACTCGACATCATCGGTGGCTACAAGAAGGACCTTGGCGGCGTAACCGTTGATGTCGGCCTGACCTGGTACATGTATCCGGGCGGCCTTGATAACACCGACTTTGCTGAGCCTTACGTGAAGATTTCGGGCGCAGCTGGCCCGGCCAACCTGCTGCTCGGCGTTGCCTATGCGCCCAAGCAGGAAGCGCTTGGTCAGTGGTACAATTCGGGTGCCTCGGCGGTGACCGGCGTTTACGATAATCCGGGCGCCAAGGCCGACAACATCTACATCTGGGGTGACGCTTCGACCTCGATCCCCGACACTGGCCTGACGCTGAAGGGCCACCTGGGCTACACCAAGGGCGGCAACCGGGGCCTTGGCCCTCAAGGAACGTCGGTCTCGCCCACGGGTGAATACCTCGATTGGCTGGTCGGCGCAGACTATGCACTCGGCAATGTCACGCTCGGCGTCGCTTATGTCGATACCGATCTCAGCCCGGCTGAATTCAACTATCTGACGCCAAACTTCTCGTCGACCAAGGATGGCTCGTCCATCGCAGGTTCGCGCGTAGTGGTGTCGGCCACGGTGGCCTTCTGATCTTCGCGATCTGACAGCCGGGCAACTGGCTAACCAAAACACCCCCGTTCCAGCAGGAGCGGGGGTTTTTTGTTGCGCAGACCAAACGTCTATGTGCTCCCCCGCGCAGGCGGGGGCCTCAGGCGATTGCCACTGCGCTTCGGTAATCGGCACAAGGTCCCCGCCTGCGCGCGGACGCGCTGCGTTCAGCCGTGCACAGTAGGAAGTTGACGCCGCATCGCGGCTCTTCCACTGTGTCGCAAATTCCTTTTATGGGGGCGCAATTGTCTTTCAATAACGGCATCTTCCGGGCAGCACTGGTGGCCTCGGCAGCACTGGTTGCAACGCACGCATCTGCCAATCCGGTCGAGCAGACCAAGGGCACGTTTCAGGACAAGTTCCGCCAGCTTGAAGGCGAGGAATGGCCCACGCCGACCGACTATCGCAACGCCTCGGGCGCGCCGGGATACCGCTATTGGCAGCAGAAGGTCGATTATGACGTAAAGGCGCGGCTTGATGAGCCAAAGCGCATGGTAAGCGGCACGCAAATGGTGCGCTACAAGAACAATTCGCCCGATAACCTGCCCTATCTGTGGCTGCTGCTCGATCAGAACGATTACAAGCACAATTCCATTGCCGAGATGACCAACACCGTCGCGGGCGACAAGATCAGCCTTGATGAAGTGCGCCGCGCCAAGCGCATGCAGGAATGGGAAGGCGGCTTCACCATTTCCGCCGTGCGCGATGCGGCGGGCAATCCGCTGAAATTCACCATGGTGGATAGCCTGCTGCGCATCGATCTGCCGCAAGACGTTGCGGGCAATGGCGGCGAAACGGCGTTCAGCATCGACTGGTCGTTCCCGATGGTGGAGAACAAGGTCGTCGGCGGGCGCTCGGGCTATGAATGCTTCACCCAACCCGGTGAGGACGGGAACTGCATTTTCGAAGGCGCACAGTGGTTTCCGCGCCTTGCGGTCTATTCGGACTATGAAGGCTGGCACAACAAGGCCTTCATCGGATCGGGCGAATTCACGCTGGAATTCGGCGATTACAAGGTGGCGCTGACGGTTCCGTCCGATCACGTGGTCGCTGCCACCGGCGTGCTGCAGAACCCCGATGCGGCCTTGAGCGCGGCCCAGCGGCAGCGCTTGGAACAGGCCAAAACCGCCACCGCGCCGATCTATGTCGTCACGCCCGAAGAGGCTGTGGCGGCTGAACGCGGCAAGGCAGCGGGCGAGAAAACGTGGGTTTTCGCCGCCACGAACGTGCGCGATTTCGGTTGGGCATCCTCGCGCAAGTTTGCGTGGGATGCGATGGGCGTAAAGCAGGACTATGCCGAACAGCCGCTGGTCATGGCGATGAGCTTTTTCCCCAAGGAAGCGCGGCCGTTGTGGGACGCTTATTCGACCAAATCGATCGCCCACACCATCGACGTCTATGGCCGGTTCGCGTTCCCCTATCCTTACCCTATCGCGCAATCGGTGAACGGGCCGGTGGGCGGCATGGAATATCCGATGATCTCCTTCAACGGCCCGCGCCCGGTGAAGGACAAGAAGACCGGCAACCTGACCTATACCGAACGCGCCAAATATGGCCTGATTGGCGTGGTGATCCACGAAGTGGGCCACAACTGGTTCCCGATGATCGTCAATTCGGACGAGCGGCAGTGGACGTGGATGGACGAGGGGCTGAACACCTTCCTGCAATTCCAGGCCGAACGTCTGTGGGACAAGGACTATCCGGCGCGGCGCGGGGAGCCCAAGGACATCGCCGAATACATGCTTTCGCAAAATCAGATGCCGCTGATGACGCAATCGGAATCGGTGCTGCAGTTCGGCGCGAACGGATACGGCAAGCCCGCCACGGCGCTGACGATCCTGCGCGAAACAATTCTGGGGCGCGAACTGTTCGACCGCGCCTTCCGCGAATATGCGGTGCGCTGGCGGTTCAAGCATCCCACGCCCTATGATTTCTTCCGCACGATGGAGGAAAGCAGCGGCGTGGACCTCGACTGGTTCTGGCGCGGCTGGTTCTATTCGACCGACCACGTGGACATTTCGCTCGACAAGGTGGTGAAGGCCACGCTCGAACCGGCAGACGCGACGATGGCCGCAGCCCTGCGCAAGAAGGAGCGCGACGCCGAGCCAAAGTCGCTGACGGCCATGCGCAACACCGAAAAGACCGTGGTGGAACGCGATCCCGCCACGCGCGATTTCTATGACCGGATTGACCCATTGGATGCCACCGCGGCGGACAAGCGCAAGGCCGCCGATGCGCTGAAGGACCTGACGGCAGAGGAGAAAGCGGCCCGGCTGGTGACCGACAACTTCTATCGCTTCACCTTCAGCAACAAGGGCGGGCTGGTGATGCCGGTGATCCTGAAGATGGACTATTCGGACGGCTCCACCGAAACCGCGCGCATTCCGGCAGAAGTCTGGCGCTACAACCCGCGCAAGATAACGTGGCAGAAGGTGACGGCCAAGACGCTGGTCAGGGCCGAAGTGGACCCGCTGTGGGAAACGGCGGACGCCGACCGGTCGAACAACATCTATGCCGGGCAGATCGAGCCGGTCACGCTGGGCATCGACAAGGGCGAGGACGCCAAGAACCGCATGAAGGATTCGGACATGAAGGTCCTTCCCGGATCGCTGCAGACCTATGATGCGCCTGCCAGCAAGTAAGCTGCTGGCAGCGGCGGTGTTGGCCGGGGCGTTGGTGGTTCCGGCAACAGCGCATCGCGGGCATGATGCAATGAGCGTGGTGACGCTGGAGCCGGGCGGGGCGCTGACTGTCTCGCACCGGTTCGAGGCGCATGATCTGGAACCGGCGCTGTCCAGAATTGCGCCCGAAGCACAGGCGAGCCTTGATGATCCTGAAGCGATTGCGGCGCTGAAGGCATATCTGCAGCGCCGCTTTGCGGTGAGCGCCGGGGGCAAGACGGTGCCGCTGGCCTTCAGCACCATCGAGGTGGGCGTGCGCCAGGTGCGCGTGGACTATGCGGGGCGCGTGAAGGGCAAGCCCAAGGCGCTTTCCGTGCAAACCTCGGTGCTGCGCGATGTCTACCCCAGCCAAGTGAACCAAGTGCAGGTGCGCTATGGCAAAGTGGTGCGCACCTTGCGCTTCGCCGGGAGCGAGGCGCAGACGGTTTCGTTCTAAGCCCAGCTGATTTCGAACTGGCAGACCTCGGCCCCGTCAGCACAGCATTCACCATGCGTCACGTGCACGCGCGGTGAGACGAGGTGGGTGAACAGGCGCGTGAACACCGCGCAGTGCCAAGGGCAGCCGGGCAGGGCGAGCGGGTTGTGCGCAATTTCCAGCACCATGCGCTGCCCGCCCGGGAAATCCGCGGAAAACGCGCCCGATCCGGCGAAAGTCCACGCATGGCGCGCGATGGCACGGACCAGCAGCCGCGCGGCTAGGCCGGCGGGAAGCCACCGCAACAATGTTTGCGCAAAAGCAGGGATGCGGTTGGCGAGCAGGTAATCGGCGGTCCGCGTGCCTGCCTCGGCGCAGAGCGTGGGCCCGGCTTCCGGCAACGCGCGCAGCAGGGCTTGGTGCAGCGCGGCGGCCTCGCCCTCGTCGATCATGCTCTGCGGTGGGCGATCAAGATAGCGGGCAAGGCCAGCGGCGGCAAAGACCGCGCGCATCGTGCTAGCCGGTGTGCGTTCGCGCAGCACGTCGGCCAGTTGTAGCACCGCGTTGGGGCCGACCAGCGCTGTCATTGCGCGCTTTCAGCCAGCTGTTCGCTCCCGCCTCCGCAGGCCTTGGCCACCGCAGCCTGCGCCTTGCGG
The DNA here is from genome assembly GCA_002256985.1 of Novosphingobium sp. 28-62-57. GTDB lineage: Bacteria > Pseudomonadota > Alphaproteobacteria > Sphingomonadales > Sphingomonadaceae > Novosphingobium. Next base: position 13,206 of record NCGO01000006.1, read on the forward strand.
CTGCGGTCCGCAGCGGCGACCCAGTCCTCGTTCATGTCCACCGCCTGAGCAGGCGCAAGGCGACGAGTTTCATCGAAGGCGAAATTCACGCCCTTCTTCGATTGCGGACCCCAGTAATTGATGCGGCCCAAATCATAGAACGTGCGCTGAAACCCTGCCTTTAGAAAGGCCTTGAGGCAACCCAGCAGGTATTTGCGGCGATATCCGGTGCCCTGCCACGGATAGGAGAACAGCGCCTTGCGCATATAAAAGCGGCGGTAATTGTTCATCACCCGGTCGAGCAACTCGGCCCGGTCCATCGCGGCGGGTTTGATGATCGGCGTGACGAAGTTGTACTTGTCGAAATCGTAGATCTCCACCTTGTCGCCCAGTTCGCGGAACAGGTTGGAGAACGGCCAGGGCGTGTACATCGACCAGTTGGCAAGATCGGGCTTCCAGTCCTGCGCCATGCGGTAGGTCTCTTCGAGCGTCTCTGCCGTCTCGTTCTCCAGCCCGACGATGAACTGCGCTTCCACCAGAATATCGGCCTCACGCAGCAGGCGGATCGCCTTCTTGTTCTGCTCTACCGTCGTTTCCTTGTTGAACAGATCAAGCTTCAATTGCGCCGCCGCCTCGGTGCCCAATGAGACGTGGACGAGGCCAGCCTTGCGGTAGAACGGCAGCAATTCCTCGTCACGCAGGATATCGGTCACGCGAGTGTTGATGCCCCACTGGATCTTGTCGGGCAGGTCGCGCGCGATCAGTTCTTCGCAAAAGGCGATGAATTTCTTGCGGTTGATGGTGGGTTCCTCGTCGGCAAGGATGAAGAAACCGACATCGTGATCGCGCACCAGCGTTTCGATCTCGTCCACCACCTTCTTCGGATCGCGGATGCGGTAATCGCGCCAGAACTTCCACTGCGAACAGAACGAGCAAGTGAATGGGCAGCCGCGCGCCATGTTGGGGATGGCCACGCGCTTGCCCAGCGGGATGTAGATATACTTGGACCAGTCCAGGATCGCCCAGTCCGGGCTGATGCCATCGAGGTCCTTGATCGTCGGCGCGGCCTTGGTGGCGATGATTTCGGTGCCATCAAGGAAGGCGAGGCCTTCGATCTGGTGGCGGGCGAGCGGCCAACGGCCATCGTCGATCGCGCGGATCAGGTTGAGCAGGATTTCCTCGCCCTCTCCGCGCACGATCACATCGATCCACGGCGCTTCGGTCAGGACCTGGCGGAACATGAAAGTGGCGTGGACCCCGCCCAGCATCGTGATGATCGCGGGCGACACGTCCTTGGCAATCTGCAGCACCTCTTCAGCCTTGTAGATCGAAGGCGTGATCGCGGTGGTGCCCACCACATCGGGCCGCAGATCGGCAATGCGCGCGCGCAAATCTTCGTCCGAGACGTGATCTGTCATCGCATCGATGAAATGCACATCGTCATAGCCTGCGCCTTTCAAAGCGCCTGCCAGATAGGCCGCCCATGCCGGAGGCCAGTTGCCCGCAATTTCCGCCCCGCCGGAATGGTAGTTCGGATGGATCAGCAGGATGCGCATGGGATCGCCTTTCTCGTTTGGACAGGCGCAGTGTCCATAAGTTTGGACAGTGAGGCATTGATCCAGCGCAACAACGCGGCGAGTACTTTTGCGCCCGGCCAAATCGCCGTGGCGAAGTCATCATGACAGAAGACGCTGATTGCCAACTTTCAAGGACAATGGTTGCATGGCCGCATGACTGGACCTAGACTTGCATTAGACTTGGTGGCTGCGTCGCTTTGGTAGAAGTCCATCGCGCCGCTATTTCTGGCAGAGGATGGGCACATGGCGAGCAAGGGTTCCGGTTGGTCCGATTTCGCTGCGCCTTCGCTAAAGCTGCTGTCAGCGCCGAATCCGCCCTATCGCCCGACGCCATTGCTGCCAGCACCAGCCCCGCAATCACCATATGGCGCAGCCTCGTCCCCTGCGCCGACGCCACCACCGCAGTCATCCTCGCTGCCGGTACCGTTCCTGCCGCTCGCGCCTGTGCAGTCCTGTCCTTACAGAGATGGGTTTGCGAAAGGGGCAGGGGCGGCCAAGCCTCCGCGTACTGACCATGTGAAACCGTGCGATGTTGAGTCGCTGATGCTGGCGATCACGCCATCGCCCTCGCACATCTGGCCCAAGTTTGCCGGGCTGGGCTGGCTGGGCAAGCTGCTCAAGGAACAGGCAAAGCCAGCGCCCGACCCGGTCATTCTCGCACCGTTGAGCGGAGGCCCCACGGCACCTGCGGCCATATGCGGGCCCCTGGCAATGCGTCATATCCGGCTTGAGTTCGTCGCCTCGCCCGCGCCGAGCGGGGGCGGGCAAGCCAAGGGTGCCAAGTTGGACATTTCTGCCCAAACCGGTCCCGGATATTGCGGAAGCAAGGGCCATGCCCTGCTGAAAATCAGTCCAAAGCCGGTTGAGGTGCTGAACAGTCCGACCATCGGCGCTCCCGACCCCACCGGAACCTTGCGCCGTGAGGGTTTTGCAAAGGGGCAGTACGTTTTCTACGCAGACAATATCGTCTCCGAGGGTTTTTTCGGCGGGTTCGTGGCGCCTTTCCAGTTTGCGCTGGCACTGTGGCAACGCAGCGATCTGGGGAAGACGTACCACGTATCGCTTGAGACCTGCGGAAATCGCAATGCGCCCAAAGCCGTGGGCGCGCTCACGGCCGATATCGTGGTCTATCCCGAGGCGCTGCTGACGATCGAGGTGACGATCCCGGCAAAGGCTGAACCGGCGACTTTCTATGAAAAATCAGGCAAGGCCGCAGTTGCTTTGAACCGGCAGACAGGCAGCGATGGCAGCGTCTTTTCCTCAACTTCGGTGCAAACCAGCAGCACTTCGATCAACCGCACGCCGTTTGCCGGGCGCGATGCGAACGGTATCCGCAATACTGGAAGCTTCAGTCAGACGACGAACACCACCGGTCGTCTTTCCACTCCCGCAGGTGGTAACACCTCTTTCACGCAGTCATCCACCGTCAAAGGGCAGGAGGTCAACCTCAAGCTTGAAGATGGATCGAGCGGGTACATCAGCGGCACTACAACTACCAACCGCTTCGATGCCACCGGAACCAATGCGGGAAGCCAGAGCGGCGAAACCACAGTTTTGGGTGAAACGCTGATTCCGGGCGAAGCGCCGCCGGGTTTTGCCGAACAGCTCGGCCTCAAGCTGACCTACAATCACACCACCATCGGCGGCGATCTGAAGACCTGGCGTGAACGTATCCTGATCGCCAAGATCTTGCTGGAAAACCTGCCGCGCCTTGCCAACATGCTGAATTCAAAGGTCCAAGTGGGCTGGGGTTTCAAAGGAACGATCACCGGCCCGAGTGGATCGATCAAACTGGTCTGGGGGCTGAAATCCTCAACCACACGCATGCGGGTCGAACGCTATTTCGGCATACTTGGCAGCGCCACGATAGTTTCTGCTGGAGTGGAACTGAGCTTCGGCTTCAAGCTGGCCTTCGGTGAGGCGCTCGACCGGATGGGCAAGAAGACCTCAGCCGAACTGGTCGATGCACGGGTCATCGGATCGCTCACCGGCACAGTCTCCCTTGTCGGCGAATATGAGGAGCTCGCCAATGTCGACAAGTACGGCAAAGTGCAGCTGACCGGCGACGTAACGGTTAAGCTTCAGGGCAAACTTCATGCGCTCAAGGCGGTCTATATCGATGCCAGTGTAACCGGTGGTCTGCTGATTACGGGCGGCTATGAGGCCAGTCTTGAAGAAGGGCCCACGCTGGGCATTACCGCAGGCTTCAAGAAGTTGGTGGCCACTGCCAACATTTTTGCCATGGGGCACGAGTTCTGGACCGCAGGGCCAAGGGTGCTGATGCCCGAGACGGAGCCGTTCTTCGAGATGGACTTCCTGAAAGCATGAGCGTTCGTGAACGCAACACTCCACAGAGGCACTTGCCATGTATGTCTTGAAGCTTGAAGCAAGCGGTGTTGCCTGCGAGGTGTCGGTCAATGACGTCCCGCTCGCCAATGTCACTGGGATGGGCGCAAGCAACCGGCTGGCTTTTGCCGCTCCGTGGATCACCGAGGCTGTTGGCATGATTTCGGCGCGCATCCTGCCCTCAGCGATCCCGCCCGAACGTCCGGTGGAACGCTCCGCCCATGCCGTGCTTATCGCGCTGCCGCCCGGCGCACCCTCTGGCGAACCGGATGGAGAGGTGATTGCCGAGATTCGCTGGTTAGCTGCACCGGGGGACGAGACGGAAGTTCTTCCCCTGCAGCGTGAAGCGCGGTTTTCGGCCCGGCCTGCGCCACCCATGCGCTGGCAGCGTTCACGGCTCTCGGCAGGCACGCCCGCTGATGCGGTGGCGCTTTTCGGGTGGATCAGTGGCTTGCAGGCCGCGGTTGAACGGGGGGATGTGGCGCATTTCGTCAAGGCATCAGAACCGGGTCTGCGCGATCTGGCAGAGGCGATGGGCCTTGATCCACAGGAACAGATCGAGGAGCTTACCGAACTGCTTTCGCTCAACTTTCCCGTCACTGGCCTCAGGCCCCTTGCGCCGGAAGATCTTGCCTATCGGCCTGTGGCAGGCGGCCGTTTGCTGTCGGTCACGCGCAAGAACGGTGATCCTGTCATCTCGACATTGCCGGGTGCCGAACGGCCCTATCGCTACAATCTGCGGGCCGGCATGGTGGACGGGCAATGGTGGGCGTTCTGATGCTGGAAGTGTCGCCCGCAGTCATCACCGCGTTCGAGAATGACCGGGTCGAGCATACGACCAAGGCATTTGCCGAAATAATCCGCAGCGCGCATCCCGGCATCGTCAACGCCATGCCCGAGGCCGAATTGCTGATCCGCACGCGCACCGGCATCGAGCTGTGTCAGCGTCATCACGTGCAGACCCGGCGAGACATCATGATCCTGTGTCTTGTCCACGTGATGTATGGGCGCGGCGCACTCGATTCGCCGGACTTTGCATGGATCAGGCCGATCCTTGATGAACCGCCAAGCGAACCCGATACGCGGGCTTACCGTATCCACTGCAAGCTGGCAGAGGGCTGACCCCGCGCTTTTTCTGCGCCGCCTTGGCTTGCTCAGAATGGCACTTCCGCGCCATCCCATGCAAACAGCTTGCCGCTATCAGCCGGGGTGAGGCCCGCGATCACATCGAGCAGGTGTGCGGCGGAGCGTTCGGGCGGGAACAGCTTTTCACTCGGTACACCGCGCTGGAAGGGGGCCGACAGCGGCGTATCAACCGTGCCGGGGTGGAGCGCCACCGCCACCGCAGCCGGGTTCGTGCGGCCAAGCTCTATCGCAAAATTGCGCACCAGCATGTTCAGCGCAGCCTTCGATGCGCGGTAGCTGTGCCAGCCGCCCATGCGATTGTCGCTGATCGATCCGACGCGGGCAGAAAGCGCGGCGAAGACCGGGCGGCCTCCTTTTCGCAGCAGCGGCAGCGTATGTTTGGCAATCAGCGCAGGGCCAGTGGTGTTTATCGCAAACATCTCGGCCATGCCGCCAGCGTCCAGCGCGCGCCATGATTTTTCGGGGCCAGTGCCATCATCGCGCACCAACCGGCCCGTGGCGACGAAGACCAGATCGAGCGGGCCAGCAATGGCGGCGCAGGCCTCCGCGATTGAGGCTTCGTCGGTCAGATCGAAGGTGTGGGGTATGATTTTTGGCGCAAGGGGCAGCAACCGTCGCGCCAGAACGTGCACTTCGGCCACGTCATCGCGCGCGGCAAGCTGGCTGGCAATCGCAGCGCCAATGCCGCCGCTGGCACCAAACACGGCGCATCTCAATGAAAGTTCCATCGTGCTGTTCATGGAGCCTTGGGCACGGTCCGTCGATATGGCCCAAGGCGCGTCGCTGTATTGCAAGTATAAGGCAGCTTGCACGAGGGCGCGCGACATACCATGTAGTTTGGCGCCCCAATCGAAAGCTGGACTGACATGGCCTCTACTTCGACCGAAACCGCAACATTCAGCCCGATCACGCTGACTCCGCCCGATCCGGTGCCGGTCGTCGCGCCTGCGCAAGCCGCTGGATTGGTGCCCGTTTCCGAAGAAAACCGCAGCAAGCTTGAGGCCAAGGTCGATGCTTTTGTGGCCGATCTGATTGCCGTGGATGCGCAAAGCCCCGAATTCGGCAAGAAGGTCGATCAACTGACCAACATGGGGCGCAAGGAAATTGCCCAGGCCGCCGGCATGGCCAACCGTTTCCTCGACCGGCCCATCCGCGCAATGGACAAGGACGGCGGCGTTGGCGCTGATCTGGCCGAACTGCGCCGCACGGTGGAAGATCTTGATCCGGGCAAGCAGGGCAAGCTGTCCACCGGCCGCAAGATTCTGGGCATCATCCCCTTCGGCAACAGCGTGAAGAAGTATTTCGACGGCTATGTCTCGGCCCAAGGCCATATCAAGGCGATCCTTGACCGGCTGGCATCGGGCAAGGACGAGCTGCTGATGGACAATGCCGCCATCGATGTGGAACGCGGCAAGCTGTGGGAGGCGATGGGCAATCTGGAACAGATGATCCACATCTCCAAAACGCTCGACGCCAAGCTGGAAGAAGCCGCCGCCGATCTTGACGCCACCGATCCGGCCAAGGCCAAGGCCGTGCGCGAGAGTGCGCTGTTCTACACCCGCCAGCGCACACAAGACTTGCTCACGCAGATGGCCGTCACGGTGCAGGGCTACCTCGCGCTTGATCTGGTGAAGAAAAACAACGTCGAACTGGTCAAGGGCGTGGACCGCGCCAGCACCACCACCGTGGCCGCATTGCGCACCGCCGTCACCGTGGCGCAAGCGATGACCAACCAGCGGCTGGTGCTGCAACAGATCACCGCATTGAACACCACGACCGCGAACATGATCGATTCCACCGGCAAGTTGCTGCGCGAACAGACCGGCAAGATCCACGAAATGGCGGTTTCCAGCACGATCCCGCTCGAAACGCTGCAGCGCGCGTTCCAGAACATCTACGACACGATGGACACGATCGACACCTTCAAGCTGAAGGCATTGGATTCGATGAAGCAGACGGTGAACACGCTGTCGGGCGAGGTCGAAAAGTCCAAAGGCTATATCGCCCGGGCCGAAGGTGCAGCGCAGGCAAAGTTGGCCGGGCCGGAAACCTCGCCGCTGCTGACGCTGGAGGGCTGAGCCCACGATGGCCAATTCCCCGGCACATGAAAGCGAGCGGATTCTTGCCTCAGCGCGCCAGTCGCTGGTGCGCCAGCAGGCAGGCGGGCGGCGCAGCATTGGCCAGCGCTCCGCCGAACTGAAGCGCCAGCACATCGGCAAGAAAGCCGCGCGCATGGCAATGGCGGTGGGCGTGCTGCTGGCAGGTGCGATGGTGGCGGGGCTGGTGCTGGATGGTATCGGCTTCACCGGCGTGATGGTGCTGGCGGCCTCGATTGTGGCGGCGCTGTGGTTTTTCGCCACTTTCCCGAAGATGAAAGTGCCCACACTGGCCGCGCTCAACACCGGCGATGTGCGCACCATGGTGGGCCGCACCGAACTGTGGCTAGAGGCGCAGCGGCCCGCGCTGCCCGCCCCTGCGGTGCAGCTGGTCGATCAGATCGGCGTGCAGCTTGATGGGCTGGGGCTGCAATTGGAAGGCATCGATCCGGCTGAACCGGCGGTCGCCGAAGTGCGCAAGCTGGTGGGCGAACATCTGCCCGGCATGGTCGAAAGCTATCGCAAGATCCCCGCACACTTGCGGCGTGAAGAGCGCGGCGGGCGCAATGCCGATCAGCAGCTGGCCGATGGCCTTGGCAAGATCAGCACCGAGATTGACACGATCACCCGCCAGCTCGCCTCGGGCGATCTGGATGCGCTGGCCGTGCGCGGGCGCTTTCTGGACTATCGCTATGGGGAAGGGCTAGAGAGCGCGCCACAACTGGAGGCCCCGAAGGTTACGTAGATGCGCATCGCCATTCCCCACTCGCTCGACCGCAACGAAGCGCGCAAGCGCCTGCGCGAAAAAGCCGCGCAGGCTGCGGCAAAGGCCGACGGCATGGCCGAAGTCACCACGACCTTCAGCGACGATGACCACATGGTGATGACCGTCAGCGCAATGGGTTACACGCTCGATTGCGGGGTGGAGCTGGCGGAAACGGAGCTGGTGGTCGAGGTGGATATCCCCGCCAGCCTCGGCTTTGCCAAGCGCATGATCGAAGGCATGATCCGCGAGAAGAGTGGCAAGCTGTTGAGCTGAGCCACTCAACCCCCGTTCGTGTCGAGCGAAGTCGAGACACGCAGCGCGGGGTGTCTCGACTTCGCTCGACACGAACGGAACTCCGATAAAACTCCCCTCAAATCTTTCGCTCAAGCTCCAGCAACTCCTGCGGCAGCCGCAATGAATTGGCGGCAATCCGCGTTTCCAGCAGCAGGTAAACCAGCGCCACCATCAGCATCGCAATGGCCAGCGAGAATGTCAGGCCGGTGAAGTTGCCGGTCTTCAGCTCGGTCAACTCGCCAATGAACAACGAGCCGACCGTCACGCCGATGGCGAGGCCTGAAATCACCAGCAACAGCAGCGCCCGCCCGATCAGGTGGATGCGCCGGTCGACATAGCGCAGCTCGATCACCACCACGTCATGTTCCCGCCCAGTCGTCGTGGCATGCTGGCCCTGCAGCGTGCGCGATCGGTCCACGATCCGGCCCAGCCGCGTGGTGAGAATGTTCATGATGTTGCCGATGGCCACCAGCACGAAGACGGGGGCCAGTGCAAGCTGGATGGTCTGGGCGATGACGCCGGTTTGGACGGGGAGCATGGTGGTCCTCAGGCTGGGCTGCGCGAAACCTGTGACATGATAAGGGCAACAGGAGCAAGCAGGATACGTTTGCAGTCTGGTGCTCGGCGGAACCAGTAGATACCCCCCAGCAACAAAAATTCTCGCATAAATGTCAATGCCTTGTGCCTTTTCAGCCAACCCCCTGCGCTTGCTTTGCCACTTTGAAATACTGCAAATGGCCGCAGGAGGGACCAGTTTGACCAATCACACCCATGCAGGGCGCGCCTTCGCGCTGCTTGCCGCCGCCGCCAGCCTGATCGCATCTGCACAGGCGCTTGCCTCCACGCTGATCACTGGCGCCATCGTCCACGATGGCTCGGGCGCGCCGGGTAAGCCAGCATCGGTGCGGATCGACAAGGACCGCATCATCGCAGTCGGCACCCTGCGCCCGCGCAAGGGCGAGACGGTGATCCCCGCCGATGGCCTCGTGCTGGCCCCCGGCTTCATCGATGCGCACAGCCATCATGATCGCGGCGATTATGCCGACCGGTCAATGCCGCTTCTGCTGGCCCAAGGCGTCACCACTATCGTTATCGGGCAGGATGGCGATAGCGACGCGCCCACCGCCGAAGTCGCCCGGCGCTTCACCGCGCGCCCTGCTGCGATCAACCTTGCGACCTATACCGGCCACGGCTTCCTGCGCGACAAGGTGATGGGCGAAAACTACAAGCGCCCGGCCACCCCCGCCGAAGTCACCGCGATGCAGGCGCTGCTGGCTGCAGACCTCAAGGCCGGGTCGCTGGGCCTCTCGACCGGCCTCGAATATGACCCCGGCATCTATTCCGCCAACGACGAATTGCTCTCCCTTACGCGCACCGCGGCCAAAGGCGGGGGCCGCTATATCAGCCACATGCGCAACGAGGATGTGACGTTTGATGCCGCGCTCGATGAACTGCTCGACCTTGGCGAAAAGACCGGCATCCCGGTGCAGGTCTCGCACATAAAGCTCGGCGTGGTTGATCGCTGGGGCACCGCCAAGGCCACGCTGGCCAAGCTTGATGCCGCCCGCGCGCGCGGGATCAAGGTGACGGCGGACGTCTACCCTTATGAATACTGGCAATCGACGCTGACCGTGTTGTTCCCCAAGCGCGACTATACCGACATCGAAACCGCCCGCTTCGCACTCAGCCACCTGACCACGCCCGAAGGCATGCTGCTCGGCTTTTACGCGCCCGATCCCGCGCTGGTCGGCAAGACCATCGCCCAGATCGCGGCGGAACGGAAGGAAGAACCCGCGCTCACCTACCTCAAGCTCATTCAGGTGTCCGAAGCCTGGAAAGCCGCCAATCCCAACGGTGGCCGCGCCGAAGCCGTGATCGGCACCGCGATGGACCCGCGCGATGTGGCTGATTTCATAGCGTGGGACCACAGCGTGATCTGTTCCGATGGCATGATCGGATCGCGCCACCCGCGCGGGGCAGGGGCCTTTGCCAAAGTGCTGCGGCTCTATGTGCGCGAACAGCAGCGCCTCACGCTGGCGCAGGCTATCCACAAGATGACCGCGCAGACCGCAGAGCAACTGGGCATCAAGGGTCGCGGCCTGATCCGCCCCGGCTACAAGGCCGATCTGGTGGTGTTCGATCCCGAAAAGGTGGCGGACCGCGCCACGGTGGAGGATCCCGGCGCCAGCGCGGTGGGCATGATGATGGTGATGGTCAATGGTCAGGTCGTGGCCGATCAGGGACGGCCTACGGGTGCCTATTCGGGCCAGTTCCTGAAGCGCGGCGTGAAATGATGCAAAGACGTGGCTTTCTCACCGCCGGAGCTGGCCTTGCCGCTGTGGCTTCGGCCCGCGCGTTGGCCGCACCGGTCCTTTCGGCCAGCAACCACGGCCTCACGCCGGCCAAAGCGCAGCGCCGCAATGGCTGGATCGAGATCGACGCCGCTGCCTTCGAAGCCAATATCGATGCGGTGCGCGCGTGGACTGGCCCGACGCGGTTGTGTGCGGTGATGAAGGCCGATGCCTATGGCAATGGCATCGCGCTGCTGATCCCCTCGATCCTGCGCAAGAAGATCACCGACGTTGCGATCACCGCCAACGACGAAGCCCGCGTCGCCCGCGCGCTGGGCTACAAAGGCCGCCTGATCCGCATCCGCACCGCCACGCCCGAGGAAATGGAAGACGCCTTCTCGCTGCGTGTCGAGGAATCGCTGGGCAATGTGGAAGCGGCGGCTTTGCTCGAAAAGCTGTGGCGCAAACGTTCCCGGCGTGATGCGCTGCCGGTCCATCTGGCGCTCAATGCAGGCGGCATGTCGCGCAACGGGATCGAGCTTTCGACCGCCTATGGCAAGGCCGATGCCCGCGCCCTGCTGGCGCTCAAAGGCCTGTCGTTTCGCGGCGCGATGACGCACTACCCCAGCGAAGAGGCCGAAGACATCCTCGGCCAGTTCCGCCGTTATCAGGAAGACGTGGCATGGTTGCAGGGTGAAGGGCTGAATGCCAACGGCCTGCTGCGCCACACTGCCAACACGTTCGCCGCGCTCAAGCACCCGGAAACCCGGCTCGATATGGTGCGCATCGGCGGCGCAATCTATGGCGATCCCGGTTCTTACAAGACCGACCGCTTCGTCCAGACAATGACGATCAAATCGCGCGTTGCGGCGGTAAACCACTATCCCGCAGGCCAAACCGTCAACTATGACCGCACCTACCGGCTGGAGCGCGAAAGCTGGCTGGCCAATATCCCCATCGGCTATTCGGATGGCCTGCGCCGCAGCTTCAGCCACGCCAACCGCCCCGAATTCCCCGCTGAAATGCGCAACCAGACGCAAGTCCTGATCCGCGGCCAGCGCTTCCCCGTGGTGGGCCGGGTGACGATGAACACGCTGATGGTGGATGTGACGGGACTACAGGACAGTCTCCGGCTCGACGATGAAGTCGTGCTGTTCGGCGGGCAGGGGGCGCAGCGCATCACGCAAGCCGAGTTCGAAACCAACGGCAGCGCCTATGGCCCGGAAATGCTGGCGGTTCTGGGCGCGACTTTGCCGCGCGTGCTGAAGGGGTCATGATCGGCAAAACCGACCCATTTTCAACGTCGCCCCGGATCACGTCCGGGGCGACGAAGTGAAGGAGCGGCCAGCGACGTTGCCAACAAGCCCCCTCAAAACCACATCCGCAGTCCCACCACCGCGCTAACCTGCCCGGTTTGCTCCCCATCGGCCCGCGCCAGACGCGCGGTTTCGCCCAACTTGCGCTCCCAATGAACGCCCACGTAGGGCGCAAATTCGCGCGCAAATTCATAGCGCATCCGGGCGCCCAGCTCGATTTTCTCCAACCCTGCGCCAATGCCCAGTTCCGGCACGTCCTGCGCCGCCGCATCGATTTCCACCGAAGGCTGCAGGATCAGGCGCTGGCTCAGGCGCATGTCGTGTTCGGCTTCAAGCCGGAAATGCACATCGCCCTTGTTCGAAACAAAGGCATGCGCGCCCACCTCGAACCAATAGGGGGCTAGGCCCTCAAACCCGATCACACCATAGGTGCGGTCCGGCCCTTCGCCAAAATCCTGCCGCGCGCCCAGTTCGAAATTCCACCACGGATCAATCGCATGCCGCCACGCCGCGCGCACTTCGCCGGTTTCCAGCGGTTCGCCGAAAGCCCCTTCGCCCTCGGTCTCGAACGACAGCCGGTCGATATCGCCACCCACCCAGCCCATGACCTGCCAAGCATAGCCGTCCTTGTCATCGCGTGCGCGGTATTCCAACCGGTCGGCGATCAGGGCATTGCCAAAGAACGCGCCTTCCTTGTCCAGCGCGGCGCGGGCCTTGGCCATCCGCTGCCGATCCCAAAAGGCATCGGCGGGATGGTCGGTCGGCGCCGGCGGGGGCGGGGCATTGCCCACTTCGCTGTCGGGCACAGTCGGCCCCATCACGCTCATATCGTGCCCAGCATGAGGATCGGCCTGCGCTGCGGGCTGCGGCATCTGGTGCGCCGAATGGTCCATCTGGCTCATGTCGTGCCCCGCGTGGGGATCGACTTCCTGTGCCATGGCAGGCGCGGCAATCAGCAATGTCGCCGCGCCAAACAACGCCTTCACGCTGCACCGCCATCGGCACGTACCGTTACAACGCGCATCATGCCCGCATGCATGTGCAGCAGCATGTGGCAGTGGAACGCCCAGTCGCCTTCGGCATCGGCGGTCAGATCAAAGCTCGCCTTTCCGCCCGGCAGCACGTTCACGGTATGCTTGCGCGGACGGTTGCCCGGCTCGCCCGTCACCAGTTCGAAGAAATGCCCATGCAAATGAATGGGATGCGGCATCATCGTGTGGTTGATCAGGTTCACCCGCACCCGCTCGCCCTTGCGGAACGGAATGGGATCGGCCCCGCCCGAAATGGTCTGCCCATCGATGGACCACATATAGCGCTCCATGTTCGCGGTCAGATTTACGTCCAACTGTCGTGTCGGAACGCGCGGATCGGGGTTGGGCGCGCGGGACCGCAGATCGGCATAAGTCAGCACCCGGTGGTCCACATCCTCAAGGCCCGTCGGCCTATCAGCCAGACGGTCAGCAGGCATCGGAGAAATCGTCGCCACGCCCGGTCCCGGCTTCACGCCCGGAGCCAGCGATAGGTCGCGCATTTTCATGGAGTGGCCCTCCATGCTCTCGTTGGCAGGCTTGGACAGGTCGATCTCCCCCCCGCTACCCATATCCATCCCGCTCATATCCATGCCCATATCGCGCATGTTCAGCAGCGGACGCGCGCGGCGGGGCGGGATGGCGCCGGCCATGCCGATATGCGGGGCAAGGGTGGCGCGCACCATGCCCGACCGGTCAATCGCCTCGGCAATGATCCCGAACGCTGCGTTTTCAGCAGGTTGCACGATCACGTCATACGTCTCGGCAATGCCGATCTGGAATTCGTCGGTCTCCACCGGCTGCACATCGCAGCCATCGGCGGCCACCACCGTCATCGGCAGGCCGGGAATGCGCACATTGAAATTGGTCATCGATGAGGCATTGATGATCCGCAGCTTCACCCGCTCACCCGCACGGAACAGTGCGGTCCAGTTGGCCAAGCTGTCGTGCCCGTTGATCACGTAGGAATAGGTCGCGCTGGTCACGTCCGAAATGTCGGTCGCATCCATGCGCATCTTGGCCCACTCCATGCGCTCCTTGAGCGACTGGTCGCGGCCTTTTGTCAGCCCACCCACGGTCTGGCGCTGCCAATTGTAGTAGCCGCCCATGGTCTTGAGCTTTTTCAGCTGCTTGTGCGGATCGGTCGGACTCCAGTCCGACAGCACCAGCACATATTCGCGATCAAACGGCGCGGCCGCATCAGGCTCGGCAGGGTCGATCAGGATCGGGCCATAGAGGCCGACAGCTTCCTGCATCCCGGAATGCGAATGGTACCAGAACGTGCCCGCATGCAGGATCGGGAATTCATAGGTAAACGTCTCACCCGGATCGATGCCGGGGAAGGACACGCCCGGAACCCCATCCATCTGGAACGGCACCAGAAGTCCGTGCCAGTGGATGGAACTCTGTTCTTTCAACGTGTTGGTCACCGCAATCCGCACCCGCTGCCCTTCGCGCAGGCGGATCAGGGGGGCGGGGATTGAGCCGTTGACAGCGACGGCTGCCGCCGACCTGTCGCCCACGGCAAACTTGGCCGCGCCGATGGTCAAGGCTATGTTTTCGCCCGATAAAGTGCCGCCCGCATTGCGGCCCGCCGTCGGCCCTGCATGAGTGGAATGGCCGCCATGGCCCGATTGCGCCCAGGCAGGGAACAGCGGCGTTGCGGCAAGGGCACCTGCTCCGGTCAGCAGGCCGCGGCGATTGAGAAGAAGCGATTTTTCCATTGCCTGCTGATACGCAGAACGGAGCGCTATCCCTCAAGAATTGCGGACAATTTCTGCCGCGCGCGATAAACTCTTGTTTCTACGGCCTTTTCACTCACACCCAGCACTTGTGCCGCCTCCGCCATGCTCATCCCTTCCAGACGGCACAGGATCAGCGGGTCTTTCAGATTGGCCGGAAGCGCCGCAACGGCGGCAGAAATGCGATGCAGTTCTCTGGCGGAAATAGCCGATGATTCAGGGTCTTGCCCTTCATCAGCCACATCATAGGCATCGTCCAGCGGCTTTGCCATGCGCAGCAACCGCCGCACTGTGCGTCGCCGTCCCCAGTCCCGACACTTGTTCAGCGCAATCCGCAGCAGCCACGCGCGGAACGGGCGGGCGGGATCAAACCTGTTCAGCGAAGCGAAGGCGGAGATGAACGCCTCCTGGCAGAGGTCCAGCGCCTCGCTCTCCTCGCCCACATGATGGCGCGCGACGCGGTAAACGGCCTCGCGGTGGCGCGTCATCAAAGCGCTGTAGGACGGCTGATGCCCGCCAAGCGCGCGCGCGACCAGTTCGCGGTCATCTGCGGGCGCGGTGGGAGCGGTCATCGGCGTCTAGGTGCTGCTAGGTGCATCTAGGTGCATCTAGGTGTCGTTCGGAACTGTCAGCGCGCGCGCAATTTCCCGGTCAAAAATCGCCTGCTGCGAAGGGGTTAGCACCGCTCTCATGGCAAACACGTGGGCCAGGGTTGCCTTTTGCAATTCCCCCATCGCCATGTGCGAAGCATCGACCGCCGCGCCCACTTTCGGGCCGATCTGTTGTTCGGCCTCGATCGCCTTGGCCAGCGCGATGTTGGATTGCCGCAACTGCGCGTCGAGTGCCTTGCGCCTGTTGGAAAAGTCCGCCTCCAACTGGTCGATCTGCGCCTCCTGCTGCGCGGTCAGATCCAGCCGGTCGTGCATCAGCTGGTGCAATTCGCTCCCGTGATGCGCGGGCATAACGGTGCGCGCAAAGTGGCTGGCAGCCAGCGCCACAGCGGCAGAGAGCACCGCGACAAAGACGTAGCGAAGGGCAGGGGCCATCAGTCTGCCAGCAAGTGCGAGGGGGCGGATTGCGGCACACCGAACAACGGCTCTGCCTGCGCGGGCGCTGCAGGCGCAACCGATCCCGCGATGCCCACAACAGCCGCAGCCGCCACCGCCAGCACCATCCCGCGCTGCGCCGTGGCTTGTTCATGCCTCAGCGCAAGGCCTTGGAACACGTCGCTTTCCAGCGACGAGAGCGCCGATGGCGGAGCTTTGGCGGCAAGTGCGCCCAAGAGAGTATCGATGTCTGCCATCGCAGGCGTGGTCCTTTTACATCATCGAAACTCGTCATGCTGAACTTGTTTCAGCATCCATTCCTCGTCCCAAGCAGCAGCCTGATCGGCAAAATGGATCCTGAAACAAGTTCAGGATGACGTTTAAGCAGAAAGTGAATTCTGTCGCACACCACCATTACGCACGGCACTGCCAAATCCCTCAAGACAAAATTTTGCTAAACTGTGAGGGATCACACGCCGGATTGCGTAAAGTCGGCAAGATCATCTGCCGAAAGGACTTTCCATGCGCCGTCTCGCCCTCCTTGCCGCCCCGGCCCTTGCCATGCTTGCCCTGCCCGGCGCGGCCTTGGCGCATCCCAAGCTGGTTTCATCGACGCCTGCGGCAAACACGGCGGTGGCCAAGCCGACGAAGCTGACGCTGACGTTCTCCGAAGACCTCGTCGCCCCGCTCTCGGGCATTGAACTGGTGATGACCAGCATGCCCGGCATGGCCAACCACGCGCCTATGCCGATCAAGGGTTTCAAGAGCGAAGTGAAAGGCAAGGTCCTGACCGTCACACTGCCGCGCGCACTGCCTGCCGGGACGTATGACCTGACGTGGCACGCGGTGGCGGGTGACCAGCATCGCATTGAAGGAAAATACAGCTTCACCGCACGCTAAACCCTTGGAATCGGGGGGCTTGATCGCGGCGCGCGCGGCAGCATATGTCGCGCTGCTGCTGGTGGCGGGGCTGCCGCTGCAGGCGCTTTCGTCCGGGCGCGTGGTGTCTGGCCGGATGCGGGCGGTGCTGGCCCTGCTGGCGCTGATTGCCGGAGCAGCCTCTGTCTGGTGGGCGCTGGAAAGCGTGGCCGCGATGGCGGGGCTCCCACTGGCCGAACTCGATCAGCCTACCGCCGAGGCCGTGCTGGCGGCAACGCCGCTGGGCGCGGTCATGGAATGGCGGCTGACCGCGCTGGCCTGCGTGATCATGGCGGCGATCGTGCCGCTCAAAGTGCTACGCCTGCCGATGATGGCGTTGGCAGGCGCGGTGGCGCTGTGTTCGATGGCGCTGACAGGCCATGCTGGGGCGAGCGAATACGCGCTGCACCGCTGGGCCGATGGGCTGCATCTGCTGGCCGCGGCGCTGTGGATTGGCGCGCTGGCAGCGTTTTTGAGCGATGCCGTGCGGCGCAGATCCGATGTCGCGGGTCTTGCCCGCTTTGCGCGCACGGGCAGCGTGGTGGTGGCGGTGCTGGTCCTGACCGGGGTGGTCAATACGCTGGCTATTGCCGGATTACCGCCGGTTCTGGACAGCCGCTGGTTCTGGCTTCTGGGCGTGAAGATTGCGCTGTTCGGCCTGATGCTGGCGCTGGCCGCTCACAACCGCTGGCGCATTGTGCCCGCGCTGGAACGCGGCGATGGCGGGGCCGAGGCGCGGCTGCGGCGGTCTTTATCGCTGGAAATGGCCGCAGGGGTGGGCGTGGTCATGGTGGTGGCGATGCTGGGTGTGCTCGATCCTGCTGCATGATCGCAACAAAGAATTCCCGCATGGACGCTTGACCGCATTCGCCGATGGCTTAGCTCTTTATCCGTTGCAATCCGCAATGGGAGAGTGCGAATGTTCAGCCATGTGATGGTGGGCGCCGATGATATGGACGCCGCCAAGAAGTTCTATGACGCCACGTTTGCCGCATTCGGTGGCCCTGCAGCGATCACCGATCCGTTGGGGCGGCTGATTTATATGCACAATGGCAGCATGTTCATCGTGACCAAGCCGATCAATGGCGAAGCGGCTTGCGGTGCAAATGGCGGCACCATCGGTTTCCGCATGAGCCCCGAGCAGGCCAATGCCTGGCACGCAGCGGGCGTGGCCGCTGGCGGCACCGCGTGCGAAGATCCGCCGGGACCGCGCGAAGGTTCGCCCTATTACCTCGCCTATCTGCGCGATCCGGCTGGCAACAAGCTGTGCGCACTGGACGTTATCGCCTGATGACGCTGGAGACGGTCTCTTCTTCGAAAGCGCACGGCGGAACGCTGGGCGTCTACAAGCATGAATCGTCCGCAACGGGGACGGGAATGACCTTTTCGGTCTTCCTGCCCCCACAGGCGACGGTTCAGGGCGCGAAATTGCCTGTGCTGGTCTATCTTTCGGGGCTGACCTGCACCCACGCCAATGTGACCGATAAGGGCGAATATCGCCGCGCTTGCGCTGAACATGGCATTGTGTTTGTGGCGCCAGACACTTCGCCGCGGGGCGAGGGCGTGGCCGATGATGCTGACGGGGCCTATGACTTTGGCCTTGGCGCGGGGTTCTATGTCAACGCCACGCAAGCGCCGTTCGCGCAGCACTATCGCATGTGGGATTACATTACCGAGGAACTGCCCGCCCTGCTGGGCGCGAACTTCCCGGTCGATCTGGAGCGCATGGGTATCACCGGCCATTCGATGGGCGGCCACGGTGCGCTGACATTGGGGCTGACTTATCCTGAGCGGTTCAAATCGCTTTCTGCCTTTGCGCCGATTGTGGCGCCGGGGCAGGTGCCGTGGGGGCACAAGGCGCTGGGCGGCTATCTGGGCGAGGACCGCGCTGCATGGCGTGCGCATGATGCCGTGGCGCTGATCGAGGATGGCAAGCGACCCGCCGGCGCGGTGCTGGTGGATCAGGGTGAGGCGGATGGCTTTTTGGCCGAGCAGCTGCGCCCGGAACTGCTGGCGGCGGCGTGCAAGGCTGCGGGCGTGGACCTGACGCTGCGGATGCAGCCGGGGTATGACCATAGCTACAACTTCATCTCGACGTTCATGGAAGACCATGTGCGCTGGCACGCGGAGCGGTTGTAGGGGGTATGTCGTGTAGGCAGCGCCATCCGACCAAACTCGTCATGCTGAACTTGTTTCAGCATCCATTTCTCCCCACGAACGGCAGCTTGATTGGCACAATGGATCCTGAAACAAGTTCAGGATGACGTGAAGGGGCGATGGTAACGTGCCAAACGCCGGACCAGACAGGACACGCCGCTTGAAAATCATCCGCTGGATCGCAGGCATTACCGTGGCAGCAATCGCGGCCCTTGCGATCTGGCTCTACGCGCCAGACAAACCCCGCGCCGCGCTTGAGGCCGCATATCCGGGCGAATACCGCACCGTCGATGGCACGCGGCTGCGGTTGCGCGATACTGGGCCGCGCGATGGGCCTGCGGTGATCCTGCTGCATGGATTCGGCGCGAGTCTGGAAACGTGGGAGGGCTGGGCCAGGCCGCTGTCCGCACGATACCGGGTGATCCGGTTCGATCTGCCGGGCTTTGGCCTGACCGGGGCCGATCCGACCGGCGATTACAGCGATGCGCGCGCGGTGCAGCTGATGGCCGGGCTGATGGACCAGCTGGGCGTGGCCCGCGCCAGCGTGATCGGCAATTCGCTGGGCGGGCGGATTGCGTGGACTTTTGCCGCGCAGCAGCCGGACCGGGTGGAGCGGCTGGTGCTGGTATCGCCCGATGGCTTTGCCAGTCCCGGCTTTGACTATGGCAAGGCCCCGGACGTTCCGCTGATGATGAAGGCGCTGCCCTACACCGCACCGCGCGCGATGCTGAAGGCCAATCTGGCGGCGGCTTATGCGAAGCCGGAGCGGCTGAGCGAGGCCACCGTGGACCGCTACCGCGACCTGATGCTGGCCCCCAGCGTGCGGGCGGCGATCCTGACGCGCATGGGCCAGACGGTGCTGCGCGATCCGGTGCCAGTGCTGGCGGGCATCAAAGCGCCAACGCTGCTGCTGTGGGGCGAGGAGGACGCGATGATCCCGATCAGCAATGCGGATGATTACCTGCGCGCCATGCCCAACGCGACGCTGGTGCGCCTTCCGGGGCTGGGGCATGTTCCGTTTGAGGAAGATGCGGCGGGGTCGCTGGGGGCGGTGGAGCGGTTTTTGTCACTTCAGCCCTAAACGTCGTCGTCATGGTCCTTTTCTTCGACGGAAGCAGCATTTCCTAAACCGTTGTAACCGGTGAAGTGCGACAGCACTTTGTAAAACATCAGATTTCCCTCTCATCTCGAAAGCAGATTATAGTCTGTGATTATCTGTCAAATGATGGGAGAATCTTTAATAATATCATCATGACCTGTGAGAATATTAGCGCTACATAACGATTTACTTTAAACAAATTAATTCTGTAATCGATTGCATAAAAAGCAAGGATGCTTTATATACGAAAGTTTTTTAAAATAATCGCCATGATGGCAGTGCTGGAAAATTTTATAAATAATAGAATGAATCTTTTTCAATTAACATTCAGGCAGGATCCAGTCAGATTTAAGGCGGTGTCTACTTGAGAAGTCGCATGACATGTCGGAGTTGCAATGGTATCGTTAGGTAACGAAAACATAATGGGCCGCGCCGAGTGAATGTTGCGTCAAGCTTCAAGGGAGAGCGAACGTGGTCACAATAGCAGGATGCAAGAAGTCGATCCTTGCAGGGATCGGTGCGGCAATGATGACCGTTTTGGGCGGATCGGGGTTGGCAACGGCTCAAGAAGCAGGGCCGGTCCCGATGGGTGGAGCTGTCAAGGCAAAGGCTCAAGGGGAAGGTCCGGAAGCAGCCGATCAATTGCGGGGTATTGGTCAATCGAAGGCTTGTGTGGCGGCATACCGCCTCGCAGGTTACACGGTGACCACGACTGACATTGCTCTCGGAAACGTAACTGCGACACTTGTTCCGCCAAAAAGCCGGCGAACTCTTTGTCAGGAAAAAGCCGAAAACAGCTGCAATCATTCTGCGGTTATCGCGATGATCAAACAGAGCATTCCGGTTGGCACGCCAGCGTTCAACAACCTGTGTTCAAACGGCTCAATCCAGGTGACATTTGACTCCACGGTCCTTGGTGTCAACAATGAGAAGACGAAAGACGGGAAGTGCATGGCGAGTGTGGCCTGCACAAAATCACCCGTCGTCTGCACTTGCCCGAGTGGGTGGGCAGGAAATACCGGACCGGGAGCGAACACGACCGACGGTCGTTGCAAGAAGCTTGCATGCCAGCCCAACCAGGTAATGCCGGCACCGGCCAACGGGACGGTTATCGGAACGGCGCCGCCAGCAACGGGTACCTCGTCAACGTCATGGGGCTTTTCTTGGGGCAACGCATTTTATGCCTGGGGAACTGCTGCAAACGGCGGCGCACCCACCTGCACGGGCGGTCAATGGACCGGTTATCAATAAGCCCGCCTAAAGCATCGTTTGCGACCAACCTTCGGGGCGCTTTTTCGCAAAGAATTGGCGCTCCGTCGGTTGCGTTTGGCTTTAGCCTGTTCGGTGTTCTCGATGCCTTGGTCGGGCCTTGGCGCTGATCGCTGTCTGAGATTGGAAAATCATGAAACTTTGGTCTGCGCTGGCCGTGTGTCTTTCGGGTCTGTTGCTTGGTCAAGGCGTTGCCGCGCGCGAAATCTCTGCTGACGAATTGACAAAAGCGTTGGCCAAGCACCCTGATGTGCTGATCGAAGCGATCAAGGCAAACCGAAAGGCGATCTTCGCCATCATCAATCAGACTGGCGTGGAAGAACAGGAACGCCAACGGCAAGAAGCTGAGGAGGCCGCGAAGCTGGCTTATGAAGAACAGTTCAAAAATCCGTTGAAGCCAGCGATCGACTCCAAAAGTCACATTCGCGGCCAGAATACCGCGCGCCTGACTCTTGTGGAATATGCTGACTTTGAATGCCCTTATTGTGCTTCCAGTGTTGCAGTAGTGGATGAATTGCGAGCGAAATACGGTCAGGATATTCGGATTGTATTCAAGAATTTTCCGCTACCATTCCATCCCCAAGCAATGCCAGCCGCGCAATGGTTTGAGGCAGTGGCAATGCAGTCGCCGGAGGCCGCTTGGTCTTTTCACGATGTATTGTTCAAAAATCAGGACAAATTGGGCATCGATTTCTTTCGTAAAACCGCAGCGAGCCTTGGCGTAGATGTGAAGAAATGTGAAGCTGACGCATCGAGCGAAGCAGTGAAGCAACGCATATCTGCCGATATTGATGAAGCAATTAAATTCAATTTTGATGGTACCCCGGGCTTTCTTTTGAATGGCATCCCTGTTCGCGGGGCGTTTCCAGTAGAACACTTTGAAGGAATCATAAAAAAACTGGAGCTTGCAGCACAGCCTGCCGAGGTAAGTGTTACCACGCCAGCCGAGTAGTCTTTGCAACGGATCTGCGAGCCTGCACGCTGCACGGCAAACCTCAAGGATAACTCACCGTAGTCGCCACCTTGGGGAGCGGGATGAACTCCACCTCATCGCCCGGCACTTTGGGAAACCGCCCTTCCTGCCAGTCAGCCTTGGCTTGATTGATCCGCTCGCGGCTGGAGCTGACGAAGTTCCACCAGACGTGGCGTTTGGTGGTGAAGGTTTCGCCGCCCATCAGCATTACGCGGCCGCCGGTTTCGGATTGCAGTTTCAGGACGGCTCCGGGGGCGAGGACGACGAGGTCGTAGAGCGCGAGGGCGTGGCCGTCGATGGTGGCTTGGCCGCCGACGAGCATCACCGCGCGTTCGTCGGCTTCGGCGTCTATTGGTAGCGCCCCGCCCGGGGCGAGGACGATGTCGGCGTAGATGGTGGCGGCGTGTTGGGTGGTGGGGGCGGTCTTGCCCCATAGGGTGCCCATGATGACGGTGGCGGCGGCGCAGACGTCTTCTACCACCGGCAGGGCGGTGATCTGTTCGAAGGCGGGGGCCACTTCTTCCTTGCCGTCGGGCAGGGCGAGCCAGGTTTGCATTCCGTAGAGGTGGGGGCCGCCGGGGCGTTCGGTTTGCGGTGAGCGTTCGGAATGGACGATGCCGCTGCCGGCGGTCATCAGGTTGACTTGGCCGGGGCGGATCGTGGCGAAGGAGCCGAGGCTGTCGCGGTGGTCTATCGCGCCTTCGAACAGCCAGGTGACTGTGGCGAGGTTGATGTGCGGGTGGGGGCGCACGTCCATGGCGGTGCCTGCGGGCAAATGCGCGGGGCCGAACTGGTCGACGAAGATGAACGGGCCGACCATCGTGCGCTGGCGCGAGGGAATGGCGCGGCGGACCTCGAACGCGCCGAGATCGTGGGCAACCGGGGTGATGGTTTGAATGATCGCGTCGTTCATTGCTGCGCCTTAAAGATCGAGCAGGTCTAGAATGTTCACGGGGAACAGCGGTTCTGGCCAGTTTGCCAGATCAGCACGTGTAAACCAGCGAAATTCCTTGATCATTTCGCGCTCTGTCTCGGTGTGGCCCGATGTGTCGGGCGTGAAGTTTTGCGTCACCACGCGGAAAAAGCGTTCGTCTGCGGTGACAGGTTCACCTGCCAGCGTGACGAAATCATCGGCGCAGCGGGCGACTTCGGCGCCGCAGGTTTCAACCCGCAGGCCGGTTTCCTCGTAAAGTTCGCGCAACGCGGCGGCGGGGAAGTCTTCGCCCGGGTCGCACTCTCCGCCCACGCCGCACCAGAAAGGGCGGCGGTCTGCGGGCACGAAGCGGATGAGCAGGAGACGGTCATGCTCGTCCATCAGCAAGATGCGCGCGGCGCGGCGGATGCGGCGGGTTGGTGTTGGCTCAGTGTGCATGGTGCTGCCGTTGTGCGCTTCCCTGAGTGCGTTCGTCACCCTGAACTTGGTTCAGGGTCCATTTTTCGTCACCAGCGGCAGGAAGATTGGCGCGATTGATCCTGAAACAAGTTCAGGATGACGGGTTTTGTGGGGAGGGAGGTGAGTGCATCACTCACCCGGCGCAGTGGCCTTTATCGCAAGCGCATGGACGCGCTGGCCGGGGAGGTCGCCCAGTGCCTTGTTGACCATGCGCTGGCGGTTCACGCGCGATTGGCCGGTGAAGGCGGGGCTTTCGATCTCCACCGTGAAGTGCGATTCGCCGGTGCCGTCATCGCCCATGTGGCCTGCGTGGTGCGCGCTGTCGTTGATCACGGCAAGGCGGGTGGGAGAGAGGGCTTCGGTCAGAAGCCGTTCGATTTCCTGCTGGATTGTTCCGGTCATGGCTTTTCTTCTAGCGCCTTCGTCGCCATGTGGAAGCGGCATGAATCACGATAAATTCCATGGGCGCGTTAAGGGCACCGGGCAGCTTTGCCATGCGCCGGGCTGCGATGAGGCAGGCGAGTTTCGCGCGCCGGGCGTGCGACGGCCGGGGTTTGATGGGCCGGGCGATTACCGCTGGTTCTGCCTCGATCATGTGCGCCAGTTCAACGCGGGCTATGATTTCTTTGCCGGAATGACGCCCGAGGAAATCCTGAAGGCGCAATCGCCGCTGTCAGGCTGGGAGCGCGAAACCCGCGCGTTTCGGCCCGATGCGGGGATCGATTCCCCGCCGCGCTGGGCCGATTTTGCCGATCCGCTGGAGGCGATTTCGCAGCGGGCGCGGGCGCGGCGCGATGATCATCTGCGTGCGGCAGAAGCCGCGCGGCGCGGGATCAGCCCGGATGAGCGCAAGGCTTATGATACGCTGCGGCTGGCCTATGATGCCGACCGCCGGGGTTTGCGGCTGCGCTATTCGGAACTGGTGCGCAAGTATCACCCGGACCGGAACGGCGGCGACCGCAGTTTTGAAGGCCGGTTGCAGGAAGTGGTGGAAGCCTACAACCTGTTGAAAAGCAGCGCAGCCTTCGTTTAGCGGCAGCAGTGTTTGCCATCAGGGGCGATGAATGCTTGCGATCCGGGCTTGCGAAGTGGCGCGTGTCCTGCCATCCCGGTCAGGTACAAAAGTAATAGAGGTGGTGCCATAAGGCACATTGCAAGCCTCGCGGGATCGTTACACATCACGTCGACCTGCGGAGGGGGCTGTGGCGACCGACGATTGCGATACTTACCTGCGGATCGAGACGGAAGGTGTCGTCTGCGAAGTTCCTGTGGCCCGGTTGGGTATCTGCGGGTTTGGTCGTGCGCCCACCAATTCGGTCGTGCTGGATGACAAGCTGGCATCGCGCGAACATGCGATGATCCGGCGCAATGCCAGCGGTCATTGCACATTGAACGATCTGGGCAGCACGAACGGCACCTGGCTGAACGGACGCCCGGTACAGGCCCCTACACAGCTGAAATCGGGTGACCGCATCCAGATTGGCCGCACGACCATGGAATTCGTGCAGGAAGCAGCACCGGTGGAGCTGCCCGATCTGATGGCCGGGCGTACGCAATTTTTCATGGATCAGCAGTTGGTCAGCGCAATGGTGATCGACATTCGCGGGTTTACGCAGCTTTCGGCGATGATGGGCGAACGCGCGATTGCCGCGATGATGGCCGATATCAACCGCGAGGCAGGCCAGTTGCTGGATTCAGCGGGCGCATGGTCGATCAAGTTCATTGGCGATGCGGTGATGGCGATCTGGCTGCACCCGGCCAATGCCCTGTCGCGGCGCGATGTGGTGACCGTACTCGATGTGATCAGCGGCTATCAGGAGATTTTCCGGCTGGCCGAAAAGCGGCACAAGCCGCCCGCGCTGCTGCGGTTTGGCTGCGGATACAATGTCGGCATGGCCTCTGTTGGCAACATCGGCAGCGGTGCCGTGTCAGACTTTACCGCGATGGGTGAGGCGGTGAACACCGCGTTCCGGCTGGAGACCGCGACCAAGGATTGCGGATGCGATATCCTCGTCTCCGGTGATGTGTTCGGCGCGCTGGGCGATGTGCGCATTCAGCCTGAGGGGCTGATCGGGCTGGAGCTGAAAGGCTATGACCGCAAGGTCGCCGCGCTGCCGATGAACTTTGGCGGTGTGGGCCAGTTCCTGCAGGCGTTTCTGGCGGATTGAAACGAAACGAGGCCCCGGGAAGGGGCCTCGCAACGTGTCAGCGATGATGCGGTGCGTCAGGCTGCAGCAGGTGCCGCATCGCGGACCGACTGGTCGACGTATTCAGCAAACTGCTGGAAGTTATCGACGAACTTGTGGACCAGTTCCTGCGCGGTCTTGTCGTATTCTTCCTGATCGGCCCACGCCCCGCGCGGATCGAGCAGGCGGGTTTCGACGCCGGGCACTTCGACCGGCACTTCGAAGCCGAAGTTCGGGTCCTTCTTGAAGGTGGCGTCGTTCAAGGACCCGTCGAGCGCGGCGTTCAGCAGCGCGCGCGTCGCCTTGATCGGCATGCGCTTGATGCCTTCCTGCGTGGCCTTGCCGCCCGACCAACCCGTGTTGACCAGCCAGCACTGCGCGCCGCCCTTGGCGATGCGCTCTTTTAGCAGGTTGCCGTAAACCGACGGATGGCGTGGCATAAACGCGGCACCGAAGCAGGTGCTGAAGGTGGCTTCAGGCTCGGTCACGCCGATCTCGGTGCCGGCGACTTTGGCGGTGTAGCCCGAGAGGAAGTGATACATCGCCTGCTCCGGCGTCAACCGCGCGATCGGAGGAAGCACGCCAAAGGCATCCGCTGTAAGGAAAATGATGTTCGACGGCGGCGGCCCGAGGTTCTCGGCGCTGGTGTTCGGGATGAACTCGATCGGATAGGCGCCGCGGGTATTCTCGGTCTTGCTGGAATCGGTAAAGTCCAGTTCCCGCGTGGCTTCGTCCATCGTCACGTTCTCGAGAATCGTGCCGAACATCTTGGTCGTCGCGTAAATCTCAGGCTCACCCTCTGCCGAGAGGTTGATCATCTTCGCGTAGCAGCCGCCTTCGAAGTTGAAGACCGCCGTATCTGACCAGCCATGCTCATCATCGCCGATCAGGGTGCGCGAAGCATCAGCCGAAAGCGTGGTCTTGCCCGTGCCCGAAAGTCCGAAGAAAATCGCGCTGGTGCCGTCAGCGCCGATGTTGGCCGAGCAGTGCATCGGCATCACACCCTGCGCGGGCAGCAGGAAGTTGAGGAGGCCAAACACGCCCTTCTTCATCTCGCCCGAATATTCGGTGTTGCCGATCAGGATCAGCTTTTCGGTGAAGTTGACCGCGATCACCGTGTCACTGCGGCAGCCGTGGCGTTCAGGATCGGCCTTGAAGCTGGGCAGGTTCAGGATTGTGTATTCCGGGGTGAAGGACGCCAGTTCCTCGGCGCTCGGCCGGACGAGCAAGGTGCGGACAAACAGGCTGTGCCATGCCAGCTGCGTGACCACGCGCACGTTTACGCGGTATTCGGGCTGGCTGCCGCCGAACAGGTCTGCGACGTAGAGTTCCTTCTGGTCCTGCATCGCAGCAAGGAACTCGGCCTTCAGGTTGGACCAGTGCTCAACCGACATCGGCTGATTGATCTTGCCCCAGTTGATCGTGTCTTCTGTCGCAGCGTCGCGAACGACGAACTTGTCCTTCACGCTACGGCCGGTGAACTTTCCAGTGTCGACCAGCAGTGCGCCGTCTTTCGTCAACCGGCCTTCGCCTTTGCGGACAGCGTGTTCGACCAGAGGCGCAGTGCCGAGGTTTGCGAACAGTTCTGCCGGCTGCGGAAAACCCTGACTGGCAAGGGACACGTTCAGGCTATTGTCGGACACTTAAGGCCTCCCGTTGGTGGCGCGAGAGGCGGAAGAGAGCCCCACGGCGCACGGTTTGCGAATACGAATGCACTGATTCTCGGCTTGCGCATAGTGACCTGCATTTGCTGCGTCAAATAGCACGCGGCAATGAAGTTTTTTGCGCAGCAAGTTGCGCTAGGTGCAACTGTGGCAAGTGGCCCGAGATGCTGCATTGCAGCGGATTTTTCTGGGACATTGCAAGCGGCAAGGCCAACCGGTAGACGATCAAAGCAATGGCAAGCCAGCATCCTGTCCGTGCCGATGCACCCGATACTCCGCGCACGATCGCGCTGGTGGATGATGACCGCAATATTCTGACGACCGTGTCCATTGCCCTGCAGACCGAGGGGTTTGTGACGCGGCTTTACAACGATGGCGATACCGCGCTGAAGGCATTGCTGGACAATCCGCCCGATCTTGCCGTGTGCGATATCAAGATGCCGCGCATGGACGGGCTGGAACTGCTGCGGCGGCTGCGTGAGAAGAGCGATCTGCCGGTGATCTTCCTGACCAGCAAGGATGACGAGGCTGACGAGGCGCTGGGCCTGTCGATGGGCGCGGATGATTATATCGCCAAGCCGTTCAGCCAGCGCCTGCTGGTGGCGCGGATCAAGGCGATCTTGCGCCGCAGCGATATTGTGCGGCGTGAGGCCGAGCAGCAGGAGCCGGATGGTGAGCCGGTGCCCGACCCGATCCGGCGCGGGCGGCTGGTGATGGACCCGGCGCGTCATGCGGTGACGTGGGATGGGGTGGCGGTTTCCTTGACCGTGACCGAGTTCCTGATCCTGGAAGCGCTGGCCATGCGGCCCGGTGTGGTCAAGACGCGCAACCAGTTGATGGATGCCGCCTATCATGATGATGTGTTCGTCGATGATCGCACCATCGACAGCCATATCAAGCGCCTGCGCCGCAAATTCCGCGCTGCCGACAGCCGCTTTGGCGCGATTGAGACGCTTTACGGTGCGGGCTATAGCTTTGCCGACGAATGAACCTGTGGCCGTGGGATATGGGCCGCAGCGGACGCGGGGGCGGCGGCTGCGGAATTTGTGGCGCATTCGCGGGGTATCGCTCACCACGCGCATCCTGTTCGTCAATGTCATTGCGCTGGCGCTGCTGGCCGGAGGATTTTTCTATCTCGACAGCTATCGCACCCAGCTGATCGAAGAGCGCTTCAAGCTGGCGCGCGCCGAGGTGGAGATTGCCGCCGATGGGCTGATCGATGCGCGTATGCCCGAGCGCAAGGCCTTGATCGCGCGGATTGGCCCTGAACAGACGCTGCGGCTGCGGCTCTATGATGAAGAAAGCCAGTTGCTGGCCGACAGCTTTCTGCTGGCCCCGCCATCGTTCCGGCTGATCGATCCTGAAAGCGAGCCTTGGTATCAACAGGCCGCGCGGCTGCTGGACCGGGGGGTGGACTTCATCGTCAATGCGCCAGCCATCGAAGCCTATAGTGATACCGCCGAACGCCCGGCAGGCAGCTGGCCCGAGATTCAGGCGGCGCGCGCATCGGGCCGCACCGAAGTGTTCCTGCGCTATGCGCCCGATCGCACCCCGGTGATTACGGCGGCAACGCCGATTGGGGGTAGCGGCGAGGTGTTGCTATCGCTCCGCAATGCGATCGATATCACGCAATCGGTGCGCGATGCGCGCCAGACGCTGGTCATCATCATCGGGCTGGCGTTGCTGCTGTCGGTGCAGCTCTCGCTCTATCTGGCGCGGACCATTGTGCAGCCGTTGCGCGCGCTGGTGCGGGCTGCGGTGCGGGTGCGGCTGGGGCGTGAGCGCGAGGTGGTGGTGCCGCGCTTGCCGGATCGCGGCGATGAGATCGGGCTGCTGGCGCGCGCAGTATCGGACATGACCATGGCGCTGCGCCAGCGGATCGATGCGGTGGAGACTTTCGCTGCCGATGTGGCGCACGAATTGAAGAACCCGCTCGCTTCGCTGTCCAGCGCGCTGGAGACGATGGAGCGGGTGGAAGACCCCGCGCTGCGCCGCCAGCTGGCCGATATTGCCGCGCATGATGTGCAGCGGATCGACCGGCTGATCACCGAGATTGCCGATGCCAGCCGCATCGACGCGGAACTCAGCCGCGCGACGTTTGTGGCGGTGGATCTGGCGGCGCTGGCCTCGCAAGTGGTGGGCGCGCGCGATGTGCGCACGCGTGGCTCAGTGCCGGTGCGGTTGCGCCACGAAGGGGGCGAGACCGTGGTGTGGGGCGATGCGGCCCGGCTGGAGCGGGTGCTGGAAAACCTGCTGGATAATGCGGTGTCGTTTTCACCAGCCGGGGGCGTGGTCGAAGTGACCGTGTGGGGTGATGGCGATGCGGCCCATGTGGCGGTGGCCGATGATGGCCCCGGCATTCCGGCGCAAGAACGGGAAAAGGTGTTCGAACGCTTCCATTCGGTGCGCCCCGATGGCGAGGCATTCGGGGCGCACAGCGGGCTTGGGCTGGCCATCGCGCGCACCATTGCGCAGGCCCATGATGGCACGCTGACCATCGCGGATCGGCCGGATGGCAAGGCGGGGGCCTGGCTGGTGTTGAGCGTGCCGCTGGAAGCAGAGGACGAGGAATGAGCCGCGCGCTGCAGTTCGGGTGTGTGGCCATCGGCGGGCGCGGGGTCCTGATCGAAGGGCCGCCGGGATCGGGAAAATCGAGCCTTGCGCTGGCGCTGATTGACCGGGGCGCCGTGCTGGTGGGCGATGATGGCGTGTTGCTGGAAGTGCAGGAAGGCAGCCTGATCGCCGCGCCGCATCCGCAGACTTCGGGCAAGCTGGAAGTGCGCAATTTGGGGCTCATCGATTTTGCGGTGTCGCTGCCGGTGCCGGTGGCGCTGGTGCTGCGGCTTGATGGCGATGCGCCACGTTATGTTGAAACGGCAGAGTGCAGCGTGGTGATGGGCGTTGATGTGCCGCTGGTGCGGTTGTGGCCGGATAGTCCAGTGCTGGCACTGCGGGCCGAGCTTGCGCTGAAGACATATGGGTTAGCAGTTGCCTGAATCGGCACACGGCATTCGTGCGGACTTTCCAATTGCCCCGCGCAGGCGCATGGAGGCGGCGCAACGACGGACAACGGCATGATGATGGATTCTGGACCGCAGCGCATATTGCTCGTCACCGGCCTGCTGGGCGCGGGCAAGACGACCGCGCTGCGCACGCTGGAGGATCTGGGCTGGGAAGCGATCGACAACTTCCCGATCCGCCTGCTCGACCGCTTGCTGGAAACCGAACCGGGATCAGCGCGAATCGAGACCGGCGGCCCGATGGCCATCGGCTTTGACACGCGTACGCGCGGGTTCGATCCGGCGCGGACCATCGATCTGGTCAAGAAGCTCTCGCAGCGCAGCGATTTGCAGATCACCACGCTGTTTCTGGATTGCGCCGGGACCGAACTGGAGCGGCGCTACAACGAAACCCGCCGCCGACACCCGATGAGCGAGGACAAGCCCGCTGCCACCGGCATCATGGCCGAGCGCGAATTGCTGGAGCCGCTACGCCGCTGGGCCGATGTGGTAATCACCACCACCAGCTTTACCAGCAACGATCTGCAAGCGGCGATTCGCGCCCAGTTTGGGACAGAGACACCTTCGGGACCGGTGCTGACGATCAGCAGTTTCGGCTTTTCCCGCGGCACGCCACCATTGGCCGATCTGGTGTTCGACATGCGTTTTCTGGCCAATCCGCACTGGGTCGATGACCTGCGCCCGCAGACCGGGCAGCAGGCCGCGGTGGGCGACTATATCCGCCAAGATCCCGCCTTTGCCGAGGCTTTTGACCGCATCCGGGACCTGCTGCTCTTGCTGCTGCCGCGCTACCAGGAGCAGGGCAAGGCCTATGTCCACGTGGCCTTCGGGTGTACCGGCGGGAAACACCGTTCGGTGTTCATGGCCGAACAGATCGCTTCTGCCTTGCGCGGGGCAGGTTTTTCACCCACATTGCTCCATCGCAATCTCGCGTCGCGGGCAGCGGACATGCTTGAAGGCCAAAAGCCTTGAAGCAACGGGCCGGAAGAGCGCGAGGGACAAGACGATGGGCGGGACAGCACTGAAAGACATGCATTTCGATTTCCCATCGTTTTGCGGCCCGATCGTCTGCGCCCAGCCTGCGTTCATCACGCGGGCGGCAAGATACCGGGCTGTAGTTCGGAGCCTGTCCCCTTCATGATCGGTCTTATCATTGTTACCCACGGCGCTCTTGCCGACGAATTCATCCACGCGATGGAACATGTCGTCGGGCGGCAGAGCGATGTCATCGGCGTGTGCATCGGCCCCAACGATGACATGGAAAAACGCCGCAAGGAAATTGCCGACGCGATTCGCCGCGTCGACAGCGGCGAGGGTGTGATCATCCTGACCGATCTGTTTGGCGGCACCCCTTCGAACCTTGCCATATCGCTGATGCAGGCGGGCAAGGTTGAAGTGATTGCCGGGATAAATCTACCTATGCTGATCCGGCTTGCCAAAGCACGGGGCTGCATGGGATTGAAGGAAGCGACAGCGGCGGCACGCGATGCCGGACGCAACTACATAACGATCGCTTCCGAATTTCTGGGACAGGATGCATGACATGTCGGAACAGGGTTACGTCACCCGTGAGACGGTAACGATTGTCAACCAGCGCGGCCTGCATGCCCGCGCCAGTGCCAAGTTCGTGAACGCGGTGGCCAAGCTGCCCGAAGGTTTTGATGTGCTGGTCAGCAAGGACGGCACAGATGCCGCTGGCGGATCGATCCTGGGCCTGATGATGCTGGGCGCGGCCAAGGGTGACACGGTGGACGTATCCGTTGCCGGGCCTGAGGGTGAGGCTGACGCGATCCTGATGAAGCTGACCGGACTGATCAAGGACGGCTTCGGCGAGGATTGATTTGTAAGCTCCCGTGCTTCGACAAGCTCAGCATGAGCGGAATTTTCGCGGCACCTGTCCAACAAACCCGCTCGTCCTGAGCTTATCGAAGGACGCTTGCGCAGCGCTGGCCGTAACACCGGTCTTGCTCCGGTCGTAGCTGTGCCGCATGGGGAGGCCATGACGCGCAAGATCATCACTGGCTATTCCAACCCGACGGTAAAATTCGTCCGCTCGTTGCGGGAGAAGAAGCACCGGCGGCGCGAGCGCAAGTTCCTCGCCGAGGGCTTGCGCTTGCTGACCGATGCGCGTGAGGGTGGGCGCTTGCCGGAAATCCTGCTGATGGCGCAGGGGCGTGAAAGCCACCCGTTGCTGGATGAACTGGAAGCCGCGGTAGATAACGCTGGTGGCGAGGTTATCGAATTGCCGGTGGATATCCTGTCCAAGGTGACGGGCAAGGAAAACCCGCAAGCCGTGGCCGGCGTGTTTGCCGAATGGGACACGTCGATAGCGCTGATCGACCGCAATGCCGCGCCGATCTGGCTGGTGGCGCACGCCATGCGCGATCCGGGTAACTTGGGCACGATGCTGCGCACGGCCGATGCGGTGGGGGCAGGCGGGCTGATCCTGATCGATGATTGCGTTGACCCTTTTTCGGTAGAGGCGGTGCGTGCCAGCATGGGCGCGATCTTTACCGAGCGGTTGGCCCAGGCGCGGTGGGACGAGTTTGCCACTTGGCTGCGTCAGGGCGAGGGGCAGTTGGTGGCCGCCAGCTTGCGCGAGGCGGTGCCCTATCGTGGGGCGGCTTACACTTCGCCTTGCTTTGTCATGGTCGGCAACGAATCGCGCGGGCTGCCCGAGGACTATGAAA
This sequence comes from Novosphingobium sp. 28-62-57, assembly GCA_002256985.1. Taxonomy (GTDB): domain Bacteria; phylum Pseudomonadota; class Alphaproteobacteria; order Sphingomonadales; family Sphingomonadaceae; genus Novosphingobium. The sequence continues at coordinate 46,202 of NCGO01000006.1, forward strand.
TGGCCTGCGATCTGCGCGTGACGATGCCGATGAAGGGCCGCGCAGACAGTCTGAATGCTGCGGTGGCAGGCGCAGTATTGGCCTATGAAGTCTTGGCGACTTTGGAAGGCTGAACATTAACGGACTGTCCGGTTAATCCTTCGCTCAGTCGCATGGGTGTAAGACTACCCCATGATTTCGCGCCTTTCCTTGATTCTGGCTAGCGCCGCATTGCTTGGCGGATGTGCCACAGCGCCGACCAGTTCGGCGGGGCTTGCCGAGACGCGCTGGAAAATCGTGCGGATCGATGGTGCGCCGCCTGTGTCTTTGGACAAAGCGACCATGCAGTTCGATGAGCTGCGGCTTGGCGCGAATGTCGGGTGTAACGGCATTGGTGGCGAGTATCGCGTGGATGGTGGGCGGCTGGTGGCCGGGCCCCTGATGGCCACGCGGATGTTCTGTGAAGGCCCGGTGTGGCAGCAGGAAGAGGCGGTCAATGCATTGCTGTCGGCCGCGCCGGAAATCCAGCGGAGCGGGTCTGCCATGCGGCTCGTGTCGGGCGGACATGCGCTTGATCTGGAGCTGGTTGGCGGCTGAGCGCGCGCCAAAGGTCAATCGCCGGCAATGAATGCAGTGATCCGCCATGTGCCGTCCTGCGGCTCGGCAATCAGGCGATAATCCAGCAGACTGCGCAACTTGGCCGTTTCGATCCAGCCCTTCTGGCCACCATCGAGCGTAACGCGTGTTTCGCTTTTTTCCGGCTCAAATTGCATCGGATCGATGCCGACGATGAACCAGCCGACCGGGCTGATGACCTTGCCGCCGGGCTTGTCACGCAAGGGGGTGTCATTGCCCAGCACCAGCATGGCGTTGTAGCTGTCTACCTCTTCGGGCACGTTCCAGAACACCCACGGCATCGCCGCAATCCCGCCTTCGACCGCGCAGCCCAGCGGCAGAATGGCGGCCAGTTCCTGCCACAGGCCCGTTTCAGGATCGGCAAGGCGCTTCTTCAGTTCCGCAGTGCCGCTGCCGCCGCCATAATCGAGCGCGATATCGGGTGCTGAGAGCGCGACAAGGGCAGCGGCATCGCGGGCGCGGATGGCGCTGTTCAGATTCTTGCGAAAAGCGGGCCAGCCCGGTTTGGCCGAGCAGTCATCTCTGGGGGCATAGCTGATACCGGCAAGGGCAACAGGCTCGTCGGGTGCAGCGCTGGCCAGTGCGCTGGCCGAGGCATCGGGATCAGGTTCTGGAAGGGGTTCCAGACTGGGCGCGGGGGCCGGTGCAGCGGATACTTCAGCGGTGGGAGACGGACGCGGTTGCGGCGCGCTGTCACACCCGGCCAGCGCCAGCCCAAGTGCCAATTGGGCGGCCAAGGGGGCAAGACCCAAGGGGGCAAGGCAAGGCCGCTGCCATCGCGTCATTCCGCCGCCACATCTCCTTCATCGTTGGCAACCGCTGCCAGCGCCGCTGGTTCCGCATCGGCATAGCGTGGTGCGGCTTCGACCAGTGGCACTTCTTCGATTTCGCGCTTGCCGATTTCGATATGCTTGTCCTTCAAGCGGCGTCCGGCAGAGAGCACATTGCGCTCAAAGCTGCCGACGAACTTGTTGTAGTTGCTGACGGCGCTGTCCAGCCCATTACCCACACGCTTCAGATGTTCGGCGGCGACGGCGAGGCGGTCATACAATTCACCGCCCATGCGCCCGATCTCGCGGGCTTCGCGCGCCAGCCCATCCTGCCGCCAGACTTGCGCCACGGTGCGTGCGATGGCGACCAAGTTGGTCGGGCTGGCCAGCAACACGCGGCGTTCGAAAGCGAAATCCCACAGGCCCGGATCACGCTCTAGTGCAGCGGCAATGAAGTGTTCGCCGGGCACGAACATCAGCACGTAGTCCGGCGCTTCCTCGAACTGGCTCTGGTAGGACTTGGCCCCCAGCGTCTGGATATGGTTGCGCATCGACTGGACGTGAGCGTTCAGCGCGATCTTGCGGGCATCATCGTCCGTCGCCTCGAACGCATCCTGATAGGCGTTGAGCGAGACCTTGGCGTCGATCACCAGCAGCTTGTTTCCGGGCACGCGCACGATGGCATCGGGGCGCAAGCGCCCTTCTTCGGTATCGACCGAATGTTCGGTGACGAAATCCGTGTGTTCGGCAAGGCCACACTGTTCGAGCACATTGCGCAGCTGCAATTCGCCCCAGCGCCCACGCGTTTTGGGGCCATTGCGCAAGGAGTTGCCAAGCTGTGCAGCAGCCGCGCGCACGGCTTCCTGCCCGTCACGCATCGACTGGATCAGGCCGGTCAGATTGCCGAATGCATCGACGCGCTCCTTCTCCAGCTTGCCGACTTGCTCTTCATAACTGCGCAGGCGCTGATCGACCGGGGCGAGCAGCGATTTCAGCCGTTCCGCACTGGTCTTCTCGCTTTCCTCAAACCGCGATTGCGCGCGGGCGAGGAAAGTTTCCTGCGCCTTTTCCAGCACCTTGTTGCCAGCGTTTTCAAACTCCTTGCGCAGCGCTTCCTGCGCTTCGATCAGCAGGCGCTTCTGTTCGGCAAAGTTTTCGGCATCGGCCTTCATCCGTTCAACCGCCGTGCGGAAACTGTCGCGTTCGTCGCGAATGCGGATGAGTTCGGCGCGCACCACTTCGGCGTCGGCGGCGCTTTGGCGCGCGGCGGCAAGGGCGGGGGCCAATTCATCGCGCTGGCGGCGCACGTCCTGCAATTCGGCAAGGCTGGCCTCAAGCGCCTTGGCCCGCTCGCTCATCGCGGCAAGGTCAACCGTCATCGCCTTGACCGTGCCTTCGTGCGCCTTGGCCTCAGCATCGCGGCTATCCGCCCGCGCGCGCCATTCGGCCACTGGGCGCGAGCCAAGGAACCAGCCGACGGCGAGGCCGACCAGCAGGGCAAGGATCACGAAAAGAATCAGAACGGGGTCCACGCTTGCTCCAACAAAGAACGAAGCATGAACCTAACTTAGGTCATCCCCTATGGCAACCGGCCTGCGCAACCTTTCCTCAGGCGTATTTGCGCAGCTTTTCCAGCTTCTTGAGCGCGATGCCGCGCTTCAGGCGCGAGAGGTGGTCGATGAACAGGATGCCTTCGAGGTGGTCCATTTCGTGCTGGAGGCACGTGGCCATCAGGTCGTCCATCTCTTCTTCGTGCACCACGCCATCAAGGTCTTGCCAGCGCGCGCGGATGCGAGCCGGACGTTCGACTTCGGCATAGATTTCGGGGACCGAGAGGCAGCCTTCCTGATAGAGGCGCAGCTCTTCGGAAGGATCAAGGATTTCGGGATTGATGAACACGCGCGGCTCGCGTTTGGTCGGCGTGTGGTGATGGTGGTGGCCATCATGATTGCAGGCCACCGGTTCTGCGTCCGGGTCTTCGGGTTGCAGGTCGATCACCAGCACGCGCAGCGGCACGCCCACCTGAATGGCGGCAAGGCCGATGCCGGGGGCATCGTACATCGTCTCGAACATGTCGGACACGAGCGTGCGCAGTTCGTCATCGAACTTTTCGACGGGGACGGAGACCTGCTTCAGGCGCGGGTCGGGGACTTCGATGATTTCGCGGATGGCCATGGGGCGCAGATAGGGAATGTGCGGGGGAGTCGCAAGGCTGTCACGTAAAGGGGGTGCGCCCCCGCGAAGGCGGGGGCCTCGGGCGGTTTAAGGAAGGGTGGTGTAAAAGGCCGCGAGTTGCGCAAGGGTTGTGTGTGCGGCCTGAGGCCCCCGCCTTTGCGGGGGCGCGATCTACTTTTTTCGAGGTAATTCTAGGTGACCGGCCTTCTTGCCCGCAGTGCTTGCGCCAGTGTGCCTTCGTCGAGGTAGTCCAGCTCACCGCCCACCGGCAGGCCATGCGCCAATTGCGTCACGCGTACGGCGGCGTCTTCCAGCCGTTCGGCGATGTAGTGCGCGGTGGTCTGGCCTTCCAGCGTGGCGTTCATGGCGAGGACGACCTCGTCGATCCCGCCTTGCGCCACGCGGCCCAGCAGCTGGCCAATGCTCAGATCTTCGGGCCGCACGCCTTCCAGAGCGGAAAGCCTGCCCCCCAGCACATGGTATTTGCCGGTGAACAGGCGCGCGCGGTCAAGCGCCCACAGGTCGGCCACTTCCTCTACCACGCAGATCGCGCGGGCATCGCGGCGCGGATCGGTGCAGATGCTGCAGGGGTTGGTGGTATCGACGTTTCCGCAAGTGTCGCATTCCACCAGCAGGTCCTGCACCTGGGTGAGCGCGGCGAGCAACTGGGGCAGCGCCGTCTCGCGCCGCTTGATCAGCCACAGCACCGCGCGCCGGGCTGAGCGGGGGCCGAGCCCGGGAAGCCGCGCCAATGCGCCGGAAAGCGCCTCGATCTCTTGCGATGCCATGGCAGCACAGATAGGGCCGGGGGCGACAAACGGAAGGCCTTGTTTACAGCTTATGCGCATCATCTTCATGGGAACGCCGCAATTTGCGGTGCCGACGCTGGAAGCGCTGGTCGCGGCGGGGCACGATGTAGTGGCCGCCTATAGCCAGCCGCCCCGTGCGGCAGGGCGGGGCAAAAAGCTGCAACCCTCAGCCGTGCAACTGGCGGCTGAGGCGCATGGCATTAACGTGCGCACGCCGGTTTCGCTGAAAGGGGCGGACGAACAGGCAGCATTTGCGGCGCTGGAGGCTGATGTGGCGGTGGTCGCGGCCTATGGCCTGATACTGCCGCAGGCGGTGCTGGATGCGCCGAGGCTGGGGTGTTTGAACGTCCATGGCTCGCTGCTGCCACGCTGGCGCGGGGCTGCGCCGGTGCAGCGGGCGATTCTGGCGGGCGATGCGCTGACCGGCGTCACGATCATGCAGATGGAGCGCGGGCTTGATACGGGACCGATGCTGGCGACTGTGGAAACGCCGGTCGACAGCAAGACGGCGGGTGAACTGACCACTGAACTGGCGGAGAAAGGCGCGGCGCTGATGGTTGCGGTGCTGGCCGACCTTGGCGCGCATCCGCCGGTGGTGCAGCCGGACGAGGGCGTGACTTATGCGCACAAGATCGACAAGGTCGAAAGCCGCTTGGACTTCGCCCGCACTGCGGTGGACGTGGAGCGGCAGGTGCGCGCCTTTGCGCCGGTGCCGGGGGCGTTTTTCGAGCTTGAGGGTGAGCGGTATCGGGTGCTGGGGGCCTCAGTCGTGAGTCCCCGCGAAGGCGGGGACCTCGGGCCGGAAAAGGCTTTGAACGATGGAGGTCCCCGCCTTCGCGGGGACGCAGGAACAGTTCTGGATGATGTGCTGACCATTGCATGTGGCACTGGCGCGATCAGGCCGACGCTGATCCAGCGGGCGGGCCGTCCGGCGATGGATGCGGCGGCTTTGCTGCGCGGGCGGGCGATTGTGGCGGGGACGACGCTTGGTTGAGGTGCGTCACCACCCCCCGGCCCCCTCCTCTAAAGAGGAGGGGGAGCAGTCAAAAAGCCCACTCCTCTTTAGAGGAGGGGGTTGGGGGTGGTGGGAGCACACACCATGACCCGCTTCGCCCTCACCCTCGAATGGAACGGCGCGGCCTATCAGGGCTATCAGCGCCAATCACACGGACCCAGCGTGCAGCAGGCGCTGGAAGATGCAGTGCATTCGGTGACCGGAGAGACGGTGGCAGTGCACGCGGCAGGGCGGACCGATACCGGCGTCCATGCGCTGGGCATGCGCGCGCATTTTGATCTGGGCCGCAGCTTCGATCCGTTTCGCATGTTCGAAGCCCTGAACGCGCATCTGCGGCTGGCAAAGCATGCGGTGGCGGTGCTGGATTGCATCGAAGTGGCGGAAGATTGGCATGCGCGTTTTTCGTGCATTGGCCGGGCCTATGAATACCGCATCATCAATCGCCGCGCGCCGTTGACGCTCGATCTGGGGCAGGCGTGGCGGATTGCCAAGCCGCTGGACGCGTGCGCGATGCACGAGGCGGCGCAATCGCTGGTGGGGCTTCACGATTTCACCACGTTCCGTTCCGTCCATTGCCAGTCGGCCAGCCCGGTCAAGACGCTCGACCGGCTGGAAGTGCGGCGCGAGGGCGACAGGGTGACTATCGAGGCGGCGGCGCGCAGTTTTCTGCATCATCAGGTACGCTCTATGGTCGGCTGTCTGGCGCTGGTCGGACAGGGGCAGTGGCGGGTGAGCCAAGTGGCTGAGGCGTTGGCGGCAAAAGACCGTAGCAAATTAGGACTTAACGCGCCGCCGGAAGGTCTATACTTCGTGGCCGCACATTATCCCGGAGAGTAGATTATGACCGACCTGAACGGCCAGCGCATTGTTTCAAAACTTGATTCTGACGGCACGCTGACCGTTGCACTTGAGGATTTCACGCTGCCGCAGCCCGAGGGGCGGCAGGTGGTGATCCGGGTGGAAGCAACGCCGATCAACCCTTCGGATCTCGGTCTGCTGTTCGGCCCCGCCGATGTGGCAAACGCCGAATTCTCAGCCAGCAAGATCGTCGCGCGGATGCCTGAACCGGCGGTGCGGGCGATGACAGCGCGCCACGGAGCGGCCATGCCGGTGGGCAATGAGGGTGCGGGCACCGTGATTGCAGCGGGTGATGATCCGCAAGCGCAGGCGCTGCTGGGCAAGCGCGTCACCTGCTTCCCCGGCGGCATGTATGCCACGCTGGCGGTGGCGGATGCGGGCATGTGCCTTGAACTGGCCGAGGGTATCACGGCAGAGCAAGGCGCGTCGGCCTTCGTCAATCCGCTGACCGCGCTTAGCTTTACCGAAACCATGCGCCACCTGGGCCACAGCGCGCTGGTGCATACCGCCGCTGCATCGAACCTTGGGCAGATGCTGGTGAAGATTTGCCAGGCCGATGGCATTCCTCTGGTCAACGTGGTGCGCAACCAAGCGCAAGTGGCGATTCTGAAGGGGATCGGCGCGGAGCATGTGGTGGATAGCTCGAAGGACACGTTCCTTGAAGACCTGACCGCTGCGGTGGCTGCAACCAAAGCGACGATGGCATTCGATGCGATCGGGGGCGGCAAGCTGGTCAGCCAGATCATGACGGTGATGGAACAGGTAGCCAATTCGGGCGCGGCCTACAGCCGCTATGGCTCGAACAGCCCCAAGCACGCCTTCATCTATGGCGCGCTGGACCTTTCGCCCACGGTGCTGACGCGCAACTTCGGGTTCAGCTGGGACGTGTCGGGCTGGCTGCTTACGCCATGGATGGGCAAGCTGGGGGCAGAGGTCGTGGACAAGATGCGCCGCCGCGTGATGGCCGAACTGACCACGACTTTTGCCAGCAACTACAAGGCGCGCGTGACGCTGGAACAGGCGCTGAGCCGCGAGGCGGCACTGGAATACAACGCGCGGCGTACCGGCGAGAAGTATCTGATCGTGCCGAATGGCTGATGTTAAAAGCCCTCTCCCCTTCAGGGGAGAGGGTTGGGAGAGGGGGCGTGTGCAAAGCCCCTCTCAACTCAGGCTAGGCAGACAAGCTGCCAAGCCTTCGTATCTCTCCCCTGAAGGGGAGAGAGCATTTGGTCACCCCCGGTGCGCGACGCTTTCGGGCAGATCCTTGCCGAACACGCGCTGATAATATTCCGCCACCAGCACGCGCTCGGTCTCGTCGCACTTGTTGAGGAACGAGAGGCGGAACGCAAAGCCGACGTCGTTGAAGATGCCGCAGTTCTGCGCCCAAGAAATGACCGTGCGCGGGCTCATCACGGTGGAGATGTCGCCGTTGATGAAGCCCTGCCGCGAAAGGTTGGCCACGCGCACCATGTCGGCCACGGTTTGCGGATTGAGGTCAGGCACCTTCTTGCTGACAATCTCGACCTCGGTCTCCTGCGCCAGATAGTTGAGCGCAACGACGAGGTTCCAGCGGTCCATCTGGCCCTGGTTGATGGCCTGCGTGCCGTGATAGAGCCCACTCGTATCGCCCAGACCCACCGTGTTGGCCGTGGCGAACAGGCGGAAATAGGGGTTGGGGCGGATCACGCGGTTCTGGTCGAGCAGCGTCAGCTTGCCTTCGGTTTCCAGCACGCGCTGGATCACGAACATCACGTCAGGCCGGCCCGCATCGTATTCGTCAAACACCAGCGCGGTTGGCGTCTGCAGTGCCCAGGGCAACAGGCCTTCGCGGAATTCGGTGACCTGCAAGCCATCGCGCAGCACGATGGCATCGCGGCCGACGAGATCGATGCGGCTGATGTGCGCATCAAGGTTGATGCGGATGCATGGCCAGTTCAGCCGCGCGGCGACTTGTTCGATGTGCGTCGATTTGCCGGTGCCATGATAGCCCTGCACCATCACGCGGCGGTTGAAGGCAAAGCCTGCAAGGATCGCCAGCGTGGTGTCCGGGTCGAACACATAGGTCGCGTCTGCATCAGGCACGCGCTCGTCTGCGCGGCTGAATGCCGGGACCTTCATGTCGATGTCGATGCCGAAAGTCTCACGGACATCGATCTGGATATCGGGTGCGGCGAGCACGGTCGTCGCGTGGCTGTTCGGAAGTTCGCTCATCACCATGTCGCCTATACGCGCGGGCGCTGCGCTGCAATAAGGTTTCACAGGACCTGTCCGTTAGAATGGGAGAATTTCAATGAAGCTCTATGGCGCGCTGCTTTCACCCTTTGTGCGCAAGGTGGCGGTTATCGCTACGGAAAAGGGCATTTCGTGGGATCTGGCGCGCGGTGGGCCGGGCAGCACGGACCCGGAATTTCTGGCAGCCAGCCCTTTGGGCAAGATCCCGGCGATAGATGACGATGGCTTCACGCTCGCCGATTCGTCGGCCATCGCGTTTTATCTGGATGCCAAATATCCCGAACCCAAGCTTCTACCAGATGCGGCGCAACTGCGCGGCAAAGCGGTGTTCTGGGACGAATTTGCCGATACGGTGCTGGGCGCATCGGGCCTGAAGATCCTGTTCAACCGGCTGGTTGGCCCAAAGCTGCTCAAGACCGGCGGCGACGAGGCGATTGCCCTGCAAGGAGAGGCGGAACTGCCGCGCTGGGTGGACTGGCTGGAAGGCGAAGTCCCCGCCGAAGGCTGGTTGCTGGGGGATACCTTCAGCCTTGCCGATATCGCGGTCGCCTCGACATTCCGCACGCTGGCCTATGTCGGCCATGGCGTTAATGCCGATCTGCGGCCGAACACGGCATCGTGGTATGCGCGCGTTACAGAACGGCCAGCCTGGGCAGCGGTGGCGACGCGCGAAGAGCCGATTGCCGCGCGCATCATGGCAATGTGAAGCGATTGTTGCGCGATCGGCCCGGTCTGGTTCCATTCATGCCGATGGCGTTGGACCTGCACGACGCGCCTGCTACCTTATACACTCAATTCGTTGGGGGACCCGTTATGAGCCTGTTTGATTCGATCCTTGGTCAAGTTACGCAGAACGTGGATATCAAGAACCTTGCCGCTAAGGTCGGGCTTGATCCTGCGATGGCCGAAAACGCCATCGCTGCGCTGGCCGCCGGGCACCAGTCGCCGAACGACACGATCACCACCGCTGCCGCCAAGTCGGGCCTTGATGCGTCAAAGCTGCAGGAAATTGTCGGCCACATCGGCGGTGAAGGCTCGCTCGCCAGCTTTGCCGCGATGCTGGGGCAGAACCCCGATGCGCTGAACAAGGTTGCGGGCTTCCTCGACAAGGATGGCGATGGCAATCCGCTGAATGATCTGGCCGGTATGGCCAAGGGCATTTTCGGCAGCTAACGCAACCGCATGCTCGATACTGCGCTTTCTCTGCTGATGCTTGCTGCGATTGCCCTGTTTGCAGGTGCGGCGTTCCTGTTTCGGCGGGGGGAGCGCAAGCGGCCTGTTCTGATGCTGACGCTGGCAGGCGTTATGGTCATGAACCTGATCATCTGGACCCTGCCCGACAAGAGCGGGGGCACGCTGGCCGATGCGGCCAAGCAGGGTGCGCCGCAGTAGCGCTGCACCCTGCGGCTGTGCCTGATCGCGTTCAAAACATCGTGTTGGTGTTAGCTGCTTCAGCCGGGACGGGAGACAGCACGTCCCAGTGCTCCATGACCTTGCAGCCCTGCACGCGGAAGATGTCGACAACCGCAAACCCGCGTTTGGCCGCGGCATCGCCACCTTCATTCCAGCCGTGGCTGTGAACGGCCACCATATCCCCATCGGCAATGATCCGGTGGATTTTGGTGCGCTGGCCGGGATTTTCCTGAACGAACTTTTCAAGGAAAGCGATCGCCGCATCGCGCCCTGTGGCGGCATAAGGGTTGTGCTGGATATAGCCCGGATCGACCCAGCGCTCGAACGATGAGCGCACCTTTTTCTGCATGTAGAATTCATCCATGAACTGGCTGACCACCTCTTTCGGTGTCAGCTTGCAGTCCTGCGCCTGCACGGCTCCTGATGTCAGCGCAAAAGCGATTGCGGCAATGATCCAACGCATGACCTCTCCTCTTTATTTATAACATTTGGTAGAGTATGCCGTGTCAAGAGAAGGCCGTCAAAGCCTCAATGAACCTTTGGGAGAATCGATGACCCGCGCCGAGCTTTACGCCGTTCTGGACCGCTTTCTGGCCGCGCTGAACGCCCGCGATCCACACTCGCTGGATTGGGCAGCAGATGCGAATCACAGCGAGAACAACGTCATGCTGGAGATCGGCGATGGCGTGTGGGGCACGATTGACCGGCTGGGCGATTACCAGTTGCGCTTTGCCGATGTGAAAACACGGCAGGTCGGATACTTCGGCACGGTGATCGAACCTATCGAGGAATCCGCTTTCACGCTGCGCCTTGGTCTGAACGAAGCGGGCCAGATCGCCGAGTGTGAAATGCTGATCGTCCGCCAGTCTGACAGCGGCATCAAGTTTGAAAACTGCCGCTATTGGGACAAGCCGATCCTGCACCGTGAGGCAGAAGCGCCGGTGAGCCGCGAAGAGATGGTGCGCCTGTCCAACGGCTATTTCGATACGCTCCAGCGCAACGACGGCACGATCCACACGAAGTTCCACCCCGATTGCAACCGCGTGGAAAACGGCGTGCAGACCACGCGCAATCCCGATTTTGCCAAGATCGTGCCGGTATCGGCGCTGGGCTGCGAAGAGCAGTTCCGCATGGGCAACTACCGCTATGACGACGATCTGCGCGCACGCCGCTTTCCACTGGTGGATGAAGAGCGCGGGCTGGTGCTGGCCTTCGGCTTCATCGACCATTCGGGCCGGTTGCGCGAATTTCAGCTGACCGACGGGCGCACGGTGAAAAGTCCGGTGCTGCGTCCGCACAGCTTTTATATCTCTGAACTGTTCAAGATCGATCACGGGATGATTGAGCAGATCGAGGCGAACTTCATTACCGTGCCGTACCGGATGCCAAGCCCATGGGATTCGCTGTGATGGCGGGCGTGGTGCGGGCATGCTTCGACAAGCTCAGCATGAGCGGGTTTGGATTTAGGGGTATCATTTCCAACCCGCTCACCCTGAGCTTGTCGAAGGGTGCTGGCGCTGTGGTGCGAACACCTCTCCACAGGCTCAGGATGAGCGGGAGAGGGCTGTTGGGGTTGGGTGCGCTGGTACTAGCCGCCTGCACCATCGCCGCCACGCCGCCGCAAGTTGGCGCAGGCGTTGACTGGACCAGCCCCGGCGGCGACATAGGCAAAACGCACCATTCGCGCCTGACCGCAATCAACGCCGAAAACGTCGGCCAGCTTGGCCTTGCGTGGGAGGCGAACCTCGGCACCCTGCGCGGGCAGGAGGCAACGCCGGTGGTGATGGGCGGCGTGCTTTACACCTCGGGCACCACGGGCCGCGCCTATGCCTTTGACGCCGCTACGGGCAAGGAACTGTGGCGGTTTGAACCCGAGGTGGACATGCAGGTTAACCGCACGGTCTGCTGCGACATGGTAAATCGAGGCCTCGCCGTGGCGCGGGGCAAGGTCTATGTCGCCGCGCTCGATGGCTGGATGTATGCGCTCGATGCAAAGACCGGCGCGGTGGTGTGGAAGACCGATTTCATCGAGGACCGCAAGCGCGGCGACAACTCCACCGGCGCGCCGGAAATTGCGGGCGATGTGGTGGTCGTGGGCATGAGCGGCGCGGAATACGATGTGCGCGGCTATGTAACCGCGCTCGATCTGGAAACCGGAAAGCTGCGCTGGCGCTGGCACGTGGTGCCGCATGATCCCAAGCTGGGGCCGCAGGAAACGCCGGAACTCGAAGCCGCGCTCAAGACGTGGGACCCGAACAGCCGCTGGGATATCGGCGGCGGTGGCAGCCCGTGGGATGCGATTTCGTTCGATCCGGAAACCGGCTTTGTCCTCGTCGGCACCGGCAACGGCGGGCCTTATGCCATGTCCAAGCGGTCACCCTCAGGTGGTGATAATCTCTATCTCGCCAGCCTCGTCGCGCTCGATCCCAAGACCGGGCGGATGAAGTGGTACTATCAGGAAACGCCCGGCGACAACTGGGATTTCACCGCCACCCAGCCGATGATCTTCACGCGCATGAAAGTGGATGGCGAGGACCGCCCGGTGGTGCTCCATGCGCCCAAGAACGGGTTCCTCTACATCCTTGACCGGCGCGACGGGAAACTGCTGCGCGCCAACCCCATCGTGCGGACCAACTGGACGAAGGGCATTGATCCCAAGACCGGCCGCCCGATCCTCGATCCCGAAGTGGCGGATTATACCACCGGCCCCAAGATCGTGTTCCCGGCCACCACTGGTGCGCGGAACTGGCACCCGGCCAGCTATGACCCGGCCACTGGCCTCTATATCGGTGCGGTGCTCGACATGGGGAACCTGATCTTCATGACCGAGGGGCAGAAGCCCTTTAAGGCGAAGGCATTGAACAATGATGCGGCGCTGATCTTTACCCCCGATGTCGAAGCCGCGCTCGCTGGCTTTCCGCCCGCGTTCGGTGAAGCGGTGCGCAAAACGCCTGCCTATGCCGAGGCGCTGAAGAATCCGGCGAGCGCGCAGCTCCGCGCCATCGATCCGCTGACGGGCAAGACCGTTTGGGCTGCCGATACCGCAGGTTGGCAGGACCGGGGCGGGGTGCTGACCACGGCCAGCGGGTTGACGATTTATGGCGGCGTAACCGGCAAGCTGTTTGTGCGTGACACGAAGACCGGCAGGCTGCTCAAGGAGATCGATACTGGCACTGCGATCATGGCCGCGCCGATGACCTATGAGGTGGGCGGCGTGCAGTACATCGCGGTCATGGCCGGGTGGGGCGGGGGCGGCTATCCGTTCGTCCCGCGCTATTCGGCGGCCTATAACCGCTATAACACCAACCGCTTGCTGGTGTTCAAGATTGGCGGCGGCGCAGTGCCAAAGCCGGATATTCGGCCTGCGCTGGAAGTGGCACCGCCACCGCCTGCGCAAGCGCCGGGCGTGACGGCGGCGACCATCGCGCGTGGGCAAGGGCTGTTCTTTGGCAATTGCGCGATCTGCCATGCCAACCAGCCACGTTCGATCACGCCGGACCTGCGCCGGATGCAGCCCGCCACGCATGAGGCGTTCCGCGAGATCGTGATGGAGGGGCTGCTGGTGCCAAACGGTATGCCGCGCTGGGATGACCTGCTGAAGCCGAACGAGGCCGATGCGATCCACGCCTATCTGATCGACCTGCAGGGCCAGACCCGCAAGGATGAGCTGGAAAAGCAAAAGGCTGGAAAGCCGCTCGACGGGCCGAGTCTGACGATTCTTTCGAACTATTGACCAGCAATTGCCACGCCCCAACCCCCGTTCGTGTCGAGCGAAGTCGAGACACCAGTCGCTGCGTAACGTGTCTCGACTTCGCTCGACACGAACGGCGTGGAGTGAGGCAATTTACGAAGGAACGCTCATGGACTTCTCCACACTCGACAATCCCCGCCTCGAATTCGCCTTTGCGTGCCGCCTGCGCTTTACCCGGGTGCAGATGGTGCCCGACCTGCCATCGGGCGGGATGCGCAGCGCGGTCTATGTGGACGAGGGCGAGTTCGAAGGCCCACGTCTGAAGGGTAAGGCCGTGCCCAATTCGGGCGGCGATTATGCCTTCTTCCGGCCCGATGATACCGCCGCATTCGATGCCCGCTATGTGCTGGAAGAAGATGACGGCACGCTGATCTACATGCAGAACAAGGGCTTCCTGTGGGGGCGCGAACCCGGCACGATGGACCGTCTGCGCGCCTGGGCCTTTGCCGGTGGTGAGCCGGTGCCCCACGCCGAATACTACCTGCGCGCTCAGCCCACATTCGAAACCAGCACGGGCAAGCACGACTGGCTCACCCGCCACGTCTTCATCGGCGTTGGGGAGCGCAAGCCCGATGGCAACTACGTGAAGTATTATGCGCTGACGTAGGTCGCATTGAAGCCCCCTCCTCTTCAGAGGAGGGGGTTGGGGGTGGTGTGGTTCTAAAGCTGTTCAATGTTGCAAGCACCACCCCCCGGCCCCCTCCTCTGAAGAGGAGGGGGAGAAACCCAGGCAATGACCCCCCCTCCTCTGCCCTTCGACAGGCTCAGGATGAGCGGGAGGGGGAGAGTGCTTGACCTCCGCCAATCACCGCGCCATAACAATAACAATTGTTAGAAAAACATATGGGAGAATCCAGCCGGTGAAGCTTCACCTTCCCCCCCGCGTCAGCCCGAAACAGTTCCAGTCCGCGATGACCGCCTTTGCCGGGGTCGTCGGCAAGGACTGGGTCATGGACTCGGACGCTGACCGCGATGCCTACGCCGATACCTATGCGCCCGGCAGCACCGAGGAGTGGCCTGCTTCGGCCGCCGTTGCGCCTGCCACCGTGGACGAAGTGCGCGCGATCGTGCGGCTGGCGAATGAACACAAGGTGCCGCTCTGGCCCGTCGCGCGCGGCAAGAACCTGGGGTACGGCACCGCTGCGCCGCGCATGGAAGGCACCGTGGTGATGGACCTCGGGCGCATGAACAAGGTGCTCGAACTCGATTCCACGCTGGCCTATTGCGTGGTGGAGCCGGGTGTCGGGTTCTATGACCTGTACGACAAGATCCAGCGCGAAAAGGCGCCGCTGTGGCTATCGGTCCCCGGCAATGCTTGGGGATCAGTGCTGGGCAATGCGCTCGAACACGGCATCGGCTACACCTCCTACGGCCTCCACGCGCGCAACTTGTGTGGAGTTGAGGCGGTCCTGCCCGATGGCGATCTGCTGCGCACCGGCATGGGGGCGATGAAAAACAACCCTGCGTTTCACCTTTTCCCGATGAGCTATGGCCCCACGTGGGATCTGGCGTTTTCGCAATCCAACATTGGCATCGTGACCAAGGCGGGCGTGTGGTTGCAGCCGGCGCCCGAAACCTCGCTGGAAATCGTGTGGGATATTCCCAAGGTTGAGGACATCGGCTGGGTGATCGACACGATCACGCCGCTCAAGATTTCGGGCCTGATCGACCAAAACGTGTTCATTCCATCGTGGCTGGGCAAGATGGTGCTGAAAGGCCAGCGCAAGGACTTCTGGGACAAGCCCTCGGCCATTCCGGACTGGCGCGTTGACGAACTGCTGAAGGAGCACAAACTGGGCTACTGGCAGGTCGCGCTGCGGCTCTATGGCGAGGAGCCGGTGGTCAAGGCGCGCGCCGAAGTGGTCAAGGCAGCGATGAAGCGCAATCTGGCTGCTGCCCCCCAGGAAAACTGGTGGCGGCAGGGTGATCCTATCGGGCAATATGACACCACGATGGGCGTGCCATCGGCCGTGCCGTTGCAGATGTCTGACTGGATCGGCGGGCGCGGGGCGCACATGGGCTTTTCGCCGGTGGTCCCGGCCACGGGCAAACATGTGCTCGATCAGATGGCGCGCAGCCGCAAGATCATCGCCGATTTCGACGTCGATTTCTATGCCAGCTTCACCATCGGCGGGCGTTTTGCCAACAACGTCAACATGCTGATGTACGACCGCGACAATGCAGAAGAAGTCGCCAAGATGCGCAAGCTGTTCGATGCGCTGATCGTGGAGACGGCCAAAGCGGGCTATGCCGAATACCGCACGCATCTGGGCTGGATGGACCCGGTGATGGAAACCTTCGATTTCAACAACCACGCGCTGCGCCGGTTCGACGAAAAGGTGAAGTCCGCATTGGACCCCAACGGGATCATCGCGCCGGGCAAGCAGGGCGTCTGGCCTGCTGTCTATGCCGACAAGCGTGGCTCGGCTTACAAGGGAGGGCAGTGAGATGAAGCGTATCGTGATTGTTGCCGCCCTCGTGGCGATGGGTGCTGCGGCCTATGCCGCACCGCCTGCCGGTGGGCCTCCCCCGATGCCTCCGTATATGCTGCGGTCGCTTGCGCCCGAGGGTGACCGGCTGAAGCCCGGGCGCGACGGCAAGACCGTGTTCGAGGCGCAGTGCGGATACTGCCACCTCGTTGGCGGCATGGGCACCAATTTGCTCACCAAGCAGCAGATGATGGCGGGCAATCCGCCGGAGCAAGGGTTGCTCGCCAATCGTCAGGATCTGACGCGCGATTATGTGAAGGCCGTCGTCCGCATGGGCAAGGGCGCGATGCCGCAGCAGACCAAGGTGGACCTGACCGACGCGGAACTTGATGCCGTGGCGGCCTATCTCGGGAAGGCTGGCTGATGCGCCTGTCCCGTCGTTCGATGCTTAAGGGCAGCGCGCTGGCAGGCTCTGCCGTGGCAGCGCCTGCTTTTGCCGCGATTTCGGCCAAAACACCGCTGGTAGTGTTCGACAGCCGCATTCCGGAATCCGTGGCCTTTGCCGCCACGCAGAACGGTGCAGAGCAATTCGATCTGGCGCAAGGCGTTGAAAACGCATGGCGCGCGCTGAATTTTCCGCGCGCGGTGACGGGCCTCACACGCTGGAGCGACTGGACCGCGCTACGTGGGGCTCTCGAGGAGCAGGGCTTGCGACTCGGGGAAGAAATGCGTGTTGCATCGCCGCTCTCAGGCCGCACGCATCTCTTCCGTTGGACAATGACGGCGCGCTAATCCCTCGTGCTGGAGGTCCGCAAATGAAAGGGGCGCGTTCTTTGCAGAGCGTGCCCCTTTTGCCATCCAGCAACGTTGCACTGCGTGAAATGCTCCGAATCGACGGGATACGCTTATCGTTGCAGGCGGCATAGGCGGGGGACGAAAATTACAGGCATGCGGGCTTGACCCGCGCTCTCGCTGATTTAGTATGTGTTACTAACAATATTCCGACACAAACGGAATCGGGAGAGAGGCAAGGCGAGGCGATGGACGAGGTCACCCTCTACCACTGGGAACCGAATGCCAACTCAGGCAAGCCCATGCTTGCGCTGATGGAAAAGGGCGTGCCTTTTTCCAGCCATTACATCGATATGCTGCAGTTCGATCAGCACAAGCCGGAATACCTTGCGATCAATCCGCAAGGCACGATTCCGGCGATGGTTCATAACGCCAATGGCCAAAGACGCGTGCTCACCGAAAGCACCGCGATCATGGAATACGTGAACGACTGCTTTGCCGGGCCAGACCTGATGCCCGCCGATGCGCAGGACAGCTGGCGCGTGCGCTGGTGGATGAAGTTCATGGACCAGTGGCTTGGCCCCAGCTTCTCGATGATCGGGTGGAGCGTGTTCGTCGGCCCGATGGTGCGCCAGCGCGATCCCGCCGAGCTCGATGCCGCGATTGAACGCATCCCGTTGCCCGAACGCCGCGTTGCGTGGCGCAAGGCGATCAGCGGGAATTTCTCGGACAGCGAAATGGCCGAAAGCCGCCGCCGCGTGAGTCTGGGCATTGCCAAGCTGGAAGAGGAACTGGGCAAGCGGCCCTATGTCGGATCGGATCAGTACACGCTGGCTGACATCAACATCTTCAACAGCACCTATTCGCTCCCGCTGTCGCAACCCGATCTGGCGGGCAAGGACAAGACGCCGAACATCATGCGCTGGCTCAAGCGCGTCTATACCCGCGATGCGGTGAAAAAGACCTGGGCGATGGGCAAGACCGATCTTGCGCACCGCTATGGCCTGATCATGGCGGAGATTGAGGGATGAGCGCCATTCTCTATCATGGCGAGCCGAACGGCGCTTCGCTGACGGTGCTTGCGGCACTGGCCGAAGCTGGGCTGGACATCGCATGCCGCCACATCGATCTGCTGGCGGGCGAACGTCACACGCTGACTGGCATCACCGATCCGGTCGCGCTCGATCTGTGTATTGAGGGCGAAGGCCCGGTGCTGGTGGCAGGTGGCGAGGCGATGACCGAATCTGTGTTCCTCGCGCAGTACTTCGATGAAGCGGCGGGCGGAGCCGGATTGCAGCCCGCCGATGCCTATGCGCGCTGGGAAATGATGATGTGGTGCCGCCAGATGACCGAGCGGCTGTCTCCTGCGGCGGCGTTGCTGGGTAACCTCGCCGGTTCACAGGAGCAAGTCGCGGCAATTCCTGCGCGGGATTTCGTCCACGTAGCGGCGGCCATCGTATCGGATGACTTGCGTGAACGCTGGCTTGCTCTTCGCGACGGCGCGATCGATTCAGCACAAGTTGCCGACAGCGAGTCAAAGATCGCTGCCGCCGTCCTGCGCTGCGAAAAGCAGCTCGGCGATGGCCGCGAATGGCTGATGGGCACCTTCTCCATCGCCGATCTCGTTACCTATTCATGGCTGGCAGGCATGCAGCCGCTGCAGCCAGCGGCCTTTGCTGACGCACCGCTTGCGCAGGCTTGGCTTGCCCGTGTGGCGGCGCGTCCGTCCGTGCAGGCCGCTTTGGCCAAAGCCACCGTTCAAGACCCGCTCCGCGCATGGGCGCCGGGGCCAGAAATCAACCGTTGGGGATAATCCGTGCGCGCTATCGACTATTTTGACCGTGGCCATGACCGCAATCCGCAGCGTCTTGCGATTGTCGATACCGACACCGGCCTGAAACTGACCTTTGCCGAAACCAAGGCGCTTTCGCTGCGCATTGCTGCTGCGCTGCAAAAGGGCGGGTTCAAGAATCAGGACCTGCTCGGCCTTTATGGCCCGAACGATGGCATGCTGCTGGTGGCACTGCTGGCCATGTGGCGCGCCAATGGCAAGTGGATTCCGGTCAACACGCGCAATGCGATCGATGCCAACGCCGCCTATATCAATTACGTGCGCCTCGAATGGATGGTCTACCATTCGTCAAAGGCGGATGAGGTCGAACAGCTCAAGGCGCTGTGCCCCACGCTTCAGCACTTTGTGTGCCTGGACAAGCGCTTGGGCGATGATCCCAGCCTCGATGAATTCATTGCGGGCGTTTCCGAAGCCGATTTCGTCGAGCCGGAAATCGATGCTTTTGGCAACCTGATGGACTTCGTCGGCATCTTCCCCACTGGCGGTACCACTGGCCCATCGAAGGGTGCGAACGTGACCAACCTTGGCTGGGGCACGATGATCGAAACCGCCGCCGATGGCATGGGCGGGCGCACCGATGATCCGGTGGCGCTGGTCTCTGCACCGATCACGCATGCCGCTGGCCCGATTTCGCTTTCGACGATGAGCCTTGGCGCAACGCAGGTGATCCTGCCCGGTTTCGATGCCGAGGCCGTGCTCAAGACCATCGAGGACTACAAGGTCACGCACATGTACCTGCCGCCCACGGCGATGTACCAGCTGATGGCCTCGCCGCAGATCGACAAGCACGATTATTCGTCGCTGAAGATATTCATCCTCGTCGGGTCGCCCTGCAGCCCGGAAAAGCTGCGGCAGGCGGTGTCGATCTTCGGCCCGGCGATGTGTCAGGCCTATGGCCAGGTCGAATGCCCGATGATCGTGGCGTGGTTCCCGCCCGAGGACGTGGCGAAATACGCCGCCTCCGCGCCGGAAAAACTGGCGTCGTGCGGCAAACCCACACGTTCGATCAAGGTGGCACTGCTCGATGATGATGGTCAGCCGGTGCCGCTGGGTGAGGCCGGTGAAATCTGCGTGCGCGGTGCCCTTGTCACGCATTCCTACTTCGAAAAGCCTGAGGAAACCGCCGAAATTCGCAAGTTCGGCTGGCACCACACCGGCGATGTCGGCAAGTTTGACGAGGACGGTTACCTCTATATCGTCGACCGCAAGAAGGACATGGTCGTCTCGGGCGGGTTCAACGTTTTCACCGCCGAAGTGGAAGCGGCGGTGACCGAGATTGCGGCCGTAAGGGAAGCTTGCGTGTTCGGCATCCCGCACGAAAAGTGGGGCGAGCAGGTCCATGCCGTGGTCGTGGCTGATGGGGTGACCGAGGCCGAGATCATCGCCTATACCAAGGGCAGGCTGGGCGGCGTGAAAGCGCCAAAATCGGTCACATTTATTGACTCGATTCCGCGCACCGCTGCGGGCAAGATGGACAAGAAAGCGCTGCGCGCTCCCTACTGGGGCAACAGCGATCGCATGGTAAACTGATCCGGCACAAAGCCGGACACATCGAAATTTGATCCGGTATCAGCCGGACTGGGTTGGAGAGGCTCAAGAAAATGCGTTTGAACCGCAAAATGCACGTGATGCTTGCCGGGACGCTGGCATTGGCGCTGCCGCTGGCGGCCTGCACCATGGCTGCCAATGCTGAACCGGGGATTAGCGCGCAGCAGATCATCGCTGCCGATGGCTCCAACTGGCTGTCCTATGGCCGCACTTATGACGAACAGCGCCACAGCCCGCTGGCCCAGATCACGCCTGAAAACGTCGGCCAGCTGGGCCTTGCGTGGTCTGCCGATATGGACACCGCGCGCGGGCAGGAAGCCACGCCGCTGGTGATCGACGGCAAGATCTATCTGACGACCGCTTGGTCAAAGGCCAAGGCCTATGATGCGGTTTCGGGCAAGCTCTTGTGGGAATTCGATCCCAAGGTGCCGGGCGAAACTGCGGTAAAGGCTTGCTGCGATGTGGTAAACCGCGGGATGGCCGCGTGGGGTGACAAGCTCTATTTCGGCACGCTGGATGGCCGCCTGATAGCGCTGGATCGCAACACCGGCAAGCAGGTGTGGTCCACCGTCACGGTCGATCAGTCCAAGCCCTATACGATCACTGGCGCACCGCGCGCGATGAACGGGCTGATCGTGATCGGCAATGGCGGCGCGGAAATGGGCGTGCGCGGCTATGTCACCGCCTATGACGCGCAGACCGGAAAGCAGGTCTGGCGGTTCTATACCGTGCCCGACATGCCGGGCAAGAACGACGAGGAATACCTGAAGAAGGCCGAAGCCACCTGGAAGGGTGAATGGTGGAAGCTGGGCGGCGGCGGCACCGTGTGGGATGCCATGGCCTATGACCCCGAGCTTGACCTGCTCTACATCGGCGTGGGCAACGGCAGCCCGTGGAATCAGGCCTATCGCTCACCCGGTGGTGGCGACAACCTCTATCTGTCGTCGATCGTGGCGATCAAGGCCAAGACCGGCGAATATGCCTGGCATTTCCAGCAGACGCCCGGCGAAACGTGGGATTTCACCGCCACGCAGCACATCATCCTCGCCGACATGGAAATCGCTGGAAAGCCGCGCAAGGTGCTGATGCAAGCGCCCAAGAACGGCTTCTTCTATGTGATCGACCGGACCAACGGGAAGTTCATTTCGGGCAACGCCTATGCGCCGGTGAACTGGGCCACCGGGCTTGACGCCAATGGCCGCCCGATTGAAAACCCGGAAGCGCGCTATGACCTGACCGGCAAGCCGTTTATCGGCATGCCGGGGGCAGCGGGCGCGCATTCGTGGCATCCGATGGCCTATGATCCGGCGCAGCGTCTGGTCTATATTCCCGCGCAGTTCGCCGCCTATCCCTACTTCCCCGAAAAGGACTGGAAGCCGCAGGCGGTGGGCTTCAATACCGGGATCGACAGTGCCGCAGGGGCCATGCCGGCCATCAAGGAAGCGCGCGATGGGGCGCGGGCCGCTACTACCGGCGCGGTCGTTGCGTGGGATCCTGTTGCGCAGAAAGAACGCTGGCGGATTCCGTTCAAGGGGCCATGGAACGGCGGTATGCTCGCCACGGCGGGCGGTCTGTTGTTCCAGGGCAATGCCACGGGCTCCTTCGCGGCCTATTCGTCAAAGGACGGCAAGCAACTGTGGTCGTTCCCGGCCCAGACCGGCGTGGTCGCAGCGCCCATCACCTTCAAGGTTGGCAATGATCAGTACGTTGCGGTGCTGGCCGGTTGGGGCGGGGTGTGGCCACTGGCCACCGGCATCCTGTCCGACATATCGGGCCCCACGCGCAACATCAGCCGCCTGCTGGTGTTCAAGCTGGGCGGCAAGGCCAAGCTGCCTGATGCGCCGCCGTTTGAGGAGCGCCCGCTCAATCCTCCCGCGCTCGTCGGCACGCCCGCCACGATTGCGCAGGGTGCCAACCTCTATGGCAAGTACTGCACGGTCTGCCATGGTGATGCGGCCATCGGAGGCCTCCTGCCCGATTTGCGCCACAGCGCGATGAACACCGATTACACCGCATGGCAAACCGTGGTGCATGATGGTGCGCTGGTGGACA
Organism: Novosphingobium sp. 28-62-57; assembly: GCA_002256985.1. Classification (GTDB taxonomy): domain Bacteria; phylum Pseudomonadota; class Alphaproteobacteria; order Sphingomonadales; family Sphingomonadaceae; genus Novosphingobium. The sequence goes on from NCGO01000006.1 coordinate 68,513, forward strand.
ACGGCATGATCGGCTGGAGCAAGTACATGACGAAGGAGCAGATCGAATCGATCCGCCATTATGTCATCAAACGCGCCCACGAAGATAAGGCTCTCGAAGACAAGGCACTGGCCACGCGCTGAGAGATTGCTATAGTATAGAGCAATTATAACCGAACGGAGAGACTCATGACGCAGCTTTATCCGAATCTGATCAATGGCGAGCTGGTTACGACCGAAGCCTCGCTCGATGTGGTGAACCCGGCCAACGAACAGGTCATCGGCCGTGTCCCCGCTTGCGGCCCTGATGAGCTTGATCGCGCGGTCGCTGCTGCCCGCGCTGCGTTCAAGACTTGGTCGAAGACCCCGGTCGATGATCGCCGCGCCGTGATCCGCGCCATGGCCTCTGCAATCGAGGCGAATTTCGATGAACTCTATCGCCTGCTGACCAGCGAACAGGGCAAGCCGCACCAGCAGGCCCAGTGGGAAATCGGTGGCTGCTCAGCCATGATGAACGCGCAGTCCACCCTGACGCTCGAAGAGACGATCAACGAAGACAGCGATGAACGCCTGAGCCGTACGCGCCGTGTGCCGGTGGGCGTGGTTGGCGGCATCGTGCCATGGAACTTCCCGCTGCTGATGGCCGTGCAGAAGATCGCGCCTGCCATCCTTTCGGGCTGCACCATCGTGCTCAAGCCTTCGCCTTTCACCCCGCTGACGACGCTGCGCTTTGCCGAGCTGATCAAGGACATTGCGCCAGCAGGCGTGGTCAACATCATCACGGGCGAGGATTCGCTGGGGCCGCTGATCACCTCGCACCCGGATATCGACAAGATCACTTTCACCGGCTCCACCGCGACCGGCAAGAAGATCATGGAAGGGGCCTCGAAGGACCTCAAGCGCATCACGCTGGAACTGGGCGGTAATGACGCCTCGATCGTGCTGCCCGATGCCGATGTGGCCAAGGTTGCCGAACAGCTGTTCTGGTCAAGCTTCACCAACGCCGGGCAAATCTGCGTTGCGGCCAAGCGCATCTATATCCACGAAGACATCTACGATGAACTGAGCACGGCCATTGCCGAATATGCCAAGACCGTGACCGTGGGCGATGGCGCCAATCAGGGCACCGGCGTTGGCCCGATCCAGAACAAGAAGCAGTTCGATCGCGTGTGCGAGCTAATCGAAGATGCCAAGTCCAATGGCTACAAGTTCCTGGTCGGCGGCAATGTCGATCCCTCGGGCTCGGGCTATTACGTGCCGATCACCATCCTCGACAATCCGCCCGAAGACGCGCGCATTGTGGCCGAAGAACAGTTCGGCCCAGTCATGCCGCTGATGAAGTTCTCGACCGACGACGAAGTCATCGCGCGTGCCAACAACTCGGACTACGGCCTTGCCGGCGCAGTCTGGACCAAGGACACCGACCGCGGCGTGGCCATTGCCGAACAGCTGGAAACCGGCACGGTATGGATCAACGAATTCCTCCACCTCTCGCCTTTCGCTCCGTTCGGCGGTCACAAGCAGTCGGGTTTTGGCGCGGAATACGGCATCGAGGGCCTGAAGGAATTCACCTACAGCCAGGTGATCACCGTCAAGAAAGACGCGCTGGTCTGACACCCTAAAGCCCTCTCCCCCGCTCATCCTGAGCATGTCGAAGGACAGGGGAGAGGGCCTCGGTTTGAAACAGCCGGCTTCGTCATGCTGAACTTGTTTCAGCATCCATCCCTCGTCACGAAGTGCGGTGCATGTCGTGAGATGGACCCTGAAACAAGTTCAGGGTGACGGTTCAATTTGGGCGGGCGCGCTGCGCAAGCTGCCCGTAATCCGAAGGAATATTTCCGTGCCCATCGACCTTTCGAAGATCAAGGCTATCGACGTCCACGTCCACGCCGAGGTCTCGTGCCACGATCCCGAAGATCCGGTGATGGGCAAGTTCTTCGACGCAGCCAGCACCTATTTCAAGGCCCCGCGCGAACGGCCCAAGATGCCCGAGATCGTCGAGATCTATCGCAAAGAACAGATCGCCTTCTGCATGTTCACGGTTGATGCCGAATGCGGCATGGGGGCTAAGCGGGTGTCAAACTATGAGGTCGCCGAAATGGCGCTCAAGAACGATGACATCTGCATCGCCTTTGCCTCGATCGATCCGCACAAGGGCAAATTCGGTGCCCGCGAAGCGCGCGATCTGGTTGAAAACTATGGCGTAAAGGGCTTCAAGTTCCACGGCATCGTGCAGGACTGCCACCCGGCAGACCGCGTGGCCTATCCGATCTATGAAGTGATCGCAGAGTACAAGCTGCCCGCCATTTTCCACACCGGCCATTCCGGCATGGGCACCGGCATGCGCGGCGGTGGCGGGATGCGGCTCAAGTATGGCCAGCCGATGCTGGTCGATGATGTCGCGGTCGATTTCCCCGACATGAAGATCATCCTCGCCCACCCGTCATGGCCATGGGTCGATGAAAGCCTGTCGATGGCGCTGCACAAGGACAACGTGTTCATCGACCTGTCGGGCTGGAGCCCCAAATACTTCGCCCCGCAGATCATCCAATATGCCAACACGCAGCTGAAGAAGAAGATGCTGTTCGGCTCCGACTTCCCGCTGATCCACCCGCAAAAGTGGATCGACGCCGCGCTGAAGGTGGGCTTCAAGGATGAAGTCATGCCCGGCATCATGAAAGACAACGCCGCGCGCCTGCTTGGCCTGTCCTGAGCACCGGGCCTGAACGCACAATCGTGTCCGACCCTGACGATATCCGTGCCTGGCAACGGCTTGATGCGGCAACCACCACGTCGGGCCGGATCGAGGATCGCGATGTGGTGCGCCTTGCCGATCTCGGCGTGCGTCACGTCGTCAACCTCGCGCTGGAAACCCATCCCGAAGCGCTCGCGGGAGAAGGCGAGAAACTGGCCGCGCAAGGCATCGCCTACACCCATATCCCTGTGCCATTCGATGCACCGGGCGACGATCACTTCGCGGCCTTCGTTGCCGCGCTGGAACAAGGCCCAACCCCGGTCCACGTCCACTGCATCATGAACTGGCGCGTCTCGGCCTTCTTCTACCGCTACAACCGCGATCATCGCGGCTTGCCGGAAGCAGACGCCCGCGCGCTGATGGAGCGGCAATGGTCGCCCGACGGCCACGACAGCAAGGAAGCCCGCATCTGGGCCGAATTCATCGCACCGAGGCCTGCGTGACCAATCTTGCGGGCAAGCACGTGGTGATCACCGGCGCATCCACCGGCATTGGCCGCGCCACAGCCACCGCTTGTGCCAAGGCCGGAGCCAGCCTCACCCTGATCGCCCGCCGCGCCGACCTGCTGCAAAAGGCTGCGCAAGAGCTTGGCGGCGCAACAACCTTCGCCGCCGCCGATGTGGCCGACAAGGCCGCGCTCAACGTCGCGCTCGATCACGCCATCGCCACCCATGGCGCGGTTGATGGCCTGTTTCTGAATGCCGGGATCGGCGGCATGTTCGCCCCGGTCGAAGACTACACCGACGACGCTTTCGATGCGGTCATGGCGGTCAACCTCAAGTCGGTTTTCTGGGCCATCCAGCATGTCCTGCCCGCGATGAAGGAGCGCCGCACCGGCGCAATCCTCGTCACCGGCAGCTTGGCCAGCGAACGCGGCTTGCCGATGAACGCAGGCTATGTCGCCAGCAAGCACGCGGTCCTTGGCCTCTCGCGCGCCGTGGCCAACGAAGCGGCGGAATTCGGCGTGCGCTGCAACTGCATCCTGCCCGGCCTGATCGAAACCCCGATGCTCGATGGCCTCCCACCCGAAGCCGCCTCGCAAATGGCCAAGGCCGTGCCGCAGGGCCGCACCGGCTCTGCTGACGAAGTGGCGCAAGTAGCCGCCTTCCTCCTGTCCGATGCCGCCAGCCACGTCACCGCCCAAAGCTGGGCCGTGGACGGCGGCATGCTCGGCACCATGCGAGTATGAACTTATGGCTTTAAAGTATTACCACGCCGAACCGCTGGCCAACTCGCTCAAATCGATGGTCCCGCTCAAGGAAAAGGGCCTCGCCTACGAGAGCATCTACGTCGATCTGCACAAGTTCGAACAGCACCAGCCGTGGTTCACCGCGATCAACCCGGAAGGTCAGGTGCCGGTGCTCGATCATGATGGTACGATCATCACGCACACCACGGTGATCAACGAATATCTCGAAGATGCCTTCCCCGACGCTCAGCCCGCCGACGCCCCGCTGCGTCCGCGCGATCCGGTAGGCGCGGCGCGGATGCGCTACTGGAACAAGTTCATCGACGAACACGTGATGAACTACGTCTCGATGCACGGCTGGCACCGCATGGTCGGCGTGATCGCGCGCAACATCGAAAGCGGCGATTTCGAAAAGCTGCTGGAAAGCATTCCTTTGCCCGATCAGCGCAAGAAATGGGCCACCGCGCGCTCCGGCTTTTCGGAAAGCGACCTCGCCAACGCCACGGCCAAAATCGAATACGCGCTCGACAAGATCGAAAAGCAACTGGGCGAAACAAAGTGGTTGGCAGGCGACACGTACACCCTTGCCGACATCAACTTTTATTCGCATTGCGGCGCCATGGTCGAACGCATGTTCCCAGAGATGGAGGTCGCCAAGCGCGCCCCGCGGCTCTGTGAATGGCGCGATCGCGTGGCCGCGCGCCCGGCTGTGGCCGAAGCGCTGAAAAGTGAAGACAGGACCGCACCGGGATTGCGCGTCTGGTCAGGAGAAGTGCGTTAGTGGCTGGTTTCGTTCTGATTCATGGGTCGTGGCACGGTGGTTGGTGCTTTGATCCGGTGGCTGATATCTTGCGTGCGCGCGGGCACACCGTCGTTGCGCCGACCCTGCCCGGCATGGGCGGCACGGCAGAGGAAATGGCCGCCGTTACGCTGGGCGCATGGGGCGATTTTGCTGCGCAGCATTGCCGCGATCTCAAGGCACAAGGCGTTGGCCCCGTGGTGCTGGGCGGGCACTCGCGCGGGGGCCTCGTCGTCTCTACTGCAGCGGAGGCTGATCCATCGGCGATGGACGCCCTCGTCTATATCTGCGCGATGATGCTGCCCAATGGCATGAGCCGGGCCGAGTTCAAGGAGACCGAAGGCCCGAACCCGGCTTTCGACGCGATCATTTCGAAGGTCCACGGCGGCGTTGCCACGGTGATCGACGCTGCAAATGCTGCACCGGTTTTTGCACAAGTCTCGCCCGCTGATCTGGTCGAAGCGGCCATGGCGCGGCTGATGGCAGAACCGCATGCACCGCGTTCCGAAAAGATTGCCGTGACGCCCGAACGCTGGGGCAGCCTGCCGCGCACCTATGTGGAATGCACGCTGGACCGCACGATCCCGATCGACAGCCAGCGCCGCATGATCGCAATGTCTCCGGGCGCAAATGTGGTCACGCTTGAGGCCGATCACAGCCCTTATTTGTCAAAGCCGCAGGAGCTGGCAGACGCGTTGGAAGCCGCTATTCCGGGCTGACCCAAAGCCTAATTCCCGTTCGTGTCGAGCGAAGTCGAGACACCCACGCTCAGCGCTGACGTGTCTCGACTTCGCTCGACACGAACGGGGTAGGGTCTCAAACTCCGAAGAAATTCAGCTCCAGCAGCACGTTGTTCGGATCAGCCGTGAAGATCTGCCGCAGCCCGATGGCGGCGACAAAGTTGGTCTGGCAATCCAGCCCCATTGCGCCGACGCGGCCCAGCGTCTCGTCATAGCCGGAACAGTTCAGCGCCACATGATGGATCGCGCCGGTCAGCGAACCCGGCTGAACCTCCCGGTCATAGGCGCGCGGGCAATCGACAGCGTTGATATGGATGATAGCCTTGCCGCCCGCATCATACATCCACTGCGCGTTCTGCGGGGTGAGGGGAGGCGGACCATCGCGCCGCTCCAGCCCGAGCAGCGCGCGGTAGAACTCCGCCGTCTCGTCCAACCGGTCGGTAATGATATTGACGTGATCCAGCGCGTTGACGTGCATTTGTTTCTCTCCCCGCCCGCAAAAGCCCTCTCCCCCCGCTCATCCTGAGCTTGTCGAAGGACAGGGGAGAGGGTTGGGAGAGGGGGCAGCGCAATCCAACCCCTCTCAACTTCGGCTAGGCAACAAGCTGCCAAGCCTCCGTATCTCTCCCCTGAAGGGGAGAGAGCAAGCCCAAATGAATCAGCTCTTGAACACCACCGTCTTGGTGCCGTTCAGCAAGGCGCGATCTTCCAGATGCAGGCGCACGGCTTCGGCCAGTACGCGGCGTTCCACATCGCGGCCCTTGCGCACCAGATCGTCCGGGCTGTCGGCATGGGTCACAGCTTCCACATCCTGATGGATGATCGGACCCTCATCCAGATCGGTCGTCACATAGTGCCCGGTCGCGCCGATCATCTTCACGCCGCGCGCGTGCGCCTGATGATAGGGCTTGGCGCCCTTGAAGCTGGGCAGGAACGAGTGGTGGATGTTGATGCAGCGGCCATTGAGGAACGATGCCAGATCATCCGAAAGGATTTGCATGTAGCGCGCCAGGACCACCAGTTCTGCACCCGTCTCGGTCACGATGCGCTTCACTTCGGCTTCCTGCTGCGGCTTCGTGTCCTTGGTGATCGGCAGGTGGTGATAGGGGATGTCGCCGATCAGCGAGATTGACAGCGCTTCCTTGGGGTGATTGCCCAGGATGCCGACCACTTCCATCGGCAGTTCGCCAATACGGGTGCGGTACAGCAGATCGCCAAGGCAATGGTCGAACTTGCTCACCATCAGGATCGCCTTGCGCTTCACCGTGGTGTCCCGCATGTTCCACTGCATCGCATATTGCTGCGCCACGGGCGCAAATGCTGCACGGAATTCCTCGACCGAGCGCTCGCCCGGATCGAACACCACGCGCATGAAAAAGTTGCCGCTCAGCGCATCGTCAAACTGCTGCGCCTCGCTGATATTGCCCCCGGCTTCAAACAGGTTGCCGGTAACGCGGGCCACGATACCCGGCTTGTCTTCGCAAGACAGCGTCAAAATCAGCGATGCACTCATCAAAATCTCTCCCGTCGATCCTTCGCACTTGGGATGCGCTCATAGGGCGCAACATTTCCCATTGCGAATCTCTGATGAGATTGTATGTGTTGCATACAAGTTTTTCAACTCGTGTTTTCAAACTTGGCCATTTCACAGTCGGGAGAGTTACCATGGCAAAGAACCTCGAAGAGGTAATCCAGCAAAACGGCAACGTTGTCGAAATGCTGCGCAATTCGCAGCTGGGCGCATACGTGTACCCAGTCGTTGCACCGGAATTTTCAAACTGGCGTTCGGAACAGTGGGCATGGCAGCACAGCGCCGTCCTGTTCGATCAGTCGCACCACATGGTGAACCTCTACATCCGTGGTAAGGATGCGGCCAAGCTGCTGTCCGACACCATGATCAACAGCTCGAAGGGCTGGACGGTCAACAAGGCCAAGCAGTACGTGCCGACCACGCCTTATGGCCACGTGATCGGCGATGGCATCATCTTCTGGGAAGAAGAGGAAAGCTTCACCTACGTCGGCCGCGCACCTGCTTCGAACTGGCTGCGCTATCACGCTGCCACCGGTGGCTACGATTGCGAAATCGAGCTGGACGACCGCTCGCCGATGCGCCCGATGGGCAAGCCGGTAACGCGTAAGGAATGGCGCTTCCAGATTCAGGGCCCGAATGCATGGGCCGTGATCGAAAAGCTGCACGGCGGCCCGCTCGAACAGCTCAAGTTCTTCAACATGTCCACGATGAACATCGCAGGCAAGACCGTGCGCACGCTGCGCCACGGCATGTCGGGCGCACCGGGCCTCGAAATCTGGGGTCCTTACGCTGAACAGGAAGAAATCCGCGCCGCCATTTTGGAAGCGGGCAAGGAATTCGGCCTGATCGCTTGCGGCAGCCGCGCCTATCCTTCGAACACGCTGGAATCGGGCTGGATCCCGTCGCCACTCCCCGCCATCTACACCGGCGAAAAGCTCAAGGGCTTCCGCGAATGGCTGGCGGCTGACAGCTACGAAGCCACCGGTTCGATCGGCGGTTCGTTCGTGTCGGAAAACATCGAAGACTATTACCTGAACCCATGGGAACTGGGTTACGGCAACTTCGTGAAGTTCGACCATGATTTCCATGGCCGTGAAGCTTTGGAAGCGCTGAACCCCGCCGAACAGCGCAAGAAGGTGACGCTGGCCTGGCATCCTGAAGACATGGCCAAGATCATGGCTTCGATGTTCAACCCCGATGGCGAAGCTTACAAGTTCTTCGACGTTCCGCTGGCGAACTATGCCTCGTCCAACTACGACCGTGTCGTGGATGCCGGTGGCAAGACCGTGGGCCTCTCGATGTTCACCGGCTTCTCCTACAACGAAAAGCAGGCGCTTTCGCTGGCCACCATCGACCCTGAAATCCCGTTCGGCACTGAACTGAACGTGGTGTGGGGCGAGGAAAACGGCGGCACCCGCAAGACTACCGTTGAACCGCACAAGCAGCTGAACGTCCGCGTGATCGTCTCGCCGGTCCCCTACAGCCGCGTCGCGCGTGAGAACTACGCTGAAGGCTGGCGCACTGCTCGCTGAGGCAACCTGAAAGCTCCCCTCCCCTTCAGGGGAGGGGCCGGGGGTGGGGGCTCCCCGGCAGCACAGATTTTTAGAACCAAAGCCCCCACCCCAACCCCTCCCCTGAAGAGGAGGGGCTCTCCGGAGAGAGGATCCCGCACATGGCAACACCCCTGATTCATCCCAACTGGGACAAGGCGCCCGCCGGGATCACCGATGGCTTCAGCCTTGAAATGACCGCGAAGGACGAAGCGTCGCTGCGCGATGCTGCCCCGCTCATTCCCGCTGAAACCCCTGTCGCCATTACATTTCTTCCCGGCGAAGATGTCGCCGCGCGCGTGGCCGCCACGGTCGCGGTGCGCGAACTCGGCTTCGAGCCGATGCCCCATTTCTCCGCCCGCAGGATCACGTCGGAAGACGATTTCGAAGGCTACTTGCGCGCCGTGGTCGAAAAAGCCGGGGTGGAGCGCTGCTTCATCGTCGCAGGCGATCCGCCCGAACCGGTTGGCCCCTATTTCGATACATCCGCCCTGATCGCCACAGGAGCATTCGAACGCAGTGGAATCAAGGCGATAGGCATCGGTGGCCACCCGGAAGGGCACCCGAACATGACCGAGGCGGAATGCTGGGCCGTGCTCGAAAAGAAGGTGGCCGAAATCACCGCGCGCGGCATGGCTCCCTTGATCGTGACCCAGTTCGGCTTCGATCCCGATGCTTTCCTGAGCTGGCTCAAGGAGTTGCGCGCACGCGGCATCGACGCGCCGGTCCGCATCGGCGTGCCTGGCCCCGCCGGAATCAAGCGCCTGCTGGCCTTTGCCGCGCGCTGCGGCGTGGGGGCCTCCACCTCGGTGCTGAAAAAGTATGGCATTTCAGTCACGAACCTGCTCGGCACCGCCGGGCCGGACAAGCTGGTCGATGCTTTCGCCAAGGGCCTCGGCCCGGAACATGGCAAGGTCCGCCTGCATTTCTACCCGTTCGGCGGGCTGACCAAGACGCTTGAATGGCTGCACGGCTACAACAAGAAGCACGGCATCAACCAATGACCGATTTCGTCCTCGTCCACGGCGCATGGGGCGGCAGCTTTGCGTGGGATCGCCTGAAAGCCGATCTCACCGCCGCTGGCCACCGCGTTCTTGCGTGTGATCTCAAAGGGTTAGGCAAGCGTAAAGCCGAATTCCATCCCGGCATCACGCTGACGGATCACATTGATGATGTCTGCACCCAAATCGCCGAGGCGGGGTTTGACCGCTTTGTGCTGGTCGGCCATTCGTGGGGCGGCATGGTCATCACCGGCGTCGCCACACGGCTTGGCGGGCGGATCGATGCCATTGTTTATGTTGATGCTTTTCTGCCGCAAGACGGCCAATCGCTGTGGGACCTGACCGGCGATTGGGAGCATGATCACTACATCGGCAGCCAAAAGCACAAGCCCGGCGCGGTTTCCCCGCTGCCCGGTTTGGAAAGTCCGGTGCTATCCGATCATCCGCTGCTGACGTTGGTGGAGGCGGTGCGCTTTACCGGCGAGGAGGCTAAAATCCCGCGCCATGTTTATTTGTTCGCCACCGACTGGCAGCCAACGCCGTTTGCGAAGTTTGCATCTGCGGTGAAGGGCGATCCGGCTTGGGAATATCACGAGGCAAAAGCCAGCCACAACGTGATGGGTGACCAGCCGGAACAGCTGCTGCAAATCGTGCTGGATTGCGCCTGATTTCAGGGGGTTCAGGCAGGGTTCTGGGCATCTAGGTGCAGCTAGGTGCATCTAGGTGCACTTCAGAAAACCGGTTTCACCCCTGCGCTGCGAGGCTTTGCATCCGCTTCAGATAGCGCGCCAGAACGTCGATTTCGAGGTTGACCTTGTGGCCTGCCGCCAACCTGCCGAGCGTCGTCACCTGCCAGGTGTGCGGGATGATGTTCAGCATGAAGTGGCACGCGCCATCGGCCTGATCGGCCACTTCGTTGACCGTCAGCGACACGCCATCGACCGTGATCGAACCCTTGGCCGCGATATAGGGCGCAAGGTCCTTGGGCGCAGCGACGATGTACTGCCACGAACCGCCCACTTGGGTGACGCTGACGACTTCGCCCACGGCATCGACATGGCCGGTCACGATGTGCCCGCCCAGTTCATCGCCCAGCTTCAGCGCGGGTTCCAGATTGATCGGTGCGCCAGCCTGCCATTGGGCAGGCGCGGTGCGCTTGATCGTTTCGCCCGAAACGTCGACCGCGAACCAGCCTTCGCCAGCCACGCCGCCCTTGTCCACCACGGTCAGGCACACGCCCGAGCACGCGATGGAGGCACCGATGGCGATCCTGGCCGGGTCCATCGCGCAGGAAATGGTGATGTGATGGTCACCCTTGTCCTCGATCGAGAGGATATTTCCGACTTCGGTGACGATTCCGGTGAACATGCAAATCTCCTTCAGCGGACCCGCTCGTAAACGTCCAGCGCATCGCTGCCAAGCGTCCGCCGGTCCACATTGCGCCAGCGGCCATGGGCGTCGGCGAGCGAGCCAAGGCCAATGTCGCCGATGCAAGGCAGGCCCGCACCCACGATGATCGGCGCGCGGTAAAGCAGCAGGCGGTCCACCATATCTGCGGCCAGAAAGGCCGCTGCGGCCTGCGCGCCGCCTTCGACGAAAAGATACTGCGCATCGCCGAATGCTGTCGGTGCAGCGATGTCTGGGACTGCCGTCCAGCCTTCGGGAGCAGGGCCGCGCGTCAGGACCATGCGCTGCGGGCTGCGATGTTCCAGGCCCGGCAGGCGCACATCGAGCTTTGGCGCATCGGCCCGGAAGGTGCTTCCACCCACCAGAATGGCGTCAGCTTGCGCGCGCTCGACATGGCAGTGGGCGCGCGCTTCGGGCCCCGTGATCCATTGGCTGGTGCCATCGGGCAAGGCGATGCGGCCATCAAGCGAGGTTGCGAGTTTGAGAGTTACATGGGGACGGCCCAAAGCCGTCCGCGTCAGATAGCCTGCCAGCGATTGGTGCGCGGCGGGGGAGGGTACCAGTTCCGCCGAAATCCCCGCCGCGCGCATAGCGGCGATGCCGCTGCCCGCCGTGCGCGGGTCCGGGTCTTCTACGCCGATCACCACGCGCGCAAGGCCGCTTTCCAGCACCAGCGAGGTGCACGAAGGCCCGCGCGCGCTTGCATGGGCGCAGGGTTCAAGCGTGACGTAAAGCGTTGCGCCTTTTGCGGCAGCGCCTGCCATGGCAAGCGCGCCTGCTTCGGCGTGGGGGCGCCCGCCTGCCTGCGTCCACCCGCGCCCGACGACTTTGCCATCGCGCACGATTACCGCGCCGACCGAGGGGTTGGGCCTGCTGAGCGGACGTCCGCGCCCCGCCAGCGCAGCGGCTGCGTTCAGCCAGCGCTGGTCTTCGGCCGCGTTCATTCTCCGGGGGTTTCGGACTTTTCCTGCAGCTTTTTCTGCTCGGCTTCGAAGACCGGATTCTTCACCAGATTGCGGTCGAGGATCGCCTTGCGCTCGGCAGCGATTTTCGCCTTGATTGCTGCGCGTTCGGCATTGCCGTCCGCATAGGCCTTGTCCGCATCGATGCCGGTCGCGTTGCCGACAGCGCGATACATCTGGCGTACGCGTTCGGCGCTGGCTTCTTCCTCCGCCTCGGCGGCGCGGGCCTTGGCTGTTGCCTCGCGGTTTTCGGCCAGAATCTGGGCGTCGGTGCGGCCTTCGACGAAGCTGGGGAAATAGACGATCTTGGGCGGGGGCGGCAGATCGCGGCCTCCCTGCTGGTTCATCACATAGAAAATGCCGCCCGTAACCGCCGCAGCCATCATCAGCCCGACAAAGCGATATTCGCTGGGCGCGCCAAGCACTTCCCACAGATCGACGGCGGCGCGGCGCGGAGAGACATTGCGGAGAAAGGACTTCATGAACGATAAGATAGGCCCTGTGGAGCGATTGCGCTAGAGCGGGATGACGTTAGCCCCATCCAGTTCTCCGTTCGTGTCGAGCCCCTCGACAGGCTCGGGATAAACTTGGTGCATATGGCACGAAGTCGAGACACTGCGACACGTGTCTCGACTTCGCTCGACACGAACGGGACTTTATGTGAATTGGCGTCAAGCCGTTTCGTTCCGGTTCTTACCCAAACGGCGCATAAAGGGTGCGCCCGTACCGCTTTAGCCAGCGGTTGGCGGCATCGACTTCGCCTTCAAACAGGCGCTCCAGATGGGCGTGGAAGGCCGGGCTGTGATCGAAGTGCCGCATGTGGGCCACTTCGTGCGCTACGACGGAACGGCGTACGAAGTCCGGGGCCATGATCAGCCGCCAGTTGATGCGGATCGCGCCATCCGATGCGCAGCTGCCCCAGCGCCGTTGGGCGCGTGAGAGCGACAGGCGCGGCATGGTTTCTCCGGCCCGCGCGCAGTAATGCGCCAGATCATCGGCGCAAAGTGCCAGCGCCTCTGCCTCAAGCCAGCGCTGCAGCCGCGTGGCAAGCCCCTCTGCCGGACCACCGACCACCACGCAGCCATCGACGACTGCCGGTTTGCGGCGCGCAGCGGGTTGCCAATCGATCCGCAGCGTTTCCCCGCGCAGCATGATCGTAGCGTCTGGCGCAATCGCTGCGGCTTCGGGCAGTCGCGCAAGTTGGCCGGCCAGCCAGTCCGCCCGGTCCCGCGCAAAGGCTTCGGCATCGCCCACGCGGCCCCAGGCGGGCATCGAAACGCGTGCTTCGCTGCCATCGGGGGCGAGCCGCAATGTCATCCGCCGCGCATGGCCTAGCTTGCGGATGACCAGCGGCAGTTCGCGGTCGGCCACCACGATTGTGCGGCGTGAAACGGTGCGGGGTGAGGCGGCGCGTGGCACCAGCGCCTCTTTTGCCTTGGGGTCGGCCAGGCGCAACCAGTCGAGCATTCCGCGCCCTTCACCCATCGAAATAGTCCGATGGCACGATATGCTCTTCCAAAGGCCCCGCCACCGTCTCGCTGATGGCTTTGCCGATCATCGATTGCCCGGCCTTGTGCACGGCATCGCGGTCCCCTGAAATCAGGTAGTGCCAAGCGGGCAGGGGATCACCATCGGCGCGCAGGCGATAGGCGCAGGTATCGGGCAGCCACGGCAAGGTGCGCGCCAGCTTGGGCGTAAGGCGCAGGCAATCGGGCACATAGGCGCGGCGGTGCTTGTAATCGCTGCAACGCCCAGTCTTCAGGTCCAGCAGCTTGCACGCGACATTGGTGTGATAGACATCGCCGGTGGCGTCATCCTCCAGCTTGTGCAGGCAGCATTTGCCGCAACCGTCGCACAGCGCTTCCCACTGTTCGCGGTTCAAAGCCTCTACGGGCTTTTCCCAGAAGCGGTCGGAATTCAATGCACCCACTTTGCCAGTTCAGCGGCCACAGCCTGACCACTCTTTTCCCCCGGCAGCAGAGCAATTGGTTCACCCTTGGGTCCCATGAGGAACACGCCCCGGCTGTGATCCATCAGATAGTCGGTGGGGCTGGAGCCTTCGCGCCGCGAATGGAACACGGCCCATTTCTTGGCCACGGCATCGATCTGCGCTTGCGTCCCGGTGAGGCCCACCACCGAAGGGCCGAAGTTGGCCGCAAAGGCCCCCACTACCGCCGGGGTATCACGTTGCGGATCGATGGTGATGAACAGCGGCACGACCTTTGCTGCCAGATCAGAGTGTTCCTTGGCCAGAATGCGCACGCCCTGGCCGATGTTCTGCATGTCCACCGGGCACACATCCGGGCAGAAGGTGTAACCGAAATAGACGATGCGGTATTTGCCGTCGAAGTCGCTCCACCGCACTGGCTTGCCGTCCTTGCCGGTCAGCATGAAGTCGCCGCCGATGGTTGCGCCTTCCAGCGGCGGGCTTTCGCTTGGGCCGCTGCCGCAAGCGGACAGCACGAGTGTGGCAGATGCGGCAAGGCCGATGGCTAATGTTCTGAAGATGCTGGTCATGGCGCGGCGGTTCATGCTCTGCTAACCGTGCCCTTGCAAGGGCTGAGTCCGCAGCAATATATAGGCTGCGGGGATGCGCAACAGGAGGTATCGATGTTTTCGAAGTCGCTGGCCACATTCCGCAGGCCACTTGCCGCTTTGGCGATCCTGCTGGCCGCCGCCACCGCGATCCCTGCGCAGGCCCAGTTCTCTGACAGCTACAAGTTCCTTGAAGCCGTCCGCAAGAAAGAGGGCGACAAGGTGACCGAGGCTCTGAACGAGCCGGGCACACAGATCATCAACACCAAGGATTTCAATTCTGGCCAGACTGCGCTGCACATCGTGGTGGCGCGGCGTGACCTGACCTGGGTGCAGTTCCTGCTGGCCAAGGGCGCCAATGTGAACGCGCGCGACAATCGCGGGGTGACGCCGCTGGTACTGGCATCGGAAATGGGCTTTCTGGAAGGCGTGGACGAGCTGATCAAATCGGGCGCGCGGATTGATGAGGCCAACAATACCGGCGAAACCCCGCTGATCAGTGCGGTGCATCGCAAGGATTTGGCGCTCGTGCGTATGCTGATCAAGGCCGGAGCCAACGCTGACCGGCCTGACAATTCGGGCCGATCGGCGCGCGATTATGCCGCGCTGGACAAGGGCAGCTCGGTGCTGGGCGAGATTGAGCGGTCAACCACCGAGGCCAAGGGCACTGCGCCCAAGAAGACCTATGGACCTTCTTTTTGATCCGGGCATTGTAAACCTATGACCGAAGATACCTCACTCGAAGCCCTGCGCCTCCGACTCGCCCCGGCCATTGCCGAAGCTGCCGCCTTTGATGGCTGGAAGCCTGCCGCTGTTGCAGCCGCCGCCGAGATGGAAGGCGTCGATCCGGCGCTGGCGGCCTTTGCGTTTGAAGATGGCCCCCAAAGTGGGGCCATGCAGATGATCACGGCGTGGGTCGCCCGCATCGATGCCGATATGGCGCAGGCTCTGCCGCCCGAACATCTGGCCACGCTGCCAATTCGTGAACGCATTCGCACGCTGGTGCAGTTCCGGCTGGATGCGCTGACCGGCAAGGAAGAGGCGCTGCGCCGCGCGCTGGCAATCATGGCGATGCCGCAAAATGTGGCCGCTTCGGCGCGCATGGGCTGGTCCAGTGCCGATGCGATGTGGCGGCTGGCAGGCGATACGGCGACCGATTACAACCATTACACCAAGCGCATCACGCTGGGTTCGATCTATGCCGCAACGCTGGCCTATTTCGCGCAGGACACCAGCGACGGTCACGACGATACGCGCGCCTTTCTGGATCGCCGGATCGAGAACGTGATGCAGTTTGAAAAGGCGAAAGCCAAGGTGATGAAGCCGCGTGCGGACGAAGGCTTTTCGCTGATGCGGATGCTGGGGCGGTTGCGGTATCCGGCGGTTTAGATAAGGGTTTTAAGGGATTAAAGGGTTTCACGCAGAGGCGCGGAGAAGAAAAGAGAGACGCGGAGGGGGTGTGCTTGCGGCGACGCCGCTGTTTACCTCTGTCGCGGTGTAAACCGATCCGTTTCGTGATTTGAGTGGCCTTGCGGCCGGGGTTGCCTTCTCTGCGTCTCTCCTTCTTCTCCGCGTCTCTGCGTGAACTCTTTCTGACGCAATCTTCCCAAACACCCCTTCTTTTTGATCCAGCGCAATTCTATTGCGAATGACTTGCAATCGCCCCCGCGCTATGGCAGCGGGAAGGGGTGACGCTTGATCAACTCCCTCTGAACACGCCTGCGCGAATCGCCGCAGTGGATTGGTCCGCGCTCGTGGCCGAAGAGGCGCAGCGCTTGCAGGCGCTTGGCCTTGATGAAGGTGCGCGGGTGAGCCTTGCCTATCGCGGGGTGTTTGCGGGGCGTGATCCGCTGGCGGTGGAGATTGGCCGCATGACTATTGCGCTGCGCCGCGTTCATGCCCGCGCGATGACGGTTGAAGCGCTCTCCGAAACGGGTGCGGCATGAGCAGGATGCCCACCGTCGCCGCGCTGGTCGGCAATCCCAACGCGGGCAAGAGCGCCCTGTTCAATGCGCTGACCGGCGCGCGGCAGAAGATTGCCAACTATCCGGGCGTCACGGTGGAGCGCAAGGCGGGCCGCCTGCTGCTGCCATCGGGTGAACCGGTGGAGCTGGTCGATTTGCCCGGATCCTACAGCCTTTCCGCAACGAGCCCGGACGAAGAAGTGACCCGCAAGGTCATCATGGGCGAACAGGAAGGGCAGGCACGGCCCGATGTGATCGTGCTGGTGCTCGACAGTTCGAATCTCGAACAACACCTTGTTTTCGCGCAGGAAGTGATTGAGTTGGGCCGCCCCACCGTGGTGGCGCTCAACATGGTCGATCTGGCTGAGCGGGATGGCCTGACGCTTGATCCCGCCGCATTGCAGAGCGCGCTGGGCGTGCCGGTGATCCCCACTGTGGCCGTGCGCCGCCGGGGCCTGACCGAACTGTCTGCCGCCATTGCCGAGGCGCGGGACCGCTCGCAAGCAAGCGAAGCCGGGCCGCGGTCGCATGTTACCCTGCCCGAACGGCGCATGCTGGCGCATCAGATGGCATCAGCCGCGATCCTTTCGGAAACGGCCAAGCACCGCATCCATGCCCGGCTCGATAAAGTGCTGCTGCACCCGTGGATTGGCCCGCCGATTCTGTTTGCGCTGCTGTTCGTGGTGTTTCAGGCGGTGTTTTCGTGGGCCACGCCCTTTGCCGATGGCATCGAAGCGGTGGTCGGCGGCTTAGGCGATTTTGCCAAACAGGTCCTGCCTGAAAGCCTGTTGCGCGATCTCCTGACCGAAGGCGTGATTGCGGGCGTGGGCTCGGTCATCGTGTTCCTGCCGCAGATCGTGATCCTGTTCTTCTTCATCCTGCTGATGGAGGCGACCGGATATATGGCGCGCGCGGCCTTCCTGATGGACCGGCTGATGGCAGGCGTGGGGCTTTCGGGCCGCAGCTTCATTCCGTTGCTGTCGAGCTTTGCCTGCGCCATTCCCGGCATCATGGCCACGCGCAGCATCACCGATCCGCGTGATCGGCTGACCACGATCCTGATCGCGCCGATGATGACCTGTTCGGCGCGGCTGCCGGTCTATGCGGTGATCATCGCGGCGTTCATTCCGAATGCGTCGGTCGGCCCCGGTGTTGGTTTGCAAGGTTTGGTGCTGTTCTGCCTTTATGTCGCCGGGATCATCGGCGCGATGGTGGTGGCGCTGGTGCTGCGCAGTTCGGTGACCAAGGGCGCGGCTTCAGGCTTCATCATGGAACTGCCGAAGTATCAGCTGCCCACGATCAAGGACCTGGCCATCGGCCTGTGGCAGCGCGCGTGGATATTCCTGCGCCGCGCGGGCACGATGATCTTCACCGTCACCGTGGTGCTGTGGATCCTGCTCAGCTTCCCGCGCGCGGCTCCGGGTGAGGATCAGGTTGATGCCTCGATCGCCGGGCACATGGCCAATGGCCTTGCCGTGGTGCTCAGCCCCATCGGCTTCAACCGCGACATGAGCCTTGCGGTGATCCCGGCCATGGCCGCGCGCGAAGTGGCGGTCAGCTCGCTCGCCACGACATATGCCGTCAGCGCCAGCGATGAAGACGCAGCGGCGATGGAACTGGGCGATCAGCTCAAGTCCCGCTGGACCCTGCCAATGGCGCTGTCGTTCCTCGCATGGTTCGTGTTTGCGCCGCAGTGCCTTGCCACGATTGCCGTGGCGCGGCGTGAGACCAATGGGTGGAAGTGGCCCGCGTTCATGTTGGCGTACCTGTTCGCGCTGGCCTATGCGGCGGCGGGGGTGACTTTCTGGACGGCCAAGGCGGCTGGGCTGGGTTAGAAGGTTTAGAAGGGGTTCGCGCAGAGACGCGGAGAAGAAAGGGAGGAGCGGAGATGTTGCGCCTGCGGCAAAGTCGCTCTCGCATTCTGCTGTTGTGGTTTCGGCCCTCTTTCGAGATTTGAGCGGCCTTGCGGCCTGTCGCTCCCTCCTCTGCGTCTCCCTTTCTTCTCCGCGTCTCTGCGTGAAACTATCTTCCTTCTGGAAAACTCATACGCCAAGACTCGCCCCCGACCGAGCCCATGCGCTAGGTCATGCGCCAGATCAAAAGGAACACGATTCGATGGCAGGCAGCGTCAACAAGGTCATCCTCGTCGGCAATCTGGGGGCAGACCCCGAGGTAAAGAGCTTCCAGAACGGCGGGCGCATTGCCAACTTGCGCATCGCCACGTCCGAAAACTGGAAGGACAAGAACACCGGCGAAAAGAAAGAGCGCACGGAATGGCACACCGTGGTGCTCAATTCCGATGGGCTTGTCGGTGTGGCCGAGCGCTACCTGAAAAAGGGCAGCAAAGTGTACATCGAAGGCCAGCTGCGCACCCGCAAGTGGCAGGACCAATCGGGCAACGACCGCTATACCACCGAAGTTTCAGTCGGCGGCATGGGCGGCGTATTGACCATGCTGGACGGCGCACCCGGTGCTGGTGGCGGCATGGGTGGAGGCGGCGGCGGTGGTCGCTCCTCTGGCGGTGGCTGGAATGAAGGCGGCTCGTCTGGCGGCGGATCGCGTGGGGGCGGTGCATCATCGGGTGGCGGCTGGAATCAAGGTGGCGGTGGCGCCGGTGGCAGCAGTGGCGGCTATGGCGACGATCTGGACGACGATATTCCGTTCTAAGCTAGGCCCCGCAAACGAGCGTAGCGCGTACTCCGTAAGAGTATCGCATACCCTACCAACATAGCGCGCGCCCCCGCGAAGGCGGGGGCCTCAGGCCTTTTACTGAGAGGTTCCGTTAACGGCACGAGGCCCCCGCCTTCGCGGGGGCGCGTGGTTTTGGAGTGTTTAGGGTTACGTCCCCCTTGTGTCCCCATACAAATGAATATGCAGCCGGTCGGTAAAGCGCCAGCCGCGCTCCAGCGCTTCTTCGGCCAGCCAGCGTGAGCGTTCGCGCAAGGTGGCGCTGGCGGTGCCTTCGGGCATCACGAACAGGTGATCGGGTGCGATCCCATAGCGTTCCTGCAGCGCGGAAATTTCGGCCAGATCGGCAGGCGTTGCCACCACGAACTTGAACCACGCGCGCGGGTTTTGTGCCCACTGTGTCAGCTGTTCGGGGACCAAGGACAGCGCTGCGTCATTGCCCGAATGCGCAAGTTTGGGGCTCACGTTGAACTGGTCCACCAGTGGATTGAGCGCGGGATGCACCGCCACGGTTCCGTTGGTTTCGATCTCCACGTGCAGGGCAGGCCGGGCCGCTTTCATCAGTGCCACCATCCGCGCCAAAGCCGCGCCTTGCAGCAGGGGTTCGCCCCCGGTGATGACCAGCCGGTCCTCCGGGTGAGAGAGGATCAGCGCGGCGGCGTCTTCCTCGGTCATGGTCAGTTGGTTGTCGGTCCGTTCGAACGCCACTTCATCGCGGTGCGGGCGATTGTCGCCGGTGAAGCGCCAGGTATAGGCCGTGTCGCACCACCGGCAGGCGAGATTGCAGCGGCTCAGGCGCACGAACACCGAAGGGCGGCCCATGCTGGGGCCTTCGCCCTGGAGCGAGGAGAAAACCTCCGGTTCGCCGGGGTTTACGGTGGCGAGTGTTAGCATTCTGAAGCCCCCTCCTCTTCAGAGGAGGGGGTTTGGGGGTGGTGGCGCACGCACATGCCCCTGCAGGGCAACACCACCCCTCGATCCCCTCCTCTGAAGAGGAGGGGAGGACGAGCGTTGCGCCTGATCACCCCAACCGCGCCAGCGCTGCGGCCAGCCGTTCAGCCTCTGCCGCGTGCATGGCGTGATCGGCGCGGGCCTTTTCGACGGCTTCGGGTTTGGCTTTCTCGACGAATGAAGGATTGCCCAAGCGCCCTTCGAGCGACTTGGCTTCCTTCTGCGAAAGGCTGAGCGCCTTTTCCAGACGGGCCTTTTCGGCAGCGATGTCGATCACGCCATCCAGCGGCACCACGATGTTGGCATCGCCTGCACCGACTTGCATCGCTGCGCTTGCGGGCGCTGGTGCAAAGCGGATGCCGTTGAGGCGGGCGAGGCGTTCGATCACGGCCGGGTTGGCTTCGATGATGGCGCGTGTCTGCGCCGAAGGATCGGGCAGGTAGGCGTCCAGCTTTGCGCCGGGTGCGATGCCGAGTTCGTTCTTGGCGGTGCGCAAGTTTGAGACCAGCGCGATCAGCCATTCGACTTCGCGCTTGGCTGCGGGATCGACTGCGGCCTGCGGATCGGGCCATGCGGCTACGATCAGTTCGGCGTCACGCTTCCCAAGGGCGTGCCACAGTTCCTCGGTCACGAACGGCATGAACGGGTGCAGCATCACCAGAATCTGGTCGAGCACCCAGCCTGCCACGGCGCGGGTTTCGGTGTCGAAATTGCCCTTGATCAGTTCGATGTACCAATCGCAGAACTGGTCCCACACGAAGTGGTAGACGGTGTTGGCCGCTGCATCGAAGCGCAAGTCGGCCATCGCCTGATCCAGCGCGGCGACGGTTTCCACCACTTCGCCGATGATCCACTTGTTGACTGCCGTTGTTGCAGGGGGAGCTGCTACCGACGTGCTGCCGGTGATCCCATTGCTCTGGCAGAAGCGCGCGGCGTTCCACAGCTTCGTGGCGAAGTTGCGATAGCCTTCGACGCGGCGCTCATCCATCTTCACATCGCGGCCCTGGCTTTCCATCGCGCACATGAAGAAGCGCAGCGCATCGGCGCCGTACTTGTCGATCAGCAGCAGCGGATCGACCACGTTGCCCTTGGACTTGCTCATCTTCGCGCCATCCGCCGCGCGGACGAGGCCGTGGAGGTAGAGCTTCTTCCACGGCACTTCCTTCATGAAGTGCAGGCCCTGCATCGCCATGCGGGCGTCCCAGAAGAACAGGATGTCGAAGCCGGAAATCAGCAGGTCATTGGGGTAGTGTTTGGCGAGGAGGGATTTATCGCCCCTCCCCTTCAGGGGAGGGGTTGGGGTGGGGGATTGCAGCCCGGCACCGTCGCTGATTGGGATAGCCCCCACCCCCGGCCCCTCCCCTGAAGGGGAGGGGGGAGCGGTTTCGTCTTCCGGCCAGCCGAGCGTGGCGAATGGCCACAGCGCGGAGGAGAACCATGTGTCGAGGACGTCGGGGTCTTGCCAGAGCGAAACTTGCGCGTTCTGACCGTCTAATGTCTCGGAGTGAAAGCTAATATCTCCCGCAGTCGGAATTGCGAGAAACTCGGACTGTTCACTGAGGTAAATGCTGAAGCCTTCGCCATAGTATTCCTCGGCCTGATCGATTGCTGCATCTTCGGATTCAGCGACGAAGATTTTCATTCCGTCTTGCCGATTAGGGTATTCACTTGTTTCGCGGTCACCTACCTTAAGTGGCCCAAACCAAGCCGGAATCCGGTGACCCCACCAAAGCTGGCGGGAAACGCACCAAGGCTGGATGTTCTCCATCCAGTTGAAGAACGTCTTTTCCCACGTCTTGGGTACAATCTCGATCGCGCCCGAGCGCACCGCTTCCATGGGTGCTTTCGCCAGTTCGGCCGCATCGACATACCACTGGTCGGTCAGCCACGGTTCGATCACCACGCCGCCACGATCACCAAACGGCGTCTGTATCGTGCGCGGTTCGAAGTCGGCGGCAACCTCGTTACCTTCCTTGTCCTTTGTCACGTGCGGGATCAGGAAGGCTGCTTCCTTCATCCGCTCGACCACCAGCTTGCGCGCGTCGAAGCGGTCCAGCCCGATGAACTCGGCGGGCACCAGACCGTCCGCCGTCTGCACGACCTTTGCCTCCGCATCGAACATGTTGAGCATGTCCGCCGCCTTGATCCCGGCGCGCTTGCCCACTTCGAAGTCGTTGAAATCGTGGCCCGGCGTGATCTTCACCGCGCCGCTGCCCAGTTCAGGGTCGGCGTGTTCATCGGCCACGATCTTGAACCGGCGGCCGGTCAGCGGCTGCAGAATGTCCTTGCCGATTACGCTCGAATAGCGCGAATCTTCAGGATGCACCGCCACGCACATATCGGCCAGCATCGTTTCGGGGCGCGTGGTGGCGACTTCGATGTAGTCCAGCCCGTCATCGCGCGTCACGCCATCGGCCAGCGGATACTTGAAGTGCCAGAACCCGCCCTGAACCTCGCGCGTTTCCACTTCGAGGTCGGAAATTGCGGTTTTCAGCTTGGGGTCCCAGTTCACCAGCCGCTTGTCGCGGTAGATCAGGCCCTGATTATAGAGGTCCACGAAGACCTTCACGACCGCCTTGGTGAAGTGCGGGTCCATCGTGAACTGCTCTCTGGACCAGTCCATCGAACAGCCTAGGCGGCGCAACTGGCCGGTGATGGTGCCGCCGCTTTCGTGTTTCCACTCCCACACTTTGCCGATGAATTCATCGCGCGTGTAGTTGGAGCGCTTGTCGCCCTTGGCCTCCATCTGCCGTTCGACCACCATCTGCGTGGCGATGCCGGCATGGTCTGTGCCCACCACCCACAGCGCATCCTTGCCGCGCAGGCGTTCATAGCGGATCATCACGTCCTGCAGCGTATTGTCGAGCGCGTGGCCGATGTGGAGGCTGCCGGTGACGTTCGGCGGCGGGTTGACGATGGTATAGGGCGCGGCATCGGGCCGTTCGGGGCGGAACAGGCCGTTCTGCTCCCAATGGGCATACCATTTGGCTTCGATCCCGGCAGGTTCGAAAGTCTTGGCCAGTTCTGCAGAAGTTGTGTCGTTCATGGGGCAGCGCCTTGCCATCCCCAACGCCCGCCTGCAAGCGCCCGCCTGCTTGCATTTCGGGGAACCGCAAGACCGGTTCCTTCGTTATGGCTTACGTGTTGCACTTGTCGCCTTGGCCCAAATACCCCATGAAGCGGGCAAGATGCGGGAATTGACCGATTTCAAGCTTGTGCCCGCCGATGAGGAGGGTGCCGCCACGCTCGCTTTCAGCGGGCCGATGACGGTTGCCTCGCTTGGCGCGGCTGACACGCGGCTGCGCGCCTTGGGCGAATCTTTTGCCACCATCGACATTTCTGCCGTCACCCGGATCGACACGGTCGGCGCGTGGACCGTCTGGCGGCTTTCGCGCGATCACGACGCGAAAATCACCGGTTGCAGCGATGAGGCGCAAAAGCTGGTCGATGCGATCAGCAAGGCCGATTCAAACGCTGAAAACGTGCGCGCACACCGCCTGCCGCTGTTCACGCGCGTTCCTGCCCATGTTGGCGAAGTGATGATCGGGCTGGGGCAGGGCATGCTGCAGGTCACCGGCTTCCTCGGCCAGATCATGCTGAGCGCGGGCACGCTGATCCGCCATCCGGGCCGCTTCCGCATGAAGGCGCTGGTGCACCAGATGGAACTGGTCGGCGTCAATTCGCTGGCCATCATTGGCTTGATGAGCTTCCTCGTCGGCATCGTGATCGCGCAGCAAGGTGCGGTGCAGCTGCGGCAATTCGGGGCGGAGATCTATACCGTCAACCTTGTGGGCCGCCTGACCTTGCGTGAGCTGGGTGTGCTGATGACCGCGATCATGGTGGCGGGCCGGTCTGGCTCGGCCTTTGCCGCGCAGATCGGCACGATGAAGCTGACCGAAGAGGTCGATGCGATGCGCACAATTGGCGTCTCGCCAATGGAATCGCTGGTCATGCCGCGCATTCTGGCCACGATGATCATGATGCCGCTGCTGGGTTTCTATTCGGCCATCGTGGGCATTATCGGCGGCGCGTTCCTTTCAAGCCTGACGCTGGGCATTCCGTTCTTCACGTTTCTGGCGCGCATTCAGGAAGTGGTGCCGCTGCACGATGTGTGGGTGGGCATTACCAAAGCGCCGGTGTTCGGCCTGATCGTGGCGCTCGCGGGCTGCTATCAGGGCATGCAGGTGAAGAACAACGCCGAAGAAGTGGGCGCGCGGACGACGGCGGCGGTGGTCATGGCGATCTTTACCGTCATCGTGCTCGATGCGTTCTTTGCCGTGTTCTTCACCAATATCGGGTGGGGCTGATGGAACAGGCGCAATTCCCCATCCGTGTTCGCGGTGTGCGCAATGTGTTCGGCGAACATGTGATCCACGATGGCCTCGATCTTGACGTGAAGCAGGGCGAGATTCTGGGCGTGGTCGGCGGATCGGGCACCGGAAAATCGGTGCTGATGCGCACGATCATTGGCCTGCAAATCCCCGATGCGGGCGAAGTGGAAGTGCTGGGCGATACGATCACCGATGCGCGCGACGATGCCGATATCGATATCCGCAGCCGCTGGGGTGTGCTGTTTCAGGGCGGTGCGCTGTTTTCCACGCTGACCGTGGCGGAAAACGTCGAAGTCCCCTTGCGCGAATTCTACCCGGAAATCACTGATGAGCTGCGCCACGAAATCGCGCGCTACAAAGTGCTGCTTTCAGGCCTGCCCGCTGATGCGACTGGGAAGTATCCGTCAGAACTGTCTGGCGGCATGCGCAAGCGCGCTGGCCTCGCCCGTGCGCTGGCGCTTGATCCCGAACTGCTGTTTCTGGATGAACCGACTGCCGGGCTTGATCCCATCGGTGCCGCTGCGTTCGATCAGTTGATCCTGAAACTGCAGCAGACGCTGGGCCTGACCGTGTTCCTGATTACCCACGATCTCGATACCTTGTACGAGATTTGTGATCGGGTAGCGGTGATTGCGGACCGGAAAGTGATTGCCGTGGGCACCATCCCTGAACTGCTGGCGCTCGATCATCCGTGGATTCAGGAATATTTCAACGGCCCGCGCGGTCGTGCAGCGCAAGATGCGCAAGTGCGACACGATGCGAAACAGGCACAGATTTCCCACGATGCGCCTTCGCGCGCTGAACAGGGTGAGGCATAAGGACAAGGCATGGAAACGCGCGCAAACCATATCTGGGTCGGCCTTGTCACGCTGCTGCTGCTGCTGGGCGCGGCCCTGCTCACCATGTGGATCGCCGGATTGAGCCGCAACGAATCCGCGCAATACGATATCTTCTTCAAGCAATCGGTCGATGGTCTGGCCAAGGGGTCCGAAGTCTCGTTCTCGGGCGTGCCATCGGGGCAGGTGAAGGATATCGAACTGTGGGAGCGCGATCCCGAATTCGTGCGCGTGCGCATCACGGTCGACAAGAAAGTGCCGATCCTTGAAGGCACCACGGCCAGCGTGCAGGGCAGCTTTACCGGCGTGTCCACGATCCAGTTGACCGGCGCGCACAAGGGCGCGCCGCCGATTGTGTGTCCGAAGGAAAACAAGCGCGCCACGTGTCCCGAAGGTGTGCCGGTGATCCCGACGCGGCGTTCAGGCCTTGGTGAAATCCTGTCGAACGCGCCGCTTCTGCTCGAACGGCTGGCCACGCTGACCGAGCGGTTGACGATGGTGCTTTCGGACAAGAACCAGAAGTCGTTTGAAAACATTCTGGCCAATACCGATAGGCTGAGCGGCAGCCTTGCCGATGCCGGGCCGGATGTGAAACGCACGATGGCCGAATTGCAGGCCACGCTGCGGCAGGCCAATTACACACTGGCTAGCTTTGAAAAGCTGACCAATTCGGCCGACACCATGCTGAATGACGAAGGCAACGGCCTTGCCCGCCAGTTGCGCCAGACGCTGAAATCGGCGCAGGGCGCGGCGGATGAACTGCAGGGCACACTTGCCGATGCGCGCCCGGCGGCCAAGCAACTGAACGAGCGGACTCTGCCCGCTGCCGAGGCTGCCATCCGCGATCTGCAAGCCACGACGCGGAGCTTGCGCGAAGTGACCGACAAGCTGAATGACAAGGGCATTGGCGGTTTCGTTGGTGGTCCCAAGCTGCCCGATTACGAGGATTGAGAAGGCGATGACGATGATCCGCAACACTCTGCTCGCCGCCGTGTTCGTCGCCAGCCTGTCGGGCTGCGTCAGCCTTGGCCCCAAGGCGCCCGATACTTTGCTGGCGTTGACACCCGTCGCTGCAGCGGCCGTCGGTAGCGGCACCAGCGGTACGATCGGCACCGCGCTGGTGGTGATCGAACCCGAAGCTGATGCCCGCGTTGCCGTCACACGGGTGCCGGTGCAAATCGATGATGCCAATGTCGCCTATCTGAAAAAAGCGCTGTGGGTTGAGCGTCCTTCACGCCTGTTCCAGCACCTGCTCGCCGAAACGATCCGCGCGCGCGGCACGCGGCTCGTGATCGAGGGGGAGCCAGGTGCCACCAACCAGCACCTTTCGGGCCGCCTGATCGACATGGGCTACGATGCGCGCAGCCGCATGGCCGTGGTGCGATTCGATGCGGTGAAGGAAGCGGGCGGGAAGTTTGAAACGAAACGCTTTGAAAGCACCGTGCCGGTGGCCGATGCAGAAGCGCAGTATGTCGGCCCGGCGCTGAATGAAGCGGCCAATGCGGTGGCCAAGCAGGTTGCGGACTGGGTGGGGTGAAGCTCTCGCCTGCAATCAAAACTTAGCGCGCCCCCGCGTAGGCGGGGGCCTCAGGCGGATTACGCTGGTGTTCCGTAGCAACACCGAGGTCCCCGCCTTCGCGGGGACGCGCAGCATTTGGGCGGTTCAGTCGCGCGCCAGCCCGGAAAGACGCACCGCCGCGTGGAACTATACACCTCCACGCATAACCGCGCCCCCGCGTAGGCGGGGGCCTCAGGCGGATTACGCTGGTGTTCCGTAGCAACACCGAGGTCCCCGCCTTCGCGGGGACGCCGCGGGTTACGCTTTTGCCAGCCCCGCAAACCGGGCTGCCGCTGCAAACGCCGCCGCGCGCCGTTCGCGCCGTTCCAGCGCTTCTTCGTCCTTGCCCCACAGTTCAGCCTGCCAGTCTTCTTCCAGATTGGCGGCATCCCACAGGGCGTCGAGGTCTGCCTCTGGCATCAACGCTGCAAGGCCGATCACCAGCGAGGCGGCGAGGCTGGCGGTGTTGCGCAGGGCGGCCAGTTCGAAGGGGTTCAGCCGGTCCAGTTCAACCTGCAACCGCGCCAAAGTCTCGGGCGGTTGTGGCTTGTGGATGATGCCCGAAACCCGCACGAACTTCACGCCCAGCCGGGTTTCCGCATTTGCCAGCAGCGGCTCCCACATCAGCCGCTGTCGCACGGCGAAGGCCTCGTCCGGTTCGGCGCGATAGCACAACGTGTCGGTTTCGGCATAAGGCAGGATTTCGGCGGCAACGCTGGCCGGATTGCCGGTGACCACATCGAGCGCATAATCGGTCATATCGCGATAGACGAAGTGGGCGGGATTGATCGCCTCGCCTTGCCCGGCCCATTCTGCTGCCAGTGCCTCGGCCAGCGCGCGGGTTGGCACCACTTGCGGCCTGCCACCCACGGTCTTGATCGCCCGCCCATCGAGCCGCACCCCGAAGCCGCCGTCAGCCGCTTCGACCGTAACTTCCTTGTAAAATCGCTTCATTGTCTGTCCGGTGTCTTCCACTTGCGGGCGAGCAGGCGCGGGACGAAGAAGAATTCGACCATGCCCACGGCCGCCAGCGCATAGCCTGCTTCCAGCGGCAGGCCAGCCAGAAACGATGGCGCGCGCCCGGTGCCGATCATCAGGCCCAACAGCAGCATCACAGCGCCCGAAAGCCGCACCGCCTGCAGCGCAAAGAATTTGCCCATGGCCGGATCGCTCATGCCATGGCGTCCAGCAGGGCCCGCAGTTCGGCAATGCTGGTAGCCACCGCTTCGGCCCCGGCTTCGATCAGCTCATCCGTTTCGTGGTAGCCCCAGTCCACGCCGAAGGCCTTGACGCCCGCATTCACGGCCATGTGGATATCGTAAACGGTATCGCCGATCATCGCGGTGCGCAGCCGGTCGGCCCCGGCATCGGCGATGCATTGCTCGATCATCGAAGGATCGGGTTTCGAAGGGTGCCGGTCAGCGGTTTGCAAGGACACGAAGTGCCCGGTCAGGCCATGAGCGGCAAGGCAATGGGCAAGGCCCTTGTCCGATTTGCCGGTGGCAACGGCCAATTGCCAACCTTCGCCCGCCAGCTCAGCGATCAGGGCGGCAATGCCATCATAGAGCGGTTCAGCCACCGCCCCGGCTGCGCGGCGGGCGCGGAAAGCGTCCTTGTAGAGTTCGGTCAGGCTGGCGTGATCCTGATGCGCGCCGTTGGGGTGCAGTTGCCGCATTGCTTCGTGCAACGAAAGGCCCACCACGCGGCGCGTGGCATGGCGCTCAGGCGGGATTAACCCGGCGGCTGTGAAGGCTGCGTCCATGGCCGCGCAGATATCGGCTTGGCTGTCCACTAGCGTGCCGTCGCAATCGAATATGGCCAGTTTCATGATCTTGGCTTCACGGCACCAGCCTCCGCATCAGTTCGGCCATGGCCAAAGAGCCTTGCGCCTCCAGCCCTGCCGCCACGCGCGCCCGTTCATCGGCGCTCTTATTCTGCGATAGCTTGAACGTGGGCCGCCACGCCAGCACTTCCATCTCGAACCCGACGATTGCGCCCATCATCGCGCGCAGCTTATCTTCGGGCATCTTGTCCATCGTCCAGGGCATGCCTTCGGAGACGCGGGCTTCGTGGGCATCTGACACGGTCTCTAGCAGACCATGCAGCCCATCCTGATCCATCCGGCGCACCCGGCCTTCCAGCTCAAGCGCCACGTAGTTCCACGTCGGCACTTGCGCTGGATCGGCATACCAGCGGGGCGAGACATAGCCGTCCGGCCCATTGACCACGGCCAGCGCGGTCATTCCGTGCAGATGCCTGGTCAGCGCATTGCCGCGCGCTAGGTGGAACTGCACCGCCCCATCGCCGGTGGAATGGAGCGGCACATGCGCCACGCGCGGGCCATCGGGCACGGTCGCAAAAATCATTCCGAACCCGATCTCGGCAATCAGCGCCTCAAACAGGTCGCGGTCGTCAAGACGGAAGGCGGAATTGGGATGCATCAGCGCGGTTTGCCTTTCGGCGGACCGCCCGCAGGCTTGCGCGCAGAGGGCCGTGCGCCCGAGGCATTGGCATCGGCGGCGCGGGCGACCGAGGCCCGGGCCGCGCCGAACTTCACCCCGGCAGGCTTGGCCGCAGGCCGCGCTGCGGTTTTGGCATCACCCCGGCCTGCGGATTTGGCCCCGGCAACTTTTGGCCCAGCTGTTTTCGGGCCTGCCGTTTTGGCACCCGGCTTGCCCAGCGGCTTGGCTCCAGCCCGCTTGCCGGTGGGCGTGCGGCCTGCACTGCCTGCGCCCTTTTCGCCATCGGCGCGCTTGCGGCGTTCGCCCCGGCGTTCTTTGCGGTATTCCTTGGCGTGGGCCTTGGCCGCGCGTTTCTGCATCGTCTTTTCGGGGATCGGCTTGATCGGATCGATGGCCAGATCGCCGTCTTCCTCGTGAAAGCCCAGTTGCGCCATGCTCGCTTCGAAGTGCGAGGGCAGGGGGGCCGTCACGTCCAGCAGGTCGCCTTCGGGATGCTCTATGCGCAGTCTGCGGGCGTGCAGGTGCATCTTGCGGCTGATCGTGCCGGTGAGGAACGCGGTCTGCCCGCCGTACTTGCCATCACCCACGATAGGGTGTCCGATGGCCGCCATATGGACGCGCAACTGGTGCGTGCGGCCTGTCAGCGGCTGCAGTTCCACCCAGGCAGCAGCATTGCCCGCGCGGCTGATCACGCGATAGCGGCTGCGCGCGGTCTGGCCCTGTCCGCTTTCGTCCACCATCATCTTTTCGCCGCCAGTGCCCGGCTGCTTGGCAATGGGCAGTTCGATCAGGCCGTCCTTCACATCGGGCACGCCCACGACCAGCGCCCAATAGATCTTGCGCGCGGTGCGGCCCGAAAAGCGCTTGGAAAAGAACGCCGCGCTGCCCGGCGTACGCGCAATCAGCAGGACGCCCGAGGTGTCCTTGTCCAGCCGGTGGACCAGACGCGGGCGGGGTGCGCCTTCGGCAGCGTAGGCATCAAGCAGCCCGTCGACATGCTCATAGGTCCCGCTGCCGCCCTGTGTGGCAAGGCCCGGCGGCTTGTTCAGCACGATGGCGGCGCGGTCTTTTTCCAGCACCATCGATTCGGCCAGCGCGATCTGTTCTTCGGTTAACGGCGCGCGCGGACGTTCGCCCTTGCCGGGGGTGCCGACCGGCGTTGCATTGCCCGGAGGCACGCGCAGGATTTGCCCGGCTTCGATGCGGGTATCGACATCGGCGCGCTTGCCATCCAGCCGGATCTGCCCGGTCCGCGCCCAGCGCGATACAGTGGCAAAGCCGACTTGCGGGAGGTGGCGTTTGAACCAGCGGTCAAGCCGTGCGCCTTCATCATCCTTGCCGATGGTGAACTGGCGGACGTTGACGTCTGACAGCGCGCCCTGACCCTTTTTGAAGGCGCTCATGCTGCACCTCGCATCAGCGAAAGGCCAAGGAAGAGCCCGGCCACGCCTGCCATGATCGACCCGAAGGCATAGGCCCCGGCCATGCCATAAAGCCCGCGCTCCATCAGCATCGCGGTTTCAAGGCTGAAGGCGGAAAAGGTGGTGAAGCCGCCCAGCACGCCCACACCCAGCAGCAGCCGCAGCGATTCGCTGCCGCCTTCGCGCGCCAGCCAGCCGGCCAGCAAGCCCATCAGCAGGCTGCCAGCAACGTTGATAAGGAAGGTGCCCCAGGGGAACACCATGTTGGGGCCGACAACGGTGGTGACCGCGCGCCCGGCATGATAACGCAGCATGGCGCCAATGCCGCCGCCCAGGGCGACGATGGCGGTTGCCGTCAGTGTATTGGGTGAGTTCATCTGCCGCCCCTTAAACGCTTGGGCCGGGAAATGCACGACTTTGCTTGCCTTTGCTGCCCGATTTGGGTAGTGGCGCTCCCGTTCGGGCCGGTCCTGTGCGGATTCGGCACGTTTGGTATTTCCTGATTCAAGGTGATTCCCGCCGGTTTCGCGGGCTCTTGCCACAGTTTTGAGGTGTAGCGGTTTATGCAGATTCTCGTTCGCGACAACAACGTTGACCAAGCTCTTCGCGCTTTGAAGAAGAAGCTGCAGCGTGAAGGCGTGTATCGCGAAATGAAGCTGCGTCGTCACTTCGAAAAGCCGTCGGAAAAGCGCGCCCGTGAAAAGGCTGCTGCTGTCCGTCGCGCCCGGAAGATGGAACGCAAGCGCATGGAACGTGACGGCGGAAAGTAAGCTTTGACGGGGCGGTAAACGCCCCATCAGGCTCTTGCCGTTTCAGCCCGCTTGGGCCAAGAGGGCGCCGAACTTCGGCGCCCTTTTCCGTGTGCCGAAGGTAGCCGTTTCAAACATCCGGCGCGATTCGCGATCTGAATTCCGTTTCAGGCCGAATCACGCTTCAGGGGAATAGCATGTCGGAAATCACCCGCGTTCCGCTCCAGCCCGTCGCCAAGGGCTCTTTGACGAAGATCTGGCTGGGCGTTGCCGCCGCCGTGGTGCTGGGGTCAGGCGTTGCCTATGCCACGCGCTATCAGGGGATCGAGATCGAGACGATCAAGGCCGGCACCGGCGCATCGCCTACGAAAAGCGATGTGGCGCTGATCAACTACGTTGGCCGCCTTGCCAGCGGAAAGGAATTTGACCGGGGTGAGCGCGCGGTGCTTCCGCTGGAAACGGTGATTCCGGGCTTCTCCGAAGGCCTTGGCAAGATGCAGAAGGGCGGCAAGTACGTCCTCGAAATCCCGGCCGAGAAGGGTTACGGCGCAGAAGAAAAGCGCAATCCGCAGACGGGTGAAGTGGTGATCCCGGCCAATTCGGACCTCGTCTTCGAGGTTGAACTGATCGATTACAAAAGCGCCGCCGAACTGGAACAGCAGCGCATGATGATGGAGCAGATGCAGCGGATGCAGGGCGGTGCCGGTGGGGCCGGAGCCGGTGGTGCGCCCAGCGGCATTCCGATGCCGCCGATGCCAGAAGGCGCGCCGCAACCTTGACATTGGCCGGGCGGGGCTTTTGCGGTCCTGCCTCGGCTTGAAGCACGCCGTGCGCTCTGGTAGCGCGCGGCGTTCCCGTTTTTTCGACAAGAGTATCCGCCATGTCCGTAGATACCGCCACTGTGGCCAAGATCGCCTCGCTGGCCCGCATCAAGGTGACCGAGGCCGAAATCGGCGCGATGGTTCCCGAACTCAACGGCATTCTTGCCTGGGTTGAACAACTGGGTGAAGTGGACGTGACCGGCGTTGAGCCGATGACAGCGGTGATCCCCAACACGCAGCGCCTGCGCGATGATGTGGTGAACGCTGATCCGCTGACCGGCGGCGACATGCGCGATGCGGTGCTGGCTAATGCGCCTGCTCCGGAACATGGGTTCTTTGGCGTGCCGAAGGTGATCGAATGATCTGCCAGGCAGATCATTCGATCATCCCCGCGCAGGCGGGGATCGCAGGCGGAACAGCACTCCGCGTCCCCGCGAAGGCGGGGACCTCGTGCCGCATTGCGCAAGCCCGCAGTATGCCCGACTGTCTCGTTATGCTGCCTGAGGTCCCCGCCTTCGCGGGGACGCCGCTGGAAGTCTTGAAATGACCGACCTTACCAATTTCGGCATTGCCGCCCTGCGCGATGGCGTGGCCAAGGGTGATTTCACCGCCACCGAAGTCGCCACCGCGTTCAACGCAGCGGTTGAGGCCGCACAGCCCGCGCTGAACGCCTTCATCGTCACAACGCCAGAAAAAGCGCTGGAAGCGGCGGCCAAGGTCGATGCCGACCGCGCCGCCGGAAAGTCATTGGGCACGATGGCGGGCGTGCCCATCGGCATGAAGGATCTGTTCGCCACCAAGGGCACGCAGACCACTGCCGCCTCGAAGATCCTCGAAGGCTTCACCCCGCAATACGAATCCACCGTTTCGCAGAAGCTGTGGGACGCGGGCGCGGGGATGCTGGGTAAGCTGAACCTTGACCAGTTTGCGATGGGCTCCTCGAACGAGACCAGCGCGTTTGGCAATGTGATCTCTCCGTGGCGCAGGCCGAATGACACTGCGCCGCTGGCTCCCGGCGGCTCATCGGGCGGTTCGTCCTCTGCCGTGGCCGCGCGCATTGCGCCTGCCGCAACCGGCACCGACACCGGCGGTTCGATCCGCCAGCCCGCCGCCTTCACCGGCATTTCTGGCATCAAGCCGACTTATGGCCGCTGCTCGCGCTGGGGCGTGGTCGCGTTTGCGTCCTCGCTCGATCAGGCAGGCGCGATGGCGCATGATGTGACCGATTGCGCGATCATGCTCGAGGCGATGGCCGGTTTCGATCCCAAGGATTCGACCAGCCTCAACCTGCCGGTGCCGGAATGGACCGCAGGCCTGAATGCCGACATGAGGGGAAAGAAGATCGGCATTCCGCGCGAATACCGGCTCGATGGCATGGATGCAGATGTGGCCAAGAGCTGGGACGATGGCATCGCCTGGTTGAAGGATGCGGGCGCGGAGATCGTCGAGATCAGCCTGCCGCACACCAAGTACGCGCTGCCGACCTATTACATCATTGCCCCTGCCGAAGCCTCGTCGAACCTCGCCCGCTATGATGGCGTGCGCTATGGCCTGCGCGATTTGCCGGATGGTGCGGGCTTGCAGGACATGTACGCAGCCACCCGCGCTGCCGGGTTTGGCCCGGAAGTGAAGCGCCGCATCATGATCGGCACCTATGTGCTTTCGGCAGGCTTCTATGACGCTTATTACACGCAGGCGCAGAAGGTCCGCACCCTGATCGCGCGCGATTTTACGCAAGCGTTCCAGCAGGTTGACGTGATCCTCGTGCCGACCGCGCCGTCCTCGGCCTTCGCGCTGGGCGAAAAGAGCGCCGATCCGCTGGAAATGTACCTGAACGACGTGTTCTCGGTGCCCGCCAGCCTTGCCGGTCTGCCCGCCATGTCCGTGCCCGCCGGGCTGGACCGCAATGGCTTGCCGCTCGGCCTGCAGGTCATCGGCAAGGCATTTGACGAGCAAGGCGTGTTGAACGCCAGCCTTGCGATTGAGCAGCGCGCGCCGAAGATTCCGTCTCCGCCGAAGTGGTGGTAGGAAACCGGGCAAGGTGTTACCTTGGGTAACACTGGAGGCATCCGATGAACGCGCACAGCAAGATCGAGCAGGAAACACTGGTCAACATGACCAGCAAGGGTCAGGTCCTGATCCCCAAGGCCTTGCGCGACCGGGCCGGGTTGAAAGCGGGTCAGCCCGTGCGTGTTGGCACCAACGACCGGGGTGAAACGGTGATCTTGCCGGTTGATGCGTCGCAGCCCGAGACTCCTGAACAGCGCCGTGATCGCGTGCTGGCGGCGATAGATGAACTACGTGGCAAATATCCCACACCGAACGGGATGAGTACCGATGAATATATGCGGGACTTGCGGGGTGATTGGGAACCGTGATGATTTGTGTTTTTAAATATTTCCCCTGTTTGGATCAGTAGTGAAAGTCATGACAGAAGAAGCTGATACTGAGGAGCTTTCGGCTTTCGTAGCCAGCACACTTAGAGCGATCGCAGAAGGTGTGAGTATTGCGCAAAGAAATATCATCAGTTCTGCGCATGGTACGGGTACGTTCGCCTATGCCGCGCCGAAGGACATTGAGTTTGATATAGCTGTTTCAGCGAAGAAAATAGGTACGGTCGGTGGCGGCTTAAAGGTCGCTGTTTTTGGCATTGGTGCAAATGCCAAGGGTGAGGAAGCATCAGAAAGTTCGACAGTGAGCCGCATAAGATTTTCAGTTCCTACGAGTTTTAAGCGGAATGCCTCAAACGATGCCCCAATTCCTACAAAATCAGTTTGGGGTGAAGATTAATGAGCGAATATCGTATCCAGGGCGCAACCGGTGAATGGGAGGTCGTGATCGGCCTTGAAGTTCATGCGCAGATCACCACCCATGCCAAGCTGTTTTCGGGCGCGGCGACTGCTTTCGGCGCGGAGCCAAATACGCAGGTCAGCCTGGTCGACGCGGCAATGCCGGGGATGCTGCCTGTGCCGAACCGCGAATGCATCCGGCAGGCGGTGCGTACCGGCTTGGCGATCAATGCGCAGATCAACAAGTGGAGCCGGTTTGACCGGAAGAACTACTTCTATGCCGATCTTCCGCAGGGCTACCAGATCAGCCAGCTGTACCACCCCATCGTGGGCGAGGGTGCGATCGACATTCTGCTGGATGACAAGAACCCGGATACCGCCAAGACCATTGGGATTGAGCGCATCCACGTGGAGCAGGATGCGGGCAAGCTGATGCATGATCAGCACCCGACGATGTCCTATGTCGACCTCAACCGGTCGGGCGTGGCGCTGATGGAAATCGTCAGCCGCCCGGACATGCGCTCGCCGGCAGAAGCCGGGGCCTATCTGTCGAAGCTGCGCACGATCCTGCGCTATGTCGGATCGTGCGATGGCAACATGGATCAGGGCTCGATGCGCGCCGACGTGAACGTCTCGGTCCGCAAGCCCGGAGACGAATTCGGCACCCGTACTGAAACCAAGAACGTCAACTCGGTCCGATTCGTGATGGCCGTTGTGGAGCAGGAAGCCAAGCGCCAGGTTGCGCTGATCGAGGATGGCGGCAAGGTCGTGCAGGAAACGCGCCTCTACGATCCTGACCGCAACGAGACGCGATCCATGCGCAGCAAGGAAGATGCGCACGATTACCGCTACTTCCCCGATCCTGATCTGCTGCCGCTGGAACTGGACGATGCGTTCCTGGAGGAATGCCGCGAAAGCCTGCCCGAGCTGCCCGATGCCAAGCGGGCGCGCTATGAAACGGCGCTGGGGCTTTCAGCCTACAATGCCAGCGTGCTGACGGCGGACGTGGAAACTGCGCGCTGGTTCGAAGTGCTGCTGGCCGAAACGGCGGCGCGGGCCAAGAAGCCCGAAGCCGATGTGGCCAAGCAGGCGGCGAACTGGCTGATCTCCGAACTGTTCGGCGCGCTGAACAAGCTGGGCGCGAGCCTTGAGACATCGCCGGTCAGCCCCGCCGCTGGCGCGGAACTGCTGGCGCTGATCGCCGACGGCACAATCTCCGGCTCCATCGCCAAGCAAGTGCTGGAAAAGATGCTCGAAACCGGTGACGGCGCAGGCGTTATCGTTGAACGCGAGGGGCTGAAGCAGACGTCGGACACCGGCGCGATTGAAGCGGCCATCGACACCATCCTTGCCGCCAATGCTGACAAGGTGGAGCAGTACAAGGGCGGCAAGGAAGCGCTGTTCGGGTTCTTCGTGGGCCAGACGATGAAGGCGATGCAGGGCAAGGCCAACCCCGGCGTGGTGAATGAGCTGCTGAAGAAAAAGCTGGGCTGATTTCGCCCCGGCCGCATTGAACGGCGGTCTTGCTGCTGTCCTTTTTGCGCGATAGCACCCTCGCGTCTCTCCTGCACAGGGCAGGGTGACGCGGGGGTTTATCAATGAGAGGCAAGTTGGCCATATTGGCCTGCGCCGCGCTGGCGGCAAACGGGGTTGTGCATGCGCAAGAGGTGGCGACAGCAGCCCAAGACGATGTGATGACCGCAATTCCCGATCCGGCAAGCATTCCGATGCCTGATCTTGCGTTCACCTCGACCCCGCTGATCGAGGAAGATTTTGATAAGTATTATGTCTTCAACCGCGCCGGGACGAGCTTTGCCGAGGCGCTCACCGACATCCGGGATTGCGACAACCTCGCGCGTGGCCTCGATTCGGGCTATCGTTATCAGCAGGCGCCCTATCCCTATACTTATACGATGGCAGGTGCGGCTGGCGGGTTGATCGCCAATGCGCTGATGGGGGCAATTTTCGGTTCATCGGAAAAGCGCCGGTTGCGCCGTGTGAACATGCGCCGCTGCATGCATTACAAGGGCTATGAGCGCTATGGCCTGGCCAAGGAAAAGTGGGAGCCGTTCAACTTTGAAGAAGGGCTGGATGGCGTGAAGGAAGCTGAACGGCAGCGATTGCTGGCGCTGCAGGCCAAGGTGGCCTCGGGTCCGGCTCCTGCAGGAAAGGGGCTGGGCCTGTGAAGATGGTCAAGACACTCGTGCTGATCGGCGCAATCGCCCTCCTGCCGCTGTTGGCCCATGCGGCTGATGACAAGGAAAAGTGGGAGCACAAGGCCGTGGCGGACAAGCCGCAGGTCGTGTTGAACCCGGCGAAGGCTTACATTGTGGTGCAGGCCGATTACGTGGTGGTGCCGCAATTCATGAAGCGGCCCAATGCGGACGAGGCGGCAAAGCATGCGGCCAAGCGCGCCGAGGAATTGGCCAAAGAGCGCGAAAAGTGGACGAAGAAGCACGCTGCGTGGGAAAAGGACATGGCGACGCTGGCCAAGGCACCGTCATCAGTAAAGCGTCCGACCGAGCCGCAAGAGCCGACCGAGGCCAACTTCTCATGGCCGCGCTATGAACAGGTCCATGCGGTCTACCTCGGCCCGCAGAACCGCTTTGCCAAGGGCGAAGGCGGCAAATCCACCTATCTGCATGAAGTCGAGCCGGGAGAATACGTGTTCTACGGCAACGCGATGGCGGGCGGCGTCGGCGGCATCTGCGCCTGCCTTGGCACTGTGGCGTTCAAGGCCGAGGCGGGCAAGGTGACTTCGCTTGGCCAGTTCCGCATGCCCTGGGTCGATGGCTTGCGCGGGCCGAAGGAGCAGCGGGCCAAGACATCGCTCGATCTGCCGGAGGGTGTGACCACGATGGCCTTTGCTCCCATCGCGTTCAGCGATCCGCGCATTCCGGCCGACATGGTCGTGCCCGCACGGTTTACGCCGGTGGACCGCATGCCCAACTGGTTCGGGCTTGAGGTGGACCGCGTGATGCCGATCGAGGGTGTGATGCGGTATGAGCGGGACAAGGTGGTCGATCTGACGGTTGCGGCAGGGCCCGCAACGCCTTGAAATGCACAAGGGGGAGCAGGCACCGGCCCGCTCCCCCAATTGACTTCTTCAGTTGGAAATCAGCCCCGCGTGCCTTCCATCGGGAAGGTGCCGAACATGCCGGCGGTGACTTTCCCGGCCAGCGTATCGCCATCGATGGTGGCGGTGCAATCGAGCGTCATGGGCATCGGCACGGTCATTTTCATCTGCCAGGTCAGGGTGTTGCCATCGACCTTGCCGTTTTCGACCTCCATCGTGCCCATCTGGCCGCTGTTGACGCCGGTGAAGCTATCGCCATCGACATTGACGGTGAAGGTGCTGGTCTGATCGCCCATCGGGGTGTGGGTCACGCAATTGTAGCTGCCTGCAACGGACATCGGATGCTCTCCCAGTTTGGTGTTCTGGGGCAGTTTATCTACAAAAGTGTCAATAGCAAGACGGGCGGCGTGACGAAGCATTGCCTGTGCGTGGGCAAAGTAAAGCCCCCTCCTCTTCAGAGGAGGGGGTTGGGGGTGGTGTTGATTTTGAGCGGTGGTTTGTGGGGTGCACCACCCCCCAGCCCCCTCCTCTGAAGAGGAGGGGGAGAAGTTGGATAGCTCCCCTCCTCTGTTCTTCGACAAGCTCAGGATGAGGGGAGCGGGGTATTGGTCACTCGGGCGCGGCCAGTTCTTCCACGGGCAGGCCCAGTTTTGCGAGTTGCGGCTTTACCTTGGCGGCATCGCCGATCACCACCCAGACCATGCCATCGGTGTTGATCTTTGACCGGAAGGCCTTGTCAGCCTCGGCCACGGTCATCTTGCCATAGCGGGCCGAGAGGGTTTCGTAGAAGTCATCCGGGCGCTGGTAATTGACGATCTTGGCCATGCCTTCGAGCACGGCGGCGCTCGTTTCAAACGCGCCGGGCAATTCCCGGGCGCTGCCTTTGGTCGACCAGTCGAGTTCTTCTGCGGTCACGCCTTTGGCCGAGGCAAATTCGTCAATCTCGCGCTTGATTTCGACCATGGCATCGCCGGTCTTGTCGGTCTGAACTGGTGCTACAACCTGAAAACGGATGCGGTCGAACGGTTCGGTGACGCCGTTGTAGGCCCCATAAGTCCAGCCCTTCGCCTCGCGCAGGTTCATGTTGATGCGGCCCAGGAAATTGCCGCCCAGAATGTCGTTGGCGGTGTTCAGGGCCAGATTGTCGTCGGTGCCTTTGGCGTCGATGACTTTGCCCGCCATGATATGCGATTGCGGCGAGCTGGGGCGGTTGACGAGGATTACGCGGCTTTTCTGGGCAGGGATCGCCGCCGAAAAGTCCTTTACCGGGCGGGCCATGCGGTTTGAAGGCCAATTGCCGAACGAGGTGTCGAGCATCTTCACGACCGCATCGAGCGTGGTATCGCCCACCACGAAGATCCGCGCCGTATCGGGGCGGAACCAGCGTGCGTGGAAGGCCTTCAGATCATCGCGCGTGGCGGCCTTGACCGCTGCTGGATCACCCAGCCCGCTGGACGGGAACGCGTAAGGGTGGCTGCCATAAAGCGTTGGCGCCAGCACCCGCGCGGCCAGCGCCTGCGGGTTCTTCATCTCGGCCGAAATGGCGGCAAGCTGCTGTGTGCGGACACGCTCAAGTTCTGCCGGGTCAAGCGCGGGACGGCGCACGACATCGGCCAGCAGGCCCAGCGAAGGGGCGAGGTTGGGGGACAGCGCGTTAAGCTGGAACGAGGTCAGATCGCTGGTGGCCGAAAGCGAGATGACCGCGCCAAGCCGCTCGCGCGCGGAGGCCAGCGCCGAACTGTCGAGCGTTTCGGTGCCTTCGTTCATCAGGCTGAGCAGCAGCGATTGCGTGCCCAGTGCGGACTTCGGATCGGCGGCATAGCCAGCATCAAAGCTGATGCGCACGGCGACGGTCGGCACTTCGCTGCGCTTTGCGAAATAGACCGGGATGCCGTTTTTCAGCGTGGCACGCTGGATCGCGGGGAAATCGAGCGGCGCGAGGTCCCCTACGGCAGGGAGTTTTGACCGATCTGCCGCAGCAACGCTGGCAACCGGCGCGCCTTTGATCGGCACCGCAGGGTCAGCGAAAAAGGCCGGGCGCATGCCGGTGGCGTCATTGGTGTAAAAACCGCCGCGTGCCTCACCGCCCTCGGTGCGCTCACCCGGTTCGACGGTCAGCGAGAACGCCGGGCGGGTCAGCCACTTGGCCGCAGCGGCCCGCACATCGGCGGGCTGCATCGCCGCCACACGCGTCAACTCGGTGCGATAGTGCTGCGGATCGCCGCTGTAGAGCAGCCCTTCGGCCAGCTTTGGCCCCTTGCCATTGAATCCGCCGGTCCGTTCAAGCCCGCGAATCTGGTTGGCCGTGGCAGTCGTGGCGGCGCGCTGCAACTCGTCAGCGCTGGGGCCGTCCTTGATGAACCGCGCGATTTCCGCATCGAGCGCGGCGGCGACTTTGGCCGGGTCCTGCCCCGGGGTGACATCGGCCTTGACCACGAATTGCGCGGCCTGCGCAAAAATCTCCGCTTCTGCCGAAACGGCCACCGCGATCTTCTGCTGGCGCACCAGCGCATCATCAAGGCGCGAGGAGGCAAGGCCGCCCAGTACCGAGCCTGCCAGTTCGAGCGGCAGGTAATCGGGATTGTCAAGGCCCGGAATCGCCCACATGCGATAGATGCGCGTGGTGGCGACCTGATCCTTGATCGTCTTTGCCAGCGGGGCGGGCAGCGTGGGCACTGGCGCGCTGACGGGCTTTACCTTTGGTCCCGGCTTGATGTCGCCGAACCATTTGGTGACTTTGGCCTTGGCACTGGCCGCATCGATATCGCCCGCCAGCACAAGAATGGCATTGTTCGGGCCATAGTGATCGGCGAACCAGCCCTTCACATCATCAAGGCTGGCCGAATCGAGATCGGCCATCGAGCCGATCGTGGAGTGGTGATAAGGGTGGCCCGAGGGGTAGAGGTTCTCGAGCTGTTCGTATTCGACCAGGCCATAAGGGTTGTTATCCCCCTGCCGCTTTTCGTTCTGCACCACGGCGCGCTGGTTATCGAGCACCTGCTGCGTCACCGCGCCGAGCAGGTGCCCCATGCGATCCGATTCCATCATCAGCACCATATCGAGCGCGGCGGTGGGCACGGTCTGGAAATAGTTGGTGCGATCAAACCACGTGGTGCCGTTCACATCGGTTGCGCCAACTTGCTGCAGTGGCACGAAGAAATCGCCGGGCACATTCTCGGTGCCATTGAACATCAGGTGTTCAAACAGGTGGGCAAAGCCGGTCTTGCCCTTGGGCTCGTTCTTGGAACCCACGCCATACCATATCGATACCGCCACCACCGGAGCCTTGCGATCGGTGTGGACCAGAACGGTCAGCCCGTTGTCCAGCGTGATGCTTTCGTAAGGGATCTGCACTTTGGCGACGAGGTCAGCCAGTGGAGCCGGCTTCACCTCTTGCGCCGTGGCAGGCACGGCAAGTGCGGTGGCGGCGGCAAGTGCGAACAGGCTGGTGGTCATTAAACGCTGCATAAGTTTCCCGACGTTTTCGTTGTGGCAGCACGGCTGCCGTTGTTTGTAAGGGCAAAAGCGGGTCCAGCCTGAACGAGGCCAGAATGCGATTGCTTCAGATTTGGTTTGATTGGTAACTTTCTAGTGCCCATGCTCGCGCGCGCAAGAGCGGCCTGTCCATTGGGCAGGTCACCCACAACTCCTTTCGATAAGAGACTGAGAAAATCCGATGAACGTCAAGACCCTGCTGATTGCCACTCTGATGGTCTCAACCGCTGCGCCCGCTTTGGCGCAAGACCCGGTGTTCAATCCCGAAGCGGTGCGTGCGCATGTGACGTTTCTGGCCGATGATCTGCTGGAAGGGCGCGATACCGGCACGCGTGGCTATGATATTGCGGCCAACTATGTGGCATCGCAGTTCATCACGATGGGCCTGAAGCCTGCCGGGCCGGACGGATCGTTTTTCCAGAAGCTGACCGTGCGCGAAGCGCGGCTGGATGGCACACCGAAGCTGACGCTGACCTATGGCGGCAAGGAAACCGTGCTGGCCGATACGGCGCAAGTGCTGGTGCGGCCGAGCCTGTCTGACAAGGCCGTGGCGGCACAAGCGCCGCTGGTGTTCGCAGGGTTCGGCTTTGACCGGCCCGATCTGGGCTTTGACGATTACAAGGGCCTGAACGTGAAGGGCAAGATCGTCGTCTTGCTGACCGGCTTTCCCAAAGGCACACCGAGCGAGCTTGGCGCGCATCTGAATTCCGAAAAGGCGGTCATGGCGATGAAGCGCGGGGCCGTGGGGGTGATCTATGTGCCCACGATCGAGGACAGTGCCCGCCGTCCATGGGCGCGGCGCGTGGAAATCTCCGATGGCCCGGCCAAGGGCTGGGTCGGCGCTGATGGCACAGCGTTCAGCCGCACCGGCGCGATCAAGGGATCGGCCACGCTCAATCCCGATGCGGCCACGCCGCTGTTTGCCGCTGCGGGCAAGCCGCTGGCAAAAGTTTTGGCTGAGGCCAACAAGACCGGCGGACGCCCCAAGGGCTTTGACCTGAAAGCCAAGGCCAGCCTGACGTTTGCCAACATGTGGAAGGATGTGACGAGCGCGAACGTTGTGGCCATGCTGCCGGGGACTGATCCGCAAGTGGCGGGCGAATTTGTCGGCATGACCGCGCATCTCGATCATATCGGCGATCATGGGAAGGCTGCCGACAAGCTGTTCAACGGCGCGATGGACAATGCCTCGGGCGTTGCCACCATGCTCGAAGTGGCGCGCGCCGTGGTACAGGACCGGCCCCGCCGCCCGGTGATGTTTGCCGCGCTGACCGGCGAGGAAGGCGGGCTGATCGGGTCAGATTATCTGGCGCGAAATCCACTGGTGAAGGGCGATATTGTCGGGCTGGTCAACTTTGACATGCCGGTGCTGACTTACACATTCAGCGATGTGGTGGCGTTTGGCGCGGAAAATTCGACGATGGGGCCGGTGGTGGCCGAGGCAGCGCGCAAGGCCGGGATCAAGCTTTCGCCCGATCCGATGCCTGAGGAAGGACTGTTCACCCGGTCGGACCACTACCGCTTTGTGCAGCAGGGCGTACCCGCGGTGTTCATGATGACCGGCTTCGAAGGGCCGGGCGAAAAGGCCTTTCGCGACTTTCTGAAGACGCACTATCACCAGCCGAGCGATGACCTGAAACTGCCGTTCAACTGGGAGGCAGGCGCGCTGTTTGCCAAGGTGAATTACTACACGGTCATGGGCCTTGCGAACGGGGCTGAGCGGCCGAGATGGTATGCAGGGAGCTTCTTCGGCAAGGAATTCGCGCCGGCTGCGGCGAAGGCGGCTGATCCGGCGAAGTAGGCTTTTCTGTTTCGCGCAGAGGCGCGGAGGCGCGGAGAAGAGTAAGTAGGAATGAGGCGGCGCTGCCGCAGGCTCTCACTCCATTTTTTTCTCTGCGCCCTCTGCGATCTCTGCGCGAAACATATATCCTGCTCCCCCGCGCAGGCGGGGGCCTCAGGCGTTTCGCACAAGTGTTCAGTAACAAGCCTGAAGCCCCCGCCTTCGCGGGGGAGCAGGTGGTTGATGCAACCACCCCTGTCGAAACGTGTAGCTTTTTCGTCGGCTCAGCCCTTGTGTTGCGTAAAAGCCACACCATGTTCTCCGTAACAGGAGGACGTTCAACGCCATGAACCTCGAAAAATTCACCGACCGCGCCAAAGGCTTTTTGCAGGCCGCGCAGACTGTTGCGATCCGCATGAACCACCAGCGGATCACGCCGGACCATATCCTGAAGGCCTTGCTGGAAGACAGCGAGGGCATGGCCAGCGGGCTGGTCCAGCGCGCGGGCGGCAGTGCCGCTTTGGCGCAGGCCGAGGTGGACAAGGCGCTGGCAAAGATCGCCGCCGTCTCTGGTTCGGGCGCGCAACAGACGCCGGGGCTGGATAATGATGCGGTGCGCGTGCTGGATTCGGCGGAGCAGATTGCGGCGAAGTCTGGCGATAGCTTTGTCACCGTCGAGCGCATGCTGGTGGCTTTGACGCTGGCGGCGGCGACAGCGGCGGGGCAGGCTTTGAAGGCGGCAGGCGTTACTGCGCAGGCGCTGGAAGCAGCGATTGCGGCGCTGCGTGGCGGACGCAACGCTGACAGTGCAAGCGCCGAAAACGCCTATGACGCGATGAAGCGCTATGCCCGCGATCTGACGCAGGCGGCGCGTGAAGGCAAGCTGGACCCGGTGATCGGGCGTGACGAGGAAATCCGCCGCACCGTGCAGATCCTCGCCCGCCGCACCAAGAACAACCCTGCGCTGATCGGCGAACCCGGCGTGGGCAAGACTGCGATTGCCGAGGGCCTGGCGCTGCGCATCGCCAATGGCGATGTGCCCGATAGCCTCAAGGACCGCCGACTGATGTCGCTCGATATGGGCTCGCTGATTGCGGGCGCCAAATATCGCGGCGAGTTTGAGGAGCGGCTGAAGGCCGTGCTCGACGAGGTGAAGGGCGCCGAGGGCGAAATCATCCTTTTCATCGACGAGATGCACACCCTGATCGGTGCGGGCAAGGGTGAAGGCGCGATGGATGCCTCCAACCTGCTCAAGCCTGCACTGGCGCGTGGCGAACTGCATTGCATCGGCGCAACCACGCTGGATGAATACCAGAAGTATGTCGAGAA
Source organism: Novosphingobium sp. 28-62-57 (assembly GCA_002256985.1). GTDB lineage: Bacteria > Pseudomonadota > Alphaproteobacteria > Sphingomonadales > Sphingomonadaceae > Novosphingobium. The sequence continues at coordinate 113,210 of NCGO01000006.1, forward strand.
GGACCCCGCGCTGCAGCGACGGTTCCAGCCGGTGTTCGTGGGCGAGCCGACCGTGGAGGACACGATCAGCATCCTGCGCGGCATCAAGGACAAGTACGAACTGCACCACGGCGTGCGCATTGCCGACAATGCCATCGTGGCCGCCGCGACGCTGTCCAACCGCTACATCGCCGACCGATTTTTGCCCGACAAGGCCATCGACCTGATGGACGAGGCCGCCAGCCGCATCCGCATGGAAGTGGAAAGCAAGCCCGAAGAGATCGAAAAGCTCGACCGCCGCATCATCCAGATGAAGATCGAGGAGATGGCGCTTTCGAAGGAGAGCGATCAGGCGTCAAAAGACCGGCTTGCCACCTTGCGCGAAGAGCTGGCCAATCACGAGCAGCAATCGGCGGAACTGACCACTCGCTGGCAGAACGAGCGGGACAAGATCGCGGCTGAGGGCAAGATCAAGGAAGCGCTTGATGCTGCGCGTAGCGAGCTGGACGTGGCACAGCGCAATGGCGATCTGGCGAAAGCCGGAGAGCTTGCCTATGGGCGCATCCCCGAACTGGAACGGCAACTGGCCGAGGCTGAAGGCGTGGCAGAAAACGCCATGCTGCGCGAGGAAGTGACCGCCGATGATATCGCCGCTGTGGTCAGCAAGTGGACCGGCGTGCCGATGGAGCGGATGCTGCAGGGCGAGCGCGAGAAGCTGCTCAAGATGGAAGAGGTCATCGGCAAGCGCGTGATCGGGCAAAAGGATGCGGTGATCGCCGTGTCCAAGGCCGTGCGCCGCGCGCGCGCCGGATTGCAGGACCCCAACCGCCCGCTGGGCAGCTTCCTGTTCCTCGGCCCCACGGGCGTGGGCAAGACCGAACTGACCAAGGCGCTGGCCGGATTCCTGTTCGATGATGACACCGCGATGGTGCGCATCGACATGAGCGAGTTCATGGAAAAGCACTCCGTCAGCCGCCTGATCGGCGCGCCTCCGGGCTATGTCGGCTATGACGAAGGCGGCGTGCTGACCGAAGCGGTGCGCAGGCGGCCCTATCAGGTCGTGCTGTTCGACGAGGTGGAAAAGGCCCACGGCGACGTGTTCAACGTGCTGCTGCAAGTGCTTGATGATGGCCGCCTGACCGACGGGCAGGGTCGCGTGGTAGACTTTACCAACACGCTGATCATCCTGACCAGCAATCTGGGCAGCCAGTACCTCGCCAATCTGGAAGAGGGGCAGGATGTGAGCGCAGTGGAGCCGCAAGTGATGGACGTGGTACGCGGGCATTTCCGGCCCGAATTCCTCAACCGGCTGGACGAGATCATCCTGTTCCACCGGCTGGGCCATGAACACATGGCGCCGATCGTGGAGATTCAGGTGGCGCGGGTGGCCAAGCTGCTGAAGGATCGCAAGATTGTGCTGGACCTGACTGACGCGGCCAAGCGCTGGCTGGGCCGGGTGGGCTACGATCCGGTATATGGTGCAAGGCCCTTGAAGAGGGCGGTGCAGCGGTACTTGCAGGACCCGCTTGCAGAGAAGCTTCTAGGTGGGGAAGTGCCGGATGGTTCGATGGTGCGGATTGATGAGGGCGACGGAGCGCTCAGCTTCGCGGTAAGCTAACCCGCAAAGGCAAACCTAATGAAGCGTGCGCCCCCGCGAAGGCGGGGGCCTCAGGAGGTTTAGTGTAGCCTTGCGTAACACTCGGTGTGCGCAACCAAACTCCCGTAAACGGCACGAGGTCCCCGCCTTCGCGGGGACGCACATCAATGCTATTCAATCCGCCCAGTAGAGCCGCATCGGGTTATCGATCAGCAGCTTGCGCTGCAATTCCTCCGTCGGTGCAATGCGGGGGATCATGTCGACGAGGTGGCCGTCGTCTGGAATCTCGGTGTCCATGTTGGGGTGCGGCCAGTCGGTGCCCCACAGCACGCGGTCCTGATAATCGGCCACCAGCGGCGCAACGGCATCGGCAAAAGCGTTCCACGGATCGCCTGCGCCGCCTTCCTTGATTGCGTCCAAGCGGTCGGGGCAGGTCGCCTTGAACCAGATGTCCTCGCGGCTGTTCAGGAAGGCGCGGAAGGCCTTCATGTCTGCGCCATCAGGGCCCTGGCGCACGTCGGGGCGGCCCATGTGGTCGATGACTAGTGGCACCGGAATCGCGTCCATGAACGGGCGCAGTTCCTCAAGAATGTCGGCCTCGAAATAGATCACCACGTGCCAGCCTTTTGGCAGACGCTGGGCGACTTCAAGGAACTTGTCCTTGGGCGCATCATCGACGAGGCGCTTGAGGAAGTTGAAGCGGATGCCGCGAATTCCCCCTGCATGCATGGCGTGCAGCTCGGCTTCGGAAATCGCGGGATCGACCACGGCAACGCCACGGGCCTTTCCGTTAGACTTGGCGATAGCGTCCAAGGTGGCGGCGTTGTCGGTGCCGTGGCAGCTGGCCTGGACGATCACGTTCTTGTCAAAGCCCAGATGATCGCGCAGCGCGAAAAGCATGTCCGGCCCGGCGTCTTGCGGCAGGTATTTGGCCTTGGCGCTGAACGGGAACTGCGCCATCGGGCCGAAAACGTGGCAATGCGCGTCGACCGCGCCTGCGGGCGGAGTGTAGCGCGGCTTGCTGGGATTGGCGTGCCAGCTGATGATGCGGTCGCTCATTCTTTGCCTTCCTGATCGTCGTCATCCCCGCGAAGGCGGGGATCCAGTGGTTCATGCTCTGCGCTTTGCCGCTTCTGGATTCCCGCCTGCGCGGGAATGACGAAGGGTGGGGGCTGGTGCTGCAGATTTTTAGCCAAACACCACCCCATCCATCAGCTTGCGGGCGGTGCGCAGCAAGGCAGCGGTGCGGACGTCGCCGGAATCGTCCACTTCCAGCACGCAGCTCATTTCGCCGGTGGGGTGTTCAACCGAAAGCAGCTTGCGCGGGCCTTCAGGGATTTTTGCGACTTCGGCAGCGGGGGAGCCGGGGATCAGGCAGGCCGTCGCCACGCTGACCGCCCCCAGCACGCCGATCGTGGCATGCGCCCGGTGCGGTATGAAGCTGCGCACAGTAACCGCGCCGCCGTTCTTCGGGGGCGCGACGAGCATCATCTTGGGGACGGACTTCGACGTCACATCGCCAAGATTCATCATCGGGCCGACGATCAAGCGGATGGCTTCGATGCGGGCCTTCAGGTCCGTCGCACTATCGAGCCAGTCGCGGTCCTCGTAACCGGTGATCCCGAGATCCTCGGCCTTCATAACCACGCAGGGCATGCCGTTGTCGATCAGAGTGACGGCAACGCCGTTCACCACATCAACCGCGTTGCCAGTGGGCAGGAGCGCGCCGCACGATGACCCGGCAGTGTCGCGGAATTCCAGTGGCACCGGGGCGTGGCTGCCCGGTACGCCGTCGATCTTCGCATCGCCCTTATAGGTGACTTTGCCATCGGGCGTGCTGACTGTAGCGACGGCGACTTGGCCCGTGTTCTCCATATAGATCGCAACGCGAGTTTCATCGCTTGTCGCTGCAACCAGCCCGCGTTCGATAGCGAAGGGTCCAACACCGGCAAGAATGTTGCCGCAGTTCTGTGCGTCGGTGACGATGGCCTGATCGACGAAGACCTGCAGGAACAGGTAATCGACGTCGATGCCTTCGCGGCTGGACTTCGAAACCACCGCGACTTTGCTGGTCAGCGGATCGGCGCCGCCCATGCCGTCGATCTGCACCGGATCGGGGCTGCCCATCATGGCGAGCAGGAAGGCATCGCGGGTGGCAGTGTCGGCAGGGAGGTCGTCCTTCAGGAAGTACCCGCCCTTGGACGTGCCGCCGCGCATCCACATGCAGGGGGCTGAGAGGCCGATCATGCTACGCTCCGTTCGTGTCGAGCGTAGTCGAGACATCTATGCGCCCGTGTCTCGACTACGCTCGACACGAACGGGGGGAGGGGCTGTTGCGCCCCCGTCTCAGACATACTTCAGGCCTTCCTTTTCCAGCCGTTCGCGCATCTTGTACATATCAAGGCCGAGCACGCCCGCCGCCAGCTTCTCGCGCTTTTCGCCCTCGTTGGCTTCGCGCGCTTGCGCTGCGGCGAGCACTTCGGCGGCCTTCTCGCGTGGCACCACGCAAACGCCATCGTCATCGGCCACGATCACGTCGCCGGGGTTGACCAGCGCATTGGCGCAGACCACCGGCACGTTGACGCTGCCAAGCGTGTTCTTGACCGTCCCTTGTGCGTAAATCGCCTTGGACCAGACCGGGAAGTTCATTTCGGTCAGATCGCGCACATCGCGCACACCCGCATCGATCACCAGACCCCGGCAGCCGCGCGCCTGCGCGCTTGTGGCAAGAAGATCGCCGAAGTAGCCGTCTTCGCAGGGGCTTGTGGGGGCGAGCAGCAGGATGTCTCCTGCCTGCAATTGCTCGATAGCCACGTGAACCATCCAGTTGTCACCCGGAGGCGCGCTGATCGTCACCGCGCTGCCTGCAATGCGCGCACCGCGATAGATCGGGCGCATGTAGCTGGCGAGCAGGCCGGTGCGCCCTTGCGCCTCGTGCACGGTGGCAACGCCGCAGGCGGCAAGGCCGTCAATCACGGCTGGATCGGCACGTTCGATGTTCTGGACGACGATGCCCGACATGTTGAGGCTCCCATGAAAAACTCTTCGCGCGTTCCATGGAACTGTGGGCCGCGGCGAACCAATGCATTGTTTGCTCCGGCCCATAAGGAAATGCTAAGCGAGTGGACATGGCAACTCACGCAATCAATATCCGCCATATCGCGGCTTTCGCGGCCACGGTGCGCCACGGCAGCGTGACGAAGGCAGCGCGGGCAGTGAACCTGACGCAGCCGGCCTTGACCCAAGCCATCGCGCGGCTGGAGGCGGACCTTGGGTGTGCGCTATTTGAACGCGGCCCTGCGGGGATGACGCCGACCGAGCCCGCACTGCTGCTGGCCCCACGCGCCGAGGCGGCGATTGCGCATATCGGCTCCCCACGCGTGACCGGCACGCAAGTGCGCGCGTTTCTGGCTTTGGCGCGGGCCGGTTCCTATGCTGTGGCGGCGGAGGCGACGGGGCTGTCGTCCGCCTCGCTGCACCGCGCGGTGGCAGACCTTTCGGTGGCAATGGGACAGCGGCTGGTGGACCGGCGCGGGCGGTCGGTTTCGCTGACGCCAGCGGGAGAGCGACGTGCGCGCGGGTTTGGCTTGGCCATGGCAGAGCTGCGCTCTGGGTTGGCGGAGGTCGCGGCTTGGCAAGGCAAGGCGGCGGGGCGAGTGGTGGTCGGCGCCATGCCGCTCAGCCGTGCGCGGTGGCTGCCCGAGACGATCCTGCGCTTTGCCGCTGCGCATCCGGGCGTAGATGTTGCCGTAGTCGAGGGGAGCCATGCCGAGCTTTCCGGTCCGCTGCGCGATGGCGAAGTAGACATGATGCTGGGGGCGTTGCGTGAAACGGTCGCACTTGATGATCTGGCGCAAGAGGCCGTGTTCGAGGATCAGCCTGCACTGGTGATGCGCAGCGGGCATCCCTTGTTATCCTCGCCGGTCGATGGGGCAGCGCTGGCATCTTACCCTTGGATCCTGCCCGCCAGCGACACACCGCTGCGCCACTATTGGGAAGGCATGATGCGCGCGGCAGGGGCTGAGCCGCCGCACGTGGGGATCGAGTGCGGATCGGTGCTGACCGTGCGACAATTGCTGCTGGGGTCAGACGCGCTGACGCTGCTGTCTCCGGCGCAATTGGCGGTGGAATTGCAGGCAGGCGTGCTGGCGATCCTGCCGCCGCCGGTGCCAGTGGCGCGGACCATCGGCATCACCACCCGCGAAGGCTGGCGACCGACTGCACCACAAGGAGCCTTTGTGGCGCTGCTGCGTGAGGTGGCGGCGGAAGGCTTTGCATAAATTTATGGCCCCGGCGATGTTTGCATTTGTTCCGCTGCCCTTCCCGACGCAGGACCGGTGCCATGGAGAGCGCAATTGCCCTGATCGGCTTCGGTGAGGCCGGGTCCACTTTTGCCAAGGCGGCAGGCTGGGAGTCTGCAGCGCTCGCGTTTGACATCAACCCGGCGCGGCGCGCAGGCATGGAACAGGCGGGCGTGGTGGCTTGCGCAACGGCAGAGGACGCGCTGAGCGATGCCGACGTGGTGCTGTCGCTGGTCACGGCGGATGCGGCGCTGCCTGCGGCGCAGGATTATGCCGCGCTGCTTAAGCCGGGCGCACTGTGGTGTGATATGAACTCTGTAGCGCCCGATACCAAGCGCGCGGCGGCCAAGTCCATTGAAGCAGCGGGTGGGCGCTATGTCGATGTCGCCGTGCTGGCTCCGGTGAATCCGGCGCGGATGAACGTGCCGCTGCTGATTTCGGGCGCTCATGCCGCAGAGGCCGAGGCGCGGCTACAGGCGGCCGGCTTTGCCAAGACGCGCGTGGTGGGTGACGAGATCGGCCGGGCCAGCGCGATCAAGATGATCCGCTCGGTTATGGTCAAAGGCATTGAGGCGCTGACCGCCGAGATGATGCTGGCCGCCACCAAGGCAGGTGTCGTGGACGAAGTGCTGTCTTCGCTCAACGCCAGCGAAAAGGGCGATAGCTGGTTCATCCGCGCCGAATACAATGTGGAGCGGATGACGACCCACGGGCTGCGCCGTGCGGCGGAAATGGAAGAATCCGCCAAGACGCTGGAAGGTCTGGGCATTGAACCGGTGATGACCAATGGCACGGTCAAGCGTCAGCGCGAACAGGCTGGAAAAACGATCCCGTTCGTGTCGAGCGAAGTCGAGACACTTGCTCCCCGTGTCTCGACTTCGCTCGACACGAACGGACAGGGGGTTGAAAAGGTATTATGACCATGATCATCGACTGCCACGGCCACTACACCGTGTTGCCCAAGGCGCACGACGAGTGGCGCGAGAAGCAGAAGGCTGCGTTCAAGGCCGGGACCGCGTGCCCCGCCTACCCAGACATCTCGGACGACGAAATCCGCGAGACGATTGAATCGAACCAATTGCGCCTGCTGAAAGAGCGTGGCGCGGACATGACGATCTTTTCGCCCCGCGCTTCGGCCATGGCCCCGCACGTCGGCGACCAGTCGGTGGCGGTGAAGTGGGCGCAGGTGTGCAACGATCTGATCGCGCGCGTTGTCGGGCTTTACCCTGAGACCTTCGCAGGCGTGTGCATGCTGCCGCAATCGCCCGAAGCGGACATGACCAGCTCGATTGCCGAGCTGGACCGCTGCGTGAACGAGCTGGGCTTCATCGGCTGCAACCTCAATCCCGATCCGGGCGGCGGGCGCTTCACCCATCCGCCGCTCACGGACGAATACTGGTTCCCGTTCTACGAGAAGATGTGCGAGCTGGACGTTCCGGCGATGATCCACGTTTCGGGTTCGTGCAACCCGGCGATGCATGCCACGGGTGGTTACTATATCGCGGCGGACACCATCGCGTTCATGCAATTGCTCGAAGGCGATCTGTTCAGCAAGTTCCCGACCCTGCGCTTCATCATCCCGCACGGCGGCGGCGCGGTGCCCTATCACTGGGGGCGCTATCGCGGGCTGGCCGACATGCTCAAGAAGCCCGACCTTTCGGGGCATCTGATGAACAACGTCTATTTCGATACTTGCGTCTATCACCAGCCCGGCATCAACCTGCTGGCCGATGTGATCGAGAACAAGAACATCCTGTTCGGGTCGGAAATGGTCGGCGCAGTGCGCGGGATCGATCCCACCACCGGCTTCTATTTCGATGACACCAAGCGCTATGTCGATGCGCTCGACATCAGCGATGCTGAACGCCACGCGATTTTCGAGGGCAACGCGCGCCGCGTGTTCCCGCGCCTCGACGCCAAGCTGAAGGAGAGGGGCCTGTGACTGAAGCCCGCCAGAACATCCATGAGTATCTTGCCGAGCTGGACGACATCCCCGGCACGCGGATCTATACCGCCGCCCGCGCGCGCAAGGGCTACTGGATCAACCAGTTCGCGATGAGCCTGATGAAGGCTGACAACCGCGCCCGCTTCAAGGCGGACGAGCGTGCCTATCTTGACGAGTGGAACATCTCGGAAGAGGCCAAGCAGGCGCTTTTGGCACGCGATTACAACACGCTGCTCGACCTTGGCGGTAACGTCTATTTCCTGTCGAAGCTGTTCTCCTCGGACGGGCTGCCGTTTGCCGAGGCGGTCAGCACGATGACTGACATGACCTGGCCGGAATACCGCCAGATGATGCTCGATGGCGGCCGTTCGCCCATCGGCAACCGTTCGATCAAGGGAGGCTACTAAGATGGCCAAGATTACCGCTGGCGTTGGCTCCAGCCACGTTCCGCTGCTGGGTGTCGCTGTCGATCAGGGCAAGTGGCAGGACGACTATTTTGGCCCGATCTTCAAGGGTTACGAATGGACCCGCGAATGGGAAAAGGCGGAAAAGCCCGATGTCGTCATTCTGGTCTACAACGACCACGCATCGGCCTTTGACGCCAACATCATCCCCACTTTCGCCATCGGCTGCGGCGAGCACTACAAATCGGCCGACGAAGGTTGGGGCCCGCGTCCTGTGCCCGACGTCGAAGGTCATGCTGACCTTGCCTGGCACATTGCACAAAGCCTGATCCTCGACGATTTCGACATGACCATCATCAACGAGATGGACGTCGACCACGGCCTCACCGTGCCGCTCTCGATGATGTTCGGCCAGCCCGAGAAGTGGCCGTGCAAGGTCGTGCCGCTGGCGGTGAACGTGGTGACTTATCCGGTCCCGTCGGGCAACCGCTGCTGGGCGCTGGGCGAGGCAATTGCCCGCGCGGTCGAAAGCTTCCCTGAAGACCTCAACGTGCAGATCTGGGGCACCGGCGGCATGAGCCACCAGTTGCAGGGCCCGCGCGCCGGTCTGCTCAACCGCGAGTGGGACAACAAGTTCCTCGATCTGCTCGAATCCGAAGGCGACGCCGTGCGCCACATCCCGCACATCGAGTATCTGCGCGAGACCGGCTCGGAAGGCATCGAAATGGTCATGTGGCTGATCATGCGCGGCGCGCTCGGCAAGAAGGTGAAAACCCTCAACCGCCACTACCACATTCCGTGCAGCAACACCGCGATCGGGCACATCGTGCTCGAACCGGCAGACTGACTTTCAACCCATCCACCCTTGCCGGGCGGCTCACCAGCCGCCCGGTCCTTTTTTGAAGAAAGGGACAAGACATGCGCATCGCACTGGCAGGCGCCGGAGCCTTCGGCGAAAAGCACCTTGATGGCCTCAAGAACATCGACGGCGTGGAAATCACCTCGATCATCAGCCGCCGCGCAGAACAGGCCGCCGCCGTGGCCGAAAAGTATGGTGCCAAGCACTCGGGCACCGAACTGGAAGAGGCACTGGCCCGTGATGATGTGGACGCGGTGATCCTGTGCACCCCAACGCAGATGCACGCCGCGCAGGCCATCGCCTGCATGAAGGCGGGAAAGCACGTGCAGGTCGAAATCCCGCTGGCCGATAGCTGGGCGGATTCGCAGGAAGTGCTGCGCGTCCAGCAGGAGACCGGCAAAGTCTGCATGGTCGGCCACACCCGCCGCTTCAACCCTTCGCACCAGTACGTGCACAACAAGATCACGGCGGGCGAATTCAACATCCAGCAGATGGATGTGCAGACCTACTTCTTCCGCCGCAAGAACATGAATGCCAAGGGCGAAGCGCGGTCGTGGACCGACCACCTGCTGTGGCACCACGCCGCCCACACAGTTGACCTCTTCGCCTATCAGGCGGGCAAGATCGTCAAGGCCAATGCGGTCGAAGGTCCGATCCACCCGGAACTCGGCATCGCCATGGACATGTCGATCCAGCTGAAGAGCGAAACCGGCGCGATCTGCACCCTGTCGCTCTCGTTCAACAACGACGGGCCGCTCGGCACCTTCTTCCGCTACATCGGCGATACCGCGACCTACATCGCGCGCTACGATGATCTGGTGAACGGCAAGGAAGAGCCGATCGACGTTTCGAAGGTCGATGTGTCGATGAACGGCATCGAACTGCAGGACCGCGAATTCATCGCCGCAATCCGCGAAGGCCGCGAGCCAAACAGCTCGGTCGCCCAAGTGCTCGATTGCTACCGGGTGCTGGGTGAACTGGAACAGCAGCTGGCCGCTGGTTGATTTGGACGGAGGCCCGCTGGAAACGGCGGGCCTTTTTTGTTTGGGGGCGCATCATTTGCACTCTCCCGGCGTCCCCGCGAAGGCGGGGACCTTGGTGTTGTTACGGAACGTCAGTGTAAATCGCCTGAGGCCCCCGCCTTCGCGGGGGAGCAGGAGGGCTTAGATATAGACCCGGACCCGCGCAAAGCGGGCCGCATACGGAGAGCATGATGGAAGCGCTGATTGCCTATTCAGGCCGCAAATTTGCGCGGCCGCGCTACTATGCCAACGCGCATGAGCGTGACGAGGTGGAGATCGTGCCTACCCCGATGCCAATGCAAGATGCCCGCGCGGCAGGCACGACGATTGACGGTGAAGGCTTCCAGATCATCGCGCACAAAAGCGCTGTCACCGACTTTGCCGACCGCGAGCAAGTTGCGCGGCTGCACATGCGTGAAATCGAGGAACTGGTGCAGGCCCAAACAGGCGCAGATCATGTCCATGTCGGCGCGCCGGGCCTGCTGCGCTTTTCCGAACGCAGCGGCAAGGCCGGAACGCTCAACAATTCCATGCCCGCCCGCTTTGCCCATATCGACATTTCTGACGCCACGGCGCAGCAATTCGGGCAGCGCGGCGCAAATGGGCGGCCCTTTGTGCGCTGCGCCCATTACAACGTCTGGCGCGCGATTTCCTCGCCGCCGCAGGACGTGCCGCTGGCGTTCTGCGATGCGCGCAGTCTGGCTCCGCAAGACCTGATCCTCGCCGATGCCGTGTTTGACGAGGCTGGCAAGCCCGAATGGTCGTTCGAAGGGCTGGTCGTCGCGCACAATCCCGCACACCGCTGGCACTGGTTCCCTGATATGCGGATCGATGAGGCGGTGCTGTTCAAGACCAACGACAGCGATCCCGCCCGCGCGCACCACGTGCCGCATGTGGCCTTTGACATGCCCAATTGCCCCACCGATGCGCCGCCCCGGGTCAGCATCGAAATGCGCGCGACCGCTTATTGGTGGGCTTGATCTGGCGTTTGGACGTGCTACACCAACAATAACAATTGATAGGGTGAGGCAGGATCATGGGCGCGTTTCCGCAGACCATCTATTTCACAGGCGCCAATGCGCCGGTGGGTGAAGAGCCGGACTTGCGCGGGCTGAAGGTGGAAGGCCATCTTCCGCCAGAGGTGCGCGGCAGTTTCTATCGCGCGGTGCCCGATCCCGCTTTTCCGCCGATGTTTGATAATGACCACACGCTGTCGGGCGATGGCATGGTCAGCCGCCTGTCCTTCAACGGCGATGGCACGGCAGACTTCGTGCAGAAGTATGTCGAAACCGCGCGCTACAAGGCAGAGAAAGCCGCCGGAAAAGCGCTGTTCGGCAAGTATCGCAATCCGTTCACCGACGATCCTTCAGTGCAAGGCATAGATCGCACTGTGGCCAACACCACTCCGGTTTGGCACGCAGGCCGTCTGCTGATGGCCAAGGAAGATGGCCGTCCTTACCGCGTTGATCCCAAAACGCTGGAAACGCTCGGCTCTTACGATTTCGGTGGCGCGCTGAAGAGCGAGACGATGACCGCACATGTGCGGATCGATGCCGAGACGGGCGAATTGTTCTTCTATGGCTATGAGGCGGACGGGCAGGCCTCGACCAAGGTCGCCTATTGTGTCGTCGCGCCCGATGGCACGCTGAAGTCCGAACAGTGGTTCGATGCGCCCTATTGCGCAATGATGCATGACTTCACGATCAGCCAGAACTACGCGCTGTTCCCGATCTATCCGACCACCGCAGACCTCGACCGGCTGAAAGCAGGCGGAGAGCACTGGCACCATCAGCCGGAGCTGGATTCATGGCTGGGCGTGATGCCGCGCTATGGCAATGTGAGCGAAATCAAATGGTTCAAGGGCCCCAAGGGCTGTCATTCGTATCACATGATGAACGCGTGGGAGGATGCAGGCGGCATGCTCCACTTCGACGCCTGCCTCAACAATACCAATGCCTTCGCCTTCATCCGCGAACCATCGGGCATCCACATGGGTTCGCAGGATGTGGTCGGCGCGCTGACGCGGTGGACGGTTGATCCGCGTAATGAAGGCGGCGAAATGGTCGAGACGATCATCGGGCCACCGGGGGATTTCCCGGTGATCCCGGCTAAGCTGCAGGGGCGGCCATACCAGACCGGCTTCATGCTATCGATGAACCCTGAACTTCGCGGCCCGCCACTGTTTGCAGGCCCGGTCGGCGTCAGCTTCAACATGCTGCTGCGGCTGGATGGGATGGATACGCCGAACCCGCAGGTGACCAACGCGCTCGCCCTGCCGCCGATGGCCGGGTTCAACGAGCCGGTCCACGTGCCCGCCGCCGATCCCGCCAAAGACGGCTGGCTGGTCTTCATCATGGACCAGCAGACAGGCGACAACCAGTTCATCCACGAGGCTTGGGTGGTCGATGCCGGGAACATCGGAGCCGGGCCAGTGGCCAAAGTCCACATCCCTGCGCGTCTGCGTCCGCAGGTGCACGGTTGGTGGGTGCCACAAGCGCAATTGGACGCCGTTGCTTAAAACGAAGCCGCTTAGAAGATACTCGCTCCCCCGCGAAGGCGGGGGCCTCAGGGTTGTTACGGAACACTTGCGTAAACCGCCTGAGGCCCCCGCCTTCGCGGGGGCGCAGTGACATAAGGCAGGATGAAGTCACATGGCCAAGATTGTCATCACCGGAGCCTCGGGCAACTATGGCCGCGGCGTCACCGATCGCTTGATCGCGCAGGGCCGTGCGCAAGACCTCATCCTGATCACGCGCAAGCCCGAGAAGCTGGCCGACCGCGCCGCGCAGGGTTGCACCGTCCGCTATGGTGATTTCGACAAGCCCGAGACTTTGGCCGCAGCCGTGCAGAGCGCAGACAAGATGCTCCTGATCTCCGGCACCCGCGTCGGCGCGCGGGTGGTGCAGCACAAGGCGGCGATTGATGCAGCGGCGGCGGCCGGGGTGACGCATGTGATCTACACCAGCTTCATCGGCATCGACGACCCCGCCAACCCTGCCGAAGTGCGGCACGATCATATCGAGACCGAAGCGCTGATCCGCGCATCGGGCTGCGGCTGGACGATGCTGCGCGACGCGCATTATGCCGATGCCATGGTCCTGATGATGGGGCCGAACGTGATCCAGACCGGCAAGTGGTTCTCCAATGCTGGCGAAGGCCGCGAAGCCATGGTCTGGCGCGACGACTGCATCGAAAGCGCGGTCGCCGTGCTGACTGGCGAGGGGCATGAGAGCCAGATCTACAACATCACTGGCCCGCAATTGCAGACTTTCGCCGAAGTCGCCGCGATCATGACCGAAGTGACCGGACGCCCGGTGGAACACGTCTCGCTCGACGATGAAGGCCAGTATGCGATGTTCGATGCGATGGGCATCCCGCGCCGGCCGGTGGATGATAGCGAAGTCGCGGGAATCCCTTGGAACAGCGACGACATGGTGACTTTCGGCCAGGCCATCCGCGAAGGCTTCCTCGAACTGTGCACAGATGATGTGGAGCGCCTGACAGGCCGCAAAGCACGCTCGGTCCGCCAGATGATCGAGGAAAACGCCGAGATGCTGCGAGGAGCCTGACCTGCTCCCCCTCCTCTTCAGAGGAGGGGGCCGGGGGGTGGTGCTGTATTGCACACAACTGCTCTGAAACCCCACCACCCCCAACCCCCTCCTCTGCCCTTCGACAGGCTCAGGATGAACGGAGGAGGGGGGCCAGAGGCTTTTTCACTCATCTTCTTGCGGCAGATTCAGGCAGATTAAAGCGCTTCTTAATCATGATGGCCTAGATCAGCCGCATGCCACCGCTTGCCATTTCCGCCGCTCCTTCAGTCGTTCCTGATGCGCAGGGCGTTGCGGTTCCTTCACCTACCCGGGCGAGCTGGCTGGTTATCGCCTTCGGCTTTGTCGTCGCGCTCCTGACCTTGGCGGCGAGCGGCATCGGCATTGCCGTGATGAGCGTGGGGCCGCTGGCTTTCCTTGCGGCCACGCTTGTGGGGGTGCAGTTCCATTACACCCGCAACCGGCCCGATCCCCGGATTGCCGCGACCTGCGGAATATTGGCCGTGCTGATCGCGGCCTGCCTGCTGGCGGCGATCATCAGCCACACCAGCCTGCGGTTTGGCAGTCCCCACATCGACAGCGCGCTCAGCGCAGCGGACCTTGCGCTGGGGATCCGTGCACCGGCCATCGTGCTGGCTTTCGCCGATTATCCCGCTTTCTCTGCCCTGCTTAGCGTGATCTACAGCAGTGCCATGCCGGTGTGCATTGTCCTTGGCCTCGCGCTGGCCGTATTGGGGCACGAAGCGAAAGCGTGGGAATTTGGCTTCTGCTTCACGTTCTGCCTCGTGCTGGCCGCGATAGTTTCAATCGGCTTTCCTGCGCTGGGCAGCACCGTTTACCACGGCATCGAAGGCGTGGCCGGGCTGCCAAGCGATGCGGGCAATTTCCACATGGCCACGGTCGATTATTACCGGAATGATCCCGCCGCCATTTTTGATCTTGCGAAGGTGCAGGGGATCGTCACGTTCCCGTCGTTCCACATGGTAATGGCACTGCTGGTGCCTTACGCGCTGCGCGGCACGGGCCTGCCCGGCTGGATCGCCACGGTCTGGGCTGTGCTGGTAACCATCTCTTCCGTGGTTATCGGGGGGCACTATGTGGTAGATTTGCTCGGCGGCGCAATGACCTGGGCCGGATCGGCGTGGTGGATCGGCCGCGCCAGCCGCTAGGCAGTCGACGCGGCCTGATCGCAACCTTACAGGTTGGCCTGATAGAGCGCGAGCATCCGTCCCCACGCTTTTTCGGCCTGCACCTTGTCATAGACCGGCGCGTCAATCGTGCACCAGCCGTGCTGTGCGGGGTACACCTCGATCTCGGCCGGACGGCCAGCGGCATCAGCAGCGGCGCGGAACTTCACCTTGTCGTCCGGCGCGCGTTCGTCGTCATTTTTGGCGATGGCGATAAGGTAGGCGGCTTTGGTCTTGGGCAGCAGGCTGGTCGGGCTTTCGGGCGCATCGCCCACAAGACCCCCGCCGTGGAAAGACGCCGCAGCGCCCACGCGATCCGGGTTGGCAAAGGCAGTGCGCACGGTGAAGGGGCCACCCATGCAATAGCCGCAAGACCCGATCTTCTTCCTGGTGTCGACTTCGGCTTGGCTGTCGAGCCATTTCACGAAAGCACCTGCATCAGACACGGTGCCCGCAGGCGTTATGGCCGAAATCATCGGCTTCAGCTTTTCCTGCCCCGGCGGCGTGCGCCATTCCATCAGCGAATTCAGGATAGGGGCAGGGCTTGACCGGTAATACTGGTTTACCACCAGCACCGCATAGCCCGCTTCGGCCAGCATGGTGCCCATGGTCTTGTAGGCATCGCGCAGGCCCGCAATGTCGGGCCACATGATCACGGCGGGGTGCGTGCCCTTGGCGGGATAAACGAAGAAAGCATCCGCCTTGCCATCGGGCGTGTCGATGGTGACAGTGCGGCTCTTGGTCTTGCCATCAGCCGCCGCTGTTGCGCAACCGGGCAGGGCGGCAAGCGCCGCGGCACCCGCACCAACGCTGGCGAACTGGCGCCGATTCATCACAGACTGGCTCAACCAGAGGGCATTTTCCTGTTCGGTAATTTCGTCGCACATGAAGGCACCTCGTCGCGTTGTCCGTCCTGACATGACGATAGCGGGGCGCGGCGTGGCTGCAAGCGCCTTGGCAGTACCCGCACCAAAGCGCGCCCTCCCCTTTAACCGCGCCCCCGCGAAGGCGGGGGCCTCGTGCATGTTACGGAAGGGCCGCGTAAAAGGCCTGAGGCCCCCGCCTTCCGGCGCTGCCGGAAGTTTATCCCGAGCTTGTCGAGGGGCGGGGGAGCAGTGCGATCAAGGGTTATGTGAGGTCATCCAGCCGAATAACCTGCCCCGCCTCCGCCGCCTTCATGGCCTCACGCCGCAACCGCTCGATGTGTAAGCGCTCAGGCGGCGCGTCCTCTTGCGGCAATGCGGCCAGCGATTTTTCATAGATCTCGCGGAAGTCATCCTGAAACTCCGGGTGCGTCAGGATCAGGCCATCGTTGCGGGCCATGCCCCGAAACACTTTCTGTCCTACCTCATAGGGGTCCATCCCGGCCTCGAACGCCCCGCCAAACTGCTCCAGCTCTGCCCGGTCGGCCGGAGCAAATCCGCTGTCTGCAAAAGCTTCAGGCCGTTTCAGCGCCGAATCCCACGCATTGGTGCGCGTCAGCGCCGGGCAGCACAGCGAACAGCCGATCCCATGCGGCGCAAGGTTGTAGCGCAGCGATTCGGTCAGCCCCCGCACCGCAAACTTGCTGGCGGTATAGATCCCCGCCTGCGGACCCGGCAGAAACGCCGCCATCGAGGCCACGTTCACGACATGGCGCAACCCGCTCGCCGCCTTTATCCGGGGCAGGAAGCTGACGAGGCCATTGACCACGCCGCCGAAGTTTACCCCCATGATCCAGTCGTAATCGGCGTAACTGGCCTCATCGCTCGGCCCGAACACGCTGACACCTGCATTGTTCACCAGCACATGCACCGCGCCAAAGTGCGCCTCAACCTGCTCGGCCGCATCCGCAAAAGCAGCGCGATCGGTCACGTCCAGCTTCACGAACAGGGGCTCCTCGCGCCTGTTGCGCGCGAACCATTCGGCGGTCTGCGCGCGGTGCTCCTCATTGCGAAAACTAAGCGCCAGCCGCAGTCCTGCATCGCTCAGCGCTTGCGCCACGCCAAGGCCGATGCCGGTCACACCACCGGTGACGAAAGCCACCTGTCCTGCCCAGCCACCCATCATTTTTCCTCTCGCAATCGCTCTCCAGATTGTTAGTATTACATACAAATAATACCAATGGGAGAGTCGAAATGAGCAGCCCAGAGTCCTCTACAGAATCCCGTCTCGCCGCGCTCGAAGCGCGCGTGACCGAACTGGAAGATCTCAACGCGATTCGCCGCTTGCAGTGGGCCTATGGCTACTACATCGATTACAACCGGCCCGAGGAAGTGGCAGGCCTGTTCGCCAAGGATGGCGCGGTCGTGTTCCTTTCGGGCGAATACGTTGGCTACGCGGGCGTGATGCGGCTCTACGGCACGTGGTTCCAGAACCTGTTCACCGGCGGACGGCGCGGGCCGGTTCACGGGCTGCTGCTCGACCACTTCCAGTTGCAGGACGTCATCACCATTGCGCCTGATGGCCAGAGCGCCAAGGGCCGCTTCCGTGGCATTCTGGCGGGCGGTTGGCATGACGATATCGTGAAGGACAAGCCCGAGGGCATGCCGCAGCAGTTCTGGGAAAGCGGTATCTACGAAAACGATTACGTGAAGGAAGACGGCGTCTGGAAGATCCAGCGGCTGGATTACATGATGCAGTGGCAGGCCGATTACGAAGCGGGCTGGTCAAAGACCGTCGCCCACCTCCAGCCCGCCGCCGTATGCTTCCCCGAAAATCCCATCGGGCCTGACCGGCTCCTCCCCGAAACGCAAGTGCGCCAAACCTGGCCGCATCGTGCCGAGGTGCCGATGAGCTTCGCGCACCCGGTGCTGGCCAAAGCCTTTGCCGTGGGCGAATTCACTGCGCTGCAGCAGCAGTGGCCCTGATTTGAATCACCCGCCCCAGATGCCGATGCGGGCCAGCACCGCCGCGGCCACGCGGCGAAAGGCATCGCGATCCCGCTGGGACACGCCCTTGAACAGATTGGCCCCCACCCGCTCCATCGCAGGCACCGTTTGCGCAAACAGCGCTTCACCCGCCGCCGTCAACCGCACCGGTTTGCGGCGGCGGTTCGATCGGTTGCGGCCCGGCTCTACAAGGCCGCGCTCTGCCAGCACGGCCAGCGCTCGGCTGACGTTCATCGGTGGCACGCCCATGATCTCGGACAGATCATGCCCGGCGAGTTCGCCTTCGCCGCCTAGCGCAAGGATGATGCGCAAATCCGTCGGCGTCAGGCCCAGTGGCTCGGCCACGCCTTCACGCATCGGTGTGCCGATGAACGTGCCAAGCTTCAGCAGATCGACCAGCAGCGCCACTTCGCCTTCGAACGCCAAAGGTTCGGGACTGGACTGCTCGGCCGGGAGAGAAGGGGGATCAAGGCTCATAACCCCCAGTCTATCGCCGGGTTCATGGTCCGGGGCAAGTGTCGAAGTGTGCCCGATCTGCATCACTTTGGCGATCCAACAACCAGCGCAAATGTTAGGCTTGCAAAGCGCTAATTAGTATGTCTTACTAACAAACATCAGCGGTTCCCGAAGAGGAACAACTAGGAGAGGGGCTATGGCCAAATCACACCGTACCACGTCACACGTGCGCCTTCTTGCTGCCGCCAGTTTTGCAGCACTTTCGCTTGGAATGGCAATGCCTGTTTTGGCGCAGGATGCGCAAGCTGACCAGGCTGTCTCTGAATCCTCGCGAGAGATCGTGGTCACCGCACAGTTCCGCGAACAGCGCCTGCAGGACACGCCGCTGTCGATCACTGCGGTCGATGCCACGCTGCTCGCCTCGCGCAACCAGACCGACATCGCCCAGATCGCGCAGCAGGCTCCTAACGTGCAGCTCAATGCCATGGGCGGTGCCTATGGTTCCTCGCTCGGCGCGGCGATCCGCGGCGTTGGCCAGTTCGATTTCAACCCCGCTTATGAACCGGGCGTCGGCCTCTATGTCGATGATGTCTATTACGCCACGCTGACCGGCTCGATCTTCGACCTGCTCGATCTGGAACGCGTCGAAGTGCTGCGCGGCCCGCAGGGCACGCTGACTGGCCGCAACGCCATCGGCGGCGCGATCAAGCTGTTCTCGCGCAAGCCGACCGACGAAAACTCGGGCATGGTCGAAGCCGTCTACGGCAGCCGCCAGCGTGTGGACATTCGCGGCAGCGCCAACTTCATCATCGCCCCTGATCTCTACGCCCGCGTTTCTGGCGTCTACAAGCGGCAGGATGGCTATGTCGATCAGATCGATTATGGCTGCGCCAACCCCGGCAATCCGCAGGGCATCACCGGCTTCCCAAGCTCCGGGTCGAACTGCGTGATCGATCGTCTGGGCGAAAAGGGCTATGCCGGTATCCGCGGTTCGATCCGCTACAATCCCAGCGACAAATTCGATCTCGTCGTCATTGCCGACTACACGCACGAAGAGCGCACGAACGCTGCCGAAGTGATCTCGCTGATCAATCCGGCCCGCATCACGCCTGCATATGCTTGCGGCCGTTTCTGCACTTACGCCAATTTCCGCGCGCCTGCTGGCGGACAGGTCAGCCAGGACTATGCGATGCCCAACCGGCTCAAGTTTGATGGCTGGGGCGTTTCGGCGAACATGACCATCGGCCTGTCCGATACGCTGAACCTGCAATCGATCACTGCCTACCGCGATTATCGGCAGGTCTGGGGTACCGACGACGATTTCACGCCAGATCTTGCCATTGCCGGCCAAGGTTACAACGATCTGGACTTCTGGTTCGTCAGCCAGGAATTGCGCCTGAACGGCCAGATCGGTGACAACATCGATTTCACCGTGGGCGGCTTCTATTCCGATCAGCGTTCGCTCTATTACACGCGGCAGGACATCCGCTACATCGCCCCTGGCCTGAACTTCCAGTTCGTGGGCAATGACCCGGTCAATGCCGACAGCAAGGCCGTGTTCGGCACGGTCATCGCGCGTCCGATCGAAGGGCTGACGCTGACCGGCGGCGTGCGCTATACCAAGGAAGCCAAGGACTATACCTTCGTTCGCAAGAACTATGACGGCACCGTCTCGACCTTCCTCGGCGCACTTGATGGCGTGCAAGCAACGTTCGAAGGTGACCGCGTAGACTGGCGCGTGTCGGCTGACTATCGCTTCAGCCCCGAAGTGCTGGCCTATGCCACGGTCGGAACCGGCTTCAAAGGTGGCGGGGTGACCGCACGTCCGTTTGACGCCGCACAAGCGCTGAACGGCAGCTTCGATCCCGAAACCGTCACCGCCTATGAAATCGGTCTGAAGACCGATCTGTTTGACCGCCGTCTGCGCCTGAACATCGCTGGCTTCATCAACGATTACAACGATATCCAGCTGCCGCTGATTTCGTGCGCTTCGTTGGGTTCGCTGGCGCCATGCGGTGCACGGCAGAATGCGGGCAATGGCCAGATCAAGGGTGTCGAAGTCGAATTTCAGGCCTCGCCTGTCCCCGGCCTCGATATCGATGGTTCGCTCAGCCACATGACCGGCGAATACAAGAACATCGATCCGCGCGTGGGCAATGCCATCCTGCTCAGCGATCCGATCGTCACGCCCAACTGGAAGTGGAGCGTCGGCATCCAGTACCGCGCCGAACTGGGCTCTGCCGGTTCGATCACACCGCGCTTCGATTATGCCCACACCGGGCGGCTCAGCGCGGGCCGCATCGCAGCGGGTGCGCCGATCGAATTCTTCAACGCCTATGACATCGGCAACTTCCGCCTGACCTGGCGCAATCCGGAAGAAGACCTGTCGGTCTCGTTCGAAGTGCAGAACGTGTTCAACGAATATTACACGCCGTTCCGCTTTGCTGCCGTCTATGCCTTCACCGGCACGGCCTACAGCCAGGTTGGCCGTCCGCGTGAATGGGGCGTCACGGTGCAAAAGCGCTTCTGATCGCTTTCGGATGCTGCAAGGAACAAGGGGGCGGTCAGCAATGGCCGCCCCTTTTTCTGTTGGCGTTAACCATATCAAATGTTAGCGTTTGCGCGTGAGCCGAATCCAGCCACAATCGGGAGAGACCGCTTGCTGAGCCGCGAAGCCTATGACCGCTATGTCACAGCGTTCAACGCGAAGGACTATGATGCGGTGGCTGATTTCTATGTCGATCCGCCGCGGATGACGTTCTTCGGGGTCGAAATCCGATCGCGGCAGGCGCTGAAGGAATTCTACGCCTTCTTGCACGATCATGTGAATGAAAGCGTGCGCGTGCTGAACTTTGCCGCGTCGGAAACGCTCACCGCCATCGATGCGGTGATCCGGGTGGAAGGCGTGAAGGCGCTCACCCGCGAGGCGCTGGATGCCCGCGGCTTGCATGGCTTCTTCCCGATTGCCGTGGGCGAAGTGCAGGAAATGCGGCAGTTTATTTTCTACACGATCAACAACAGTTTGATCGAGCGCGTGGAATGCGCGCTGACACCTGCGTAAGAGAGGAATGATCCGATGAACCCCGAAGGCGTCAACGTCGCCCACCCTGACCAGCTTTACATCGGTGGCCGCTGGGTGCCTGCACATTCTGGCCGCATGATCGATCTGATCTCGCCCAACACCGAACAGGTGGTGGGCCGAGTGGCAGAAGCGGATGAGGCCGATATGGACGCCGCTGTCGCCGCCGCGCGCGAAGCTTTTGATCATGGCCCATGGCCCACCACGCCACCTGCGGAACGCATCGCCGCCTTCCGCCGCATGGTCGCCCATCTGGAAACCCGCGTGCCCGAATTGGCCAAGGCATGGACCGCGCAGATGGGCGGTCTCGCCTCGTTCGCAGGCCCGATGCACGGCGGCAGCGTGATGGCCTTGGGCCAGATTGCGGGTTTTGCCGAACAGTTTGAATTCGTCCAGCGCCGCCCGAGCATGGCCGCAGACACTGCGCTGATCGCCTATGAACCGGTCGGTGTGGTCGCGGCCATTGCGCCGTGGAACGGGCCGTTCGGCATCATGGCAAACAAGGTCGCCTATGCGCTGCTGACCGGCTGCACCGTCATCATGAAGCCATCCCCCGAAACCCCGCTGGAGGCCTATATCATCGCCGAAGCCGCCGAAGCGGCGGGTATCCCGGCAGGTGTGGTCAACCTCGTCACCGGTCACCGTGAGGCAAGCGATCACCTTGTCTGCAACGAAGGCGTAGACAAGGTGTCCTTCACCGGCTCGACCATTGCCGGAAAGCGTATCGCCAGCGTTTGCGGCGCGCGCATGGCACGCTGCACGCTGGAACTGGGCGGCAAATCCGCCGCCATCATCCGCGATGATTTCCCCATTGATGCCGCTGCCAAGATGCTGACCGGGACCATCACCCTGATGTCCGGTCAGGTCTGCGCGATGCTCAGCCGCGTGATCGTCCCGCGCCACCGTCACGATGAACTCGCCGCCGCCATCGCCGCTGAAATGCAGCAGGTCCGCATTGGCCATTCGGATGATCTGCAAGCCCAGCTTGGCCCAGTGGCGATGAAACGCCAGCTGGAACGCATTGAAATGTATATCGAAGAGGGCAAGGCCACGGCTGATCTCGTTACCGGCGGCGGACGCCCTTCGCACCTCAACCAAGGCTATTTCATCGAACCCACCTTGTTCGCCAATGTGAAGAACGAAAGCCGCATCGCGCAGGAGGAAATCTTCGGCCCGGTGCTCAGCCTGATCCCGGTGGAGGACGAAGAAGACGCGATCCGGACTGCCAATGCCAGCGCCTATGGCCTCAATGGCTCGGTGCTGACGACCGACGCCGACGCCGCCTATCGCATCGCCCGCCGCGTGCGCACTGGCGGCTTTGGCCAGAACGGCTTGCGCATGGACTTCGGCCTGCCCTTTGGCGGGTTCAAGCAATCGGGCATCGGGCGCGAAGGTGGCCCCGAAGGCCTCTTCCCCTACATGGAAATGAAGACCATCCTGATCGACGGAATGCCAAAAGAGCTTTGAATTGGGAGAGCATATGACCGGCCATATCGCAGGCAAATCCATCGTCATCACCGGCGCGGGCGGGGGCTTTGGCAGCCTCGTTGCGCGCAAGGCCGCGGCGCTGGGCGCGCATGTCACTTGTGGCGACATCGATCTGGCCGCAGCCGAAGCGGTGGTCGAATACATCACGGCAGGCGGCGGCACAGCGCAGGCAGTGCAGGTGGATGTGCGCGATCTGGGCGCGGTCAAGGCGCTCGTCACCAAGGCCCTCGAAGCTTACGGCGCGGTTGATGTGATGATCAACAACGCCGGGATCATGCCGCTGGCGTTCTTCTCCGATCATGAAGCCGCTTCTCCCGCGTGGGAACGGTGCATCGATATCAATATCAAAGGCGTGCTCAATGGCATGGTCGCCGCCTATGATCCGATGATCGCGGCAGGGCGCGGGCAGATCGTCAACCTGTCATCGATCTACGGCAATTTCCCGGTGATTGGCGCAGCGGTCTATGGCGCGTCGAAATCGGCGGTCAATTTCCTGTCGGAATCGCTGCGCGTGGAAAGCCGGGGCAAGATCAAGGTGACGACGATCAAGCCCACTGGCGTTCCCACCACGGGCCTTTCTGGCACTGTCGTCAATCAGGCCGCTGGAATCGGCATCGTCGCGCACAATATGCCCGATTTCATGGACATGGTGGGGCAAATGGGCGCCGGAACTTTCCCGGCAGAGCGGCTCGATCCCGAAGCTATGGACTACGCCAGCCTGGCACCAGAACACATCGCCGATGCGATCATCCACGCCATCGACCAACCGTGGGGCGTCTCGATTTCCGAAATCACCGTCCGCGCGGCGGGGGATCACTTCGTGCTTTGAAATGCCCACCCGTTCCGCAGTGGGATGAGCGGGAATTCCAGCCATGCCATGATGCGTCCCCGCGAAGGCGGGGACCTCGTGCCGCATGGCGCCGCCTTCGAAGGCCTGAGGCCCCCGCCTTCGCGGGGGCGCACTGAAAGTGCACCAAACCTCAGCGGATCGGGCAATCCGGCGCGAGACGCATGTCGAGGTAGTTGTCCACCGCGCCCATCATCAGGTCCAGTTCGTTTTCGAAGAAGTGGTTGGCGCGGGGCACTTCATCGTGGTGGATGGTGATGTGCTTTTGCGTGCGCAGCTTGTCGACCAGCTTCTGCACCGAATTTGGCGTCACCACCGTATCGGCGGTGCCCTGCACGATGATGCCCGATGCGGGGCAGGGCGCAAGGAAGCTGAAATCGTACATGTTGGCGGGCGGGGCGACCGAGATGAAGCCGCGAATTTCCGGGCGGCGCATCAGCAACTGCATGCCGATCAGCGCGCCGAACGAATAGCCGGCGATCCAGGTGGTGCTGGCTTCGGGGTGGATGGACTGCACCCAATCGAGCGCCGATGCCGCATCGGACAATTCGCCGATGCCGTTGTCAAAGCTGCCCTGGCTGCGGCCCACGCCGCGAAAGTTGAAGCGCAACGTGGCAAAACCGCGCGCCACGAAGGTCTTGTACATCGCCTGCGTGATGCGGTCATTCATCGTGCCGCCTGCCTGCGGGTGCGGGTGCAGGATCATGGCGACCGGCGCGCGGGCGCGCGTGGCGGGTTGGAAACGGCCTTCGAGGCGGCCTTCGGGGCCGGGGAAAATGACTGCGGGCATTGCCTGTCGGGGTATCCTGTGGTCTGGCCGCACGGCACGGAATGCCGGGGCTGGGAATTGCGCTGATGGCTATATAGAAAGCATCCTTGCCAAAGCAATCTTTCCACGCATTTCCGGGACCCAAGTTGCCAGCAAATCCGATCTATCTCGACCACGCCGCCACCACGCCGCTCCTGCCCGAGGCTTTGGCGGCGATGCAGGATGGGTGGCAGCTATGGGCCAACCCATCCAGTCCGCACGCTGCGGGCCGTGCGGCACGGGCGGCGCTGGAGGGTGCGCGGGCAAGAATGAAGGTGCTGCTGGGCTGGCAGGGTGAGGTGATCTTCACCAGCGGGGCGAGTGAGGCCTTGGCGCTCGGCATCGGGCGCGCGAAGTGTGGGCAAGTGCTTGTTTCAGCTGTGGAACATGACGCAGCCTTGCGCGCGGCGGGGGGCGCGCAAAGGCTCGAAGTGGGGCCGGATGGGCTGGTAATCCTGAACAGCACCAAGATGCACCTAGGTGGCACCAAGCAGCCTTTAATCGTTGTTCAACAGGTGAATAGCGAGACCGGCGTGGTGCAGGACATCGCTGCCATTTCCGAGGTTGTGCGCACTGCCGGAGGGGTGTTGCTGTGCGATGCGGCGCAGGGGGCCGGAAAGTTGGATATCCCCGTCGAGGCCGACATGGTGGTCCTCTCGGCGCATAAATTTGGCGGGCCGGTCGGCGTCGGCGCGCTGCTGGTGCGCGATTGGGCGCTGCTGGAGCCGACCGGCGGGCAGGAGCGCGGCTATCGCGGCGGGACGGAGTCGCTGCCGCTGGTGCTGGGCATGGTGGCCGCGCTGGAGGCAGGTAACGCATGGCTCAAGCCCGCTTCAGCTTTGCGGGAATCCCTGACGAATCAACTGCTTGAAAATGGGGCGGAAATCGTGGCGGCGGAGTCCCCGCGCGTTCCCACGATTGCCGCCTATCGCATGCCCGGCAAATCGAGCGTGGCGCAATTGATCCGCTTTGACGGCGCGGGCATCGCGGTTTCGGCAGGCAGTGCGTGCTCGTCAGGTTCCTTGAAGGCCAGCCATGTGCTGACCGCGATGGGCTATGCGCATCCCGGCGAAGTAATCCGCGTGTCGATCGGGCGCGAGACAACTGAAGCAGAGACTGCGCGGTTTGTGGCGGGTTGGAAGGAGATACGGGGTTGATATACCTCGATTATCAGGCAACGACCCCGCTCGCCCCCGAAGCGCGCGCCGCGATGCTGCCGTGGCTCGACGGGCCTGAAGCGCCCGGCTTCGCCAATCCGCACAGCCCCCACCGCGCGGGCCGCGCAGCGACGGCAGCGGTTGAGGTGGCGCGCGAGCAGGTCGCGGCGCTGCTGCCGCCGGGCGGGCGGGTGGTGTTCACCTCTGGCGCGACTGAGGCGATCAATCTCGCGATAATCGGGTCCGGCGCAATGCGGATGGCGGTTTCGGCCATTGAGCACGCCGCCGTTCTCGACACTGCGCGGTTCATCGATCCCGAAGTGGCAGTGCTGCCGGTGGATGGCGCGGGGTTGGTCGATCCTGACGTGGCGATTCCGCAAGGCACTGATCTTGTTGCAGTAATGCAGGTCAACAACGAGATTGGCACTGTGCAGCCAGTCGAAGCTCTTGCACGGCGTGCGAAGGATATGGGCGCGCTGTTTCTGTGCGATGCGGTGCAGGGGGCGGGGAAGATTTCAGCGCCCGAAAATGCCGATTTCATAGCGATTTCAGCGCACAAGATGTATGGGCCGAAGGGCATCGGCGCGTTGTGGGTGCGTGATGGGGTGCCGCTTTCGCCGCTGATCCACGGTGGCGGGCAGGAGGGCGGCTTGCGGTCCGGCACACTCTCGCCCGCGCTGTGCGCCGGGTTTGGCGCGGCGGCAGCGCTGTGCACAAGTCTGTCGGAAAGTGACCGGGATCATGTGGATAGGCTGTGGACCAAGGCGCAGGCGCTGTTTGCAGGCTGGACGCTGAACGGCAGCGCCGATGCGCGTTGGCGGGGCAATCTCAATCTGCGGTTGCCGGGGCTGGATGTGGGCCGACTGTTGTCAGAATGCCGCAATGTGGCATTTTCTGCAGGGTCCGCCTGTGCCAGCGGCTCTGGCAGGCCAAGCCATGTCTTGCGCGCGCTCGGACTTTCCGACAGGGATAGCAAAAGCGCGATCCGCATCGGATATGGACGCTATACGGGGGATGATGAACTGGAACAGGCCGCCGCGGCGATCAACGCCGCGGCTCGGGCGCAGGGAGTCATTTAAGCATGGTCAGTGTCACCTTCGTCACCGCCAAAGGCGAAAAGATCCTCGCTCAGGCCCAGCCGGGGCAGCGCTTGCTGGAGGTTGGCCAGAACATCGGCATGCCATTGGAAGGCACGTGCGAGGGGCAAATGGCCTGCTCCACCTGCCATGTGGTGGTGGCACCGGACTGGTTTGACCGGCTGGCCCATGCGGTCGACGATGAAGAGGATATGCTGGACCTTGCCGCCGGGGTGACCCGCACCAGCCGCCTGTCCTGCCAGATCGAAGTGACCGATGCGCTGGACGGGCTGGTCGTTCACATTCCGGCCGAAGCGCGGGATATGCAGGGGCGTTAAGGCGTATAATCCCGATTGCTTGGAACAGTTTTCGGGAACCGTGCATGGCCTGAGGCTTTCACAAGGGCATGCAAGTTTCCAAAAGTGCCGCGAATGCAGGCTTTTCCGCCAATCCTGAACTTTTCATAGCTGAAACCGGCGATTGGATCGCTGAAAACTGGCTGCGCATTGCCATCGCAGTCGGCATTGCGGCGGCCATCGTGCTGGTGCTGCTGACCGTGCAAAAGCTGGCACAGCGCCTTTGCCGTGAAGGCGAGGCGTTGGTGGGTTGGCGCACGATTGCCGGAAGGCTGGCGGCGCGCACCAAGTTCTGGTTTCTGGTGATTCTGGCGGCGAAGATCGTCGATAACTATGCTGCGGCGCCGCTGTGGCTGGACCGCACGATTACCTTCCTCTTCACGGTCGGCATGACGGTGCAGGCCGCCATCTGGGCGCGTGAACTGGTGTTGGGCGTGGTGGAGCACCGCGCAGGTGATGCGCAGCATGGCAACGGGGCTTTGACTTCGGCCATGAGCATCATCCGGGCGCTGGTGACGTTCCTGATCTTTGCCATCGCGCTGGTGCTGATTCTGGGCAACCTGGGCGTGAACGTGGCGGGGCTGGTGGCGGGCCTTGGCATTGGCGGCATTGCCATCGGTCTTGCTGCGCAAGGCATCTTTTCCGATTTGTTTGCAGGCGTTTCGATCCTGTTCGACCGGCCTTTCAAGGTGGGCGACAACATCAGCTGGGGCGATGCCAGCGGCACGGTGGAGCAGATCGGCATGCGCACCACGCGCGTGCGGCTGTTCACCGGCGAACTGCTGATCGTTTCGAACAAGAACCTGCTCGACAAGGAAATCCGCAATGTGACCGTGCGGCGCCATATCCGCCTGAGCTTCATGCTGGGCGTGACCTATGAGACTCGGCCCGAAACCTTGGCGCGCATCCCAGCGATGCTGACTGAAATGGGTGAGGCGCAAGGCGCGACAGTGGCGCGGGCCGGATTTGAAGCTTTTGGTGCAAGTTCGCTGGATTTCTCGTTCATCGTCGATGTGCCGGGGGCGGATTGGGGTGTAGCCCATCCCACGCGCGACCGGCTGCTGGTGGCGATCATGGAACGCTTTGCGGCTGAAGGCGTGAGCTTGGCCTATCCGACGCAGACGTCATATACCGCAGCGCCTGATGGGACGCTGATCATGCCTTATGCGGAACTGCCAGCCGATCTGCTGCGCGTCCCCGCGGCGGCGGGGACCTCAGGCGGTTGACGCTGTGGTCGCGTTAGTGGCCTGAGGCCCCCGCCTGCCCTTCGGGCAGTTTATCCCGAGCCTGTCGAGGGGCGGGGGAGCGGAGATTTGGGCTGACGTTGCATAAGCGGCCTTTGTTTCGTTTGAGACGATTGGATCGCTCAAAAACACGCCCATTTGGCGCGCGTTGTGATGTGGCTGTCTGGTTCAAGCAAAGAAGGGGGTTTCGCGCAGAGGGCGCAAAGAGAGCAGAGATGAAGCGCCGGACCGCAGGGCCATCTATCCCTTTGACTTTGACAAAAATGCGGCGTCTGGATTCGTGAGATGGCTTCGCCGTCAAGTTAATCTCTTTGCGATCTCTGCTTCCTCCGCGCCCTCTGCGCGAAACCCTTTTTCATTGATGAAGGGAGCGGTGCAAACGTCATTAGCGCCTTATTTTAGGGTTTGGTTCTATTGCGCCCCCACTCCCAACCCTCTCCCCTAAAGGGGAGAGGGCTTAAGTCGTCAGTCGTCGGTCAGGGCTTCGATCAGGGCCTTGGAGAAGGCGGGAACGTCGTCCGGGTTGCGGCTGGTGATCAGGTTGCCATCGACCACCACCTCTTCGTCGACCACATCAGCCCCGGCATTGGCGAGATCGACGCGGATCGAGGGCCAGCTCGTGACCGTGCGGCCATCGACGATGTCGGCTTCGATCAGCAGCCATGGCGCGTGGCAGATCGCGGCGATGGGTTTGTCCAGATCATCAAAATCGTTGATCAGATCAATCACGCGATCGTCCATGCGCAGAATATCGGGGTTCATCTGGCCACCGGGCAGCAGCAGCGCATCGTAATCGGCGGCTTCCACGTCATCGATGGTGACGTCTACCGCCACAGCATCGCCCCAGTTCTTGTCCTTCCAGCCAGTGATCGATCCGGGTTCAAGGCTGGCGACCACGGTTTCAAAGCCAGCCTCTTCCAGAGCCTTCTTCGGGCCATCGAGTTCGGATTGCTCGAAGCCGTGCGTAGCCACAATGAGGACGCGCTTGGTCATGGTATTCTCCTTTGGGGAATCGGGGGGAGTGGCAATGTGCCCTGACAAGAGAATTGCCGGGGACTGCTGCGGTTCCATGACTTTCGCTCCAGCAATCGTGTTGCTAAGACGTTCCGACCATGGCGATAGACACGACTGAACCCGATCCGTTCGACGCAATCGTCGATGCCCCGTTCGATTCTGCGCTGTCAGAGCGCTATCTTGTCTATGCGCTGAGCACGATCACCGCGCGCTCGCTGCCCGATTTGCGCGATGGGCTGAAGCCAGTGCACCGCCGCTTGCTGTGGGCGATGCGGCAGTTGAAGCTGAACCCCACCGACGCGTTCAAGAAATCGGCGCGCGTGGTGGGCGATGTGATCGGCAAGTATCACCCGCATGGCGATTCCAGCGTTTATGATGCGATGGTCCGCCTCGCGCAGGATTGGGCCCTGCGCTATCCGCTGGTCGAGGGGCAGGGCAACTTCGGCAATATCGATGGCGATAATGCGGCGGCCTATCGCTACACCGAAGCGCGGCTGACCAAGACCGCGATGCAATTGATGGCCGGGCTGGATGAAGGCACGGTCAACTTCATTCCGACCTACAATGGCGAGGATGAGGAGCCGGAGATCTTTCCGGGCCTGTTCCCGAACCTTCTGGCCAATGGTTCCAGCGGGATCGCGGTGGGCATGGCCACCAATATCCCGAGCCACAATGTGGCCGAGATCATCGATGCCGCGCTGCTGCTGATTGACAATCCCCACGCTGAACACAGCCAGTTGATGGAAGTGTTCCATGGGCCGGACCTGCCGACCGGCGGCATTGTGGTTGATAGTCCGGCGGTGATTTCCAACGCTTATGAAACCGGGCGCGGTGCCATTCGGGTGCGGGCGCGCTTTTCCACCGGGCGCGACGAGGCTGGGAACTGGGAGGAGACCGGCGTTGAAAAGCTGGGCAGCGGCCAATGGCAACTGGTCGTCTCCGAAATCCCCTACATGGTGCAGAAGGGCAAGCTGATCGAGCAGATCGCGCAGCTGATCGCCGACAAAAAGCTGCCGATCCTGGAAGACGTGCGCGACGAATCTGACGAGGTGATCCGGCTGGTGCTGGTGCCCAAGAGCCGCAATGTCGACCCTGAATTGCTGAAGGAATCGCTCTACAAGCTGACCGATCTGGAAACGCGGTTCGGCCTGAACCTTAACGTGCTGGATTCGCGGCGGACACCCGGCGTGCTGGGGCTGAAGCTGGTGCTGCAGGAATGGGTGATCAGCCAGATCGACATCCTGCTGCGCCGTTCGCAGCACCGGCTCGATAAGATCGCGAACCGGCTGGAGCTGCTGGGCGGCTATATCATCGCCTATCTCAACCTTGACCGGATCATCGAAATCATCCGCACCGAGGACGAGCCCAAGCCGGTCATGATGGCCGAATTCGAGCTGACCGACCGGCAGGCCGAGGCGATCCTCAACATGCGGCTGCGGTCCTTGCGCAAGCTGGAGGAAATGGAGCTGCGCAAGGAGCGCGACGGGTTGCTGGCTGAGCAGGAAGAGCTGCAAAAGCTGCTTGATGATCCCAAGCTCCAGAAAAGGCGGCTGAAGGCTGATCTGAAAAAGCTCCGCAAGGATTACGCCGAGGACACCGTGCTGGGGCGGCGGCGCACGACGATTGCCGAAGCTGCGCCAACGCGCGAATTCAACATGGACGCGATGATCGAGAAGGAGCCGGTGACGGTGATCCTGTCGGCCAAAGGCTGGATCAGGGCGGCCAAGGGGCATTTGCCGCTGGACGGCGATTTCAAGTTCAAAGAGGGCGATGGCCCCGCCTTTGCGTTCCATGGTCAGACCACCGACAAGCTGCTGGTGGCAGTGGACAACGGGCGGTTCTATACGGTGGGGGCCGACAAATTGCCCGGCGCGCGGGGCTTTGGTGAGCCGATCCGCACGATGGTAGACATCGATTCCGATGCGCAGATCGTCAGCGTGGTGATCTACAAGCCCAAGGGGCAGTTGCTGCTGGCAGCCAATACCGGGCGCGGCTTTGCGGCCGAGATGGACGAGCTGCTGGCCGAAACGCGCAAGGGCCGCGGTGTGGTTTCGACCAAGCCGGGGGTGAAGCTGATGGCGGTGCGCGAGATTGCTGCAGAGCACGATCACGTGGCAGTGATCGGGCAGAACCGCAAGCTGGTTATCTTCGCGCTTTCCGAAGTGCCGCTGCTGGCCAAGGGGCAGGGCGTGACCCTGCAGCGCTACAAGGACGGCGAGATGGCCGACGTCATCACGCTGCGGCTGGAGGATGGCCTTAGCTGGACCATGGGCGGCGAAAGCGGCCGCACGCGGGTGGAAAAGGACCTGCTGCCATGGAAGGTCGCGCGCGGCGCGGCTGGCCGGCTGCCACCAAACGGCTTTCCGCGGGACAACAAGTTCTGAGCGGTTCGCGCAGGCGGTTGAGAACCGCCTGGAAGTGCCGGATCGTGCCGACTATGGCGAGGGGAAAGCCCCTGTAGCTCAAGATGTTGCGCCACTCCCGCAGGAGTTTTGGTGCCAGAAGAGGACTCGCATCTAAATATATTTTGCGTTGTATAACAGCAACATATGCGATGTTGTTTTTACAAAGGCCCACAGAAAGGCCCGCATTTCAATGTGGGCTCGAGGTTCGAGTCTTTTCATGGGACTCTAATCTTCACAAAACGGCAGATTTCCGCCATTCACGTACCGTGAACGAAAGAAGAAAATTCGACATTTCAGGGACCGAAAGGCCCGCAGAAAAATGTTCCTGAAACGTTCCAGTTTGCCCTGCTTCGTCTCATGGAGTGTCTATTGGTCGGCGGCTTGTCTTTGCGTCATTTGCAATCAGACATCGCGTGCCGTCCTGGCTGCCCCCATCAGAGTTGCCGATCATGGTCCGCTTCAGTCACCATAACTCGCCAGCCATTGGCCGGGTTCTTTGACCACTCGCTGACCATTCACCAGGTTCCGTCCGTCGGCCTCCTGGATCACGCGGATGTCAACGTCCCGCTCAACTAGAGCCATAGCAAAACTGTCGCGCTGCGCATGGGGCCGACCCCCTTCTTGATGCCAGCGACCTCGGCCGCCTCCCGAAAAGCGCGATGTAACGGCTATGACGAGATCGGAAAACACGCGAGGAGGCCCGGCAGGACGTATTCGATTACATCGAGATGTTCTAAAACCCGATGCGCAAGCACGTCAGGAACGGGCTTCAGCCACCTGCCGGGTTCCAACGACAGCAGTTTGTGAAAGTGAAAGGCGTCGAGAAAACTAGGGGCTATTGAAGGATCGACTGACAGTTCATGCACTGTCTGCGCTCCGCAGACTATCGGGTAAATTGCGTGCGCTTGGAATTCAAATCGATAAGGCTGAAGGCCCGGATCCAAGCGTGGCACCGGAGCGGAGAAACCTCTCGCCGGCTGGCTAAGATCCTTTTGATTGGCCCAATCACCGCGTGGCGGCATCTTCGTTTTTCGGATCAGGACGCCAGTTTGTGGCATGGCTTTGGGCCGACACCTAGGCCGCACAGCTTTTCCGGCAAACCAGTTACTTCGGGGAATATCCAGCAAGGTGATGGCTACCTGCGCCTATGCCTCGTCTTGTAGGCGACAACAATTGCGGCGCTCCGCGGCCCGCAAATCTTTGTGAAGCTCTGGTCCTAGATTATCCAGCAAGGGTGAGGGCAGCAACGGCATTCTGAGTGTATTTTCGATCGGGATGTCGCCCAGACTGCGAAGGTTCGCCCCGTCTCGAAGTCCACATTTTTTGTGCACGCAGGCAAACGCACGTCGGCAGAAGAAGCCTATTCTATCCTGCTAGTGCGAGGTGGCATTCAAATTTGCACAAAGCGACAAGAAGTGAAAGGCTGTCGAGCTTTCTCTGAGGCCGCCCCTGAGTGACACTGTTCGCGTACGAGTGTCCTGACTTCCTGGAACGAGAACGCACACCGTATATTGTGCTATTCGTCGATCGCCTCGCGGTTCACTCTCAGCCAAGTGTAATTACGATGATGCTTGTCATTATTTTTCGTTGCATCTGAAACTGTGCTATCATAGTTTTTAATGGCGTAGCGAAGAAGTGCTGCGTCGAGGCCTGAGAACCTTGCTCTGGTAGCTTTCCCGTTTCTGCCGTCGCAAGCGGCCGGATCGCCCTTGTCCATGTCCAAGTCCTTCGGGGCCAAAGGCAACGGCGCATGTCTCCAGACGTGTTCTCAGGATCCGGCCAACCGCCGGAATGCCTCGCGGGCTGGGACTTGGCGTTTGACAAAACCTCTTGCAGCAAAGGCAGGCCATGACTGCAATGGCCAGAATGCCGCAGAAGCTCGTCCACCCGACGTGGCAGCTATTGAGGCTGAATACCGCCACTCACGCCCCTCGCTGCTGCGCAAACTCGCTCGTAAGACCGGCATGACTATGGCGGAGGATCTCGTTCAGCAGGTGTTCCTGCGTCTCATGGTGAGCCGCCAGCGCCAGATCGATAACTTGTCCGGCTACGTGCGCGTTGCTACAGACAACGCGAGGAAAGACCTTGTCAGGCAGGAGTTGCGCCAGCACCGTCACAGCCATGAGCCGTTTGAGGATATACATCCGGGATCCGATTTCCAGTCGCAACTAGAAGCGCGCGATCGCCTTGCCCGGCTCGAACAGGCGCTTGCCCGACTTAAGCCACTAACGCGAAACATCTTCCTTGCCCGCCGGCTCGATGGTTATAGCTATGCCGAGATCGCAGAACAGACGGGGTTGAGCGTGCGGGGCGTGGAGAAACAGATGAGTCGGGCGCTCAAGGCTCTGGCGCGGCATCTCGCCGAGGATTGACCGCGCGTGACGAGACAACCCATTCCCAACAAGATCCGCGATGAAGCGGCAGAGTGGCTGGCGCGCAACGAGAATGCCGGTCAATCGCGCGCACCCGGTTTCGAAGCGTGGCTTGCCAGCGACCTGCGACATCGTCTCGCGTACGCCGAAGTGGAGCGCGCGTGGCGCGATAGCCTGGCCCTGGATCAGAGCCCCCTTGGCCAGGAGCGCAAGCTGACCCGTGCACCGTTGCACCTGCAACGCAGCACACAGCTCGCCGCCGTCGGCGCATGCCTGTTGCTTGGCATGGGATTGCTGACAATGCGGCTTTCAGGGAACCACCCGGTCTTCGGCGTTGGAACCACCGTTGAAGCCAAGACATATGTCACGGCAGCAGGCGAAACGCGGACATGGCATCTCGTCGATGGAAGTTCCTTGACGCTGAAAGGGCTCAGCAAGGCGCGAACCGATATCACGCCTGCCAGCCGCCAAGTGACGATCGATGGCGGTCGCGTTCGCATCCGTGTGGCTCGGCGCGACAAACATGCAATGCAGATCATCGGTGCCGGCACCAGAATCGAAAGTGTCGAAGGTGCAGTGGACATTGTACTTGTGGAGAATGGTCTGAGCGTCGAGGTCGTTGATGGCGATGTTCAGGTGCAGAGCGCCGAAGGCGCTCGGCACACACTTGGCCGCGGGTCTCACATGATCGAAACTGGGCCATCTGTGCCCAAACATCGCTCCGGGCGAATCGGTTCGGCACAACCTGCCATGACGACCGGTGACCGCATATCTTTGGGAGAAGCGGTCAGCCTGCTCAACGCGCGCAATGGCCTACAGCTTCGCCTCGCAAGTCCTGCGCTGGCCGACAGGACTCTGGCAGGTGCCATTCGCCTCGACGATCCAGAAGGTTTTGCGAGGATTCTTGAGGCCTTGGGCGGAATTTCGGTAACGCGGCGCGCCGACGTGTTAGTGATCGACACAGCCTGAAGCCTCCTGACCCCCTCGAGAATCTGTCGATGATCCTTGGGTTGTCCGACCGGCGGCTCATCTCCCTGCGAGAGCACTCTTTCGCTTCCCGGACAGAGGAAAGGAGGCGGTGGATCGGTGCGCGCTGACGGCTCGGCATGATCTCAACAAGTAGCGGTGGATACCCTGACCGGCTGCGGGCCGTCGGCTAACATGAGTGCCGGAAAAAATTCTGGCGGGTGTATTTGCGCGATGGCGTCCCAACCGATGCGCGTCCCTTGAGACGGACGCGAGGGAGGCAATCATGACGTTCAAGACATCAACGCATGCCAGGGTCATCGCAATGCTGACGGCACCTTTTGTGGCGGCAGCGACGGCGGGCGCGCAGGAGACCGATACCTTTACGCTGGACCTGCCGGCGCAGGCCATGGCGCGATCGCTGCACGATCTTGCCGCCAAAGCCGGTGCGACCATCGTCGCAGACGACAAGCTTGTGGCGGGCCGCACTGCTCCGGCAGTGCAGGGGAACTACACTCTCGTTGGCGCGCTTGGCAAAATCCTCGAGGGCTCGGGACTTCAGGGCATCGCGACTGGACAGGGATACGCAATCCGCCCTGCAGCATCGGCCATGGCAAAGCGTGGTGCATCCGCAGAAAGCGGTACTGACGATATTGTGGTAACCGGCACGCGCATTCGGGGTTCGGCACCGGCGGGCGCTGCCGTGATCGCGATCGACCGCAAGGCCATCGAGGAAAGCGGCCGGGCAACGGTGCAGGACCTTGTCTCGGTCCTTCCGCAGAACTTCGGGGGAGGGCCCAACGAAGGCACGCTCGGCTTTACCCAGCGGAACAATGCCAATGCCAACATTGGTTCCGGTGCCAGCATCAACTTGCGCGGCCTTGGCACGACCTCGACCCTGACGCTCGTCGATGGTAATCGCCTGGCGCTGGGAGCCGCGAGCTCCACCGTCGACATCTCACTGATTCCGGCCAGTGCGATCGAACACATCGAAGTCCTCGCAGATGGTGCGTCAGCCATCTACGGCTCCGATGCTGTTGCAGGCGTAGTCAACGTGCGCCTGCGGCGCGGATATGAAGGGGCCGAGACATCCTTTCGGGTCGGTATCGCCGACGGCTTCAGCGATATCCAGACAAGCCAGTTGGCGGGTCTGCGCTGGAACAGCGGCAGCCTGATGGCGGCCTACGAATACTACCGGCGCGACCGCCTCGACGCCCAGGATCGTGACTATGCAACGGAGGACCTTACCCGCTTTGGTGGCCCTGACTATCGTCAGGCATTTGCCAATCCTGGCACGATAACTGCAGCCAATGGCGCCATCTTCGGCATACCGGCAGGACAGGATGGTAGGGCGCTGCAGGCAAACGATCTGCTAGCCGGAGTGCGCAACCTTGGCGACGGCCGGCGCCTGACCGATATCCTGCCACACACACGCAGACACGCGGGCGTCATCGCGCTCGAACAGGACCTGTCATCCTGGCTGACCATGCGGCTTCAGGGTTTTGCCGCCGACCGCCGCTCTGACCAGCGTTACATCGTCTTTGGATCGCAAGTTACGGTGCCCGTGAGCAACCCGTTCTATGTCGATCCGATCGGAACGGGTCAGCCGGTTAGCGTCGGTTATGATTTTCGCGACGATCTCGGTCCGAATGTCAATCGTTCGCACGTCACCAACTGGACGATTGCAGGCGCGCTGGAAGCACACTTCGGTGCATGGCGTGGAGAGGCATACGGCAATCAAGGCGTCCAGCATGAAGAACTCCTGCGGGACAATCTCGTCAATCGCGCACGGCTTGCGCAGGCTCTCGCCGATCCCGATCCGGCCAAGGCTTTCAATGTGTTCGGTGATGGCTCGCACACCAGCGCAGCTACCATCGCCTATGTGCGCGGATCATCACTGACCAGTGCACGCTCGCGCCAGAGCACCGCCGGTCTCAAGTTCGATGGGCCGCTCCTCGCGCTTCCAGGTGGCGCGCTGACGCTGGCATTCGGAGGAGAATATCGCGAGGAGGCATACGGTTCGCGCAGCCTCGCAGATGAGACGACTCTTGCTCCGGTCGCCAGCGGTGACAATGGTTACCCTCTTGCGCGCAACGTGATTGCGGGATTTGCTGAACTCCGCGCACCGCTGGTCGGTCCGGAGCAAGATATTGCCGGCATGCATCGGCTCGACCTGTCGATGGCAGGACGCATCGAGCGCTACTCGGATTTCGGGACGACGACCAATCCCAAGATCGGACTGACCTGGGAGCCGGTGCGGGGACTTGCGTTGCGAGGCTCCTACGGGACCTCGTTTCGTGCACCTGGCTTCTTCGACGTGCGCCAGGGTCCGGGTCTCAGCCAGGTCGTGCCGATACCCGTCACAGACCCCGGCTCACCTTCGGGAAGTAGCAATGTCATTGCCCTGTTCGGCAATGATCCCGGGATCGGCCCGGAGCGCGCCCGGACATGGACGGCGGGCTTCGACCTCAAACCTTCTACGATGCCCGGGCTTTCCATGAGTGCCACGTGGTTTGACATTTCCTACACGGACCGCATCTTCAATCCGGCGGTCGACGCCTTCACCTTCCTTGCCCAGCGTTCGCGCTACGAGCCACTCATCACGGCCAATCCGTCGTCAGCGCAAGTGGCAAGCTTCTATGCGAGCCCCGATTTCAGCAATCCTTTCGGCATTGCTGCGGGCTCGATCCGATACGTAATCGATGCACGCAACGCCAACCTGGCGCGCAACCATCTCGACGGGATAGATTTTGATCTCAGTTACCGCCACGAGACGGCCAGAAGTGCGCTTTCGCTTGGCGCATCGGGGAGCTGGCTGTTCCACCTGACGCAGCAGTTGACGTCGGCTGCTCCACCCACGCAAGCCTTGGGGACGATCGGCAACCCGGTGCGCTATCGTTTGCGCGGGCGCGCCGGGTTCGAACAGGATGGATTCGGTGCGACAGCCTTCGTCAATCACATGGCGGGCTATCGCAATACTGCGGTGGCACCGGTCGAGTCGGTTGCAAGCTGGACGACTGTTGATCTTACGCTTTCCAAACGGTTCGGAGAGGAAGCCGGGGCCATGGCGGGCACGCGCTTTGCCTTGAGCATCACCAACCTTTTCGATCGTGATCCTCCCTATGTGAACAATCGCACGCCGTTCAGTGCAGCCGGCTTCGATCCCGAGCAGGCAAGCGCAGTTGGACGGTTTGTCGCAGTGCAGGTGACGAAGTCATGGTAACGCGATGGTACTCAGTCCCGCTGTCGTTTGCCATGGCCGCCCCGGTCCCGTTTGCAGCGCAAGCTGCGGACGGGGCCGGGATCCGGCCCGCCATAGAAATCACGCGGATCGATAGCCCGTCCATCTCGCCGGATGGCTCGCTGGCCTTGTGGCGCGAGTACCGCGCCTCGGTCGACCGCAATGATTATGATGCCGCATGGCTGGTGGCGCCGTCTGACGGTTCGGCGCCTGCAAGACGCATCGCCGATGCTGGCGAAATAGAATGGCTCAACGGCTTTCCCCTGGCGTCGAGCGCGCAGTGGACGCGCGATGGCAGAAACGTGTTGTTTCGCAAGATCGCAGGCGGGCAAGTCCAGGTCTGGAGAGCAGCGACAGACGGATCAGGTGCTGCGCAGGTTACCAGCGAGGCTGGCAATGTCAGAGACATGATCCCTCTTGCAGGTGGCAAGGCATGGTTGCTCGGGTTTGGCCCGGAGCGCGCCGCGATCGAGGCGGCCGAGCAGACCGAGTACGATGGCGGAACGCGGATCGATGCAACCGTCGATCCGCAAAGGCCGCTATATCGTGGCGATCGCATCGATGGCCGCTGGGCAAGCGGACGTCTCCAGGGCGCCTGGTTCGAGCAGGGCGGCATCATGCCTGCGGGCCAGCCCAAGCTCAAGGTGCTCGGGCAAGACCTCGTGACAATCCGCGATGCCACTGCCGTGGAGGCCCGCAATTACGCCTCCCGCCCGCGCTCGCTCGAACGCTTGGCTGACTGGTACGTGGCCCTGCGCCAGCCCTCGGGCGATGCCAGGGGCGTTGCGGTTGTCCTGTCCAAAGGCGTGGCGTCGCGTCTGGTCATCGTCAATGCCCAGGGGCAGGAACTGGCGCGCTGTGAAGCCGTGCAATGCAAAGCTGCTCGGGCGCGTTCAGTCGCTTGGGCTGGCACGGACAATGCCCTGATTTTCGAAGGCCGCAATCGCCACGGTGGCAGCACACTGGCAAGATGGGACCCGGCCAGTGGCCAGGTCGAGGAGGTGTTCCAGAGTTCGGGCGAACGCAATGGCGGAGACAACGGCAAGGCTTGCGCGGCTTCGACCCGGATGCTCATCTGTGTCGCGTCCACGGCCAACGAGCCACCGCGCGTGGTGGCGGTTGATCTGGCAACACGCCATGAGCAGGTCCTCAGCGCTCCCAATGCGCCGCTCGAGAACCCAACTATCCGCTTCGACCGGCAGGTCTGGCAAGACCGCGCAGGGCGAACGTTCTCGGGATATCTGGCTCTACCGCCAGGCCAGACCCGGCCAGTGCCGCTGTTCATTACCTACTATTCCTGCGAGGGGTATCTGCGCGGCGGGACGGGGGACGAGTATCCCTTGCGCGATCTCGCAGCATCGGGAATCGCGGCCTTGTGCATCAATCGTCATCCCGGCCTGGCGGGCGGCGGGGACAACGTCGAAGCCTACGCGGTCGCTGCCAGCGGGATCGCGGCGATCATCGGAGAGCTGTCCGGGCAGGGCAAGATCGATGTTTCGCGCGTCGGCATGGGCGGGGTCAGCTTCGGCGGCGAAGTCACAGCCTGGCTCGCCATGCACACTAGGTTGCTGAAGGCCGCAGCGGTGGCCAACGTCATGGTCACCCCGACCTACTTCTGGTTCAATGCCGTCGCGGGGCGCGACGTGCCCGCCATGCTCAAGTCGGCCTGGGACCTGGGTGATCCCGATACGGATCAGGCCGGGTGGAGGCGCGTATCCCCCGCCTTCAATGCCGACCGCATCTCGGTGCCGTTGCTGATGCAATTGCCCGAGCAGGAGTATCGCGCCAACGTTGAGCTCCTTGCGCGGCTGCAGCGCGCCGGGAAACCTGTCGAACTCTGGGCATTTCCCGGTGAAATGCACCTCAAATGGCAACCGCGTCACCAGTTGGCGGCCAACCTGCGCAACTTCGACTGGTTCAGGTTCTGGCTGCTGGGTGACGCGGGCGGCAAGCCTGCTGATCCGGCATCCTGGCAACGCTGGCGGGATATGAAGCCCTGATCGCTCATCGGTCCGCTATCGCGATGGCTGGTCGATTGCGCCGGTCAGCAACTCAAGGATCGCCTAGCCAGGCGCGAAGCCAGCTCTCGGTGTCGATCAGCGGCAGGAGAAGATGTGCCCGGGGATCCGCGCGCCTTGCCCTTTGCCGCAACGCGCTCTCCACTCTGGCCAGATCGAGCAGGCCCTGGCGCGCCAAATGACCATCCAGCAGAAACGGTAGCAGTTCTCGTGTCTGCTGCTCAATCGCGGCAAGTGCGTAGCCATCGAGTGCTCCTTTGCTGCGTCGATCGCGGATCAGGTCGGGCAGGCGGTTTGCAAATGCGGCACGGGCTACGGCCCGGTCCTGCCCGCCCTCGACCCAGAGCCAGCTTGGTATGCGCAAGGCGGTTTCGACGACGGGCTGGCTGAGCAGCGGAAACCGCGTCGGGGCAATGGCGTGGCGAGGATAACCGTCGACGTGAGCGAGGCTGGCGAGGATGGCATGAACATGGTCCCGCTTTCCGGGCAGCATGCTGATGGTTTCAGTGAGCCACGGGTGCAGCGGAGCGCCGGCAAAGTGCACAGTATCGGCAAGATATCCGCAGGTGCGCGGCCACTCGCCCCGCTCGTTTGCGCCTCGTGCTTGCTGCCAGGCCCTGCCAGCGACTGACCAGACACTGGCATTGTGATAACGGGCAAGCGCCTCGATGGTGCGCCAGGTGGACATCGCCGCCCAACCCGAGCGGATGGCGGCATCAGCCGCAGCCCCGGCAGCGTTTGGCGTTGCAAAGACGCAATCGCCACCCGCGCCGCTGAAGAATGCTGTGATTGCCAGCGCCTTGCCCTTTTTTGCCAGCACCGCGTCGGCAGCTTCGAGAATAATCGGCAGGCCAGGACGGGCTTCGCGGCTTCGTGCCGGGCCAACCAGGTTGGATATCCCGACTTCGCGCAGTTCGAGCGGGATGCCTGCAGCATCGGCGGCCGCTTGCGCATAGATGCGCTCATCGCTCTCCGCCGAGCCCGTCGAAAGGCTGACCGCTAGCGCCTGGGCCTCACAGGTCGTCAAGGCTGATGCAATGATCGAGGAATCGAGCCCACCCGACAATTCGAGCAGGACCTTGCCCTCACCTGCGAGGCACCGGACAGCCTCGTCTATGCTGTCGGCAAGGCGTCTGTTGGCGTCAGCGAAGTCCGCGATCTCGATGTCGGGGCGCACGAACTTTCCCGGGGACCAGGCCGTTGTTCTCCTCGCCGGTTCCACGGCAAAATCGAGCCATTGCCCGCCCAGAAGTTCTTCGATGCCGATCAGGCCGGTTTGCACGGTCTTGAGATGCTGGAAAGCAAGGTGCTTCGCGACGAAAGTCCAGTCGATTTGCGGCTTTGCAGAGCACGCAGGAGCAAGCACTGGGACATGCGAGGAGACCCACAGTTTGCCGGCCACAGCGGCCGTGTAGACAGGGAGATGGCCAAGCGGCGCTCGCAGCAACCACGCCGGACGCCCGTTCTTGGACATGTGCAGAGCAAGGTAGTTGCCCCAGCAATGCGCCAAGAGCAGGTCGGGATGAAGGTCGGCGCGCTGCAACACCGCAAGATCGCCGAAGATCTGTCCGATGATCACCGTCCTGCCGATTTGCCGAAATGCAGTCGATGGTGAGACATGGATGGTCAGCCCTTCGAACGTTCGTGAGCGCCACGGACCGGGCGCCCGGTGAATGAGATTCTCGGGCGATCGCTCATCCGGCTGCCCGTCGAGGGCGAATTCGGCGAGATAGCCTTCGGTCACAGTGCCAGTACCACTTCGAAGCGGCGCACCTTGTCCAGTGGATCGGTCAGCACGAGGCCACCTGATTGAACCCAGCAATGGGCTTCGAAGGGATGAAGTTTTACCCCGAAAACCAGATCGACGGCAAAGCCCTCCCGCCTTGCCATGTGCGCATAGGCCAGCGCATCAGGGAGGCATCTTGGCCGAATCGGCGCAAAGCGTCGCGCCCTGTCGAACGCACGTGCGTGTGTGACAAGATCACCGGTAGTACGGCCGCGAGATGCTGTCGGCAGGTCGATCAGGACTTGATGGAGCGTGGCAAAGCGCAAAGCCATCCTGGCGCGAATGCAGTTCCAGACGCTCATGAGCAAATATGCGGGCCGCACCCGACCGGCTTCGGGACCCTCCAGCGCGCTGTTGGTTGGGGTCCGGATGTCCCTCGCCGTCAGCCAAGGTCCTGCGTTGTGTGTTTCGCTCGTGACCAGGCCATGTTTCTCCAGTTTGCGGCAGTCGTCCAGACGCACCGGACACGGATTGCCACTCCGCAGGTCCCGCAGCGCTGAGGCGCAAGACCCGTTCCACATCGTGTAGCGATCGTGCCGCGCATCGAGCACGATGGCCTTGTCGCCGATCAGCGCAACACCGACCGCGGTTGCGATCCGGCGAGTGAGAAAATCCGAGCTAAGCGAAGTCATGTCGGCCTCGTACATGGACAAGGCAGGTGTGCCTGGCGAGAAGGCCATGCACACCTGCCAGTGGATCAGTCGCGATCAAGGCCCGGCAGTTGCGCGAGCACACCGAACTCGATCTGATCTCCCGGAGGGCCGAGCGTTTCGATGCTGGCGGTGCCCAGGTCTTCAACGTCTTCGACGAGATGGAAAGTGCGTTCCATCGGTCTTCTCCTTTTTACCTCGCCGCGTGATTGCGGCAGGATCAGACTATGGACGGCGTTGAGCTATCTGAAATTTATACGAATTCTATATGCCGATTGTTGGCGCGGGCGGGGTCGCCGGTCGGTGCAGGGCGCGCAGGATCTCGGCAGAGCTGCGAATGCGACGACGGTGGTAGGCGCCAAGTAACCGTCGCAGCTGGTCCTTGTCGCCGCTGTCCAGCGCGCGTTCGATGTCGCAGACTTCTGTGATGGAGCCTTGCAGCACGCACGGTTCGATCATGCGAACGGCATGGAGGCGTGCGTTAAGGAAGACCA
The DNA here is from genome assembly GCA_002256985.1 of Novosphingobium sp. 28-62-57. GTDB lineage: Bacteria > Pseudomonadota > Alphaproteobacteria > Sphingomonadales > Sphingomonadaceae > Novosphingobium. The sequence continues at coordinate 156,379 of NCGO01000006.1, forward strand.
TGACCCTTCCATGCTCCGTGTTGATTGAAGCGCGTGCCACCCCTTCGAGTGCATCGGCAACGCGTTCGGCATAAGCCGTCCGACGCTCGGCGATCCGGTCCCAGTCCACGATCGTCCATGGCCGCAAAAGGCGGAGCGCTAGGCCCAGCACTTCGTTACTAAAGGAATACATGTCTTTGAGCGTTGGCTCGTCGAGAGTCGGGAGAAAGAACCCGCCCGCGCGATGTGTCACGACAAGCTGCTCTCCGCACAGCACATGCAGGGCCTCGCGCACAGGCGTGACGCTTGCACAGAGCTGCTCGCTGATTATTGCGGGATCGAGCCTCTCACCCGGCATGAACGCGCGCGACAGGATCATGATACGCAATGCGTCATAGACGCGCTCTGCTATAGGGCCGGGGCTCATCCGCTTCTCCCGTGAGCAAAGGCACTTGCTTGCTGCATCTGGTCAGGACGCAGGGCGTCGATTGCCCCAAGGGGCTCTCCCTTGTAGTCCCCAAGCAGGACCGAAGGGCATTGCCCCTCGAAGTTTCCAAGATTCGGCCGGTGTTGTACGTAACCTGCAAGTGCCGAAAGCGCCGGCGGAAAAGTTTTTGCGATCTCGGGTGGATAGGCAAGCCACGGGTTTTCGTAAGGTTTGAGCCAGCCCAGCGAATAGCCGATCACGATACCGCGCCGCTCTTGCGCACTCGCGTTTTCGCCCGCGCCATGCAGCGTCGAGCCGAGAAACAGCAATGCTGATCCCGGGGAAAGTTCAGGCGAGATGAAGTCCGCATCGGCAAAGGCCGATAGCGCGTGGCAGCCATGGCTTTGCGGCCAGATCCGCGTGCCCCCGTTCCTTTCCGTAAAGCTGGTCAGCGGCCACATGACGTTCACGAGATATTCGCGTTTGCCGAAATCGGCTTGCCACATGTCCTGGTCGCGATGTGGTAACTGCGACGGGGCGCCAGGATGGACCGAAATAGCCTGAGTCGTGTTGAGCTGGATGCGATCGCACCAGGGACCAAGGATCTGACTCACAACATCCTGAATGACGGGATGCAGGACCAGGCACTGCGTGGCAGCGGAACGTCGGAGAAGCCTGCCAAACCGCTTGGTCCGCTCGCCGTAGAACATCCCTGTGCCGAAAGGCGTGGCTGCAAAGTCGTCGTCCAGATCCTTTTGAAGCTGCTCGATCACGGACGCGGGCAGGGCTTCATGCAGGATCGCGTAGCCATCAGCCTGCAGCTGACCGGCGATCATGCCCGGTTGGTTGGCCGGATCCATCAGTGCCACTCCTTTTGCCCGGCGGGCAGTGGGCTGGATTTGGCCGGAGCAAGTTTGTCACCGTGGCTGCAATGGATTCCGGCCGCATCGAGCAGTTGCGGTGTGTCGGCGGTAATGCCAATTTCAAGACCGACCAGTTCCTGCCCTCCTGTCCGGATGGGCGCACCCAAAGCCCGGCAGCTCCAGCCGAACCGTTCGATCTGCCTGAACCAGTCAAGGCCTGCGACTGCGCAGTACCGCGAAATCCTGGCCTCGATGGCATAGGTTGCAAGCGCGTGGACAAGGGCATTGCGGACGTCGCGCCGCTCTCGGGCGTTCAGTGACCTGTCGAGGCAGAAACGGGTGATCTCGAACGTATCTGGTGCGCAAGGCACGGGCCCAGCACAGAGCATCGGGAAAAGGCCCGACAGAATTCCTTGCCGTGTTGTCGGCAGGAGTCTCGCAGACGCGAGGTGATCGCCGTTGTAGCTCAAGATCAGGTATCGTGCGTGCTCATCGTCAAACTGGTCCATTTCGTATTGCCCGGCGAGGACCGGCAAGTCCCATCCAAGTAGATCGATGAAGACTGCCTTTCTTGCAGCAAACATGGCGCGCAGCAGGGCAGCGTCCGGCTCGGTGCCGGGCGTCGTGACTTTGATCATTGCAGCGGTGCTCCTCAACCGAACTGGTCGGTCGAGGATCAACCGGCTGCCTGATCCTCGCTATCCCCAGAAATGGGGGTAGCGCCACGGCTGGACATCTCCGAACGTGAGTGTTCCGTCATAAAGGGTCAGGGTGATCAGCAATTGTCTCTTGAAAATCCCGTAGCTGTGGATCGGCGTGCAAAAAGGACCCCGTTAGCGGGGTGATCGGCGTCTAAAAGGGACCCCTCATTTCGATGGTTTAAGCAGCTGGCTGGATTTTCAG
>NCGO01000020.1 GCA_002256985.1 Novosphingobium sp. 28-62-57
CACTTTTGGCCCATCGCAGCGTCGATCGTCGGTCACTATGCGAAGGCATGGCTCCCTCCTCTCTCCTCGCGCTGGGCCAAAATTGGCTCCGTCACGGTGATGCAACCTAACGTCATCTGGCTCTAAATATAGGGACGCAGCCTGGCCGAGCCGCCATCAAGATGCGCAAAGCGGCGGGCTTGCCCAAGATCGGGTATGCGGATCGCGGTTAGCGTCCAATCGACCAGACCAAGGCGGCGCAAGGCCTGCAGGCTGCGGTTGGTGTGAACCAGCGAAAGCCCAAGCATATCGGCAATCTGCCCTTGCGTGATCGTCAGTTGCAGCACGCCTGCCGGGGCAAGGCCGGTATCGAGGCCACGCTGCACCAGAAACACCGCGAGCGCGACCATGCGTTCCCGCGCGTTGCGCTGCCCCAGCGATACGATATGCTCCTCCAACGCCGCTTCTTCATGCGCGGCCAGCCAGGTCAGGTCGAAGGACAGCCGCGGCTGCTGTGTCACCAGATCGAAGAATTGCGTGCGGGCAAAGGCGCAGAGTGTGACGCTGGTCAATGCTTCGACCGAATGCGCCATTTCGCCATCGACAGCAGCTTGCAGCCCGATGAAATCGCCCGGAAACATGAAGTTGATGATCTGGCGACGGCCATCTTCCAGCAACCGGGTGCGCATCAGCACGCCTGCCATGACGGTAAACAGATAGGGCGGGCGCGTCCCTTGCACAAAAACCTGATCCCCGCGCTCATAGCGGACCTCGCCCTTGCGGAACGAGGCGATCCAGTCGCGCACGTTGGGGCTATGCTGGTGCAAACCCGGACATTGCGCCAAGGGGCACTCCCGGCACCGCTCCCCACCATTGCGGATAAACTGCCCGGCATCGGCATGACCAAGCCCTGCTGCTGACTCATCGTCTCTCGCCATAGTCCCTCTACGTCCCCGGGCTGCATTCAGGGGTCACGACAAACACGCCGCGCCCGATGCTGCTATGTCAAATGACAGGGTTTGTTCCCGGATTGTTGGCTATGGCGAAAGTCAGGTCGGGCGGCTTGCGTGCATAATTTTGGGGAATTTTCTGCAAAAACAATTATCTGGCAAGCCATTCGTGCTGGTTGTGGAGGACGGAATTCTCGTTGCCATGGCCATTGAAGACGCGCTGATTGATCGCGGAATGGACGTGGCGGTCGCAACGACGCTGGCAAACGCACGCGCGCTGGTGGGCCAGCGCATTCCCGATGCGGTCCTGCTCGATCTGCAATTGCCCGATGGCCACACGCTCGATCTTGCCAGCACCCTGCACGCACAAGGCTGCGCCGTGGCTTTCAGTTCCGCGTTTGGCGAAGAGGCCGTTCCCGCTTCGCACGATTTTGCCTATCACTTCAAAAAACCCGTCTCGGCAGACTTTCTGGCTGATTGGGTGGTCGAAGCCTTGTGGCAGCAGCAAAACCCCCAACGGCACGGCAGCGGGTCATGAAAACTCTGCCCAAAACTCTGCCCAAAAACTCTGCCCAAAAACTCTGCCCAAAAACTCTGCCCAAAAACTCTGCCCAAAAACTCTGCCTTGCCCATGGCCGGGAACCAGATGACAGTGCTGCGCGTTTAGGCGCACGTCACTGACCGGGAAGGTGTGGGAATGTCGCTGGGTTCAAAAGTTGCCAATCAATTGCCTTATCTGCGCCGCTATGCGCGCGCGCTGACTGGCAGCCAGTCTGCTGGGGATTCGTTCGTGCGCGCAACGCTCGAAGCCGCGCTTGCCGATGAAAGCCTGCGTGCGATGATCGGCGATGGTCGGCCACAATTGTACCATGTGTTCAACCGCGTGTGGTCCACCGCCCATGTCGAAACGGCGGAGCGGACAGTCGGTCTGATCGAAAAGCACGAGGCTGCCGCACAAGAACGCCTCGCCGCGATGACACCAGCCAACCGTCAGGCCCTGTTGCTGACCACGCTCGAAGATTTCAGCATCGATGAGACCGCCTATATCATGGACCGTACACCGGCCGATGTGGAACTGCTGGTGCAGGATGCCATTGCCGAGATCGACAATGAATCCGCAACATCAGTGCTCATCATCGAAGATGAACCGCTGATTTCGATGCAGCTTGAAGACCTCGTCCGCTCGCTCGGTCACGATGTCTGCGGCATGGCCGCCACGCGCACCCAGGCGCTAGAAATCGTGAAGCGCGAACAGCCCGGATTGGTGCTGGCCGATATTCAGCTGGCCGATGGCAGTTCCGGGCTGGATGCGGTTGACGATATCCTGAAGCTTGGCTCTGTGCCGGTCATCTTCATCACCGCCTACCCGGAGCGCCTGCTGACCGGCGACCGGCCCGAGCCGACCTATCTGATCACCAAGCCATTTCAGGAACAGACCGTCCGCACCGCGATCAGTCAGGCCCTGTTCTTCGGGCACAGTCGCCCGCTCTAGAGCCAGATGACGTTAGGTTGAACTCACGAAAGGCGCTGGCAGCACTGTCGGCGCCTTTTGCTATGTCTGGTCCCGTCCCTGCCTAATCGCAAAATCGGTGCGGCGCCGAACCGGGATCAGCAACGAACAGCGCACACCTTGGGGTTCAAACTTCAGATCGACCGGATGGCGCAATTCATGCGCCACGATCTTTTCGATCAGTTCCGTGCCAAACCCGCGCTTGCGGCGCGTATCAGGATTGATCGGCGGGCCACCGCGTTCGGCCCACTCGATCCGGGCCACATCTTCGCCGGCCATCTCCCAGCTGATTTTCACGCTTCCGCTCTCAACGCTCAAAGCGCCATATTTTGCCGCATTGGTGGCAAGCTCATGAATGGCCAGCCCCAGTGACAGTGCATCATTGGGGGCCAGTTCCACATCGGGCCCGCCAATTTCCAGATGCCGCTGCTCGTCCTGCGCATAGGGCGCAATTTCAGCAAGCACGACCGCCGACACCGGCGTGGTTCCCCAATCGGACTGGGTCAGCAGATCGTGCGTGGCCGAAAGCGCCCGAATCCGGCCTTCAAGACTGTCGGCAAATTCCGGGACGCTGTCAGACCGGCGACGTGTGAGCGAGATGATCGACAGCACATTGGCCAGCGTGTTCTTGACACGGTGGTTCAATTCCCGCGTCAAAGAATTGCGAATCGAGGATTGCTGTTCGAACCACGACAGGGCTATCCGGTCCTCCATCGCCTGCTGCGTCAACAACCGCGCCAGCACCAGCAGCAAGGTTGCCACCAGCAGGCCAAACAGCAAGGTCAGGGCCGATATGCTCGAGAGCATCGGCGTGGCTGGCGCTTCCACTTCCAGCACAAACGTGTGCGCGGCAATCTCGATCTGGCGTGTGACCTTCCGCCGCGAAGCATGATCGGGTGCGGTTTGCGCCATCAGCGCGACGGACTGCTTGCCGTCCACAACTGCACCTCGATCATGGAGGCGGACGACCGCACCCTCCAGCCGTTCAGCATCAAGCGCTGATTGCAGGAACCGCTGGGCGTTGAACGGTGAAAAGACATAGCCGCGCAGATTGCCGCCCGGACGATCCTCACTGATTGTAAAGACCGGCATGTAGATGATGAAGCCGGGCTGCCCATCAGCCTCGCCTTCATAATGCAACGCGACCCGGCCACTGGCCGTTGGCTGGCCCGATCGCTCGGCCTTGAGCATGGCGGAGCGCCGCGCGCTTTCCGAGAACATGTCAAAGCCGATGACCCGCTGGTTGCGTTCGGATTGCGGTTCAACAAACATGATCGGAACCACGCTCTGCTGCGCATTTCCCTGCGCCGATGTCTGCGGCGCTGGGGTGATGGTGAAGTCCTTTACCCCGCCGTCACGCATGATCGCTTCGACCACGGGCACATCGGCCCGCCGCACTTTCATGGCCCAGCCGATGCCGTCCGAACCGACAAAGCGCCCATCAAGATGCAGTTGCCGCACGAATGTTCGAAACAGCGGCGCTTCGACCATCTGCTGCGTGGCAAACAGCGCGGCGCTTGACCGCAAGTAGGCGACGTTGACGTTCGATTGCCGTTCGATGCCTGATGCAACCTCTTGCGCAACCTGCTCGATCTGCGCGGTCTTGCGCTGATACTCGGCCCGCTCGATGGCAAAGACGCTCAGCACGGTTACGGCCATGGTCAGCGTAAAAATGCCAACCGGCACGCCTCGCGGGAAGCGTTCATACCACCTCGTGGTGAGCTTCTTCTGGGCAAGAAGCCTCTCCATCGCGCTTCAGCAGACCTTTCAGCTTATGGCCGACAGATTGCCGAGCCCCTTGAACAATGGCGGATTTACCAGCGAACGCGCTCATTCCATTGCATCTTTTTCGAGGCAAAGGAATTGCCTGATGCAATCAGTCAGAACGTGGACGCAGTACGGGAACCGACCGGCCCTCATATCGTTCCACAACTGAAGTGCTGCGCCCATCCATGCCAAAGCTGGTTCACCGACCTGCATCTGGTTTGGTCCAGCTTAAGTTAGTATTGAAGGCTTCTGCCGCGCCGTTGCGGTCCACATTGAATAATCCCTGGAGGGGGAGGCGTTGACAGAGCGAATGCCGAAAGAACCATCCATGAATTCCGGAAAGCAAAAGCGGAAAGGCGCAAAAACGCAGCCTCCCGAATGGGCTGACGGTTTGAAACGTCTGTACGATTCTGTGCTGGACGAACCCTTGCCGGATTCGTTTGCCCAGTTGCTCGACAAACTTGATGACCCGTCCAATGGCTGAGGCTGATCCCATAGGCGCGTCCGTGCCCGCCGCAGACGTTGACACCTCACCGCGCCCAGCCCGTGATCCTGTGTCTTTCAAACGCGAACTGACCGGCGTCATCCCGCACTTGCGCGCCTTTGCCCGCGGCCTGTGCGGACGCCCCGATCTGGCCGACGATCTGGTGCAGGAAACCCTGCTCAAGGCTTGGGCGGCGCAGGAACGGTTTGAACCGGGCACCTCGATGCGCGCGTGGACCTTCGTGATCCTGCGCAACGCCTACCTCACTGACATGCGCCGCAACCGCTTCCGCGCCGATTACGATGAAACTGTGGCCGAACGCATTCTCGTTGCCCCCGCAGCGCAGGAAGGGCCCATGCACCTTTCGGACATGCACCGCGCCTTGCTCACCCTTCCTCCCGAGCGGCGCGAGGCTTTGCTGCTCGTGGGTGCTGGCGGCTTCAGCTATGAAGAGGCCGCGCAGATTTGCGGCTGTGCCGTGGGCACGATCAAAAGCCGCGTAGGCCGCGCGCGTGCCACGCTGACGCAAATGATCGAACATGGCCAGATCCCGCGCCGCAGCACCGACGATGCCGTTGCACACTCAGCCATCATGAGCGAGCTTGAACAGACCGTGCTGCACGGCCATCGCGATTAGCGCGAGTGGCCGCCCAGAAAATCGCGGTGAAGCTCGCTTTGTGCTCCAAGCGGTAAAAGAGGTTTCGCGCAGAGGGCGCCAAGGAAGCAGAGACGCAGAGGTGAAGCGCCTGGCCGACAGGCCATTTCCCCAAAATCCCTTGCGACAAACGCAGCCTCCGGATTCATGAGGCGGCTTCGCCGACGCTTCCGCCTCTTTGCGATCTCTGCTTCCTTCGCGGCCTCTGCGCGAAACGCTTTTCCCTTAAGACGTGACGTGAGCATAAGGCAGATGCCAAACGAAAGGCCGCCAGCGCGAAAAGCACTGGCGGCCCTGCTCTAATAATCCAACCCGCTGAAAAATCAGGCCGGATAGGTCCAGTTGCCTTCGCGCGCAAAGTTCTCTGCCGCAAAGTCCCAGTTCAGGTGCTTGGCGGTCACGGCCTTGAGATAGTCCGGTCGCAGGTTCTTGTGATCGAGGTAATAGGCGTGTTCCCACAGGTCGATCACCAGCAGCGGCTTGGCATCACCATTGGCAAAAGTGGCGGCATCATGAGTCTGCTCAACCGCCAGCTTGCCGTCCTTTTCCACCAGCCACACCCAGCCCGAAGCAAAGTGCGCCGTGCCTTGTGCCACCAGTTCTTCGTTCAGCTTGTCGAGCGAGCCGAATGCACCGTCGATGGCAGCGGCCAGATCGCCCGATGGCGCGCTGGCGGATGGGGCCATGCTGTTCCAGTAAAACGCATGGTTCCAGCTCTGCGCCGAATTGTTGAACAGGCCCTTGTCGCCCTTGGCTTCAGCTGCGGCGATGATATCTTCAAGGCTGGCAGCGGCAAGATCGGTGCCTTCAATCGCGGCATTGGTCTTGTCGACATAGGCCTTGTGATGCTTGCCATGGTGGGTTTGCAGCGTGGTGGCCGAGATGGTCGGCGCAAGTGCGTCATCGGCATAGGGCAGCGGGGGCAGGATGATTGCCATATCGGTTTTGGTCCTTCGGTTGAAATCTGCTTCGCAGATCAACGCCCGAAATGCGCATTGGTTGCGCCAGCGCAAGCCGCCTAAGTGTGGCGCTGGATTGCGTTTTTCACCGCAGCAGTTGCAGACAATGCACTAGGGCTGGATGTCGCGCTCATGCCCGCGGTCAACCGCCGCCGTCACCGCCACATCCAGCGTGACATTGCCCAGCGTGCGCATCAGATCGGGCAGGACTTCGACCGCCACCAGCAGCGCCAGCGGCTCAATCGGCACGCCCATGGCAATGGCGATGGGGCCGACCGAGGCGACGAAGCTGATTGACCCTGGCAGGCTGACCGAACTGAGCGAGACGAGGATGGCCACGGCAAACCCGGCAATCATCGCCATCGGCGTCAGCGCCACACCATAAAGATGCGCGACATAGACCGCGACCGCCAGATTCATCGCCGGGCTGGTCGCGCGGAACAGCGCTACGGCCAGCGGCATCACGAATTCCGCCGTCGTCTCGCGCACGCCCAGATTGCGGCATGCGCCCAGCATGGCAGGAAGCGATGCCAGCGAGGACTGCGTGGACAGAGCAAAGGCCTGCACCGGCACCATGGCCTTGGCAAAAGCGCCCAGCGGCTTGCGCGCCAGAAGCACGGCCACGCCATATCCGGCCAGCGGCACCACCGCCCCGGTCAGCACCACGATCAGGATATAGTGCGCCAGCGCGCCGATCACCGCCGTGCCGCTTTGCGCTGCCACCGCAAGGCTGAGTGCAAAAACACCCAGCGGGGCCAGCGCCAGCACCCAGCCGATCACCACCAGCATGGCCGAGGCGAGTGCGGCAAAAAACGTGGTCATCACCTCGCGCTGCGGCCCGGCCAGCCGCGAAACGGCCAGAGCAAACACCGCCATGAAAAGGATCAGCGGCAGCATCCGGTCATTCGCAGCGGCATCCAGCACATTGGTTGGCACGATGGACCGCAGGAAATCGGCTATGCCCGGCACCGGCCCTGCATCTTTGCCCGAAAGCGTCTGACGCAGCGCCGCGCCCGCATCTGCCGGGATCGGGATCAGCGCGATCAGAGCCGGGGTAACCACCAGCGCCGCGCCGGCACTGAATGTCAGCACGGCAAGGAACAGGCCAAGGCTGCGCCGTGCCAGCGCGCCTGCGCTTGCCGTCGCCACCGTCTGGGTAACGCCGGTAAACAGCAGCGCGGCCACCAGCGGCACGATGGTGGCCTGCAATGCCCGCAGCCACATTTCGCCAATCGGCTTCACCCAGGTTTCCACCAAAGGCAGCGCCGATGGCGCGGCAAAGGCCACGAACAGCCCGCCAGCAAGGCCCGTGATCAGGCCAAGGAACGTCCACACCGCAGGCACTTGCGCTATCGGAGGCAGCGTCATCGCGGCCGATGTCGACGCCGGGTTGGACGAATTTTCGGAAGGCGGTAAGGTCATGTTGAGGTGACATTAGCTATGTCACGCCGCATGGCAACGTGTGCACTGGCAAAAGAGCGCACAAGCAAAGGGAAAAGCCGTTCAATGGCACGCAAGTTCTTCGGCACCGATGGCATCCGCGGGCGCACCAATGCCGGCGTGATGACTGCCGCGACCGCGATGAAGGTGGGGCAGGCCGCCGGCACCTATTTCCAGCGCGGCGATCACCGCCACCGCGTGGTGATCGGCAAGGACACGCGCCTGTCGGGCTACATGATGGAATCGGCAATGGTCGCAGGCTTCACCTCGGTCGGCATGGACGTGGTCCTGCTCGGCCCGATGCCGACACCAGCGGTCGCCATGCTCACCCGCTCGATGCGCGCAGACCTTGGCGTAATGATCTCGGCCAGCCACAACCCGTTCGAGGATAACGGCATCAAGCTGTTCGGCCCCGATGGTTACAAGCTGTCGGACGAAGCCGAACTCGCCATCGAAGCGCTGTTGGGCCAGGAACTGGAACTGGCAGACGCCACCATGGTTGGCCGTGCCCGCCGGATCGAGGACGCGCGGGGCCGCTATATCCACGCGGTCAAGGCCAGCCTGCCCGACAACGTGCGGCTCGATGGCCTGCGCATCGTGCTCGATTGCGCCAATGGCGCGGCCTATCATGTCACGCCCTCGGCGCTGTGGGAACTGGGCGCAGAGGTCATCGCCATCGGCGTTGAACCCAATGGCAAGAACATCAACCTCAATGTCGGCTCCACCCACCTCGATGCGATCAAGGCCAAAGTGCGCGAAACCCGCGCCGATATCGGCATTGCGCTGGATGGCGATGCCGACCGGTTGATCGTGGTGGACGAGAAAAGCCAGACCGTCGATGGCGATCAGATCATGGCACTGATCGGCACGCAACTGGCCGCGCGCGGCGAATTGCGCGGCGGCGGTGTGGTCGCCACGGTCATGTCCAATCTCGGTCTGGAACGACACCTAAACGCCCACAACCTGCACCTGGAGCGTACTGCGGTGGGGGATCGCTATGTTCTCGAGCGTATGAAGGCCGGTGGCTTCAACGTCGGCGGCGAACAATCAGGCCACATGATCCTGACCGATCACGCGACGACCGGAGACGGCACCGTTGCCGCGCTGCAGGTGCTGGCCGCGATGGTGGCCAGCGGAAAACCCGCCAGTGAACTGCTGCACTGCTTCGATCCGGTGCCACAACTGCTGAAAAACGTGCGTTTTTCCGGTGGAAAGCCATTGGAAGATAACGCGGTAAAGCAAGCCATTGCCGAGGCCGAAGCGCGCCTTGCCGGCAAGGGCCGCCTCGTCATCCGCCCGTCTGGCACTGAACCCCTGATCCGCGTGATGGCCGAAGGCGATGATGCGGGCGAAGTGGAAGCCGTGGTCGACGATATCTGCAACGCCGTACGGAAGGCCGCGTAAATGCTTGAAATGCGCCCCGATTGCGAACGCTGCGGCACGGATCTTCCCGCCGAAGCCCCCGGCGCGTTCATCTGTTCGTTCGAATGCACCTTCTGCGCCGAATGTGCCGAAGGGCTCGATGATCGCTGCCCCAATTGCAGCGGCGAACTGATGGACCGCCCGACGCGGGCGAAGGCGATGCATGCCAAGAACCCGCCATCGAGCGTGCGCAAGTTCAGAAACTAACCTTCCGTTCGTGTCGAGCGAAGTCGAGACACGGGTGAGCAGTGTCTCGACTTCGCTCGACACGAACGGATGGGGTTTGCATAACAATCCAATGACCCCTCCCCGCATCCTCTCCATCGCAGGCTCCGATTCCGGCGGCGGCGCCGGCATTCAGGCCGATATCAAGACCATCACGATGCTCGGCGGCTATGCCATGACCGCCATCTGCGCGCTGACCGCGCAGGACACGACCGGCGTCCATGCCGTGGTCCCGGTCGATCCCGCCATGGTCGCCGCGCAAATCGATGCCTGCGTGAACGATATCGGCGTGGATGCGGTCAAAATCGGCATGCTCGGCTCACCCGAAATCGCCGCCGTGGTGGCGGACCGGCTGGAAAAGCTTGGCATTCCCATCGTGTTCGATCCGGTCATGATCTCGACCAGCGGCGCAGCACTGGCCGATGCCGCCACAATTGCCGCGTTTGAGCGACTGATGGCTATCGCCACCCTGACCACGCCAAACGTCCCGGAGCTGGTTGCCTTGGGTGGACATGCCGCCATGCGCGCGCGCGGCGTGGCCTATATCGCCAAGGGAGGCGACGCAGAAGGACCGGAAGTCACCGACCGCCTCGTCATCCCCGGCCTGCCAGAGCGCATGTGGACCGCCCCGCGCATTATCACACGCCACACCCACGGCACCGGCTGCACGATGTCCAGCGCCATTGCCACATTCCTTGCCAGTGGTGCATCGCTGGAAGAAGCTGTTGAGGACGCCCGCGAATTCGTTCGCGCCGCCCTGCTGGCCGCCCCCGGCTTTGGCGCAGGGCATGGCCCGCTTGGCCATCAGGCGGTGCGCTGATCCCGGTTTCCGGTGACAAAGGCCTCGCTGGTCAGCGCATAGTATACGCTGTCGCACCACATATCGCCCACCAGCCAGGTCCGAGCCTGCCGGTGCGTTTCGGTAAAGCCCAGCCGGTCGAGCAGACGCATTGATGCCTTGTTGCGCGGATCGACATCGGCCGTCACGCGCGGCAACCCGTGTACCGCAAAGCCGCGTTCGATCACCGCCCGCACCGCCTCGCGCGCCAGCCCCTGCCCCCAGACTGCCGGATCGAACAGATAGCCCAGATCGGGAAAGCGGTAGAATCCCGCCTTACCGATCACTTGGCCATCGCACTCGACGATAAAATCCTCGCCCTGCGCAGGCTCGATTTCCGCCATGTTTGCCAGCCATTCCCGCGTCTGCCCTTCGCTGTCATGCGGCGGGGTTGACCAGTATGCCATAGCGCGCGGCTGTTGCATGATGGCATGCATTGCGGCCAAATCCTGTTCCGGCCGCACCGGACGCAGCAGCAACCGAGCTGTGCGGATCATGGCATCAGCAGCCCAGATCGTAGAACTTCACGATATGGCTCCAAGCCTCTTCCGCCGTTTCGACCGGGGTGAACAATTCAAGATCGTCAAAGTTGATCACGCCTTCTTCGGCCAGTGCCTGAAAATTCACGACGCGGCTCCAGAAATCCTTACCGAACAGCAGGATCGGGATCGGTTGCATCTTGCCAGTCTGGATCAGCGTGAGCAGTTCGAAGAATTCGTCAAACGTGCCGAACCCGCCGGGGAACACGGCCACGGCACGCGCGCGCAGCAGGAAATGCATCTTGCGCAGCGCGAAATAGTGGAACTGGAACGACAAATGCGGCGTGACATGGGCATTGGGCGCCTGCTCGTGCGGCAGGACGATGTTGAGGCCGATCGATTCGGCGCCCACTTCCTCGGCCCCCCGATTCGCAGCCTCCATGATCGATGGCCCGCCGCCCGAACAGACCACAAACTGGCGCTTGCCCTCCTCCACCACGCCACAGGTGCTGGCGATTTTGGCAAGCTGTCGCGCCTCTTCGTAATACTTTGCCTTGGCCACAAGGCTCTCAACCACGGCCTTGCGCTCGGGCGTGGTGGCCGTGGCCAGCGCCGCATCGGCCATTTCAGGGGAAGGAATGCGCGCCGAACCATACATCACCAGCGTCGAGCCGATGTTCGCCTCGTCCAGCAGCATTTCGGGTTTCATCAGTTCCAGCTGGAACCGGACAGGGCGCAATTCCTCGCGCAGCAGGAAGTCCGTATCGCGGAACGCCAGCCGATAGGCCGGGTCTTGCTGCTGCGGGGTGGTTCGGGGCTGGCTCTCAACAAAACCGGCTTCCTGCTCGGCCTTGTAGAACTTGCGCTTGGTCAGATCGTGCTGTTTTTCTTCTTCGGTCATGCGGCCCTAAGTCGGGCGAACCGGCCGAAAGTGCAAGGCTTTACTGATCCAGCCTGATGGCACGAATGGCAAGCTGGCGGGTGCGGACCAGCCTGCGCTGGCGCACCCGCTCAGGCTGATTTCAGCGGACGGCAATCTGATACGAAGCGGGCAGAACCTTGCCGGCATCGGCAACCTGCTGCTCGATCCGCGAACGGATATCGGCCACCACTTCAGCCTTGCACTCGCGGCTTTGCGCTTCGAGTGAAAGATGGATGGACGAAAGACGCTCACCGCACACCTTGCGGGCGGCCTGGTTCATGCGAAGCGAAAGTTGGCGCTGACCATCGACCGTGGCGAGATCGAGATTGCCCAGCTTCAGTATTACGCTGCTTTCCACCAGTGGGTTCACAGGTGCAGTGGCATAAACTGGCGAAATCGTAATAACGGAGGCAGCCAATACCGCCATCGAAGCCTTAAACATGTTCGTCTCCTGCAAAAACAACGGTCGATCTTCGCCGACGCTGCAGCAGACATAGGCCTCTACATGACACTTGGCAACGAACGCGGGGCCACTGACCATAAAAAATCGGTCGCAGCCAAAGTTGTGCTAGCATCAATTAGCGGATTGAACGTCAAAAGCTCTACGTCAATTGCCGTATAGGGTGATCGGCCTGCTTGCATGACACTCAGGTCATGAACGCAAACCGTCTCTCGCTGCTCGCCTTGATGGCGGCAATCGCCATCGCTCCAGTTTCCGCCTCAGCCGCCGATCGTGATCGTGCGCCACGGACGAAGCTTGAACGGTGTGGGGAGCAAACCTGTTTGCGCGTAACCGGCCATCGCGCTGATTCCGCAGCAAGCGTGCTGATCGCACAGCACGAAGTGGCCGTAACCGGCGGCAAGAGTTGGCGCGTTTCGCTGCCGCTGCAAACCGTCCGCGCGTGGAGCGCGCCGGCTGCCCGCACCATTGCGGTCGAAGTTGCTGGCAACGATCGCCGCCAGATGGAAGCGGAACTGCCCATCGGCGTGTTCGGCAACAGTGCAAAGCTCGCATTCCTGAGCGTTAGCGCGCTATAACGGCTCGCCAAGGCCAAGACACGGGGCACATATCTTGAGCGAACCTTCGGCAGGTTATCTGCCTGCGCCGCGCAGAGCCATTTCCCGTCTCATGCTTTGTGCCGCGGCCGTTGCCCTGCTGCCCGGGGCTGCGCCGCAGCCGCCCATTCAGCAGCGCTTCGATCCACCCCGGTTTGCGCCATGGATCAATGGCACCGCAGCAGACGAGCCTGAAACGCAAGTGCAGATGATTGATGCGGACACGGCAGTGATCCGCCAATCGGTGCGTACAAACTTTGAAGCGCCGTTCCTCTATCTGCTGTTCGGACGCGACCGCGCCTTGCTGCTCGATACCGGCGCGGGCAATGTGCGCATCCGCCCTGTGGTCGACCGGCTGATGGCCGCATGGCAAAAGCAGCACAACGCGCGCCCGCTTCACCTGTTCGTGGCGCATTCGCATGGGCACGGCGATCATCACGCGGGCGATGCCGAATTTGCAGATCGGCCCGACACCACCATGGTGGGGCTCAAACCCGAACAGGTCGCCGCCACGTTCGGCATCAGCGAATGGCCCGCAAAGCCAGTGCAGTTTGATCTGGGCGGGCGGGTGCTGGATATCATTCCGACCCCGGGCCACGAACCGGCGCACATCATGGTCTATGATGGCAAAACCCAGCTGCTGTTTTCGGGCGACATGCTCTATCCAGGGCGGATCTATATCCCTGCCGGGCAATTTGCCGCCTTCCGCGCAAGCACCGAGCGGCTGGCCGACTTCGCGCAGACCCACCCGATCAAGGCGCTGCTCGGCGCGCATATCGAGATGACGGCAACGCCGGGGAAAGACTATCCGATGCAGGCCGCAACCCATCCTGAAGAGCGCGCCTTGCCTCTTTCGCCAGCGGTGATCGATGAACTGCGTCAGGCCCTTGCCGCCGCCCCATCACCACCAACGATTGATCGCCACGCCGATTTCATCGTCTACCCGAGGCCACCTCGGCCCAATCCCTGAGGTCGATGCGGGCGCAACATGCGCTTCGAGGTGCATGTGCATGTGCATGTGCATGTGCATGGGCCGTATGCAAAGCGCCCCCGCGAAGGCGGGGGCCTCATGCCGATTACGGAACGCCTGCTTGGCAGTGCCTCTTCTGCGATGGCGGCTTAAAGCAAGGGTGGCTTGGCCCGCCTGAGGTCCCCGCCTGCGCGGGGATGCATCAGTTTCTGAGCGGCAATGCCGCGTGCATCAAAGCGAACGCTTTGCCCGTCAGCCGACGGTGCGCCTAATCAGCCGGTCAACTGGATCGTATTGCCCATCTGACCACCGGCATCCGCTCGTGTGTCAGCGTCGCGGGCAAATGCCTCGCCGTAGAGCATCTTGCGGAACCGGTTGTGGATCAGCTTGTGCTCCAGAATCCGCCCGACAATCCACAGCGCAAAAAAGATGCCCATGTAGATATAGGCCGTCTGCATCGATGGCTTGCGGTTACGCTTGCCGATCTGCTCGCCGTCCTTCTTCTTTTCAGGGACCGGCGCGCCAAGCAATTCGTCCACCGGATTCATCGGCACGTCTTCTGGCTTCACCAGTTGCCGCTTCTTTGCAGCTTCGGCCTTGGCCTTCACCACTTCGGGCGGGTTGCGCCACTTGTCGATGGCCACCCCGGCATGGCCCAGGCCATAGAAGAACAGCGGAGCCAGAAAGCAGGCCAGCAAGGCCCGGCTGGTCATATCGTAAAACAGTTTGCCGTTGGAAATCACCAAAGTGCCACGGTCAAAGATCGACATCTTGTCTTGCGGCAGCGGATTGTTCTTCGTGAACGTCAGCGTGTCACCGTCGATCTGGTAGGTCGTGTTGTGCTTCTGGAACAGCTCTTCCAGCTTCTCGAACGCCTGTGGCGGAGCTTCGGTTGGATTGACTTCTATCCGCCCCTTGATGCGCCAAATCCAGTCTATGAATGACAGGTTCACAAGATCATCCTTCACATGCGGTGCAGGAGAAGCGCAGGTGCTGCCCCTGATCGGGGAACAGCGGGCCTGCGCCTTATCCTGTCCGATAGATTATTCAGCAGGGACAGCCGACATGGGGCCACGCGAGGCCAGCTTTTGCCGGATGGTCTTGTAGCCTTCGGTGAAGGTGTAGTGCATCGTTTCCCAGATCGACATCCGGCGACCACCTTCCTGGCCCAGCAGTTCGGCTTCACCGTCAAGGCAGGTGCCATGCATGCGGTCGATCCAGATCCACGTGCCCGCATAGTTGCTGCGCGTCGCTTCATAGTCCTGCGCGTGATGCAGGCTGTGATGCTCGGTCGTGTTGAAAATCTTGAACCACCAGCGCGGCGTGTTGAAGCGGATGTTGCAGTGCTGATAGCTGCTCACCGCCATGCCAAATGCCCCTGCCAGCAGCGCGGCGCGCGGCAGGAAGTCGAACAGGCCGCCAATGCCAAGGCCGATCAGGAAGATTTCAATCGGGTTGCCGATCGCGCCCTTCTGCACGTTCAACTGCGTGACATAGTGGTGCGGCGCATGGGTCAGCCACAGCGGGTGCCAATTGTGCATTCCGCGGTGCATCCAGTACTGGAAGTAATCACCGATGAACGAGATCATCACCGCCTGAATCAGCAGCGGCAGGCCCATGAACCACGCAAACTTGGCGATATCAAAGGTGTCCTGGAACCAAGTGATGATCGCCTCGCTGTTGATCGGGCCGAACACCACCCGCACGAACATGGCGCCCATGGCGACGTAGAAAGTATCGCAGGCCAGCTCTTTCCACGTGTGCTGCCAGCTCTTGTAGCGGGGTGAAATCCACTCCATCGACAGCATCATCACCTTTACGGCATAGCCGATCCACAGCGTGACCGATGGTTTGATCCAGGCTGCCGGGGCGTAATAATAGAATGCCACGACCAGCACGAGAAATGCCGGCTGGAAGTACGTGAAGATGAATTGCTTCACGGGCCCACCCTCAACCCGGCCCAGGTTATCAAGGCCACGGGTGATGGGGGCGCTGACCATATATGCTGGTTTTTCGGCGGCGATTGCTTCGCTCATGGCATTTCCCACGACAGAATGGTTCGAAAATATTGAATTTATGGACGAAGCCTACCCTGCCGGGCCGATTCCGGCCTTACGTCGTTTAACGTATCTGCCCTTTGGTGAGCATCGGCCAATCCCTGTGAACGGCGGTGGGCATACGTCAAACGACACATATTGCTCGCCACCGGTGATGCGTAACCTTTACATTCCGATGCAAAACTGAGCGGGCGCCGAAAAGGACAGAGCCATGGCATGGGCGGGGGTTAGCCTGGGTTAATGGCCTGATAAATCAGGGGAAATCATGAGCAAGATCAAACAAACGCAACTCAAGCTGCTGTCAGCAACCTTCCTGGCGGGCGCCATCGCGCTGCCTGCCCATGCGCAAGAGGTGGCCGCCGACGACACATCCGTCGATCAGGCCGCCGGACAGAATGAGCTTGTGGTTACCGCAACGCGGCGCTCTTTGTCGCTGCAAACCGCGCCGATCAACATCTCGGCCGTGGATGGTCCCGCGCTTGAAAACAAGCGTATCGACGATGTCGGCGATATCGGCCTGTTCACGCCGGGCCTGACCGTTCCGGAAACCGGCCCACGTACCGCCCAGAGCATCGTCATGCGCGGCATCACGTCGGGCGGGCCGGGTGGCTCGAACCGCAGCACCGCAGTTGGCGTCTACCTTGGCGAAATTCCGCTCTACGTCGACTTCAAGTTCCTCGACATCAACCGCGTCGAAACGCTGCTGGGGCCGCAGGGCACGCTCTATGGCTTGGGCACACTGGCAGGCGCAATCCGCTACATTCCCAACCGGCCAAACTTCAGCAAGATTGAAGCCGAAGGTCATGCCCGCATCTATGATGTGGCCGAATCCGAAGGTGTCGGCAGCGTCGTTGATGCCACGATCAACATCCCGATCATCGAAGACAAGGTCGCCCTGCGCGTTACCGGCGGTTACTTCAGCGATCCGGGCTTCATGGATTCGCCATTCCTCGTGCGCACGCTGGGCGTGTCGCTGCCTCAGCCCGATTTCAACAATCCGCAGGCGGTGGACGCAAACCTCTATCGCGGCAAGGACCTGAACGACGAAGAGACCTATTCGGTCCGTGCCCAGCTCGGCTTTGATTTTGGCTGGCTGCGTCCGACCTTCAGCTACATCCGTCAGGAAACCAAGACCAACGGCACGCAGACCAACGGCGGCTTCGGCGCGAAGTACACGCTGAACCCCAATGGTGTGCCTTTCCCCGATGGTCAGTGCGTCTATGCCAACTGCCGTGGCGTGCTGGGCACCGGCAAGTATGAAAACGGTCAGCGCGTTCTGCAGCCAGCCACCCGCAAGCTGGAAATGTTTGCCGCCGAAGTCGAAATCGACGTTGGTGACATTGCCAAGATCGTGTCGGCCACGGCCTATTCGCGGCAGACCCTGTCAAGCCAGGCCGACGTCACCGATCTGCTGCTCGACCTTGACTATGACTACGAGCTGTTCCCATCCTTTGCTGGACGCACCAATTCGGACAGCGATCCCAAGCAGTTCAACCAGGAAATCCGCATCGTATCGGCGCACGGCGGCCCGATTGATTGGGTCATCGGCGGCTTCTACAACCGCTATGAAGCCTATACCTTCAGCGCCGAACGCACGCCGGGCCTGCCTGAATTTTTGGGCGTCTTCCGTCCCGATGGTCTGGAATACATCTCGTTCACCGATATCGACAACAAGGAACAGGCGGTATTCGGCGAAGCCACCTGGCACATCACCCCTGCCTTCCAGGTCACGGGCGGCGTGCGCTATTACAAGTACTCGGCATTCATCTCGGGCGCGACCGATACGCCGCTCACCGGCGGTGGTCGTCGTCGTACGCCTTATCCGTTGATCCAGTTTGATCCCTCACGCATCCGCACCGGGGAAACCGACGATGATGGTTTCGTCTACAAGCTGAACGCTTCGTACGAATTCAGCCCGGAACTGTTTGCTTATGCAACTTACTCCACCGGGTATCGTATCGGCGGCGTGAACCGCGTTGCACCTTGCATCCAGCCGCTGCCGCCCGGCCAGAATGTCTGCGCCCTGCCCAACGAACTCTCGTTCGGGCCGGACAAGACCGAAAACTACGAAATCGGCCTGCGTTTCAGCGTGCTTGACCGCAAGCTGCAGGGCACGGTCAACCTTTATAACGTGAACTGGACCAACCTGCAGTTGGGCAGCCAGACGGCCAACGGCGCAGTGGGCATCACCGCCAACGCCGGTGGGGCACGCAGCCGCGGTGTCGAAGCAACGCTGGCACTTAACCTTGGTCGGTTGAGCCTGTCGGGCAACTACACCTACCTCGATGCCAAGCTTACCAAGGATGCGCCGGATCTGATCGGCGGCATCAGCCGGCCGGTCAACATTCCCGGCGCTGGTGACGCTTTTGCGGGTGACCGCCTGCCCGGCACCTCCAAGCACGCCGGATCGATCACCGCGACCTACACCGTGCCGCTCGAAAACGACAACGAACTGTTCCTGCAGTGGACCACCGCTGCCCGCAGCGACACGTTGTCCACCACCGGCGCGCGTGGCTATGGTGAAGCGATCCCCGGCTATTCCACCAGCCGGACATCGCTCACTTACAAGATGCCAGAGCTTGAAATCACGGTGTTCGCCAACAACGTGTTCAACAAATATGCCACGGTAAGCGTGAACAACGACTACACGCTGGCCCGGCAAAACGATGGCGTGATCATCCGCTCCTATGGCTTCGGCGTGATCCAGCCCCGCGTGGTAGGCGTGGAATTCCGCGGCCGCTTCTAAATCTGCAAACGATCCGGCGGCAAACCCGCCAACAAACAGGGGCATGGTCCGGTTCACCCGGCCCATGCCCTTTTTGCATGAAGCGCAGGCCACGCAAGCGCACGAACGCGCTACCGCAAGCAGCGGCGACCAAGGCCCATATTTTCAAGAAGGTGGATGCCCCGCGAGGATTCGAACCTCGATAGACGGAATCAGAATCCGTAGTCTTACCATTAGACGACGGGGCAGTGTGTGGCGGGCACCTAAGCGGCGACAGGGTGCAAGTCAAGCGCGTGCACCGGCATTTTTGGGTGGCTGGTCTTGCGGGCGGGGCATTGCAGCGCTAGCACTGTGCCCAAGTACCCGGCAGGCATGAAGCGGCACGGGAAAACATAAGCGAATACATGTCATGGCGGGAAACCTTCCGCCGACCAGCGGGCAGGTTGCGCGTTTTGGCAGCAAGAAGGGGCAAAGGAAAAAGCCCCGCAAGCCACGCAGCAATGCCGGGAGCGCAATTCCTCCCGAACCGGTCGGCAAGACGAAACCGCCCGCATTGCGCGGTGGCGGGACGAATGGTGAACTTGCAGGGAGCGCAGCGCCTCTCCCCCAACCCATGACTGCGCCCGCAGCGGACATAGCATCAGCACCGGCATTCACAGCAGCGCCCACGGGCTGGCAAAAGTCAGCGCCGCACTACCGGCAATCCTATGCCGCCATCGATCTTGGCACCAACAATTGCCGCCTGCTGATCGCCCGGCCATCGGGCGAACACTTCGTGGTGATCGATGCGTTCAGCCGCGTCGTGCGGCTGGGTGAAGGACTGGCGCAGACCGGGCGGCTTTCGGATGCGGCCATGGACCGCGCTCTGGCAGCGCTGCACGTCTGCGCCGAAAAGCTGCGCAAGCGCAATGTCCACCTCGCCCGTTCTGTGGCAACCGAGGCCTGCCGCCGCGCGACCAACGGGCAGGCCTTTATCGATCGCGTGCTGGCCGAAACCGGCATCCACCTCAACATCATCACCGCGCAAGAAGAAGCGCGGCTGGCGGTGCTGGGCTGCCACATCCTGCTCGAACAGGGCACCGGCCCCGCCATGATCTTCGATATCGGCGGCGGATCGACCGAGATGGTGCTCGTGGAAACCGGCGAAACCGTGCCGCGCATCCTCGATTGGCAATCGGTGCCGTGGGGTGTGGTGTCGCTGACCGAAAGCATCGGCGCAATTGACGACAGCCCGCAGGCCCGCGCCGCCGCCTATGCCGAAATGCGCCGCCGCGTGGATGAAGGCTTTGCCGATTTCTGCGAACGCGTCAGCCCGATGCGCAATGCCGCGCGCGGCGATGGCCGCATCCGCCTGCTCGGCACCAGCGGCACGGTCACCACGCTGGCCAGCGTCCATCTCGAACTGCCGCAGTATGACCGGCGCGCGGTGGATGGACTGGTCGTGCCAGCCGCCGCAATGCGCGATATCAGCCAGCGCTTGGCGGTGATGACGCCCGCCGAACGTATCGCTCTGCCCTGCATCGGGCGTGAACGCTCCGATCTGGTCGTGGCAGGCTGCGCCATCCTCGAATCGATCCTTGATATCTGGCCAGCTGACCGGCTGGGCATTGCCGACCGCGGCATCCGCGAAGGCATTCTGCGCAGCCTGATGGCGATCAGCCCGGATTCGCCCAAAAGCCCGCGCAGCCCCAAACGAACGGAAGCAGCATGAGCAGATCCGACAAGAACCCCCATGAGCGGCTGAAAACCGCCAAGGGCCGCTCTGCCTCTTCCGTCCGCTGGCTTTCGCGCCAGTTGAACGACCCCTATGTCAAACAGGCCCGCGCCGAAGGCTGGCGCAGCCGCGCCGCGTTCAAGCTGATCGATCTGGACGAAAAGTTCACCCTGCTGCGCAATGCCAAGCGCGTGGTGGACCTTGGCATCGCGCCGGGCGGCTGGAGCCAAGTGGTGCGCAAGAAGGCCTCTGCCGCCAAGATCGTCGGCATCGATCTGCTGCCGACAGAGCCGATTGAGGGCGTCACCATCTTCCAGATGGACTTCATGGCGGACGAGGCCCCGCAGGCCCTGTGCGATGCGCTGGACGGTCCGCCAGACCTTGTCCTGTCCGATATGGCCGCCAACACCGTAGGCCACAAACAAACCGACCATCTGCGCACGATGGGCTTGGTGGAGACCGCGGTGGACTTTGCGGTGCAGACGCTCAGCCCCGGCGGTGCCTTTGTGGCCAAAGTCTTTGCAGGCGGCACCGATGCCGAACTGCTCAGCATTCTGAAAAAGAACTTCACCACGGTAAAGCACGCCAAGCCGCCTTCCAGCCGCAAGGATTCGTCCGAATGGTACGTGATCGCGCAAGGGTTCAAGGGCCGGGCAGAACCGGACTCAGTCTGATCGGCCTGACCCACCCGTTCGTGTCGAGCGAAGTCGAGACACGGTTCGCGCTGTCTCGACTTCGCTCGACACGAACGGGATCGTATCAGGAGAAGGTTTGAGCGCCATGGGCGGCGGGTTCAGCTTGATGTTCTGAACACCATAGAAGCCCAAGGAACGAAAAGGGGCGCCCGGAGCAATCTCCGCGCGCCCTTTCTCACATTGGCGTTCGGCAAATCAGGCGGCGGGTGCCGCCTCGCTTGCTGCGGCATCAGGGGCCGCTTCGCCAGCCGCCGCATCAGCCGGAGCTTCGGCCGCAGGCGCCGCTTCAGCCGCAGGCAGGGGCAGGTTTGAACCCAGCGAGTTGAGATAGAGAATCACGTTGGCGCGGTCTTCGCCCTTGGCAAGGCCTGCGAACGACATCTTGGTGCCAGCCGCAAAAGCCTTGGGGTTCTTCAGCCACGCATCCATCGTGGCAAAGTCCCAGTTTCCGCCCTTGCCCGCCAGATCAGCCGAATAGGCAAAGCCTGCGTGCTTGGCGATGGGCTTGCCCAGAACGCCATAGAGGTTCGGGCCGATGCCGTTGGCACCGCCTTCATTCGGGGTGTGGCAGGCCTTGCACTTGGCAAACACCGCTTCACCCTTGCCCACGTCACCTGCGGCCAGCAGATTCGGCAGCGGCAATTCGGCCTCTGCTCCGGCAGCGGCTTCTTCCACCACGCCTTCAATCGCATAGCCCATCGTTTCCGGGCGGTGCTCCTTGTCGGCGAGGAAATAATGGCCCGAAAGGCTGGAAAGCCCCAGAGCCACGATGCCTCCGAACAAGCCCCAGCCGGCGATGGTATTGAAACGATCGTCCATTTAAGAACCCCAATGGCGCACGCCAGCACCTTGCCAGCACCCGCGCGAGTTGAGGGACCCTCTAGTCAGCGCCATGGCGCAGCGCAAGCCGGTTTGACTCCCAAAAAGCCCACAAAAATGTGTTGTCACTTGCCCGCAAGAACGCAGCAGCCTAACGCGCAGGCGTTATGCAGAGCTATCCCGCCCCCGCGCTTGCCCTTGTTGAAAAGATGGCTGCTGCAGCCGCCGCCGATCCGGCGCGCGCGGTTGCGTTTCAGGGCGCACCGGGGGCCAATTCGCACCGCGCCGCAATGGAAGCCCTGCCCGATGGCCTGCCCTTGCCGTGCTTTTCGTTCGAAGACGCGCTTGATGCGGTAAAGGAAGGCCGCGCCGGATGCGCGATCATCCCGATCGAAAATTCGCAACACGGGCGCGTGGCCGATATTCATTTCCTCCTGCCCGAAAGCGGGCTGTCCATCGTGGGCGAACATTTCCTTGAAATTCACGCCGCGCTGATGGCGCTGGGCACCGGGCCCTTCACGGCAGCTTACAGCCATCCGCAGGCGCTGGGCCAATCGCGCTTCTATTTGCGCGAGCGGGGCATCGTGCCGATGAGCTATGCCGATACCGCAGGCGCAGCGGCCTTTGTGGCTGAACTCGGCGATCCGGCCATAGCCGCGCTGGCCCCGCGCATCGCGGCAGGCCTCTATGGCCTCAAAGTGATCGAGGACAATGTCGAAGACGCGCACGACAACACCACGCGCTTCGTGATCCTGTCCAAATCACCGCGCGATCCGGCCACGATCACCGGCCCTGCGATGACCACGTTCGTGTTCGAAGTGCGCAATATTCCCGCCGCACTTTACAAGGCGCTGGGCGGCTTTGCCACCAATGGCGTGAACATGACCAAGCTGGAAAGCTACCAGCGCGGGGCCAGCTTTGCCGCGACCGAATTCTTCGCCGATATCGTTGGCGCACCGGGCGATCGCGCGGTCGATCTGGCGTTTGAGGAACTGGGCTTCTTCGCCAAGGACCTGCGCATGCTGGGCACCTACCCGATGGAACGTATCCGCGGCTGATCGGCGGAGCGAGTTGCGCTTGAACCGCATCCCCGCGCGTGCAAGGTTGCAAGAGTGACGGCACCGGCGGCGGCAAATTCGGCAGAGAATAACGCAGCAGCGCAAGCGGCATGGCGCTCTGTCCGCGAATCATCGGACATTCAGTTTGCCCCGGTGCCCCCTGATCCCCCGCCCGTCACGCCCGAATGGCTCAAAGCCTTGGGCGAATGGCTGGACTGGCTGCTCAAACCCTTGGGAAATCTGCTCGGCGGCAGCTGGAGCATGGTCGAAAAGCTGCTGATCATCGGCGCTGTGCTGGGCGCTCTATGGATCGCATGGGCCTTGCTCTGGCCGCTGTGGCTGGCGCGCAAGGGCCGCGCCAAAGTGGCCGCGCCCGAATGGACGCCCCCGCGCGAAGAGGTGCTGGCGCTGCTCGAAGATGCTGACCGGCTGGCCGCGCAGGGCCTTTATGGAGAGGCCGCGCACTTGCTGTTGCGGCGCAGCGTCGGCCAGATTGCCCGCGCCCGGCCCGATTGGCTGACCCCTGCCAGCACCGCGCGCGAGATTGGCGCGATCACTGGCTTGCCCGCCGAGGCGCGCACGGCATTTGGCACGATCACCGCCCTTGTTGAACGCGCCCGCTATGCGCTGCGCCCGCTGGGCGCAGAAGACTGGTCCACCGCGCGCGCCGCCTATGCCCGCTTTGCATTGGAACCTTTAGGATCGGCGGCTTGAGCGCGGCCGCCTCACCCTTTTCGCGCGGAACAGTGATCGGCATGTTGCTGGTCGGCGCGCTGTCGTTTGCCGCGTTGCTCTGGTTTCTGGGCAACAACACCGGCGGCAGCGGCAACAATGGCGGCGCACATGTCGGCGGCAAAGGGCTCACCGGCTTTGCGGGCCTTGCCAAAATGCTCGAAGCCGATGGGCTGGAAGTGCAGCGTTTGCGCAACCGGAAGGCGTTGGAAAGCGCGCCGGGCCTGCTGATCCTGACCCCGCCCGCCGAGGCCGAGGGCAAGGAAATCGCCAAAATCGTCGCGGCGCGGCGCTACATCGGGCCAACGCTGATCGTTGCGCCCAAATGGCTGGCGATGGACGCCAATTCGTCGAAGGCCAAGCGGGGCTGGGTTCAGATCGTTTCCACCACCACGCCCGAATGGCGGGGCTTTGCCGATGATGTCACGGTCGAACTCAGCAACGGCAAGAAGCCCCCGGCGGGCGGCTGGCGTGTGATTGACCGGACAGGAGAAACGCGGCGCGGGAAGCTGCCCGATGATACCGTCGTCGAAAGCGGATCGGGCAAGGGGCTGGTCCCCATCGTCAACGCCGGAAACGGCAAAGTGCTGGCCGCATGGCTCGACAATAACGGCTATTACCCAGCGCTCAACGATCTTGCCGGGATCGACGAAGACTATGGCGGCGACGACGAGGACGCCTACCCGGTCGTGCTGGTGTTCGAACCGGACCTGATGGACAACTGGGGCTTGGCTGACCGCGATACCGCGCTGCTCGCCCGCGATCTGGTGCTGGCCACAGCGGATGACCGTGACGCGCCGATTGCTTTTGATATGACGTTCAACGGCTTCGGGGCCAGCCGCAACCTGCTGACGCTGGCGTTCGAACCGCCGTTCCTGGCCGCCACGATCTGCCTGTTTCTCGCCGCGCTGGCCGTGGCATGGCGCGCGCTCCATCGCTTTGGCCCGGCGCTGCAAAGCGGGCCGGAGATCGCGCTGGGCAAGGCCGCGCTGGTGGCAAATGCCGCCGGTCTGATCCGCCGCGCAGGCCGCGTCCACCTCGCCAGCGCGCCCTATGCCGATGCCGTGCGCGAACGGATCGCGCTCGCCTTGGGATTGCCCCGTGGGCTGGCTCCCGATGAAGTGGAGCGGCAGATCGATGTGACGCAAGAACGCCGCGCCATCCCCGGCCCGACATTTTCCAGCGCTGCCAGGCATTTGCGCGATGCGCGCAAACCCCATGAGGTGACCCGGCGGGCGCTGGTGCTGCAACAGATAGAAAGGCTTCTGAAGTGAACCCCCCTGAAACAAATTGGGATGCACCTAACATGACCTTGGCAGACCTTGGCGCGCTGTCCGCCGCCATCCGGGGCGAGGTTGGCAAGGCAGTGGTGGGGCAGGAGCCGGTGCTCGATCATCTGCTCGTCGCGCTCTTCGCCGGTGGCCATGTCCTGCTTGAAGGACCGCCCGGAACCGCCAAGACGTTCCTTGCGCAAACTTTCGCGGCCACGCTGGGGCTGGACTTCGGACGCATCCAGTTCACCCCCGATCTGATGCCGGGCGATATCCTCGGCTCCAACCTGTTCAACTTCCAGACCAGCCAGTTCACGCTGACCCGCGGGCCCATTTTCCACGAACTGCTGCTGGCCGACGAAATCAACCGCACCCCGCCCAAAACGCAGGCCGCGCTGCTGGAGGCGATGCAGGAACGCCGCGTAACGCTGGATGGCGAGGCCCACGCCCTGTCGGACCGCTTCATGGTGGTGGCCACGCAAAACCCGATTGAAAGCCAGGGCGTCTACCCCTTGCCCGAAGCGCAACTGGACCGCTTCCTGTTCAAACTGCTGGTCGAATACCCCTCGGCAGAGGAAGAAGCGCGTATCGTCACCCGCTATGGCGAAGGACGCGGCGCGCCAAAGCCTGCGGATCTGGGCATTGTGGCCGTGGCCGATGCCGCGCAGCTGAAGGCCGCGCAAATGGCGGTGGGCGCGGTCACGATGGCCGAATCGGTGGTCGATTACGTCGTCCGCCTGATCCGCGCCACGCGCGAGAGCGGCGATCTGGTGGTGGGCGCAAGCCCGCGCGCTGCCGTGCTGCTGGCAGGCGCCGCCCGCGCCCGCGCCGCGCTGGATGGCCGGGGCTATGTGATCCCCGATGACGTAAAGGCGCTCGCCACCGCCGTCCTGCGCCACCGCCTGATGCTCAGCCCGGCGGCAGAGATCGAGGGCAAGCAGGTCGAGGCCATCGTCGCCGCACTGGTGGAAAGCACGGAAGCGCCCCGTTGAGCCAACCGCCTGCCTTGCTGCCAACGGGCCGCGCGGTCCTGCTGATTGCCGGACTTGCGCCGCTGGCACTGGTGCTGGCTGCTGCAGCTCCCGGCGCATGGATTGCCGCGCCTGCGCTGGGCGGGGCGCTGCTGGTGTTGATCCTGCTCGATGGCCTGTTTGCCGGATCGCTCGATGATCTGCGCGTGATCGCGCCCAGCGATGCCGAAGTGGGCGAGGCGGCAAAGCTCACCATCATGGCCGACCTTGCCCGCACCGCGCCGCGCGCACGCCCTGAAGCTGCGCTGGAATGCGATCCCCGCCTCGCACCCGGCGGGCGCATTGCCCTGCCCCTCACTTTTGCCGATGGCGCATGGAGCGGCACGACCAACCTTGTGCCGAACCGGCGCGGCACCGGCGCGGTCAGCCGCGTGTGGCTGCGCTGGAATGGCCCGCTCGGCCTTGCGCACCGACAGGCCGCCCGCGCGCTCGACACCGAAGTGCGCGTCTGGCCGAACATCGCACCCGTCCGCAGCCCCGCCCTGCAGATCTTCCTGCGCGATGCCCAGTTCGGCATGATCGCGCGGCGTATCCGCGGCGAAGGCACTGATTTTGAGGCGTTGGCCGAATACGAACCCGGCATGGACCGCCGCCGGATCGATTGGAAAAGCTCGGCCCGCCACGCCCGCCTCTATGCCAAGGAATACGAGGTTGAGCGCAACAACCAGATCGTCTTCGCCTTCGATTGCGGGCAGGCGATGTGCGAACCGATCGAGGGCCTGCCCCGGATCGACCGCGCCGTCACCGCCGCGCTGACCACCGCCTATGTCGCGCTGAAAGCACAAGACCGCGTCGCCCTGTTCGGCTTTGCCGCACGGCCCGAAGTCGCCACGCCCTTTGTCACCGACAGCCGCGATTTCGCCCGGTTGCAGCGCGCTGCGGCAGGGCTGGATTACCACCCCGGCGAGCCGAACTTCACGCTTGCCCTCTCCACGCTGGCCGCGCGGCTGAAGCGCCGTTCGCTGATCGTGCTCTTCTCCGATTTCTCCGATCCCACCAGCGCCGAACTGATGGTGGAGAACGTCGGCCGCCTGATCGACAAGCACCTCGTCCTGTTCGTGGTGATGACCGATGCGGAATTGGCCGGAATCACCATGGCAGAGGTGACCGATATGCAATCGGTGGCCGAGGCCGTCACCGCCTCTGGCCTGATCCGCCAGCGCGCGCTGGTGCTGCAGCGGCTGCGCCATCTTGGCGTGCGGGTGCTGGAAGCGCGGCATGACCAGGTCGGCACGCGCCTGCTCGATGCCTATCTTGCCATCAAGCGCGAAGGGCGCATCGGATGAACGCGGTCACCACTGGACTTGCAGAACGCATCGGCGGCTGGTTTTCCAAGCCCTCCGAATCCGTCGTCGCCGCTGAACAGGCTGCGCTGCGTTCTGACCGGTTCCGGCTTGAGCGTGAGGCCGATTGGAAGCGGCTCGACGCGATCCTCAAACGCATGGAAGCAGGCCGCACTCGCGCGCTGTCGGACGAGGATCTGCTGGCCCTGCCCGCGCTCTATCGCACCGCCGCCTCCAGCCTTTCGATCGCGCGCGAAACCTCGCTCGATGCCGCGCTTGTCGCTTATCTTGAAGCGCTGACTCAGCGCGCGTGGTTCTTGGTCTATGGCCCCCGCGCCTCGCTGTGGTCGTGGTTCCGCAGCTTTCTGGGCGGCGGGTGGAGCGCCAGCGTGCGCGGCATGGCGCTGGAAATCTGGATTGCGCTGGCGCTGATGGTGGCGGGCACGGTGGTGGGCTGGCTTCTGGTGGAGGCCAATCCCGATTGGTATTATGCGCTGGTGCCCGGCGGCCCCGGCGAAGTGCGCGTCCCCGGCGCCAGCCGCGAGGTGCTGCTGCGCACGCTGTTTGGCAATCAGGACCAGAACGGGATGAGCGTGTTTGCCGCCAGCCTGTTCAGCAACAATGCGCAAGTCTCGATCCTGTGCTTTGCGCTGGGCTTCGCCTTTGGCCTGCCCACAATGCTGCTGCTGATCCACAACACGGCGCTGCTGGGTGCGCTGCTCTGGCTCTATCACGGCCAAGGGCTGCTGCTCGATCTGGTCGGCTGGCTTTCCATCCACGGCACGACTGAACTCTTCGCCATCCTGTTGGCAGGGGCGTCGGGCATCCACGTAGGCCGGTCCATGGCCTTTCCCGGCAATCTTCCCGTGATGGACGCAGCCGCCGCTGCCGGGCGGCGCGCGGCGCAAGTGATGACAGGCGTTGTGCTGATGCTGGTGATCGCCGCCCTGCTTGAAGGGTTCGCGCGCCAGATGGTCGATTCCACCCCATCGCGCCTGATCGTGGGTGTGTTCATGCTGGTGCTGTGGTGCGGCTATTTCTTCGCGTTCCGCCGGGGTGCGCGCTGATGGCGCTGGCGCTGAAACTACCGTTCCGCCGCCAAAGCGCAGACCGCACCCAGCCGTTCCGGGCTGACGAGGACAAGCGGCGGCGCATGGTGATCTCGCCCGAAGGCGTGCCGATCCCGTTCGTGCTGGCATCGCGCGGGGCGCGGGCGGCGGCGCTTTTCCTTGATTTGCTGATGATCACAAGTGCGATGGTCGGCTCCACGCTGTTCC
This sequence comes from Novosphingobium sp. 28-62-57, assembly GCA_002256985.1. GTDB lineage: Bacteria > Pseudomonadota > Alphaproteobacteria > Sphingomonadales > Sphingomonadaceae > Novosphingobium. Next base: position 28,319 of record NCGO01000020.1, read on the forward strand.
TGATCTGGGTCGCCGCGGGTGTTGGCATCGAGGTGGAAAGCGGCGAAAGCCCGGCGCACCGGGCGATTCAGGCGCTGATCATCATCTGGATCGTGGTGATGTTCCTGTTCCGCAACGCGTGGTTCCTGTTCTTCGAACTGGGCCCACGCGGGGCCACCCCCGGAAAGCGCATCTGCGGCATACGCGTGGCCGCCCGCGCCAGTGGTGGGAATGGTGGGCGGTTGACGACCGAAGCCGTGATCGCGCGCAATCTGGTGCGCGATATCGAACTGTTCATGCCGCTGGTGTTCTTCATTTCGGCCAGTGTCGAAGGCGGCGATACCGAACTGGCCGGATGGGCGGGCCTTGGCTGGTTCGCCATTTTCGTGCTGTTCCCGTTCTTCAACCGCGACCGGATGCGGTGTGGCGATATGATAGCGGGCACATGGGTGGTCGAAGCGCCGAAGAAGAAGCTGGAACAGGCACTTTCCGTGGGCGAGGCCGCGCGCGGCAAATCGGTGCAGACCGGCGCGCAATATACCTTCAGTGAAGCCGACCTTGGCGTTTACGGCGAGTATGAACTGCAAGTGCTGGAGCGCGTGCTGCGCGAAAACCGCGCGGAGGCGATGCGCGATGTGGCCCAGGCCATCTGCCTGAAGATCGGCTGGAGCGCAGGAGCGGGTGACGAACGCGCGTTTCTCGAAGCCTATTACGCGCAACTGCGGGCGCGGCTGGAAGCGGGAATGCGCTTTGGCAAACGCAAGGCGGATAAGCATAGCGAAAAGGCCTAACGATGGACCTGCGCATCGTGGAGGACGATCTTTCGGGCGAGGCCATCCGCGCATTGGTGGCACTGCACTTGTCGGGCATGCACGCCCATTCCCCCGCCTGCAAAGTCCACGCCTTGCCCGTGGAAAAACTGCGCCAGCCCGGCGTCACGTTCTATTCGGCTTGGGCCGACGGCAATCTCGCCGGGATGGGCGCAATCAAGGAGCTGGATTCGCACCACGGTGAACTGAAATCGATGCGCGTCGCGCCCGAGTGGCTGGGCCGTGGTGTGGGCGAGGCGATCCTGCTGCATTTGCTGAATGTGGCGCAAACGCGGGGTTATTCCCGCGTGAGTCTGGAAACGGGGCAAGGTCCAGCGTTCGAACCGGCATTGGGCCTCTATCGCAAGCATGGCTTCGTCAACTGCGAAGCCTTTGCCGACTATGTGCTCGACGATTTCAGCCAGTGCCTCACTCTGCAGCTTCCGAAGCCGCAGCCGCCGGGGGTTCAGCCTCACCCCAGCTGAGCGTCCAGCCCGGAAAGGCAATCTGCAGTGCGGCGATGGTCGAATCCGGCAGCGGTTCAGCCGAGAAGACCCGGGCCGAACGGCGTTCGGGATCGACGAGCACCGATGTGCCATCACCTTCGACGATGCGCGTCAAAGTGGCGCGCAGACGGGTGATTTCTTCCTTGCGCGTGCGTTCTGACGCAACCGCATCTTCCAGCGCGCGGCGGGCATCGTCGGCTTCGGGCGTGCCGCTGCGGATCTGCACCAACCGCACATTGGCATCGCGGCCGAGCAACCCTTCAACCCGGTCGGCAAAGCGATCCTGCAGCCCTTCATTATAGGCCGGTGCCATGACCACGGCATCGATTTGCGCAGGCGTGGCCGCAAGGTTGCTGTCAAGCCGGTCAATCCGCGCGGCGGGCCCAGCCAGTTCCTGCAACTGGCGATTGATCGCCGATTGCGCCCGCGCCTCGCGCACGTTGGCGGCAAGCCGCAAGCCCAGCGGAATGGCCAGCGCTACCAGCGTTGCAAGAATGCCAACTGTCTGCAGCCAGCTTTGCCGGGGCGATAGCTGCGTGCCAAAGCCGCGAATGCGCGCGGTGATCGTGGCCATCAGCGCAATTGCAGTGGCATTGGTGATGAACAGCAGCAGCGCGCCCCAGGCATAGTCCATGCGCAAAGTGGCGATGGAAAAGCCGACGACGGCCAATGGCGGGACGAGTGCCGTTGCGATAGCCACGCCGACAAGGCTGATCGCCTCCCTGCGCACTGTGGCATAAGCCCCTGCAATCCCACCGAAAACCGCCACCAGAAGGTCAAGCAGATTGGGCCGCACGCGCGCAAGGATGCTGGGCGTCACGTCCTGAATCGGGGAAATCCAGGTTAGCACGATGGCGATCAGCACCGCCAGCACCATACCCGCGCCCAGCGACAGCGCGGCGCGGCGGAGCAGGGCCAATTCGAAAATCGCCACGCCAAAACCGAAGCCCATGATCGGGCCGAGCAACGGTGAAATCAGCATCGCGCCGATGATCACCGGCGGCGAATCCATCAGCAGCCCCACATGGGCAATGGCGGTCGCCAGTGCGACAAGCATCAGATATGTCGGCGATAAACGAGCAGCGCGGGCGATCGACGCCAGAAGCGCAGCGCGACCGTGGCTTGGTTTTGCGCTGCCTTCGCCAGTAGGTTTCGCGCTTGCGCTCATCAGTCGCCTTTAACCAATTTGGCGTGTTTCCCCGGGGAAACACGCCACGATGGTTGTGGGCTGTGGCGGTTGGCTCACAGCTTGCCGGTCAGTTCCGGGACCAGCGTGAACAGATCGCCCACGAGGCCGATGTCGGCGACCTGGAAGATCGGGGCGTCTTCGTCCTTGTTGATGGCGATGATGGTTTTGCTGTCCTTCATGCCTGCCAAGTGCTGGATCGCGCCCGAGATGCCGACCGCGATGTAGACTTCGGGGGCGACGATCTTGCCGGTCTGGCCGACCTGGTAGTCGTTGGGCACGTAGCCTGC
>NCGO01000007.1 GCA_002256985.1 Novosphingobium sp. 28-62-57
TTGGAATTCCAAGGGACCAGCACCGATATCGGAAAGCCGATAACGCCAGCGGCTGCTACCGTCGCGCGGCGCGGGCTTGCGCGGTCTTGAGCGAGTGATGCTGGCCGCAAAGGCATTGGCCGTTATCCAGATCGAACGGCGCGCCGCCGTCCTTTATTTCCACCTTGTGGTCAGCAAACATGCGATGGTCGGGAGCCGCCTTGCGGCAACGTTTGCCGTCGATGGTTAGCGCCTCGCACCGCCCGCCCGCCCGTTCGATCACGCTGGCACGCCATTGCTTGTGCTCCGGCGTTTGATAGTGCCCGTCCGCCTTCTTTGCCATCGGCTTCAGGCGGCGCGTGTCAATGGTGCGCAAGCCGGTCGTTACCAGTCTCAGGGCCATAGCAGGGCGATCCTTTTATTCGGTCTGTTCGCGCCCGAAAACAGCTAGCAGGGCGCGAATCATGTCAGGGCGGGAAAGCTCGCCACGGATGCGATCGAGCGCGGCAATTTCGGTTTCATCGAGACCGACAACAACGGTTTCGTATTCGGCCAGCTCCCCCAGCGACACCTCTATCAGGCCGCGCAGCGCTTCGGACACGCTCAGGTTTCTGGTTTCGGCATAGGCCTTTAGCGCATCGATCACATCGGCAGGTAGGCGAATGCCAAGCCGTGGCATTTCGCCAGTCTGCGGACGCCCTCGCTTTTTATGTGGGACAGATATTGCGCTCATGATTTTTGTGTGACAGAAAATACAGGCCGGGACAAGGCTGCAACCGAAATCCCGGCCCTAACCGAAACCGATCACGAGAGGATCGAGTCATGGCTGTCACCAGCAATAGCATACCCGTGCCCGTTGGGCACCACACCCTGCAGACAATCGAAGAACAGCTTTGGGCGGCGCTTCACGCCAGCCTTGCCTACAGTTGCGTAGATGATGAGGCGATGCTGCGCAGGGACCTCGAACACTTCGAGCTTAGCCCCGAAAGCTATGAAATCGACATGCCCGGTTTCATTGCCGTCATCCGGTCGCTGCGTGCGATCGCAGAGGGAGGCGCAGATGCGTAATCGCGCCCCCGCTGGCACCTCGACAGCCGACCGGCGCGCAGCGCTGCTGTCTGGCGTCTCTGCGGCCATTGTCGCGCCTGTTGCGGCCCTTCCCTTCCCCGCGCTGCAGATTGCCCCTGCAGGCCCGCCACGAACCGCCACAGAGGCGAAGTGGCGTGCGGCCCTCTCTCGCTACCGGCGCGCCCATAGCGCATGGGAGGCGGCGTTTGACCGCGATGCAGCCGCTTACGAAGCCTATTCGCAGTGGAGGCTGGAGCGCGCTGGCATGGTGCAATCGATCACGGCAATTCCACCGCAGGAAATTGCCAAGGCCCGTCGCGACTTCGGGCTGGACGATCTGTGCGACCGGGAAGGCGAACTTGCGGGCGAACGTATCGAAGCGCTGGACAGCCTGCTGGCAACGCCAGTGCCCGATCTGCAGGCCCTTCGCCAGAAAGTGGCGCTGATCATCGAATGCGAGCGGGAACCCGTCCCCCTGCGCGCCCTGCTGGCCGATCTGGACCGGCTGACCATGGGAGGGCATGGCCATGCTTGATTCCGATGCTTACGCCCGCACGGCGATACTCGACACGATCTGGACCGAAGGCGCGCACCCGGAAGGATGGAAGGACGTGCCCGCCGGCGAAGACTTCGACCTGCTGACCCATGGCGTTCGCTGGGTTTCGGTCATCCTCGCAATCCACACGGCCACCATGGCGCAGGGCCTTCCCCCTCGCCTGTTCGAAGAATCGAAGGAACCGTTCCGGCAAGCCGTCTGGCAGGCCGAGCGCGCCATCGATGCTCTACCGGCGCGCACGGCGCGCGGCGCGGCCCTGAAGCTGCGCGTGGCGCTCTACACCATGCTCCCCGAGGGCATGATTGAACCGTTCCTGCGCAACGACCTCGAAACGATCACGGCTGGCGATGTGGACTATCCGGCAAGGGCCGTGGCGAAGATTCTGCAGGACCTCGATGCAATGGCGTCGGCAACTCCCTCGCCAGACGCCAACCAAGGGGAGGCAAAGCAATGACCGCAGCCACCAACGCAACAACACACCGGCTGGCACTACACGCCGCCGCGCTGGCCACGCTGGGCACCTGCCCGACATGGGACAAGGCCGTGACCGAATACTTGGCCCGTGCCGCGCTGGCGACCGCTGACGAGGCTTTCGGCACCTCTTGGCAAAAGCGATACGACCTCGAAATGGCAGAGCATGCGCTGGCAAGCGAACACGGCAAGCATTGGCGCGATCGCCCCGACCTTGCACCGCGCGCTCGCGAACTGGCCAGAGCAGACGACGCAATCGCAGACGAGCGCGCGGCAGTGTTCCAAAATCCCACCGAGGAAGCCGCGCACGAGCTGGTCAGAATACCTGCCCCGACCATTGCCGCAGCGCTCTTGAAGGTCGAACTGATCGATCGTCACCAGCTTTGGGATGATGTAAGATTCGAGACCGATGGCTTGGCAATTGTGCATGCCGACATTGCGAGAATCAGTGGCATTGCACCGTCTGACAGCGCACCAGCGAAAGCTGCCTGATCATGTATGACCGTGTACACGCCGTGTACCGTGGAAGGCTGAACAAGCCTGATAAAATGCCGGAAAACTAGGGTAAATCAGGACAAGGCAGGACAAGGCAGGACAAACGCTTAAACCAGCAATCCCGGAAGTCTGATCGCCTTAAAAGTGGCGGATTTCCGGGAAAAACACGGTGGTGGACAGGGCTGGATTCGAACCAGCGTACGCTCTCGCGGGCAGATTTACAGTCTGCTGCCATTAACCACTCGGCCACCTGTCCACACCAGTGCTGCCGGTGCCGGATTTCTTCGAAAAGAAAGCCGGATTTGCTGGTCCCCGAAGAGACCGTCCGGCCGAGAGGCGGTCCCTTTGGCGAAGCGGGACTTGCCTGTCAATGGGCAGGCTGGCATGCGCGACACGAAAATTTGATCGCTTTTACGAAAAGGTACCCCGATGCCGCGCCATGATGAACAACCCAAAAGCCGCGCACTGCGCGGTCGCGCCGGACGCAACAAGGGCGGCCGGGGCTCCGGGCGCGGCAGTACGGGCGCGATCCGGCTGTGGGGGCGCCACGCGGTGGAAGCCGCGCTGACCAATCCGAACCGCGATGCCAAGAAGCTGTGGGGCACGCGTGAGGCGATTCAGGCGATGCTTGATCACCATGATGCCGAACTGCCCGCCACCCTGCCCGTGGAGTACGCGCAGGCCGCCGATCTGGGGCGGCTGGTCGCCAAGGATGCGCCGCATCAGGGCCTCGTGCTCGATTGCGCCCCGCTCGATGATGTCGTGCTCGACGATATTCTGGATGAATCCGAAGGCCGCACCATCGTCCTGCTCGATTCGGTCACCGATCCGCACAATGTCGGCGCGATTCTGCGGTCGTGCGCGGCCTTCGATGTGGCCGCGCTGGTTACGCAAGATCGCAACTCCCCGCCCGAATCGGGCACGCTGGCCAAATCTGCCTCGGGCGCGCTTGAAGTGGTGCCATGGGTGCGGGTGGTAAACCTGTCGCGCGCGCTCGAACGGATCAGCGAGGCCGGTTACTGGCGCATCGGTCTGGACGGTGATGGCAAGGCGGTGTTCCCTTCAGCTGTCCCCGCAGGCCCCGTTGCACTCGTGCTGGGGGCTGAAGGCGAAGGCTTGCGCCACAATGTTGCGCAGCACTGCGATGCCATCGCACGGCTGCCCATTGCCTCTTCGATCGAAAGCCTTAACGTCTCGAACGCTGCGGCCATCGCGCTTTATGCGGTCGCTACGCGCGAGGGCTAATCAGGCGCGAAGGCTGGACTGCTGAAGGGGGCGACGATGCGCACATGGAAGTTCGGATTGGCGATCACGGCAATGCTGCTTCTGGCCGGGTGCCTGCTTCTGCCCGGCAAGTTCACTTCGGCGATCGATTTGCGCAAGGATGGTGCGTTCAGCTTCACCTACAAGGGCGATATCCACGTCCTCGCCCTGTCGAAAGTTGCGGCCAGTGAACGCGCCCGGACAAGCGCCGATGCCAAGTTCGAACCCTCCCCCTGCTACAGCCCCAATTCTGGCGACGAGCAGGAATGCTCGGCAGAGGAATTGGCCGAACAGAAAAAGGCATGGGAAGAGGACATCGAAGCCAGCAAGGTCGCCTCTGCCGAAAAGCGGAAGTCTGACGAGCAGATGATGAAGACCATGCTCGGCGGCATCGATCCTACCGATCCACGCGCCGCACAGGAATTTGCCGACCGCCTGCGCCGCCAGAAGGGGTGGAAATCGGTTGTCGACAAAGGCGACGGTCGGTTTGAAGTTGAATATGCCATCGCCGGGAGGCTGGACCACGATTTCAGCTTCCCCACCGTCGAAAAGCTGCCGATGGTCACGCCGTTCATCACCATGATGCGGCGGGCCGATGGCGGTGTGCGTATCGATGCGCCCGCTTTTGCCAGTGCTCCGGCCGGGGCGCCCTTCATGGGGATGGCGGCCGCCATGGCCGATGGCAAAAATCAGAAAGCAGGGGCCGATGGCATGCCGGTGCTGGATGGCGTGCTCACGCTCACCACCGATGGCGATATTCTCGCCAACAATACTGATGATGGCCCTGTGGCCAGCACGACGGGCAAGATGCTGAAATGGCAAGTCAATGCCCGCGCCAACGATGCCCCCACCGCCTTGATCCGCATTGCGCCCTGACCGTTCAGATACGTCGCATGCTGCACAAAAAAGCCGCGCCGGTGATCTCCACCGGCGCGGCATTTTGCACTGAAAATCAAAGGCGGAAGATCGCCAGTGATGCAGCGCTCAGTTCACTGCGTCCTTAAGCCCCTTGCCAGCCTTGAACTTGGGCTGGGCCGAAGCCTTGATCGCCATCGGCTCTCCGGTGCGCGGATTGCGTCCGGTAGACGCCTTGCGCTTGGCCACCGAAAACGTGCCGAAGCCCACCAGGCGCACTTCGTCACCCTTGGCCAGTGAACCGGAAATCGATTCAAACACGGCCTCAACCGCCTTGGTTGCATCACTTTTCGAAAGGCCGCTGATATCGGCAACTGCGCCGATCAAATCGTTTTTGTTCATTGCGAACTCCCTAGTTTCTTATCTCGGGATTGATACATTGAGTCGAAATGCGAATGGCTCAAAAGAAGCCCAGAAACCGCGTTCTGTCAAAGACTAAAGCTGCCATGCAGGGCAATTTAACCAAGTAAACCGGCGGACTTGCACAAAAACGCAAGCGCGCAAGCACACCCTGTGCTTGCGCGCTTGCCGCTTACTGCGAAACGGATCAGTGCGCCGTCGGCACCGCCGGTGTGGCACTGGGCACTGCCGATGGTTGCGAGGCAAGATCATCGGCCTCGGTCCATTCGATCGCCTGCGGCACACTGGTGAGTGCCAGTGCCAGCACTTCATCAACATGGGACAGCGGAATAATCTCCAGCCCTTCCTTAATGTTGGCCGGAATCTCGGCAAGGTCCTTGCGGTTCTCTTCCGGGATCAGCACCGTCTTGATGCCGCCGCGCAGCGCCGCCAGCAACTTTTCCTTCAAGCCACCTATCGCCAGCACGCGTCCGCGCAGCGTGACCTCGCCGGTCATCGCCACATCGGCCCGCACCGGAATGCCGGTGAGCGTGGAGACCATCGCGGTCACCATGCCGATGCCCGCACTCGGCCCGTCCTTGGGCACCGCGCCTTCGGGCAAGTGGATGTGCAGATCCTTGCGGTTGAAGATCGAAGGCCGGATGCCATAAGCGGGGCTGCGCGCCTTGACGAAGCTGAACGCCATCTGCACGCTCTCGCTCATCACTTCGCCCAGCTTGCCGGTGGTCTTGACCGCGCCCTTGCCGGGCACCGTCACGCTTTCAATCGTCAGCAGTTCGCCGCCCACTTCGGTCCAGGCCAGACCCGTCACCGAGCCGACCTGATTTTCCTCGTCGGAAACGCCGTGCCGGAATTTGCGCACCCCTGCAAAGTCGGCAAGGTTCTCCGGCGTGATTGTCACGCTTTTGGTTTTGCCTTCAAGGATTTGCCTAAGGGACTTGCGCGCCAGACGCGCTACTTCGCGCTCCAGCGTGCGCACGCCCGCCTCGCGGGTGTAGTACCGGATCAGATCGCGCAGCGCCTCGGTCTCAAGCGTGAATTCGCCCTTCTTCAGGCCATGGGCTTCCACTTGCTTGGCGATCAGATGTCGCTCGGCAATCTGGACCTTCTCGTCCTCGGTGTAGCCCTCAAGCCGGATGATCTCCATGCGATCGAGCAGCGGCTGCGGCAGGTTCAGGCTGTTGGCCGTGCAAACAAACATCACGTCCGACAGATCAAGGTCCAGCTCCAGATAGTGATCCTGGAACTTGGCATTCTGTTCGGGGTCCAGCACTTCGAGCAGCGCCGATGCCGGATCGCCGCGGAAGTCCTGCCCCAGCTTGTCGATCTCATCGAGCAGGAACAGCGGATTGGCCGTGCCAGCCTTCTTCAGGTTGGTCACGATCTTGCCCGGTAGCGATCCGATGTAGGTCCGGCGGTGGCCGCGAATTTCGGCCTCGTCGCGCACACCACCCAGGGACTGGCGCACGAACTGGCGGCCGGTAGCCTTGGCGATGGATTTGCCTAGCGAGGTCTTGCCCACGCCCGGCGGGCCAACAAGGCACAGGATCGGACCTTTCAGCTTGTTGGTGCGCGCCTGCACCGCAAGGTACTCGATGATCCGGTCTTTGACCTTGTCGAGCGCATAGTGATCGGCATCCAGCACCGCTTGCGCTGCCGGAATGTCGCGCTTCAGCTTGCTGCGCTTGCCCCATGGCAGGCCCAGCAGCACATCGAGGTAGTTGCGGATGACGGTCGCCTCGGCGCTCATCGGCTGCATGGTCTTGAGCTTCTTCAGCTCGGTCTGCGCCTTGGCCTTGGCTTCCTTCGAAAGCTTGAGCTTGTCGATCTTGTCCTGCAGTTCGGCAATCTCGTTGGCTTCCTCGCCATCGCCGCCGCCCAGTTCAGACTGGATCGCCTTCAACTGCTCGTTCAGGTAATATTCGCGCTGCGTCTTTTCCATCTGGCGCTTCACGCGGCCACGGATCTTGCGCTCCACTTGCAGCACGCCCAGCTCGCCCTCCATGAAGGACAGCACCATTTCCAGCCGCTTCATCGGATCGGATTCAGACAGCACGGCCTGCTTGTCGGCCACTTTGGCGGCAAGGTTGGCCGCCACGGAATCCGCCAGCTTTCCGGCGTCTTCAATGTCGCCCAGCTGGCCGCCCGCGTCCTGCGGCAGCTTCTTGGAAAGCTTGGCATATTCGGCAAACTGATCGACGACCGAGCGCATCATGGCCGAAATTTCAGTGCTTTCAACCACGACCGGATCGTGCGGCTCAACATGCGCGACCAGCATTTCGCCGTGCGACGTCGTCTCTTCGCGCAAGTTCAGCAAGGACGCGCGCTCGCGCCCTTCGACCAGCACACGCACGGTGCCATCGGGCAGCTTCAGCAACTGCAGCACACTGGCGATGACGCCGGTATCATAAAGGTCATCACGATCAGGATCGTCACAGCCGGGATCAAGCTGCGCGAGCAGGAAGATATCCTTCGATCCTGTCATCGCCGCTTCAAGGGCGGACACCGATTTTTCACGCCCGACAAACAGCGGCACAACCATGCCGGGAAAGACCACAATGTCGCGCAAGGGAAGCAGGGGATAGAGATTCATGGGCACTTTGGTTCCGTCCTGCCGGGCACGCCGCCCGACGCTTTGATCGGATATGGGGACCACATCTGCGCGCCGCAATGCCTTTGCTGACATCGGTTGTGGATCGTGCCCCAAAGGACCCGCCATTTCCGGCCAGTTTTCGGCGCGTAAACGCAATCTTAGGTATGTTCCCGCAAAGCTTCGCCCCGATATCATAGTCCAGATATCCGGGACCCCGATCACAGATGCTCAGAACACGGACAACGCTGATCGTCGGCGCGGGTGCGAGCATGGAGCTGCAATTCCCGTCGAATGCCGAATTGCTGGCCCGCGTGATCCAAGGCTATGATTTCAAACGCAGCGGATCGGAAACCTCCACGCGCGATGGCCAGTTGCTATTGCGCAACATCTACAAGCTGGCCGAGCGCTTTGACAAACCGGTCGAGGAAGTGGCCGTTGCGGCAGAGCGTTTGCGCAATGCCTGCCGTCTGGGCCGCTCGATCGATGCCGTGCTTGAACAATATGATCACGATCCGCTGGTTCTGGCCTGCGGAAAACTGGCGATCACCTTCTTTATCGGGCAGGCCGAATCCCGCTCCAGCCTGAAAGAAGCCCCCCGCGTGCCCGGCGAGCTGCCTTTGCAGGGCAAGGTCGCTGAACACTGGATCTACCAACTGGGCCAGCTGATCACCTCGGGCGTCCCGCGCAGCAAGATTGGCGAAACGCTGGAACGGCTGACTATCATAAACTTCAATTATGACCGGTCGGTCGAACACTTCCTCCCCTATGCGCTGGTGATGGCCTATGGCATCGACCTGAAAGAAGCGCGCGAGGTTATTGCCGACAAGCTCGACGTGGTGCACCCGCACGGCATGATCGGACGCCTGCCCTGGCAAAAGGGCGAAGCCGCGCAGGCTGAATGGGGCGTCGAACAGCCGTGGAATATCCACACCATCGCCACCCAGCTTTCATCGCTGACGGAACGCCGCGCGGATCGCAATGCCGTGCGCGACATTCGCCTGGCCGTGGCCTCGGCACAGCGGATCGTGTTCCTCGGCTTTGGTTTTCAGCCGCAGAACGTTGATCTATTGTTCGAAAACTCGCTGTCGCATAACCCCGACGTGCTGATCTCAACCCACGGCGTCAGCCCCGGCAATGCGGCAACCATCGCCCTGATGATGCGCCGCCTCGCGGGGTTGGAAAGCGATCATCAGTTGATGCTTTCCCCTGGCAAGGCATGGGAAGTGCTGCGCGACTATTCCCTGCTGCTGGAAAGCTGACCACGCAACCGCGTGCAAGAAACCCCAAAACCCAAACCACCGCGCCCCCGCGAAGGCGGGAGCCTCAGGCCTTCATGCACATCCTAAAAGGCCTGAGGTCCCCGCTTTCGCGGGGAGGCACGGAAGTTTCGATTGTAAAACGCGCTCAGCGCCCCGCAGGCAGCGGCTGGACCACAGGTTCGCTGATGAACTGCACCGGCGCAGGCTCTGCAGGCGCAACGGGCTCGGCGCCGGCCACAGGCTCAGGCATCACCGGCGGCGCTGTCCGCGTCAACTCGGGCAAGACGATGGTGCCCTCCTGCTGATAGTCGGCCTTGCCCTTCAGAGCATCAATCTCGGCCTGCCGCGTCTTCAGATAAAGCTCGCGATAGCTGGCGTAAGGATTTGATTCTTCGCGGATACGCTTGAACAGCTCGTCATTCTCCACCCGCTCATCCAGCGAGCGGATCACAAAGCTGCTGGTGACAAACGCAGGGCTGCGCAAAGGCCCGCCCACCGCAAATGGCATCAGGAACCGGTCGATCGTCAACCCGATCACATCGCGCAAGGTAGTCGGCCCCACCAGCGGCAGGAACATGTATGGCCCCGGCCCAATCCCGTGATAACCGAACGTCCAGGCAAAGCCATTGCGCCGGTATGGCAAGTTGAAAGGCTTGGCCTTGGCCACATCGATCAGCCCCGCCGCGCCCACCGTGGAGTTAAGCGCAAAACGGCCCAGCGTCTCAGCAGCTTTGCCCGGCTTCAGTTGCAACAGGAAATTCAGCGCCACCACCGGCTCTGTCAGATTGCGCAGCACATTGCGCAAACCGGTGCGCACGGGCTTGGGCAGCACATCTTCATAGACCATCGCGATGGGCGCGATCACCGCATCGTCAACCGCCTGCACCGCATCGTACGATACCTGATTGATCGCCTGCATCGGGTCCTGCTTCGGAGTGCGTTCCCCCGAAACGACGATGGCCGTCTGCTCCTGCTCGATCTGGTCGAGCGAGGGTGCGTCCGCCACGCTCTCACCGAATTTGGGCATCGGCAGAGTTACAGGAATTGCGCTGGAAGGCTCTGGAACTGGTCCGGCAGCAGGTGCAGTTTCAGCGCCCGCTTCTTGCCCTGCCACGCCCGGCGCACCCGGAGCCTCCTGCGCATAACCGGCGCTGACCGCGATGCTCACCACATCTGCCGTCACGCCGCCGGGCACGGCAAGCAGCGCGGTGCTGGCAAGCAGGGTCACGCTCAAGCAAAAATTCCAATCTGATGCATCAATCCGTCCGGCTCGCCATGCCCCTCAACCCTCATGATCCAAAGCCGTTCCCCAAACCGCCCGGATCACACCCAATACCTTGATCAGAACGGCAGCTTGAAGCCCGGAGGAATGCCCGCAGCCATCTGCACTTTCTGCATTTCCTCGGCCGCAGCCGCATCGGCCTTGCCGCGCGCATCGTTGAATGCTGCGGCCACCAGATCTTCCAGAATGCCCTTTTCGGATGGCGCCAGCAGGCTGTCGTCGATGCTCACGCCAATCACGCGGCCCTTGGCCGTCGCGCGGATCTTGACCAAGCCGCCGCCCGCAGCACCCTCGATCTCGATCATGTCGAGCTTGCCTTGCGCATCTTCCATCTGCTTCTGGATGGTCTGCGCCGCCTTTTGCGCGGCCTGAATCATTTCTTCCATCGACTTCATGCGCGTTTGCTCCACGGTCTCTTTTCATGCTCTCGCGAGCTACTTTCATCCACGATCACTGCGCCGGGAAAAGCTTCCAGCGCGGCCTTGACCAGCGGGTCCTGCTTCATCGCCGCATCGGCCGCCGCAGCCTTTGCCGCCTTGGCTTCCTCAAGGCTGGGCTGTGCCTCACCCTCGCCCGGCTCCACGGTCCAGACATCGCCGGTCACCGTGTTCAACGCCCGCCGGATATCCGCCACCGGATCGCCGGGCAAGCCCGGAACCAGTTGATAACGCAGCAGTCCCTGCCGCAGTTCCACCACCCGCACGCCCAACCGCATCGTCGATCCGACCAGCGGCGAGACATGCTCAACCTGTTCAACCAGCGCTTCCCAATCCGCACCGGCAGCAACCGGAGCCGCGCTTTGCGCCACAGGCCCGCCAGCACCACTGCCCTCACCCGCCGAAGCCGCAATAGCTGGCCGCGAAGCCAGTTCCTCCAGCTTCTTCACCAGCCCGCCCGGATCGGGCATGTCGGCCGCGTGCATCACCCGCAGCAGCGCCATCTGCGCCGCCACCAGCGGATCGGGCGCGGTTTTCACTTCCTCATAACCCTTGAGCAGCAGCTGCCACAGCCGGTGCAATTGCCCCGCCGTCAGCGCCTTGGCCCAAGCTTCCAGCGCCTCACGCTCCTCGGTGGAGCGCACGTCCGGCCCAACGCCGCCAATCTGCGTCACGGTCACGCGGTGGATCACATCCATCTGCGCGCGCATCATCGCGATGGGTTCAATCCCCAGCGCATATTGCTGCGCCACTTGCGCCAGCACCACATCGCCCTTGCCCGATAGCACGGCCTCCAGCAGGCGGCGCTGCATGGTCTTGTCGGCAAGGCCCAGCATCTGCCGCACCTGTTCGGCACTCACCCGCGTCTTGCCGTCCTCGCTGCCCACCAGATCGGCGTGGCTGATCGCCTGATCGAGGATCGACAGGCCATCGCGCACCGATCCTTCGGCAGCCGCCGCCACCATCGCCAGCGCCTCGTCCTCGGCCTCCACGCCTTCCTTGCCACAGATCATCGCAAAGTGGCTGGCGAGCAGCGGCGCCGGAATGCGCTTCAGATCAAACCGCTGGCAGCGTGACAGCACCGTAACCGGCATCATGTTCACTTCGGTCGTCGCAAGAAGAAACTTCACGTGAGCTGGTGGCTCTTCAAGCGTCTTCAGGAGCGCATTAAATGCCTCCTTCGTCATCATGTGAACTTCGTCGATGATATAAATCTTGTAGCGCGCGCTGACCGTTGCGTATCTGACTGCTTCGGTCAGCTCGCGGACCGTATCAATGCCACGGTTACTTGCCGCGTCCATCTCGATCACATCGATGTGCCGCCCTTCGGCAATCGCGCGGCACGGCTCGCACACCCCGCACGGATCGATGGTCGGCCCGCCCTGCCCGTCCGGCCCGATGCAATTGAGCGCCTTGGCAATCAGGCGCGCGGTCGATGTCTTGCCCACCCCGCGCACGCCGGTCATCAGGAACGCATGGGCCAGCCGGTCCCGCCGGATCGCATTGGCCAGCGTCTGCACCATCGCATCCTGCCCGATCAGCTCGGAGAAGGTCTGCGAACGGTACTTGCGCGCCAGCACGCGATAGGGCTGCACGGTGGGCGCTGGAACTGCGGGTGAGGCTTTGGGCGCTGGCGGAGCAGGCGCTTCAACAACCTGCGGTGGCACAGCCTCCTGCACCGCTTCTTCAACCTGCGGCGCTGGCGCAGCAGGAGCCACCGGTGCCGGATCGCCAAACAACGATACCTGCCCCGCCGCTTCCAGTTCGGCAGCGGAAGGCGTGTTTTCCTCCTCGTGCGGAGGATCGCCAAACATGTCGGGGGAATCGGCCATCGTCGTCCTAAGTAAGCGCTATGCCCGCGAATGTCGAATAGCGCAGGCTGGCGAAACGGTGGATTGCCGCAGCCGATGGGACGAGAAAACCTGCCCAGACGGGTCCCACCACGCGCGGATGCGCTGGTCCGCCCGATCATGCAGGAAAGAACCGCTGTGTGAGGGAATAAAGGAGCCGGCCGACCCGCCGCAACCCGTTGTGGCTGCTTCCTTCCGGACCTGACCAGGTTGGCGGACGCAAACGTCCGACCGACTCCCGGCGCGGCATATGGAGAGGAAGCAGGGCCTTGTCCAGCCCTCGATTCAAAGCGATGCTTGCAACTGCCCCTGCCCCCGGCGGGGAGGGGCTGAGGGTGGGGGCACCCCGTCAGCTTCTTACCTGAAATTATCCGCGTAGCTCTGCAACTTCAGCTTGCGCGGCGGTGTGGGGATGACCCGCGCTTCGATGCCATACCGGTCGGCATAGGCCTGCGCCTCGTCCTGCGATGCAAACGCCAGCACAACTTGCGCCTGCGTATCGCCAGAGCCTGCCCAGCCCATCAAGGGATCGGGGCGCTTGGCCTCCGCCGGTTCGAATTCCAGAATCCAGTCGCTCGTCCGGGCCTTGCCCGACTGCATGGCGTTTTTGGGGCGCTGATAAATTCGTGCTGACATGGGCAGTCGCTTGCACACGAATCAGGGCGCAAATCAAGTCCGCTTTTGCGCATTAAAGGCGTTCTTGGTTTTCAGGCTCGGGTCTTCGGCCCAAGGCTCATCCGGCCAGCGGTGGCGGGGATAGCGGCCCTTCATGTCCTTCACCACATCACGCCACGATCCGCGCCAAAATCCCGGCAGGTCCGCCGTCGTCTGGATCGGCTTGGCCCCCGGACTGGTCAGGCTCAGCAGCAGTGGCCTTGGCGGTTGCCCCACGCACGGATGCCGGTCCAGCCCGAACAGCGCCTGCACGCGCAGTTCCACGCACGGCCCGCCTTCATGGCCATAATCAATGGCATGGCTGGTCCCCGCCGGAGAGCGGAACTCTGCCGGGGCCAGCCGGTCCAACGCCTGCTTCTCGTTCCAGTCGAGCCGGTTCGCCAATGCCTCGTGCAGCTTGCCCGCCCCAATCTCCAGATCGCGCCGCCCGGTCAGCAGTGGCCCCAGCCATTGCTCCAGCCCATCCAACAACGCGCCTTCCGAAAACGCCTCCAACCCGGCATAGCCCGCCCGCACGATCAGCGCCTTGGCCGCATCGCCCAATGGCAGCAGGCCCAGCCCGCCCTCGCGCACCACTTCGATCAGCTTGGCCGCCACGGCCTGTGCATCAGGCTTGGGATCAGGCACCCGCGCCAGCACAATCGCCCCCAGCCGCCGCTCCAACCGCGCCTCCACCCGGCCCTCACTGGCATTCCACGTCAGCGCGTGCCGCTCCTCGATCCGGTGTGAAACATGGCGCGTAACCTCCTCATCGGTCAGCGCTATCGCCGCGGTAATCCGCGCGCCTTTGGCCTCGCCCTGTGCGTCGCCAATCACCAGCCACTTGGCGGTGGCGAGCGAGGATGCAGCATCCAGCCGATACCCGCGCCCGCCGGATGAGAGCCATTCCTCCCCCGTTGCCGACCGCGCCCGCGCGATCCGGTCGGGGAAGGCCTCGGCCAGCAGCACGCCCAACGGCACCTCGCGTTTGCATCCTTCGACAGGCTCAGGATGAGCGGAACCGGAACTTGAACCCCGCTCATGCTGAGCTTGTCGAAGCACCCTGACGGCCAGTTCAGCCCACCGCCCCGCCAGCTTGCGCGATCCTTCAGCCCGCCCGCCGCGCTCACGATCCCAGCGCTCCAGCCGCTGCGCCAGATCCTCGCCCCGCCCGCCCAGCCCGCGCTCCTGCAGCAGCAGCGCCAGCCGCGCCGCCTCGTCCGCTTGCCCACGCTCAGCCGCAAACAGCAGCATGTGCGCCAAAGCCGGCTCCATCGGCAACCGCGCCATCGCCCGGCCATGCGCGGTAATCCGGCCTTCCAGATCGACCGCGCCCAAGGCCACCAACGCCCCCCGCGCCGCCGCCATCGCCGCAACGGGCGGTGGATCAAGCCACGCCATCCCCGCCACATCACCCGCACCCCATTGCGCCAGCGTCAGCGCCAACGGTGCCAGATCGCTCGTCACCACCTCCGGCGGATCAAACGCCGCGCGCCCCGCATGCGCCGCCTCTTCCCACAGCCGATAGGCGACCCCTGGCCCCTGCCTTGCCGCGCGCCCCGCCCGCTGCGCGGCTGAGGCCTGGCTCGCCCGCGTCGTCACCAGCCGGGTTACGCCTGCCGCCTTGTCAAACTCCGCCCGCCGCGAAAGCCCCGCATCGACCACCACCGAAACGCCATCCAGCGTCAGCGAGGTCTCGGCAATGCTCGTCGCCAGCACTATTCTGCGCCGCCCTTGCGCATCACGCCGGATCGCCGCGCGTTGTCCCGCCGGTTCCACTTGCCCATGCAGTGGCAACACAAGCGCCTGCGGCAACCGTTCACTGAGCACATCCGCCGTCCGCTCGATCTGCGCGACACCGGGCAGGAACGCCAGAATGTCGCCCTCCTCCTCGCGCCACGCGGTCTGAATCGCCGAGGCCATCGCCGCCTCGATCTTCACATCAGGCCGCGCGCCCAGCCACTTCACCGTCAGCGGATGGGCCTTGCCCTCGCTCTCCACCACCGGAGCATCACCGAGCAGCGCTGCAAACCGAGAACCGTCGATGGTGGCTGACATCACCACGATCCGCAGATCCTCGCGCAGCACCCCTTGCGCTTCCACGGCCAGCGCCAGCCCCAGATCGCTGTCGAGATGCCGTTCATGCGCCTCGTCAAACAGCACCGCCGAAACGCCCTGCAACTCTGGATCGTTAAGGATCGTGGAAACAAAGATCGCCTCGGTCACCACCAGCACGCGCGTGCGGGCAGAGCGCTTGGCATCCAGCCGCGTCACATAGCCCACGGTCCCGCCCGCATCCTCGTCCAGCAGCTCGGCCATCCGCTCCGCCGCCGCGCGCGCCGCAACGCGCCGGGGGGACAGGACGATGACCTGCCCGGTGCACCACGGCTCTGCAAGCAAGGCAGGAGCCACCGCCGTCGTCTTGCCAGCGCCGGGCGGCGCAATTAGCACGGCGCTCGGCCCTGCGCGCAATGCGGCCAGCAGGTCTGGCAAAACGGCATGGATCGGAAGGGCGCTCACGCCCGGCGCTTTACGGTTCATCGCCTTGCATTGGCAACACCTGCGCCGTTCGTCGCGCAGCGCTTCGCATCAATGCCGTTTGGCGATAAGGCTGGACCATGAAGACCACGCTGGAATTCGTGGTGGCGCTGACCACCGGCCTGCTCTTCAGCGGAGCCATGATCGGCGCGGCCATCCTCGGCATCGGCGCGGTCTGCGGCGGCACCGGCTGGCTCCTGTGGCGGCGCTACACTCGCCGCAAATAACTCAGGCCGCGCGCGAAAAGAGCCATGCTGAAACAAGCCAGCATGCTCCCAATACCATGGACACCGCGATTGCTGCACCAGCCCTACCCACGAACAGCCCGGCAAGGAATTGCATGAACGCCATCGCCAGCATCGCGCGCACCATGGCCTTGGCCGATACCCCGCAGAGCATCGCAACAGCCAGTCCGACAACAGGCACCGTCATAAACCACAGGTTCGCGGCATTGTCCTCCGAGCCCACCAGCCCGACCGCAAGGTTCGCCCAGACCATCAGCAAAGCCGCGCCAATGCCAAGGAACGCGCCCGCTCTATAGGCAAGGTCGTCGTTTAACCGCACCGCCAGTTCCAGCGCTGCGCCCGTACCGCTGAGCAGCAGTGCAGCAGCCACGAAGTCACCCACGGTCCAGTTAACGCCCCAGTGCAGCCGCTGTTCAAACTGCATCGCGATCATCGGGAAGAGCAGCACAATCGCCGCGGCGGACCACCCGACAGGGCGCACAAGCGACATGGCGCCAAGCCGGGAGTTCGCGTTTTCAGTTAACATGCGGCCTAACTCCAAAGGTAGCGCACAAACTGCGCTCCATGTGCGGGTCAGGTCAATCCTCGATCACCCCATCGGATAGGGAATCGCGCGGCTTACCGTGTTGATCGCCTTCATCACATCATCGGGCAGCACCAGATCGGCAGCGGCAAGGATCGCATCCAGCTGCCCTTCCGCCCCAACACCAACAATCGTCGATGCGACGAAATCATGCTGCTTTGACCACGCCACCGCCATCGTCACCGGATCAAGCCCAGCTTCGGCCGCAACTGCCATGAACCGCTCAGCCGCTTCCAGCGTGCGCTCATTCACAAAGCGCCGGCCCATCTGCGCCTGCCGCCCTTCCATCTCCAGATAGCGCGAGAACCGTGCGCCTTCGGGCCGCGCCCCGCCGTTGTACTTGCCCGAAAGCACCCCGCCCGCAATCGGCGAATAGGGGATCAGGCTCACCCCTTCCATCCGGCACACTTGCGCCAGTTCATCCTCGAACCGGCGGTTGTTCAGGCTGAAATTGTTCTGGATCGTCTGATACCGCACCGTGCCCAGCTTTTCGGCCGTGGCGATGGACTTCATCAGCCCCCAGCTGGTCTCGTTCGAACAGCCGGTGATCCGCACTTTGCCCACGCGCACCAGTTCGTCGAGCACTTCCATCGTCTCGTCATAGGGCGTGTCGTGGTCGGGCCAGTGCGTCTGGTACAGGTCGATGTAATCGGTGCCCAGCTTGGTCAGGCTGGCATCGATCGCCGTCTCGATATTGCGCCGGTCCAGCGCGGTCATGCCGTTGCGATTGGGCGAACGGAACCACACGTGGCTTGGCCCGGAAACCTTGGTCGCCAGAATGATCGCATCGCGCGGCTTGGTTTTCAGCCACTTGCCCACGATCTCCTCGGTCCGCCCCACCCACTTGATGTCGGGCGGCACTGGATAACCCTCGGCGGTGTCATAGAAATTGATCCCCGCGTCATAGCTGCGGTCCAGCACACGCAGCGCTTCGGCCTCGTCCACCTGGCTGCCGAAGGTCATCGTCCCCATGCAGATGTCCGAAACGACAATGGCCGAACGGCCCAGACGGCGATGCTGCATCAGGTATTCTCCGGGTAAGTCAGAACCGGCGCGCCACCGCAAACAGCGCGGCTTCGGTCATCGCAGACTTGGCCGCGCTCGCCGGGAAGCCCGCAATCGCATCAATCGCCCGCTGCGCATACATCCGCGCGCGCTCACGCGTGGCATTCACCGCATCGTGCCGCCGGATCAGCGCGATCGCATGGGCAAGATCGGCGTCGGACGAGCGGTCCCCGGCAATCGCTTCCTGCCAGAACCCGCGCTCTTGCGCGTCGCCGCGCGCATAGGCCAGGATCACCGGCAGGGTCATCTTGCCCTCGCGGAAGTCGTCGCCCTGATCCTTGCCCATTTCGGCGGCATCCGAATCATAATCAATCGCATCGTCGGCCAGCTGGAACGCGATGCCCAGATTGCGGCCATAGGAATCAAGCGCCAGCTCATCCGCCTCAGGCCGTTCAGCCACCACCGCTGCAATCCGGCAAGCGGCGGAGAACAGCGCCGCGGTCTTGGCCGCGATGATATCGAGGTACATTTCCTCGGTCGTCTCGATCTGCCGCTGCGCCACCAACTGGTCGACCTCGCCTTCGGAAATCACCGCCGATGCGTTGGACAGGATGCCCAGGACTTTGAGCGAACCATCCTCGACCATCAGTTCGAAGCTGCGGCTGAACAGGAAATCGCCCACCAGCACCGTGGCCGGATTGCCATAAACGATATTCGCGGTCTTCTTGCCGCGCCGCATATCCGACCCGTCAACCACGTCATCGTGCAGCAACGTGGCGGTGTGGATGAACTCCACGGCGGCGGCCAGCTTGTAATGGCGGCTGCCGCCGTATCCCAGCAGCGATGCACTGGCCAACGTCAGCATCGGACGCATGCGTTTACCGCCGCCTGCAATCAGATGTCCGGCCAATGTCGGGATCAGCGGGATGCGCGATTGCATCCGGTCAAGGATCACAGCATTGACGCTGTTCATGCCATTGGCAACGAGGGCCATCATCGGGCCCAGCGAGGGTTCCGCCTTGCGCGGCAGGGTGTGGACGGTCGCAGTCATTTCACCTGTCCGCTTGGCGGCAAGGGCGGCGCTTGGCAAGATGCATCTTGCGCTGTAGCGGCGCATAGAGACCATTTGACACATCCGTATGGCGACATGTCCGCAACGGCAGGGGAATGACGATGAGCGAAGATCCGGTTCTGGCAGGCTATCGCCAATCGATCGACAATATCGATGCAGCCATGATCCACATCCTCGCCGAACGCTTCCGCATCACGCAGGCCGTCGGCGCGCACAAGGCCGCCAACAAGCTCCCCGCGTCAGATCCCGGCCGCGAAGAACGCCAGATCGCCCGCCTGCGCCGCCTGGCCGAAGACGCCAAGCTTGACCCGGAATTCTCCGAAAAGTTCCTGCGCTTCGTGATCGAAGAAGTCATCCGCCACCATGAACGCGCGGCGGGTTCTGCGGACTGATTGTTTGTAGCTGACAAACGCGCCCCCGCGAAGGCGGGGGCCTCAGGCCTCAACACTCTACCCGCTCCCCCGCGAAGGCGGGGGCCTCAGTGTTGTTAAGGAACCCTAGCGTAACACGCTGATACTAAAGCACACTTGCGCAAAACGCCTGAGGCCCCCGCCTTCGCGGGGGCGCGGCATTAAACAAGGGAAGCGCAACCAAATCGCCCCCCTCAATCCTCCAGCGGCACCCCCGGCACCTGCTTGGCCGTGCGAATCGTCAGCGATGTCTTCACGCTGGCCACATTGGGTGCGGGCGTCAGCTTGCTGGTCAGGAATTCCTGAAAGCTCTGCAGATCGCGGCTGACGATCTTCAGGATGAAATCGATCTCGCCGTTCAGCATGTGGCATTCGCGCACTTCGGGCAGAGTGCGCATGTGGTCTTCGAACTGGCGCAGCGATTCCTCGGCCTGGCTCTTCAGGCTGACCAGCGCGAACACGGTGATCGCAAAGCCCAGCTTCGATGCATCCAGATCGGCGTGATAGCCCCGGATGACCCCTGCATCTTCCAGCGCGCGCACCCGGCGCAGGCAGGGCGGTGCCGTCAACCCGACGCGCTGCGCCAGTTCGACATTGGTCACGCGGCCCTCTGCCTGCAATTCGGCAAGGAGTTGCCGGTCAATACCATCAAGGGTTGCCATGCTGTTTTCGTTCGTCCGTTTCGTCAAAGCCCGCTTGGGCGAGTCGGAAAGAAGCGTGAGTCGCAATTTTCCGCACAAATCTTCGCGTTCAAGATAATTTTGTTGTTTCATAGTGCAAGCGTCCCGCATTGCAACGCAATCGAGACCGGTCATTTGCCAATCGCGGCACTTTATCGGCCTTAACCGCAGCGTAGCCACACTTTGTTAGCCTTCATCAGGCTAATGCAGTGGTTCGGAGCGCTGCTCTGCGGTATGATTCCCCGGTGCGGAGCGTAAATGATCTTTGATGACCGCCTTGAAACCGTGCTGCGTACCAACGTGGCCGGCAAAGCGGCTGCGCGCACGCAGTTGCGGCAACTGGTCGATCTGCTCGGGGTGGTGCCGGTGGCAAACTGGAACGCCCGGCACGCCGCCGCGCTGCAACGCGTCGAAGCGCTGGAATCCCAGCTTTCGGATGAAGAATGCGCCGCCGTCCTGCGCGCGGCACCGCATCGCTCGCCCATGCTGGTCTATCATTTCGCGCAAGGTGGACCGCGCACGGCATCGGCCGCGATATCATCCGCCCGCCTGACCGACGAAGATTGGCTCGCCCTGATCCCGCGCCTGCCCACGCAAGCGCGCGGCTTTGTGCGGCACCGCAGCGATCTGGGCGAACCGGTGCGCACCTTGCTCACCCGCCACGGCATCAACGATTTTCTGCTGCCAGAACCCCAGGGCTCAGAACCGAAGCGCATGAACGCAACGGCCCATGCCGCCGCGCGCGCGGTGCTCGAACAGCAAACAGCGGTCGCCCCGGAAGCCGCTCCCGCCCCTCCCGCTGTGCCGCTCGAACCGGTCACCGCCCGCGCCCCGGAACCCGCCGAGCAGACGCCGCATCCGCTCGCCGCTATTCCCCCTGCCTCCGCCCCTGAGCAGACAGACAGTGCCGATAGCGATGACGGCATCGGCGCGATTGTTCGCCGTATCGAAGCCTTCCGTCGCAAACGGGATGCGCGCGATGCAGACCTGCAAACGCAGGGCGTCAACGCCGCCACCTTGCGCGACGTGTCCGATGGGATCGCGCCGCGCCTGCCCTTTGCCGATGAACGCGATCCGGGACGCCCGGCTCCGGTCTGGGTCGATCTGCGCACCGATGCCGATGGCGTGGCCGTCCATGCCGCGATCGATCCCCCCGGCATGCTCGTGGGCGCGCGCGTATTCTGCGCCGATCAGGAAGCGCCAGTTCATTGCAGCACCGCGATGGCGCAGGCCTTTCGCCAGCGTCAGCCGGTTTGCGCAGGCCAGCTTCATATTGAGGGCGCCCCGGTCATTTCCGGCCATTGGCAGGCCGATGGCACGCCGCTGTTCGCCGCCGATGGGGGTCGCTTCACCGGCTATCTGCTGCGTCTGCGCCGCCCGCTGGCCGCCGTATTCGCATCAGACGCCCCATCGGAACCACTCGCCGCTGCTCCCCAGTCGAACGAAGCTGACCGGATGCGCCAGTTGCTCCATGAATTGCGCACGCCGATCAATGCGATTCAGGGCTTTGCCGAAATGATCCAGTCGCAAGCGCTGGGCACCACGCCGCACCAGTACCGCGCCATGGCCGCCAGTATCGCCGCCGATGCCGCGCAGATCCTTGCCGGGTTCGAAGAGGTCGAACGCCTCGTCAAACTGGAAAGCCATGTCCTGATGCTCGAACCGGGCGAAGCGGATGCAACGGCGGTCATCACCCGGCTGGTCGATCAATTCACGCCAGTGCTGGCCGCCCGCAATGTGCGCCTCTCGCTCAATCTGACCGGCGATCCGCTTCCCGTTGCGATGGCGGCAGACGAACTGGAACGTGCAAGCTGGCGCGTGCTGTCGGTCATCGCTGCCAGCGTGGCTCCCGGCGAGCGGCTGACGATAGCGCTGCAACCCGATGAAGCGCAGGCACAGTTGATGCTGTCGCTCCCGGCGGCGCTCTACCGGCTGGATGATGCTACCTTGTTCGCCCCCGATGCCAGCGGCACCGCTGGATCATTTGCCGCCTCGGCCATGCTTGGAAGCGGCTTTGCCCTGCGCCTTGCCCGCGCCGAAGTTTCCGCCGCTGGCGGCACGCTGCTGCGCGATGGCGAACGCCTGTTGATCACCCTGCCCGCTGTGGCCGACAAAGCTGGCAGCGCTGCCCGCTTCAAAACCGGCCAATTCGCAGCCGGGGCATAGGCACAGATACGATGGTCTCCCCCTTGCAAATCCTGCGCATGCCCGAAGAGAAGGATTTCGTCCGCTTCGCCCCGCAATTCGGCACGCGCTTCGTGCTGACGATCGATACCGAAGAGGAGTTTGACTGGTCCAAACCGCTCGATCGCACCAGCCACGGCCTTGCCCACGTCCCCCGCCTCGCCAAGTTTCAGCAGTTCTGCGAAGGCCTTGGCGTCGTCCCGATCTATCTGGTCGATTTTCCGGTGGCGAGCGATCCGCGCGCCAAAGAGGTCTTGTCCGATGCCGTGCGTGCCGGCCGGGCAGAAATCGGCGTTCAACTGCACCCATGGGTCAATCCCCCGCATGACGAGGACGTGACCGTCCACAACAGCTATGCCGGCAACCTGCCGCAGGAGCTTGAACGCGCCAAGTTCCGCAAGTTGCGCGATACCATCGAGAATGCCTTTGGCGTCGGCCCTGCGATCTACCGCGCCGGACGCTATGGCGTGGGGCCAAACACGGCGGCGATCCTTTCGGAATGCGGCATTGCCATCGATACCTCGGTGCGCGCGAATTTCGATTACAGCGCCAGCGGTGGCCCAGACTTCCATCGGCATCCGTTGAAGCCATGGTGGATCGACAAGCGCAACGGCCTGATGGAAATGCCGCTGACCACGGTCTTTGCCGGGCACCTCGCCAAGCTGGGCAAGAACCTCTACCCGTTGCTGTGGCGCGTACCGCGCATGCGCGGCGTGCTCTCGCGGCTCGGCCTGCTGGAACGCATTTCACTCACGCCCGAAGGCATCACGCTCGAAGAAGCCGTGCGCGGCATCGATGTTGCGCTTGATCTGGGCCTGCCCATGCTGGTGCTATCGTTCCACAGCCCCTCGCTCGCCCCCGGCTACACCCCTTATGTGCGCAGCGAAGACGATCTTGATCGCTTCTATGCATGGTGGCGCGGCGTCTTCGCCCACCTTGCGGCGCGTGGGGTAAAGCCCACATGCGTGCGCGAAATCATCGAAGCGGCCGAAATCTGACCCATCTTGCCAACAGCGCGTTCCCCTTGTAGCGGAAGCCGCGATGGGCCTGTAGCTCAGTTGGTTAGAGCTGGCCGCTCATAACGGCTAGGTCGCGGGTTCAAGTCCTGCCGGGCCCACCATCGTCCCCAGTTTCTATCCTGCGCGTTCAGCACCAGTTGCCAGCCCCAGATGCTGCGCCAGTTCCTTCAGATCGCGTGACGAGCCTTCACCGATCAACCCCGGAACCTCGCTGGAAAACTGCAGCAGCCCGCCCTTGATCTCAAGCCGGGTGGCAGCAATCACATGGGCCGACCCCGCGCTCATCCGGCGGCACAGCCTTGCCGCCAGCCCCAGCGCGCGCGCATCGGCAAGATCGGCAACCGGCGCCAGCCGCGCCCACGGTTCGGGCAAGGCCGCGTCCTTCAACCCCTTGCCCACGCTGCCCCGGATCGCCGCGGCCAGCACGGCACGGCCCGCATTGTCCACGCCTACCCAGCGCTTCGCCAGCCCCCAATCGCCCGGCAGATCGCGCCGCATGTTCGGCTCCACCCGCCCCGCTGCCAGACACAGCGCCAGCGCAGCGCGGCCCAGCGGCGTGCCCGCCAGCGGCACGGCATCGGCCATCCACGCAGCAGCAGCATCAACCAGCGCCCGGTCCACCGCCATTGGCGCAACGAAGGCCATCACTCCTGAAAACAACGGATCCTGCGCCTGCACCGCGCGCGAAAGCTGGCCAAACAGCACCCCTTCGCGCAGGCCCCACGAGGAAAACACCACCCGCCCCGGCTGCAACCGCCGCAGCAGCACCGCCAGCAGCGCCGCTGCATCGGGAATGCTCGAAAGGCGGCTCGATGAAACACCCTCCACCGGCTTCACCGCCTGCCCGCGCCGCGCCAATTGCCGCGCCAGTTTCAGCGCCTCGGCGGCGTCCAGTGCAAAGCCGTGCGTGTCTTCCAGCGGCCAGTCCAGCCGCACCATCATCGCCCGGGCCAGCGCCCGCATCGGCCCACCCACCAGATAGAGCGTTACCCCCGGCTCGGCCATCCAGTCGGCCTTGGCCAGCATTTTGCCAATCTCGCGCACAAACACGCGATCACCCTTGGCGCGCAAGGCTGGCAAGCGCAGCGATCCCAGCGGCAGGCTCACCCCATGGCTGGTGCCGCCATCGGCCACGTCTACCAGCTCAAGGCTGCCGCCCCCCATGTCGCCCACGATTCCCGCCGCATCGGGAAAGGCGCCCAACACGCCCGTCGCGCTCGTCTCAGCCTCTTCCACGCCTGACAGCAGGCGCGGCTCAAAGCCGATGGCGCGGATTTTCTCCAAAAACTCCGGCCCGTTGCTGGCATCGCGTGCAGCGGCCGTAGCCACCACGTCCACGCGCGGCACGCCGGCCAGATCGATCAGTGCCTTGTACCGCCGCAGCGCCGCCAGCACGCCCGCCACCGCCTTGCCCGAAAGCTTGCCAGTTTCGGCCACATGCTTGCCAAGCTTGGCCGTGACCTTCTCGTTCAGCAGCGTCACCGGCGCGCGCGGTGGCCCGCCATAGACCACGAGCCGCACCGTGTTCGATCCGATGTCGATGATCGCGCGCGATTGCGCCCAGTCGTAGATGCTCAGCCCTGTCTTCACTCAACCACGGTTAGCCGCCCCGCGCCGCAACGCAAGCTTCGGCACTTTTCGTCCACGGGAAAGCGCTGCCCCGCGCCCCGAAAGCGATGGATTGGTCATGAAATAGCCGTGCAAGTTGAACGAAGGATCACCCTTCTCGAACCGCTCATACTCGCCATCAGTCCGCAACGCCCAGCTCTGTTCGGTATCCAGCAGGTTGGCCAGCATCACCTGATCCAGAATCTGGTCATGCACGGTCGGGTTTTTCACCGGCACCAGCACTTCCACGCGCCGCCCCATGTTGCGGCTCATGCCATCGGCCGAGGAGATGAACACCCGCGCCCGCTTGTTCGGCATGCGCGCACCATTACCGAACGCCCAGATGCGGCTGTGCTCAAGGAATCGCCCGATGATCGATTTGACCTCGATGGTTTCCGAAAGCCCCGGCACCCCCGGCTTCAAACAGCAGATCCCGCGCACCACCAGCCGGATTTCCACGCCCGCCATGCTGGCAAGGTAGAGCCGGTCGATCAGGTCCGGATCGGTCAACTGGTTCAGCTTGGCCCAGATCGTCGCGGGCCGCCCCTTGGCCGCCAGCGCAATCTCGCGGTCGATGCATTCATAAAGCTTCTCGCGCAAGTTGATCGGGCTGATCGCCAGCAGTTCGGTCTGCTTCGGCTCGACATAGCCGGTCACGAAATTGAACAGCTGCCCGGCATCGCGCCCCATGCGCGGATCGGCGGTGAAGAATGACAGGTCGGTATAGATGCGCGCCGTCACGGGGTGATAATTGCCCGTGCCAAAGTGGCAGTATGTGCGATAGCTCCCGCCCTCGCGCCGCACTACCAGGCTCACCTTGGCGTGGGTTTTCCAGTCCACGAAGCCATAGATCACCTGCACGCCTGCACGTTCCAACTGCGCGGCCCACAGCAGGTTCTGCTCCTCGTCAAACCGCGCTTTCAGCTCCACCACCGCGGTCACAGACTTGCCCGCCTCGGCCGCCGCAATCAGCGCGGCAATCACCGCCGATTGCTTGCCCGCACGATAGAGCGTCTGCTTGATCGCAATCACATCGGGATCAGCCGCCGCCTGCCGCAGGAAATCGATCACCACCTCGAAACTCTCGTACGGGTGGTGGATCACCAGATCCTTCTCGCGAATGGCCGAGAAGCAATCGCCGTCATGCTCCAGAACGCGTTCGGGATAGCGCGGGTTATAGGGATCGAATTTCAGATCCTGCCGGTCCTCGTCGATCACGCTCGAAAGCCCGCTGATCGCCAGCAACCCCCGGCTCTTGATCACCAGCGCATGGTCCAGCCGCAATTGCCGCCGCAGCAGGCTTTCCGCATCGGCGTCAAAATTCTCCTGCAGGTGCAGCAGGATCACCTTGCCGCGCCGCCGCCGCTGGATGGCGGTGCGGTAATAGCGCACCAGATCCTCGGCGTCCTCTTCCAGCTCGATATCGCTGTCGCGCAGCACGCGGAACGTGCCATCGCCCAGAATCTTGAACCCCGGGAACAGCAGCGTGGCATGGCGCCGCACCAGTTCCTCAATCCCGATCCACGCCGCACTTTTGCCCGGCAGGCGCACAAAGCGCGGAAGGGCAGGCGGAATCAGGATCATCTCGGTCACCGGTGCACCATCGGCGCTGCGCAGCAACTGGAACAGGATGCCCGTGCCCTGATTGGCGATGAACGGAAACGGATGCGCCGGATCAATCGCCTGCGGCGTCAGCACCGGTACCACGTGTTCTTCAAAGTAATCGCGCAGCCACTCGGCCTCGGCCTTGGTCACAGCATCGTGGTCAATCAACCGGATGTCCGCTGCGGCCAGCTCGTCCTTCAACCCCGCCAGCACATCCTGCTGCGCATCGACCAGATCCTTCACCGCCTCCAGCAGCGCGCCCAGTTGCTGCTGCGGGGTCTGCCCGTCGATCGACAGCTCGTCGATCTGCCGCCGCACCTGACCCGCGATCCCGGCCACGCGCACCATCATGAACTCGTCAAGATTATTGCCGCTGATCGACAGGAACCGCAGCCGCTCCAGCAGCGGATAATCGGCATTCACCGCCTCGGCCAGCACGCGCCGGTTGAACGCCAGCCAGCTCAGCTCGCGGTTGAAAAAGCGGTCCTGCACCGGCGGCAGATCATCGGTACTCAAAAGCGGCTCCCGTCCGTCGTCTCGTATGTCATCGGCAATGCTCGTTATCGCGGCGCGGCTGAGAAGTCTTGAACCATTTCGGTCATGCATCTGTCAAACAAGTGACGCCATTCTGTCCCGGAAATACCACAATGCTGCAACAGCGCAGGCCTATCTGCCCCTCACCACAACAATGTGGAACATGAGGGATCACACCATGCGTATTGTCGCCGTGCTGCTTGCCAGCACCTCGCTCTTCATTGCTCCGGCCGTTGCCGCCGCACAGCAAGCCCCCGCTGCAGCAGAAGCCGCAGAAGCCGCCGCTGCTGATTCGGCTGACGCTGAAATCGTCGTCCTCGGCGCAGGCCAGACTCGCCAGGTGCAGGAACTTTCCACCCGCGAACTGACCATTCTCGCCTCGGGCACCAGCCCCTTGAAGGCGATTGAAAAGCTCCCCTCGGTCAATTTCCAGTCGGCTGACGCTTTCGGCAACTACGAATGGTCCACCCGCGTGACGATCCGCGGCTTCAACCAGAACCAGCTGGGCTTCAACCTCGATGGCATTCCGCTGGGTGACATGTCCTATGGCAACGCCAACGGCCTGCACATCAGCCGCGCGATCAGCCCTGAAAACATCGGCATCACCCGCGTGTCGCAGGGTTCGGGCTCCATCGCCGCGCAATCGACCAACAACCTTGGCGGCACGCTCGAATTCTTCTCGCTCGATCCCAAGGACACGCTCGGCGTCACCGCCAGCGGCTCCTATGGTTCGGCCAACACCTTCCGCGGCTTTGCCCGCATCGGCCTAGGCACCGAAGACGGTCTGCGCGGCTATGTTTCGGCGCAATATCAGAACGGCGACAAGTGGAAGGGTGATGGCCAGCAGCGCACCCTGATGTTCAATGCCAAGGCGATCATGCCGCTGGGCGAAGGCGTCGATCTCGATGGCTACCTCAGCTATTCAGATCGCGCCGAGCAGGACTATCACGACCTCAGCCTCGAAATGATCAATCGCCTCGGCTATGATTGGGACAACTTCGGCCCCGGTCGTTATGCCGAAGCGGTCCGGATCGCCGATATTGCTGCCAACACCGGCTACAGCGGCGTCACCCCCACCAATCTGGCTGCTGGCACCACCTACCCCGCACCGTTCATCATTGCCGACGATGCCTATTATGACGCATCGGGCCTGCGCAAGGACACGATCGCCGCGCTCGGCCTGAACATCGCCGTGGGCGATACCGGCAAGTTCTCGATCAAGGGCTACTACCACGAGAACGACGGTCAGGGCACTTGGGGCACGCCGTACCTCGCCAGCCCATCGGGCGTGCCAATGTCCATCCGCACCACGGAATATGACATCAAGCGCAAGGGCTTTTTCGCTTCTTACGCGGCCACTTATGGCATCAACAACCTGCTGATCGGCGGCTGGTACGAAAAGAACGACTTCATCCAGTCGCGCCGGTTCTATGGCTATGAAAGCCGCACCAGCGCAGGCCGTGATCACCGCGATTTTCAGCGCAATCCGTTCTTCACGCAGTGGTCGATCGCGTTCGAAACCGACACGATCCAGTATTACGTGTCCGACGAACTCGATCTCGGCGATCTGAAGCTCAACGTGGGCTGGAAGGGCTTTTCGGTCGATACCAACGCTTTCGCACTGGTCAACACCAACAACCGCGCGACGGGCGATCTCAAGGTTGAAGACTGGTTCCAGCCGCACATCGGCCTGAACTACAAGTTCGGCAACGGGCTCGAAGCCTTCGCTGGCTTCACGCAGGTAACCCGAGCCCATCAGGCTTCCACCACCGGTGGCCCGTTCTCGTCGACGCAGGCAGGCTTCGATGCGATCAAGGACACGATCAAGCCGGAACGCTCGGACACCTATGAAGCAGGCGTTCGCTACTCCACCGGCATCATCAATGCTTCGCTGGCCGGTTACTATGTCAACTTCAGCGATCGCCTGCTGGTCATCCCGACTTCGCTCGGCATCGTTGGCGCAACCAACGCGCTGCAGAACGTCGGCTCGGTCCGCGCGCTCGGCATCGAAGCGGCCGTGGACGTAAAGCTGCCGGGCGGCTTCGGCGCGTTCGCATCGTACAGCTACAACGACTCGACCTATCGTGACGATGTGGTCATCGCCAGCACCACCCCGCCCACGATCCAGCCGACCAAGGGCAAGACCGTGGTTGATACGCCAAAGCACCTGCTGCGCGGTGAACTGTCCTATGATAGCGACACGTTCTATGGCCGCGTCGGGGTGAACTACATGTCCAAGCGCTTCTTCAACTATCTGAACGACCGTTCGGTGGGCGCGCGGACGCTGGTCGATGCCACCATCGGCTACCGCCTCGACATCGGTCAGCGTCAGCCGGTCGAACTGCAGATCAACGGCGTGAACCTGACCAACAAGCGCTATGTCGCCACGATCGGGTCCAACGGCTTTGGCTTCAGCGGCGATAACCAGACCCTGCTCGCAGGCGCGCCGCGTCAGGTCTTCGCAACACTCAAGGTTGGCTTCTGATCATGGATCGCCTTTCTGTCGGAAAGGCCCTCGTCGCGGGCGTCGTGCTGCTTGGCAGCGCGGCGCCCGTCGCCGTTCGGGCCGATGAAAACCGCTCGCCAGTCCTGCTTATTTCCATCGATGGCCTGCGCCCCGGCGATGTGCTCGAAGCGGAAAAGCGAGGCCTGAAAATCCCCAACTTGCGCCGCTTCCTGGCAGAGGGCGCTTATGCCACTGGCGTCACCGGCAATCTGCCCACCGTCACTTATCCCAGCCACACCACGCTGCTCACCGGCGTTGCCCCTGCCCGCCACGGCATCGTGTCCAACACCACGTTCGATCCCAAACAGATCAACTATGGTGGCTGGTTCTGGTTCGCCGATGATATCACCGCGCCCACCTTGTGGGACGCCGCGCGCAAGGCAGGCCACACCACCGGAAACATCCACTGGCCGGTCAGCGTCGGCGTATCCTCGCTCACATGGAACATGCCGCAGATCTGGCGTTCAGGCCATGCCGATGACCGCAAGATGCTCAAGGCGATGGCCACCGATGGCCTCTACGCCGCGCTCGAACATGATTGCGGCCCCTATGCCGATGGCATCGATGAAGGCGTCGAAGGCGATGAAAACCGCACCAAATTCGCCGTTCGCCTGATCGAAACGAAAAAGCCCGGCTTCGTCACTGTCTACTTCGCCGGGCTGGACCATGAAGAGCACGCCTCCGGCCCCGGCAGCGCCCAGTCCAACGCCACGCTCGAACGGCTCGATGCAGCGGTCGGCAAAGTGGTCAGCGCCGAACTGGCCGCACACCCCGATGCCACCATCGCGGTGGTCAGCGATCATGGCTTCGTTGCCACCGATACCGACATCAGCCTGTTCCGCCCGTTCATCGATGCCGGCCTGATCAAGCTGGACGATGCCGGCAAAGTCGCCACGTGGGATGCCATGCCCTGGCCTTCGGGCGGCTCCATCGCCGTCGTCCTCGCCCGCCCCGATGATGCGGCGCTCACCGGCATGGTCGGCGCGCTGCTCGATAAACTCGCCGCCGATCCGCAAACGCGCATCGCCAAAGTCGCGAACCGTGCTGAAATCGCCCAGTTGGGTGGCAACCCGCAAGCCAGCTTCTTCGTGGACCTGAAACCCGGCGCGCTCGCCGCCGGGTTCGATCCCAAGGCACCGCTGGCGCGCCCCAGCCGCACCAAGGGCATGCACGGCTATTTCCCCACCCTGCCCGAAATGCGCTCCACCTTCCTGATCATGGGCAAGGGCGTGGCCAAGGCCCGCAACCTCGGCGAAATCGACATGCGCGCCATCGCCCCAACGCTGGCGGCGCGCATGGGCGCCAGCCTGCCCGATGCGCAAGTCGCCGCGCTGAATGTCGCAAACTGACAGAGCAGGCTGACAGGTCAGCTTGACAGCAAAACCTGCTTCTCATGGTTTATCAGCCAGTTGAGAAGCAGGTTTTGCGTTTCTGATATTGCTGAATTTTGACGAAACCCGAATGCATTGGCGCGACTCACTTGGTCCGGCGCAATGCTTTTGGGCGCACTCCCGCACACAAATGGTAAACCATGAAACGCGGCCTTTTTCGCACGTTTGACAGCTTCCTTGGCGAATGCGCCCGCGTCCATGAGGATGCAGGCGACGCCTTCCCTTACCTGCGCCCAGACCTTTACCGCATGCTCGGCTTCCAGCCTGCATATGAGGACTTGCCCCTGATCGCGCAGCAGGGCCAAGAAAAACGCCCAAACTAACCACTCGCTACCCACGGCACCGCGCCAAAGGTCGTTGGGGCGGGGGGCTCTGGCGTTTTGCAAAACGTTTCGCTTGGCCTGCCGCCCCCTGCGCCCTACCATTCTACTTCAGGCATATGCTTCAAGGGGGAGGCGCTGGTGCGAAGGTTGTTCGGGATCATCCCGCTGCTTGCGGTGCTCGCCGCCAGCTCCGCAGATGCACAAGTCACCGGCATCGGCGAAGTGCTCGTCAATGCCAGCCGCAACGACGCCCGCTTCTGGCAGAAAGATCGCCCGGTCATCGGCCTGCGGCGTCAGGCCGATGGAATGGTCATGAATCTGACCATCGTGTCTGACACGCGCGATGCGGCCACGCGGCGCAAAGAGATCGATACCGCGCTGCTCGCCGCCATCGATCGCGCCGCTGCCTCCAGCTTCCAGCTTGTCACCGGCACGGTGCAGCTCGAACCTGTAACCAAGGCAAACTACACCAGCCTCCCGCAACTGCCCGCTGGCCGTATCGATACCAGCAAGGTCGAACTGATGGTTCGCGGCAAACTCGAAGGGTCATCGCGGGCCACGCAGGACCGCCTTACGGCCTTCATCCGCTCGCTCAAGGGCAATGGCCGCGCCACGGTGGAGACAACCACGGCCACCTCGCTCAGCGTCGACAACCCGGACCAGCACCGCGAAAAGATCCTCGCGCTGGTGGCAGAAGACGCCCGCCGCACCGCCGCCATCTTCGGGCCGGATTTCACCTTCTCCGTGTCCGGCGTCGATGGACAGGTCAGTTGGACGCAGGCGAGTCCGACTGATGTCTTCCTCTATATACCCTACCGCTATGCCATCACGCCCCGTCTGTCCGAAGCGAGGAGCCCGCAATGATCAGGCAATCGCTTTCGGTCCTCGCCGCCCTCGCCTTGCTTGCCGTCCCTTTGAGCCTTGCGGCGCAGGAGGATGAAGGCATGGGCGAGGTCATCGTTACCGCCAGTCGGCGCAGCGAGAAGCTGCCCTCGGTGATGACCAGTCTCCCCTATCTCGACCGCCGCCCCGCCACCGGCCTGCGCCGCGCGGCGGACGGGGTCGTGCGCCGGATCGAGATCGGCTCGGATTCCCGGAGCGAGGACATGCGCCGGAGCGAGGTGCAGGCCATGCTGCTCGCTGCGCTGGACCGCGCGAGCCGCGACGGCCTCAGTCTCGTCACCGGCGAGCTCGAGGTCAAGGAAGTCACGCGCGAGAACTGGCGCACCCTGTTCCCGGCCCTCGCCGGCCCGTCCACCGCCTCCGATGACGAGGATGAGGACGAAGACTACGACGACAGCGACTACGACGACGATGATGATGACGGCAACGGCAAGGTCCAGCCCGGTTTCGAGGACGACGGCAGCACCGCCACGGCGCGGCTGATGATCAAGGCGAAGCTGACCGGCACGATTGACGACGCGCAGCGCAAAGTCTCGAAGTTCGTCAGGGCCGTGCCCGCCACCGGCCGCTCCGAAATCCGCCAGCTCGGCACAATGGCGCTGACCATCGTCAACCCCGAACAATACCGCGAAGAGCTCAACGCCCGCATCGCCCGCGCCGCGCTTCAGGCCGCCAGCCCCTACGGCGCGGGCTATGGCGTCGCCGTGACCGGCCTCGATCGCGCTATTGCCTGGGCGCAGGTCAGCAATACCGAGGTTTTCCTCTACATTCCCTACGCCTTCACCGTGGAGCGCTAGGCGCTCCGCCTGCTTGATGGGTTCCAACTCCGCTTGCCTACACGGGGCGAGTGTGACAGGGATTCCGGCGCCCGATACACCCTGATTTCCTGAAGCGAACGCGCCCTTTTTCATGCTTACCATCAACGGCATCACCGTGCGCCTCGGCGGACGCGACATCATTTCCCGCGCCTCGGCCGCCATTCCCCCGCGCGCCCGCGTCGGCCTTGTCGGCCGCAACGGCGCGGGCAAGTCCACGCTGGTCAAAGCCATCATCGGCGAGATCGAGCCGGACGAAGGCGCGATCGAAATGCCCCGCCGCACCCGCCTCGGCTACCTCGCGCAGGAAGCGCCCGCAGGCAGCGCCACGCCGTTCGAAACCGTCCTGTCCGCCGATGTCGAACGCACGGCTCTGCTGGCAGAGGCCGAAACCTGCACCGACCCGGACCGGCTGGGCGATGTCCATGACCGCCTGCTTGCCATCGATGCCTACAGCGCCGATGCCCGCGCCGCGCGCATCCTGATCGGCCTCGGCTTTGACGAGGACATGCAAGCCGCCCCGCTCGACAGTTTCTCCGGCGGCTGGCGGATGCGCGTGGCGCTGGCCTCGCTCTTGTTCTCCGCACCCGATGTGCTGCTGCTCGATGAACCTTCGAACCACCTCGATCTGGAAGCGACGCTGTGGCTGGAAAACTTCCTCAAGGCCTATCCCGGCACGCTGCTGCTGATCAGCCACGAGCGCGATCTGCTCAACAACGTGGCCGACCACATCGTCCACCTCCACGCCGGCAAGCTCACGCTTTATCCCGGCGGGTACGACAGCTTCGAACGCCAGCGCAACGAGCGCCTTGCCCAGCAAGCCGCCGCCCGCGCGGCGCAGGAAGTGCAGGCCGACCGGCTCAAGGACTACATCGCCCGCAATTCCGCCCGCGCCTCCACCGCCAAGCAGGCCCAATCGCGCGCCAAGATGCTGGCCAAGATGCAGCCGATCGCAGCGGTGGTCGAAGATCCCTCGCTCAGCTTCGATTTCCCGGACCCCGAAGAACTGCGCCCGCCGCTCATCACGCTCGATCTTGCCAGCGTGGGCTACGCGCCGGGCAAGCCGGTGCTGCAGCGGCTGAACTTGCGCATCGATCCGGATGACCGCATCGCCCTGCTCGGCCGCAACGGCAACGGCAAGACCACGCTCGCCCGCCTGCTTGCCGCACAGCTTGCGCCGATGGCGGGAGAAATGACCGCGACCGGCAAGATGCAGGTTGGCTACTTCACCCAGTACCAGGTTGAGGAAATCGCCGAGGGCGGCACCCCGCTGGAACTGATGACCCGCGCGATGGACGGCAAGAGCCCCGGCGCGATCCGGGCGCAGCTGGGCCGCTTCGGCTTTTCCGGCAACCGCGCCACAAGCCAAGTCGGCACGCTTTCGGGCGGAGAGCGTGCCCGCCTTGCCCTGGCCCTCGTCACCCGCGATGCGCCGCACCTGCTGGTGCTCGACGAGCCGACCAACCACCTTGATATCGACGCGCGCGAAGCGCTGGTGCAGGCGCTCAACATGTACAAGGGCGCGGTGATCCTGATCAGTCATGACCGGCACATGGCCGAACTGGTGGCTGACCGTCTGGTCCTCGTCGATGGGGGCACGGCCAAGCCGTTTGACGGCAGCATCGAGGACTACATCGACTTCATTCTGGGCCGCAACCAGCCCAAGACCGACGCCGCCGGCGCCCCCGTGGTCAAGCAGGACAAGAAGGCCCGCGCCGCCGCGCGCGATGCGTACAAGGCGCTGCAAAAGGCGCAAGGCGAGGCGGAAAAGCGCGTGGCCAAACTGCAGGCCGAAATCGCCCGATATGACCGCGCGATGTTCGAACCCGCCAGCGCCGCACCCGATCTGGCCAAGCTCAACATGAGCGACCTGTCGCAGCGCCGGGGCAAGCTGGCCAAGGAGCTTGAGGAAGCGGAAGCTGCGTGGCTGGCAGCGGGTGAAGCGCTGGAAACGCCGGATTCTGATGCCAGCTGAGCGTTGACGCCAGCAGCGCGGGGGCCGCGGTGCCGCACTTGAGCGTGGCGGCAGGTTTACGGGGTTTACACGGTGCAGAGGGGGTTTTTTCGGTGCCGTTTTTCCCCGCTTGCTCCCCCGCGAAGGCGGGGGCCTCAGGCGTTTTACCGTGAGCGTGCGTGGTACACTGACTTTCCGTAAAAGGCCCGAGGCCCCCGCCTGCACGGGGGAGCGGTTGGGTTTTACGGTGAGCTTTGCTTAAAACTCCTGAGGCCCCCGCCTTCGCGGGGGAGCCGGTTTGGTTTAGGGTTGAGTGTTCCTCCTCATCCACCTCCCCCGGAAACAGCGCTTCGAGCCTTGCGCAGCGGGCGTCGGTTTGCCCGTCCCACGCGGCGGCGGCGGCGGCGCGGGCTTGGGCGGTCATCGCATCGCGCACTTCGCCCCACAGGTCCCAGAGTTCGTCGTCGGCGTCCTTGCCGGGCTCGGGGTTTTCCTCGTGGAAGCGGCGCAGGGCATGGCCTTCGCAGTCCTCGATATAGGCCTCGCGCGTGGGATCGGGCAGACAGGCGGCTTGCGCCGTGCCCTCACCCTCGCCCAGCGCGAGGAGCATGTCGTCGAATTCTTCGGCGAGGCGGTGGATCGCGGGGCTGGCCTTGGCGGCGCGGGCATCGAGCCGCGCGAGGTGGGCGAGCAGCAGCCGCGCATCAAAGCGCTGTCGCTGCCCCACGGCCTCGCCGCGATACCAGATCGTCTCGGTCGTCCCCATGATCGCCCGCTCGGCCAAGACCTGCTCCGCCGCCGCCCGCGCATGAAGCAAGGCCGCCTCCCACCCGGCGGCAAAGGCCGGATCGCGGCGGCGGCGCACATAAGCCGTCTGCTGCGAAACCCCCGCCGCCAGCGCCGCCGCGCGCACATTGCCCGCCCGGCTGAGGTGTTCGAGGAAACGCGCGATGAGGAGGGGCGTGAAAGCATGGCCCCCGGTGAGCGGCGCGGCGGGCACAAAAGCCCCCTCCTCTTCAGAGGAGGGGGTTTGGGGGTGGTGGCTTTCGGTTTGAAATGTGGCTGCCGGTGAGGATAATGCGTGCAGAGAACCACCACCCCGCGTTGTTTGATGCTCCGCTTCACTACGTTCCGCGACCGCAACGCCCCTCCTCTGAAGAGGAGGGGGAGTCAAAGCGCTGTCCTTCGCACGGTGCGAACGCACCCACCCCGCCCAATCCACCTGCCCACCTGCATCCAGCGGCGGCAGATCATCATTCGGCAGCCCGATATCCCGCCCGGCCGGAATCCACCCGCGTCCGAAAGAGGATGTGGCGAAGGAAGATGATGCGTGAGGATCGGCGGCATGCGGCATGGGAGGCTCCTGTTGGGAACGAAACAGGAACTTTTAGGCGCGGATGGGGGATGTAGGAAAATGTTTTTTGGATGGTTTGCGCAGAAGCGCGAAGGAGAAGGGAGACGCGGAGGAGATGGGAAAGGCAGACCGGCTTACACCTTTCCCGTCATCCCGGGCTTGACCCGGGATTTGGCTGCTTGTTCCTTGCGCGGCTTCAAAGAGAAAAGCCAAGCCCCGGATCAGGTCCGGGGCGACGGGTGGGGGGGGAACTTGGAGAATTTGGTGAGGTGTCGCCTTAATTCCGTTGAGCTATACCAACCTAATTCAATCTGCTACCAAAAACTTGTTCTGGAAAAAGGTGCTGTGCGATGAATGAGGAAATTTCTTTCACATTTGACGGCAAGATCGCTGCACAAAACAAAATGGATTTTTACGAATCAGCTCGCTTCCAGTATTCAGCATCACGACTTTTAGTAAAGCTTGATAATTTCCGAAAAAATGGATCTTTTCCTAAGAAAATAACTTACAAAAATACACCTGACATTTTGATATTACCAACAAGACGCGGCAGCTATGGCATTGATATAATTGCACCTTTGGTTGCCACCGTTGGCCCAATGGTCATTGAGGCACCAATATCTGCTATGTTATCATATGTCATAGACCGAGTATTTAAATCAGCAGATGATGACACCATAAGAGAGGTCCTTGCCACCCAAAGAGAATTGATTCAAACTTTTGACAGAGCGATTGCAGGCCGCGATAACACAATCGACAGAACACTCGATATGCTTCGGGAACACGTCGAACAAGAGCGAGAACTCAACAGTGAAGTTCGTCGTCTGCAGGATAGAATTATTGCGGATCAAGACCGCAGAATACAGCTTGCAGAACACCGCATGGCATTTCGTCAAATCGATCAGGAACAAGAAGCTGAATTAATCACAATGGCTGCACCGTTGCTCAAAGAAATGAATGTGCCTCTGAGAAGAAGTGCTTCAAAAGTTGATATACAACGGCGGTCAGGCGATCGAACTAGGAACATCCTTGCTGCTGATAAGGCGATGGCCGATGCAGTTGAAACTGCTGTTTTGGATAGACGGCTCACAACAATCGACATAAATGTAGTTCAATTTAACAAGCAAAGTGGGTGGGGTAAGTTTGAAAATGAAGAATGGGAAGGTTTACCCACATTTTCTATCCCTGGAGATTGGCTAGATGACATCAAGGAAACAGTCGTAAATTCAATGAAAGAAGACGTAGTCGAAGTTGATTGCTACTTTGTAAGAAGTGCTGCTGGTGTGCCACAGAGAATAATCATTGTTGATATTAGAGATATTGAAGAAGAGATATAAATTTGATTTACGGTGACAGTTTACTTGAGTTACGGTGAGTTACGGTGACATGAGTTACGGTGACAGAGTTACGGTGACAGGTGACAGAGTTACGGTGAGAGTTACGGTGACAGTTTACTTAACCCCCAAATACGCCATCGGATAGCAACACCGCCCGCCTCTCCGGCAGGGTCACGCTTCACCGTGGGTGCCCCTCCACCATCCTGCGGATGGTCCTCCTCCCTCCCCGCCTGCGCGGGGACAGGCTGGGCAGGAATTGCCGCCCTCTCGCCTACTGCACGTAGTCCGGATCGCCGTATTCGGGCGTTGGGGCGAAGGGGGAGGCTGGCTGGGCAGGCGGTGCTCCGGCCCAGCCTGAGCCAGCTGCGGGGGTGTTGCGCGGTTGGGCGGGCGGGCTGGTGAAGGTGCCGAAGCTGGAGGCGGAGGCTTCGGCTTTTTCGGTGGCCTTGGCATAGCATTGCAGGCCGATGTTCATGTGGACGTCGCGGGTGTATTCCTCCACTGAATGATCGCCGATCCAGTCCCGTGCTTCGTACACCATGCAGTTGCAGGTATCGACGGCGACGTGGGCCGGGATGCCCTTTTCCTTGGACATGCCGATGCACTGGCGGCGGACCTGCTCGGTCTTGCTGGTGGGGCTGGCCTTCCACGCATCATAGGCCACGTTCAGGCCGCCCACGGCGAACATCGGTATGAACATCATCCACAGCTTCATCGGTGCACCTCCGGTAGGGTGGGCGGTGGGGTGGGTTACCGCGATGAGGTTTAAGGGTGGGTTAGCGGGGGTGGGTGTGCCGTGTTGTGAGTCCCCGCGAAGGCGGGGACCTCAGGCGGTTTACGATAGGTATCTGTAAAACGCCTGAGGCCCCCGCCTTCGCGGGGGAGCGGTGCCATCCTTTCGTCATTCCCGCGCAGGCGGGAATCCAGATTTCCAAGGTGGGGCGCTGGATTCCCGCCTGCGCGGGAATGACGAGAAAGGGGGGGAAGGAGATTGTGAGGGGTGTTTTTCGGGCGATTGATACGTCGCAGCCGTTCGGGTTTGATGAGAGCTTACTCGCCGCCCAATCCTCCCAAATTCTGCCGGCAGCCCACCGTTTGGCGGGCTGCCGGCAAGGATCGCGGCTAGACAGGCACCCGTCCGCGACCCGGTTCGTTACGTAACCTTGTACGGGGGTGGGCCTGTGGCTGGCAAGCGCAAGGGGTTCGGGAATGGAGGGATTGGGCGGTTTCCGCTTGTCTGGCGTTAGGGGCCTGAGGCCCCCGCCTTCGCGGGGGGGCGGGAGTTTTTGACGGCCTGAGGCTCCCGCCTTCGCGGGGGCGCGGTTTTTGGCGGCCTTTGGGTGTTTTGTGACGGCCTGCGGCCCCCGCCTTCGCGGGCGCGCGGGAGTGTGGTAGCGTGGGGGCTACACTTGGTGAGAGGTTGGCAGCGTGGATGTTTTTCGGGCGATTTATACGTCGCAGCCGTTCGGGTTTGACGACAGCATCCTGCGCGGCATCCTGTCGATCGCGCGGCAATACAATGCGCGCGACGGGATTACCGGGGCGCTGATCTGCCGGGCCGATATCTATCTGCAATGGCTGGAAGGCCCTGAGGACAAGGTCCGCGCCACGGTGGCGCGAATTGCGGCGGATGACCGGCATCTGGAAATGAAGCTGCATGTCTCCGAACCCGCGCAGGCGCGGATGTTTGGCGAATGGGACATGCTCCACGATCCCGCCGCGACATGGATCTGGACGCCCGAGGCGATTGCGGGCGGCGCGCTTGATCGGGCGACGCCGGAGGAGGTCGTGGCGTTCTTCGTGCGGTTGCGCGGGGGTGCGGGGGTTAGCGCGGTTTGATCCTTCGACAAGCTCAGGATGAGCGGATTGTTGTAGGCAATGGGTGCGTCCCCGCGAAAGCGGGGACCTCGGGCGGTTTACGATAGCGTGCTTTAACACGCCTGAGGCCCCCGCCTGCCCTTCGGGCAGTTTATCCCGAGCTTGTCGAGAGGCGGGGGAGCGGTGCGCTTCTGGGTTCTGTAAAACGCCTGAGGCCCCCGCCTTCGCGGGGGAGCTTGCTTTGTTTGCGTAATTGTCGTTGGATAGATCTTCGCAAAGCGGCGTTGAAGTTCGCTGGCAGAGGGTGATTCTATGGCTGGCAAAGCACAAGACGACGCACAGGCAAGCGCACTGACGCCCGGCAAGGGGCTGGTGGTGCTGGCCATCGTGATCGTGGCGGTGGCAGCGTTCATTGCGGTCAGCGCGGCGCTGGGGCTGGCGGCGGTGTTTGGCGGGTTCCTGTTCGCGTTCTACTTCACCGGGCTGTGCCACGCCGCGCCGGACAAGTTCTTGCCCGCGAGCGTGGGGGCGTTTGTCGGCATGGGCATCGCCTTTGCGCTTATGGCCCTGCCCGCAAGCTTTGGCACGGCGGGCATGATCGCGGCGCTGATCGTGGTGCTGGGCGCGGTCTATGCGCTGATCATGGGCTGGGCGCCGATGGCGATCAACCACGCGACGATGCTGTTCCTGACCGTGGGGACGATCCCGGCGTTGCAGCAGCGCGGGACGCTGGCGGAGATGGCGCTTTCGGCGGGACTGGCGGTGGGGCTGATTGGGGCGGCGTTGGCGGTGGCGCGGGTGCGAGCTTCGAAGGCTGTTTAGGTTGGTTTGTGTTGCCACCACCCCCAACCCCCTCCTCGGAAGAGGAGGGGGCTTTGTTCGCCTAGCGCTTCAGCAACGGGGCCAGGTAGTGGCCGGTGAAACTGCGGGGGTTTTTGGCGACCACTTCGGGCGTGCCTTCGGCAACGATTTCGCCGCCACGCACGCCGCCTTCGGGGCCGAGGTCGATGATCCAGTCGGCGGTCTTGATCACATCAAGGTTGTGTTCAATCACCACCACGCTGTTGCCCTGTTCGACGAGGCGGTGGAGGACTTCGAGCAATTTGCGCACGTCTTCGAAGTGAAGGCCGGTGGTGGGTTCATCGAGGATGTAGAGCGTTTGCCCGGTGGAGCGGCGCGCGAGTTCCTTGGCGAGTTTGACTCGCTGCGCCTCACCGCCGGATAGCGTGGTGGCCTGCTGGCCGACCTTGACGTAGCCCAAGCCGACTTCGTTGAGCATGTGCATCCGGTCACGGATCGGGGGGACGGCTTTGAAGAACTCCTCGGCGTCTTCGATGGTCATATCGAGCACATCGGCGATGGAGTGGCCCTTGAACTT
Organism: Novosphingobium sp. 28-62-57; assembly: GCA_002256985.1. Classification (GTDB taxonomy): domain Bacteria; phylum Pseudomonadota; class Alphaproteobacteria; order Sphingomonadales; family Sphingomonadaceae; genus Novosphingobium. The sequence continues at coordinate 40,445 of NCGO01000007.1, forward strand.
TACTTCCAGCGTTTCGCGGTTGTAGCGTTTGCCGTCGCACTCCTCGCACGTGACGTAAACGTCGGGGAGGAAGTGCATTTCGATCTTGATCAGGCCATCGCCGGTGCACTTTTCGCAGCGGCCGCCCTTGACGTTGAAGCTAAAGCGGCCGGGTTTGTAGCCGCGGGCGGCGCTTTCGGGGAGCCCTGCGAACCAATCGCGGATCAGGGTGAAGCTGCCGGTGTAGGTGGCGGGGTTGGAGCGCGGGGTGCGGCCGATGGGGGACTGGTCGATCTCGATCACCTTGTCGCAGTTTTCGAGGCCTGTGACGCGATCATGCGCGCCTGCGATAACGCGCGCACCATTGAGCGTGCGGGCGGCGACGGCGTGGAGCGTGTCGATGGTGAAGCTGGATTTGCCCGAGCCGGAGACGCCGGTGATGCAGGTGAAGGTGCCGAGGGGGACCTTGGCGCTGACGTTCTGCAGGTTGTTGGCGCGCGCGCCCTCCACGGAGATGAACAGGCCGTTGCCCTTGCGGCGCTTGGCCGGGACTTCGATGCGGCGGGTGCCGGTGAGGTATTGGCCGGTGAGGCTGTTCGGGTTGTCGAGAATGTCCTGCAGCTTGCCCTGCGCGACGATTTCACCGCCATGCACGCCCGCACCGGGGCCGAGATCGACCACGTGATCGGCGGTGCGGATAGCGTCTTCATCATGCTCCACCACGATCACGGTGTTGCCGAGATCGCGGAGCCTTTTCAGCGTGATGAGCAGGCGGTCGTTGTCGCGCTGATGCAGGCCGATGGAGGGTTCATCGAGCACATAGAGCACGCCTGAAAGGCCGCTGCCGATCTGGCTGGCGAGGCGGATGCGCTGGCTTTCGCCGCCGGACAGGGTGCCGCTGGTGCGGTCAAGGTTGAGGTAATCCAGGCCGACGTTGTTGAGGAAGCCGAGGCGCTCGTTGATTTCCTTGAGGATAGCCTTGGCGATCTGGCTTTGCTGGCTGGTGAGCTGCGCATCGAGCGCGCCGAACCATTCGACTGCGGCGGAGACGGAGAAGTGGGTGACGGTGGAGATGTCGGTGCCTGCAACCTTTACGCTGAGCGCTTCGGGCTTGAGGCGCTTGCCCTCGCAGGTTTCGCACGGTTGCGCGGTCTGGAACTTGGCCAGTTCCTCGCGCATCCACGCGCTTTCGGTTTGCAGCATGCGGCGGTTGAGGTTGCCGATCACGCCTTCGAAGGCTTTCTGGACGGTGTAGCTCTTCTTGCCGTCGATGAAGGTCAGAGGGACGGCCTTTCCGGCGGTGCCGTAAAGGATGACGACTTTGACTTCGGGGGCGAGCTGGTCCCACGGCGTGTCGAGCTTGAACCCGAAGTGCGCGGCGAGGCTGGCGAGGACCTGCATGTAATAGGGCGACGGCGGGTTGCTCTTCGCCCATGGGACGACCGCGCCTTGCTTGAGGCTCAGATTTTCGTTGGGGACGACGAGCTGCGGATCGAACAGCAGCTTTTCGCCGAGGCCATCGCAGGCGGGGCATGCGCCCTGGGGGGCGTTGAACGAGAACAGGCGCGGTTCGAGCGCGTCGATGGTGAAGCCGCTGACGGGGCAGGCGAACTTTTCAGAGAAGACGATGCGGTTGGGGGGGAGGCCGGTTTTTTTCATGCCGGACTTGGCACTGGACTTCTTCTTGCCATCCGGAGTCCCCGCGGAGGCGGGGACCTCGTTCGGTTGTGCACTGCTGCCTGAGGCCCCCGCCTGCGCGGGGGCGCCGGGAGTTGTTGCAAGTGTGCCCAGCGCCTCAACCGTCGTGTCGGCAAGGTCGATGTAGGCCAGCCCATCTGCCAGTTTCAGCGCCTGTTCGAAGCTGTCGGCAAGGCGGGTCTGGATGCCGTCTTTCACGGCGATGCGATCAACCACCACTTCGATGTCGTGCTTGAGCTTTTTGTCGAGCGCTGGCGCATCTTCGATGGCCATCATCTCGCCGTTGATGCGCACGCGGGTGTAGCCCGCTTTTTGCCATTCGAGCAGTTCGCGGCGGTATTCGCCCTTGCGACCGCGCACGGCGGGGGCGAGCAGGTAGGCGCGGGTGCCTTCGGGGAGGGCCATGACGCGATCGACCATCTGCGACACGGTTTGCGCGGCGATGGGCAGGCCGGTGGCGGGGCTGTAGGGCACACCGATGCGCGCCCAGAGCAGGCGCATGTAATCGTAGATCTCTGTCACCGTCGCCACGGTAGAGCGCGGGTTGCGGCTGGTGGTTTTCTGTTCGATGCTGATCGCGGGGGACAGGCCGTCGATGTGCTCCACATCGGGCTTCTGCATCATTTCGAGGAACTGGCGCGCATAGGCCGACAGCGATTCGACATAGCGACGCTGCCCTTCGGCATAGATCGTATCGAAGGCGAGGCTGGATTTGCCCGAGCCGGACAGGCCGGTAATGACGATCAGGCTATCGCGCGGGAGATCGATATCGATCCCCTTCAAGTTGTGTTCACGGGCGCCGCGGACGGAGATTGTGTTGAGAGACATGCGCGGCGGTGTTCCATATTTGTTCGATTGTTGCAAGGCCCCCCGCCCTGCGTTTCCGCATGTGGGGAGCGCGAGGGCGTGGTGCAATATGGGCTTTGGGGGTTGGTGGGGTTTGCAAGCGATGTTGCTTCCCCGCGAAGGCGGGGACCTCGGGTGGTCAACGCGGAGGTTGCGTAAACGGCCTGAGGCCCCCGCTTTCGCGGGGGAGCGGTGTTTTTAGACTGCTGGCTTCCCCGCGAAGGCGGGGATCTCGGGCCTTTTACGCTGGTGTTCTGTAAACGGCACGAGGCCCCCGCCTTCGCGGGGGAGCGGTGTTTTTAGATGGCTGGCTTCCCCGCGCAGGCGGGGATCTCGGGCCTTTTACGCTGGTGTTCCTTAAAACGCCTGAGGCCCCCGCTTTCGCGGGGGCGCGGGGTGCTTTAGGAGGCGCATGGTTTGGGGTGCGGCGGTTTGGGGGCGCTTGGTTTGGCTTAGTTTTTCTTGCCGACGGTTACGCCCGAATAGGTTGAGCCGGCAGTGGCCTGACCGCTGGGGGAATCCAGCAGGAGCGAGAACGCGCCGGCCCATTCGGCGGCGTTGAGGCCGAAGAAGGATCCAACAAGGGTGCTGTTGCTGCCGACGTTGAGACCGGTGCCGCGCAGGCTGAAGGTGTTGCCAACGCCGCAGCCGGGGCAGTTGCCCGCGATCGAGCCGCTATAGGTGAAGTTGCCCAGATTGCTGACGGCGCTGTTGGTGGCGTCGGTGGCGGTCAGGCTGAGGACGACATTGCCGGTGCCTGCGCCGAAATCGGCGGTGAAGGCGCTCGTGCCCGAAAGCGAGGCTTCGCGCTGTGTTGCGCCATTGCGGCCATAGCCATAGACGACGCCCGAATAGCTGGCACTGCCGGTGCGCGGGATCTGGAAATCGGGGGTAATGCCGCCAAAGGGCACGTAATAGCGCGTGGCAACCTGGCGCCCGTCGATAGTATCGGTGCGGACCACTTCGGCAAAGCTGGTGTAGGTGAGCGCGATGGCCGGGTTGGCCGCGCCGGGTTTGAACACGCGGGCGGTGTAATCTGCGCCGCGATAGACATCGAAGGTGGCGCTGCTTTCTGCCGTGCGCAGATCGGCGGCGGCCAGCGTCTGATCCAATTGCTTGGCATTGCCGAAATTCACGCCGGTGGTGGTGGAGCGCAGGATATAGGATTTGTCGGTGGGGTTATAGGTAACCTCGACATTGCTGTCGTTCAGCGTCTGCTCGGCAGGGCTGAGGCCATTGACGACATAGTATTGCGCGCTGTCACCGCTGAGCACGGTGGTGGTGGTCAATGCGGCAAGGCCGCTTTGCGAGGCGCCCGTATCGGTGCCGCGCGCGCCGGTGAGCGTGGCCGCCATGACCGCGCCGCCACTGCTGCTGGCCTGCACCACCGCGCCGACCTGCTCTGCCGCCGGGCCATAGAGCCTGCCGTTGAGTGTGCCGCTGTAGTCCGTGGTGCCATCGAAGGAGATATTACCGGTGATGCTGTTGGCCGAGGCCGAGAGGGTGCCGGTGCCGGTCCAGTTGCCGGTATCGGTCTGCGTGCCGGGCAGGTTGCTGGCGATGCCGGGGAGGGCATTGCCCACGGTATAGGCTCCGAGCGTGGTGATCGCGCCGCTCTGGAAATTGAGGTTGAGGCTGCCCTGCCCGTTCACGCTGCGGAACGGCGAGCCGTTGGTGGCGATCCCGCCATTGAGTGCCACGTTGAACGAAGCCGAGCCGGTGCGCGGGGTGGCGGCGTTGGTGGTGGGGAAGCCATAGACGAAGGCATCGATCTGGCCGAGCGAGGAGCGCCGATCAATCAACACCCCTGCCCGCAGGAAATCGGTGCTGGCATAGAATTCATAGGACAGCGGCGTATCGATGCCGCGCCGGGGCTGCCACATGATGCGGCCATCGTTGCCGAAGAACACCAGCGGCACGCCCAGATCGCCCTGGAACACCGAGGCGATGCCGGTGCCTGCGCTGACCGCAGACAGATTGCCGTTTGCCGCCAGTGTGCCGCGGGCTGAGGCGGTTTGCGGTGCATAGAACTGATCGGTGGCTGGAGACGTGAGATCGGTGGACGTGTTGACCGGCGTGGTGCCGCGCGTGCCATAGAGCACACCGGTGGCCGCGACATCGGCATTGGGATTGTTGTTGAACGTGCCACCCACTTCTTCGGCAGCAGGGCCGAAGAAGGAGCCGCGCAACTGGCCCGCGCCGATGCTGTCGAGCGTCAATTCCCCAAGGAAGCTGTTGGCGCTGCGCGAAAGCAGCGCGAAGGCCTGCCAGCCGAAATTGCGCGCGACGATGCCGGTTTCGACGTCCGTCTCGTCATAGAAGCCATTGCCAGCGATCCCGCCCGAGCGGAAATCGACCGACAGGGTGCCGGTGCCGCCAAGGGCATAGATCTTGCTGCTGAAATTGCGCGCGCCGAGCAGCCGCACATCAAAGCTGGCCGCGCCCGTGCGTGGCAGCGCGGCATCGGGGGTTTGCACGCCATAGGCAAACGAGGCGACCCGGCCATTGATCGTGGTGGTATCAGTGGTGACCCGCTGCCACACGCCTGCACCGACATAGCGGGTTTGCCCGGCACCGGTGCCGGTGGTGGTGAGCGAGAGGAACTCGGTCGTCGTGCCGGACACGACGCGATAGGTGGTGATCGCGCTGTTCGACTGCGAGGCATCGATATTCGACGGCAGGAAGGTGCGCGAGAGCGTGCCGTCAGACACGGTCCACGACTGGTTGGTGGCGTTGTAGGTTACCGTCAGCGTGAGCGCCGAGGCCGTGGCGGTGCCATTGTTCCCGTTCAACGGGAAGCTGAGCGTAGCGACCGAGGCATTGTTGCGGAACGTCTCACTGGCCAGCGGGGCGACGAGGCTGGCGTTGGCGCCGGTGGTGGGCGTGGGAGATGGCGTTGGCGAAGGGGTTGGTGACGGCGTTGGCGACGGAGTGGGTGATGGCGTCGGCGACGGAGTGGGTGATGGCGTCGGCGACGGAGTGGGCGAAGGCGTCGGCGATGGGGTTGGCGATGGTGTCGGCGAAGGCGTCGCGGTTGGCGTGGGCACTGGGGTGGGTGTGCTGCCGACACCGCCGCCACTGCTGCCGCCGCCGCAAGCTGCCAGCATCAGGGCGATGGTGAGCGCAGAGGCCGTTGCGGCGCGCTGGTGATGGCTCGTCATGACAATGGTTCCCCTCAGAATGCCGAAGTCAGCCCGAATTCGGCGGCAGTGCGGCTGAAATCAAAAATGCCCACGGTTGAGCGATTACGCTCTGCCCGCAGGCGGACGAACGGGGCGAACCCCTTGAACTGGATCGCGCGAAAGGTGCCCGACAGGCCCAGCGTGGTGCGCCGGTCTTCGCGCTTTTGCGGGTAAAGGACCAAGCGTTCATCCGCTGTTAGCCGTGAATGGCTGGCGTCCAGAACGAATGTAGTGCGGCCCACTTCGCGGAAGAGGTAAGCCGAGGCCCCGCCGGTCCAATCCGCCCAGCCCGCATCGCGCGCATCGGTGCGGCTGGCGCGCAACTGGATACCGCCGCCAAAGCGCGCGCTGAAGGCCCGGTCTACGCCCACGGTAGCCGCATAGATCGTGGCGTCCTGCAGATCGTTGCGGCGATTGTCGACGCGCGAGATCGCCCCTTCGGCGCGAAGCTGGCCGCGCTTGCCCAAAGGGTGCTGGAACACGGCGGAACCGCCCCACCCGCCGGTAAAGGGCTGCTGCCCGAACCAGCGCCACGATGGCCCGGCGGCCAGCGTGAGGCGATCGGTGCCCGAGGTAAATTCCGGCCCGACCTGCACGGCCAGCGCATAATCGTCAAACTGGCCAGTGCGGTAGAAATCGCCACTGCCCGAAAGGCGCGCGAGCAGACGCGTTTTCGCACCCAGCGGCAGGCGCGCATAGCTTTGGCCGCGCAGCGCAAGGCCGAGGCCCGATTGCGCGCGCGCATCATCGCTGAGCGCGAAATCGCCGATCACGGTGCCCAGCGTATCGGCGCGGGTGGCGCGGTTGATATTGCTATCGGGTGCCAGCGCCACTTCGATGCTGCCCCCCACCGGTTTGGCGGCAGCAAGGGCTGCGGCATAGAAGCGGATCGCGCGTTCCACATCGGGCGGAAGCTGGCCAATGGCCTGTGCGGCGCGAATCTCCCGCTCTGCCGCGCCGAGGCGGCCCAACATCGCATTCATCCGCGCCAGTTCGAGCCGGACGCGGGCGACATCAGGCTTTTCATCAAGGATGCGCCGCAGTTCGACCGCCGCATCGCGGGTGCGGCCCATGCGATCGGCCAGCATCAGCGCAAGGCGAAAGCGCGCTTCGGAGCGCAGTTCAACCTCGGGATTTTCGTCAACCTCGGGATTTTCGGCCAGAGCGCGATAGAGCTTTTCCGCAAGCGCGAAATCACCGGCATCGCGTGCGCCATCGGCAAGGGAAAAGAGCTGCGCCGATGTGAGCTTTACCGGGGCCGGAGAGGATGGCTGATCTGCAGCGGATTCGGCCTGTCCGACCGCCAAATCCGGCGCGGCTGTTGCCAAAACTGCAAGGCTTACCCTCGCCAAGATCATGCACTTCGCCTCACGCGGGGCGAAACTACCTATGGGCAGGGCAGACGCAAGAAGTTTCGGAACCACAATAGGTGGCTTTTGGGGCAATTTATTGCTGAACTGCAATTGCTTGCGGGGATGGTGGTGAGCTTGCGCCAAGGCGGCCCGGTAGCGGGCCCTCTTTGGCCAAACTGGGACGTTTTTGCCAAGCGTGCGATTTTTTTCATCAAGGGTGTGTCGCAGCGCACAATTCTGGCTCGACAAAGGTCGGGGTTTGTCGGAACCATACAATCGTCCGCGTCAAAACCTTGCTAGGTCACGTGGACGCTCAAGGAGTTTGGATACCGGTTCGATGGTTGCCGATTTGCCCGAACATGCTGAAGACAGCCCGCAGAGTCTTTTCTGCCGCAGCAGTGGTGTGAACGCCGCACGGCCATTGGTTTCCGCCAACGTGCGCGAGCGCTTTGCGCGATACTTTGCAGCAGACTTTGCCGCAGCGATGACCGAGCATCGGCACGATAACGAGCATGATGTGCCGGTGGTGGCGGCCTGAGTTCCGGCGTCGGCTTTACGCTGGTGGCGTTTGATGTTGCTGGCGTTTTGATGCGCTAGCGGCGTCCCCGCGAAAGCGGGGACCTCAGGCCGTTTACGCTGACCTTCGGTAACACGCCTGAGGCCCCCGCCTTCGCGGGGGAGCGGGGTTTTTTGGGGCCTTCGGAGTTTTGTAGGTGTTGCCGGTGCCCCTCCACCATCCTGCGGATGGTCCCCCTCCTCCTTCGACAAGCTCAGGACGAGCGGTCGGGGGGGAATTAGAGGGCTAGCGCCATATGGCCGGGGGTGCCTAGCCAGTGGCTTTCGAGGTTCCAGACCTTTGCAATGACCGCTTCTGACAGGGCGGTTTCGGGAGCGCCTTGGGCAGCGACGCGGCCTTGATCGAGCACGATCACATGATCGGCGTGGTTCATCGCTAGGGCCAGATCATGGACGACGAGGACGACGCCCTTGCCCTGCCCTGCAAGGTCGCGAAAGCGCGTGGCAAGATTGCGCTGGTGCGACAGATCGAGCGCGGCGAGCGGTTCGTCGGCGAGGATCCATTCGGGCTTCGTGGCCAGCACGCGAGCGAGCATCGCGCGGGCGCGCTCTCCGCCTGAAAGGGTGTTGAGCGGGCGGTCGGCAAACGCGGTGAGATCAAGCGCGGACAGGACGTCTGCCACGACCGCCGCGTTTTCGGCGGTGCTGGTGCGGTGCGGCAAGCGGCCAAGGCCTGCGAGCGTGCGGACCGAGAGGTTCCACGCGACTTCGCCCGATTGCGGCAGATAACCAATGCGGCGCGCGCGATCATCGGCGTTGAGCTGCGCCACAGGGTGGCTGCGCAGCGTTACCGTGCCGCTGGCTGGCGCGATCAGGCCTGCCAGTGTGGCCAGCAGCGTGGACTTGCCCGCGCCATTGGGGCCGACGATGGCCGTGACGCGGCCTGCGCGCAGTTGCGCGGTGACCTCGTGCAGGCGGTGGGGCACGGTGATGCGCAGGGCTTCAAGCATCAGTCGCCACCCTACACTTGTGTTGCTTCCCCGCGAAGGCGGGGACCTCGGGCCGTTTACGCAAGCGTTCCGTCAAACTCCTGAGGCCCCCGCCTGCGCGGGGGAGCGGTGTTATTTGAATTGCTTGCTTCCCCGCGAAGGCGGGGACCTCGGGCGTTTTACGGAGAGGCTGCTTAAAACTCCTGAGGCCCCCGCCTGCGCGGGGGAGCGGGTGTTTGTTGAGGGGTGATGGTGACATTTGCATCACGCCAAGTCCCGCCGCATCTTGAGCAGCAGGCGCAGGAAGAAGGGGGCTCCGGCGAGGCTGAGCGCGATGCCGAGGCGCAGTTCGCCGCCTTGGAGCGGCATCACGCGGCACAGGCAATCGGCGATCAGCAGCAGCAGCGCTCCGGCCAGCGCGCTGGGGATCAGCGTGGAGGACGGACGCTGGTCGGTGAACGGGCGGATCATGTGCGGCACCATCAGGCCGACGAAGCCGATCATGCCTGCCACCGCCACACCCGAGCCGACGATCAGGCCGATGGCGCAGATCATCAGCCAGAGCAGGCGTGTGGGATCCACGCCGAGCGAGCGGGCAGCGGATTCGCCCAGAGCCAGCGCATCGAGCGCAGGCGCGGCGCGCCACAGCAGCGCCAGGCCTGCCAGCGTGAGCGGGGCGGCGAGGCGCACTTCGTGCCAGCCGCGATCGGCCAGCGCGCCCATCAGCCAGGTGACGATCTCTGACAGGGCGAAAGGATTGGGCGAGAGGCTGATGGCAAGGCTGGTGAGCGCGCCAGCAAGGCTTGCGATCATCATGCCAGCCAGCGTGAACAGCGCAATGCCCCCTGCCCGGCCCGCAATCAGCGCGAGCAGGCCCATCGCACCGCCGCCGCCGATGAGGGCGAAGAGCGGCAGGGTGAGCACTTGCGTTTCATAGCCGGTGTAGAACGACAGCACGGCCCCGAGCGCGGCGGCGGGCGCTATGCCGAACAGGCCGGGGTCGGCCAGCGGATTGCGCAAGTAGCCCTGCATGGCGGCGCCCGCTGCGCCAAGCCCTGCGCCAAGGATCAGCGCGAGGACCGCGCGGGGGAGGCGCAATTCCATCAGGATGGCGGTGGCATTGGGGACCGGGGGGCTGAACGGGCTGATCCAGACTTGCCCGGCGAGGAGCGAGAGGGGGATGGTGACCAGCAGGAGGGCGAGGAGGGTTTTGGTGAGGGGGAGCGGGGTTTTGGGGTGGCCTGTCACCGAGGGTGCCCCTCCACCATCTGCGATGGTCCCCCTCCTCCTTCGACAAGCTCAGGACGAGCGGGCGGGGAGGAACTGCGGACTTCGGCGAGCCTTTGGGCGGCGGCGATCAGGGTGGGGCCGCCGCAGTAGAGGAGTTTGGGGTTCAGCGCAGCGCGGCGGGTGGTTTTGAGGGCGCTGAGCGCGGGGTGGCTTAGCACGCGGTCATCGCCGCCGATGTTTGACCCTTGCCCCGTTTCGGCAGAGCGGCCCGCGACGAGGATCAGCGCGGGCGGATCGGCCAGCATGCGTTCGAGCGGGAGCAAGTCAGCCTGCCCCAGCCCGCGCGCGGCGGCGAAGTTGGCAAAGCCGGTGCGGCGCAGCACATCGGCGATCAGCGTGCCATCGCCGGGGACCATGCCGCCCGATTGCCAGACGACCGTGGGGATCGGTGCCGCGCCAGCAGGTGGCGCTGCTGCGGCAAGGGCAGCGTTGATGCGCGCGATCAGGGCTTCGCCGCGTGCGGGCTGGCCAATCAGGCCTGCGATCTGGCGGATCTGGGCGTGGTTTTCCTCGACCGTCATGGCCATGCCGATGCGTTCGAGCCGCAGGCCGAGGCGGCTGTAGGCGCTTGCGGTGGCCGGATCGGTGAAGGTGCTGCCGAGCACGATATCGGGTTTGAGCGCCAGCACTTCTTCCACCGTGCCGCGCGTGGCGGGGAAACGGCGGGCTTCGGCCGCGTCCATCGAGGTAGAGCGCGGATCGTGGCTGTAGTGCGAAATGGCCAGGATCTGCGCCGGGTCTGCCACTTCGGCGAGGATTGCGTCGGTGCAGGGGTTCAGGCTGACGAGTGTAGGGTGATGCTGCTTCGGGGGGTGGTTCTCTTCCAGGGGTTCTGGCGCCGCGCGGGATTGGGGGATGCAGCCGGAGGTTAAACTTGCTGCGAGCGCGGCGAAAGCGAAGAGCACCACCCCCCTGCCCCCTCCTCTGAAGAGGAGGGGGAGAAGAGAGGGCCTGCCCCCTCCGTGCAAGAGGAGGGGGGGAAGTGTTGTGTTTGGTTGCCTGAGGTCCCCGCCTTCGCGGGGACGCGAGCTACTTTGAGTTTTAGCTTGGTGCGTCCCCGCCCCTCGACACGCTCGGGATAAACTGCCCAAAGGGCAGGCGGGGACCTCGGGCCGACTACCCCAGTGTTCCGTAAAACGCCTGAGGCCCCCGCTTTCGCGGGGGAGCAGGGTTTGGGGTTGGGGCGTCCGGGTGCGCATCAGTAGCGGGCGCGCAGGCCGATGGTGGCGGAGCGGCCCCAGGTGCCATAGGTTGCGACGGTCTGGTAGGCCTGATCGCACAGGTTTTCCACGCGTCCATAGAGTTCCACGCGGTCGGTCACGGGGAAGCTCGCGCGCACGGTGGTCAACGCGTAGCCATCGAGGCGAGTGCTGTTTGACGCATTGTCAAAGCTGTCTCCCACAAGCCGCAGGTCCGCCCCCAGAATAAGGCCTGCAAGCGGTGTGGTCCAGTCGCTCGACAGCGTCAACGCGTGTGACGGCCTACGCGCCAGGTCTTTGCCGAAGTTGGCGTTGCCGGCGGTGCGGTTTTCGGTTTCGAGGTAGGTATAGGCGGCTTGCAGGTGCAGCGTATCGATGGGGCGGGCCCCGAGTTCGGCTTCGATACCTTGGGCGCGGGCGAGGCCGACGTTGTCATAAAGGCCGAAGGGCCGGTCGGCGCAGCGGTTCAGGCTGGCGCAGGAGACGAAGGCGATCAGATTGCGGCTGTCGCGGCGGAACACGGTAACCGCGGCGTGGAGATTGCTGTAAGCTGCGCCCCATTCCAGCCCTGCGTCATAGCTTTTGCTGCGTTCGGGATTGAGCGCGGTGTTGCCATAGATCGACAGCAGATTGAACAGCGTCGGTGCGCGGAAGCCTTCGCCATAGCTGGCGCGCAGGCGCAGATCGTCGGTCAGTGCGAAGCTGCCGTTGGCGCCGAAGGTCCATGCTGTGCCGAACCGGCTATGATCGTCCACGCGGACACCGGCAGCAAGGTTGGCGCGGCCATTGCTCCAGCCCAGCAGCGCGTGGCCAGAGGTGAGGTTAGCGCGGGCTTCAGGATCAAACGTGCTGGAAAAGCGCGTCCACTCGCTGTCTGCGCCGAAATCGAGCGTGAAATCGGCGGGCAAGTTCAACCGCCCGGTCAGATCGGCGCGTTCGGAGCGGGCCTTGTAGCCATAATCGGGCGTGGCGGCGGCATCATCGGCGAAGTAATCGCGGCGGGTATCGGCCAGCGCAAAGCCGGTGTTGATGGTCAGCGCGCTGGAGACATAGCGCAGGCCGACGCGGCCCGAGGCCTGGCGGGTTTCCTGCACATCGGTGGTATCGCCAAAGCCGTTAACACCAAACCCGTCGATGTCAGTGCGGCTGTTGGCATAGCGGGAGGTGGCGACAATCGCGAGTTCGTCGGTCAGGTTCAGGCGGCCGCGCCCGCCGATGCGCCATTGCCGGAAGCCATCGGCTTCGGTGCCCACGGCGGCAGCAGAAACGCCATCGGTGCGGGTGTAGCCGCCGTTGAGCGTGAGCGCGGCGCGATTTGACGAAACGCCCGCGGCGGCATCGGCGGTGTAGCTCTCGTTCGCGCCATATTCGGCGCTGGCCTCCACGCCATTCAGATCGCGCGATTGGACGGCGATGATGCCGCCGATGGCCGCGCTGCCCCAGACGACCGAGTTCGATCCGCGCAACACATCGATCCGCTCAAGCCCGCCGGGGGTGAGCGTCCCGAAATCGAAGCCGCCCGAGGGGGCTGCAACGTCTTCAAGCCGGACGCCATCGACGAGGACGAGGACCTGTTCGGAATCAGAGCCGCGCAGGCGCACGCCGGTGACGCTGCCGGGGCCGCCATTGCGCGTGATGGTGAGGCCGGGGACGCGTTCAAGCACGCGGGTGATGTCGGGGCCCTGAATCGACTTGATTTCATCAGCGGTGATGACAGTGACTGGCTGGCCAAGACGGCTGAGCGTGGTTTCGCTGCCGGTGGCGATGACGGTGATGGCATCGGGGCGGATTTGATCAGCAATGACAATATCGTCAGCGCCCTGTGCGAGCGCAGGACACGCGAAAACGACGGCAGAAACGGAAAGCAGATACTTGTTCACAAGACATAACTCCGGCCACGAACGGTTCATGCCGTTCATGGCGAGAGGAGCGCTGGGCCATGGAATTGGCGCGCCTCGTCGCATGCGCCCGGTACACCCCGCCCGGCCGCGGAACGACAACCAGTGGCAGGTTTCCTGGCTCCCGGGTCATCGCGCGTTGCCCGCCTTCCCAGCGCCGGATGAACCGGCCCCAGTGGCATAGTCTGGCAACGCACTATCCGGTTACAGTTGCGGGGGCAGCGCCGGATTTGAACCGGCTTCCCTCTTAGCCCGTTTGACGGGGCACCGTTGGCGTCGGCGCGGATATTAGCCGGAAATTCAAAGCTCGGCAAGGGGCGACCTGCACTTTGGGACAGGATCGCTACCTAGCATCGTCATTGCGAACCCACGCAGTGGGGAAGCAATCCAGAGCGGAATGACACGACTCTGGATTGCTTCGTCGGCTTTGCCTCCTCGCAATGACGAACCGGTTGGAGGCAAGAAGCGGGGGCAATTAACCGGATCGAAGGGGGATGTACCGCATCGGGACAGCGGGAAATCCACAGATGCGCTCACCTGCGCAAAGGATTAGCGGGACGGGGAATTATCAGGATTTTTGGCTCCACCATGCCTTTGGACTTTGCCTATCGGCCCATCGATCTGCCTGCGGCCCTGCCGCAGCAGCGTGCGGTTGCGGCCAAGGCTGTTCCCGAAGGCGCAATCCTGCAGGGTCCGGTGTTGGTATCCGAACCCCGCCCCCGCGACTTTGCCGCGCGCGTGCGGCGGCGCGACATGCGCTCGATCCGGCGGGCCTTGCGCGGGCCTTCGGTGCTGCGGCAGCGGCTGGCGGGTGTGGCCGTGTTCGGCCTTCTGGCCACGGTGCTCAGCCCCATTGGCTGGGGCGAGCCGGGCGGCGTGCGTGCGGCGACCGCGCGTGTGCAGATGGCTGGTCTTCAGCCGTTCGAGCGTGGAGGCGAGAGCTTTCCGGGATCGGCGTTCTATTGGCTCGATACGCAAGACAGCGGGCTGATCGAGCCGACCGAGGCGCAATCCAAATGGGATCAGGCGAAATGGGATCAGAGCAAGAGCGATGCCGATATCGGCTCGGCCCGTCCGATACTGGCCACCGGCACGACCGAGGACCGTTGGCGCGCGTTGCAGTGCCTGACGACCGCGATCTACTATGAGGCGGCGAGCGAGCCTGACGCGGGCCAGCGCGCGGTGGCGCAAGTGGTGCTGAACCGGGTGGCGCATCCGGCATGGCCGAATACGGTGTGCGGCGTGGTCTATCAGGGATCGGAGCGGCCATCGTGCCAGTTCTCGTTCGCCTGCGACGGATCGCTGGCCCGCAAGCCGATGAAGGCGTTCTGGGACCGCGCGCGGCGTGTGGCGGCAGATGCGCTGGCAGGCAATGTCTATGCGCCGGTGGGGCTGGCGACACACTATCACACCACGGCGGTGCATCCATACTGGGCGCCGAGCCTGAGCTTTATCGGCACAATTGGCGCGCATCGGTTCTATAACTGGGCGGGCGCTGCCGGGAAGCCCTCGGCCTTCACCGCGCGCTATGCCGGGCGCGAGCCGATTGCCGCACCCCATCCACGCACGTGGACGCCATCGCCTGCCGATATTGCCGATCCGCTGGCTTTGGAGAAGGCGTTCGAGGCGGGGAAGATTGCGGCGGCCTCGACGTCTGTGGTCGGCCCTGCCCCGGCTTATGCTGCGCCGCTCCTGCAGCGTGGCGGCGATGCGGTGTTCCGGGCACAAGGTTTGCCCGGGCTGGTTGCGCCTGTGGGCAAGGCACCGAACGCGGGCGAAGCTCCGGCATCGGGCAGCGGATCGGTGCTGCCGGGGCATGAAGGTGCCAGCCAGTGGATTGCGCAGCCGAGGGCTTAGAGCTTCGCGATTTCTGTTTCGCGCAGAGACGCGGAGAAGAAGGAGAGGCGCGGAGGAGCCAATGTCTGCGGCAAAGCCGCTGTCTCTTTCGGCGTCGCCCGAGCAAATAATGGCACAGGCCTTCGGCCTGCAGCATCGCCTCTGCGCCTCTCCTTCTTCTCTGCGGCCTCTGCGTGAACCCCTTAAAAGCGCTGCGTCACCGGCAACCTCCAGCCTGTCGCAAAACTGTTTCGTATAAGGTGATTACCGGTTCCTTTACCCTGTCATAGAACACACTCTTAGTCCGCGAGGCATAGAGAGGGTGCTGTGGAGAGCGGTTTGGCGTTTCGCCCGGACCGCAAAGGAGAAGTGACGGAATATGGTGCGATTTGCCCCGAAGTATGGGATTATTTCCCCATGCATGGCGCGGCCCGTGCGGCGGCGGCACTTGCGTGCGGTGAATGACAATTCCGCAAGCGCACAGATGCAACCGCAAGCTGCGCTCGACAGCGCCTTGCGGCTGTTTGCAGCCCATGGATTTTCCGCCGCCGCCCGCGCGCGCGATGCCGCCATGATTGCCGAAGCGAACGGCGATGCGACGCGCAGCGCGTTCTGGCTGGAAGTTTGCAACACGCTCGACCGACGCATGGCGCGCGACTTCAAGGCACGCCGCCACCGCTGAGCCCCGCAAAAGTTTGCGGAGAGGAAACGCAAGGGAAGCCCCGGTGGAAACGCCGGGGCTTTTTTGCGTCATGGAGTTGGCGCTACAAAATGTGCGTCCCCGCGAAGGCGGGGACCTCAGGCGTGTTACCCATGTGTTCCATAACACGCCTGAGGCCCCCGCCTTCGCGGGGGAGCGGGTGGATTGTGGGGAGGTTGCGTAACAACCCTGAGGCCCCCGCCCCAACGACCTCTGGCGCAGGGGAGCGGGTGTTTTCTGTGTCGGATGATTGCCCATTTTGCTATTGCAAACTGTTATCACAAAAACCCGGAAACTAGCTGTTTTTCGCGGTTGCAATCATCTTCTGGCGGGCTTAGTGGCCGATTCATTCTGTCAGAACTTTCCTGTCTCGCGGGGCACGGGAAGGACTTGGGCGCAAGCTCTGCTGGCATCTGTATGCTTGTCCCCGCGAACGGGAAAGGACCGTAGAGCATGGCACGCAAGAAGATCGCGCTGATCGGCGCAGGCAATATCGGGGGCACACTCGCCCACCTCGCCGCCCAGAAGGAACTGGGTGACATCGTCCTGTTCGACGTTGTCGAAGGCGTGCCGCAGGGCAAGGCGCTCGACCTGTCGCAGTGCGGCCCGGTCGAAGGCTTTGACGCCAAGATCACCGGTTCGAACGACTATGCCGACATTGCCGGTGCCGATGTGATCATCGTGACCGCAGGGGTTGCCCGCAAGCCGGGCATGAGCCGCGACGACCTGCTGGGTATTAACCTGAAGGTCATGAAGGCCGTGGGCGAAGGCATCAAGGCCAACGCACCTGACGCTTTCGTCATCTGCATCACCAACCCGCTCGACGCGATGGTCTGGGCGCTGCGCGAATTCTCCGGCCTTCCGCACAACAAGGTTGTCGGCATGGCAGGCGTGCTCGATTCGGCGCGCTTCTCCACGTTCCTCGCTTGGGAATTCGGCGTTTCGATCCGCGACGTGAACACGTTCGTGCTCGGCGGCCACGGCGATACGATGGTGCCGGTTACCCAGTATTCGACCGTCAACGGCATTCCAGTGCCGGATCTCGTCAAGATGGGGCTTTCGAGCCAGGAAAACATCGACGCGATCGTGCAGCGTACCCGTTCGGGCGGCGGCGAGATCGTCGGCCTGCTCAAGACGGGCTCGGCGTTCTATGCCCCTGCCGCTTCGGGCATCGCGATGGCTGAAGCCTACCTCAACGATCAAAAGCGCATCCTGCCTTGCGCAGCCTATGTCGAAGGCCAGTACGGCGTTGACGGGCTGTATGTCGGCGTGCCGGTGCTGATCGGTGCGGGCGGCGTGGAAAAGGTTATCGAGATCGAGCTCGACGATGCTTCGAAGGCTGGCCTTCAGGTTTCGGTCGACGCGGTCAAGGAATTGCTGGAAGCCTGCAAGGGCATCGATAGCAGCCTCGCGTAAGTAAACGCTGTGAGCTACGACCTCATGGTATTTGACCCGGCGGTCGCTCCCCACGACAGGGGAGCGTTCGTCGAGTGGTATCATGCGCAAGCTGAATGGGCCGAGGGCCATTCATACGATGATCCGGCCAATACAACGCCGGAGTTGCGCGCTTTCTTCCTAGAGGCGCGCAAGACCTATCGCAACATGAATGGCCCCGGCGCGCCAACAGATGAAGATCTCTTGGTTCCCGGTGTAGAAGATAAACTCGCCGATTTCAGCATCGGTCATCACGTCATCTATATTACCTTTCCATGGTCGCAAGCCGAGGCCGCCTACCCTTTGGTCCGCAAACTCGCCGTGAAATACGGTGTCGGGTTTTATGACGTGAGCGGGGATGAGGGTGACGGTGAAATCCACTTCCCCGGTGAAGAACTAAAGCCAGAATCTCAGGGTGCCTGGCGCCAGTTTTCGCGTGAATTTAAGGAGCTGAAAAAACAATGAGCATCCTCATCGACAAGAATACCAAGGTCATCACGCAAGGGATGACCGGCGCGACCGGCACGTTCCATACCGAACAGGCGCTGGCATACGGCACGCAGATGGTCGGCGGCGTGACCCCCGGCAAGGGCGGCACGACGCACATTGGCCTGCCCAACTTCAACACCGTGGCCGAAGCCAAGCACGCCACGGGTGCGACCGCTTCGTGCATCTACGTTCCGCCGCCGTTCGCTGCTGACTCGATCCTCGAAGCCATCGATGCCGAGATGGAACTGATCGTGTGCATCACCGAGGGCATCCCGGTGATGGACATGGTAAAGGTCAAGCGCGCGCTGGTCGGTTCCAAGAGCCGCCTGATCGGGCCTAACTGCCCCGGCGTGCTGACGCCGAACCAGTGCAAGATCGGCATCATGCCAGGGTCGATCTTCAAGGAAGGCACCGTGGGCGTCGTCTCGCGCTCGGGCACGCTGACTTATGAAGCCGTGTTCCAGACATCGAACATCGGACTTGGCCAGACCACGGCTGTCGGCATCGGCGGTGACCCGGTCAACGGCACCAACTTCATCGACGTGCTGGAGCTGTTCCTGGCCGACGAAGCCACCAAGTCGATCATCATGATCGGCGAAATCGGTGGCGACGCTGAAGAGCAGGCCGCGCAGTTCCTGATCGACGAAGCCAAGCGTGGCCGCAAGAAGCCGATGGCCGGCTTCATCGCGGGCCGCACGGCGCCTCCAGGCCGCCGCATGGGCCATGCCGGGGCCATCGTTTCGGGCGGCAAGGGCGATGCAGACAGCAAGATCGCAGCCATGGAAGCGGCCGGAATCAAGGTCTCGTCCTCGCCTTCGCTGCTGGGCGAAACGCTGGCCGAAGTGCTGAAAGAGCGGGTATAACTCAAAAGCACCTGCGTCCCCGCGAAAGCGGGGACCTCAGGAGGTTTACGAAACATCAGCGTAAAACGCCTGAGGCCCCCGCCTACGCGGGGGAGCAGTGGTTTTTTGAGATGAGGTTCTGAACAGGTGAAGCCCGGCTACGTCTACATACTGACGAACAAGCCGGGCGGAGTTTTGTATATCGGTGTTACGAGCGATCTTTCGCAGAGGATCGCCCAGCACCGGAGCCGGGCAGTTCCGGGGTTTACCCGGGATTACAACTGCGAACGGTTGGTCTGGTGCGAGAGGTTCGACAGCATCGAAGATGCTCGGACGTTCGAACACCGGATGAAGAAGTGGAACCGGGCGTGGAAGGTCGCCCGCATCGAAGAGCGGAACCCGGATTGGCGGGATCTGTTCGAAGATGGCCTGATGCCTTGAGCGGCTTTGTTGTGAGGTTGCTTTGGGACGACTTGGCCAAAAGACAGCTTGCGTCCCCGCGCCAGAATTTTTTTGGGGCGGGGACCTCGGTGGTGTTACGAAACGCTTGTTCAGCAAGCTTACGTAACGTTCCCTGAGGCCCCCGCCTTCGCGGGGGAGCGGTGGCATCTTGGGGTTTGTCGGTGTCAGGTGATTGCGTTTTGTCCGAAGCCCCCATCCTCCCCGGGGGGACAAGGAGTTGGTAATGGGTTCTGAACTGCACGATTTCGATGTCGATCCTTCGCAGGAAGGGCCGCAAGCCGGGCCTTCATGGGCGAACAAGCGCTGGCCGATCATGGACGCTGCCGCAGGCGATGACCTGACGCAGGCGATGGACCCGATGGCGATGAAAGTTGCCATCAAGGAAGCGGTCAAGAAGGCCGGTGCGCCGCTTGATGAAGCCGCGCTGCAGCAGGCCGCGATGGATTCGATCCGCGCGATGACGCTGATCCGCACCTATCGTGTGCGCGGGCATCTGGCCGCCGATCTCGATCCGCTGGGCCTTGCCCGTCAGAAGCTGCCGGCCGACCTTTCGCCTGAATTCCATGGCTTCACCGCTGCCGATGCCAAGCGCAAAATCTATATC
This sequence comes from Novosphingobium sp. 28-62-57, assembly GCA_002256985.1. GTDB lineage: Bacteria > Pseudomonadota > Alphaproteobacteria > Sphingomonadales > Sphingomonadaceae > Novosphingobium. Next base: position 59,761 of record NCGO01000007.1, read on the forward strand.
GGCGGCGTGCTGGGCCTCGAATGGGCGACGCTCGAAGAGCTGGTGGCGATCCTGCGCGCCAACTATTGCGGGCACATCGGCTTTGAATACATGCACATCGCCGATGTGGAAGAGCGCCGCTTCATTCAGGAGCGGATCGAAGGCGGCGACAAGTCGGTAGACTTCACCCCCAACGGCAAGAAAGCCATTCTGGCTGCCGTGGTGCGCGGTGAGCAGTACGAAAAGTTCCTCGGCAAGAAATACGTCGGCACCAAGCGTTTTGGCCTTGATGGCGGGGAATCGATGATTCCGGCGCTGGAAGCGATCATCAAGTATGGTGGCCAGCTGGGCGTGCGCGAGATCGTGTACGGCATGGCCCACCGTGGCCGTTTGAACGTGCTGGCCAATGTGATGGCCAAGCCATACCGCGTGATCTTCCACGAATTTTCGGGCGGCAGCGCCAACCCGCAGGACGTGGGCGGATCGGGCGATGTGAAGTATCACCTCGGCACCAGCACCGACCGCGAATTTGACGGGATCAAGGTTCATATGAGCCTGGTGCCCAACCCTTCGCATCTGGAAACGGTGGACCCGATCGTGCTGGGCAAAGTCCGCGCGCAGCAGGTGTTCCGCGATGACATCGGCGGCGATGTGGGGCCCGATGCCAAGCACAAGCAGGTGCTGCCGGTGCTGATCCACGGCGATGCGGCCTTTGCGGGCCAGGGCATCGTGTGGGAGTGCTTCGGCCTTTCGGGCGTGCGCGGCTATGATACCGGCGGGTGCATCCACTTCATCATCAACAACCAGATCGGTTTCACCACCAGCCCGCAGTTCTCGCGCGGATCGCCCTATCCTTCGGATGTGGCCAAGGGTGTGCAGGCCCCGATCCTGCACGTGAACGGCGATGATCCCGAAGCGGTGACTTTCGTGTGCAAGCTGGCGATTGATTACCGCCAGAAGTTTGGCCGCGATATCGTGGTCGACATGTGGTGCTACAGGCGTTTCGGCCACAACGAGGGCGATGAGCCTTCGTTCACGCAGCCGCTGATGTATGCAAAGATCCGCCAGCACCCGGGCGTGAGCGAGATCTATGCCAAGCGGCTCGTGGCCGAAGGCGTGATCGATGCCAACCACAAGGGCGAAGTGGAAAGCCACTTCACCGCCGCGCTGGAGAAGGAATTCGAGGCGGCCAAGGGCTACAAGGCCAACGAGGCTGATTGGTTCGGCGGACGCTGGTCGGGCTTCAACAAGCCAGCCGATCCGGTATCGGCACGGCGCAATGTGGGCACGGGTATCGATCAGAAGCTGTTTGACAGCCTTGGCCGCACGCTGACCACGGTGCCGGATGATCTGACTGTCCACAAAACGCTGAGCCGCGTGATCGATGCCAAGCGCGAGATGTTCGCCACCGGCCAAGGCTTTGACTGGGCGACCGGCGAAGCATTGGCGTTCGGCAGCCTCGTTTCCGAAGGCTATGGCGTGCGCCTGTCCGGGCAGGATTGCGGACGCGGCACCTTCAGCCAGCGTCATGCCGTGTGGGTCGATCAGACCGACGAGCGCAAGTATGTGCCGCTGAAGTCCTTGCCGCATGGCACGTTCGAAGTGCTGGATTCCACGCTTTCGGAATATGGCGTGCTGGGCTTTGAATATGGCTATGCCAGCGCCGACCCCAAGAGCCTGGTGCTTTGGGAAGCGCAGTTTGGCGATTTTGCCAATGGCGCGCAGATCGTGATCGACCAGTACATTGCCGCATCCGAAGCCAAGTGGCTGCGCGCCAACGGCCTCGTCATGCTGCTGCCGCACGGGTATGAAGGCCAAGGGCCGGAGCATTCCTCAGCCCGCATGGAGCGCTATCTGCAGCTTTGTGCAGAAGACAACCTGCAGGTGTGCAACATCACCACTCCGGCCAACTACTTCCACGTGCTGCGCCGGCAGATGCACCGCCCGTTCCGCAAGCCGCTGATCATCATGACGCCCAAGAGCCTGCTGCGCCATCCGCTGGCGAAGTCAGCCGCGTCCGATTTCATCGGCGAAGGGCACTTCATGCGCATACTTTCGGACATGAAGCCTGCGGCGGACCTCGATACGAAGCGTGTGGTGCTGTGTTCGGGCAAGGTCGCCTATGACCTGATGGAAGCGCGCGATGCGGCGGGCATCACCGATACGCAGATCATCCGTCTGGAACAGCTCTACCCCTTCCCCGGCGATCCGCTGGCCCTGCGCCTTTCGCGCATGACCAATCTGGAAGAGGTGGTGTGGTGCCAGGAAGAACCGCGGAACAATGGTTCGTGGTTCTTCGTTGAACCGATGATCGAGGAATCGCTGAAAGCGGCCAAGAGCAAGGTGGCGCGCGCACGCTATGCCGGACGCACGGCTGCCGCATCGCCCGCTACGGGCCTCGCCAGCCGCCATACCAGCGAGCAAGGCGCGCTGGTAGCCGATGCGCTGGGCCTGTCGGTGCGCGGCGAGATCCGTCGCCAGAAGAAGAACTGAATTTCCTTCTCCCCAAGGAACGAAGCTATGTCGATTGAAGTCAAAGTCCCCACACTGGGTGAAAGCGTCAGCGAAGCAACCATTGGCCAGTGGCTGAAGAAGCCCGGCGAGGCCGTGGCGCTGGACGAGCCGATTGTCAGCCTGGAAACCGACAAGGTGGCGGTTGAAGTGCCCGCGCCTGCTGCAGGCGTGATGGGCGCGCTGGCGGCTGCTGAAGGTGATACCGTGACGGTCGGCGCGCTGCTGGCGCTGATCGAAGACAGCGTCGCGGCTGCAGGAGCGCAGGCCCCGGCCCCGCGCACCGAAGTGCCGGTTCCGCCCGCTTCGGCTTCGGAAGCTCCGGCTCCGGCTCCGGCTGCTGCAGCGGCCGTGGCAGCCCCATCGGGCGAGGCTGCGGCGCTTTCGCCAGCCGTGCGCCGCGCGGTGCTGGAATATGGCATTGATCCCTCGACCGTGAAGGGCACCGGCAAGGACGGCCGCCTGACCAAGGAAGACGTGATGGCCGCCGCTGCCGCCAAGCAGGCCGCGCCTGCTCCGGCAGTGTCCGCACCGGTTGCGGCACCTGTCGCTGCGGCAGCTCCGGCTGGTGGACGCAACGAAGAGCGCGTGAAGATGACGCGCCTGCGCCAGACCATCGCCAAGCGCCTGAAGAGCGCGCAGGACACCGCCGCGCTGCTCACCACGTTCAACGACGTGGACATGAGCGCGGTGATGGAAGCGCGCGCCAAGTACAAGGACGTGTTCGAGAAGAAGCACGGCGTTAAGCTTGGCCTGATGAGCTTCTTTGCCAAGGCATCGGTGCTGGCACTGAAGGATATTCCTTCGGTCAATGGCCAGATTCAGGGTGATGAGATCGTTTATTTCGATTACGTCGATATCTCGGTCGCGGTTTCGGCCCCCAACGGGCTGGTCGTGCCAGTGGTGCGCAATGTCGACAAGATGAGCTTTGCCGATATCGAAAAAGCCATCGCCAACTATGGCAAGGCCGCGCGCGATGGCACGCTGACCATGGCCGACATGGCGGGCGGCACCTTCACCATCTCGAACGGCGGTGTGTTCGGCGGGCTCATGTCCACCCCGATCATCAACCCGCCGCAGTCCGCCGTGCTGGGCCTGCACCGCATCGAGGACCGCCCGGTCGTCCGCAATGGCGAGATCGTGGTGCGCCCGATGATGTATATCGCGCTGTCCTACGACCATCGCATCATTGACGGCAAGGAAGCGGTGACGGCACTGAAGACGATCAAGGAAGCGATTGAGGATCCTACGCGGTTGCTCATTGACCTCTGACCTGCCTCGCCCCCGCGAAGGCGGGGGCCTCAGGCCGGATACACTCCGCCTGATGGCACGAGGTCCCCGCCTTCGCGGGGACTCAGGAGTTTAGAAAATGGCTGAATACGATTACGACGTTCTTGTCATCGGTGCCGGTCCCGGCGGGTATGTTGCGGCAATCCGCGCGGCACAGTTGGGGCTCAAGACCGCCTGTGCCGAAGGGCGCGAGACGCTGGGCGGGACGTGCCTGAACGTCGGGTGCATTCCATCCAAGGCGCTGCTGCACGGCTCGGAGAAGTTTGCCGAAGCGGTGGACGGGACGTTTGATACTTATGGCATCAAGACCGGGCCGGTCACTCTGGACCTGACCGCGATGCAGGGGCAGAAGCTGGATTCGGTCAAGCAACTGACCGGCGGCATCGAGTTCCTGTTCAAGAAGAACAAGGTGACGTGGCTCAAGGGCTATGCCGCGTTCGATGATGCGCACACGGTAACCGTCGCTGGCCAAAAGGTCACCGCCAAGAACATCGTGATCGCCACCGGCTCCAGCGTAACGCCCCTCCCCGGCGTCACGGTTGATAACGACGCAGGCATTATCGTGGACAGCACCGGCGCGCTGGCGCTGGACCGGGTGCCGCAGCATATGGTGGTGATCGGCGGCGGCGTGATCGGGCTTGAGCTGGGCTCGGTCTGGCGGCGGCTTGGTGCCAAGGTCACGGTCGTGGAATTCCTCGACCAGTTGCTTCCCGGCATGGACGGCGATGTGCGCAAGGAAGCCGCCAAGATTTTCAAGAAGCAGGGCATGGACATCAAGCTGGGCACCAAGGTGACCGGCGTTTCGGTGAGCGGCAAGACCGCAACGCTGACCGTCGAGCCATCGAAGGGCGGCGAGGCTTCGACCATCGAGGCTGATTGCGTGCTGGTGGCGATTGGTCGCCGTCCCAATGTCGATGGCCTTGGCCTCGACAAGATCGGGCTGGAGTTGAACGCGCGCGGTCAGATCGAAACCGATCATGACTTTGCCACCAAGGTTCCCGGCGTGTGGGCCGTGGGCGATGTGATCCCCGGCCCGATGCTGGCGCACAAGGCCGAGGATGAAGGCATTGCCGTGGCCGAGAACATTGCGGGCCTTACCGGCATCGTGAACCACGACCTGATCCCCGGCGTCGTCTATACCTTCCCCGAGTTTGCAGGCGTTGGCCTGACCGAGGAAGCGGCGCGCGAAAAGGCCAAGGAATCCGGCGGTGACGTCAAGGTCGGCAAGTTCCCGATGCTCGCCAACAGCCGCGCCAAGACCAATCATGAGCCGGACGGCTTCGTGAAGGTCATTTCCGACGCCAAGACCGACCGCGTGCTGGGCGTGTGGTGCATCGCCAGCGTGGCGGGCACGATGATCGCGCAGGCCACGCAGGCGATGGAATTCGGCGCAACCAGCGAAGACATCGCCTACACCTGCCACGCGCACCCGACCCACGCCGAAGCGCTGAAGGAAGCGGCAATGGCGGTGACGGGCAAACCGATCCACATGTGATCGCCGGGCTTGTGCCGACATGAACAGGGCCGTCCTTTGGGGCGGCCCTTTTCGTTGTGATTACAGGGTTTTGCCAGGCGCAACCGTTGCATGCCCACCCCCAACCCCTCCCGCTTGCGGGAGGGGAGCGAGACTTATCGAACGTAGTGAGATTAGTCGCAGCGGGGTGGGCTTCGAGCACCTCGAACCGAATGCAACGCGGCCACGTTTTCCGTTGCACAGGAACGACTTGGCCAATGCGGCGTGACATCCTTGGCTCACGCTGCTAGCGGCCAAGAGGAATAGAGAAAGCACACGAATATCATGGCAGGATACAAGGAACCCGGACTCGACGCACGGCGCGATGCTTCGGCGAATGCACGCGCAAAGGCGATTGAGGCGCTGAAGGCCAAGGCCAAGGCTCCGGTCGATCCGGCGGTACAGGCAGAGCGCATCGCGAAGGCTGAAGCCAAGGAAAAGGCTGAAGCCGAAAAGCGCGCCGCCATCAAGCAGCGCCGCGAAGAAGAACTGGCCGAAAAGGCCCGCATCGCCGCCGAAAAGGCCGCGCAGGAAGCCGAAGCCGCGCGCATTGCTGCGGAAAAGGCCACTCCGCTTTCCGAAGCCGAACGCAAGGCTGAGCGCGATGCGCGCTATGCCGCGCGCAAGGCGCGGAAGAAGTAGGTTTTGGACAATCTGAAGCTGGCCCCAGCACTCGCGAACGACCCTTCCCCTGATGCTGCTCCTCCCGCGATGTGGGAGCTTGAAGATGGCGATGAACTGATCGACACCGCCTGCGTGCCCGATGGCGCGCGGCTGCGGCTGGTGCGCAATGGCGATGATTTCGTCATCCTGCTCGACCGCAACGAATTGATGAGCACTGACGTTTGCGCATCCGAAGTCGCGTTGGCGGAAATGACCTGCGCGCGGCTGGGCAAGCTGGCGGCACCCCAATTGCTGATCGGCGGCTATGGCCTTGGCTTCACGCTGCGCGCAGCGCTCGCCGTGCTGGACAGCAGCGCCAGCGTAACCGTGGCCGAAATCGTGCCCGAGATCGTATCATGGGCACGTGGCGCGATGCGGCGGCTGACCAATGGCTGCCTCGACGATCCGCGCGTGCAACTGGTCCACGATGATGTGGCGATGCTGATCGATGCGGCACGCGGCGCATATGACGCCATCCTGCTCGATGTTGACAACGGCCCGGAAGGCCTGACCCGCTGCATCAACGACTGGCTCTATTGCGAACAAGGCCTCGAAGCCGCCGCCCGCGCGCTGCGCCCCGGTGGCATTCTGGCGGTGTGGTCGGCGTTCAAGGACGACAAGTTCGTGGAACTGCTGCAAAGCACCGGCTTCACCGTGGAAGTCGTCAGCGTTGATGCGGGCGAGCAGCCGAAGCCGGGCAAGACGCCGCTGGAACACGTGATCTTCTTTGCGACGAAAGCCTGAGCCAGCACACCTTTCATTTGTGCGCTGCGCCGCGCGGCGGTAACCGCAAGCTTTGAATCGCAGGAGTGCCACAATGGCCATCAAGCTTACCCTGACTGAAGACGAAATCGAGATCCTGATCGACGCGATGGATGCCGACATGGAAGGCTATGTCGAAGCCGCCAAGGAAGCGCGCGGGAACAACAATCGCGAGGACGTGAAGACTTTTACAGAAGCGGCGGAGCGCATTCTGGCGCTGAAAAAGAAGCTGGAAGCGCTGATCGGCGAATAATCGCGTGCGGATCACCCGCCGCTCGTTGATGGCTGCACTGGCTGCCGGGGGCTTGCTGCCGGGGCGCATCGCAGCACAGCGGCGGGATCTGACACTGGACGAATTGCTCGCTCTGCCGATGTCTGCCGCCACATTGGCAGGCATCCGCCGCGCAGTGGGCACGCCTGGCATGGCGGTGATGTGGCAGGCGGGCGCATCGCCGCCGGTGTTCCTTGCCGATGGGTTACGGGCTGTGGGCCATGACGAGCCTGTCACCACGCGCGACCGGTGGCATCTGGGATCGATCACCAAATCCTTCACCGCCACGCTGTTTGCGCGCGCGGTGGAGGCAGGGGTGATCGGCTGGGACACGCCGCTTGAGGCCGCCCTGCCCGATGTGCCGCGCCGCTATCGCGCGCTGACGGCGGTGGACCTGCTCAGCCATCATGCTGGCCTGCCCAAGGACATTCCGCTACGCCCGCTCTTCGCCATGCCGCAACACGGTTCCGGCGCGAACGAGGCAGACTTGCGCGAAAGCCGCCGCCGGTTTGGCGAACTGGCGCTGAAGATGAAGCCGGTGGCGAGGCCAAGCACGGCCTATGTCTATTCCAACGCAGGCTATGTGCTGGTGGCGCGGATGCTGGAAGAGGCGACCGGCATGCCGTGGGAAGCGCTGCTGCGGCGCGAGGTGCTGGAGCCGCTCGGCCTTGCCAGCGCGGGCTATGGCTTACCAGGTTCGGCGGACCGCTACGATCAGCCGTGGGGGCACGACGACGGCAAGCCGGTGTTTGCCGACAATCCGGCGGCGATGGCCCCGGCAGGTGGATTGCACATGACTCTGGCCGATCTGGCCGCATGGCTGCGCGCGCATCGGGATCAGCCAGCATTTCTCAAGCCCGAAAGCTGGCGCGCGTTGCACACCCCACGCTTCGGCAGCCAGATGGCGCTGGGCTGGTTCGTGGATGCCGATGGCAGCCTGTGGCATAACGGATCGAACACGCGCTGGTATGCCGAGGCGTATGTTGAACCACGTTCCGGTCTGATCATGGCGCAGTGCGGGAATGATATGGCGCTGTTTTCGCGTCAGAAAATTCTGATCGCGCCAGTCTGGCGGTCAGCCTTCCAAAAGGGCTGAAAAGCGCTGGACATTTACGATGTATGCCGCAAAATACATCGATGGTTACTCGGACTTTCGCCTTGTTCGCATCGCTGCTGATCGGCAGCACTCCGGCTCTTGCCGATACGGCCCCTGCCTGCCCGCCTGCTGCGGTGGGCGCATTGTGGCCGCAAGGTGCGCCCTTGGCCGCAGACGGACGATTGCAGGTCAACACGCCGGGGCAGATCGCGCTACAAGCCGATGCCGATGGCAAGCATGCGGGCAGCGCAATGGTGACAATCGATGCAGCGGGAACCTATGCCGTCGCGCTCGGTAGCGCGGCATGGATCGATGTCGTCAAGGACGGCGCATTGCTGACATCGACCGGCCATGGCCATGGGCCAGCGTGCTCGGGCATACGCAAGATCGTGCGCTTTGCCCTGCAGCCGGGCATCTATGAAGTACGCCTGTCGCGCAGCGAACGTAACACCGCACAAGTGCTGGTCAGCGCCGCGCCCTAGCGCATTTGTGGCAGAGCAGATAAGGCGCAGCGATGACGCCGGTTCTGCCCTTGCCCACCACCGATATTGCCCCGCTGATCGGCCTGCTCGATCTGGCAGGCATAGCTGTCTTCGCGCTGACCGGCGCGCTGCTGGCGGCGCAATTGCGGCAAACGTTTGTGACCATGGCGTTCTTTGCGCTGATTACGGGCGTGGGTGGCGGTTCGGTGCGTGACCTGCTGATTGGTGCGCCTGTGTTCTGGGTGCGCGATCCGTGGGTGGCGCCGGTGTGCCTTGGTGTGGCGCTGATCGCCTGGTTTACACCGCACCGCTGGTGGGAACGGCCTATTCTGGAATGGGCGGATGCTGCTGGGCTTGGCGCTTATGCAGTATTGGGCACGGCCAAGGCGCTGGCCTATGGCGTGCCGCCGGTGCCTGCTGTACTGATGGGCGCGATCACGGGATGCGCGGGCGGGATCATCCGCGATGTGCTGGCAGGCAGGCCATCGATCTTGATGCGACCGGAATTGTACGTAACGGCGGCCGCCTTGGCTTCAGTCTTGTGCGCGGGTGGAGCAGCGCTGGGGCTGGCGAATGCAGTGGTGTGGCCGGTTGCGGCGCTGGCGGGTTTTGGTCTGCGCGGTGCGGCGATTTACTGGCGACTGGGGTTGCCAGTCTATTCGTCGGTTGATCGTCGGCCGGACTGAGTTTTTAGGAAACATTCGCGCAGAGAGCGCAGAGGCGCAGAGAATGAATAGAGTTATTCGCGCGGAGACGCGGAGGCGCGGAGAAAAAATGAGAAGAATATAGAAGGCTGCGCCGCGGGCTGGGAATTCTTCCACTCTTCCCTTCTCCGCGTCTCCGCGTCTCCGCGCGACAATATCTTCGCGCCTCTGCGCCTCTGCGCGAAAACCCTTTCACCCCATCATTTCAACCACAACCTTGCCCATGGCCTGCCGGTTTTCCAGCAGGGCAATCGCCTCGCGCCCCTCTGCCAGCGTAAAGCGCTGCGACACGCGCGGGTTGATCTTGCCTGCCTTGAGCAAGTCAAATAGCTCGGCCACTTCAGCCTTGAACGCCGCAGGCTCGCGCGCGGTCCACGCGCCCCAGAACACGCCGCAGACATCGCAGGATTTGAGCAGGGTGAGGTTCAACGGCAGCCGCGCGATGCCCGCCGGGAAGCCGACGACGAGGAAGCGCCCTTCCCACGCAATCGCGCGCAGGGCCGGTTCCGAATAGTCGCCGCCGACGATATCGTAGACGATGTTCGCCCCGGTCGGGCCACAAGCGGCCTTGAACTGTTCGGCCAGCGCCTTGGACTGCGCCTTGTCAAACGGCGCGCGGCCATAGATCACCACTTCATCCGCGCCCGCCTCGCGCGCAACGGCGGCCTTCTCCTCGCTGGAAACCGCCGCAATCACCCGCGCGCCATAGGCCTTGGCCAGTTCCACCGCCGAAAGGCCCACACCACCCGCCGCGCCCAGCACCAGCACCGTATCGCCCGCCGTGATATGCCCGCGATCCTTCAACCCGTGGATCGTGGTGCCGTAGGTCATCAGCAGCGAAGCGCCGGTCGCAAAGTCCACGTCATCGGGCAGTGCGAAAAGGCGCGCGGCCGGAGCGATGACCTTTTCGGCCAAGCCGCCGCTGCCGGTCATCGCAATCACGCGGTCACCTACCGCCCAGCCGGTCACCCCCTCGCCCAACGCTTCGATCGTGCCTGCCAGTTCGCTGCCGGGCGCATAGGGGCGCTCGGGCTTGAACTGGTAGAGGTCGCGGATCATCAGCGTGTCGGGGAAATTGATCGAGCAGGCGTGGACGCGCACGAGCACTTCGCCCTTGCCCGGCACCGGATCGGGCAGATCGTCCAGCACCAGCGTTTCAGGGCCGCCTGCCGCATGTGTGCGCAGAGCTTTCATCACCATTCTCCCAAAGCTTCATGCGGAATCGGTCCGCTTGAAGCATAGGGAAGCAAGTTTTGAACGGCTTGGGAAGCCCTGTTAAACGCGCAATTAAGCTGCCGCTACGGCATCGGTCCCGCGTGCAAGGAACGGCAGGCCATCGCGCATCTTCGCCTCATGCGCGGCAATTGCATCGCCGCGCGCCATGGTCAGGCCCACTTCGTCTAGGCCATTGGTCAGGCAGTGCTTGCGGAAGGGATCGATCTCGAACACGAAACGGTCCTGAAACGGCGTGGTGACGGTCTGCGCTTCCAGATCGATCGAAACGGAATCGGTCTGCGCCACTTCCATCAGCCGGTCGATAGCCTCCTGCGGCAGGACCACGGTGAGGATGCCGTTCTTGAAGGCATTGCCTGAAAAGATATCCGAGAAAGACGGCGCGATGACCGCTTTGATGCCAAGGTCACCCAATGCCCAGGCGGCGTGTTCGCGGCTCGATCCGCAGCCGAAGTTGTCGCCCGCGATCAGGATGGGCGAGCCTGTAAATTCGGCGCTGTCAAAGACGTTGTCGGGATCCGCCCGCAAAGCTTCAAACGCGCCACGGCCAAGACCCTGACGGGTGATCGTCTTGAGCCACTTGGCAGGGATGATCACGTCGGTATCGACGTTCTTGCGGCCGAACGGGATGGCCCGTCCATCGATCTGCTTCACCGGTTCCATGGGGCTGCTATAGCTTGGGAAGCGGCTGATGCAACACTGCCAACGCTGCACCGCTCAACACTTCGTCTTTCCCGCTTAGGCGGGATTACCCCACTTCGTCATTCCCGCGCAGGCGGGAATCCAGTCAAACGGTAATGCCGTCGCAACGCGACGACTTTTTGGACGCTGGATTCCCGCCTGCGCGGGAATGACGAAAAAAGGGTGGTGGGTTATGACGAGGGTCAAGACCTCAATCCGTCTCTGGCACATCCACTGGCGGAGCCTTGGGCGCGGCCTTCTCAGCGCGTTCTTTACGGCGCGAGGCATAGAGCAAGGCGGCGGCAAGCGCTGCCGAGCCGACAGCGGCCCCTGCCATGGCGGCCTTTCCGGTCCAGTCGGTTTTCTTGGTCACGCGTGAAAACTCCTTGCAGCCAGCCGCCAAGATTGGCCCAGTGTCACACAAATGCAAGGATCAGCGCAGGAATTTCCGCAAGTTCATCCATTGCTCCAGCTTGGCCTCGAACGTCAGTGCAGCATGGGCCGGGCTGCTGGACGGCAGGCGCACCAGTTCAATGCCTGTCACACCAGCCAATTGCACCATGCCGATGGCTGCGGATTTTGCACCATTGAAGGCGATACAGCGCAGCATCGGGAGCGCTTCGACGAGTGTTTCCAATGCGTTGGCCTGCACATCGCGGATCGCAGCATCAAGGCTTCCCGGGCGCGTGGCCGATGCGATGGTGTCCCACAGCCCGATGCCATTGTTGCGCAGCATTTCCAGCCGCGCGGGATATTCAAGCTCGACCAGCGGCTCGGCGATCACCGCACCGACCAGCCGCCAGAACTGGTTGCGCGGATGGGCATAGTAGCGCGCAGCGGCAAGGCTTGCCTCCCCCGGCAGGCTGCCGAGGATCAGCACGCGGGTGTGGCCATCAACGACAGGCGCGAAGGACGCCTTGCGCCCGGTCACGCAGGCGCAGGGGTTGCGTTGTCCTTGGCCGCGTCATCCTTCGCAGGTGTCCCGCAACTCATGCAGAAGCGGAAGAAAGCCATTTTGCGCGTGTTGCAGCTATGGCAGTGGTCGAACAGCGTCATGCCGCAGTGGACGCAGAAATTGGCTTCGGCATCGCCGGTGGTGGAGATGGGCCGATCGCAGCCGGGGCAGACTTTGGCGCCCATCTTCTTGAACGCCTCATCATGGCTCACGCGCGCGCGGCGGGTCTGTTCGGCCTGCTTTTCCGCTTCCTGCCGCTGCGCCAGATAGGCGCGCATGTTCTTGACGAGGAAATGCCCCGCCGCAAAGGTCAGCGCGATGCCCACCAGATAGCGGATATAGCCGCCATAGCTGGGCAGATAGGGCACCAGCTCCACGAAAAACACGAAGACAGCGGCCAGCACAAAGCCACGCATCAGCGGCCAGTGATCGCTTTTGCGCTTCTTCATCACCATCCATGCCGCCACGCCCAGCATCGGCAGGGTGATCAGCAGCCGCAACCCGAACACGCGCAGTTCCTGCCAGAACATCGCGCGTTCCTGCGCGGGGATGGCCGCATCGATCAGTTCGTTCTGCTGTGTGCGCAGCGCATTCTCGCGCTGATCGAGCGGCGCGCGCTGGTTCTCCAGCTCGGCAATCGTCTGCTGGATCGCGCGTTCGTTGCCCTTCAGTTGCTCGAGCTCGCGGGTGCGGCTGATGACTTCGGGGTCTTGCTGCGGATTGGTGGTGGCGGTGCGCGCGGCAATCCATGCGCGGAAGGTTTCCTCCGCCGTGCCTGATTGCCGCTGCGCCTGTTCCAGTTGCAGCCGCTGAATGCCAAGCTTGTCATCGATGGCGGTACGCTGCGCCTCGATCTGGCGCACCTGTTCGCGAATCTGGCGGACTTGCGGCGTGTCCTCGGCCGGGGCGGTATAGACCTGGCTTTCCACCATCGGCAGATCACCGATCACCAGATTGCCAAGGCCGATGATGAAGCCCGCAAAGACGATGGAAACCAGCCACAACACGCCGCGATAGAGCCGCTCGGGCACGCGCACGCCTTTGATTACGTCCATGGGTGGGTTCTCCTCTTTGCAGGTGAACGCTACGGGCGCGCCGTCTTATTGTAAACGCGAGTTGCCACCACCCAACGAAACCATCGTCATCCTGAACTTGTTTCAGGGTCCATTTCTCGCTTCAGACCAATGGTTTGATCGGCACAATGGATCCTGAAACAAGTTCAGGATGACGGGTAAACTGGAGAGAGCGCAGTTGCGCTTTACCGCGTCACCAGCGGGCTCACCCGGTCGCGGGCCATTTCCCACGCTTGCCACTTGTCACCAAGGCCGGGGTGGTCAATCGCGCCCTCGCGCATCGCGGCGGCGGCTTGGGCTGCGGGCAGTGGCGGCAAAGGCCCGCCATCGCCCATCACCAGTTCATCGCCCAACAGCCGGAAGCCCTGTGGCGCGGGGCGGAAGGCCTGCACCACGGTCATCACGTTGCTGCCGCTTTGCACCACATCGATCACCAGCGCATCGACATCGCCTGCGGGCGTGCCGACCTTTACCTGACGCGCAATCGCGCAGTCGGGCCATTGCGCCGCGCCGCCGGTGATGAAGGCGCGGGCTTTGTCGTCCTGCTCTTTGGGCGTGGCCCCTTCAAAGCTTTGCAACTGGCGGCTGCCATCGCCACGCATGCACAGCGATTGCGGCTGATAGCTGGCCCCCGCAGGCAGTTCCGACGCGGTCCAGAAGGCGTGCGCCATCAGGAACCCCGCCAATTGCAATGCCGCGGTAGGAAGGACCGCCATGCCTGTCTCAGCCGATCAGCTTGCGCACGTCGGTCAACCGCCCGGTCACCGCCGCTGCTGCTGCCATCGCCGGGCTAACCAAATGCGTGCGCGCGCCCGGACCCTGACGGCCAACGAAGTTGCGGTTCGAGGTCGATGCGCAGCGTTCGCCCGCAGGCACCTTGTCCGGATTCATGCCGAGGCAAGCCGAACAGCCCGGCTCGCGCCATTCGAAGCCCGCTTCGATGAACACGCGGTCCAGCCCTTCATCCTCGGCCATTTTCTTGACAAGGCCCGATCCGGGCACGACGATGGCCCACTTCACGTTATCGGCCTTCTTGCGGCCCTTCAGCACGGCGGCGGCGGCGCGCATGTCTTCGATGCGGCTGTTGGTGCACGAGCCGATGAAGATGTTCTGCACCTCCACGTCCTCCATGCGCTGCCCGGGCGTCAGGCCCATATAGGCCAGGCTGGCCTTGGCGGCTTCCTGCTTGGACGGATCGGCGAACGATTCCGGCGCAGGCACCACGCCCGAAATCGGCAGCACGTCCTCAGGGCTGGTGCCCCAGGTGACCGAGGGCGCAATGTCCTTGGCATCGATCACCACGACCTTGTCGTAGGTCGCGCCCGGATCGGTGGCGAGGCTGGTCCACCATGCCACGGCCTTGTCCCAATCGGCACCCTTGGGCGCATAGGGGCGGCCCTTCAGGTAGGCGAAAGTCTTCTCGTCCGGCGCGCAAAGCCCTGCCCGTGCACCATGTTCGATCGCCATGTTGGAGATCGTCAGGCGGCCTTCGATAGACAGATCGCGGATTACCTGCCCGGTATATTCGATGACCGACCCGGTGCCGCCCGCCGCGCCCAGCACGCCGGTGATGTGCAGCACCACGTCCTTGGCGCTCACGCCCGGCAACAGCGTGCCTTCGACCCGCACTTCCATGCTCTTCGATTGCTTCAATAGCAGCGTCTGCGTGGCGAGCACATGCTCCACCTCGCTGGTGCCAATGCCGAATGCCAGTGCGCCAAGGCCACCGTGGCAGGCGGTGTGGCTGTCCCCGCACACGATGGTCGCACCGGGGAGCGAAAAGCCCTGCTCCGGCCCGACAACATGGACAATGCCCTGCTCCGCATCGGCATCACCGATATAGCGGATGCCGAATTCGGGGGCGTTGCGCTCCAGCGCTTCAAGCTGCTGGGCGGATTCAAAATCAGCAATCGGCACGCGTCGCCCTTGAGCATCGCGGCGCGCGGTGGTTGGCAGGTTGTGATCGGGAACGGCAAGCGTCAGATCGGGGCGGCGCACCTTGCGCCCTGCCACGCGCAGCGCTTCGAACGCTTGCGGGCTGGTCACTTCATGCACCAGATGCCGGTCGATATAGATGAGGGCCGTCCCATCATCACGCTGTTCAACAACGTGGGCGTCCCAGATCTTCTGGTAAAGTGTGCGCGGTGTGTGGGTCATAGGCCAAAGCGGTTAGGCCCGCCCTGCCTGCATTTCAAGCAGGAAAGGGCGGGCCCTGGGTGTCTTGAGCGTAATTTTGTTACTCGGTGTGGTTACTTTCAACCACGCCGATCAGCCCCTGCGGCCATCACGATCACGCTTTTCAATGCGCAGGCGCTGGTTGACCACGGCGACGCGGCGTTCGAGCGTGCGGTATTCGCCCACCGACAGCCCGCGATTGGCAAGGCGCGTGTAGGTCTGCTTGATGTCGCGAGCATCGCGGCGCAGGCCCTGTGCTTCCCGCGGAGAGATGGCGCGGTTCTGCTGGGCGCGGGCGATGCGGTTGTCCAACTGCCAGATATCGCGGCGGATTTCGGCGTTGCGGGCAGGCGTCAGATAGGATGCCTCGGCACGGTTGCCGCCAGGGTAGCGATCACCATCGCGGCCATAGGAATGGGCCGATGCGGTTCCGGCAAAACCGGTGGCGATCATCGTGGAAAGGGCGACGGCGATAATGGTCTTGCGCATTGGATTGCTCCTCATTGGGTTGCTGAAGCCAAATTGCCACCCGCCGCCTGAACGCCAGAAAAACAACCCGTCGCGACTTTCGGGCAAAGTGTAAGAATGTGTCGCGAGCCGCGCCCGTGCGTTGTATGGGAGCGCCATGCAGTTCGTGATTGCCCTTCTGATCATCATCGCCACCGTCCTCGTCATGGAATTTGTGGCGTGGTCCAGCCACAAGTACATCATGCACGGCTTCGGCTGGGGCTGGCACCGCGATCACCACGAACCGCACGACGGCTTCTTTGAGAAGAACGACCTTTACGGCGTGGTCGGCGCCGTCATCTCGATCAGCTTCTTCGCCATCGGCAGCCCGCTGGTGATGGGCGAGAGCGCGTGGTGGCCCGGCACCTTCATCGGCCTCGGCGTGATGGCCTATGGCGCGATCTACACCCTGATCCACGACGGCATCGTCCACCAACGCTGGTTCCGCTGGGTCCCGAAGCGCGGCTATGCGAAGCGACTGGTGCAGGCCCACAAGCTGCACCACGCGACCATCGGCAAGGAAGGCGGGGTGAGCTTTGGGTTCATCATCGCGCGCGATCCGGTCGTGCTGAAGAAGGAGTTGCGCGTGCAGCGGGAGCGGGGGATTGCGGTGTTGCGGGAGGCGGTGGAGTAAAAAATGGCCTACGAGGAAGATCCAGCCGTAGTCGCTTATTCCCGCAGGTTTGAAGAAACACCATCCGGCTATGCCTTTAGTTTGGCAGGCACCGACTTTGCTCTTTCCGTTACCGAAGAAGAATACCTTGCTGGACTGTATCGTATGCAGACCTTTGCCTCGCTGACAAAGATGGCCTCCATTGCCATCAGCATTGCTGCTTTATCAGCAATCCTCGTGCCATTCATGCAAGGTCGCTGGTCAGCTTGGTCAATTCTGCTTTTTCTCAGTGGGGGTATTGTTCGGCTATCGGGAACATCGCTTTCGCTTTGGTTGTCTTGGCTGCCCTTTCGCCAACGGATTTTGCGAGAGGTTCGCGAAAAGCGCGGCTGGAAGCGACGCGGACTGTTCGCAGGCGCAAAGGTTAGTGGAATTCCCGTCGCCATCTGGACAATCACCGTCGGACTATCCATTCTCACTGGATGGGTTGTAATAGACCACAATCGCCGGCTTGATCTATTAAAGTCAGGTCAGCCAGCATTGGCTGAGGTGACGTTCTCCGGAATGAAGTCTGGACGGAATAGTCACTGTCAAGTAGACTTCAGGCTTTCGGTGGCCGGAATTTTTCACGAAGGCTCGACGACACAATGCTCGATTATGGAGCGCCAAAACACCGGAAGCCTGCTGCCAGTCAGGTTCGATCCCACTGCCCCTGCCAGCGTTGTGGCTGAAGGCGATTCTACTTGGGATGCCTTGGTCGTGGTTCCCATTTTGATGTGGCCAATATTGCTGATTGTTTTCGTGTTCGGTTGGCTACCATTCGTGGTTGGCTACGAACCGCGCCGCGCGGTCAAGGTGAACGACGAGCTGTTTTAAGCCAACCTGATCTCATTCAGCACCCCCTTCGCCAGATTGCGGAAGCGCAGGGCGTCGGACACCGAGATGTCCTGATTGTGCGCGGCGGCATTGCGAAGGGCGCGCATTTCTCCGATCATGCCGACGGTGCGCGCGGGCAGCACGCCGCGTTGCTGGAGGGCGTGGCTGGCCTTGGCGGCGTCGGCGCTGGCAAGGGCGTGGGTTAGCGCAAGGCCCTGCAACGCCTCTTCCACGCGCGACCATGAATCGAGCACGGCGGCGTTGGGCGAAAGGTCCAGCAGCTTGATGAAGCGGCCATGATCGCCGGTCAGGGCTATTTCCGGGCCGTCCGGTTCGGCCAGCGCGGGTGGAGCTTCGGATTCCAGCCGATCCAGTTTGTGCGCAAAGCGCGCCGCCTTATCGCCCCAGCTCAATTCATCGAGCCGCGCCAGCAGGGTCAGCAGCGGACGGCGGAACACCAGCGCGATGACGAGCGCCGCCAGCGGCCACGCCAGCGCGCCGAACAGATCCAAAGCCCTGGAAAACCAGTCCTCCGCAGGGCCTATGGTCAGCGAAATCATCGGGCGAATCCGTTCCGTTCGAGTCCCTCCAGACTCTATCCGAAATGGAACAAAAGTGGAACAATGATTGAAAGGCATTCCGTGTCCACCATGGCATGCCTATGTTTCATTCACCTATGGTCAGGGCAGGAACAGCCCGCTAAGCCTTTGGACCTATGGATCGAACTGGCAACGCGGCTCCGCAATGAAGCGCATTTACGCAACTGCGCTGGCAGTCACGGGCTTTGCGGCGCTGGGCGGCTATGCCGTTTATGCCAGCCAGCGCCCCGGTTATGGCGACAATCCTTCAAAAACCTGCATGGCTTTGGCGGCGCCCGCTGCGGCAGCGGCTGGCCGGGTTTTTCATGTCGATCCGGTGCGCGGCAGCCTGGATGGTGATGGATCAGCGGCCCGTCCGTGGCGCAGCCTTGACGGAATTGTCGCAGCGGGGCTGGTTGGCGATGAGACCCGCGCACCGCGGCTTGTGGATCGCGCCATTGCCAAATTCCGCAGGGTCACCATCAATCCGCCGATGCACGCCAATGGCGAGGCAATTGTGCACAGTGGCGATACGATCCTGCTGGCATCAGGCGACTATGGCAGCTTGCAGCTTTCGGGCTTGGCCAACCGCGCACCCATTACTATCGCTGCGGCGCCGGGAGCATCCCCGCGTTTCCAGTCCATCGCCGTCCACGATCTGGTCAATTTCGTGTTCCGCGATCTGGTGGTCACCCCTGATCGCCGACCGGAAACCGGCTATCTGGTTACCACACGCCCAAGGCCCGACGTCAAAGTCTCGCACAATGTGCGGTTCACAGGACTTGCCATCGATGGTGCGGGCAGCATCGCGCAAACTGATCCTGCGCTCTGGGCCAAAACGTCGGCCAATGGCGTGCTGCTGTTTGGCGAATGCATCGATCTTGAAAAAAGCACGGTGCGTGACACGCACATTGCCGTAGTTGCCTATCGTTCTCGCAAAATCAGAGTGGAAAACAACGAAATCCGTGATTTCTCGGTCGATGGAATCGAGTTTTCAGGGAATGACATCGTTATCAAAAACAATGTGATCCGCGATCACTGGCCTACCGGCGACACGCTTCATCCCGATTGCATGCAGGGCCAATCGGGGCCAGACTTGCCCACGTTTGGCCCTGTTGAAATTTCCGGCAACATTTGCCTTTCAGATACAACCGCCGTGCGCCATTCGCGCTATTTGCAAGGCATAAGCATATTTGATGGCCGCTGGGATGATGTGCGCGTTTCATGCAATTTCGTGCGGCCCAGCGTTGCCCACGCGATTGCGCTCTATGGCGTTGACAATGCACGCATTTCAGAAAACGCAGTGATGGGCTGGCCAGGCCCGGTCCTGCCATGGATTGTCGCAATGCCTGCCAAGAACGGGCGTCACCCCACCGGCAACGTCATCACGCAAAACAGCGCACAGGCCTATCTCAACGCCATTCACGGCGGCGCGCAGCCCCCGCAAAAGCTGATCGAGGCGATAGGTGTTTACAGAGACGATGCTGTCATACGGGCAGCTTTGACAGAGCCGGTGCGGGGCGTTGCGCTGTATGAAAACGCCTGGCTGCCGCCCGGGCCGGACATGAGCGGTGACAGCCGTTTTCGCAAAGGCAGTGGACCTGCACCGGCAGCACCACTTTCTGTGGAACAGGCAAAGGCCATTCTGACACGGACCTGCCAGCGCTGAAAGCTCACTCAGCGCGGGTCCAGATCCACGCGCCCATGATGCCCATCGTGCCCGCCGGGATCAGCACCCACGGCCAGCCTGCGGTCACGGCGGTCAGCACCACACCGAACGCCATCGCCACCAGCGCGGCAATCTTGCCCTTGCGCGAAATCGCGCGGCGGGTTTTCCAATCCCGCAACGGCGGGCCATAGCGCGGATGATCGAGCAGGCGCTGCTCCCACGCAGGGTTGGAGCGGGCAAAGCAGAACGCGGCCAGCAGCATGAACGGCACCGTGGGCAGGAGCGGCAGGAATGCGCCCAGCGTGCCCAGCGCTACACTGATGACACCGCCCGCCAGATAGAGGTGGCGGCGCAAGTCCCAGCTCAGACCGCAGCGGCAAGGCGCGCGGCATGTTCGCGCACCAGCGCGATCATGTTGGGCACGCCCTGGGTGCGGTTTGAGGACAGCTGCTTTTTCAGATCAAAGGGGCCAAGCGCATCGGCAATGTCGGTTGCGGCCACTTCGGGTGCGGGCCGGTCTTGCACCGCCGACAGCACCAGCGCGACGATGCCCTTGGTGATCGCCGCGTTGCTGTCGGCCAGAAAGTGCAAGCGACCGTTTTCGTCCTGCGTCGGATAAACCCACACGCTGGCCGAACAGCCGCGCACCAGCGTGGCATCGGTTTTCAGCGCATCAGGCATGTCTTCCAGCTCGCGCCCCAGCTCGATCAGCAAGCGATAGCGTTCATCGCCATCGAGGAATTCGTACTCTTCCAGAATATCATCAAGTTTGCGCATGGGTCGCATTTAGCGAGTGCTTGGGGTGGCGTCCACCGCCCGGTGGGGCATTACGCCCCATCTGCAACTTGACATCGCGTCCAAACCTACCGCTCCCCCGCGAAGGCGGGGGCCTCAGGCCTTTTACGGAACGATAGCGTGCTACACCCTGAGGCCCCCGCCTTCGCGGGGGAGCATGGCTTCAAATTACAAGTCTACCCCGGCGGCGATGGCTTCCAATTTGCGCAACCGTTCGCGCATGTCGGCAAGGTCGATCAGGCTGATGGCATCGCCGGTTTCATGGCGCTCCAGTTCCAGCTTTTTCAGGGCCAGCCACCCATCCCACCCGCGCAAGGCGGCAAGGGCGATCATGGCAAGGCCGGTAAGGCCTGATAATGCTGTGACAAGTTCGGAAGTCATATCGGCAACTCCCTGTTGCTCATGGCTTTGCGATTGGTCTTATTTCTCGCGCAGTTGCTCGATCTCGCGCGAGAGGCGGCGGGTTTCGCCATCATCGGTGGCAATACGTTCCAGCACTTCAAGCCGCTGACGCAATTCTGCCAGTTCGCGTTCGAGGCTGGCGGTATAGGCAGCATCGGCATTCGTGCCATCGTACCCGCCGCTACCGCGGTACTTGTCGCGGTTCATGCGGATGTTGGCAAAAGCGATGATCGCAGCGATGGCGACCATGGCACTCCAGAAAGACATGGCGGAAACTTCCCCGGTGTGTTGGCAGTTCAATTGATCTTGGCGGTGCGCAACTGTTCAATCCGCAAGGCCAGATCGCTGTTGTTTTCGGTGGCGATGCGTTCCAGCACGCGCACCCGCTGCTCCAGCCGCTCGGCCTGCGCGGCATATTGCGCGGCCTTTTCAGCGGTTTGCTTGGACAATAGTTCCAGCTCTCGTTCCCGGAAGGCAAGGCGGCGTTTGTACATGTCAGACAGAACGCCCATCACCACCGGCACCACCACCAGCATGAAGGCAAGGCCATAGATGAGGTCGTCACTCACAGCGCGCTCCTACCGTCTTGTCGGCGCAATGCCTCGATCTGGCCTGCCACGTCAAAGCCCCGGTCTGTGACAATGGCCTCGACATTGGCGAGCCGTTGGTGCGTTGCTTCAAGCTGCTGACGCAGAACGGCATTTTCCTCGCGCAAGGCCACCATGGCCTGATCGTCGGCGCGCGGCGTCTTGCCGCCCCATTCATCTTCCAGCGCATAGCCATGACGCGCGCGGATCCAGTTGTTGATGATCCAGCCAACGGTTGAAATAGCGATGATGGCAAGTACGAAGTCCGGTCCGGCAAAGCTCACTGCGGCCTCCTGTCACCATTCTCCATGCGAAGCGCCTCGATCTGCTGGGTCAGACCAAAGCCGCCATCGGTGACGATCCGTTCGACATTGGCGAGGCGATCCTTGACCGATCCCAATTCGGCGCGAAGCTGGGCGTTTTCCTGGCTCAACAGCCTGATCCGCTCAATCTCCGCGCTGGAGGTCTTGGGATAGACCGCCTGCCCCCAAGCACCGTCGAGCGGATATCCGTGGCGGACGCGCAGCCAGGTGGTGATGACCCAGCCTGCTACGCTCGCTATCGTCACAGTTGCGATGAGCGGCGCGAAGCTGGCGATTTGTCCAAGATTCTCGATGGCCATCACATCCTCCGATCTTCAAGCGCGACACTATCGCGGCGCAGCGCTTCGATCTGCGAGGCAGTGTCGAAGCCCTTGTCGGTGACGATGCGTTCGAGCACGCGGACGCGCTCTTCGAGTTCGCGGGTGTGGGCGGCGTATTGGGCGGCCTTTTCGGCGCTCAACTCGGCGGTGGCCTTGATTTGCATCTCGGCGATCTTCTGGCGGTGCTTGGTCCAGATCGCGACGATCGGAATGCACAGCGCGATGATCGGGATCAGCGGCCCTATAACGTCGGGTCCCATGATATTCAGTCCCCCTCAGGACAAGTTAGGTGCGTCTAGGTGCAGTTAGGTGCAGTTCAGCGCAGCTTCTCGATTTCGGCCGAAAGGCGCGGGTTCGAGTTGACGTAGAAGCTTTCCACATCGGCCAGACGGCGATCGATATCGCGGAAGCTGGCGCGCACTTCGCGCGCGGTGCGGGCCGGTGATTGGCGCACGCCCTGCCAGAACTTCTGTTCTTCGCGATCACTGTAGAGATGCGGCGGCTTCTTGGCGGCCAAGAAGCCGAGCACGAAGTAGAGCATGAACGGCCAGCCCATCGAGAAGGCCAGGATCAGAAAGCCAAGGCGGATCCACAGGGCATCGACACCGGTGTAATCGGCAATCCCGGCGCAGACGCCCATGAACTTGCCATTGACCTTGTCACGGTAAAAGCGGGTGCGTGGGCTGCTCACTTTGCGGTCCTTCCCTGTTCGGCGAACATCCGGTCCAGTTCGCGCAGTTTCTGATTGTCGATCTCACGGTCATGCATGATGCGCGCCGGTTTGAAGTCTGGATTGTCGGACGCGACGAGCCGCTCGACCGTATCCATGCGCTCATCCAGCCGCTTGGCGAGCTGGTAGAGCTCCTCCAGCAGCGCTTCATCGCCGCTGGTCAGGGTGGGCGCGGTCTTCCACTTGGTGATGTAGTGCAGGATCAGCCACGGCAGGCCGACAAACAGCATGCCGACGACGCCGATGGGAACGAGTACGTCTTCCATGGCTTAGCCTTCCTTGCCAAGCTGGCGCTTCATCGCTTCCAGCTCTTCGTCAATCTTGTCCTGCCCGGCCAGCGCGGCAATCTCGTCAGCAAGGCTTGGCTTGGCCGAGCCATCGGCGAGCCCCAACGCATCGGCGCGGCCTTCGGCGTAATCGACGCGGCGTTCGAGCTGGTCAAAGCGCGCCATCGCCTCGTCCACCCGCTCACTGGCGAGCAGAGTGCGCAGGCGGACGCGGTTTTCGGCGCTTTCGAGGCGAGCGGCGATGGCGGTCTGGCGGCTGCGGGCTTCGCGCAGGCGGGTCTGCAGCTTTTCAATGTCCAGCTCATAAGCGCGCATCGCATCATCAAGCACGGTGATCTCGGTGCGAAGCTGGTCGCCCATGTCGGCGGCCTTCTTCTTTTCAACCAGCGCGGCGCGGGCCAGATCCTCGCGGTCCTTTGACAGCGCCAACTGGGCCTTTTCCGCCCAATCTGCCTGCAGCCGATCCAGCTTTGCCACATGGCGGCCCATTTCCTTCTGATCGGCAATGGTGCGGGCGGCAGACGCGCGGACTTCGACCAGCGTTTCTTCCATCTCCATGATGATCATGCGGATCATCTTGGCAGGATCATCGGCCTTATCAAGCAAGTCATTGAAATTGGCGGCGATGATATCGCGAGTCCGCGAAAAAATGCCCATCAGGTTTACTCCGCTGTTGAATTTGGGGGACTTGAAGGAGCCATTGGATGCAGCCCCATCTTGCTGCCTGAATGGCTTGCTAGCAGAAGCGCGAAGGCGATCCAGTTCCGTGTCAAAGCGCGTGGCGCGGCCACCCTCTTTATCATGCGGCAGGATCGGCGAGAGGTCGCTGGTCATCATGCAAGCTCACCGGTGATGGCCGCGGTCGAAGCGACAACGGTTGGCACCGAATTCACCTGCTGGCTCAGCGCGAAGCAGCACAGCACCACCATTGCACCAATGCTGGCAAGGCTGGCGCGTCCGAGCTGGGTGGAAAAGAAGCGGGCGGTGTACATTCTCGATACCTTTCGGCGGGTTGGGTCGGCGTGCTGCCGGGTTGTTCATGACACAGCAAGCAGTGTGCCAAACTGCGCAAGGCCGGGAATTCCGGCACTTTCATCGAGCACAGCACTTTTCATGTTGGGAAATCTTGCGAAGGCTTGGGAAAATGCGCTAATCTTCAGGGATGGATCGTGAAACGCAATTCTTAGGCCAATCGGGCGCGTTCCTTGACGCAGTGGAACGGGCCAGCCGCGCCGCGCCGATGCGCCGTCCGGTGCTGGTGATCGGGGAGCGCGGGACCGGCAAGGAACTGATCGCCGAACGCCTGCACCGCCTGTCGTCACGCTGGACCGAACCGCTGGTGACGATGAACTGTGCGGCCCTGCCCGAAACGCTGATCGAGGCCGAATTGTTCGGGCATGAGGCCGGTGCCTTCACCGGTGCCACTCGCGCGCGGACCGGGCGGTTTGAAGAGGCGGACAAGGGCACGCTGTTCCTTGATGAACTGGGCACGCTGTCCATGGGCGCGCAGGAACGGCTGCTGCGCGCGGTGGAATATGGCGAAGTAACCCGCATCGGATCGAACAAGCCGGTGCGGGTGGACGTGCGCATCGTGGCGGCCACCAACGAGGACTTGCCGAAGATGGCCGAACAGGGGCGCTTTCGCGCCGACTTGCTCGACCGGCTGAGCTTTGAAGTGATCACCCTGCCCCCGCTGCGTGTACGCGAAGGGGATGTGGCGGTGCTGGCCGAATACTTCGGGCGGCGTATGGCGGCGGAACTGCAATGGGACGCCTGGCCCGGCTTTGCGCCATCAGTGCAAAAGGCGATGGAGGACTATCTGTGGCCCGGCAACGTGCGCGAATTGCGCAATGTGGTGGAACGCGCGGTCTATCGCTGGGATGATGGCACGCAGCCGGTGGGCCATGTGCAGTTCGATCCTTTCGAAAGCCCATGGAAGCCGGTGGGCATGCCACGGGCCGAAGCAGCGGGCGATGGCGAAGCGGCGGCGCCGGTGCGTGTGGCCGCGCCGACAGCGGATTTGGACGGAGTGAGCGACCTGCGCGCCGCGGTGGATGCGCATGAGCGCGCGATCATCGAGCATCATCTGGGCCGCAACCGTTACAACCAGCGGCAAACGGCCAAGGCGCTTGGGTTGACCTATGACCAGTTGCGCCATTGCATGAAGAAGCATGGGTTGGGGGAGCGGGGGTAAGAGAAGGATTTTTTCGCGCGGAGGCGCGGAGGCGCGGAGGAAGGAAAAAGCTAATCGCGGCTGCGCCAAGTTCACTTCCCGTTTTTCTCGTCCGCGCCTCCGCGTCTCCGCGCGAAACACTCTTTTTTGCACAGAGCTACGAAACCCACTAACGCCGCAACACCGATGTCCCTAACCCGCCTCACCCTGCGCGATTTTCGCAATCATGCTGCTACGCGGCTTGAGGACATGCGGGCGTTCAACGTGTTGGTGGGGGAGAACGGCGCGGGGAAGACCAATGTGCTGGAAGCGATCAGCCTGCTGGCACCGGGGCGCGGGCTGCGGCGCGCGCAGCCTGCGGAGATGGCGTGGCGGGCCAAAGATACCGGGATTTGTGACGGCGGGTTTGCCGTGGTGGCCGACATGGAGGACGGCGCGGTGCAGATTGGCACGGCGACCGAGGCGCAGGCCCCCAATCGCCGCACGGTGCGGATCAACGGGGCCGAAGGTCCGGCGGCGCGGCTGGCTGAGTGGCTTTCGATCACCTGGCTGACGCCTGCGATGGACCGCATCTTTGCCGAAAGCGCGGGATCGCGGCGGCGGTTCCTAGACCGGCTGGTGCTGGCGCGCGAACCGATCCATGCGCGCAACGCCACCCGTTATGAAACCGCGCTGCGCGAACGAAATCGGCTGCTGGGCGATCCGGCTGAGCCTGATCCGCTGTGGCTTGACGGGATCGAGGCGCAGATGGCCGAGGCGGGCGCGGCGATGGCAGCGGCGCGCGCAGGCTTGGTAGCTGATCTGGGGCGCGTGCTGGAAACCGTGCCCGAACAGCCCTTTGCCCGGCCCGCCTTGACTTATGCCAGCGATGTGCCGCCAGAGGCCGAGGCGCTGCGGGAAATGCTGCGCGAGGGGCGGCGGCGGGACCGTGCTGCGGGACGTTCCCTCATCGGGCCGCATCGCGATGATCTGGCCGTTATGCTGGCAGCCAAGAATTCCCCCGCCGCCGATTGCTCCACCGGCGAGCAGAAGGCGATGCTGATTGCCATCGTGCTGGCCCACGCTGGCCTGACTGCAGGGGACCGCCCCCGCCTGCTACTGCTGGATGAAATCGCCGCGCATCTCGATCCGATACGGCGCACAGCGCTGTTTGAACGGCTGGCCATGAGCGGCGCGCAAGTGTGGATGACCGGGACCGAGATGGCCCCGTTCGCCGATATTGCCGGGCACAGCGCGGTGTGGAGTGTGTGTGATGGGGTGGTTAGGCGGGTGGCCTGAACTGGTACCAACCCCAATCCGTTCGTGTCGAGCGAAGTCGAGACACAGTGCGCAGGTGTCTCGACTTCGCTCGACACGAACGGGATGTTGATTGATTATTTAAAGTATCAGGAGAACACGTCCACCGGCGATGGGTTCTTTGGGTCTGGACCGAAGCGGTTGGGGCCGCGGGTGCCTTCGAGGCACATCAGCACGAAGATGGCGAACCAGCCGAAGAACGGGATGATCCACAGCAGCAGGAGCCAGCCGGTGCGGTCCTGATCGTGCAGGCGGCGCACCGATACGGCAAGGCCGGGGATGAGGCTGGCCAGCCAGAACAAGCTGCCAATCCAGCCGCCTGCCCCGACCATGCGCGAGCCATAGACGAATGCGCCGCCCCCGCGCTGCACCTCATTGGTGCCTAACACGATGTTCAGCCCCACCATCACAAGGATGTAGAACAGCGCGAAGGACCAGTATTCCTTGCGCCGCGAACGACCCGAAAACTGGGCGTAGCGGCGGTAAGGCAGGATCATCCAGTTCATTGCGCTGTTCTTCTCTCAGCAAGCCTTAGCCAAATACATCGTAACCAGCCGGGTTCTTTGGATCATCGCCAAAGCGGTTGGTGCCGGTGGTGCCGGGCAGTGCCATCAGCACGATAAAGCCGATGCTGATCAACCCGCCGATGACCGGGATAGCCCCGCCCACGATGAACCCAAGATACCACCAGCCCGACATATCGCGATCATGCAGGCGGCGCACGCCGACCGAGATCGAGGGGATGAAGCTGGCCAGCGCGAACACTGCGAAGAGCACAGCGCCCAGCCAGAACAGCGGGCCGAATTCGGGCGTCACAGGAGCCGCACCATCAGGTGATGGCAGGCCTGCGGTGAACGCATTCATCAGGCCACCGGCCAGCATCATCCCGCCAAAAACCAGATAGACAAGGGTGATGAACAGCGCGAACATCCAGTATTCCTTGCGCCGCGAACGGCCCGAAAACTCGGCATAGCGCCGGTACGGCATCAACATCCATTCCATGAAATTCCCCCTCGACAGGTATGAGACCGCCAAGTCACCACGGATTGCGCGCGGCTGCAAGTATGCGCGGTCACATTTAGAGCCAGCCTGCCTCACGATACCACGCAGCAGTGGCGTGCAGGCCCATCGGCGTTTCGACTTGCGGGGTCCACAGCGCGGGCGGCGGCTGCATCCCCTCGCCCACGCGCCAATCGGGGTGGCACATGTAGCCGACGCGGTCCATCGTCAGCTTGGCACCCTTTCCCCGGAACCGCGCATCGAGCCTTGCGCCAAGCCGCAGCATTCCGGCGGGCAGGTTGATCGGCGTTGCGCGCCGGCCCACGGCCATGCCGATGGCGCGGGCCAGATCGTTATGGCTCCAGCCGCCGGGCCTGCCGTCGTCGGGCTCGAATGTCAGGTGCGTGACCTCCTCACCGCCGGGGATCAGCGCGAGGAGCAGGCGGGCAAGGTCGTTGACGTGGATGATCGACAGGTGCCCCTGCGGCGGCAGCGGCACCACCCCGCGCCGGGCGAGCTTGAACAGCTCGAACATCTCGGTATCGCGCGGGCCATAGACGGCGGGCGGGCGCACCACGGTCCAGTCCAGACTGCTGGCCTTGACGATCTTTTCGCCGCGCAGCTTGGACTGGCCATAGACCGACAGGTCCGGCTCGCGCGCCGAGAGCGAGGAGACGTGGACGAAGCGCGGCACGCCAGCATCAAGCGCGGCGTTGACCACGTTCAGCGTGCCCCAGACGTTGCCGTCTTCAAAGCCTTGAGGATCGGGCGCATTGACCACACCTGCGATGTGCAACACCACGCTGGCCCGCCCGACAAGGCGCTGAAGCGCGCGCTTGTCTTGCAGGTCGCCCTGCACCCATTCCACCCCGGCGCGCGCATCCTGCGGGCGGCGGGCCAGCGCGCGCACTTCGATCCCGGCGCGGGCGGCGTAATCGAGCACGGCCTGTCCAACGAAGCCGGTGGCCCCCGTAATCGCCAGCAATTCACCCGCCATTACAACAGCACCAGCTGGTCGCGATGAATCAGCGCAGAGCGCGGGGCATAGCCCAGCAGGGCTTCGTGTTCACGGCTGTGATGGCCTTTGAGGGCAAGGCATTCAGCCGCATCATATTCCGACAAGCCGCGCGCGATCGTCTGGCCATCAGGACCGATGACCGCGATGGCATCCCCGCGCTGAAAATCGCCGTCGACTGCCGTGATCCCGGCGGCGAGAAGGCTGGAGCCTTTGGCCAAGGCAGCGGCGGCTCCGGCATCGACCGACACGCTGCCGCGCATCCGCATCCGCCCGCCGAGCCACGCCTTGCGCGCCTGCTGCCGCCCGCGCGGCAGGAACAGCGTGCCCCGGTCCGCGCCGAAAGCCGCGCTGATCGGAGACGTGGGCTGACCATCGATGATCGCCAGGGCCATGCCGGCCAGCTCGGCAATTTCAGCGGCTTGCAGCTTCGATGTCATCCCGCCAGAGCCGAGGCCTGAGGATGAGCCGCCAGTCGCCATCGCATGAATTTCGGGCGTCACGCCGCGCACCACCGGGATGCGCGTGGCCCCTTCTGCGCGCGGATCGCGGTCATAGAGGCCGTCGATATCGGACAGCAGCAGCACGCCCGATGCGCCTGCGGCCTGCCCCACGCGCGCGGCCAGCCGGTCATTGTCGCCAAAACGGATTTCCTCGGTGGCCACCGAATCGTTTTCATTGATTACCGGAACCGCCCCTGCGGCCAGCAGCGTGCCCAGCGTGGCGGTAACGTTGAGGTAGCGGCGGCGGTCCTCAAGATCCTCCAGCGTCAGCAGAATCTGCGCAGCCGTAAGGCCGTGCGCGGCCAGCAGGTCTGCCCACAGGCCTGCCAGCGTAATCTGGCCGACCGAGGCCGCCGCCTGCGCATCGGACAGACTGCCGCGCCCGCCTTTGGCAAGGCCCAGCTTGCGCGCGCCCAGCGCGATGGCGCCGGAGGACACGACGATGACTTCCTGTCCGGCAGCACGCGCGGCGGCGATTTCGGCCACCAGCGCGGTCAGCCATTCGCGGCGCGGCGCGCCGTCCTTGCCCACGAGCAGCGCCGAGCCGACCTTCACCACGAGGCGCGGGCAGGTGGCAGCGTCGGTCAGATGGGCAAGCTGGCTGATCTTCATGGTGAGCCGCTTAAGCGATTTGTGACGAGGCGTGAAGGGTTGTCGGTCGGATGTCTGGTGCGCTTTGACCGGGGCGCGCGCCTTGCGTCCTTCGACAGGCTCAGGACGAGCGGAGTTTGGGGACACACGTTTGCAAAATAGCCCCCTGACGCGTCATTCCTGCGCAGTCGGGAATCCAGATTTAGACGTTGCGCGCTGGATTCCCGCCTGCGCGGGAATGACGAATTAGGAGAGAGAACGGCACTAAACTTAGATCGGCGACCAGGGCTTGGCGTCTTCGGCGTCCTCGATCTGTCCGGTCGGGCGTTCGGTTACGGTCGCACTGGGGAGGTAGGCAAGCACGGCGTCCATCAACGCATCCATGCCCTTTCCGGTTGCGCCCGAGATCGGATAGACCTTGTGCGCTCCGGCCTGCTTCAGTTCCTTGGTGAATGCCTTGACCAGTTCGGCATCGACCAGATCGATCTTGTTCAGCGCGATCAGGCGCGGCTTTTCATCCAGCCCTGATCCATAGTTCTCAAGCTCCGCCTCGACGATATGCATCGCTTCGGCAGGGTCGGTTTCGCTGTGAATGTCGATCAGGTGGATCAGCACGCGGCAGCGTTCGATGTGACCAAGGAAGCGGTCGCCGATGCCTGCGCCCTCTGCCGCTCCCTCGATCAGGCCGGGAATATCAGCCAGCACGAATTCGCGGTTGCGATGGCGCACCACGCCCAGTTGCGGACGCAGCGTGGTGAAGGCGTATTCGCCCACCTTTGCCTTGGTGTTCGTCACCTGATTGATAAACGTGGATTTGCCCGCGTTCGGCAGGCCGACCAGCCCGGCATCGGCCAGCAGTTTCAGCCGCAGCCAGACGTACATTTCCTCGCCCGGCCAACCCGGGCCGTGCTGGCGCGGGGCGCGGTTGGTCGATGTCTTGTACGAAGCATTGCCACGCCCGCCATCGCCGCCCCGCAGCAGGACGACCCGCTGGCCAACTTCGGTGAGATCAAGCAGCACGGTCTCGCGATCATCATCGAGCACTTGCGTGCCGACCGGAACCTTGATGACCAGGTCTTCGCCACCGGCACCGGTGCGGTTGGAACCCGCACCGCCATGCCCGCGCTGCGCTTTGAAATGCTGGGTATAGCGAAAGTCGATCAGCGTGTTCAGCCCGGCCACTGCCTCAAAGATGATGTCACCGCCCTTGCCGCCATTGCCGCCGTTGGGGCCGCCATACTCTTCATACTTTTCCCGGCGGAAGCTGACGGCTCCGACGCCGCCAGCGCCAGAGCGGATGAAAATCTTGGCCTGATCGAGAAAATGCATGCGGGTAACCGATTCCATGGCAGGCCCGAAGCAAATGCAACATCGCGCCCCGTAACCGAGCCTTTACCCGTTCATGGAGAGCTTGTAACGCCGAACCGCAAGGCGCCTGCCTGATCAGACGGTTCGGTGAAATTTGCCGGAAACATATGGTGGAGCCGAGGGGGATCGAACCCCTGACCTCGTCATTGCGAACGACGCGCTCTCCCATCTGAGCTACGGCCCCGTCCCCGGTATCGCCCGCCAGTTCTGCCATGGAGCATTGCCGCCGGGACCGCCGCCCTTAGCGCAGCAGCCCCAGCCTGCAAAGACCCTTTGATGATTTATTCAGCGCAGGACCGGCGCAGCCTTGGCCCGGTTTGGCTTCAGACAGGCAGGATCAGTTGGCCGCTCCACCCACAGCTTGCGCCGCCACCGGCAGCACAGCCGTGGTCACTGGCTGCTCATACTGCGCTTTCCAGATCGCCAGATCATTGCGGTAGATTTCATAGCGACGATAGAAATCATCGAACACCACTTCGATGCTGGGCAGGCTGCGAATCGCAAAGGCCTCAAGCTCGGCAGATTTGATCGCCGCACCATCGCGCGCCACGGCCCCTACGGCATCGCAGAAATCGGTCAGCGTGGGTGGCAGCGCGAAGTGATTGTAGACTTGCGTCATATAGGATTCGCGCGGAACGATAAACTTTGCGCCATGCTTGGCCTTGAACTCTGCATCGACCTTCTTGTTGGCCGCGGTCAATGCCTTGGCATGCGTGGTCAGGAAGGTCTTGTAGAGCGGCAGAATCCCGACATGTTGCGGCTTTGAACAATTGAGCGCCGCCACATTATAGGCCGAGCGCAAGTTCCACACCATTTGCGCCGGGCTGATATTGCGGTTGAGCGAATAGCGCAGGCCATTGGCATCGGCTGGCGGAATACCAAGGTTTTCCGATGCTCCATTGGGCGCGCGCGGCTTTGGCGGAATGACCACAACCTTTGGTGGCGGCGGCGGGGGCGGTGGGGGCGGCGGAGGCGGCGGCGCGCACGAGGCAAGGCCGATTGCCAGCACCATCGTTGCCACAGCAGGCGCAATAACGCGCCGGTATTCAAACATTGGCATTCCCCCGGAAATCGGCTTTTTCGGCAATATCACAACCAGCAAATACGCATAATTGCTGCAACCTTGCTGCAGCATGAAACGAACCCTAGCGCGCTAATGCCGTTATGAGAATCCCTTGCGCAAAGAAAACCCGGCGAACCGTTAGGTCCGCCGGGGATATCCGTTCAGCTTGCCCGCTTTGGCAGATCAGCGGCGTTCGCCCATGAACTGCAGCAGGAACTGGAACATGTTGATGAAATCGAGGTAGAGGCTGAGTGCGCCAAGCACGATCGCCTTGCCTGCGAATTCCGTTCCAGCCACGTAAGCGTACTGTTCCTTCAGGCGCTGCGTATCATAGGCGGTGAGGCCTGCGAAAATCAGCACGCCCAGGAAGCTGATTGCCCAGCCAAGGCCCGACGACTTCAGGAAGATGTTCAGCAGCGAAGCGATCAGCAGGCCGAACACGCCCATGATCAGGAAGCTGCCCATGCCGGACAGGTCCTTCTTGGTGGTGTAGCCATAGAGGCTTAGGCCTGCAAAAGCGCCCGCCGTGGCGAAGAAGGTAGTGGCGATCGAAGCGCCGGTGTAGACGAGGAAGATCGTCGACATCGACAGGCCCATGGCCACGGCAAAGCCCCAGAACATGCCCTGCAGGGCCGTGGTCGAGAACTTGTTCTGCCCAAAGCTCATGAACATCACGAAGGCCAGCGGTGCCAGCATCACCAGCCACATCAGCGGCGTGCCAGCAATCGCCCGGGTCATGCCCGAGGATGCGGCCATCAGCGCGACAATGCCCGAGAGCATCACGCCCGAAGCCATGTAGTTATAAATCGATAGCATGTGACGACGCAGGCCCGCATCGAACACTTCGCTGCGGCCCTGGAGGCCGGAAAGGCCCGGAGACGCGCCGAATCCCGTCCCGGTGGGGCGAGGGTCGTTCCAGTTTGCCATTTTCAAAGCTCCGTTCTGTGGCCCCAATGACCACGTAAACGGAATATCGGCGCTTTGGGTCCCGCTTTCAAGCGAAACCGGTACGAGAGGCGATCAATCATTTGTAACGAATTGTTGCAAATGTGCGAGAGTGGCTCAGGATTTGGCCCGCGCCTGCTCGGTCATTTCCACGCTGCGGTCGCGCGCGCCGCGCAAGGTATCGGTCATCAAGGCCACCAGACGCTGGTCCTGATCCAGCACATCGATGCCCACTTGCGTGACCCCGCCGGGGCTGGCGACACGGCGTGCGAGTTCGGCAGGGCCATGGTCGGAGGCTGCGGCCAGCATCGCGGCCCCTTCCACCATCGACAGCGCCAACCGGTCAGCCTGATCGCGCGGCAGCCCCAGTGCCGCGGCCCCTTCGGCCAGGGCATCGATAAACCGGTAGACGAACGCCGGGCCGGACCCGGCAAGCGCGGTGACCAGATCCATCTGATCCTCCCCGCTCAACCATTCAGCCTGCCCCAGCGGGGCCATCAGCGCATCGGTCTGCGCCCGCGCAGCGGCATCAGCCTCGCCCACCAGCGCAATGGGCGATTTGCCGAGCGCAGCGGCCAGATTGGGCATCACGCGCACGATTGCCTGCGCCTGCGGAAATGAGCCGCGCAAAGTAGCAAGATCAACGCCCGCCAGGATCGAGAGCAGCAGTGTTTGCGGGCCGACGCAAGGCCGCACCATGGCGGCGGCATCGGGCAATTGCTGCGGCTTGAAGCCCAGCAGGACGACATCAAATGCCCCTTCCCCATCCGGTGCCGCCTGCAACAGGCGCACGCCAGCAGGGGCTGTCGTGAGATAAGGATCGACGATGGTGAAGGTTTCAGCCGCCAACCCGCCTGCCAGCCAGCCCTTGAGCATGGCCCCACCCATGTTGCCGCAGCCGAACTGGAGAATGGTCTTGGTCATGGGCTGGTCCTTGAGTCGCGTGCCGACGCTCAATGGCAATACGCCACCCGCTCCGCAAGCTTCCCCGCGCCCTCTCACCGCGCCCCCGCGCAGGCGGGGGCCTCAGGAGGTTTACGGAACGCTAGCGTGCTAAACCCTGAGGCCCCCGCCTTCGCGGGGGCGCGGTGCTTTAGCTTCGTGCTTTACGTTTGTGTTTTAGCTTTGCGTTTTAGCGTTAGCTTTGGCCGTTACGCCTCGCCGGCAGCGTCGACCATCGCGCTGGAGAGCGCTTCGGACGGGCTCTTGTCGCCCCACAGCACGAACTGGAATGCGGGATAGAACCGGTCGCATTCGTCCACGGCCGCTTCAACCGCGGCTTGCGCCTGGCTGATGCTCAGCAGGCCATCATCGCCCAGCATCAGGCCGTGACGGTACAGCAGGACCGAGCCGTTCGACCAGATATCGAAGTGGCCGATCCACACCTGCTCGTTGATCAGCGCCATCAGCTCAAACACCGCTGGCTTCTTGTCATCGGGAATGCGGGTATCGGGCAGGCACAGGATCTGCAGCACGTGATCTTCGACGCGCCAGATCGCGCGGAGCTGATAATTGGCCCACGAACCCTGAATTTCGCCGGTCACTTCATCGTCGGACACGAACTCGCACGGCCAGCCGCGGGCTTCAAAAA
Organism: Novosphingobium sp. 28-62-57; assembly: GCA_002256985.1. Taxonomy (GTDB): domain Bacteria; phylum Pseudomonadota; class Alphaproteobacteria; order Sphingomonadales; family Sphingomonadaceae; genus Novosphingobium. The sequence goes on from NCGO01000007.1 coordinate 94,380, forward strand.
GCGAGGCAATCATGTCGACGGGCGCTGCGTCATCGCGCTCGTTGTCGTCATGGCCGGTCCGCATCGTACGTCCCCTGAACACTTTGCTTGGGCCTCCTTGGCTGATTGGCTCGGCTGGTTGGCCCGGCAGGGCGAAATGCACTGCTTGCTGCTCTGATGCGTCAATGGCGGTTAACACCCCCCAGCGACAATCGCGGATTAACAGGCGGTTGGGCAAAACTCGATAAGCTTGTGGGAAAGCTGTGGACAAGGGGTGAACGCCGCAGTGCACAGGCAGCGCTGTGAAACCCGCTTACTTGAGCGACAGCGTATCCACGGTCTGCCCGGCCGGGCTGGTCCACTGGTAACTTGCCACGCCGCTCTTCTTGAGCTTGGTCACAAATTCCTGCGCGGCGGCTTCGCTTTCGAACGGGCCGGTCAGCAGGCGGAAATTGCTGCGCCAAGGCGAGAGATAGGGCTTGCGGCTGCGCAGCAATTCGGGCGCTTCCTTGACCAGACGGCGCCACTCGTTGTCCATCACGTCCTTGTTGGCACCGGTCAGCACTTGCACCCAGATACGGCTGGGATGGCTGGGAGCCGCCTTCTTGGCCTTGGCCTCTTTCGCTGCCTTGGCGTCCTTTGCTGCGGTCTTGGCATCTTTTGCTGCAGGCTTTGCCGGTTCTTTGGCCGGTTCTTTGGCAGGCGTGCGCGAAACATCGGTTGGCCCATCGGGACGCTCACCACGCGGATCGGGCTTGGCCACAGGTTTTGGCGGCAGACGCGTGATATCAACCGCCGCCACGGTTGCGACACGCTCTTCCGCGGGAGGCTCGAAGGTCTTGAACATCGAAGCAAAATCAGTTGGCTTGGGCGGCTCTGTTGGGGCTGTAGCAGCGGGCGTGGGCGCGGGTGCCTGAGCCTGAGCCTGAGCCTGAGCCTGAGGAGGCACTACTGGCTGCGCAAAAGAGGCTCCGGCATTGGCAGCGACGGCTGTCGGCACGGGCGCTGGCTGCTGCGCAGGTGTCGGTGTCAGTGTCGGTGTCGGTGCAGGCGTCGCAGCAGCAGGCGGCGGCGCACTGGTTGAACTAGCCACACGTGCAAGATCAAAGCTTCCAGAAGCGGGCCGCGAAGCTGGCAGCACTGGCGCAGGAGCGGCAGCCGGTTGCGCCACCGTAGCCGCAGTTACGGCAGGACGGATCGGCGGCACGGGCGGACGCTGTGCACCGGGTGGTACGTCCAAAGCTGACAGCACCACCGGGCGTGGCGGCGTGGTAGCCGGTGGCGGTGTTGGCGCAGGCGTTGGGGTTGGAGTTGGAGTTGGAGTTGGTGCGGGGGTGGCCGCAACCGGCACCACCGGACGTGGCGTTGCCTTGGCCAGAACCACCTTCTCGTCATTGCGGCCCGGACGGCGACGCTTCTCGCGGCTGGGCTTTTGCGAGGCCGAGGCTGCGGCCGGGCCAAGTGGCGCACCGGCGGGGATCAACCCAGCCTCTGCCACCCGTGGCGCGCGCGGATTGAGCATCGCATATTGCACCACGCGCGGATCATCGCGGCCCATGTCTGCCGCGCGCGGAAAGCGCCCGAAATTGGCCGCCGCAGCCTGTTGCGCTGGCGTGAGGCGCGGCATGTAGCGCAGATAGGGCGCGATGCCCGACGCAAGGTCCTGCGGCATCGAAGCATAGGCGATGGCCACTGCCTCATCGGCCCCGTCCGTCACCGCCATGGCGAACGTGCGGGTGCGCCATGCAGCGCGGTCCTGCTTTTCGATCAGCGGCGCAAGCAGGGCCTCTGCCCCGCGCCGGTTGCCCGATATGGCAAGGCTCATAGCAAAGCGGCGGGTAATTTCGTCATTTGTCCCGCGGCTCAGCGCGACCTGATACCAGCGCTGCGCGCGCCCATTGTCGCCCACAAGATCATAGGCAAGCGCGCGTTCAGCCGCCATCGCAAACGTATCAGCCCCGGCGCGTTCGGCTTCATCAAAGGCGCGGATGGCATCGACCGGGTTCTCGGCAGCCAGATAGGCCTTGCCTACCAGCGCCTTGGTGCGGGCATTGCCGGGCTGGATTTCGTCAGCCCGGGTCAGGAACCCGACGGCGGCCTCGTTGTCACCCAGTTTCAGCGCGGCCTCAGCCGCGTCAGACAGCGCCGCCACATCACGCGGATCGCTGGCCAGACGTGCCAGCGCAGCGTTCAACTCGCGGCTTGGACTGGGCGCTGTGGATTGCACCACAGGGCGTGAGACAGTGGGCGGGCCAGCCGGGTTCTTGCCCACTTGGGCCAGCACACCGGGGGCCAGCACACCGGGCGACCACGCCACCAGCAGGAGCGATGCAACAAGGCGCGAGCTATGTGCCACGGGCCCATGCGCGAAGGGGAAACGTTTTTTCATCCTGCCGCGCTCAATACATCATTCCAGATGAAGCGGGGGCAACATGTGCCGCCGCTCATCGCTATTACTGGTTGTTCTGCCGCCCGAGGAAACGCGGAATGTTGAGCGAACCGCCATCATCCCCATCATCATCCTCGCCCGCCTTGGTCCCGCGCGAAAGATTGGCCATCCGTTCGAACAGCGTGCTGCCCCCGGCAGGCTTGGCTGCTCCGGCATCGTCCGACCGGCTCAGCCGTGGCATGACAGGCTCTGCCGCAGGCGGCGTTGCCGGTTGGGCACCGCCGAGCAGCAGTTCACCAGCGGGCGCTTCCGGCACTTCTTCCTGCGCCGAGGTCAGATCGAGCGTCAGATCAAACGGCTCCGGCTCGGGCGCAGGAGGAGCGGGCGGTGGCGCGAACGCTGCCGGTGCAGGTTCAGGCTGAGCGGGCGGCGGGGTATAGACCGGCGCTGCAGGCGCAGCAGCAGCCGCTGCCGAAGCGGCCGTCGGCACAGCAGGCCCACGCGATGTGCCGGGGATCGACACCGGGCGCGAGGCGATTTCGGCCTGCTCGTTGCTCTGTTCGATACCGGTGGCCACAACCGACACGCGAATCTTGCCATCAAGATCGGGATTGAAGGCCGAGCCCCAGATGATGTTGGCGTTGGGATCGACCAGTTCGCGGATGTGATTGGCGGCCTCGTCAACCTCAAGCAGCTTCATATCGTCGCCGCCGATGATCGAGATGATCACGCCCTTGGCCCCTGCCATCGACACGCCATCAAGCAGCGGATTGGCAATGGCACGTTCAGCGGCTTCGAGTGCGCGGTTCGGGCCTTCGCCTTCACCGGTGCCCATCATCGCCTTGCCCATTTCGCCCATGACCGAGCGGACATCGGCAAAGTCGAGGTTGATCAGGCCGGGCATGACCATCAGATCGGTGATCGAACGCACGCCCTGCTGCAGCACTTCGTCGGCCAGCTGGAACGCTTCCTTGAAGGTGGTTTCCGCCTTGGCCACCAGGAAAAGGTTCTGGTTGGGAATGACGATCAGCGTATCAACGTGCTTTTGCAGTTCCTCGATGCCCGAATCCGCCGCGCGCATGCGCCGGGTGCCTTCGAACAGGAACGGCTTGGTCACCACGCCGACGGTCAGCACGCCCTTGCGGCGGGCGGCTTCGGCGATGACCGGAGCAGCCCCAGTGCCGGTGCCGCCGCCCATGCCAGCGGCGATGAACACCATGTGCACGCCATCCAATGCCCGCTCAATCTCTTCAAGCGTTTCTTCGGCGGCGGCGCGGCCCACTTCGGGGCGGGCACCGGCGCCAAGGCCCTGCGTAATATCGGGGCCAAGCTGGATGCGGGTTTCGGCAATCGCATTATTGAGCGCCTGCGCATCGGTGTTGACGACGATGAAGTCGACCCCTTCGATCTGCGCGTTGATCATGTTGGCGATGGCATTGCCGCCTGCGCCACCAACCCCGATCACCGTGATGCGGGGCCGAAGCTCGTCGATGGCCGGCGGTCCGATGTTGATGCTCATAGACGGTCTCCCAAGCGGGTCGCTGGATAGGCCACCGACAGTTTCCTGCCTTTGGCACGATTGGACAATATCACATTAACCTGTTGCACATGCAGGCTGATCGAATCAAAGGCGCACAAACCTTTTCCACAGGTTGCAACACTATGACGGGCCAAGAGCCCGGGCAGTTTGGGCCGGAACGGTGCAAATCACACCTCAGAAATAATCCTTCACGGCCCGCAACAGCCGACTCGGCAGGCTCCAGCCCTGATAGGTGCCGCTGGGCGAATAGGCCGGGCCAATGCTGCGGATATCAACAGGATCGGCCGCCGCGAACAGGATCAGGCCCACCAAAGTGGTCGAACTGGGCGTGGCGTGGCCCGGCGGCAGGCCCAGCATCGTTGGCGGCGATCCGATCCGCACCGGGCGACCCAGCGCGGATTGGGCATAGTCGGCAAGCCCCGGCAATTGCGCTCCGCCCCCGGTCAGCACCACCTGCTGCCCGGTCTGGCCGACAAAGCCCATGGCTTTGAGCGCCTTGGCAACTTCTTCAGTGAAAAAGCCCAGTTGCTGCGTGATGACCGAAATCAGCTCGGCACGCGGAATGCGGTTCTTGTCATCGGCATGGCGCGCCATGGGGCCGCCTTCGGGATCCCCCGGCGCATTGACCGGGATCATCTCGCGATGGTCAGCCGGGCTGGCAATGGCCGAACCGGACATGCATTTCAGCCGCTCTGCCTGATAACGGCGAATGCCAAAGGCCGAGGCGATGGCATCGGTGATATCGCCCGAACCGTACTGGATCACTTGCATGCCCAGCAGCATGCCAGCGGCGTGGACCGACACCGTGGTCACTTCCGCCCCGAATTCCACCAGCGCCACACCCAGTTCGCGCTCTTCGGGCGTCAGGCAGGCGTGGCCTGCGGCGATGGGTGAGCCAACGACGGTCTCCACATCGAGATGCGCGTTCTGCACCGCTTCGCGCAAGTTGCGGATCGGCGCGCCATCGGCCAGCATGACATGGATATCCACGGCCAGCCGCTCTGCATGCAGGCCCTTGGGATTGGGCACGCCGTGCGCGCCATCGAGCGTATAGTGCGCAGGTTGCGCGTGCAGCACGGTGCGGCCATCGGGCTCGATCACTTCGCGCCCAGCCACCAGCAGATGTTCGATATCGTCCTGCTCGATCCGGCGGCCGCCGATCTCGACCTCGACTTTGGCCGTGGTGCTGCCAAGGCCTGCGCCCGAACAGCCGATCCACACCTTCTGAATGCCGATATTGGCCATCTTTTCAGCGCGTTCGACAGCATCACGCACCGAATGGGTGGCGGCCTGCATATCAGTCACATAGCCGCGCTTGATCCCTTGCGCGGCCCGGTGGCCCGATCCCAGCACGACCATGTCGCCGGTTTCCGAAAGTCCTGCGATCATCGCAGACACACGGAACGAGCCGATGTTGACGGCGGCAAAGACTTTGGTGATGCGCGGTGTGGCCATGGCTGCAGGTCAGCCCTCGTCCGCACGAGCAGCAGCGGCAATGCGCTTGGCCTGCGCCTTGGCTTCGGCCGCGGCGCGCTTCTGTTCGGCCATTTCATCGGCATGGCCGGGAACGCGCATATAGATGCGGTCCGGCGCGCGCATGTCGAACGCGGCGACCTTGCCACCCAGCAGGCGGTTGACCCCGTCCATGCGCGCAAAGCTCAGCAGTGCGCCCGCAGACTTTTCGTCACCCTCTGGCAAAGCCAGCACTTGCCCGGTCTTGAAGGTCAGGTTCCAGCGGCGATTGCCGACCCACTCGGCCTCGGCCACTTGCGGCTTGAGCGCAGGCGCTGCCTCCAGCAGGCGGGACAGGTCCTGCACCCGCTTGCCCACGCCAAGGCCGTTCAACACCAGCATGCCCTTGGCCCGGTCAGGCTTGACCGTTTCCAGTTCGGTCCCGGTATCGTCGATCAGCACCAGCCGGTCAGGCTTGCGCAGCACGGCATGCGGGTTGCGCTCCACGATATCGATCACCAGCGTATCGGGCAGCTTGCGTGATACGCGCGCATCCTTGACCCACGAAATGGCGTTCAATTCCTCGCGCAGGCCCGCCAGATCAAGCGTGGTCATGGCGCGGTCATTCTGGCCGAGGACCTTTTCGTAGATCTTCTGCTCGTTCATGCGGTTCACGCCGCGCACTTCAAGGTGGCTGACTTTGAAGCCGGCGTCCGATGCAATCAGCGCGGCCTGTTCAGATGCCAGCGCGGGCACGCCTGCCATAACGGCAACAGTCCAGATGATCGCTGCGGTCACGGCGAGGATAAGCGCCATCACGATCTTGTGCAGCGTATCTTCGCTGAACGGCATCCATGCCATTGCGCTGTCAAACAGCGATCCGGTCTGCTTGCGGGCGGTCTGGACCTTGCGCTGGGTCGTGCGCGCTGCTGCTGCGCGCCGCACGCCCTTTCCGCCACCACGCTTGATCGTCTGCGCCATGGTTCAGACCTTTCTTTCGTCAGCTTTGGCGTCCTGGAGGGCCTCGGCAATGATCGCCTCGACCAGATCGGGATAGTCCATACCCAAAGCCTTGGCCTGTTCGGGCACGAGGCTCAATGGAGTCATGCCGGGCTGGGTGTTCACTTCGAGCAGGAACAGCCCTTCGACACCTTGCGTATCATCCCAGCGGAAGTCCGACCGACTGGTGCCCTTGCACCCCAGCAACTGGTGCGCGCGCAAGGCAATCTGCTTGCAGGCCTGCGTGATTTCCTCAGGGATTTCAGCCGGGCAGATATGGTCGGTCATGCCTTCGGTGTACTTGGCATCGAAATCATAGAAACCAGACTTGGGCCGCAGTTCGGTGACCAGCAGCGCACGGTCTCCAATCACGGCGGTGGTCAATTCAAGCCCGCGAATGAAGGGTTCGGCCAGCAACTGGTCGAATTCTTGCCACGGGCCTTTGCTATCCGCGCTGATCGGGTTGCCGTAATTGCCATCGGCGGTGACGATGGCGACGCCAACCGATGACCCCTCATTCACCGGCTTGAGCACATAGGGGCGCGGCAGGGGATCCACTTTGAAGAGGTCCGCCACTTTGACCATGCGCCCGCCGGGCATGGGGATGCCATGTGGGACCAGCGCTTGCTTGGTCAGTTCCTTGTCAATCGCGACGACCGAGGTGGCAAGGCCCGAATGGGTATAAGTCAGGCCCATGATGTCCATCAGGCCCTGAATCGAGCCGTCTTCTCCGGGCGTGCCGTGCAGCGCATTGAACACCACATCGGGCTTGGCTTCGGACAGCCGCAGCGCCACATCGCGGTCCATGTCGATGCGGGTGACGGTGTGGCCCTTCGATTCCAGCGCCTTGGCCACGCCCTCGCCCGACATGAGGCTGACCGGGCGCTCGCTCGACCAGCCGCCCATCAATACGGCTACGTGGAGTTTGGGGAGAGTCACTTGCGACCAATCCTTTTGATTTCCCATTCGAGGTCCACGCCTGCGCTGTCTTTCACGCGGCGGCGCACTTCCTCGCCCAGCGCTTCGATCTCGGCGCTCGTCGCCTCACCGGTGTTGATCAGGAAGTTGGTGTGCTTTTCGCTCACTTGCGCACCCCCCATGGTGAGGCCCCGGCAACCGGCCTTGTCCACCAGTTCCCATGCCTTGTGGCCATCCGGGTTCTTGAACGTCGACCCGCCGGTCTTGGAGCGAAGCGGCTGCGAGGCTTCGCGTGCGGCGCTGATGCGGTCCATTTCGGCCTGAATGGCCGCCGGTTCGCCCGGTTCACCGCGAAAGCGTGCGGCGACCACGATGCAGCCGTCAGTCAGGTCAGAATGGCGGTAGGTGTAGCCCAGTTCCGACAGCGGCAGCGTGGCGATCTCGCCCGAGCGGATCACGACGTCGCAATCCACCAGCACATCCTTGACCTCGCGGCCATAGGCCCCGCCATTCATGCGCACGAAGCCGCCCACGGTGCCGGGGATGGAGCGCAGGAATTCAAGGCCAGCAATGCCATGGTCGCGCGCGGTGGAGGACACGAGAATGCCGCTGGCCCCGCCGCCGCAGTTGAGGGTGGTTTCATCTGTGCGTTTGACTTTAGCGAAAGCCTTGCCGAGGCGGATGACGACGCCCGGAACACCGCCATCGCGCACGATCAGGTTGGAGCCAAGGCCAAGCGCCATGACCGGCACGTCGGGCGCGAGATTGGCGAGGAAGTCCTGCAGGTCGGCCAAGTCTTTGGGTTCAAACAGCCAATCGGCCGTGCCGCCGGATTTGAACCAGACCAGCGGGGCGAGCGGGGCGTTGGGGGTGAGTTTGCCGCGAAAGGTTGGAGGCACCACCCCCCGACCCCCTCCTCTGAAGAGGAGGGGGAGATTGATAGCGCTTACTTGCCCCCCCTCCTCTTTAGAGGAGGGGGCTGGGGGGTGGTGGTGATCCAAAGCGCTCACGCCACAGCCCTCTCAGCCGCAATCGCATCGGCCAGACCCGCCGCCCACTTGGTGATGTCGCCCGCGCCAAGGCACACGACCATGTCGCCTGCCTGCACCGTAGCCGCCAGTTCGCGCGCCAGGGCATCCGGCCCGGCGATCAGGTGCGCACTGCGATGCCCGCGCGCCTTGATGCCTTCGACCATCGCTGCGCTGTCCACGCCCTCAATCGGCGCTTCTCCCGCAGGATAGACCGGCGCAGCATAGACCACATCGGCATCATTGAACGCGCCCTGAAACTCTTCCATGTGATCGCGCAAGCGCGTGAAGCGGTGCGGCTGGACCACGGCGATTACGCGGCCCCCCTGACCTTCTCTGGGCACACCTTCGCGCGCGGCGGCGAGAACGGCGCGGATTTCGACCGGGTGGTGGCCGTAATCGTCGATTACGGTGACTCCGTCTACCTCGCCCACCTTGGTGAAGCGGCGCTTGACGCCGCCGAACTTGGCAAAGCCGGTGCAGATCAGATCGTCCGACACGCCCATTTCCACTGCGACTGCCACAGCCGCAAGCGCGTTCTGCACATTGTGGCGGCCCGGCATCGGCAGTTCGAGCCCTTCGATGCGGCGGAACGAGCCATCGCGCTGGCGCAGCAGCACATCGAAACGGTTACCGCCCGGGATCGGCGTCACGGCTTCACCCCGAACGTCGGCCTGCGCGGAGAAGCCGTAGGTTATCACTCGGCGGTCGCGTACCTTGGGGATGATCGCTTGCACTTCAGGATGATCAATACATAGCATCGCCGCGCCATAGAACGGCACGTTTTCAATGAATTCCACGAAAGCGGACTTCACCTTGTCAAAGCTGCCGTAGTGATCGAGGTGTTCGGGATCGATGTTGGTGACGACCGCCAGCGTGCCATCGAGACGCAGGAACGAACCGTCGCTCTCGTCAGCCTCGACCACCATCCACTCGCTGTCACCCAGCCGTGCGTTGGAGCCGTAGGAATTGATGATGCCGCCGTTGATCACGGTCGGATCCACCCCGCCCGCATCGAGCAGGCACGCGATCATCGAGGTCGTGGTAGTCTTGCCGTGCGTTCCGGCCACAGCCACGGTGTTTTTCAGCCGCATCAGTTCGGCCAGCATTTCAGCCCGGCGGACAACGGGGATGCGGTTTTCGAGCGCGGCGACGACTTCGGGGTTATCGCGCTTGACGGCAGTGGAAGTGACGACCACGGCCACACCATCGACGTTTTCGGACTTCTGCCCGATCATCACCGTGATGCCACGCTTGCGCAGGCCGTCGACCACATAGCTCTCGGCCATGTCCGACCCCTGCACCGCATAGCCCATGTTGTGCATCACTTCGGCAATGCCCGACATGCCAATCCCGCCGATGCCGACAAAGTGGATCGTGCCGATTTCAGTGCCGACGCCCTTCACTTGGTCTCTCCGTTTGCGTGCGCGCGCTTTGCAAGCTGCTCCTGCCCCGATGGCACGGCGCTGCGCTTTTCGACGCGGATCACGTCCATGATCGGATCGCCGCCGAACCCTTCGACCAGATCGGCCAGATCGCTGACGGCATTGGGCAAGCCGCAGTTCCACGCCGCATGCGCCGCATTGGCGAGGGTTTGCGGGTGCTGGGCCATAACCTGAATCTGCTTGGCCAGCTCCTTTGGCGTAAAGCCGGTCTGGCGGATCGCGCGTGCGCCGCCTGCCGCCACCATTTCGCGCGTGTTGGCGGCCTGATGATCGTCGGTGGCGATGGGCAGCGGGATCAGGATGGCGGGGCGGCCCACGGCGGTCAGTTCAGCAATGGTCGAAGCCCCAGCGCGGCCGATAAACAGATGCGCGCCGGCCAGGCGGGCCTGCATGTCTTCAAAATAGGTGCCAAGTTCAGCCGGAATCTCATGCGTGGCATAGCGCGCGCGCACGGCTTCAAGGTCCTCAGGGCGGCACTGCTGCGTCACCTGCAAGCGGTGGCGCAAGGCTGGTGGCAGCATCGCGAGGCCATCAGGCACCACCTCTGACAGGATCGAAGCGCCCTGACTTCCGCCCGTCACCAGCACGCGGAACAGACTGTCTTCGGTGAATTCGGGGAAAGCCTCACCGCGCAAGGCCAGCACTTCGGGCCGCACCGGATTGCCCACACGGTGGACCTTGCCCCACAGCTTGGGATCGAGCCGATCAACCTCACCATAAGCCGTGGCGATGGCATCGACCCGGCCCGAGAGGAAGCGGTTGACGCGGCCCAGCACGGCGTTCTGTTCGTGGATTACCGTCGGGATCTTGGCCGCACGTGCCGCCAACAAGGCAGGCAGTGCAGGATACCCGCCAAAGCCGATGACGCACGAGGGCTGAAAGCTTTCAAACAGGCGCAGCGCCATAGCCCGGCCCTGCCAGATGGCGCGCAACCCCTTGGCCAGCGCAACCGGGTTCTTGGCCAGACGTCCGGCGGGAAGCACATGGGCTGGCATGAAATCGGGCTTGCCGGGGATCATCGCCCCGCGTTCATCGGTGACCAGTGCAACATGGTGGCCGCGCCGGTCCAGTTCGATCGCCAAGGCAAAAGCGGGGATCAGATGGCCGCCGGTGCCGCCCGCAGCCAGCACGAAATGCCGGGAAACGCCGATGGCCGGATTGGGGGCGTTCATTTGCGCACCAGTTCTGCAATGTCGAACTTCTCGCGCGACAGGTAGGGATTGCGGCGCGTGATCGCCAGCAGCAGCCCCACACCAAGGAGCAGCGCAATCGTGGATGATCCGCCATAGCTGATAAGCGGCAAGGTCATGCCTTTCGAAGGGAATATCTGCACGTTGACAAGGATGTTGATGAACGCCTGCCCCACCAACTGCGCGGTCAAACCAGCAGCGGCAAGGATGGTGAACATGTCATCCTCATCCAGCAGGCGCATCAGCACGCGCAGCGCGATTGCACAATAGATCAGGACGATCACCGCACAGGCAATCAGCCCGAATTCCTCTCCGATCACCGAAAAGATATAATCGGTATGCGCTTCGGGCAGAGCATTCTTGCGGCTGCCGAGCCACAGGCCCGTGCCGCTCCACCCGCCGTTGGTCAGCGTACGCATGGCCAGATCAACCTGATCGAATTCGCTGCCGCCGGAGATGAAGCTGTCGATACGGTGTGTGGCATTGGGATAGAACAGATAGGCCGCTATTCCCACCAGCACACCGCCGCCCAAGGACCAGATGATCTTGTTCAACGACAGACCGGAAAGCAGGACCAGCACAAACCAAACGCCGCCAAACAGCACCGTCGAACCAAAATCGGGCTGCGCCATGAGCAGCACGCCCACCAGCCCCATGATGCCGACTGTGACCGGAATGACCGGAATGTTCGGATCGCGCACCCGCCATGACAGGATCCATGCCAGCGCAATGGCAAAGCCGGGCTTGAGAAATTCGGACGGTTGCAGGCTGAAGCCCAGCCACAGCCAGCGCCGCGCGCCCTTCACTTCGCTGCCAACCAGCGGCACCAGCATCAGGCCGATCACCATTGCCACCGCCAGCAGGATCGCCGCGCGCCGCGCCGCTTCCTTGGGCAGGACCGAGGCAAAGAACATTGCCACCATACCCACCGCCACCCAGCGCAGGTGAATCCAGAAGAAATAGAGATCGCCCAAAGACTTCTTGGCCGTAGACAGGCGATGCGCACTGGCCGGAGACGAGGCTGCCACCGCGATGCAGCCAATGGCCACCAGCGACAGGATCAGCGTCAGCAGCACACGATCAATCTCGCGCCACCAGATCAGCAATTCGCTGCGGCGGCTGCGGCGAAAGCGCGCGCCATGGCCCACCACTCGCACCCCGCCATCGGGCGTGGGGGTGGTGACCAGACGGGTGGGCGTGGGCGCTGTGCTCATTGTCCAGTGCTCATATGCCGATTTCCGGGGGGCAAGGGCTGCTGCGGTCTTCGATCAGCGCTTCGACGATCTGGCGAAAACTGTCGCCGCGCGCTTCGAAATCGCGGAACTGGTCAAAGCTGGCACAGGCCGGAGACAGCATCACGACATCGCCGGGCTGCGCCGCTTCCATGGCCTGCCGCACCGCATCGCACATCATCTCGCTGCGCGTGACAGGCATGACAGGTTCGAGCAAGTCGGCAAACATCGGCCCGGCCTCACCGATGGTATAGGCAGCCACGACGTTGCCGAAATAGGGCGCGCATTCATCCAGATTGTCGCTCTTGGGCAAGCCGCCCAGAATCCAGTGGATGCGGGGATAAGCGCCAAGCGCCGGTGCGGTGGACGCCGCATTGGTGGCCTTGCTGTCGTTGACGAACAGCACGCCGTTGGCCTCAGCCACCCGCTCCATACGGTGCGGCAGGCCAACAAAGCTGGCCAGCGCGGGCCGCCACACCTTTTCACCAATGCCAAGCTGCTGCGCAATCGCAACGGCGATGGCAGCGTTCTGCAGATTGTGCGGCCCTTGCAGCGAAGGCCAATCGCCCTGCCCCTGCAGCAGTTCCGGCTCTACCACATGGACGAACCCGGGTTCGTGTCGCGCGGAAGTTTGCAGGGCGATGTTTAAAGTGTGCTGATCACCGCGGCCAAACACCGCATGGTGGCGCGCTGACTGCATCTGAAACAGCCGTGCCTTGGCCGCAGCATAGCCTTCAAAACCATCATAGCGGTCCAGGTGATCGGGGCTCAGATTGATCAGCGCGGCCACATCGCAATCGAGGCTATGCGTCAGGTCGATCTGGTAGCTGGACAATTCCAGCACATAGACGCCGCCTTCTGGCAACGGCTCCTGCCCCAGAACGGGCAACCCGATATTGCCGCCAAGCCGCGCCTCAAAGCCTGCGGCCTTACAGATGTGGTGGACCAGCATGGTTGTGGTCGATTTGCCGTTCGTGCCAGTAATCCCGACGACCTTGTGCGGCGGCAGATCGGCGCGCGCTTGGGCAAACAGTTCGATATCGCCAATCACCGGCACACCGAACGATGCGGCATGGGCAGCGATGGGATGGCGGTTCAGCGGAACGCCGGGGCTGACGACCACCCCTGCAAAACCGGTCAGATCAATCGCCAGCGGATCGGCAATCTGGCAACGTCCTTCATAAGCAGCGCGCGGTTCTTCGCGGCTATCCCACACGGTAACTTCTGCCCCGCCCGCCAGCAGCGCCTCGACGCTGGCCTGCCCCGAACGGGCAAGGCCGAGCACTGCAAAGCGCTTGCCGGCAAAGGTGGGCGAGACGATCATCGCACCTTCAGCGTGGCAAGGCCGATCAGCGCCAGCACGATCGATACGATCCAGAAGCGGATCACGACGGTCGATTCCTTCCAGCCCAACTGTTCGAAGTGATGGTGGATCGGGGCCATGCGGAACACGCGCTTTCCGGTGCGCTTGTAGACTGCCACCTGCACGATCACCGAAACGGCCTCCATCACGAACAGCCCGCCGACGATGGCCAGCACGATCTCATGATGCGCGGCCACCGCGATAACACCCAGCGCGCCGCCAAGCGCGAGGCTTCCGGTATCGCCCATGAACACGGCCGCTGGCGGCGCGTTGAACCACAGGAAGGCCAGCCCCGCCCCCATCATCGCCGCGCAGAAGATCGCGAGTTCACCCGCGCCCTTTACGTGCGGGATGCCAAGGTAGCTGGAATAGTCCACGCGGCCTGCCAGATAGGCGATGATTGCGAACGTGCCTGCGGCAATGATCACCGGCATGATCGCCAGACCATCCAGCCCATCGGTCAGGTTCACGGCATTGCCCGCGCCAACAATCACAAAGATGGCAAAGAGATAGTAAAACGGCCCCAGCGGAATGTAGAGGTTGCTGAACACTGGCACATAGAGGTTCGTCTCCCCCACAGCCAGCCACGCCGCCAGCGCGGCTACGACGAACTCCCCGGCAAGGCGGACCTTGGCTGGCACGCCTTTGTGCGCATACTTGGTGACCTTGTCGTAATCATCGAGGAACCCGATCAGGCCAAAGCCCAGCGTCACGACAATGCACGACCACAGCAGGCGGCTGGTCATGTCCATCCACAGCAGCAGCGAAAGCAGCAGCGCGGTCACGATCATCAACCCGCCCATTGTGGGCGTGCCACGTTTGGCCAGGTGGGTTTGCGGGCCGTCTTCGCGGATTGGCTGGCCTTTGCCCTGGCGGACGCGCAGCATGTTGATGAAGCGCGGACCGATGATCAGGCCGATCAGCAGCGCGGTGAGCAGGGTAATGCCCGCGCGGAAGGTCTGGTAACGGATGAGGTTGCTGAAACCTTCAAAATTCAGCCATTCGGCCAGCTGATAGAGCATTCACTGTTCCCTGGCGGCAAGCGAACGCACGATCGCGCCCAGCCCTACCGAATTCGACCCCTTGACGAGCAGGGCATCACCACCGCGCACGCCATCGGCCGCGAGACACTGCGCTGCTTCGGCCGCAGTCTGCACATGCGTTACATCGATTCGGGCGGCAAGCGATGATGCGCCGCTTTTCCCCAGCACTTGCGCCAATGGGGCCATTTCGGTCCCGACCAGCACCAGCTTATCGACTTTGCCTTCGGCAATCGGCCCGGCAAGTTCGGCGTGATAGCGAGCCTCATCTGCGCCCAGTTCCTTCATCGCGCCCAGAATGGCCACACGCCGGGCCGCAGGCGTCGCCCCCAACTGGCGCAAGGTCACCGCCATGGACGCGGGATTGGCGTTATAGCTTTCATCGATCAGCAGCGCAGTGCCAGACCCATCGCCCCCCTGCGCCGGGATGGTGTGGCGCGCGCCGCGTCCGGCAAGGCCTTCCATTTCCGCCAGCGCAAGCCCCGCCGCGCCAAGGTCTCCGCCGATCGCCTCAACCGCGGCCATGATCGCCAGCGAATTGGCCACCCAGTGCTCGCCGGGCTGCGAAATCGTGTAGCACACCTTGCGCCCGCCCAGATCGGCGGTGACCAGTGTCCCGCCATGAGCCGAAGCCACCGCATCAAGCAGGCGCACATTGGCATCGGCATGGCGGCCAAAGCTCACCACCCGTTCGGCGTGCTGCACGGCCTTGGCGCGGAGGCGTTCATAGTGCCGGTTGTCGTGCGGGATAATGGCAACGCCGCCGTGCTCAAGCCCTTCAAAGATCTCGGCCTTGGCATCGGCTATGCCCTCCTCGCCCGCAAAATGGCCGATGTGTGCAGGCGCAATCGTGGTGATGATCGCCACATGCGGCCGCACCAGTTGCGTCAGCGCGGACAATTCGCCCGCATGGTTCATGCCCATTTCGAACACGCCAAAGCTGGTGCGCGCGGGCATCCGGGCAAGGCTCAGCGGGACGCCCACATGGTTGTTGTAGCTCTTGACCGAACGGTGCGCCCGGCCCCTGCTCGCCCGGTCGAGCGCGGCATAGAGCGCCTCTTTAACCCCGGTCTTCCCCGCAGAGCCGGTCACACCAATAATCCCGGCATCCACCCGCGCGCGCGCGGCCTTGCCCAGGTCCTCCAGCGCGGTTGCGGTGTTGGCGACGAGGACGTGCGGGCCAAAGCTGGCATGCTCCACCACCGCGCCTGATGCACCACGCGCAGTGGCGCCTTCAAGGTAGCGATGGCCGTCCGAAGCCTCACCCTTCAGCGCAAAAAAGAGATCGCCTTCCACCACTTCGCGGCTGTCGATCTCCACGCCGGACACGGCAAAATGGGCGCTGGCCCGCCCACCGGTGGCGTGGGCGATGTCCTCGCTGGTCCAAAGCGCAAGACCCGCCGCATCCGACGGGTCTTCTGGCCATGAAATAAGCGCGGGATGGGCGGTCATGTCGTGCACTCCCTTGCGACCTCTACGTCATCGAACGGCAGGATGCGCATTGCCTCACCCCTGCCAATGATCTGACCCTGTTCGTGCCCCTTGCCTGCAATCAGGACTATATCATCGCGGCCCGCCTCGGCAATGGCAGCAGCGATGGCGGTGCGCCGATCCCCAATCTCGCGCGCCTTGCCATCGCACCCAGCCAAGACTGCGGCGCGGATCGTGGCGGCATCTTCGCCGCGCGGATTGTCATCTGTGACGATGACCACATCGGACCCGGCGCAGGCGGCGCGGCCCATCTCCGGGCGCTTGCCCCCGTCACGGTCGCCGCCAGCGCCGAAGACTGTGATCAGCCGCCCGGCGGTGTGTGGCCGCAGCGCCAGAATTGCGGCCTCTATCGCATCGGGCGTGTGTGCGTAGTCGACATAGACCGGCGCTCCAGCGCGATTGATCGCCGCCCGTTCAAGCCGTCCGCGCACCGGCTGCAACCGTGCAAGCGCATCGAACACCTTGTCGGCATCGCTGCCCGAGGCGATGGCGAGGCCGGCCGATACCAGCGCGTTGGCGGCTTGATAGGCCCCGATCAGCGGCAGCGCGATCTTGCGCGCCTTACCCTGCCATTCGATCTCCAGCGTCTGCCCAAGCTGGGTTGGCGCGCGTCCGGCGAGGCGGATCGAGGTGCCGATCGTGCCGACCGAGAAGAGCTGCAGGCCCCGGCGCTGTGCATGGTCAGCGGCTCGGGCCGACCATTCGTCGTCCATCCACACCACCGCCTTGCCGCCATCTGTCACGACGTGATCGAACAGCCGCATCTTGGCCGCGAAGTAGTCTTCCATCGTGGCGTGGTAATCGAGGTGGTCACGGCTCAGGTTGGTGAAGCCGCCTGCCACCACGCGCAAGCCTTCGTTGCGGTATTGCGAAAGGCCATGGCTCGATGCCTCATAGGCAACGTGGCTTACGCCTTCGCGGGCGAGGCCGGTCATGTTCGCAAGGAACGTAACGATATCAGGCGTGGTCAGGCCGGTGGAGATGCTCTCGTCAGCGGTGGTGACGCCCAGTGTGCCGATCGAGGCGGCGGACTGGCCCAGCATGCGCCAGATCTGGCGGGTCATTTCGACCGTCGAGGTCTTGCCATTGGTGCCGGTGACGGCAACGACCGTTTCGGGCACCGGTTGAAAGAAGCGCGCGGCCAGCATGGCAAAGGCGCGGCGCGGTTCGGCATCGGCAATGTGGATCGCGCCTTCAACTTTCGCTTCAGGCCGGGCGACGATTGCCACCGCGCCAGACTTTACGGCATCGGCAATGAAATCCTCGCCGTTGAAGCGCGCGCCGGGGAAGGCACCGAAGATCGTGCCCGGCGCAACCTTGCGGTGATCGATGGCAAAGCCGGTGACGTTGGCATCACCGGCAGCTGCCGGAAACCCCGCCGCTTCGCAGATCGCCGCCAGCTTCATTCGCCATTCCCGTTGCCGACCAGGGGCGAAAGGTCGGAAATGTCGATATCGCGCGTATCATCAGGCACGACGCCGAGGAACGGGCCGATGCGTGGCACCAGACGGCCGACGATAGGGCCGGCATTCCACGCTGCCGTGCGCTGATAGGAGGTCGCCGCCGTGCCCTTGGGTTCATCGAGCATGGCGATCACCACATAGCGCGGTTTGTCCATCGGGAAGGCTGCTGCGAATGTCGCGACCAGCGAAGTGCGGTTGTAACCACCCTTCCCGCCGGGCTTTTCAGCCGAGCCGGTCTTGCCCCCGACACGGAAACCGGGAGCATTGGCTGATTTGCCGGTGCCATCGACCACGATCATGCGCAGCAACTGACGCATGCGCGCGCTGGTGGAGGCTTTGAACACGCGGCGGCCTTCGGAGGCTTTGGCCGGATCGACCTTGTAGAGCGTGGCCGGACGCCAGACGCCACCGTTCACCATCGCCGCATAGGCCGCTGCAAGGTGCAACGGCGTGACCGCAATGCCGTGGCCATAGCTGACCGTCATCGTGGTGATGCGCGCCCATTCGCCGGTCTTTTCGTGGCCGCGTGGCCAAAGCGGGAAGCCGCGCGCGGGCAGTTCGATATAGGGGCGCTCGTTCATGCCCAGCGCCGCCATGGTCTTCTTGAGCGCCGGACCGCCGAGCTTGTCGGCCACTTGCGCGGTCACGATGTTCGATGAATGGATCAGCGATTCGGGCACGTTGAGCGAAGCGCCGAAGCTGTGGCTATCGCGAATGCGGAAGCCGCCGATTTCCAGCGGGCGATCCGCCGGATAGCGCACCGAAAGATCGGTAACCACCCCGGCATCGATGGCGGCGGCTACCGAAAGCGGCTTGAACGTGGAGCCCAGTTCGTAAACCTGATTGGTGACCTTGTTGAACACCAGATCGTTGTAGGCCATGTCCGAACGATTGGGATTGAACGAGGGTAGTGAGGCGAGCGCGATGACTTCGCCAGTATCAACGTCCAGAATGATCCCGGCGGCACCCTTAGCCTCGGTCTCCAGCATGCCCCGGCCCAGTTCATCCTCAAGCGCACCTTGGGCGCGCATGTCGATAGACAGCGACACCGGAACTGCGCGCTTGGCCGGATCGAGCAGGTCTTCTTCGAGCACCTGCTCCATGCCGACATGACCTTTGCCTTCGCCATCGACATAGCCAAGGACGTGCGCGCCAAGCGAGCCTTGCGGATAATAGCGCTGATTTTCGCGCGGGAACTCCAGAGCAGGTTCGCCCAGCGCGAAGATGCGGTTGGCCTCTTCGGGCATGATCCGCGCGCGCAGATAGCTGGGGCGGTCAGATTTCAGCCGCCGCAGCAGATCAGCATAGTCCGCATCCGGAAAGATCTGCATCAAGGCGGCGGCGACTTCCTCCGGTGACTTTACCAGCGGCGACCCATTTTCGCCAAAAGCCTTGGGATTGTACCACAGCGCATAGGCCGGAAAAGCGCGCGCCAGCGGCGCCCCGTTGCGATCCACAATCTCGCCACGGGGCGGCAGCAGCGCCTCGGCCAGCGAACGGCGCTCGGGCGCGCCTTCAAACAGGCCAAGCTGCAGAATGCGCGCAAAAGCGGCCAGGGCCGCGCAGACGAACAGGAATGCCACCACCAGCACGCGAATCTTGGCTTCGACCAGCGAACGCTGGCGGACGTTGGCAAGAGTGACCCGGCCCGAGGCAATGGCGGCTGAAGCGGTTAGCGCATTCACAAGACTGCCTTAGCCTCCTTGCTCTTGGCCACGCGCGGGGCCGTAGTGGCTTTGTCTTTCTTTGCCTTTGGCTTGTCCGCAGGGGTGACAGCCTTGCTGGCCTGCTTTGTGCCAGCAGTCTTTGTGGCCTTGGCGGCGGGCTTGGAAGCCGATTTCGACGCAGCCTTACCTGATGACTTGTCAGAGTCTGATGACTTTTCCGAACGCTTCTTCGCCTCAGGCCCCGGCTTTTCGGAGGCCGTGGCCGTGCGCACCGGCTTGCGGGGCCGCGCTTCGACAACTTTGCCCAAGCGCTCGTTCAGCGTTTCGACCGCTTCGGCACGATCAACAACGGAAGTCTTACCACTGGCCTTGGTCAGCACCGCCCGGTCATCGCCGGACTTTGCAGGTGTGCCTTGCTCATCGGTGTCGCTCAGCGGCTTGCCCGAAAGCGGCGAGACCATGGCCGGGAATGCTGCT
The DNA here is from genome assembly GCA_002256985.1 of Novosphingobium sp. 28-62-57. Taxonomy (GTDB): domain Bacteria; phylum Pseudomonadota; class Alphaproteobacteria; order Sphingomonadales; family Sphingomonadaceae; genus Novosphingobium. Next base: position 114,053 of record NCGO01000007.1, read on the forward strand.
GAGGCAATCACCGCATCGTCCACGCTTGCCACGCGGATCGGGGCCGGAGCATTGGGCACGCTGGGTACGCTGAAGGCTGCCAGTTGCCGCTCGCCTTCCAGATACTGCCCGGCCAGCGGTGCGGCGTAGCCGAATTCAACATCGTTCCACGTTTTCAGCTGCTGCTGGTTGGCGCGCGTCTCGAACTCGGTTTCGAGATACATCTTCTCCTGCTTCAGCGCGACGATGCGCGCTTCGGCACGGTGAATCTGGCTGCGCAGCGCATTCACACGGAATGCCAGCACCAGCACCATCGCCAGACACAGGCCCAGCAGCACCAGCCATCCGACCGAGCGCAGGCGATTGGCAGAGGCGATCATGCTGCGGCCCTCCCCGTGGCTGCGCGCGCCGGTGCTGCTGTGCGGACCGCCCAGCGCAAGGTGGCCGAGCGCGCACGCGGGTTGCGCGCTTCTTCTTCTGCAGTGGGGCGGATTGCGGCCGATGGCTTTTCGAACACGGCGACCGACTTTTGCGCCATCTGCGGCATATGGCGTGAACCCGCCGGCATCGCCCCTGCCGCTTCGCGCAGGAACTGTTTGACGATACGGTCTTCCAGACTGTGGAAGCTGACCACGGCGATGCGACCACCGGGTGCGAGCACTTTTTCTGCCGCGGCAAGTCCTGCCACCAGCTCGTCCAGCTCGCCATTCACGTGGATGCGCACCGCCTGAAAGCTGCGCGTTGCCGGGTCCTTCTGCGCCTTGGGGCCTTTGATATCAGGACGATAGCCAAGCGCCTTGCGCACGACAGTGGCAAACTGACCGGTTGTGGTAAGCGGGCGGGCCGCCACGACGGCGCGGGCAATGCGGCGCGACTGGCGTTCCTCGCCGTAGCGATAGAGCACGTCTGCGATATCTTCCTCAGCCGCTTCATTCAGGAAATCCGCCGCAGTTGGACCGTCCTGTGACATTCGCATGTCTAACGGCCCGTCCGAGGAAAACGCAAATCCGCGCGCTGCCTGATCAAGCTGCATCGAGCTGACGCCGATATCGAAGACCACGCCCTGAACGCTGGCAATTCCGGCATCGGCAAGCCCTTCTGCCAGTTCGGAAAAGCGGCGCGGGTGCAGGATCAGGCGTGGATCTTTTCCACAGGTTTCTCCCCAGACCTGTCCAGCCGCAATCGCATCAGGATCGCGGTCAAAGGCATGGACGGTTGCGCCGGTGTCAAGGATCGAACGGGTATAGCCGCCTGCGCCGAAAGTTGCGTCCACGATCAAGTCGCCAGCTTTCGGGTTCAGCGCGGCAAGAACTTCATCGATCAGCACGGGAATGTGCGGGGCGCGCATGGTGTCAGCCGGGGCCACTTCAGGGGCGATCATTTGCGCTTGCCCTTTGCAGCTTCGGCCATCTTGGCGCGGCAACCGGCCTGGGCAATCGCCCAAGCAGCATCCTGTTCAAACAGGATGCGCGGGTTCCAGATCGTGATCTGCCGGCCACCACCGTGGAAATAGAGGCCGTCCTCTACTTGCCCGAGTTCGGACAGGTAATCGGGCAGGACGAACCGGCCGCTGTCATCATAGCTGACGCGGGTGAAGCCGTAGACCTGACCCTCTGCGGCATCGCGATCAAAATCGAGGCCAAGCCGCAGCTTCTTTTCCTCTTCGCGATCAATCTCGGCAGCAAAATCGGCAAGGCGGGACAGGCCAAATCCGGTGAGGCAAGGCAGGCGCGGATGCTTGTCGAGGCAGAGCACGCGCTGATTCGCAGATGCGGTGAAGATATCGGAGCGGAAATCGGCAGGCAGGACAAAGCGGCCCTTTTCGCCGCGTGGCGAAAAGCCTTGTCCTACGAGATTTACCGACCCTCCCGTCACGCCGACCACCCCGCTCGCGGACGAAAAACTCCATGGCCCGGCCCCGCGCCTGCGCGCAGAGCCGACTCATCCCCCGCGGATGCGACTGGAGTTCGTCCCGATAGCGCACACTACTAACGCGGGACCGGGCGGGCGAAAAGGGGAAAATGCGGGAAAACGCGGACTAGCTATGATTCCGTAGCATTTTTTCTACTTACTTACGAAAGAGTAACCATAACCTGCTGCAAATAGTGGCACAGAACGGCCCGAGATTCAGGCCTTTATCCTTTGCTTGGATTTGCCGAAGCGCTGCCTGCCCGCAGTTTCCCGCATGCGGGGCCATTTCAACGGTCAAACGCTTCATCCAGGAGGCGCTGCAGCCCGGAAATGCGGGCACTTTGGCCTTCGCCGCTTTCCAGCAGAGCGGCATCTGCCACCAGCACGGCCCGCCCTTTGCCGATGCGGCAGCGCGCAATCAGGCCCGCTGTGCCGATTTGGCAATCGGCATCCTGCCCGCCTGCCCTTGCCACAAATTGCCCCGGAAGGTTGACCGGGAGGCGCTCTCCCGCATTTTCCCGCTCACCTGCGGGCTGGTCTTCATCAAAGCGGAGTTCCAGCCCCCAGCGCGCGAGGATCGGCGAAACCAGCGCCACGTCCTGCGGCCTGCGCCGATCACCCAGCGCGAAATGGCTGTCTTGCGTGAGCATGGGATCGGCAAAGAACAGCACCGCGCCACCTGCGCGCACCCATGAATCGAGCGCGACGTTTTCTTCCGGGGCAAGCGGGCGCGGTTGGGCGATGATCAGGTGACGGACCGCGGAAAGATCGAGCAGCGTATCGAGCGGGGTCACCTGCGCGCGCTCTTCCAGCACGGCGCGCGCCCAATGCGGCCCCTCACCGCCATCGAGCATGCCCTTGAGGTCGCTCGATTCGCTCCAGAGGAGCGGCAGACTGGTGAACAGGCCTAGGTTCTGATCCGCGGCTTTGCCGCGCGATGTGGTGAACCAGACCACGCTGGTAACAGCCGCTGATACCACCAGCGCGAGGATAAGAAGGCGGCGCATCGCCGCTCAGGGCGGTGGCGCGTTGACCGATGGCGCAGGCGCGGGCGGTGCTGGCGATAGCGTGACGGTGGGCTTTTCGTTGGCGCTGACGGGAAGCTTGGGGGCCACGCCCATGTCCGCCAGTGGGTCCTTGGCCGAAGTTGCGCTTGGTTCAATCACCGGGGCCGCCGTGTTGACCGCGCTGGCATCGATATATTTGGCCCGGTCCATGATCACATTGGCAAGGCTGACGAGCAGCAGCATCCCGGCAAGGCCGAACAGCCCCACTTGCAGCCGGTGGACCGCCTGGGCCCGCATTTCTCGCATGGTGGGCGGCACGTGCGCCAAGGCGCTGGCGACGGCCGCAGCGGCCTGCTGCTCCGCCGGAGAGGCGGCTGCCTGTTTTCTGCCGGGAAGGCCGAACTTTGCCATGATGGCAGAGTAGCCTATTGCTCCAACCAAGGAAAGACCGGGAGGCCCTTCGCCTTCAACCATTCAGGGTTGTAGAGCGAGGAGAGGTAGCGGAAGCCGGTGTCGCACAGGATCGTGGCGACGCGGCTGCCGGGGCCAAGCTGCTTGGCCAGCGCCACGGCACCCGCCACATTGATCCCGCTCGACAGACCGAGGCACAGGCCTTCATCGGCCAACAGTCGCTCTACCCAGTAGAGGCCCTCTTCGTCCGAAATGCGGAATTGCGTGTCGATCGGCGCGCCATCGAGGTTGGCGGTGATGCGTCCCTGCCCAATGCCTTCGGCTACCGAAGAACCTTCGGACTTCAATTCGCCGTTGGCGTAATAGTTGTAGAGCGCTGCGCCGTGCGGATCGGTCAGCGCGATGGTGACGTTCTCGTCAAAAGCCTTGAGGCCCATGCCCACACCCGCGATGGTGCCGCCGGTGCCCGCAGCGCAAGTAAAGCCATCGATGCGATGCTCCATCTGCTCCCAGATTTCCGGCGCGGTGGTTTCGATGTGGGCGCGGCGGTTGGCGATATTGTCGAACTGGTTGGCCCAGACCGCACCTTCGGTTTCCTCGGCAATGCGGCGCGAGGTGTGGACGAAGTGGCCGGGGTTTGAGAACGGCGCTGCGGGGACGAGCACCAGTTCAGCCCTGAGCGCGCGCAGGGTATCCATCTTCTCGCGCGATTGCGTTTCGGGCATGACGATGACCGATTTGTACCCGCGCGCATTGGCAACCAGCGCAAGGCCAATGCCGGTGTTGCCCGCGGTGCCTTCAACGATGGTGCCGCCAGGCTTCAGTATCCCGCGTTCTTCAGCATCGCGAACGATCCACAGCGCAGCGCGGTCCTTTACCGAAGCGCCGGGATTGGCAAATTCGCACTTGCCATAGATCTCGGCCCCTGCCGCCTCGCTCGGCCCTTTCAGCAGGACGAGCGGCGTGTTGCCGATGAGCGAAATGGTTTCGGATGCAATCTGTGGAGCGTTCATAGCGCCCGAGTTAGGGCGTGTTGGTGCGATTGCCAACGAATTTGCGCTTGTCCGCGATGAAGCGGATTTACTCGCGCCCTGCACGTATAGCCGCTCCCCCGGCAAAGGGCGCAACGGCCAGGGCGACAAGGCTGCATGCAGCCAGCAGGGCCAGCCCGCCCTCGCCATCCGGCTGCAGCGATCCTGCGCCGAAAATCAGCAGCGGCACCGCCATCGGGATCGCCAGCAATCCGCCCAGCGCCGCGCCTGCGCGCATTCCGGCGGTCAGCGCGGCAATCGTCACGCCTATCGCGGCCAGCCCCGGCGTGCCCAGCAACAGGCCCAGTTCCACCATCCACAACTGCTGCGCATCCAGCGACAGCAACCCTGCCGAGAGCGGCGCGGCGAGCATCAGCGGCACACCAAAGCTCAGCCAATGCGCCAGCACGCGCACCGCCAGCAGCGCCTCTTCTGAAATGCCGCGCAAGGCCCATTGGTCGAACAGGCCCGCCTCCACATCCGGCTCTACCAGACGGTCGAGCGGCAGGATCGCCGCAAGCAGCGCCGCCACCCAGATCACCCCCGCCCCGGTCCGCGCCAGCAACCGCGCATCCGGGCCGACCGCGAAGGGAAACAGCATCGCCACGGCAAGGAAGAACAGCAGCGGCAGGACCGCCCCGCCCCGCCCTTGCGCGCCGCGCGTCAGCAGCGCGAGATCGCGGGTGAAGATCGGCCAGAGCTTGCGGATCATAATTGAAAATCCAGCAGCTTGATTTCATGCACAGCTTCAAGCGCCAGCGGCTGGTGCGAGGCGATCACCACCGCGCCGCCTGCCCGGCAATGGGCAGCAATGGCAACCTGCGCCTTGCTCGACCAATAGGTGTCGAGGCCGTTCAACGGCTCGTCCAGCAGCCACAGCGGGGCACCGCTTGCCGCCACGCGGGCGAGCGCCGCGCGCTTGCGCTGGCCCGTAGACAAGTAGCGTACCGGCACGTCGAGAAGGTCGGCAAGGCCGAAGTCGGCTTGCTCCGGCTCGGCGCGGTCGATGCGCTGCCAGAAGGCCAGCGCCTGTGCCAAAGGTTGGTGCCCGTCGAGCGCCAGCCGCTCATCGGCCAGCGCGATGCCGCCGGTGCGCTCGACCGTCCCGGCATAGGGCCGCAGCAAACCAGCGAGGATGCGGATCAGGCTCGATTTGCCGATGCCGTTGGGCCCGGCCAGATGCACGATCCCGCCGGAACGCACGGACAGCGACAGGCCCCGGAACAAAATCCGGTCCCCGCGCCTGCAGGCAATATCCGTGGCGACGAGACCGCACTCTTGCATGGGATGAGGCGATAGGGGAAACGGTGGCGACTGCCAAGCTTGCCAAAGGACCGATGATGACCATAGCCCGCCTGACCCCGAAACCACTATCAAACGCCGAACGCGATGCGCTGCTGGCCGAACTGCCCGAATGGCAATTGCGCGAAGATGGGCTGGCGATAGTCCGCACCTTCCGCTTCGGCGATTTCTCCGAAGCGTGGGCCTTCATGAACCGCGTGGCGCTCTACGCCGAAAAGGCAGACCACCACCCGGAATGGTTCAACGTCTACAACCGCGTGGAAGTGACGCTGACGACGCACGATGCCGATGGGCTGTCGGCAAGGGACGCGGCGATGGCGCGGGCGATGGAGGCATTCCTATAATGACCCACTTCTCGCCCGGCGACATTTATGAGGATTGCGCAAATCATCCGTGCCTGTGCATCGAAGTAAGCGAAGCCGACGACGAAATCTGGGGCATCTCCTTGATCGACGGCAGTCATCCCCGCGCTTGTAGCTTAGCGCATTGCGGCATAACGAAGCTAACGCCAGCAGAGGCCTGGGATCGCAAGAAATCCATTCAGGGTTTCGAGGGCTTTGATTGAAAGCTGTCGTTCGGGAGACGACGCTGTGGCAGACGCCAACGTGATTATGACAGGATTACGCCATGAAATGCCAATTAGTCTTCCGCTATGATTTTAGTAGCGACGGTGATGACTTTGGTTGGCTTGCCGCGCAAATTGACACGCCACAATTCAAAGCGGTCAACGGCACATGGGTTCAATGGCAGGACATCGAAGAACTGACTGCGTCGTTGGGCCGCTTTCCAATAGAAGCTCTCGAACCTGTTGTAGGTAAATGGGGGTTTAGTGAAGATGGTCGAGACACAGAGGTCACCAAGATCGTCATTAAACCTCAAGGGATAGCGAGCGCACTAAGCGTTCACGTGTTGCTGGCGAACAACTACAAGCCCGCCAACCTTTGCAGCGTTCAGTTTGTGACAGATTATCCAGCGCTTGCGAAATTTTCTGGTGAACTCAGGCGGATGTTGCAGGATCGCGTAGGCAGCGCTGCGCTGGATGGCTGGGCAGACGACAGCTGACCACCCACTTCCTGCTACCCAAGTTCTTCACACCACATCCCAAAACCGAACGTCACCCCGGACTTGATCCGGGGTCCCGCTTTTCTTGGGCGGCACAAAAAGGGGACAGCGGGATCCCGGGTCAAGCCCGGGATGACGAATGGAGGGGTGGATTCTTGGCGTTGGGCAGGATGCCCCTACTTCCCCAGCGGCTTTTCCGACGACCGCATCTGCTTCCGCAGCGCCCCCGGCATCCAGCGCGAGGCGAAGGCCAGTTTGCGGGCGGTCTTGCCGACCACGGTGTGCAACCGGCTCCCGTGCACCGCTGCCCACGCAGCCTCGGCCACTTCGCTCACCGGCGTGAGTTCGAGGCCAGCGCCGAGCACGCGGGTGCGGATGTCTTCGTTGCTGGCGCGGTTGGGGGCGTGGTCGAGCAGCGGGGTTTCGATGAAGCTGGGCATCAGGTCTCGCACCGCGATCCCGTCCTCGGCCCATTCACCGTCGAGCGATTCGGTGATGGCGCGCACGCCGAACTTGGTGGCGGAATAGACCGAGGCTCCGGGTGAGCCGTAGATGCCCGCCGCGCTGGCGGTGTTGAGCAGGCAAGATCCCGGCGCGCTGGCCTTGAGCCAAGGGTGCGCCGCCTGTGCGCCGAAGATCACGCCCTTGAGGTTTATGTCGAGCGTGCGTTCGATTTCCTCAGCCGTGAGATCGACGATTGCGCCGCCGATGGGAACGCCAGCGTTATTGAACACCACATCGATCCGCCCGCCCGAAGCCTTGGCGCAATCGGCCAGCGCCTGATCCCAGGCCGCGCGGTCGCGCACGTCGAGTTTGTGGCAGGAGCTTTGCCCTGCAGTCAGCAGCGCGGCGGTTTGCGCCATGCCGGCCTCGTTCACATCGGCCAGCCCCACGAACCAGCCGCCTTGCGCAAAGCGCTGCGCCACCGCGCGGCCGATGCCTGATGCGCCGCCGGTGATGAAGATCGTCTTGCGCGGCATGCTGCTCCCCCTGCTCACATTGTTGTCAGCAACAAATTACAGGTTTTGGTCGACGTGCAAAGCCGTCAGTTGCGCTTCCCCCCAACCTCGCTGCTTTCGTCACCCTGAACTTGGTTCAGGGTCCATTTCTCGTCACCAGCGGCAGTTTGATCGGCACAATGGATGCTGAAACAAGTTCAGCATGACGATAACTTTAGAGTATCGCTTGGACCGCGTTCACAGCGCCGGATTGTTATAGCAATGCCACGTGAAAATCGCCGCCGCGCCGCGATGGGGGCGCCAGTCTTCGGCCAACGCGCGGGTTTCCTTCTCGCTCGGCCGCTCTTCAAGGCCCAGCAGTTTGCCCAGACCCACTTGCACCGCCAGATCGCCTGCCGGCCAGATGTCGGGACGTCCTTCGGCAAAGAGCAGGTAGATTTCCGCCGACCAGCGCCCGATGCCCTTGATCCTGACCAGTTCGGCAATCGCCTCCTCGTCATCCTTGGGCAGCGCATCAAGATCGAGTTCGCCCGAAACGACCAGTTCGCACAAGGACCGCGCATAGCCCTGCTTCTGACGCGATAGCCCGCAGGCGCGTAGCGAATCGAAATCAGCGGCGAGCAGATCGTGCGGGGGCATGTCCTCGCCAAGCAGCGCCTCCAGTTTGTTCCACACCGATGCAGCGGCGGCCACGCTCACCTGCTGGCCCACGATGGTGCGCAGCAGCGTGCCATAGCCGGTGGCGCGAATGCGGGGTTCGGGATAGCCGACGCGCTCAATCGCGCTGGCCAAGAGCGGATTGCGGGCGGCGATGAAGTCCAGCCCTTCGCGGATCGCTTCAGCCGTCAATCCCACCCTAAATCTCCGCAATGCAGTTTTGGCCGGTTCAGCAGTTGCCAAAGGCCTGATGGCGCGATAGCAGCGCCACCCAAAGGCGAACAGGGGGCGCGGGACTTGCGTTTGGCCCGGCGCTGCATTTGGAGATAAAGCGATGCCGAAGATCGTGGTTGTCAATCGTGCAGGTGAAGAAAAGACGGTCGAGGCCGATGCTGGCCTTTCGGTGATGGAAGCCATCCGCGACAACGGTTTTGACGAATTGCTGGCCCTGTGCGGCGGCTGCTGCTCGTGCGCCACGTGCCACGTCTATGTCGACCCGGCCTTTGCCGACAAGGTTTCGCCGATGAGCGAAGACGAAAACGACCTGCTCGACAGCTCGGACCACCGCAACGAAACCTCGCGCCTGTCGTGCCAGGTGCAACTGACCAGCGCGCTGGACGGTCTGCGCGTGACGATCGCGCCGGAAGACTGATTTTCCGCGCTTTGCGTGTTGAAAAAGGGCCCGCCTCCGGATGGAGTGCGGGCCTTTTTCTTTGCTTGCTTAGCTTTGCTCCCCCGCGCAGGCGGGGGCCTCGGGAGGTTTACGGAAGCTCTGCTTAAAAGGCCTGAGGTCCCCGCCTTCGCGGGGACGCGAGATGTTGTGGCATTATAGTGTTTTGGTGTGACGGCGCTGCGGCGCTGCGGCGTACAATCCAAACTCAACATGCTCCCCCGCGCAGGCGGGGGTCTCTGGAGGTTTACGGAAGCTCTGCTTAAAAGGCCTGAGGTCCCCGCCTTCGCGGGGACGCGGGGAGGCACTAAGTTGCGCGGGAGGTTTGGGTTAGACCCGCAAGCCCGCCGTTTCGTCCAGCCCGGCCATAAGGTTCAGCGTCTGCACCGCAGCGCCACTGGCGCCCTTCCCCAGATTATCCAACACCGCCACCAGCCGCGCTTGTTCGCCATCGGCGCTGCCCATCACATGCAGCTTCAGCCCGTCCCACGGTTCCATCGATCCGCGCAGCAGCAATTCACCTTCAGCCGGAGCATCCTGCGCCACGGTGACGATTTTTGATTCGCCATAGAACTGCGTCAGCGCCGTGCGCAGCAATTCAGGCGGCACATTGCCCGGCATCACGCCCAGCGGCAGCAGCACTTCGACCACCATGCCGCGATGCGCCGGCACCACGGCGGGGCTGAACAGCGGGGCAATGGCAAGGCCGGCATAGCGCTGCATTTCTGGCACGTGCTTGTGCCCGAAGCCAAGGCCATAGCCACGCCATGCGATATCGCGGTCATCCTCGAACCGCTTGATCAGCGCCTTGCCGCCGCCCGAATAGCCAGACACGCCCGTGCAGGTATAGGGCCATGCCGAAGGCAGCAACCCATTGTGGACCAGCGGGGCCAGCAGGGCGAGGAAGCCGGTGGGGTAGCAGCCGGGGTTCGAAACCCGCGTGGCCTGCGCCACCACCTCGCGCCCGACAAGCTCCGGGAAACCATAAGTCCAGCCATCGGCCACACGGTGCGCGGTAGAAGCGTCGATAACCTTGGTCCGGTCGTTGCGGATCATCGCCACGGCATCGCGCGCGGCATCATCGGGCAGGCACAGGATCACCACATCGGCGTCATTGATGGCCTCGGCCCGCGCGGCGTCATCCTTGCGCCGCACATCGTCGAGCGCGATGATCGTGAATTCGCTGCGGCCTGCCAGCCGATCGGCAATCTCAAGGCCAGTGGTGCCCGCAGCGCCATCGATAAAGACCGAAGTTGTCATGCCGATGGCTCCAGTTGCGCGATTTCGACATAGCCGACCAGCAGGTCTGTGGCAGCCTGTCCCCAGGCCCAGCCGCCTGCGATATCAAGCACATCGAACCCTTCGCCCGCCGCCAGCGCACGCAATTCTTCGCCATCGGGCTTGCCAGCAGCCCGCAGCATGGCGGGCGATTTCAGCACGTGCGGCATGGGCACGGCATAGTGCGGCACGAAATAGCGCCCTGCGAGGCCAATGTGCGCCAGATCGCCGCGCACCGGCAGGTGCGGCTTGTCCGAACGGTCCGCCGGACGGGTCAGCACCAACGGTCCGGTCGGCAGTTCGGCAGAAAGAGGCGTGGCGTCAACGGTCAATTCAGGGTGCCCTCGCAGCAGGAAAGCCGGGCGATTAGCGGCGTCGGGGCGGTAGGGCAAGTCATGCGGCATGAGCAGGCGCAATCAGCCGTAGCGCGCCTTCAGCAGGCCCCATGCCGCACGCAAGCCCAAGGCATCGCCGCCTTTGGGTCGCCCGGGCTTGGCTGCAGGCCGCCAAGCGAAAGTATCAAAGTGTGCCCAATCAAGGCCTTCGCCCACAAACTGGTCCAGAAACAGCGCGGCAGTGCTGGCCCCGGCAAAGCCGCTGGCAGGTGCGTTCAGCAGGTCTGCCACATCAGATTTGAGGTATTCGCGATAGCCTTCATGCAAGGGCAGTTGCCAGCACGGATCATCACGCTCAAGCCCTGCGGTGATCAGGCCTTGCGCGGTTTCGCTGCGCCGCGCGAACAGGGCGGGCAGGTCCGGCCCCAGCGCCACGCGGGCCGCGCCGGTCAGCGTGGCAAAATCGATGATCAATTCAGGCTTCAATTCGCTGGCACGGGTCAGCGCATCGCCCAGCACCAGCCGCCCTTCGGCATCGGTATTGGTGATCTCCACCGACAGGCCCGCGCGTGACCGCAGAATGTCGCCGGGGCGGAAAGCATTGCCGGATATGGCATTTTCCACAGCAGGCACAAGCAGATGGAGCCGGATCTTCAGGCCCAGTGCCATGATCAGCCCGGCAAGGGCAATGGCATGGGCCGCGCCGCCCATGTCCTTTTTCATCAGCGCCATGCCGGACGAAGGCTTGATATCGAGCCCGCCGGAATCAAAGCAGACGCCCTTGCCGACAATGGCGACGCGCGGATGCTTGGGATCGCCCCATTCCATCTCGATCATGCGCGGCGCATGGCTGCGGGCAGCGGCGCGGCCAACGGCGTGGACCATCGGGTAATCGTGCTCCAGCGAATCGCCTGCAACCACGTGGACTTCGGCATGGTGGCGTTTGGCCAGCGCGCGCACTTCAGATTCAAGCTGCAGCGGCCCCATGTCTTCGGCCGGGGTGTTCACCAGATCGCGCACAACCAGCACAGCAGCGGCCTCGGCCAGCACAGGTTCGATCCGCGCCACATCTTTGGTCAGGAGGATGCGCGGCTCTGTGTCCTTGGCGTCCTTGCGATAGCGGTCGAAGCGGTATTGGCCGGTTACCCAGCCGTGCAGCGCTTTTCCGGGTTCTGCTCCGGCGCGGCGATAGGTGCCGCCGGGCAGGACATCGGCCAGCTTGGCCATGCACCACGAGGACAGGTCATTGACATTGGCAACGCCTGCCACGGCAAACCAGCCATCGCCATCGGGTATGATGGCGTGTTCATAGCCGCCCCCTTCAAACTTCTGCGCCATAAGCGCCGCGCGCTGGCCGGGGTTCAGACTTTTGAGAAAGTCCGGCAGGGTGGCCTTGTCAACCAGGTGGAGGGCGGTGGCCGGTTGGCCGCGATCAGGCTGGATCAGCGCGTGTTTGTCGGTCATGTTGTGCCAATGCATGCCGCACAGCGCCGCGCGTTGCGAGTGGAATTTGCATCGCGGGATGCGCGCGCGCCCTTGGGACAGCGCCCGAATACTGCCAGCTGCGATGAAAAGGCACCTATGGCCTTGCCGGACACCTCGCATTTTGCAGCATCATTCGCTACATGGGCGCGATGACACAATATCTGACCGTTGAAGACCACGATGTCCTGATGAGGGACGGCACCATCAAGCTGCACGGCCCCGCCGGGTTCGAAGGCATGCGCAAGGCCGGGCGTCTGGCCGCTGAAATCCTTGATGCGCTGGCACCGCTGGTGGTTCCCGGCGTGCGCACCGATCATCTGGATGATGTGGTCCGGCAGATGACGCTGGATGCCGGCGCGATTCCCGCAACGCTCGGCTATCGCGGCTATGCGCATTCTTGCTGCATTTCGATCAATCACGTGGTGTGCCACGGCATTCCTTCGGACAAGACGCTGAAGGATGGGGATATCGTCAACATCGACGTGACGCCTTTGCTGGATGGCTGGCACGGGGATTCCAGCCGGATGTATCTGGTTGGCGATGTGCCGCTGAAGGCGCGCAGGCTGGTTGATGTTACTTACGAATGCCTGATGATCGGGATCGCGCAGGCCAAGCCGGGTGCGCGGCTGGGCGATATTGGCGCTGCGATTCAGGCCCATGCCGAACGGCAACGCTATGGCGTGGTGCGCGAATTTTGCGGGCATGGCCTTGGCCGCCTGTTTCATGATTCGCCCGAAGTCATTCATGCAGCGCGTGCCGGAACCGGGCCGGAACTGCGCCCCGGCATGTTCTTCACGATTGAACCGATGATCAATCTGGGCAAGCCGAGCGTCAAAATTCTGGAAGATGGCTGGACGGCGGTGACGCGGGACCGCTCATTGTCTGCACAGTTCGAACATTCGATCGGCATTACCGAAGACGGGTGCGAAATCTTCACCGCCAGCCCCAAGGGATTGCACCAGCCGCCCTATGCAGCCTGATCTGCCCAAAAAAGCGGCAGCCTCTGCGCAAAATTTGAGCATTATTTTAACAACCCTGCGCAATCTTGCGCATGGAATGTCTGCGCATTCGATTCAAATCTTGCCCGCACCCGGATTTTACGGCTTTCGCGATGCAACATGTTCGCCTAGTGATTTGTGACAGCGTGTGGCACGATTCTTGTAAAGTTTGCATTTGTAGAGTCAGTGTCACGCTCAGGATAAATCGCCGGTATGCGCCAGTTGCGCTCCGGCCCGCGTTGCAGGGGTCTGAACGACGTGAAAAAGGTCGAAGCGATCATCAAGCCCTTCAAGCTCGATGAAGTAAAAGAAGCGCTGCACGAAATCGGTGTGTCCGGCATTACCGTGACAGAGGCCAAGGGTTTTGGCCGCCAGAAGGGCCACACCGAACTCTATCGCGGTGCAGAATATGTCGTTGATTTCCTGCCCAAGGTGAAGCTTGAAGTCGTTGTGGCCGATGCCCTGGCTGACCGCGTGGTCGAAGCCATTGCTGCGGCTGCCCAAACCGGCCGGATCGGCGATGGCAAGATCTTCGTGATCCCGGTTGAAAGCGCACTGCGCATCCGCACCGGAGAGCGTGACGACGACGCGATCTGACGCTTGCGAGTAGATTTGGCCTCTTCCGGCATATGCCAGTAGGGGCGTCAAAGCGGGGGTAGGCCTGTGGACGGGCACGCTTCCAGAAAAAACCCCAGATATCCCCCGGACCTCTCCCCCGGGGGCAGAAAGAAGGACCAGCGATGGCTAGTGCAAAGGACATTCTCGCCCGGATCAAGGACGAGGAAATCGAGTGGGTCGATCTGCGCTTCACCGATCCGAAGGGCAAGTGGCAGCACCTGACCATGGTTTCGACCGTGCTTGGCGAAGATGAACTTGAAGATGGCCTGATGTTTGACGGCTCGTCCATCGAAGGCTGGAAGGCCATCAACGAATCGGACATGATCCTGAAGCCCGATCTTGATGCTGTGTACATCGATCCGTTCTCGGCCTCGCCGATGATGGTCATCTGCTGCGACATCGTCGAGCCTTCGACCGGCGAACTCTATTCGCGCGATCCACGCTCCACCGCCAAGCGCGCCGAAGCCTTTGTGAAGGCTGGTGGCTTTGGTGACACCGTCTACGTTGGTCCGGAAGCTGAATTCTTCCTGTTCGACGACGTCAAGTTCTACGACGGTTACGATGGCAACGGCTTCAAGATCGATGACATCGAACTGCCGACCAACTCGGCCAAGGATTATGAAGGCGGCAACCTTGCGCACCGTCCGCGCGCCAAGGGTGGCTACTTCCCGGTCGCTCCGGTCGACAGCTGCGTGGATATCCGCGGCGAAATGGTCTCGACCATGATCGAAATGGGCCTGCCTTGCGACAAGCACCACCACGAAGTGGCCTCGGCGCAGCACGAACTCGGCCTGACCTTCGGCACGCTGGTGCAGACGGCTGACCGCATGCAGGTTTACAAGTATGTCGTGCAGCAGGTTGCGCAGGCCTATGGCAAGACCGCCACGTTCATGCCCAAGCCGATCAAGACCGACAACGGTTCGGGCATGCACACGCACATCTCGATCTGGGAAGGCGGCAAGCCGCTGTTCGCCGGTAATGGCTATGCGGGCCTTTCGGAAATGTGCCTGTATTTCATCGGCGGCGTGATCAAGCATGCCAAGGCGCTGAACGCCTTCACCAACCCGACCACCAACAGCTACAAGCGTCTGGTGCCGGGCTATGAAGCGCCGGTGCTGCTGGCCTATTCGGCACGCAACCGGTCGGCATCGTGCCGCATTCCCTATGGCGCTGGCGCCAAGGCAAAGCGCGTGGAATTCCGCTTCCCCGATGCGATGGCCAACCCCTACCTGTGCTATGCCGCGCTTCTCATGGCAGGTCTCGACGGGATCAAGAACAAGATCCATCCGGGCGAAGCCATGGACAAGAACCTGTACGATCTGCCCCCAGCAGAACTCGCCCAGGTCCCGACCGTGTGCGGCAGCTTGCGTGAGGCGCTCGACAGCCTTGAAGCCGATCACGACTTCCTGCTGCAGGGCGGCGTGTTCACCAAGGACCAGATCGAAGCTTACATCGAACTGAAGTGGCCCGAAGTGATGCGTTGGGAAACCACGCCTTCGGCCGTCGAGTTCGACATGTACTACTCGCTCTGATCCACGCGATCTTTGTCGACAGAAAAGGGCGTCCGGGAAACCGGGCGCCTTTTTCGATTCCGGCAATGGCGGACCAGCAACAACGCACGCCGCTGTGATTTTATCCACAGGTTGCGACGAACCGAGGTGAGTGGTGATTGCTGCAGGATGAACGGAGCCGCGCCGGACTCCCGAAATCCGCCAAATTCCTTAGTCATGCTGCCCATGATAAGAAACGCGGTCGCAGCACTCCTTGCCCTTTTTGCCTTCGCGGCGCTCCCCACGGTGGCCCATGCGCGGCTGCAGTGCGTGACATATGCCCGGCAGATTTCCGACGTGCAGATCAGCGGCAATGCACGCGAATGGTGGAGCAATGCGCAGGGCCGCTACGAACGCGGTCAGGAGCCCAAGGCCGGAGCCGTGCTGGCTTTCAGCGGCACGCGCGCGATGCCTTATGGCCATGTCGCGGTTGTGCGCAAGATCGTGGATGACCGCCACATCCTGATCGATCACGCCAACTGGTCACGCCCCGGCATGGTCGAGCGCGGAGTCATGGCTGTGGATGTTTCTGCGGCTGGCGACTGGAGCGAAGTGCGCGTGTGGTATGCTCCCACCAAATCGGTCGGCCTGCGTGCCAGCCCGGCCAAGGGCTTTATCTACCCAAACACGCAAACCGCCGGGGCCAATACAAAGTCTGACGTTCAGGGCTGATCGGCAGAACGCTTAGCCGTTTACAACCTTGGCTGGCGCGATCACAGGCACATCGCCTAGCAAAGCTCTGGCATCCTGCGCTGGCATGGCTTCCCAGAACAGATGGCCCTGGATCATCTGGCAGCCCGCAGCTTGCACCAGCGCACGTTGCATCGGGGTTTCCACACCTTCAGCCACGACTTTCATCCGCAGCGTGTGCCCAAGCGAGACGATGGCGCGCAGGATGGCATGTGCATCCAGATCCGCCTCGATGTTCTGCACGAAGGACCGATCGATCTTGATCCGGTCAAACTGGAACGAGCGCAGATAGCTGAGCGAGGAATACCCGATCCCGAAATCGTCCAAGGCGATACGGAAACCACGATATTTCAGTCCCTTGAGCATATCGACCACATGGTCGCTGCGATCCAGCATGATGCCCTCGGTCACTTCCAGCACAAAGCGCCGGGGATCGGCACCCGTTTCGCGCACCAGATCATCGATGGACTGCAGGAAATCGTTGGCCATAATTTGCAGCGGTGACAGGTTCACCGAAATGTCGCAGTCGGGCCAATCCCGGCATTCGGTAAACACCCGCCGCAAGACCCACGCGCCCAGCGGGATCATCAGTCCGGCCTGTTCGGCTACGGGCACGAACAGGCCCGGCCTGATCCAGCCGCGTTCCGGATGTGGCCAGCGCAGCAAGGCTTCGAAGCCTTCGATCCGGCCATCGGCTGCCGTCACGATGGGCTGGAACGCCAGCGTCAGTTCATCCCGCGCGATGGCCCGGCGCAGTTCCATTTCCATCTCGCGCCGCAGCTTGACCGAAGCATCCATATCACGCGTGAAGCGCCGATAGCGCGCACGCCCGCGCTGCTTGGCCCGGTACAGCGCGATGTCAGCGCGGCGCAGCAGTTCGCCAGGATCCTCGCTCTGTTCAGGGCCCCAGCTTATCCCGCAGGACAGGCTGATATCCAGGCTGTGCCCCGATATGATGAACGGCTCCTGCGCCATCGCCATCAGCTGGCGGCCCAGCATATCGGCTGCAGCCTTGCCGCCGGTGCTACGGCGCATGAGCACGAATTCGTCTCCGCCAAAGCGGGACAGGAAATCGCCCAGCGGTAGCGAGCGGCGCAGCCGAATGGCCACCTGCCGCACCAGCTCGTCACCCACGTGATGGCCCAGCGTGTCGTTCACAACCTTGAACCGGTCAATATCGACGTAAGCGACGAAGACATCGCCAAGTTCGCGACGGGTGACGCAAGCTGCCAGTTCCTGGCGCAGCCGCTGCATGAAGTGGGCACGGTTCGGCAGGCCGGACATCGCATCGTGCAGGGCATTGTGCTGCGCCTGGGCTTCACTCGCCATCAGTTCGCTGGTGGTGCGCCGCATCCGCCGCACGATGATGGCGCCGCCTGCCACCACACCGACGAAGAACAAAATGTAGATTGCCAATAACGGTGCCGTCTGGCGCAGGATCGCAGGCCCCGGTGGCTTGGTCTTCCAGCTGAGCCAGGCGATCGTGTGCCCGCGCGGATCCCGGATGGACAGGAGATTGCGCGTCGCCGCGCTGGTCGGTGCCATCAGGATGCGCACGTCTTCCAGCAGCAACGAGGATTGCAGGTCGGCAATGACACGCTGATCCAGTTTGCGCACCAGCACGATGTAATCCGGTGCGCCCTTCAGCACAGATGGCGTTGCGTCGGGTACGATAGACGCCACAGCAATAATGGCCGGTCCGCCATCGACAGGCACCATCGCCGAAGCCCCCAGCGACAGCGGGAGCCCCTGTGCATCGTAAGGCCAGTTCACCGCCCCTTGCCGTCGCCACACGCGGGCATCTTTGCCCGCGGCATCCTTGCGCAACGAGCGGTTGATCAGGTCCTGCACAGTGGATTGCAGTTGATCATAGCGGCAGTCCTGGGCGGCCCCGGACGGCACCGCCTGCGATCCCTTCCAGCAGCGCACCAATTGTCCGCTGATCCCTACGTGGTAGATCCGGTCGATCCGATGGCTGCCCCCGAAATAGCCCGCGATATAGTCCCGCGCCCAGACTTCGGCATCAGGCGCGCGCAGCTTGGTGACCGCTTCATCCCAGACGAGTTGCAGCGCCCCGGTCTCCAGTATCTGGCGTTCGCTGCGCTCCAGAAAGCGCTGGACCAGATGCTGCTCTTCCTCGCGGGCAAACTGATCGGCGATATCGGTGGAATTGCGAAAAGCCGCCACCAGCGCCGCAGTCAGCGCCACAAGCGCGAGGAATGTCGCCACGACAATCCATCCGGCGTTTGCTCCGCCGGTGGCATGCCGTCGTGCGGCGTTTGTCGAGGGTGCTTTGCCCATAGTCGGGAACCTAGACAACGGGTTGCAAAGAAATGGTTACCAAATGGTACGCGCCGCGACCTTAAGCATTGAAAGACTTGATTCATCTGTCGCTGCGGAACCGAAAGTCCGTTTGCCGGTTGAAGACCTGTTCCGGGACGGGATGTGGAGAGACTTTTATGTTGCTGACAATCGCTCTTGTACTCTTCGTCCTGTGAGCACTGGGCGTTTTTGCGTTCAAGGTTACCGCCGGTCTGATCCATCTGGTGCTGGTCGTCGCGCTGGTTATCGGCCTCGTGCAGCTTATCCGCGGGCGCAGGGTCTGAATGGCACGAATGGCCCTGATGGATTAGCCGGTGAGAAGGGTTGCGGATTGCAACCGGGCTGACTACCTTTCAGCCTGAGAGAGACGCCGGTTGTCTGGCGGATTCAACATTGTCGGGAGAATGACATGCGCGAGCGGCTGCAGCAGTACATCAATGGCCAATGGGTCGACAGCGAAGGCGGCAAGCGCCATGAAGTGATCAACCCGGCAACGGAAGAAGCCTGCTGCGCGATAACGCTGGGCACCAAAGCCGATGTCGACAAGGCTGTCGCCGCTGCGCAGGCCGCCTTCAAGACCTTCAGCAAGACCACGCGCGAGGAACGACTGGCGCTGATGGATCGCATCGTGGCCGAATTCAAAAAGCGCGCGCCAGACCTTGCCGTTGCCATGGCCGAGGAAATGGGCGCACCGGTCAGCTTTGCCGGAACCGGACAAGTCGGCGCCGGGATCGGCGGCTTCCTTGGCACGATGGCTGCGCTCAAGAATTTCAACTTCATGGAAGACAACGGGGCCTACAAGGTCGCCTATGAACCGATCGGTGTGGTTGGCATGATCACCCCGTGGAACTGGCCGCTCAACCAGATCGCGCTGAAGGTTGCACCGGCGCTGGCGGCGGGCAACACGATGATACTCAAGCCATCGGAAGAATGCCCGACCAACGCTGCGATCTTCGCCGAAATCATGGATGCAGCGGGCGTTCCTCCCGGCGTGTTCAACCTGATTCAGGGCGATGGCCCCGGGGTTGGCACGGCGATCAGTTCACACCCCGGCATCGATATGGTGAGCTTCACCGGATCGACCCGCGCAGGCATCCTTGTCGCCAAGGCCGCGGCTGACACGGTCAAGCGCGTGCATCAGGAGCTCGGCGGGAAGTCGCCCAATCTGGTCCTGCCCGATGCCGATTTCGCCGCACATCTGCCTTCCACCGCTTCCGGCCCGCTGGTCAACAGCGGCCAGTCGTGCATCTCGCCCACGCGCATTCTGGTGCCGCGTGAGCGTGAGCAGGAAGCGGCAGCCTTCGTCTCTGCGATGTATGCGGCAACGCCGGTGGGCGATCCGATGCAGGAAGGGCAGCACCTTGGCCCGGTGGTGAACAAGACGCAGTTCGACAAGATCCGGGGGCTGATCCAGTCCGCCATCGATGATGGTGCCAAGCTTGAAACGGGCGGGCCCGACCTGCCCGCCAACGTCAACCGCGGCTATTACATCAAGCCCACGGTGTTTTCGGGCGTGACGCCGGACATGCGCATCGCGCAGGAAGAAATCTTTGGCCCGGTGGCCACGATCATGGCCTATGACAGCCTTGATCAGGCCATCGAAATCGCCAACGACACCGCCTATGGCCTGTCCGCATGCATCACCGGCGATCCGGCCAAGGCAGCGGAAATCGCGCCAGCTTTGCGCGCTGGCATGGTCGCGATCAACAACTGGGGCCCCTCGCCGGGCGCGCCGTTCGGCGGGTACAAGCAATCGGGCAATGGCCGTGAAGGCGGGCTTTATGGCCTGAAGGACTTCATGGAAATGAAGGCGATCAGCGGCCTGCCTGCCTGATTTTCACACCCGGCAACAACGACAGGGCCGCCCCCACCGTGGAGCGGCCCTTTTCATTGCGCTGCCGTGCCGAAGCCAGCGCGCGGGGGTAGACCTCCCCGAGCAACTGTTCGAACGTCTGCTGCCATTCGAAGCGCCCGGCAACATGCGCGCGGGCTGCGCGGCTCATCGTCTCACGCTCGCCACCTTGCCACACCTGCGTGACCGCGGCCGCCATCGCGGCTGCATCGTCAACGCCGACCAGCAGGCCAGTGCCCGGAACAATGCGTTCATTCATCGCGCCCGATGCCACGCCAACCACGGGCAAACCGCTGGCCTGCGCCTCAACAATCGAGATGCCGAACGTCTCGTCCGCCATAGCGGAGACATAGATATCGGCCGACGCCAGCGCGCGGGCCAGAGCGCTACGATCGCTCATGAACCCCGGAAAGGCGACCTGCATGCCCTTGGCCTCATCGCGCAAGCCTTCGCGCAGCTTGCCATCGCCAATCATCACCAGCGCGGCATCAAGCGCCGGTGGCAGCCGCCGGAACATGGCCAGTAGCCGGTCGGCCCGCTTTTCGTTGTCAATCCGCCCGGCATAGATCAGCAGCGGTCCCTTGGCCGTGAGGCCAAGTCCTGCGCGAAATGCCGAATCGCGACGTCCGGGGTGGAACAGCGCCGTATCCACACCCAGCGACATCACGTCCACGTGATCAACGCGATACCCCCTCAGCACATCGGCCATCATCGCGCTCAGGGTATAGACCCGATCAAACTCGCGATAGGTCACTTGCGCATAGCTGGTTGCGAGCCGCCGCAAACCGCTGCCGACGAATTCGCCGAACAGTTCCGAGCCGACCCGGTGGATATGCGCGTTGGGAAAATCGGTGTGATAGCCCGCCACCAGCGCCGTGTGCGGAAAGGCCCGGCGATAATTGATCGCGGTCCATGGCAGGACCCAAGGGCATTGCGATTCAATCAGATCGGGCCGATATTGTTCAAGCACTTCGCGCACCACTTTTGTGCGCATGATGAAGCGATAGTTCGGGCTGCCGCGCACGGGATCTGCGCCCACCTCAACCCAGATATGCCGCCCCTGCTCCACCACGCGGTCTTCGGGACCGGGCACGATCTGCAGCAAGCGGTGCGGTGTCTGCCCGATGATGTGGCGCTGCTTTTCGCGCAAATAGGTGCCAATCCCGCCGCCGCCATGCGGGGCGTAGCTTTGGGTGAGATCGCAGATCAGCAGGGGTTCGGCGGTGTGGTTCATGCCACCCGACAGGCCACGCCAGCGTTTCAGTTTCGGGACGACATGAAGCTGGCGTTACAGTTGATTCGTAGTCCTAGGGCCTCAATAGTCCTTGGCGATGCGCAAGTTCAGGCTCTGATCGCCAATCGTGGAAACCATGCCCAGCAGGGCCAGCCAGCGCGTGATGCGGAATTCGACCGAAGTGGCGTTATATCCCGCACCATCGGTAATCAGTTCCACAAACACCCGCCGCCCCAGATATTTTCCCACCGCAATGCTGGTGCCCGCACCCAGAGCCGGGTCGGCCCCGACAATCCGCAACCGATCCAGCCCGATGGCCGCGCGCAGCTTGTTGATCGGATCGAGCCCGCCGCCGCCGCGCAGCGATGCCAGCGCTGCTGCCAGTTGCACCGCCTCGGGCGCGGAAATCTGCGTGATCGAGCTGCCAAACAGGATGCGGCTCAGCAGTTCCTCTTCGGGCAGTGCCGGGGTTGACGAGAACGCGATCACCGGCTTGTTCCCGGTGCCGGAAATCGTGATCTTGGCATTGATATTGTTGGCATCGCCTTCGGCCACGATATCAAGCTGCGGATCAACCGGCACTTCGCCGGCAAAACGGATGCGCCCGCGCGTCAGTTCAAAACGCTTGCCCGCAAATTCATAGCCACCGCGCACCAGGTCCGCCGTGCCAAAGATTTGCGGCGCGGCCGTTGTCCCGCGCAAGCGGATGTCGGCCCCCCATTCGCTGTCCAGCCCCAGCCCGCGCACATCGATGCGGTTTGCGCCCGCCGCATCGATCATGAACTGCCACGGTTTGAAAGCGGTGCGGGGTGGTGCCGCATCGGCATGGGCATTGATCTCACGCGTCGGGATATTGGGCAGCTCGTTCACCGCCGTGGCCTGCCCCAAGGCCCATTTCGCCCGCTCGATCCGCACGCGCCCCGCGATGGTGCCGCCCACGCCGGAACTGATGATCCGCAAAGGCCCGGTTACGGTTGCCCCCATGTCATCCCGGCTGATCAGTTGCGCATTCTGGGCCGACAGCCTCAGATCGATGCTCGGCCCATGTTCAGACAGTTCGGCCAATCCGATCGTGCCACTGCCCGAAACGCGCCCGCCGTTGGTCGTCACCCCGCTAAAGCGCGCGAGTTGCAGCGACGAATCGGTGAACGACCCCGTCAGAGCAACATCGCGAATGTCGGTGCCGGTCAGCGTGCTTTGCACGCGCAGCCCCTTGGAGGACACCGCCCCGCGCAATACCGGAGCCATGATCGTGCCCGAGATATCGGCCTGCACGCCCAAAGGCCCTGTCAGATCAAAGATTTCCACGCCCGAAAGCCGCCACAGCGCCTCAGCCGCACCGGAATAGCGCAGTTGCCCCGCCAGTTGCCCGGCCTCAAGCCGGTCCATGAATGCGCCACCGCGCGGCAGCCCGCTGATGCGGGCCTGCAAACGCCCGCGCACAGCACCGCTTTCGCGGAACACGGTGCGCATCTGCACGGCATCCGGGTCCAACCGGCCCACCAGCGCGACGTCCACCGGACGCGACGTGAGCACAAGGCCCGAGCGCGACAATCCCTTGATCATCAGCGCCACATTGCCCGAAGGCGCGCCCTGCCCGTCGTTGCTGTAATCGATAATGCCCGAAGCAAGGCCGCCAAGTCCCAGATCAGCAACGACTATATCGATCACCGACAATGGCATTCGCGCCAATTGCACGCGCAGTTGGGTCGGCCCTCCCAATACGCGCCCTTCGGCGATGATGATGCCCCGGCCAAAGCCGATCTGGGTTGGCGACAGGCGCCAGCCACGTTCCTCTCCTTCACCCTCGCGGGTCAGGATGGCGCGGCGGGGCATTGAAACCTGCCGTCCGGCATATTCACCCGAAACGTATGCCACCACCTGTTCGGGTGAGAATGCGGCCGTGCCTTGCAGGTTGAACCGGGTTCCCCGCCGTCCAGCCACCGATGCGGTTACCGAGCCACTGCCATCCTGCAGATAGGCCGCAGCGGCCAGTTTGCCGATGAACACTTTGCCCTTGCCGATACCCTCGGCCAGGAGATTGCCCTCAATGGTGGAACTGCCGTCCTTCAACAGTCCGCTCGCATCGATCCGTGCATAGCCAACCGAAAGCGGGCTTGCTCCGCCAAACTTGGCCTTGCGCGCGATGATATCGGCATCAAAGCCCTGCCCGCCGTCGCGCGGAACCAGTTGCACCGTGCCATCAAGACCCCCGCCGACCAGCGCGATCTGCCCCGCCATCCCATCATCACCAAGCGTGAGTCCGCCGGTCACATCGGTCTGCCACACGCGGAACCGCTCGATAGCGATGCGGGTTGGCTGGCTCGGCGGCATGAACAGGCCGAAAGCACCGTTGAACGGGCCCAGCGTGGACTGGCCTTCCGTCTCGATCCGGAAACCATCAGCAATGGGAGCGAGCGCCACGCGCACATCTTTCAGCCCGGCGGCGGGTAGCGGATTTGCCAGCACCAAAACCGCGTTCGGACCATCAGAGGTCATCGCCGCTTCGACCGTAAACGCCCCGTACTCGGTATGCCGCCCGCTGCCCTTGAGCGATGCGGCGCCCCCCATTTCGACCCGTCCGTCGAGCGCCATTTGCAGCTTGGCCGAGTTGATCGTGGCCTTGCGGAAGGTCACAGGCACCCGCTCACCCAGCGCCAGACCACCAGCAAAGCGCACGCCGCCGCCGGTCAGGGTTTGCAAAGTGGTATTGTCGATCCGGGTCATGCGCCCGGCAAGGTTGGCTTGCAGTGTCCAAGGCACGCCATTGCCCAGCTTGAACAGGATCTTGGCAGTGCCATCCACCGCGCCAAGATTTTCCACCGCAAAGCCGCGCGCCACAATCGGCCCGGCCAGCGCATAGCCACCGCGCGCCATATCGCCGCGCAGGTAGAGCTTTGCGCCAAGGCCTTTCATCGCCAGCGTCAGATCATCAGACGTCAGTTTGCTGCCTTCAAACACCAGATTGCCGCCAATGCGTGCGCCGGGAAAGCGCGGATCGATCATGGCATTGCCGCTGACTACGCGGCGCGCCGTCACGGCCAGCGGCAGCACGAAGCGCTTGCCATCCCACGTGGCCGTGCCAACAGACCGCAGCCCTTGGGCATCCAGCGTGCCCAGCTTCAACCGCTCAACCGCAACAGTGTGGTCGATAGCCAGATCATCAAACGCGCCATCCAGCGTTGCATCAATGTCCACGCCCGCCAGTTCGGGCGTTTCCAGCACCAGCGCAGGCCGCAGCAGCTTTGCTTTTACTTTCAGCGCATCAGCGGTGTTTTCAGCAAGGTTCAACTCGCCCTCGGCCGATGCCTTGAACGCCGCTCCTGCCGTGCGGAACCGCCCGTTGAAAACATTGCCCGCAAATGTGCCGTCATAAAGCACCGACAGCGCCTCACCCACGGCCTGCCCGGCGGTCCCGCTCAACACCGCTTCCGGGTAGGCTTGCCCGGCGAGCCGATAGATGCCCGAACGGTTGCCAAGCTGAAACGCCGCCAGCTTGCGTCCATCCTGCGTGGCATAGGCGATGCCGTCCCATTTCGACCAACCGCCACTGCCAAAGACGCGCGCCTTGATATCGGATTCCACACCCGCCATCGCCGCGATCACGCCATCCTTGGGCGCATCATAGACCAGCCGCAGATCGAACTTGTCGCGATCCGGCTCGCTGTCCAGCCGGAACATGATCCGGTCCTTGCCGCCAAACAGGCCGTCCACATCGACAATGGCATTGCCGCCCCGGATATCGGCCTTGGCCAGCACATCCACGCGCCGTTTCTGCCCGGCCAGTGCTTCGGACACGGTCAGGTTGTCGATCACCAGCTTGTCTACGCGAATGTCGAAATCGGGCAGGATCGGCGCGTTGGGATCTTCGCTGGGCCGCAGGCGCGGGGCGCGGCGCAGAACACCGCGATGCAGTGCAAGCAGCCGCACATCGAGACCGGTCTTGAGCCAAGACAGCGGCCGCCAATCCAGCTCTGCCTCGGGCACGGTCAGAAACACACCTTCGGGGTCGCTCACCCGGATATCGCGGAGCTTGGCCTCGCCATAGATCGAACCATCGATCCGACCGATCTCGATGCGCAAACCGGACCCCGGCGTAATCGCGGCGATCCTGTCGGATACCAGCCGGTGCCCCAGCGAAGAATCGAGGATAAGCAGCGCCGCCAGCACAAGTGCAACCGCGGCAACCGCCAAGATTGCCAACCGCTTAGCCAAGCCGCGCACAATGCGGCTGCGGCGCGACCGGACCGGCGCTGTCGATGGCGCGGTTGCAGGCGGCTCTGGCGGCGATACAGGCGGCAACTCGTCGGCCATCAGAACGCCTGCCCCAGCGCCACATAAACGCCAATGCGGCTATCCCCCGGCGAAGGATTGATCGGCGTGCCCAAGTCGATTCGGATCGGGCCAAAGTTGGTTTCATAGCGCAGGCCGATCCCTGCACCGACCTTGATATCGCGCAGGCGCGGCGTGCTGGTGATATCCACCGCGCCCGCATCGACAAACGGCACAAGGCTGATCGCGCCGCCCATCAGGCCCGTCTTCACACGCGCTTCCAACGAGAACTCGCTGAGCGACCTGCCGCCGCTCGGCTCGCCCGCCGTGTCGCGCGGGCCGATCAGCTGGAAGCCATAACCGCGTACCGATCCGCCACCACCGGCATAGAACCGGCGCGATGGAGCGATGTTGGTGATATCGGTGCCAAGGATCGATCCCAATCGCACGCGCCCTGCCACCACCAGTTTTTCGCCGAAGGGCTGATAGTAACTGGCATCGAACTGCAGCTTGCCATAGCTCGACCGCGCACCATCCTGCACCGAGATTTCGGGCGAGGCGCGCAGGCCCACGCGGAAGCCCCGCTTGGGATCGAGCAGATCATCGCTGCCATCATAGGCAATGCGCATCGGCAGGGCGCCGATGAAATAGGTCTGGCGCGGGGCATTGGCGGCAATCGCTGCGGCATCGCGCTCGCTCGTCGCCAGAATTTCAACGCCTGCGGCAAAGATCAGCGGTTTCTGGAACAACAGGGTCTGCAACCGCTCCAGCCCGCCAAGGAACGATACCGTGCGCGCCTGGAAGGCGGTGTTGCGCTGCTGGCGCGCATAGAGATCGGCGGTCAGCACCAGATCACGCGTCAGGAAGTTGTTGCGGCGGAACGTCAGCCCCAGCAGCTGCTCTTGCGTCCCTGCCACACCGCGCACACGCACCATGCCTTCGGGAGGGAAGAAGTTGCGGTGCTCCCAGCTTGCTTCAACGCGGAAGCCTTCGCCGCTGGAATAGCCGACCAGCCCGGCCAAAGTGCGCAGCGGCCCCGGTGTCAGCGAAACATCGACATCAACCGTTCCCGGCTCTCCATTGGCAGGCGGTGTGGCTTCGCGCGTTTCGACCGACACCGATGATACCAGCCCGGTCGCCAGCACAGCTTGGCGCAGGTCATCCACGTCCGAGCGCTGGTAGACCTCGCCCGGATCAAACTTGGCAATGCGCTGCAGGTGCTTTCCGCTCAGGAACTTCTCGCGCGATGATGTGACTTTGCCAAAGCGATAGACGCCGCCCGGCGTTACCGGCACGGTCAGATCGCCTGCGCGCCGCTCATGATCGATCAGCAGGTCCGTTTCGGCCACTTTGGCAAAGGCATAGCCGCTCTCACCCAGCGCGGCCTGCAGGTTCAGCCGTTCGGTCACGATCCGGTCCGCATTTACCGCATCGCCGGGGTTCAGCTTGAACGCACCGCGCAGGGCTGCATAATCGCTGCCGGTGGTTTCCAGATCGCCGAAGGCCAGTTTGCCAAACTTGTATTGCGGCCCCGGCTGGATATCGAAGCGGACCGCCACTTTTTGAATATCAATCGGCCCGCGTGCCTCACCCTCACCCACTCGCTCCAGCCCGCCCAGCGATTGAAACACGCTGGCATCGTAGTAACCGTAAACCCGCAAAATCTCGACCAGCAGCTCAGAGTCAGTGCGTCCGCGTCGGACAATCTGCGCAAGATTATCCTTGTCATCGTCATAGGCCTTGAGGCTCGATAGCGCGGCAAAGCGGGCGACGATATCGCCCTTTTCAGCAATCGCCTCTTCGCCAATCGGAAAGGCAAGTTCCACCTGCTTGCCGATCCGCGCAATGTCGGCCTTGGCAAGGCGCTCCTCAACCTCGGCCTGCTCCTGCCCCGGAAGCGCCTCGACCGCTGCATCGACAGACTGTTCGGCCACATCAATATCGGGATCGGGCGATAGCGGCGTAATCTCGGCGATCTCGCTGCCATCGGGCCAGGGGATCGTAAGCCCTGGCAGTTCAGGCATTTCCACGTCGGCTGAAAGCTCGTCAATCGCCATGGCCGTGGGCACAACGGTGCGCGCCGCTTCGGTATCCAGCGCCCAGGCATCGGCATTCTGCACGGCCGAATCCGGGATCAGCGCTTCAAGTTCCTGATCTGCATCCAGCGATTGGGCCAGCGCGTGGCCGGGCAATGCCAGCGCCATCAGTCCGGCAAGGATGCGCGCCAGCGGCAGCTGGCGAGTAGCTCTAAATGTGGGCGTAACGCTCCTGCGCGCCGTGGATGCCATCCTTGAGGCTGCCTTCGACACCCGATTCCACACCAGGGCGGACCCGCCGCAAAGACACCGCACGTTCGATGGCAGTGGCTTGCTCGGCAGGCTCAAACCGTTCCCAGCCATCGCGGCCCAGCTTTTCCATCGGGCGGAAGCGCACCTTGTATTGCATGCGCTCGGACCCTTCGACCCAATAGCCGAGGTACACATAGGACAGCCCGACCTGAGCCGCGCGCTGAATGTGGTCGAGGATGATGAAAGTGCCAAGCCCGGCCCGCGTCTCGTGTTGGGGATCGTAAAAACTGTAGATCATCGAGAGGCCATCGCCCTGCTCGTCGGTCAGACAGGCTCCTACCAGTCTTCCCGGCGAGCCGTCCAGCGTTGGCTCCCTGTATTCAATCACATGGCTCTTGACGGGCGTGTGCTCCACCATGTCCGCGAAATCCATCTCGTCCATGGTCGCCATCCCCCCGCCGGGATGACGCACGGCCAGATAACGCTGCAACAGTTCGAATTGTTCCGGCGTGGACCACGGTTTGCAGACATTGACCACCAGATCGCGGTTGCGCTTCCATATGCGCTTCTGCGTGGACGATGGCCGAAACTCGTTCGATACCACGCGAACCGACACACAGGCCGTGCAATCGATGCAGCTTGGCCGATAGGCGACCGTCTGGCTGCGGCGGAAACCGATGCGGCTCAGCGCATCGTTCAATTCATCCGTGTTCGTGCCTTTAAGCTCGGTAAACACCTTCCGCTCGCTCCGCCCCGGCAAATAAGGGCACGGCGCGGGGCTGGTCACGAAAAAGCGCGGAAAGCGGACGGGCGCGGTCACGGCGTTGCGGATGCTCCTCAGGCTGGACTATCCCGCCTGTCATCAAGGAACATGCCCCAGTCGCGGCATTCGTAAAAGCCCCTTAACCATGCTCTTGTGTACATTTTTGGCAGAAAACGGTGCCGAAACGGCGTCAACACGCCATCAGATACCGCCAGTCCGGATACAGGACACTGCCGCGGCAACAAGTTAACGCCACCAAGGCGCGCTCAGCCCAGTTCCACCTGCTCCACATCGTATCCTTTGGCGCGCAAGCCCGCCACCAACTGGTCGATCTGTTCGCGGTCCCGCGCTTCGCACTCGATCTCAGCCGTCAGCCCCTTGGCAGGCAGCGAAGTGAAAATGCGCTGGTGCCACACCTCAAGGATGTTCACCTGATGGCGGTTGAACTCCTCCACCACCTTGAACAGCGCGCCCGGCCGGTCCTGCAATGTGATGCGCAGCCGCCCCAGCCGTCCAGACCTCGCCAGATCGCGCAGCAGCACGTTGGCCAGCAGCCGCGTGTCGATATTGCCGCCGCACAGCACCACGCCCACCTTGCGCCCGGCAAAGCGCTTGCGGTGCGTCATCACGGCCGCCAGCCCCGCGGCGCCTGCGCCTTCAACCACGGTCTTTTCAATCTGCAACAGCAGCGCAACCGCACTTTCCAGCGCCGGTTCGCCCACCAGCACGATGTCATCGACAATCCTGGCCAGCACCTTGCGGGTAAACTGCCCCGGCTCCTTCACCGCAATGCCCTCGGCCAGCGTATCGCCGCCGCAGGGCAGATCGAGGTGCTTGAGCGTGGCATACATCGAAGGGAACAGCTGCGCCTGCACGCCCACCAGCCCGATCCCCGGCTTGATCCCGCGCGCCGCCGTGCCCATGCCTGAAAGCAGCCCGCCGCCGCCGATGGGCACGACCAGCGTCTCGATCTCGGGCGCATCTTCCAGCATTTCCAGCGCCACGGTGCCCTGCCCTGCCGCAACGTTGGGATCGTCAAACGGGTGAACGAAGGTCAGCCCCAGTTCGCCCTCCAGCCGCCGTGCGTGGGCATAGGCCTCGTCAAAGGTCTCACCCTCCAGCACCACTTTGCCGCCAACCGCCTCGGTCTGCATGATCTTCACGGTCGGCGTGGTCTTGGGCATCACGATCGTCACCGGCACGCCCAGCCGCGTGCCGTGATAGCTGAGGCCCTGCGCATGGTTTCCTGCCGAAGCGGCAATGACGCCCCGCGCGCGCTGCTCGTCATTGAGCAAAAGCAGCGCATTGAGCGCACCGCGCTCCTTGTAGGCCGCGGTAAACTGCTGGTTTTCAAACTTCAGCCAGATTTCGGCCCCGGTAATCGCGCTCAGCGTCTTGCTGTGCATCGTGGGCGTGCGCACCACGTGCCCGGCAATTCGCCCCGCTGCCGCACGAACATCGGCAAGGGTCAGCAGGGCATCGCCCTGATCGGCAGTCTTGAGCGCAGCGTTTTCCATAGGGGAGCGCCCTAACGGAAAGCGGGCTTCAAGAAAACCTCCGAGTCTGCACCAAACTGCCGGTCAGGCCGCGCTGCGCTGCTCCAACAGACTACGAAACACCGCCACTGGCACCAATCCCGCGCAGATCGCAGCAGTATCGGCCACCCAATCGCGCCAATCCGCCGTGCGATGCAGCACCGGAATCGCCTGAACCAGCTCTATTCCCGCCCCCACGAGCGACAGCGCCAACAGCACCCACACCAGCGCAAGGCGTGGCCAACCCGTGCCCGCCAGCAGCGTGAGCGTGAAAAAGGCCAGCATGTGCTGCACCTTGTCGCCCATATCGGTCATCGGCAATTGCGGCGGCTGGGGCAGTACCGCCATGACCAGCGCAAAGATCAGCGCAGGCCAGAACAGCAGCCGCGCCAGACGGGACAGGGTTTCGAGCGCTTTCAGCATCAGCCTCCACCATGCTGCAACGCAACACGCCTGACAAGTCTAGGCGCCAAGTCCAAGCGCCAAGTAAGCGGGGGTGGCACGAGGCCGTAAACCGGATATGAAGCGTTGCATGACCGACGAAAACGCCCCCACATCGCCCCTTAACGTCTCCTTCCTTGGCCTTGGCAAAATGGGCGGAGCCATGGCCCGCCATCTTGGCCATGCCGGGCACCGGCTGACGATCTTCAACCGCACGCCAGCCCGCGCAGAAGCCTGGATTGCGGCCAATCCCGGCCTTGCCACGCGCAGCGCATCCAGCCCGGCAGAGGCCGCCGATGGTGCAGACGTGGTGATCACGTGCGTTGGCAATGACGATGATCTGGCTGATGTCGTGCTCAGCCCCAATGGCGTTTTCTCCACGCTGCGGCGCGGCGCGCTCTACATCGATCACACCACGGTCTCGGCCCGCATCGCCCGGCAGATCGCCGTCGAAGGGCGCGACAAGGAGCTGCTCTGCGTCGATGCCCCGGTCACTGGCGGCCAATCTGGCGCCGAAAGCGGCACGCTGGCCATCATGTGCGGCGGCAGTGCAAAGGCGGTAGACGCTGCCCGCCCGGTGCTGTCGGCCTATGCCAAGCGCGTGGTCCATGTCGGCAAATCGGGCGCGGGGCAAACCGCCAAGATGGCCAACCAGATGTGTATCGCAGGGGCCATCGCCGGCCTTTCCGAAGCCATCCGCTTTGCCCAGCTGGCCCACCTTGATCTCGATAAAGTGTTCGAAGCCATTTCGGGCGGCGCGGCGCAATCGTGGCAGATGGACAACCGTTTCCACACCATGGCCAAGGACGAGTTCGATTTCGGCTTTGCCGTGGACTGGATGCGCAAGGATCTGGGCCTTGCCATGGACGAGGCGCGCAATCTGGGGGCCAGCGTGCCCGTCACCGCGCTGGTCGATCAGTTCTATGTCGATGTTCAGGCCATGGGCTATGGCCACGAAGACACGAGCGCGCTGATCCGCCGCCTGCCTCATCGTAAGGGCCCACAGCCAAAGGGCAAGGCATGACCGTGCTCCGCATCGCCCTTGCCGCCCTGCTGCTCACCACATCGACCACAGCCCTTGCCGATACGCTGGTCGATAATGTGCGCGGCGCAACTATTGGCGCAAACGGGCAGGTGGAACAGTTCACCGGCCTGCTGTTTGATGCTACTGGCACGATCAAGCGCGTGATCCATGCGGGCGACAAGAAGCCCAAACCACGCAAGGAATATCAGTACCGCATCGATGGCAAGGGCCGCGTCATGCTGCCCGGCATGATCGATGCCCACGCGCATGTGATGGGTATGGGCTTTGCCGCGCTCAGCCTTGATCTCTCTGAAACCACCTCGCTCGCCCAAGCGCTCACCCTGATTGGCAAGTTTGCCGCCGAACATCCTGATCGGCCATGGATTGTCGGGCGCGGCTGGAATCAGGAACTGTGGAAACTGGGCCGCTTCCCCACAGCGGCAGAGCTTGATGCCGTGACCGGCGGCAGGCCAGTCTGGCTTGAACGCGTTGATGGCCATGCGGGCTGGGCCAATAGCGCGGCGCTGAAAGCTGCGGGCGTTACCGCCGCCACGAAAGCCCCCGCTGGCGGCAGCATCGAACGCTTGGCCGATGGCGCCCCTGCAGGCGTGCTGGTCGATGCCGCAATGGACCTTGTCGGCGCAAAAGTTCCCGCCCCGCGCGCCGAAGACCGGGACATTGCCTTTGCCACCGCCCAGCAGATCCTGTTCAAACGCGGCGTCACTGCGGTGGCTGACATGGGCAGCAGCATTGAGGACTGGCAGACCTATCGCCGCGCGGGCGATGCCAACCGGCTCTACGTGCGCGTCATGGCCTATGCCTCGGGCGTTGATCAGATGACACTGATCGGCGGCCCCGGCCCCTCGCCGTGGCTCTATCAGGATCGGTTGCGGCTTAATGGGGTTAAGCTCTACCTTGATGGCGCGCTCGGCTCACGCGGGGCATGGCTCAAGGCGCCCTATGCCGATGCGCCCACCACGCGCGGGTTGCCGCAACTGAACCAGACCCAGCTTGGCAATCTGATGAGCCGCGCGGCGATGGACGGTTTTCAGGTGGCAGTCCACGCCATCGGCGATGAAGCAAATGCAACGGTCATCGGTGCCATCACCGACCTCGCCGAAACCTACAAGGGCGATCGGCGCTGGCGCATCGAACATGCCCAGATCATCGATCCCAAGGACTACGCAAAATTCGCCCGCAGCGGCGCCATTGCCTCGATGCAGCCCATCCACCAGACGTCGGACCGCGTGATGGCCGAAGCACGTCTCGGGCCAGATCGCCTTGCCGGAGCCTATCCGTGGAAGTCGCTGAAAACTGCAGGCGTGCGTCTCGCCTTCGGCTCAGATGCGCCGGTCGAACTGGCCGATCCGTGGGCAGGCCTTGCCGCCGCGATCAGCCGTCAAGGACCGGACGATCAGCCCACAGGTGGCTGGCAACCGCAGGAACGCCTCGCCCCTGCTGAAGCGCTGGCCGCCTACACCGCCGATGCCGCCTACGCAGGCTTTGCCGAAACCCGCTTCGGCCGCCTCGCCCCCGGCATGCGCGCCGATTTCGTGCTGGTCGATGTCGATCCCCTCACCGCCACCCCCGCACAAGTGCGCGCCACCAAGGTCAGCGAAACATGGATCGGCGGCGGTCGCGTATGGTCGGTGGAGGAAGGGACGACGGCGGGAAAGCCAGCGAACTAGTAAAATTTCCCAATGTCCCGTTCGTGTCGAGCGAAGTCGAGACACTTTGCACAATGTGTCTCGACTTCGCTCGACACGAACGGGTGTAGCTAGACCGGGATGACATTACATTGATCCAACACACGTCCCGTTCGTGTCGAGCGAAGTCGAGACACCGCACAATGTGTCTCGACTTCGCTCGACACGAACGGAGATCTGATTCAGTTTAAGGTCATCCCGCTCTAAGGAATTAGCGGCGACTGCCCTGCAGCCATTTCAGCCGCCTTCTCCGCCGCTTCTTCCTCGGCCCGCCGCTTGGCATCGGCCTTTTCGGTAAAGCGCATCAGCACCAACGTGCCTTCGAACAACAGCAGCAGCGGGATCGCCAGCATAAGCTGCGACACCACATCAGGCGGCGTTGCCACTGTGGCCACGGCAAAAATCCCCACGATCACATAGCGCCGCGCAGTCACCAATTGCGTGCGCGTGACAATCCCCGCGCGGTTCAGCAGCATCAGCAGCACGGGCAGCAGAAAGCTGATCCCGAAGGCCAGAATGAATTGCATCACCAGGCTCAGGTAATCCCCCGTCCCCGGCAGCGCTTCCAGTTGCAGCCCGCCCTTGTTGCCTTCAAAGCCCAGAAACCATTTGAACGCGGTCGGCATCACCACATAGTAGGCAAGGCTGGCTCCCATCGTGAACAGGACCGGCGTGGCCAGCAGGAATGGCAGGAACGCCTTCTTCTCCCGCGCATAAAGCCCCGGCGCAACAAAGGCCCACAACTGGTTGGCAATGATCGGAAAACTGACCAGAAACGCTGCAAACATCGATACTTTCAGCTCGACGAAGAACGCCTCATACAGCTTGGTATAGATCAGCTTGCCCTGTCCCGGCGGAAAGGCATGAACCAGCGGCTGGACCAGCACGGCAAAGATATCGTCGGCAAAATAGAAGCAGACCGCAAACGTCGCTACCAGCGCATAGACGCAGCGCAACAGCCGCGTGCGCAGTTCCAGCAAATGGTCCAGCAGCGGCGCCTGCGTCTCGTCGATATCGCGGATCATGGCTGCGAGGTTTCCTGCTTCACCACTTGCTCGGGCGGCATTGGCCCGATCATCAGCGGATCAGCGGTTGGTGCATCCGATACCAGCGGCGTTGGAAACGGATCGTTCTGATCGGCGGCGGCTTCGGGCGTCTGTCCGGCCGCAGCAGCAGCGGCTTCCTGCGCCGCCGTTTCGCGCATGATGCGCTCGTTCTGCTCCTTCCACTTTTTCTCCATCTCCTCCATCTCCGCCTCGCGGATCATGGTTTCGATGCCAGAGCGGAAGTGGTTGGAAACGCGGCGCATCTTCGCCACCCAGCGGCCTGCGGTGCGCAGGGCAAGCGGCAGGTCCTTCGGGCCGATCACCACGATCGCCACGATGACCAGCAACAGAAGTTCGGACGCGCCGACGTCAAACACGGCTAATGCGCCTTTATATTCAGTATCTTACGAAGCCTGATCGGTGGGCGTAGGCTGCGGGGCAGGCTGCGCGGGCGGCGGGGTCTGCTGCTGCAATTGCGCAGGCGGCGGCGGGACCGGCTTGTTGTCCTCGTCCGTCATACCCTGCTTGAAGCTTTTGATACCCTTGCCGAAATCGCCCATCATTTCCGAAATGCGGCCACGGCCGAACAGCACCAGCACGACCAGCGCCAGCACGATCAGGTGAGGAAGGGAAAGACCACCCATGTCACAAACTCCTTTGCGCCCCTAGATAGGGACGGCGCGCCCCACTTGCCAGCAAATCAATTGCTTCAATCCGCGCTTTCTTCGTCACGCGGTCGTTCGGCATCCGTGTCCCCGTCATCGCCCCCCGTCAAGACGGCAAAGGCTTCGTCCACCGGATCGAGCAGCCCGGCAGCCCGCAATTCCTCGATTCCAGGAAGATCACGACGCGATTCCAGCCCGAAATGCGTGAGAAATTCAGGCGTTGTTGCATAAATCGTAGGCCGCCCCGGAACTTCGCGCCGCCCGGAAATCCGCACCCACCCCGCCTCCAGCAACACGTCCAGCGTGCCCTTGGCAGTCTGCACGCCGCGAATCGCTTCGATCTCGGCGCGGCTTACGGGTTCGTGGTAGGCGATGATCGCCAGAGCCTCGGTCGCCGCACGCGACAGGCGTTTGGGCTCCTCCTTCTCACGGCGCAACAGGTGCGCCAGATCAGGGGCGGTCTGGAAGTGCCAGCGGCCCCCTCGCTCCACCAAATGGACGCCTCGGTGCGCGTAGGTGCATCTCAGTGCACTTAAGGATGCACTTACGTCAGCCCCTTCGAGGTGCGCAGAAATCTCTTGTTCCGTAAGGGGTTGCGCCGAAGCAAACAAAGTCGCCTCAACCGCGCGTTCAAGATCATCTGGCTGCGTCACGCCCGCGTAGCCCTGAGCATCAGTGGCCCAAAAGCTTGATCCTGCGCGATTTCTGCCTTGCCTTGCTTGGCCAGTTCCAGCGCCGCCACAAAGCTGGAAGCCAGCGCCGATTTGCGCAACATCGGATCGCCATCGAGCGGCAAAAACGCGCGCAGATCGGTCCAGTCCATCGCCACGCCCAGCATCTTTGATACCCGCGCCAGCGCCGCATCCAGCGTCATCACTGCGCGTTCGCGAACCATGTGGACCACGGGACGATTGCGGTGCTTGATCGCACCATAAGCCTGGATCAGCGAGAAAATATCGCATGCCCACAAAGCCTTGCGATCCACACGCAAGCCCTCCGGGGCACCGCGCACAAAGACCTCACGCCCCACCCGGTCCCGCGCCATCAATCGCGCACCCGCTTCACGCATCGCACCAAGGCGCTGCAGCCGCAATTGCAGCTTGAGCGCCAATTCTTCGGGGCTTGGCTGCACTTCGGGATCGCGCGGCAGCAACAACAAGGACTTGAGATAGGCCAGCCACGCCGCCATCACCAGATAGTCAGCCGCCAGTTCCAGCTTCAGCGCCTTGGCCTGCTCGATATAGTCAAGATACTGGCCAACCAGTTCAAGAATAGAGATTTTCCGGAGATCCACCTTCTGCCGCCGGGCCAGTTCCAGCAACAGATCGAGCGGCCCTTCCCACCCATCCAATTCCAGATAAAGCGCCGCATCGCCCGTTTGCGCCGAGGCAATGCCGCCCCATTCGGCCTCATCCGCAAACAGCGCAGGTTCGGCCAGATCGTCCATCAGGCAAGCGCCAGCAATTGGTCACGGGTGGCCAGCAGGTCAGTCTGATCGGCCACATCGGCGGGGCCATCAAAGCTTGCCGTCGGGGCCAGTGCGCGCTCCAGCCGTTCGGCGGTCTTGGCACTCATCGGGGCCAGCACCTTGGCGATGCCCACCATGTCGTCCATTTTCGCCCAGCAATTCAGCGCAATATCGCAACCCGCCGCTTG
Source organism: Novosphingobium sp. 28-62-57 (assembly GCA_002256985.1). Classification (GTDB taxonomy): domain Bacteria; phylum Pseudomonadota; class Alphaproteobacteria; order Sphingomonadales; family Sphingomonadaceae; genus Novosphingobium. The sequence continues at coordinate 150,800 of NCGO01000007.1, forward strand.
CGCCCGTACCGCGCGATCGGGCACAGCACCGCCCAAGGCCTGCATGTCCAGATCATCGGTCAGCAGCAAGCCGTCAAAGCCGATGGTCTTGCGGATGATCTCTTCGATCACGAATGGCGACAGCGTAGCGGGGTTTTCAGCGTCCCACGCGGTGAAGCGCAGATGGCCGGTCATGCCGATGGTGGCGTGCTTCAGCGTGCGGAACGGTGCGAGGTCCAATTCAAGCTCTTGAGCCGATGCGGTGACCAGCGGCGTTTCCTTGTGGCTATCGACCAGCGAGCGGCCATGCCCCGGCATGTGTTTGACAACACCCGCAATTCCGGCCCGCGCCAGCCCGTCCAGTGTCGCCCGCCCCAGCGCCGCCACGCGCTGTGGTTCGGTACCCAGTGCGCGATCCCCGATCACATCATGCGCGCCGGGTTGGCGCACATCGAGCAGCGGCAGGCAATCGACACTGATCCCCGCTTCAGCCAGATCGAGCCCCAGCGCATGGGCATTGGCCCGCGCCGCCTCAATCGCGCTGGCCGGGGCCACGTCATAGAGCCGGTCAAACGCCTCACCGGGCGGATAGGGCAGCCAGACCGGCGGCTTCATCCGCGCGACCCGCCCACCTTCCTGATCGATGCAGATGAACGTACGGTCCCGGCCATGCAGCGCGCGCAGATCATCGGTCAGCGCCCGCACTTGCGCGCGGCTTTCGATGTTGCGCCCGAACAGGATGTACCCTGCAGGATCGCAATCGCGAAAAAACGCGCGTTCGTCGTCAGTCAGGACGGGGCCGGACAGGCCGAAGATGGCGGGCAGCATTGCGCTGGAATCGCGCAGGCCCGCCTGATTTGCAAGGGTGGTGGCGGTGTTGGTGGGGGAAAAGGCGGCTCAAACCCGCCCCTCCGTCAGCCCTTTGGGCTGCCACCTCCCCATTTGTGCTTCGCAAAAACGGGGAGGCTTTGATTTCCCTGCCCCTCCCCGCTTTCACGCAGTGCAAATGGGGAGGTGAGCGGGCCATCAGGCGCGGTCGGAGGGGGCTTTCAGCGCTTCACCTGACACTTCAGGCCGCCAGCCTGCAACCGGCGGCACAGCGCATCCGCCGCTGCACCGTCAGCCGCAACGGCCTGCAGACGGTGGACCGTGCCGATATCGGCCTTGCCCTCAATCACGCGGTGCGACAGGCCTTTGAGCGCTTCGTGATTGCCCAGCAGCTTTTGCCAAGCCGTTTCGGCGGCAGCTTTTGACGAGAATGCCCCGATCTGCACGCCTACACCGCCCGTGGCCGGTGCCGCAGCCGGTGCGACCGCCGCAGCCGAAGCGCTGGGCTTGGCCGATGGCGTGGCCGCAGGTGCAGGCGTGGGCGATGCTGATGCCGCAAGATTGGCGGCGGGCTTTTCGCCCTCGCTCACCTTGAAGCTGGAATCGCCGGTTCCGGCGAAAGTCTTGCCGCCCGGATCGCTCGGCGCGACCTTGTAGGGCTCCTTGCTCGCTTCGATCAGGCTGCCATCAGCGTTGTTGGCCACTGAGCCCCGGTTGCTCGCATACCAGATCCCGCCGATCAGTGCGGCCAGCACCAGCAAGCCGCCCAGGGCGATGCCGATCAGGCGGCCGTTGCCGCTGTCTTCTTCATCGCCATCGATATCGTCGGCGCTTTCCAGCCAGGGCAGACGCTCTTCATCCCCCAGCGCCAGACGCTCGCCCGCAACGGTTTCACCAAGTTCTTCAGACACATCGAAAGGCTTTTGCCCACCAGTCTGAAGCGCCGTTGTGTTGTCCCAGTCGCCGTTCTGGTCGTTTTCGCCGTGCATCTTACGCCCCTGCCCCACTCATGCCTGACGCCCCTTCGGGTGACGTCACAATTCCTCAGCGGCCACAACGCCAAGCAGCGCCAGACCATTGCGGATTACCTGCCCGATTTGCGCGGCAAGGAAAAGCCGGGCTGCAGTCAAAGCGGAGTCATGTGCCACAATGAACCGCTTCTCGGGCCGATCATTCCCCAAATTGTAATAAGAATGGAACGCCGAGGCGAGATCGTGAAGGAAGAACGCCACGCGATGCGGCTCGCGCGCCACCGCAGCGGCTTCCACGTTGCGCGGGAATTGCGCAGCAAGCTTGACCAGCGCCAGCTCTTCATCGCCCAGCAGCCCAAGGTTTTCACCTGACGGGGCAAAGCCTTCGTCGGCACCCTTACGAATGTTCCTGCAGATGCGCGCGTGGGCGTACTGCACATAGAACACCGGGTTATCCTTGCTGGCCTCAACCACCTTGGCAAAATCGAAGTCCATCTGCGCATCGGGTTTGCGGGTGAGCATGGTGAACCGCACCACGTCCTTGCCCACTTCATCCACCACATCAGAAAGCGTCACGAAATTGCCGGAACGCTTGGACATTTTCACTGGCTGGCCATCGCGCAGAAGCTGCACCATCTGCACCAGCTTGACCTCGAACGGCTTGGGCGCGCTGCCATCAGCGCTGGTCAGCGCGGCCACGGCGGCCTTGATCCGCTTGACCGTGCCCGCATGGTCTGCACCCCAGATATCCACCAGCGCGTCGGCATTCTGCGCCTTTTGGAAGTGGTAGGCGAGGTCTGCGCCGAAATAGGTCCACGCCCCGTTCGACTTCTTGATCGGGCGGTCCTGATCATCGCCGAACTTCGTCGAGCGGAACAGCGGCAGTTCAACCGGCTCCCAATCGTCGAGCGTCTTGCCCTTGGGCGCTTCGAGCAGGCCATCGTAGATCAAATCGTGGCTGCGCAGATATTGCTCAGCCGCGTCGACCTTGCCCGAGGCCTGAAGCTCCGCTTCGGACGAGAAAAGATCGTGGTGAATGCCAAGCGTGGCGAGGTCAGCGCGGATCATGTCCATCATCGCGGCCACGGCGCGGGTGCGGAACGCGATCAGCCAATCGGTTTCGGGCGCGGCGGCATATTTGTCACCAAATTCCGTCGCAAGTGCCTGCCCAACTGGGACCAGATAGTCGCCGGGGTAAAGACCTTCAGGGATTTCAATGCTTTCGCCCAATGCTTCGCGATAGCGCATGTGGACCGAACGGGCGAGCACATCGACCTGCGCGCCCGCATCGTTGACGTAGTATTCCTTGATGACCTTGTGCCCGCTGTAGGCGAGCAGATCGGCCAGCGCATCGCCGACCACGGCACCGCGGCAATGGCCCATGTGCATCGGACCAGTGGGGTTGGCCGAAACATATTCGACATTCACCACTTTGCCGCCGCCCATGGTGGAACGGCCATAATCGGCAGCCTTTGCCGCAATCAGCGCGAGTTCGCCGCGCCATGCATCGTCGGTCAGCCGCAAGTTGATGAAGCCGGGCCCGGCGATTTCTGCCGAGACGACGCGCGGCTCTTTTTCCAGCTCGGCCACCAGCGCCGTGGCCAGCGCGCGCGGGTTGGTTCCGGCAGGCTTGGCCAGCACCATGGCTGCGTTAGTGGACAGATCGCCGTGCGCGGCATCGCGCGGCGGCTCACACGTGACGGCACCTCGTGCAAGACCGGCGGGCAGCGTGCCAGCGGTTTCGAGCGCGGTCAGCGCGGTGTCAATTACCGATGCGAAATCGGCGTGAAGGTTGATCCGGGCGTCAGTCATGGCCGCGCGGTTAGCCCAATCGCGCGCGGAGCGAAAGGGATTGGTTTCTTGCATGGGTAGTATGGTGCCAATGCTTCGACAGGCTCAGCATGAGCGGGTTCTTTTTAGCATGAGGGGGTTGTGGGCAAAACCCAACTCCGCTCATCCTGAGCCTGTCGAAGGATCATCCTGGCCCTGTCGAAGGATGCCAGCTCCGAGCGCCCGGCGCCCGCGCTTACTTGCGGACGTTGTACTGCAGTTGCGCTTCGTTCAGTTGGAAGCCCACCAGCAGCTCGAAATTGGCGCGGGCCAGCGCGGCCTTCACATCGGGCTGCGAGAGCGGATCGATGGCAGCGTCCTGATCGCCGGCGCGGCGTTTGCGCGTGATGCGCTTGACCATGTCTTCGGGAAGCGATGCCTCGGCCTTGCTGACATAGGCAGCGGCTTGGCCCTTGGCGGTGGCGCGGGCCTGTCCATCGGCGAATTCGATCACGACTGTGCCGAGCCGCTTGGCGACGACCGAGTTACCGCCGCGTACGACGGTGGAGAAGTAGGGCAGTTCCACGCGGCGCGCACCGCTGGTGTTGGCACGGCGGGCCAGCACATCAAAGCTGGCGACCGAATAGAGCTTTTCCCCATCCGAGCACTGCGCGCGCAGATTGGTAATCACCGCTTCGACATCAATCGCCGCCGAATCGGTGCGGCCGGGAGCCGAGAACAGCGTGATATCGCCGGTGTAATCAGGAATGCCCACGCGCGGGCACGGATCGCGCAGCGCGGTGACGCCCACGGCATCGTCCACCACCAGTTCGCCGCGCTTTCCGCCACAGGCCGAGAGCGCCAGCGCCGCAACGAGCGGAACGCCCAAAAGCGCGATACGGCGGGTGGATGCGTTCATGGGCACTGTATCCTCAAATCACGGGCGGCACGCGCGGGTGCCGGAATTTGCGCCACCTCTAATCGCCGCTTTCGCTTTGGGCAACGGCGCTTTCGGCAATGTTGCATTAGGCAACTTCGCTTTCGGCAATAGCAGTGGGGCGCGCTTGCTGCTAAGTGGCAAAGGATGAACGCCAGCTTGCCAGATGTCGCCGCCGAAACGGCCCCCATACGCCTGCTTATCGCCGCCCCGCGCGGTTTCTGTGCCGGAGTCGACCGCGCCATCGAAATCGTCGAACGTGCGATCGATCGCTATGGCGCGCCGGTCTATGTGCGGCACGAAATCGTCCATAACCGCTTCGTGGTGGATGGCCTGAAGGCCAAGGGCGCGATTTTTGTCGAAGAACTGGATCAGGTGCCCGATGGCGCGCCGGTGGTCTTTTCCGCCCATGGCGTGCCCAAGGACGTGCCGCAGGATGCCACCGCGCGCGGGCTAGACTGGCTCGATGCCACCTGCCCGCTCGTGTCGAAAGTCCACCGGCAGGCCGAACGGCAGGTTGAAGCCGGGCGGCACATCCTGTTCGTGGGCCACAAAGGCCATCCCGAAGTGATCGGCACGATGGGCCAAGTGCCAGCAGGCACGATCACGCTGGTCGAAACGGTCGAAGATGTCGCCAAGCTGCCGTTTGGACCGGAAGAGCCGCTGGCTTTCCTGACGCAGACCACGCTGTCGGTGGACGATACGGCAGAAATCGTGGCCGCGCTGCGGGCGAAGTTCCCGCAGATGGTCGGACCAAAGGCCGAGGACATCTGCTATGCTACGTCAAACCGGCAGGAAGCGGTCAAGGCGATTGCCGGAGATTGCGATCTGCTGCTGGTGATCGGCGCGCCCAACAGTTCCAATTCGCTGCGTCTGGTCGAAGTGGCCGAACGCATGGGCACGCGCGCAAAGCTGATCCAGCGCGCCAACGAGATCGATCCCGAATGGCTGGACGGTGTGAACACGCTGGGGCTGACCGCCGGGGCCTCTGCCCCTGAAGTGCTGGTGCGCGAAGTGGTGCAGAAGATCGGCGAATTGCGCAGCGTTTCCGAAGAGACGGTGACCACCACCGAGGAAAAGATGGTGTTCAAGCTTCCGCGCCAGCTGACTGACTGAGAGCACCACGGTCATGGCGGTCTATACCCAGATCGGCGCGGAGGAAATGGCCGCGCTGGTAAGCGAATTTGACGTTGGCGAACTTGTTTCGGCCAAGGGCATTGCTGAGGGCGTATCGAACAGCAACTGGCTGCTGGATACCACCGGGAAAGATGGGCGCGGCGCGCGGTTCATCCTGACGATGTACGAATTCCGCATCGAGCTGGAGGATCTGCCCTATTTCCTCTCGCTGCTCGATCATCTGGCGGCCAAGGGCTGTCCGGTGCCGCGCACGATCCATGACCGCGAGGGCGCACTGTTCCGCAGGCGCGGGGAAAAGGCGCTGGCGCTGATCGAGTTCCTCCCCGGCGTTTCGGTGAGCGAGCCGACAGTCGGACAGGCCCGCGCGGTGGGCGCGGCGCTGGCGCAGATGCATGGCGCGGCGGCGGACTTTGGCGGCGCGCGCGCTAACGGCATGGGCCTTGCCGAATGGCAGCGGCTGTTCGATGCCTGCGGCGCTGATGGGCTTGCCTCTATCGATCCGGCGCTGGCAGGGCTGGTGGCAGAGCATTTGCCGCGTGTGGCGGCGGGCTGGCCGGAAGGGCTGCCCCGTTCGGTCATCCACGCCGATCTGTTTCCCGACAATGTGCTGATGCTGGGCGACAAAGTCGGCGGGTTGATCGATTTCTACTTCGCCTGCAACGATCTGATGGCTTATGATGTGGCGGTGACGCACGCGGCGTGGTGTTTCGATGCCACGGGGCGCAATTTCAATGCGGAGATTTCGCAAGCCCTGCTGGCTGGGTACGAGGCCGTCCGTCCGCTGTCAGCCGATGAGCGCGCGGCCCTGCCCTTGCTGGCGCAAGGCGCGGCGCTGCGCTTCACCTCCAGCCGCGCGTACGACTGGCTGAACACGCCCGCCGATGCGCTGGTGGTGCGCAAGGACCCGATGGCGTTCGCGCGGCGTTTGCAGTTCTATGCCGCCAATCCAGCCATATTCGACAAGGGCGTTTTTGCATGAAGCAGGTCGAAATCTTCACCGACGGCGCGTGCAAGGGCAATCCCGGCAAGGGCGGCTGGGGCGCGCTGCTGCGCATGGGGGAGCGCGAGAAGGAACTGTCCGGCTCGGAAAAGGACACGACCAACAACCGCATGGAACTGATGGCCGCGATTCAGGCACTGCAAGCACTGAAACAGCCCTGCCGCGTGACGCTCCATACCGACAGCAAGTATGTGCTCGACGGCATCACCAAGTGGATCTTCGGCTGGCAGAAAAAGGGCTGGAAAACCGCCGACAACAAGCCGGTCAAGAACGAGGACCTGTGGCGCCTTATGCTGGAGGCCGTACGCCCGCACCAGATCGAATGGGTCTGGGTCAAGGGCCACGACGGCCACCCTGAGAACGAACGCGTGGACAAGCTGGCCAGCGACGCGGCGGTGGCGGCCTGACTTTCCCTGATTGCGTCCCCACCCCTCGACAAGCTCGGGATAAACTTTCGGCAAAGCCGAAAGGCGGGGACCTCAGGGTTGATACAGAACCTGCGCATAAAACGCCTGAGGCCCCTGCCTTCGCGGGGGCGCATGATCTTTCAAACGCTAGGTCATTCGACCGTGGTATCAACCACTTCAGCGCCAGGGCCGTTCTTCAGGATCGATTCAATCGCGTTCTTGGCGCTGGCCTTGCTGGAATAGCCTTCGGTCCAGAAGATCGTTTCCTTGTTGTAGCAAAAGTACGCGACGAACTCTCCGGCCTTGTTTTTCCGGATTTCGAAACGGTGTGCCATCGTGATTCCCCTCAGGTGGTCCGATGGAGAACCTATCACGCAATCACAGGCGGCAAAGGGCCAATTCTGTCCTAACCGGCTGCAAAGCGCGCGGGCGCATAGACCGCTGCATCGATCTCTGCCGTCAGCCCGTCTCGCGGCAGGCCCAGCAGCAATTGCGCTGCAAGGCGCGCGGCGGCAGGGGCGGTCTGGATACCGAAGCCGCCTTGGCCTGCAAACCAGAACAGCCCGGGCACCGCAGGATCAAAGCCATAGACCGGCAGACGGTCAGGCGCGAACGAGCGCAGGCCTGCCCAGCGGCGCTCCACCGCTGCGATCTGCCAGTCCACCACATGTTCGAAGCGGTCGATGGCGATGGCTACGTCCAGTTCCTCGGGCGCAGCATCGCCTGCCACATCGGGGATTTCGTCATGCGGCGAAAGCCACAGGCGGCCGCCTTGGGGTTTGAAATAGAAGTCCTCGTTGATACCAAGGACCAGCGGCAGGTCTTCTGGTGGCGCTGGATCAGTGCGCACTTGCACGATGGTGCGGCGTAGCGGCTGAATGCCCAGCGGCGCGGCACCGGCCAGCGTCGCAAGGCCATCCGCCCAGGCACCGGCGGCATTGGCGATCATGGCCACGCGCGCTTCACCGCCGCGCCAGCCAATGCGCCAGCCCTCCCCCTCACGCTCGATCTGCTCCACCCGCGCGCGGACGCGCAAGACAGAGCCGGTGCGCTTTGATGCGGCAAGGTAGTGCTGATGCAGGCCCGCAACGTCGATGTCCGCGCATTCCGGCTCCCACACGCCGATCACCCAATCGGGGCGAAGGCCGGGCACACGCGCAGCAATGGCGGCGCGATCCTGCAAGTGCAGCGTTGCGCCCAGCGCCGTGAAGGTTTCGGCAAAGGCCTCCACCTTGTCCCGATCAGCCGCCTGCCCGATGTTCAGCGCACCGCGTGGTGAGAGGTAGCCGCCTTCGCGCAGGAAGCGGCCCGATGCCATGGTCAGCGGCACCACCCCCGGCCCGCCATATGTCTCTTCCCAGAACGCGGCAGACCGGCCCGTGGTGTGATAGCCCGGCGTATCTTCTGCTTCCACCAGCAACACCCGCGCATGGGGCGCGCATTCGGCGGCAAGGCTGGCACCGGCCATCCCCGCGCCAATCACGGCAACATCAAAATCACCTGCAAATCCGGTCATGCAGCAGGGGCCTCGTCCACCGGAGGGGCCAGCCGGTCGAGGAAATCATCGATAGTGCGCACCACCTTGTCGCGCACTGCATCAACCTCGCGCAGCAGCTCGTGCCGCGCCTCACGGCCCCAGACGTTGAGCTGCGCGCGCGGCAGGCGGCGCGCGGCGGTTTCCGTGGCTTTGGACGAAACCAGCCCATCGTACTTGGCTGAAACCAGCAGCACCGGAATCTCCACGCTTTCCAACAGGCCCGGCGCATCAAGCGCCAGAAGCGAGGCATAGGCCCGCTCCACCCAGCGCCACGTGCCCGGCCCCATGCCCAGATAGGGCCGCGCCACTTTCCAGTGCGCCTCATCGGCATAGCGGGCTTCATCGTGTGTCAACAGCGTGTTGCGCGCGGCCAATGTGGTGCCGGGCTTCTCGCTGATCTTCCATGCCGCGCGTTCGGGATCACCGATTCGGCACATCGCCTGGGCCACCTTGTGCAGCACCCGATTCGGCCCTGGCGTCAGGAAGCCGAGCATCGGCGCGCTCAGCACCACCGCAACAGGGTTAATTTTTTTCTCCGCGACACTACGCAAAACCAGATGCCCGCCCATCGAATGGCCGATGATCACATGGGGTGCCGGGGTCTGCTCCACCCATTGGGCCCAGAAGGCCGCAAGGTCATCAATCCACACCGAAAAATCGCTAATGTGGCCCAGATCAGGATGAGCGGAAAGCCGGCCAGACCCTGCTTGCCCGCGCCAGTCCAGCGCGGTTACGCGCCACCCTTCGTTATGCCAGTAATCCAGCGATTCCAGATACTTCTCATAAAAATCGCCACGCCCCGGCAAGAACAGGATCGAACCGCGCGGGGGGCTGTCGTCATCCGGCAAAGGCATGCCCGGCCAATCGATCCGGCGGATGGCCCAGCCATCGGCTGCAGACCATATCGCCTCTGTCGCAGCGGCGGGAATCACCCTGCGGTCCATCACGCCTGCCCTGCCCGATTCCATGCCGAAGCGCCTTCTCCTGCGCAATTCCGCGCCAAGGTTTGGTTACCGTTTGGTAAGTGATTGTCCCGTATGCCCCGAAGCATGCAGGGGAACTTCATCGTTTACGGACTGGTCGGAGCCTTGGCAATCGCGCTGCTGGTTGCCGCCTTCACCGATATCCGTCGCCGCCAGATCGACAACTGGCTGAACGCTGCCATTGCGCTGGGCGCACCTGCCTATTGGTGGGCTGCGGGCCTGTCGCTCTGGCCGGATGTGGCGATGCAGGTTGGTGTGGCGATCGCTGCGTTCGTGCTGCTGGCAGGCCTGTTTGCACTGAAACTGATGGGCGGCGGCGATGTTAAGCTGCTCAGCGCGCTGGCGCTCTGGCTTCAGCCGATGGTCTTCCTGAAATTGCTGCTGATGATGTCGCTGATCGGCGGCGTGCTGACCATCGTGTTTGGCGCGTGGCACTTCACGGTGACCCGCAAACGCGATGCCAAGATCCCCTATGGCGTGGCCATTGCCGCAGCGGGACTGATCACTTTGGCCCCGATGCTGGAGGCCGGATGGCGCTCCTTTTCGGGGGCCGTGACGGGCGCATGAGCGGCCTATCACAAATTTTAACCATTTTGCCCGAGACATGCGGGCCGGACTTTAGAGGGCGGGACAAGTAGTCATGGACAAGAGGAAGCTGATGCTGCTGGTGGGGGCGCTGATCGTGGCGATCGGCACGGCCTTCGCAGCCAGGAGCCTTTTCGCCGGTGCAGCGACGCCGGAAGCGGAAGCTGCGGCCAAGATGCCGATGGGAGACAAGGTCCTTGTCGCCCAGCGCGCGCTGCCGGTGGGGACGATCATCACGGTCGATTCCGTCAACTTCCAGGCCTGGCCCAAGGACATGGTGCAGGACGCCTACTTCGTTGAAGGCGAAGCCGACCTGCAGAAACTGCTTGGCACCGTGGTGCGCAACCCGATCACGGCCGGTGAGCCCTTGACCAAGGGCAACCTTGTGGCTCCCGGTGATCGTGGCTTCCTTGCTGCTGCCCTCGGCGCTGGCATGCGCGCTGTCACCATCCCCGTTTCGGCCCGTACCGGTGTTGCCGGGTTCGTCTTCCCGGGTGACCATATCGACCTCGTGCTGACCCAGACGGTCAAGGGCGATGGTGATTCGCGCGCTCTGAAGGCGTCGGAAACGATCATGAAGAACCTGCGCGTGCTCGCCACCGACCAGTCCACCGAACAGGTGATGGTCGAAGGCAAGACTCAGGTCCGCGCGTTCAGCACCGTTACGCTCGAAGTGACGCCCAAGATCGCCGAAAAGATCGCGGTGGCCCAGACCATCGGCACGATCAGCCTGTCGCTGCGCTCGCTGGCAGACAACAGCGCCGAACTGGAACAGGCCATTGCCTCGGGCGATGTGAAGATCCCCGCTGGCGTCAGCAAGAGCCAGGAAGAAGCACTGCTCAAGCAGGCGATGAACCGCCCGCTGGAAGTGAACAAGGCCAGCTTCGTGACCGGTGGTGATGTCTCGCGCTTCCAGCGCTCGACCATCCCCGTTGCACAGAACCGCAACAACGCGCCGTCCTACAACCCGGCCCCGCAGATGGGCGGCGGCATGAGCGCGCCGGTCAACCGCGGCCCTGTGGTCCGCGTAACCCGCGGCAAGGACACCGAAACTGTCCCGGTGGGAGGCAAGTGATCATGACCGTCACACGACCGACCCCGATCCTGAAGGGCAAGACCATGAATCGTCGTCTTTCTGCCACGCTGGTCTCGGCTGCGATGATCGCAACGCCGCTGGCGCTGGTCCCCACCGCCTCGACGCTCCACGCACAAAGCACGTCCAGCCCCGCCCGCACTGTCACGCTTTCGATTGGCCGTGGCGAGCTGGTCACCGTGCCGGGACGCATGGCCGATGTGTTCGTGGCCAACGATGATATCGCCGATGTGCAGGTAAAGTCTGCCAACCAGCTCTACGTGTTCGGCAAGGCCGGTGGCGAAACCACCGTCTATGCCAGCAACGCCAGCGGCGATGTGGTGTGGTCTGCCAATATCCGCGTGGGCAACAACCTGGATTCGATCGATCAGATGCTTGGCCTCGCCATGCCCGATGCCCGCGTCAACGTTTCGACGATGAACAACACCGTGTTGCTGACCGGCACTGTCGCCTCGCCGGAAGACGCCGCCGAGGCTGAGCGTCTGGTCAAGGCTTTCGTTGGCGACAAGACCAACGTGATCAGCCGCCTGAAGATGGCAACCCCGCTGCAGGTCAGCCTGCATGTGAAGTTTGCCGAAGTCAGCCGGTCGCTGGTGCGCGATCTGGGCTTCAATCTGACCACGATTGATGGCTCTGGCGGCTTCAAGTTCGGCGTGGGTCAAGGCCGAGCCATCGGCTCGACCTTCACCACCGATCCGCGCCTGCCCTTCGCAGTGGGCGCGGGCGACATTGCGGTCAGCGGGTTCATTCCCGATCCGACCGGCGCAACGCAGAACCTGGTCAGCCGTGCAGGCACGGCGGTCAGCTCCGTGTCATCAGGAACCACGCTTTCGGGCATGGGCAAGCTGCTCGGCCTTGACCTGCTGGGTGCGCTGGATGCCGGTGAAACGCTTGGCCTTGTGACCACGCTGTCCGAGCCCAATCTCACCGCGCTTTCGGGTGAAACGGCAGACTTCCTTGCGGGCGGCGAATATCCGATCCCGGTCTCGCAGGGGCTGGGCCAGACCACGATCGAGTTCAAGCGTTACGGCGTCAGCCTTGCCTATACGCCCACAGTGCTGGCCAACGGCCGCATCTCGATCCGCGTGCGGCCTGAAGTGTCGGAACTGACCAGCAACGGTTCGATCACGTTCAACAGCATCCAGATCCCCGCGCTGACGGTGCGGCGCGCCGAAACGACCATCGAACTGGGCTCTGGCCAATCGTTCATGATCGCAGGCCTGCTCAGCAACAGTGCGCAGAATACGCTGACCAAGATGCCGGGCGCAGGCGATGTGCCGATCCTGGGCTCGCTGTTCCGCTCCACCCGCTATCGCAAGGGTGAAACCGAACTGGTGATCGTGGTGACGCCGTACCTCGTCAACCCGGTCAACGCCAACGACATCAAGCTGCCGACCGATGGCTTCCAGAGCCCGAACGATATCCAGCGCCTGCTTGGCAACATGGAGCACGATGGGGTGACCGGGGGAGACCGGCCCAAGCCGACCGAAAAGGAAGGCACCGTTCAGTCCGGTCCGAAAGTCGGCGCGCTCGACGCTGATCGCCGCAGCGACCAGAAGGTTGCCAGCGCGCAGCCCGGCTTCAGCATTCAGTGAATAGGGGAAAAGCAATGCGCATCAGCCTTTATCGCAGCGTGAACGCGGCGCTGGCCCTCTCGCTCGCCGTCACCTTGTCGGCCTGCTCGGTCAACGCCCCGGAAAACCGCATGCTCAACTCGGTCCACCAGCCGGTGGTCGAACGTGACCGCTATGTCTTTGATGTCGAAACCCTGCCCGGCGGCGGCCTGTCCATTTCCGAACAGCGCCGTCTGACAGGCTGGTTCGAAGGCCTTGGCCTGAAATATGGTGACAAGATCGCCATCGACGATCCGCTGCAATCGAAGGCCACTCTGGCATCGGTCGATGGTGTGGCGGGTCGCTGGGGCATGTTTGTCGATGGTCCGGCCCCGGTTACGCCCGGCTATGTCGCGGCAGGCGGCGCCCGCATCGTGGTAACCCGCGCCAAGGCTTCGGTTCCGGGCTGCCCGGATTGGACCGCCAAGTCCGATTTTTCGATGAGCAACCGCACCACCACGAACTTCGGCTGCGCGATCAACAGCAATCTGGCCGCCATGGTCGCCGATAAGGAGCACCTCGTCCAGGGCGCGTCCGGCACCGGTGAAACGGTGGTGATGAGCGGCAACAAGGCCATTGATTCGTTCCGCAATGCCAAGCCTTCGGGCGAGAATGGCCTGAAGGCCAGCACGACGTCGAACTCCGGCGGAGGTAACTGAACATGAGCCTGAAGAATTCCACCCGCGATACCTTCGCTGCCTTCATGTGCGATGACACCGCAGTTGATGTGCTGCGCTCGGCCGTTGTCGACATGGGCTGGGCTCCGGAAAAGTGCCACCGCGGTGGCCTGCGCAACGCCATCCAGTCGCTGTCGATCACGGCCAGCCCCAACATCCTGATGGTAGACCTGTCGGAAAGCGGCGATCCGCTGAACGATATCAATGCCCTGGCCGAAGTCTGCGAACCCGGCACGGTCGTGATTGCGGTCGGTCAGGTCAATGACGTGCGGCTCTATCGCGATCTGGTGGCCTCGGGCATTCAGGACTATCTGCTCAAGCCGCTCAATCCAGGGCAAATCCGCGATGCGCTGGTGCAGGCACAGGCGATCTTCACCGCGCCCAAGAGCCACGATCCCTCGGCTGCGCGCAAGCACATCTCGATGGCCGTGGTCGGCACACGCGGCGGCGTTGGTGCATCCACGCTGGCCACTTCGCTCGCGTGGCTGTTCAGCACCGATCACAAGCTGCCGACGGCCCTGCTCGATCTTGACGTGCACTTCGGAACCGGCGCGCTGACGCTCGATCTGGAACCGGGCCGCGGGTTGACCGATGCAATCGACAATCCAAGCCGCATCGATGGACTGTTCATCGAACGTGCGATGATCCGCGCGAACGACAATCTGGCGATCCTTTCGGCCGAAGCGCCGATCAGCGCACCGCTGATGACCGATGGCAGCGCCTTCCTGCAGCTTGAGGAAGAATTCCGTCAGGCGTTCGAAATGACCGTCATCGACATGCCGCGCAATATGCTGATCAACTTCCCGCATCTGCTCGCTGATGTGAACGTGGTGGTGCTCACCACCGAGCTCACGCTGGCCGGTGCGCGCGATGCGATCCGCCTGCTGTCCTGGCTGAAGAGCAATGCCTCGCACGCCCGCCCGATCGTGGTGGCCAACAAGGTGCAGGCTGGCGCGAACGAGATCAGCAAGGCTGATTTCGAAGCCTCGATCGAACGCAAGATCAACTTCATGATCCCCTATGACATCAAGGGCGCCTCGAATGCTGCCAAGCTTGGCCAGACTTTCGTCGCCGCCAACCGCGCCGCAAAGGCCGGTGGCATCGTGCGCGATATCGCTCAGGCGGTGATCGGCTCGGTCGCTGATGACGGCAGCACCACCGCTGATGTCGGTGCCGATGTCCGCAAAGCCTCGCTGCTGGGCAAGTTCGATCTGAAGAAGATGCTTTCCGCCAAGCCGAAGGCAAAGACCAACGCCTGAACAGGCGTGCTGGTTAGACAGAGCATGGCGGATAATGACGTGACAGGAAGGCGCCCGGAATGACGAACATTCTGCAATTGCTGGTGATGGCGGTCGGCCTGATGCTGGTCATGGTGCTGAGTTATGCCGCACTTTCAGGCCCATCGGCCTCAAAGGAAAGCGGGCGTCGCCTGCAGTCGCTGCGTTTCCGCCATTCTGACAGCATGGTCGACAAGGTCGAAGCGCAATATCGCAAGACCGTCGCTGCGCGCAAACCCACGGCCATGAAGCTTGCCGGTTCCGGCTCGCGCATGGAAGCACTTGAACTGCGCCTGCGCCGCACCGGCAAAGGCTGGACGCTGACACAGTACCTCTACGTCAGCGGCGGCTTGGCTCTTGCCATCACCGTACTGATGTTTCTGAAGACCGGCGCACCGCTGCTGGCGCTTGGCGCAGGCGTGCTGGTTGGTGGCGGGCTGCCGCACATGCTGGTTGGCCGCGCCATCAACAAGCGCATCGATGCCTTCGTCACCCGCTTGCCCGATGCGCTCGATCTGCTGGTGCGCGGGCTACGCTCAGGCCTTCCCGTCACCGAAACGCTTGGCGTGGTGGCGCAGGAGCTGCCCGGCCCGATTGGGGAAGAGTTCAAGCTCGTCACCGATCGCATCAAGGTGGGCCGGACCATGGAAGATGCGCTGCAAGACACCGCTGACCGCCTGAATCTGGCCGAATTCAACTTCTTCTGCATCACACTTGCCATCCAGCGTGAAACCGGGGGCAACCTGGCGGAAACGCTGGCGAACCTGTCGGACGTGCTGCGCAAGCGCGCGCAGATGAAGCTCAAGATCAAGGCCATGAGCTCGGAATCCAAGGCCTCGGCCTATATCGTCGGCTCGCTGCCCTTCATCGTCTTTGCGCTGATCTACTGGGTCAACCCCGGCTACCTTGCCAACTTCTTCATCGATGAGCGTCTGATCATTGCCGCCATCGGCGGGCTGACCTGGCTGGGCATCGGGGCCTTCATCATGGCCAAGATGGTCAACTTCGAAATCTGAACGAGAGCCACAGGCCATGATCCAGAACCCGCCCGGACCCACTCTTCTCGGCTTCGATGTCTATCTCATCGGCTCGATCCTTGTGGGCATTGCCGCCGCCGCTGTGCTGCTCGCCATCTATGCCGCGGTCACCGTGCGCGATCCGATGACCAAGCGAGTCAAGGCGCTGAACGACCGTCGCGAACAGCTCAAGGCCGGCATCGTCACCTCCGGCGCACGCAAGCGCCAGAGCATCGTGCGCCGCAACCAGACAACCGACCAGATCCGCGGCTTCCTCGAATCGCTCAAGGTTCTGCAGGATAGCCAGCTTGCCGTGGTTCAGCAGAAACTGGCGCAAGCCGGTATCCGCAAAAAGGAATGGGCCGTTGCGGTCATTCTCGGCCGCCTTGTCGGCCCGATCGTGCTCGGCCTGCTGGGCGCAGTGATCTTCTACTGGTCGGATACGTTCCCTGAATGGGGCCCGCTCAAGCGCTTTGCCGGCTTCGCCATCTGTCTGATCCTGGGCTACAAAGGGCCGGACCTGTTCGTCCAGAACCTGATCGGCAAACGCACCCATCAAATCCGCAAGGGGCTTCCCGATGCGCTCGACCTGCTGGTGATTTGTGCCGAAGCCGGCCTGACCGTCGACGCTGCGTTCAACCGCGTGGCCCGCGAACTGGGCCGGGCCTACCCCGAACTGGGCGATGAATTCGCGCTGACCGCCATCGAGCTGTCGTTCCTGACCGAACGCCGCATGGCCTTTGAAAACCTCGCCTACCGTGTCGATCTTGATTCGGTCAAAGGCGTGGTCACCACGATGATCCAGACCGAACGCTACGGCACGCCGCTGGCTTCGGCGCTGCGCGTGCTGTCCGCCGAATTCCGCAACGAACGCATGATGCGCGCCGAAGAAAAGGCCGCACGCCTGCCTGCAATCATGACGATCCCGTTGATCCTGTTCATTCTGCCGGTGCTGTTCATCGTGATCCTCGGCCCTGCAGCCTGCTCGATCACCGACAGCCTGATCAACAAGAAACCCGGCGGCTGATCCCTGTCAGCAAATCGCCACACCGCAAACCCCGCAAGGCCATCCAGCCTTGCGGGGTTTGTTGTTTGGCAGCAGCAGCGGTGACGGAGCTGTCGACCGTCATTTCATGAAGAAAAGGGGTTTCGCGCAGAGGCGCAGAGGCGCGGAGAATAAGGGAAATGGGATGACGATTATCCCACTCCCACACGTAACTCTCAAATTCGTCATGCTGAACTTGTTTCAGCATCCATCTACCCACACGCACTGCTGTTCGTGGGGAGAGATGGACCCTGAAACAAGTTGGCGTTTATCCCGTTCGCATACGGTCTTCCAATCTTCGTCACCCCGGACTTGATCCGGGGTCCATTGCTCGACCGAGAGCCTTGGTCTGATTGGCGAAATGGATCCTGAAACAAGTTCAGGATGACGATAATGTAGATACGTTGCCGAGCGGGATATTCGCCAAACAAGTTCAGGGTGACGGGAAGAGGGGTAACGTTTGCAAGCGGGATGGCCGCCAAATGGGATCACGGCGCAGCCGCCTTAAACCCTGATGCCGATGCGTTTTCCGCAAGGATATCGGGATAAAGGGCCCTTCGGCGCAGCGCCTCTTCTCCGCGCCTCTGCGCGAAACTCTTCTTCCTTCTGCCAGCGTTCAAAAATTCAAACGCGAAATCAAAGCTTCAACCCGCCACAACCGCCTGATCAATCGCGCCGAAAATGCTCTTGCCCTTGGCATCGCGCATTTCCATCCGCACCGTGTCCCCGGCCTTCAGAAAGGGCGTCACCGCCTCGCCAGTGGCTAGCGCTTCCACCGTCCGCTGTTCGGCAATGCAGGCATAGCCACGCCCGCCCTGCGGCACCGGGCGGCCCGGCGAGCCATCGGGATCGCGGTTGGATACGGTGCCCGATCCGATAATCGTTCCTGCACCAATGCTGCGCGTCTTTGCCAGATGCGCAATCAGCGTGCCGAAATCGAACGTGCATTCCTCACCCGCTTCGACCCGGCCAAACGGTTGCCCGTTCAGATCAACCATCAGCGTGCCCGAAAGCTTGCCGCCCTGCCAAGCTGCTCCCAGCGCTGCGGGCGTGACGAACACCGGCGACAGATGGCTGGCCGGCTTTGACTGGACAAAGCCATAGCCTTTGGCCAATTCGCCGGGCATCAGGTTGCGCAGCGACACATCGTTGATCAGCCCGACCAGCCGAATGTGCCCCAACGCGTGCTGCGGCGAAACGCCCTGCGGCACATCGCCTGTCACCACCACGATCTCCGCTTCGAAATCGCCACCCCAGGCAGGATCAGCAATATGGATCGGATCGCGCGCACCACGAAAGCCATCGCTCCCGCCCTGGTACATCAGCGGGTCGGTCCAGAAACTGGCCGGAAGCGCAGCGCCATGCGCCTTGTGCATCAGTTCCACGTCGTTGACGTAGGCGCTGCCATCGACCCACTGATAGGCCCGCGGCAATGGCGCGCAGGCCTCGCGCTCATGAAAGCGGCGGAGCGGGATGGCCGCATGGGCAAGTTCGATCGAAAGGGCTTCAATCTGCGGGACGTACCGATCCCAATCATCCAGCAGCGCCTGCATCGTGGGCACGATATGATCGGCATCGGCATACCACGCCAGATCATCCGAAACCACGATCAGCCGCCCATCGCGGCCCTGCGGCAAGGAAGCCAGCTTCACTTGCCGTCACTCTCAAGCGCGCGGGCGGCCTTCAAAAGCTTGTCCAGAATGCTGCGCAGCTTGTCCTGCTCGCGCGTGGTGATCGACGAGAAGATCTTCTCATACATCTCCACCGCCTGCGGCCAGATGGCAGCATGCAGTTCGTGGCCGGCAACAGTCAGTTCCAGATGATGCGAGCGGCCATCTTCGGCATTCGGGCTGCGCTGCAAGAAACCTTTTTCTTCCAGAACCTTGCAGGCACGGTTCACAGCCACCTTGTCCATCAAGGTGGCATGCACCAGATCGCGCTGAGTCAGCGGACCAACCTCACCCAGCACCGCCATGATCCGCCATTCCGGTATCTTCAGGCCAAATTCGCTGCGGTATTCGCCAGCGATAAGGCCGCTCACCGCGTTTGAGGTGATGGCCATGCGATAGGGCAGGAAATCGGTGAGGCGGGTTTCTGTTCCAGACATAATGTAGTATCACATGAAACCAGATTGAATTGCAAGCGCGAAATAAAATGACATCGCATCATTGGTTCTGTGCCAATTTATTGCAATCGCGCGCTGTCAGCGCAACATTGTTTATTCCATCTGTTCATCGCTATCAAACGAATTCGGGCGCAGCATCGCGTGATGCTGCGCCCGATTGCTGCAGACCCGATTGCTGCAGACTTGGCCGGTGAGCGGAGCGTCAGCGGGCCAGAATGGCCGCCATCACAAAATCGACCGTATGTTCGCGATAACTGTCGCGCAGTTCCTCGGTCAGGGTGTCCTGATCGAAGCAGTGCTTCAGCACCAGTCGCGCCGAAAAGAACCGGTCCGCCGCGCCTGTCAGCGTGAAATAGAACAGCCGCGGGTTGATCGGGCGGAACACACCTTCTTCCACGCCATCACCGATGAACCGTTCATAGGCGCGCTGCAGCGGCAGCAGATACTGCTCGGCAATGCGCTTGGCCTCGGCCTCGTCACTATCGCGCACCAGCCGCATCAGCAGCCGGTTCAGATAGGGGTAGGCGTAGTAGGTATCGATGCATTTCGAGATATGCTTGCGCAACTTGGCTTCGGGCGACATGTCGTCCTTCGACAGCAGCGCATCGACCGATTTGACGATGTTCTCCATGTCGCGGTCCAGCAGCGCCTTCAGCATGCCTGCCTTGTTGCCGAAGTAATACTTCACCAGTGCCGAGTTCAGGCCTGAGCGCAGGCTCAGTTCCGACAGCGATATGTCAACCACATCGCCTTCGCGCATGATGGCCGATGCGGTCTGCAACAGCATCTCGCGCGCGCCCGGTGTCTCGATACCCTCGCCCTTTGGGCCAGCCCCCTTTTCCACGTCCACGCTCATTCCCAACCCGGCTCACTCCACCACGGATAAAATGCAGGCATATCCGAAGAAACGCGTCCCGGGTAGCGGGGGCTGCGTTTTTCCAGAAAACTGGCAATACCCTCGGCCGCATCGCCCCCGCGCGAGAGGGTATAGATCGCGCGGCTATCCACCCGGTGCGCCTCCATCGGGTGCGACAAACTGGGATTGCGCCAAAGCATCGCCCGCGTCATCGCCACTGAAACGGCGCTGGTATTGTCGGCAATCTCGCGCGCCAGCGCCACGGCGGCAGGCATCAGGTCTTCGGGTTCGTGCAGTGATCGCACCAGCCCTCCCCGCAGCGCCTCCTGTGCATCGAACACGCGCCCCGTCATGCACCACTCCAGCGCCTGTGGCAGGCCCACTATGCGCGGCAGGAACCAGCTCGATGCCGCCTCGGGCACGATCCCGCGCCGCGCAAACACCAGCCCGAAGCGGGCCTTGGTGGAGGCAAGGCGCATGTCCATCGGCAATTGCATGGTCACGCCCACGCCCACCGCCGCACCATTGATCGCGCCGATCACCGGCTTTTTCGATGCATAGATGCGCAGCGCCACCATCCCGCCGCCATCGCGCACGCGCGGGTCAGACAGGTCATCCACCGCATCGCCACTGGAGAAAATCTGCTTGCCATCCTCCGGCGTCAGGTCCGCCCCAGCACAGAAAGCCCGGTCCCCCGCCCCGGTCACGATCACAGCCCGCACGCTGTCATCGGCATCGGTCCGGTCAAACGCATCGATCATCTCGGCCATCATCGTACCGGTATAGGCGTTCATCTTCTCGGGCCGGTTGAGCGTCAGCGTGGCAATGCCATCGGCGATGTCGAGCGTGATCTGTGTGTAGTCGCTCAAAAGACCTCTCCCAAACATACCCTGCAGTTGCGACACCACCCTTCGACAAGCTCAGGGTGAGCGGGAATGGGTTTCCTCAAAAAGATCCGCTCATCCTGAGCTTGTCGAAGGATCCCCGCCACCTCACCCCAAACACCCGCTCCCCCGCGAAGGCGGTGGCCTCAGGCCTCAGAGCGCGCCCCCGCGAAGGCGGGGGCCTCAGGCGTTTTACGCTGATGTTCCGTAAACGGCACGAGGTCCCCGCTCCAAAAAACCTTGGCGCGGGGACGCGGCCTATCCCATCAACGCGGCGCCATGCGGATCGCGCCATCAAGCCGCACATCTTCACCGTTGAAGTAGCTCGTCTCGATCATGCACATAGCCAGCTTGGCGTATTCATCGGGCATACCCAGCCGCTTGGGGAACGGCACCGACGCCGACAGCGCATCGCGCACATTCTGCGGAGCGCCTGCCAGCAGCGGCGTATCGAAGATGCCCGGCAGGATGGTGTTCACGCGAATGCCCTCGTTCATCAAATCGCGCGCGATGGGCAGGGTCATGCCCACAACGCCGCCCTTCGATGCCGAATACGCCGCCTGCCCGATCTGGCCGTCTTCTGCGGCTACCGAGGCCGTGTTCACAATCGCGCCGCGCTCACCAAATTCATCACACGGATCAAGCGTCATCATGCCTGCCGCCGATTTGGCGATGCAGCGGAACGTGCCGACCAGGTTGATCTGAATCAGCCAGTTGAACGCTTCCAATGGGAAGTGCTTGATCTCGCCGGTTTCCTTTGAACGGCTCGCGGTCTTTACCGCATTGCCGGTGCCGGCGCAGTTCACCAGCACGCGCTCTTGCCCATGGGCCTCGCGCGCCTTGGCAAAGCCTGCATCCACGCTTTCATCGCTGGTCACGTTCACTTCGCAGAACACGCCGCCAATCTCGGCGGCCAGCGCTTCACCCTTGGCCTTCTGCAGATCGAAGATGGCCACTTTCACGCCCTTTGCGGCCAGCGCGCGGGCGGTGGCAGCACCAAGGCCAGAAGCGCCGCCGGTCACCACGGCAGCTACGGTATTGTCGAGCTTCATCTGTTAAGTCCTTCTTTTTGAATGCCAAAAATTCAAAGCGCTTCGATGATCGTCACGTTGGCAACGCCGCCGCCCTCGCACATCGTCTGCAAACCATACTTGCCGCCCCGCGCGCGCAGCGCATGGACCAGCGTTGCCATCAGCTTCGTCCCCGAAGCGCCCAGCGGATGTCCCAAAGCAATCGCCCCGCCATTGACGTTGAGCCGCTCCGGGTCTGCACCGGTATGCTTCAGCCACGCCATCGGCACGGAGGCAAAGGCCTCATTCACCTCGAAAAGATCAATGTCCTCAATCGACAGCCCCGCCCGCTGCAACGCGCGGTCGGTGGCAAAGAGCGGCTCTTCCAGCATGATCACCGGATCGCCCGCCGTCACCGTCAGGTTGTGAATGCGCGCCAGCGGCGTCAAGCCATGGGCCTTCAGCGCCGCTTCAGACACCACCAGCACCGCGCTCGACCCGTCGCAAATCTGGCTGGCGCTGGCCGCCGTCAGAAAGCCTTCGGGGTTCAGAAGTTTGACGCTGGCAATGCTCTCCAGAGTGGCATCAAAGCGGATGCCCTCGTCCACCGTGTGCATCGCCGGGCCTTCGGGCGTCTCAATCTCCACAGGCACGATCTCGCCCGCAAAGGCCTGCGCATGGGTCGCCGCAATCGCCTTCTGGTGGCTCGACAGCGCGAACCGGTCCAGTTCGTCCTTCGTGAAGCCGTGCTTCTTCACGATCATTTCCGCGCCCATGAACTGCGAGAACATCACGCCCGGATACTTCTCTTCCAGCCCTGGCGATTTGTAGTGCCCCAGCCCCTCCTTCATGTGGAAAGTGGCGTTCGATCCCATGGCCACACGGCTCATGCTTTCCACGCCCGCCGCGATGACGACGTCCTGCACGCCAGACATCACCGCCTGCGCCGCAAACTGGATCGCCTGCTGCGATGATCCGCACTGCCGGTCAATCGTCACCGCCGGAGTCGATTGCGGCAGCAGCTTCGATGCCAGCACGGCATTGCGCCCCACCTGCATCGCCTGCTCGCCCGCCTGCGTCACGCAGCCCATGATCACATCGTCCACCGCCGCCGGATCAAGGCCGGTGCGTGCGATGATCGCATCGAGGCTGCGTGCAGCCAGATCCACCGGATGCACGCCAGCCAGCCTGCCCCCGCGGCGTCCTCCTGCCGTGCGCACGGCATCGACGATATAGGCTGTTGCCATTGCTCCGACTCCTCTCAGCTCTCTTTAACCGGACGATTAAGCAGCCTGTGCCCCCTGTCAAGCACACTTGTGCCAATCCCGCCCCCACCGCATAGACGACTGCGTGAGCAAGGAAACCGCCCTGATCGCCGCCCTGCGCAGCATCGCCCCGCACCCTGCCGCGCGCGGGCTTCAGGACGATTGCGCCGTGCTCGATTTCGGCGGCGAAACGCTGATCCTCACCCACGACATGATGGTTGAAGGCGTCCACTGGCTGCCGGGGCAGGACATGGCCGACGTTGCGTGGAAACTCGTCGCCACCAACCTGTCTGACCTCGCCGCCAAAGGCGCGGAACCCATCGGCGTCCTGCTCGGCTTTACGCTAGGCGATGATGACACGCGCTTCCTCGCAGGCCTTGAAGAAGCCCTCACCGCCTTCGCCGTCCCCCTGCTGGGTGGCGATACCGTCAGCGCCACCGGCCCGCGCACCCTCGGCCTCACCGCGCTTGGCCGCGCTACCTCGCGCTCTGTGCCCGACCGACGCGGCGCAAGCGCGGGCGATACGCTCTGGCTCACCGGCCCAGTCGGCGCGGCGATGCTCGGCTTCGAAGCGCTGCGCGACAGGACCAGCGCAGACAGCACCGCCTTCCGCCGCCCCACCCCGCGCCTGCCCGAAGGCCGAGCCCTTGCCCCCTTCGCCACCGCCATGATGGACGTCTCGGACGGCCTCCTGATCGATGCCGCCCGCATGGCGCAGGCCAGCGGCGTCACCTTCGCCATCACCAGCGCCAGCGTCCCCTTCCCGCCAAGCCTGCCGCCCGAGTGCCAAGACGACGCCATGCGCTGGGGCGATGATTACGAACTGCTGTTCACGCTCCCCTCCGGCATCGAACCGCCAATCAGCGCGCATTGCATCGGCACCGCCAACGCACCCACAGCATCACCCGTTATCGTCGATGGTGCAGTGCTGCATGGATCGCTGGGTTATACGCACGATTAAAGTTTCCAGCCTTTCTACACGCAGCCCCTCTTCCGTTCGTGTCGAGCGAAGTCGAGACACATGTGCACGGTGTCTCGACTTCGCTCGACACGAACGGAGATAAAGAAGGTCCAAACAAGTAGCTGCACCAAACCTGCCACCTCTTCACGTCATGGAAAGGCTTGCAGGCCAGAAATAAAACGATAGCGTCTGCCCACCCGCAACGACGGGTGCGGTCCTGGTCGGGGCCGAACATAAAGGGGGATGCCAACGTGAACCTAGTCGTCTTGTCGATTTTACTAGGGTTGCTGGCCATTGTTTATGGCTTCGTGACCAGCCGCCAGGTGCTCGGCGCACCGGCAGGCAACGCGAAAATGCAGGAAATCGCCGCCGCCATTCAGGAAGGCGCACAAGCCTATCTGAAGCGCCAGTACACCACCATTGCGATTGTCGGCGTGGTCGTCGCCGTGATCATCGCCGCCACATTGGGCACGATCTCGGCCACAGGCTTTGTCATCGGCGCGGTGCTTTCGGGCGTTGCGGGCTTCATCGGGATGAACATCTCGGTCCGCTCGAACGTCCGCACTGCCGCTGCCGCGCAGAACGGCCTGCAGGCAGGCCTTACGCTGGCCTTCCGCGCAGGGGCCATCACCGGCATGCTGGTCGCAGGCCTTGCCCTGCTCGCCATCGCCGTGTTCTATCACTACCTGACCGACATCGCCGGATACACCGTGGGCGGCGATGATCGCACCGTGGTCGATGGCCTCGTCGCGCTGGCTTTCGGCGCATCCCTCATCTCGATCTTCGCGCGCCTTGGCGGCGGCATCTTCACCAAAGCGGCAGACGTCGGCGCTGACCTTGTCGGCAAAGTCGAAGCAGGCATCCCCGAAGACGATCCCCGCAACCCCGCCGTGATTGCCGACAATGTGGGCGATAACGTCGGCGATTGCGCCGGCATGGCCGCCGACTTGTTCGAAACCTACGTCGTCACCGTGGGCGCCACGATGGTGCTTACCGCGCTCCTGCTCAAAGGCTTGGGCGAAAATCTCGGCGCGATGATGGCGCTGCCGCTGCTGATAGGCGGCGTGTGCATCGTCACCTCGATCATCGGCACCTATTTCGTCAAACTCGGCAGTTCGAACAACATCATGGGCGCGATGTACAAGGGCTTCCTTGTCACCGCCGTCCTCTCGGTCGGCGCGATCTGGTGGGCCATCGACTATGCCCTTGGCGGCATGGAAACAGCCATGAGCTACACGATCATGGCCGATACCGTCACCTTCACCGGGCGCACGCTGTTCTACTGCTCGCTGCTCGGCCTGATCATCACCGGCCTGATCATCTGGATCACCGAATATTACACCAGCACCAGCTACCGCCCGGTGCGCTCCATCGCCAAATCATCCGAAACCGGCCACGGCACCAACGTGATTCAGGGGCTGGCCATCAGCCTTGAATCCACCGCCATGCCCACGCTGGTGATCTGCGCAGGCATCATCGGTGCCTACCAATTGGCTGGCCTGATCGGCATTGCGTATGCCGCCACCGCGATGTTGGCGCTGGCCGGCATGGTCGTTGCACTCGATGCCTATGGCCCGGTGACCGACAACGCAGGCGGCATTGCCGAAATGGCGGGGCTCGACGATTCGGTCCGTGAAAAGACCGATGCATTGGATGCCGTCGGCAACACCACCAAGGCCGTGACCAAGGGCTATGCCATCGGTTCGGCTGGCCTTGCAGCGCTCGTACTGTTCGCTGCCTACACCACGGACTTGCGCGAATTCTTCCCGAATCTCGCCGTCAGCTTCAGCCTTGAAAACCCCTATGTCATCGTCGGGCTTCTGCTCGGCGCACTCCTGCCGTACCTGTTCGGTGCGATGGGCATGACCGCCGTGGGCCGCGCAGCCGGAGACGTGGTGATCGACGTGCGCAACCAGTTCCGCGAAAATCCGGGCATCATGGCGGGCACCAGCAAGCCCGATTATGCCCGCACCGTGGACCTTGTGACGAAGGCTGCGATCAAGGAAATGATCGTGCCCTCGCTGCTCCCGGTCCTCGCCCCCATCGTGGTCTATTTCGTGATCGCGGCGGTGGCAGGGCAGGCAAATGGCTTTGCTGCGCTGGGCGCACTCCTGCTGGGCGTGATCGTCAGCGGGCTGTTCGTGGCCATCTCGATGACCTCGGGCGGCGGCGCATGGGACAATGCCAAGAAGTACATCGAAGACGGCCACCACGGCGGCAAAGGCTCCGAAGCCCACAAGGCCGCGGTCACGGGTGATACCGTGGGCGATCCCTACAAGGACACCGCAGGCCCCGCCGTCAACCCGATGATCAAGATCACCAATATCGTCGCGCTGCTGCTTTTGGCGGCGTTAGCGAGCAACGCAGCCGGATAACCGGCGCGTCACCCACAAGTTGGGGAGAGGAGACCCCGCCCGGCGCAATCCGGGCGGGGTTTTTCTGGCCTGACCGTAATCATTACCTATTCCATTTTCGTCGCCCCGGACTTGATCCGGGGCAGGGCTTCTTTTCTGCGCCTCAACCAGAATGCCCCATCAAAACCCGCTCATGCTGAGCATGTCGAAGCATCTCACCGCACCCCAATTTTTGCTGGAATGTTAACCGAGTTTTCGCGCCTTGCCGTCTAGAGCCAAGGGCGGAGACCCGAGATTTGAACGCGCCGACCCTCTCAACCCAATTCGGCCTTGTGCCGAAGAAGCCAACCGGCACGGTGCGCGCGGGGCTGGATCCGTGGCCGCTATGGGCCACGGTTGATCGCCGCCGCGCGTGGGCAGAGCTGGCCGATGCTGCCACCACGCCCAATCCGTTTTTCGAAGACTGGTATCTTCTGCCGTCGTATCAGGCATTTGACCCCCACGGCACCGGCTCGATCTTTTCGCTGTATATCGGCGCCGAGCTTGTCGGCCTGCTGCCGCTCACCCAGCCGCACCGCTATGGCCGCTGGCCTTTGCCCCACTTTGCCACTTGGCTGCACCCCAACGCTTTCCTCGGCGCACCGCTGGTGCGGGCAGGCTGTGAAGCGCTGTTCTGGGAGGCTCTGCTGGAATGGGCGGACACCAATGGATCGGCCCGCGCCCTGTTCCTGCACTTGCCCGCCATGCCGCTGGAAAACCCGCTGACGCAGGCCCTGTTCGATGTGGCTCGGCACGAACACCGCAAAGCCGCGCTGGTCATGCGCCAACAGCGCGCCCTGCTGCATTCGCCGCTTTTGCCCGACCTCTATCTGGAACGCGCGCTGACCGGCAAAAAGCGCAAGGAATTGCGCCGTCAGCATGCGCGTCTGGCCGAACAGGGCGAACTCGCCTTTGCGCGCCATGATGACAGCGCAGGCCTTGGCGAATGGACCGAAGCCTTCCTCGATCTGGAAAGCCGGGGCTGGAAAGGCGCAGGCGGCAGCGCGCTGGCATCGGACCCGGCCACCGCTGCACTGTTCCGTCAGGCTCTGGCCGGAGCCGCTGCGGCAGGAAAACTGGAGCGTCTCGCCCTCACGCTCGATGGTCGCCCCATCGCCATGCTCGCCAATTTCCTTACGCCCCCCGGCAGCTTCTCGTTCAAGACCGCGTTTGACGAAAACTACGCCCGCTTCTCGCCCGGCGTATTGCTTCAGCGCGAAAATCTGGCGCTGCTGTCCCGGCCCGAAATCACCTGGTGCGATAGCTGCGCCACTCCCGATCACCCGATGATCGACAGCCTGTGGACCGAACGCCGCCCGATTGGCCGCATATCGGTGGCCATCGGCGGAAAGTTGCGCCGCGCCACCTTTGCCTCGCTCCTCGCGCTCGAACTGCGCCGCAACCCTACGGGACTTGCCCGATGAACCAGCCCAATCCTGCCTTCAACCTGTCCGCGCCCGCCACCGCCTTTGCCGAAGAAGCGCGCAGCACCTTCGCCGCAAACTACCCCGAAGTGCCGCACAAGCTGACGCACGATCTGGGCCATCATCCGCTGATGCAGCTTGATGCGCTGGCCGCCTTGGCAGAATCGCTGCCCGACAGCGCGGTGGAATACAATCGCGCCGCCCTTCCCCTTGGCCTCAATGGGGAAAAGGCCCCCGCCAACGGCATCGGCATTGGCGAAACGATCCGCAACATTGCTACCACCGGCAGCTGGGCCGCGCTGAAGAACATTGAACAAAGCCCCGTTTACAACGCTCTGCTCATGGATCTGCTGGAGGAACTGCGCCCCACCATCGAAGCGCGCACCGGCGCGATGCTCAAACCGCAGGGCTTCGTCTTCGTCACCAGCCCCAATGGCGTCACGCCCTATCACTTTGATCCTGAACACAATATCCTGCTTCAACTGATGGGATCAAAGGAAATGACGATGTTCCCCGCAGTTGATCCGCGCTTTGCGCCTGATGAAACGCACGAAAGCTATCATACCGGCGGCCCGCGCGATCTCTATTGGCGCGATGACCTTTTGCCCGGTGGCAAAGTCTGGCCGCTCTCACCGGGCGAAGCGCTGTTCGTGCCGGTCATGTCCCCGCATTTCGTGAAAAACGGCCCCGCCCCATCGGTTTCGCTGTCGATCACCTGGCGTTCCGAATGGAGCTTTGCCGAAGCCGATGCTCGCGCCTTCAACAGCCTGCTGCGCCGCGCTGGCTTGAAGCCCCGCGCACCGGGGCGCTGGCCCGCCACCAACCGGGCCAAGGCCCTTGGCTGGCGGCTGGCGCGTCGTCTGCTCGGCTGACACGCACGGTTGACGCAAACGGAAACGCGGTCCATCGCACACCGCCATGACCGAACACGAAAACCCTACCCCGCAGCAACTTGTTGCCAGCCTGCTCGATCTGCTCACCGTCAAGGACCACGGCGGAGACCGTTTTGAAGGCCGCCGCAAAATCGGTGGCGTGGGCCGCGTGTTTGGTGGGCAAGTCATCGGCCAGGCGCTGGCCAGCGCCGAACGCACCGTGCCCGATGATCGCCCGGTCCACTCGCTCCACGCCTACTTCCTGCGCGGCGGCAACGAAGATCACGAGATTGATTTCAAGGTGGAGCGCGATCTTGATGGCGGCTCGTTTTCCAACCGCCGCGTCGTCGCCAGCCAGTTGGGCAAGCCGATCCTCAACATGGTCGCCTCGTTCCACAAGCGCGAGGAAGGCCGCTATCACGCTGAGCCCATGCCCGAAGTTGCCGGGCCGGACGGCTTGTTGAGCGAAAGCGAATTGCGCCACAAGCATGCCGACCGGATGACCGAACAGCAGCGCGTCTACATGCTGCAACCGCGCCCCATCGAATTGCGCCCCTTGGAATCGCGGCACTGGATGGGCGGCGGGCCGCAAGAGCCCAAGGCGCACACGTGGTTCCGCTCGGTCGCCGCCCTGCCCGATGATCCGCGCATCCACCGCGCGATCCTTGCCTATGCCAGCGACATGACACTGCTTGGCACATCAACGCTGCCCCACGATATCAGCTGGGCCAAGGGCAACCTGATGGGAGCCAGCCTCGATCACGCGATCTGGTTCCACGATGATTTCCGGGCCGATGAATGGCTGCTCTATGCCTGCGACAGCCCATGGGCTGGCCGCGCGCGCGGGTTCAATCGCGGGCGGATCTACACGCGCGAAGGGCGCTTGGTGGCCAGTGTGGCGCAGGAAGGGCTGATCCGCCCCATCACGCCCAAAAAAGCTTATTAATCAGGGCTTTGGGCACACCGGGCCGCTGATCCGCGGTTCGGCCACCATTGCAAAAACGACTTTGCCCAGCGACGCCACGCCGGGAGTCGCCGCCAAATCCTGCGCCACGGTTTCGAACCGGCGGCAATTGGCAGGATCGGTCGCCCCGCCGCCATAGCGGTTGCCCACGCGCGTGGCATAGGCATCGAAGGCACGGCCCTGATCCCCGAAGAACGCGCGCAAGTGGCGGCCTGCTGCGGCAAAGGCGGGGCGGTGCGTCTTGGCCATCGCCTCATGTCCGGCAGAAATGTCCACCCCAATCGCGCGGCAGCGCAGCGATACGGCCATCATCATCGCTTCGAATTCATGGAGCCGCGCCGCCGCCAGCGTGGGCCGATCAAGGCACGCCTGCGCCTGCGCGCTTTGCGCAAAGGGCAGGGAAATCAGCGCAATAGCGGCTGCGAGGCGCTTCATCTGGCAGCCTCGGCCAGATGGCAGGACGTGACCGGCACCGCCATCACCGCATCAAACTGCCGCACCACCGCCGCCTGACGGCTATAAGTCACCGCCGCCACTTGCTGCTGATAATCCCGCGCTTCGGCGGCCAGCGCGTTCATCGGCGTCGGATCGCGCGAAAGCTGATGGCTGTCATAGGCTTGCTGCAACACCCTCATATGCGCAATAGCCGCCGCATTGTTGGCCCGCGCCAGTTCCAGCACCGGCTTGTAGCGCGTTTCGTAAAAGGCATTGCGCTGCTCGGCTGAACAGAACGCGGTGGGCAGCGGCAGATCGGCCACCTCTTGCAATACCGGCCGCAGTGGAAGCGCAAACCCTTGCGCCGCCACGACTTTCACTGTCCCGGCACCAGCTTCCTGCGATTTCGCCAATTCGCTCAACAGTGCCGCATCACTCGCCGCCTGATCGACGCTTTCCGTTTGCATTACAGCAGGTTGCGCCACAGGAGCAACGGGCGCTGAAGCAGCAACGGGTTCTGGAGCAGGTTGGGCCGGGCGCAACGCCGCCAGCTTCGCCTTGGCCAGCCCGCTGAACGTTCCTGATGGATATTGCGCCAGATAGGCTTCATATACCGCCGGATCATCGCTCCCGGCCACCGATTGCCAGAAGGCCAGTTCGAACGGCGTCCCGACGCCGTTCACACTTTGCGCACTCAGCGGAGCGCCCGCCACAAGCAGGCATGCGGCAAGCGCGGTTTTTGCCATCAGGCGACCCGGTCCTGAAACCATATCTCTCGTCTCCAACCCCGCGATCCCAAGCGCAGGGACTGTCCCGTTGTCGATAAGATACGACGAGTTTGAAGGACGCGCAAACAAGTGCAGTTAAGGGGCAAGAAACCCTGTTCTCTGCGGCTTTTGCACACCGCTTGGTGCGCCCAGATGCAGCTAGGTGCTGCTAGGTGCATCTAGGTGCACTTCAGGAATGCACCCGTTTCAGCCGTTCGGATGGTAGAAATCATAGACCGTCTGCGCCACGGCAGAGCTGACGCCCGGTGCCCGCTGCAAGTCTTCAAGGCTGGCCGCCCGCACTTTTCCGGCAGTGCCAAAGTGCAGGAGCAGCGCCCTCTTGCGTGCCGGGCCAATGCCCGGAATCTCGTCCAAGGGGCTGGCCGTAATCGCCCGGCTGCGCTTGGCCCGGTGCGCGCCGATGGCAAAGCGGTGGACCTCATCGCGCATGTTCTGCAGGTGGAAAAGCAGGGGCGAATTGACCGGCAGCATCTTTTCCCGCCCATCGGGAAAATGGAACACCTCGCGCCCATCGCGCCCGTGATGCGGGCCCTTGGCGATGGCGATCAGCGGCACGTCCTCGATGCCGAGCTCCCCCAGAGCCTCCTTCACCGCCGACATCTGTCCCTTGCCGCCATCGATCAGCACAAGATCCGGCCACATGCCGCTTTCCCGGTCAGGATCGTCTTCCTGCACTTTGCCAAAGCGGCGCGTCATCACTTCGCGCATCATGCCGAAATCGTCGTTGGTCTGCGCGGTCTTGATGTTCCACTTGCGATATTGGGCTTTTACAAAGCCTTCCGGCCCGGCCACGATCATCGCGCCCAGCGCATTGGTGCCCTGAATGTGGCTGTTGTCATACACTTCGATCCGCTGCGGCACTTCGGAAAGCTCAAGGAATTCCGCGAGGTCGCGCATCGTGCGCGCCTTGGTGCCGCTTTCGGCCAGCCGCCGGTCGAGCGATTCCACGGCATTGCGCTGCGCCTGCTCCATCAAGCGCCGCCGGTCCCCGCGCTGCGGCACGGAAACTTCGACCTTGCCGCCTGCGCCTTCATAAAGCGCCTCAGCCAGCAACTCGGCCTCGGGCAATTCGCGGTCCACCAGAATGAGCCTCGCTGGCGGCACTTCTTCGTAGAACTGGGCCAGAAACGCGGTCATTACCTCGGCTTCCGAAAGCCCCTCGGTGTGGCTGGGGAAGAACGCGCGGTGGCCCCAGTTCTGGCCGCCACGGATGAAGAAGGCCTGCACTGCCACCTGCCCGCCCTTCACCGCCATCGCAAAGACATCGGCATTGCCCACGCCCTCCGCGTTGATCGCCTGGCTGCCCTGAATGAACGTGGCAGCGCGCAAGCGGTCGCGCAGCATGGCGGCGCGTTCAAAGTCCAGCGCCTCGGCCGCCGCCTGCATTTCCACTTCGATCTCGCGCTGCACCGCGCCCGATTTGCCGCCAAGGAAATCCTTGGCCTGCCGCACCAGTTCGCCATAATCTTCGGGTGTGATGCGGTCCACGCAAGGGGCCGAACAGCGCTTGATCTGATAGAGCAGGCAGGGCCGGTCCCGCCGCGACATGAAGCCATCGTTGCAACTGCGCAGCAGGAAGAGCTTTTGCAGCGCGTTGATCGTGGTGTTGACGCTGCCCGCGCTGGCGAAGGGGCCATAGTAATTGCCCTTCGCCTTGCGTGCTCCGCGATGCTTCTGGATGCGCGGATAAGCGTGATCGCCGCGCAACAGGATGAACGGAAACGATTTATCATCGCGCAGCAGCACGTTGTAGGGCGGACGGAAGCGCTTGATCAACTGCGCTTCCAATAGCAGCGCCTCGGCTTCCGAATTGGTCGTGATGATCGTCATCGACCGCGTCTGGCTGACCATGCGGCGCAACCGGTTGGGGAGCCGGTCAACTTGCGTGTAATTGGCCACGCGGTTCTTCAGCGCGCGCGCTTTGCCCACATAGAGCACGTCGCCCTTGGCATCCTGCATCCGGTAGACGCCGGGTTTGGGCTTAAGCGTGTTTACCGTATCGCGGATGACCGAGACGCCAAGCTCGATATCGGGCCGGTCCGATCCGCGCACGGTCGTGGCCGCGCGGTCTTCGTGGAACCGTTCGGTATCGCGATCAGGCGGGGCAGCGGGCTTCTTGGCCATGCTTGGCAAATAGTCGCTCGGACGGCTTAGGCAATGGCGCGAAGGGCCCTGTCCACCACAGGTTTGGGCATTTCATCAGGGTTTTCCCGGATGGTCCGTTTTGGCGGCTTTAGGCTGAGTGCGCGCAAATATGAGAAATGATCGGGCAACCATCACGAACCTTTGGCAACCGCGACAATTCCGTGGTGCCCGGACGCCGCGGCGATGCCCGCGTGCGCCTGCACTTGCCCGCGCGGTTGGTGCTGCTGTCGGGCACGCAGCAATGCATCCTTGAGGATTTGTCGGTCACCGGCGCGGCGATCATCCCGCAAGGTCCGCTGCCCGCGCCGGGTGCATCGGCCATCCTGATGTGCGAACATATCGAAGGCTTCGGCATGATCCGCTGGGCCCGCCACGGCCGCTGCGGCCTGATGTTTGACGAGAAAATGCCACTGCCGAACGTGATTGCGCTGCGTCACGTGGCTGACAGCTATGAAGTGACCGAACGCGAACGCAATCTTGAGCGGGCGCGGGCGTGGGTTCAGGGGCGGTCGAAGATATTGTGAACGACGTGGCAGGCCGCTCAGTCAGTTAGCCGATCCAACGGAAGGCGCGCTCGATCTCAGCCGCAGCATCAGTCCGATAGCATTTGCCATGCGACAGGATAACGCTTGCCGGTTGCCACGCGATCATCTGATCGACCCCGCGACGCAACGCCGCACGATGGTGGCGCGCAGCCAAGCGGATCTCTATGGACGCCCGACCGTTTGGCCCCGTCGCTCCACCTGCAAACAGCAGAAACCTGACCAGTGGATTGCGCACCCGGCCTGCTTCAAAGTTTTGCATCAGGTCCGTGACGATCAAAGTGCGTGATACGCGGTGAAAGAACACGGCCTCGGTAAAGTGACCAAGTTCGAACACATGAAGATCGATTTCCGCGCGCCAGCTTGCCATCAGATGTTCTGAAAGCACCTCGAAAGACCGCGGCGCAATTTTCGCATCAAGCCCGGGCGCTGTGTAAAGTACCGCATCGGGAAAAGCCTGCGCCCAATCGGAAAAAGAGCTGTAGTGAAACGCATTTGGCGCCAGAACGAAGGCAACAGGCCCGATCTCTGCCATCTGTGCGGTCACTTCCGGAGTTAAGCACACCGGCGAATGCACCCACAAACCGCTATCACGCAGCCGAACGACCGTCATCCGCGTGGGACATGGAATCGAGGCGCCGCCAAGCGCATAGTTGATTTCCGGGCCGTTTATCGTCCAGATATCCGGCCCCCACGCAACAGGCCGCAATTGCGGTTGATAGGGGAGGTATCCGGCAGGCTTCGTCATGCCCGGATCGTCTCTGATGGCGGAAGATTTGGCAATGGCATTTGGCTTGGCAGGCGTGCGGGGAGTGGTCCGAATGAACCAGCGTCCTCACCCACTTTTGAGCTTCTGCTTCCTAGCGTCGGATATGATCTGATCGACCCGCGCCATTGCCTCTTCATGCGGTATGACTTTGCCAGCTGCCATGTCAACAAGGCCTCGATGGATGCCCTCAACTATGGGAGTTTCGTAGTTTACATAGACTTCCAAAGCTTTGACAGCGAGACTCGACCTTTTGCAGCCTGTCTTCTGCGCAAGAAGATCAAGCTTTCCTTTCAGTTCGGGTGTCACCCTAAACGTTATGGTTGAAGTTGCCCCCATCTCGCGTTCCTCCGATGCTATCGCAACTTTGCCACGACGGGCAGCAGTTGTCCCGAACTTCACGCTCTAAAAAAGGTGGTAGAGTTCAAGTCCAATTCACAGCTTCAGAACTGCTTGCGGAATTCCAGTTCGAACACCGCGCCGCGCGGATCGAGGTAGCCGGGGTTGTAGCGCAGGGGCACAGTGCCGGTATCGTCGGTGACGCGCTGCTGGGCGTTGAACACGTTATCGACCGAGAACGAGACGCGCGAGCCTTTGAGGAAGGGCACTTTTTCCACCAGCTTTTCCTTGCGGCCGAGATCGGCAAAAATCCGCAGATTGAAGGTGGCAAAGGGCGCAAAGCGCAGCGTGGTTGATCCGGGCAAACCGCTGGCATCGATGCGCGAACCGCCGGTGTAATTGCCGCTGAGGCGTAGGCCGAAGCCGCGATAGAAACCGCCGCCTTCCATCTCGATCGCATGGCGCGCAACCGCGCCATCAAGCGCCTGCCCATCGAGCAGGTTCAACACCTGCCCGCCTGCAGCGATTTGCACCGATTGCTGGAACTGCACGGTGTGGAAGATCGACAGGTTCCAGCGGCCGCGCCCATCGCCGCCAAAGCCGCCCGGGCCTCCACGAAAGCCCCCACCCCCTGCACCGCCACTGGCACCGCCCCCGGCAGGCGGGCCGCCCGCCGCCGCAGGAGGCCTGCCAGCGCCCGGAGCGCGGCCACCTGGTGCTGCAGGGCCACCAGCAGGCGGTGCGCCTGCCCCCGCTGGCCTGCCGCCGCCAGCGCCCATCATCCGACCCATCGGGCCGCGCTGCGCGGCCGCCGGATCAGGTTTGCCGAAATTGCCGGAGATATTGAGGCCATAGCGCAGGCGTGAGCCTTTCTCCTCGGCGAAGGTGACCGAGCTTTGATCGACCGAGACGATCCGCCCATCGGCATCGCGCACCACGCGCCCCGGAAAGGCCGCTTCCACTTCGGGCGTCAACAGCGGGAAGCCGTTGGTCGTGTTGGTTGACCGGTTGCGGAAGTATTCGGCCACGAAGGTCGAATCCTTCATGAACGGCAGGGTCCAGTTGAGGCCGAACTTCCAGTCGCGCTGGCTTTCCTTCACCAGATTGGGGTTGCCGCCGGAGATCACCGTGGCCAGCACGGTTTCGCCGCGCGTAAAATCAAAGATCGAAACGTTGGGCGTCACGGTGGTCGGCCCGCCCAGCGCGGTCAGGGCCGGGGCCTTTTCTGCCGCGACATAGCTGGCCGTCAGTGTCAGCTTCTCGGTCGGGCCATAAGTCAGGCCGCCGCCCCAGTTTGTCAGCGTGCCGAAGTCCGATAGCTCGTGCAGTTCGGCATTGGCGTTGAGCGACAAATCGCCCAGCCCTGCGCCGAAGGCTTCCTTGCGGCTGGTGATCGGCAGATCGAGGCTGAACCCGCCCTGCGCATCGCCGCGCTTGAGATTGATCGTGCCCACTGTGCTGCGGGTGTCGTTGCTTTCGATGCCCGAATAATCGAACCCGGCCTTGACCGTCAGCGACACTTCGCCGCCGGGAAGCCACACCGGTCTGCCAGTCAGGGTGGCAAGGCTGGTCAGCGTATCGGTTTTCGACAGCGCCCGATCCGCCACGCTGGGAATGATCGCGCTGCTGGGCAAGGCACCTGTGGCACTCAGCGATCCTGCGGTGACCAGCGCTTGCAATCCCGATAGATCGGCGCGCGTATCAATCGTGCTCTTGGTTTCAATATGGCCTGCATCCGCCGTCAGCGCGAGGTTCCATCCGCCGAGGGGCTTGTTGAGCGCAGCACCTGCCTGCACCGTGGTAGTCCGGCGCTGCGTAGTGATCGGTTGCGGTTCAAGCGTGGTGCGAGAAAAGCTGCCGGTGCTATCGGTCAGCGTGATGGCATTGAGGCCATTGAGGCTGCGCGAATCATCGCGCTGAACCAGCAGGTTGGCGCTCAACCCCGCGCCAGCGCCCAGCGCGCGGGCCAGCGTGGCGTTCAATTGCGCCGATTTGCTATCGGCAATCAGCGTACGGAAATCCGCGGCAAGCGGATCGCCCGATACCAGCGCGCCGGTGGTGGGCTGAAAGATGCCGCGCTCGGCCTCGGTCAGCGGGCTGGCATCGCTCAATGAGCCGGTCACATTGATGCGATTGCCGCCTGCAATCTTGGTCAGCGTGAATTCCTGCTCCAGTTCGGTAAAGCCGCCGCTGGCGGGAAGGCGGAACTCTGTCTCGCTGCCAAAGCTGCTGAAATTGTCCTTGAGGATGAAGTTGATCACGCGCTGATCGGGCCGGTAGCCATATTGCAGCGCCACTTCTTCGGGCAGGACTTCCACCCGCCGGATCGCCTCGGGCGGGATGCCGCGCAATTCGCGAAAGCCCGAAATGCGAAAACCGTTCAGCAGCACCACCGGCATGCCGCCACCGCGCCCACGGCCTGATCCCGTCTGCGGGGCCAGCGAGGCCAGCAGTTCCTGCAACGAGCCTGCGCCATAAGAGGCGATGGCCGCTTCATCCAGCACGGCAATCGGCGGTTGCGTGGTATCGACCTGCCCCTTGATGCGCGTGGCGATGACCAGAATTTGCCCCGGGATCTGGCCCGAAATCTGGCCGCCCAGATCTTCTTCATCTTCGCCCACAACACCCTGCGCGGCAGCTTCGGTTCCGGCGGCTGCATCTTGCGCCAGCGCGGGGCAGGTCACGGCCAGACAGGAAGCAAGTGTCGCCAGCGATGCGGCTGCGGTCTTTATCACGGTTTTTACCCTTGGATCGTGTGCGCCGTAATGCGGCCGTAGATACAACGCCGCTGTTGCCGAAGCGGTCCGGATGGCACAATGCGCATTTGGTAACAGTTTGTCGCGCTGCAGCATAAACCGCCACAGGCAGGCGCATACCTGCACAAAAGATGGCCCAAAGCGCGGCCCCCCTTCCCTTTTGCGGCTAGCAACGCTAAGGGCGGCGCGGAATCTTGTGCGCACGAACTGCCATTCGCGGTCTGGGCGCCACGCAAAGCGCACTCTGACATACTCTGATAAAAGGCTGCTGAACCCGCCGATGGCGAAAGAAGAACTCCTCGAAATGCGCGGACAGGTGGTGGAACTCCTCCCCAACGCGATGTTCCGCGTCCGTCTGGAAAACGACCATGAAATCCTCGGCCACACCGCCGGCAAGATGCGCAAGAACCGCATCCGCGTGCTGGTGGGCGATGAAGTGCTGGTCGAACTCACCCCGTATGATCTGACCAAGGGCCGGATCACCTACCGCTTCATGCCCGGTCGCGGCGGTCCCGGCGGCTTTTGATGGCGGGCGACGCTTCGCCCGCTCTCCCGACTTTTCCCGAACTGGTTCTGGCTTCAGCCAGCCCGCGCAGGCTTGAACTGCTGGGCCGGTTGGGCATCGTGCCAGACCGCGTCGTCGCCACGGATATCGACGAATCCCCACTGAAAGCAGAACGCCCTCGCGCCCATGCGGTGCGTCTGGCAGCGGAAAAGGCGCGGGCTGCGGCCGCGCTGGCTCCGGGCTGCGTGATACTTGCAGGCGACACCGTGGTGGGTGCAGGCGTGCGCATCCTGCCCAAGGCCGAGGATGAGGCGACCGCGCGCAAGTGTCTGGCGCTGCTATCGGGCCGACGCCACCGCGTGTTCTCCGCCATTGCCGTGATCACGCCGGATGGCAGGCTGCGCGAGGCGCTTAGCGAAACCATCGTGCGGTTCAAACGGCTCAGCCCCGAAGAGATGGACGATTACATCGCAGGCGGGCAATGGCACGGCAAGGCCGGTGGCTATGCCATCCAGGGCAGCGCCGAGGGGTTCTGCGACTGGCTTTCGGGCAGCCATTCTGGCGTGGTCGGCCTGCCGCTTTATGAAACGCGCAAGCTTTTGAAAGCTGCGGGCGTGAAGGTGAAATAGCGCATGGCCGCTGAATGGCTTTACGAAGACGGCATCGCCGAAGAGCGCGCGATTCTGGTAGCGAACGGCACGATCCTTTCGGCCCGCGTCGAATGGGGCGAAGGTCTGCGCCCCGGCCTCGTGGCTGAAGTCAAGCTGGCCAAGCGCCACGCGGGAGCCAAGCGCGGTACCGCGCGCTTTGACGACGGCACCGAAGCGCTGATCGACCAGCTCCCGCACGAGGCGACCGAGGGCGCGCGGCTGATGGTGCGCGTGGTGCGCGCCGCCATTGCGGAAAAGGGCCGCACCAAGCTGCCCGTGGTTCGCCCGGCGCCCGGCGCAACGCCCTGCCCCGCCCCCAGCTTGCGCGAAGAGATCGAGGCCAATGGCGCATCCGTGCGCGCCTTGCCCGCCACCAGCCGCGCCTTTGCAACCAATGGCTGGGACGAACTGGTGGAGCAGGCGCAGACCGGCGAGATTGCCTTTGCCGGTGGCTCTGTGATCATCACCCCTACGCCAGCGATGACGCTGATCGACGTGGACGGCACGCTGCCCCCGCTCAAGCTGGCGCTGGCGGCGGTCGATGCCATCGCCGATGCGCTGCACCGCATGGACATCGGCGGCAACATCGGCATCGATTTCCCCACTCTGGCCGACAAGAAGGACCGCCAGCACGTGGACAAGGCGCTGGCCGATGCGCTGATCGACTGGACGGGTGAGCGCACCGGCATGAACGGCTTTGGCTTTGTGCAACTGGTCGCAAGGCTGGAACGCCCCTCGCTGATCGCGCGCTTTGCCCGCCATCCCGCCGCGGCCGCCGCGCGCGTGCTGCTGCGCCAGGCCGAGCGTGTGGCAGAGCCGGGCGCGCTGCTGCTGAGCGCCCATCCGCGCGTGCTCGATGCGCTACAGCCTGCGTGGGAGGCAGAACTAGCGCGCCGCACCGGGCGCAGCGTGCGCCGCAAGGCTGACCCGGCGCTTGCCCTCACCGGCGGATTTGCGCAGGCTGTGCCGTCATGAACACGCCTGTCATCCGTCGGTGCCCGATATGCCGCAAACCGCGCGTGGAAGAACACACCCCCTTCTGCTCCACCCGCTGCCGCGACCGCGACCTGCTGCGCTGGCTGGACGATGGCTACGCCCTGCCGATCAGCCCGACAGAGCCAGACCCGGAAGACTAAAGCGCAACCCTCCCACCAATAACCGCTCCCCCGCGTAGGCGGGGGCCTCAGGCGTTTTACGGAACCCTTGCGTAAACCTCCTGAGGTCCCCGCCTGCGCGGGGACGCGAGGTGTTGGCCCAGAGCTTGCTCCCCCGCGAAGGCGGGGGCCTCAGGCCATTTACGGAACATCAGCTTAAACCGCCTGAGGTCCCCGCCTGCGCGGGGATGCGAGGTGTTGGCCCAGAGCCAGCTCCCCCGCGAAGGCGGGGGCCTCGGGCGTGTTACGTAACCTCCAAGCAAACCGCCTGAGGTCCCCGCCTGCCCTTCGGGCAGTTTATCCCGAGGTTGTCGAGGGGCGGGGATGCCGGATGGGGAAAAATTTTCGTGCCACAGGACTTGCCAACCCCGCCCCGCTTCGCCATAGGCGCCCTTCCCATCGCCTGCTGATCTGCAATTGATCGCGGCACGGACGATGCCCGGGTAGCTCAGTTGGTAGAGCAGCGGATTGAAAATCCGCGTGTCGGCGGTTCGAATCCGTCCCCGGGCACCAC
>NCGO01000031.1 GCA_002256985.1 Novosphingobium sp. 28-62-57
CGCCCTTGATTTGCAACAGGCTTAGCAGCGGAGCAGCGGTTACGCCAAGGGAGAAGCGGGGGATTTGGTGAGATGGTGCAAGTGGTGCCCGGGGACGGAGTGCGGAAAGAGCGTCAAATCAGCGCTATAAACGTGTCCAACCACATCTATTGACCGATGGTTTCCCGCTGAGTCCCGCGCGACCGATGTCCAACCTTTCAATGTGATTCCGCCTTTGGGAATCTTACGGAAAAGTGCAGAATTGTATGGCGTTACCATACAATTATCTTGACTGAATCATGCCCTGCCTGTATGGTCTTACCATACAAAGCAAGGAGCACGAAAATGAAGATTGTTTCGGTAAAGGATAAGCGGGTGCGGGCGCTGGTAGAAAACCCCAACCGCACCTCGGTCAAGGGTTTGGATGCCCTTGAAACCCGCAAGATCGTTGAAATGATCGCTGCTATCACCGTCATGAACCACCCGCGCGACTTGCTCGCTGTGCCCAGCTGGAAGTGCCATGAACTGTCTCCGGGCCGCCCCGGCTTCTGGTCACTGGTTGTCACCCGCAACTATCGCCTGACCTTCTATGTAGACCAGCGGGCGCAGGAAGTTTCGGTCCTTGATTACGAAGATTATCACTGAAGGGGGATGGCGGGGGAAACCCCGCCCGGCCTTTGCGTGGAAGCAATCATCCTGCATTTGTATTGCGGCACAATACAGTTTTTCCTTGCTTACTGTATGGCGGCGGCATACAACTGCTAGGGTAGAGGAGTGACATCATGTCGAATCGGAACATTGCCAATTACAAGATCGATGATCCGCTGGAGCAGCTGGTCGATGCTTTGCCGCCACTGACAAAGCATCCCGGCGTATGGCTTCGCGAGGTGATTCTGCCGGAGTGGAAGCTCGGCATTTCCGAGCTTTCGCGGTTGATCGATGTCAACCGGCCGAACCTGTCCAACGTTCTTTCCGGCAAGGCCGACGTTTCGCGCGAGCTGGCCTACAGGCTTGGTGCGTTGTTTAATGACCACGTTGCAGACCTGCTGATCGCATACCAGCATGCGTGGGATATCGAACAGGAGCGCGGTCGGCGCGAAGAGATCAAGCTGGCGATTGCCCGCCTCCCTGAACCTTGATCGTGTCGGCCGTCGTCGTTCCTGGCACAACCTGCTCGCCCGGCATGCGGATGTTGTAGCGCGGCCCGCGCTTCAGATCGGGCCGCATGTGACGTCCCTGCCGCCGCACTGGCTGCAGCGCAGATCGCGCGCAAGTAATCCCATGTCGAGACTTTTGCGATCGGCCAGCCTGCGCATCGTCAACGCCATTGCATCGATCTTGCCAACGTGCCCGCATCGGCACCGCACCTGCAGGTCAAAGCCGTGCCGGCGGTAATCGCTGATCTTGTCGAGGCGCTTCGAACTCATGTAAGAACAAAAGAGGAACACGAGCGATTCGGCAAGAAGGGGATTTTGTTATGGGCACCAAGGCAAAGCTTGCGCGCGAACTGGACGCCATGCTTACCAGCGAGGCGAGCGACAGCATGCTGGCATCATGGCTGCGCCAGCATGGCAAGGTCGTGCACCACTGCCTTGATGCCATGGACGACATGGTGACGATCCCGGAGATCGACCTTCAGGACATGATGGTGTGGGCCAAGGAGCGAGGCTTGCTCACACCGGTACCTGCAAGCCCAAGACCTTGATGATTCGCTCATTCTGCGGTTGCAGTTTTTGCGGGAAATTGTCTTCTGTGGCGGAAAACCTAAACTTTTTCCCCAAGCAGCAGTTGCAAAAATCGCTTTGACAGTTGCCTGTTAATCAATTCATGGACTTGCATTAACAGTTATATCCCGCAGAAATCTGCGGTTATTGGAACGCAAGTGGAACGTGCAAGTTCTGCACGCGCGACCCATAGCATCTTTATCGTGGAAAAGAGACGACGCCAGCGCTTGCGCATGGTGAACGCCGCTTTAATCTGAAATGGATTGTTCCGTAAAAGCAATGCCCCCGACGCGGGAACGTCGGGGGCGGCGCTGGGGCAACTCCTGTGTCCGTTGGCCGGCAGCAGGAGCGGGATAGTCCCCGAACGTGTGAGCATTTTCCACAAGTAGGGGACACCGTCAAGCCAGCCAGATGCGCAAAAAGGATAAAGCGCAATGAGCAGAGCAAGGAAACGCCCAGATCGGGCTCCATACACCCCAGAGGTGTTCGACGACGTAAAGCGCAGGATCGCTGCTGGCGAATATCAGCATGACATTGCGGCAAGCTTGGGATGGAATCAGGGCAGGGTTTCCGAGGTTAAGACCGGGAAGCTAGGCGGTGATCCCGACCAGCCGTCGCTGTTTTGACGGAGGTCACAATGTCGATTTGGACCGTAAGCTATGATTTGCGCTCGCCGGGCCGAAACTATGAAGCGCTATACAAGGCGCTGCGATCAGTGCCTTTTGCGCACATACTGGAATCGGTCTGGCTGATTGAAGCCGTTGGACCAGCATCAAGGATCCGGGACGAGCTTTCGAAAACCCTTGATGCCAATGACGGCCTGATCGTTGTTGAGATACCGCCAAATGCCGATTGGGCGGTGAGAAGTATCAATGCCGCATCGGCGGAATGGCTAAAGAGCAAGCGACCGTGAAGCGCCCGGTGAGCGCAGTTGTCGCTCACCGGGAAATCACAGTCACTAATGGTTATCGGCTTGATCAACGCCGGATGATGGCACCGCCACGCCGCGGGCGATCAGTTCTTGGCCTGCGCGGGCACACATTGCGCCTTGTCCTGCGGCAGCAAGGATGTCGGTCCAATCGCCGGTGGCAACGGAAACCATGGCGGTAGTTTCGGGTCTTTCCACATCACTTCGGGCAGGATGATCGGTTCTGGGCAGATCGGCAGCGCCGCCCGCACATTCAGCGGCTTTTCCTCCCGGTCGCACCCGGTCAGCGCCAGCGCGGCGCACAGCATCGTAATAGGCAGGGGCAGTCGCATCGGAGATCCTTGCAATGATGGCGCTGGTCTGCGCGGGTTGACGATTGGCCGCAGCCTGGGCTGCGCGGGCGCTGGCCTGCGCCGTGCGGACATTGGCCTTGGTGGTGCGGTGGCTGTTGCGCTCGGCCGTACGCAGTTCGGTCATGCGGTCCAGATCGGCGAGCAACCCGCCGCCGATGATCGGCAGGCCGTGGATCTGGATCAGCAGCGCCACCACGAATGCCAGCAAGGCCGCGATGATGCCCCCGGCAATTTTCATGGCTATCGGGGCAAAGAGACGGGCGATCATATCTGGCTTCCACACTTTGAGCGGCTGACATTGCCAACACGATGGTTTTGCCAGCCTCGGCGAAAACGGATTAGAGCGGGATTGACGCGAACAAGCCGGTCATACTCTGCCGATTGCTTGGCATCGAGGCGGTCGAGGATGCGAATGCACAGGCCCTTGCTTCCCATGCGAAGCTGACAGGAACGATATGCGCCAATAGTTGCACGGCCGACCTTGCCATCAACGCCGATGCCGCTACCGCAAATCTCATTCAGAGATTGCTGAAACCAGCGAGAAGGGCGTGCAGGCCCCATGTTGACTCCGGTATCTACGAGTTCC
This sequence comes from Novosphingobium sp. 28-62-57, assembly GCA_002256985.1. Lineage (GTDB taxonomy): Bacteria > Pseudomonadota > Alphaproteobacteria > Sphingomonadales > Sphingomonadaceae > Novosphingobium. The sequence goes on from NCGO01000031.1 coordinate 3,571, forward strand.
TCTGCAACCGCAGGTTCAATCTCCACCATCGGCATAAACCCCGGCTTTTCGATATACGTCGAGACGTAGATCCTGCCGGCCTTATCCTTGGGAAGGTCGCGCATCGGCCCGGTGTAACCATGCGCCACGGCAACCCGCTTTGTTATCCCGAAGTTGGTTTCACCGCCCGGATCGATCGGATCATTCACATATCCACCTTCAGCCGCGAAAACCGCAGCGAGAATGACGGCTATAGATGCAGCAATCCCGGTCTTCTTAGCCGTCGCAGACTTGCGAGAAGCGGCATTATCTGTGTATTCATTCTGCATGGCAAAAAATCCTAGATTGATCGACATGACCGGGCTGAAATTCACCCGGTGGGAAGTCCTTCGCCAAGCTGGCAACAACAAGGGCGGCGGCGCTTTATGGCTTTGCCGCTGCGACTGCGGCCTTGAGCGGCCAGTTCTCGGAAGCGACCTGAGAACAGGAAAATCCATTTCCTGCGGGTGCCTGAGAAAGGAGCGTGTGAAGGCGCTCAACCTCAGGCACGGCGAAACAAAATCGCGTCTCTACACAGTGTGGCAGAACATGAGGAAGCGATGCTCCGACATGAACGATGCAGACTATGGTGGTAGGGGTATTTCAGTCTGCCCTGCATGGAGTACTTACGAAAAGTTCCGAGATTGGGCTTTGGCAAACGGGTATCGAGATGATCTGACTATTGATCGTGTCGATAACAACAAAGGCTATTATCCACAGAACTGCCGCTGGGCAAATCACACAACGCAAGCACGAAATCGCCGTTTTGTAGCACTGACTTCCGAAGGCCGCCCCGGTCCAGAAGTTGCAGAGGAAAACGGCATCCCAGTGAGAACTTACAATGTGCGTAGATCCGCAGGTTGGTCTGTGGATCAAGCTGCGACGTTTCCATACAAAGGCTTGCGCAAGCCTCGGCAGAAGGATGAACAAGGCCGCTTTATCAAACGCTCTTGTCCCCCTGCTTAATCAGACGGGTGTAGATGGCAGACCCGGCGACCAGCACGCCCACGAGCGGGCGGACCTCTTCGGGCAGGCTGTCCATCAGTTTGGCAAAGCCGTGCGGATCAGTGGCGGCCCATCCCGAGACGACACCTGCCAAGACAGCAAGGCGCACGGATGCGAACCGCCAAGCCTGGCGGGCCTCTTCGATCAGTTGCATGTGGGATTGCCTTTCGAGGGCTATTGAGCGGGGACTATTCCCCGTCCCGCTCGACGCGGGCGGTTTCTTTCAGTTCATCAAGCAGGTGCTTGGCGCGATCGAGCACGGGCGCACGCGGATCGAGGTCTTTGACCTTCTGCCACAGCAGCTCGATGACGGTCAGCTGCTTGGCCCGCCGTTCGCGGTTGTCGGCATCGCGCTGGGCCGCCAGCTTTTCACGCGCCCGGCACTCCGCCAGTTCAGTTTCGATCTTGGTGAAGCGCGCCTCGATCTTGGCCCAGACAAACTTCACCCCACCTCCAATCGTCGCCAAAGCACCAGTGCCGCCCAGAATGGCGGTGATCATTTCGGGAGAGAGCATCAGCCGCATCCCTTACGAAAGCTTCGGTGCGACCAGCAGGCCGGGCTCGCTGCCGCCAAAGCCGCCGCGGTTATCGTAAAGCAGGCTGGCTGGGATCGTGGCCCCGCTGCCCGGCCCGCCCGAAACATACAGCACGTTGTTTTCCGCGCCCGTCGCCCACGTGCCC
>NCGO01000021.1 GCA_002256985.1 Novosphingobium sp. 28-62-57
CTGAGCACGACGTCCATGAAGGTGGTGCTCAGTTGCACTTCGAAGGCGAGCCTCGTGGAATCCGCGCGTGCCGAAACGTCCGGTCGGCGCAGCCCGCTTTGCGCTTGAGGAAATCCATCTGACTTACCCTCCTGACGGTACGACGACGTAAGCGGCGGTGGCCTGGCCGCTGGCGAGGTTGGGATTGGAAATGCTGACCGCGATCGCGCCGTCTCCGGCGATGATCTCTTCCTTGAGCGTCATCGGCTCAGAGCCATTGTTCTCGATGCGCAGGACCTTCCCGGTCATGGCCGGGCTGCGATACTCGCTGACCAACTGGACCTTGAGATCGCCGACATTGACCGGGGCACGGGCAGCATCGCTGATCTCGAAACCCGCAACGCGGCGCTGCTCGAACATGGCCCGGACGAGCGAGACCGCACGGTCATCGAGCGTTGCAGAGGCCTCGATCGACTGCGGCGCACCCTGTGGGTTTTCGAGATCCGCATTGGCGATGAAGACCTGCAGCGCCGCTTCACCCGATACCTCGCAGTCGAACTTGTAGACGAAGCCACGGCGCGTCGTCCCGAAGAACGAAATCTTTCGCTTGGAATATGGCCAGGCGATCATCTTCCTTGTGTTCATACCTTTGCTCACCTTCCAGGGCGTGGAAGGCAAAACGTTCGCGCCGATGGCCATCACTTTGATGCTGGCGCTCGCTAGCGCGTTCATTCTTTCGATCACGTTCGTACCGGCGATGATCGCGCTGCTGGTAACCGGCAAGGTCAGTGAGACGGAGGTCAAACCGATCCGCTGGTTCAAGGAGAGATATCAGCCGGCGCTCAACCGCGCCGTCGCGCGGCCAATGCCATTCATTCTCGGCGGAGCGGGCGTGTTTGCGATAGCAGCTTTGCTGTTCGGCACGCTTGGGCAAGAGTTCATGCCGCAGCTCGACGAGAAGGACATCACTGTCACCAACTTTCGTATTCCGTCCGCCTCGATCGACCAGTCGACGGCGATGCAACTCCAGATCGAAAATGCCCTCAAGACGATGCCAGAGGTCGCGCTGGTATTTTCAAAGAACGGCAATGCCGATCTTGGTACCGATCCGATGCCGCCGAACGCCTCGGACACCTATGTCATCCCCAAACCGGAGCAGGAGTGGCCCGCCGAAGTCAAATCCAAACAGGATATTCTCCGACGGATCGAGGAGCGGATGAAGCCGCTGATCGGCAACCGCACGGAGATCCAGCAGCCCATCCAGATGCGCTTTAACGAGCTGATCGCTGGCGTCCGCTCTGATGTTGCGGTCAAGCTCTATGGCGACGACCTCGATGCCATGAGCGAGGCGGGAGGCCGCATCGCGACCGCGCTGCGGACAATTCCAGGCGCGGCTGACGTGCAGGCGGAACAGACGTCGGGCGCGCCGACCTTCGACATCAAGGTCGATCGCCAGGCTGCAGGCCGTTTCGGCCTGTCGGTCGAAGAGGTCGCGGCGACGGTTGCGGCTGCCTTGGGAGGACGTGAAGCCGGCATGTTATTCGAAGGGGACCGTCGCTTCGATGTCGTGGTGCGTCTCCCCGACGCGCAGCGCGATGATATCGAAACGCTGGGCTCGATCCCGGTCATGTTACCGTCCAACGGTGCCGGCAACGCGCGTTCCATCCCGCTCAGCGAAGTGGCGCGCTTCACCTACACCGAGGGCCTCAATCAGATCAGCCAAGAGAACGGCAAGCGCATGGTTGTCATTCAAGCCAATGTGCGTGGCCGCGATCTCGGCGGGTTCGTCGCTGAAGCGCAGGCAAAGATCGCTGATGTGACGTACCTTCATCGAGTGGGGCGGCCAGTTCGAGAGCCTTCAATCCGCTTCCGAACGATTGGCGATCGTCGTGCCGATCTGCTTCATCCTGATCTTCGCGCTGCTCTACATGGCGCTGGGCGGTGCCTGGCCGGCATTGGTCGTGTTCACGGCCGTTCCTATGGCCCTGGCCGGCGGTGTGTTCGCCTTGGCAATGCGGGGGATACCTTTCTCCATCACCGCATCGGTCGGGTTCATTGCGCTTTCGGGGGTCGCGGTCCTCAACGGACTGGTGATGATGAGCGCGATCCGCAAACAGCTTGACGACGGCGAAGACATCGACGGAGCCATCATTGGCGGCGCGATGGAACGTGTACGGCCGGTTTTGATGACGGCTCTGGTTGCGAGCCTCGGCTTCATCCCGATGGCGCTCGCTACCGGCACCGGAGCGGAGGTACAGCGGCCGCTGGCCACTGTGGTGATCGGAGGCCTTATCACCTCGACGGCGCTGACGCTGCTCGTCCTTCCGGCAATCTCGGCGCTCATGTTCCGAATATTGGCAAAACGGACGGCTGCCAAAGAACCTTCAACCCAGCTGGCGGACGCGTAATTGGCAAGCCGCCACAGCGAAGCTCACAGGGGGGGCACAGACCCCCCAATTGCTACACCCGTCGGCGATCAGATGCACCCGACGACAACGCGTCGATCAACCGGCAATCGGCGATTGTCGTGGCGTCGCAGCGACCCCATCTGGCTATCTCGTCGCGCAGGGCATGCAGGTCGGCGAGCTTGCGATCGATTTCCGCGATGTGCATCACGGCCATCGCGTCGACCGCATCGCATGATCCGCGAGGGTCATCCGCCAAGCGCAGAAGGTCACGAACCTGATCGAGCGTGAACCCAAGATCGCGTGACCGCTTGATGAACGACAAACGATCGAGATGCGACTTATCATAAAGTCGATAGTTGCCGCCGCTGCGGAGCGGCGCTTCGACCAATCCTTCGGCCTCGTAGAAGCGAACGGTCTCGACCTTCAATCCGGTCCGCTTTGCAATGTAGCCAATCTTCACGGCAAAAACCCTTGACCCTCTAGTGACATGAGGGTTCATATAGAGGGTCTGACACGGGAATCGAGTGAAATGGTGGCGGACGACTGTTGTTCCAGAAAAGGCGATACGATCGCGCAGCTCGGCCAAAAGGCCGATCAGCGGCGTGTGCTGATCATCGTCATGACCATCAATTTCGTGATGTTCGTGGCCGAGTTTGGCGGCGGCGTCTTCGCGCGTTCGTCCGCGCTGATGGCGGACTCGATCGACATGCTCGGCGATGCCGCTGTTTATGCGCTCAGCCTCTACGCTTTGACCCGCGGGCCTCGCTGGGAAGCCGGAGCCGCGCTCGTCAAGGGCGGCATCATCCTCTTCTTCGGCATCGCGGTAGTTGTCGAGATCATCGACAAGATGGTGAACGGCGTACCGCCCTCGTCGACCCTGATGCTCGCGTTCGGTAGTGCCGCGCTCGTCGCCAATCTGATGTGCCTCTCCATGCTGTGGCGGTTCCGGTCCGAGAACGTGAATATGGCGAGCACGTTCGAATGCTCGCGCAATGATGTTGCATCCAACATCGGCGTGCTGATCGCGGCCGGGCTGGTGGCGGCGACCAGCGCAGCATGGCCGGATATCGCGGTCGGTGGAATCATCGCGATCATCTTCCTGCGATCAGCGTGGCGGGTGCTGGCAAAAGCGATTCCGGCGTGGCGCGAAACGCGCTCGGTCTCGCCCGAGATTTTGCGGTGACCACTTCATTTTCTTCATGGCGTGTGCGGGACTATCCCGCGATCCGCTTTGCTGTTAGAGCATCGTGTGTGCGACGTCTGCTGATCATCCTTGCTTGCTTGGTTGTCCTCTCCTTGGGGACGACGGCGACAGCGCACGTGCTGGAACGGCCGGAAGTCAGCGTTTTATCAAGTGTGACAGGCGTTGACGAAGTGGCTCCAGGTCATGTGCCTGGAGACGCCGATCAGGTGCCATCCGATGGCGACAAAGGCTATCCTCACCATCACGGCGGTTGCCACGGCGACCACGTCGCAGCGCCGGTTAAGGCCAGCAATGCCGCACTCATGCGCGATCAGCGGCTCGCCCCTATCGTCGCGAGTCACTCCATGCGGCCACTTTCTACCGCCGACCCGGCGCTAAGGCCCCCGCAAGCCTGACGATCCGCTGACCCCGCCGGCCAAGGCCGTGCGGGGCGAACTCGGTTCGTCAGGAGTCATTATCTATGTATCGCACAATCGCGGCCGTTATGGTCGCGGCGACCTTGGCCGGTACGGCCGAGGCGCAGACAACACCGCCGCCCGGCGTCCCGGCGGCGACCACTTCGTCGCAAACGGCTGATGCGTTCTCGCTCGAGAATGCCCTTGCTGCTGGCGGCGTGCCATCAGCCCCAACGGCGGCCATCAACAGCGGCATAGCATCGGAGCCAAGAGGCATCACTTTGGCACCCCTTCCTTCGGTCGCGGCGGCTACAGCCGGCGTTGACGCCGCGACCGCGGCGCGGCGCGTTGCCGCCGTGCGCCCAAACCCCGAGGTGCAGGCGCAGGTCGAGAACATCGCTGGCAGCGGCGTCTACAGGGGTCTGCGGAGTGCCGAAACGACGGTGGGTGTCTCACTCCCACTGGAGTTGGGAGGCAAGCGGCCGGCACGTGTCGCGTTGGCGACTGCGCGGCTGAGCCGTGCACAGCTTCAGGTTGAAATCGCGAGAGCGGATCTCCGCTTGCGGATTACGCAGCTCTATATCGAAGCCGCAGCTGCCGAACGCCGCGCCGAGGTGCTCAGCGAACAGGCCGGAATCGCCAACAACGCGTTCCGCGTGTCTAGCGAGCGCGTCAAGGCCGGCGACGTCGGTCCCATCGAGCAACAGCGCGCCGACGTGCTGCGCATCAACGCGCGGGTTGCGGCCGACAGCGCTGCCCGGCAGGCACAGGCGGCACGAACCAATCTTGAAACATTGCTTGCGACGCCAGTGACCGGGCCGCTCGATCGCGCCTGGTTCGAGCGGATCGATGACTATGGGCCACCGCGTCCGGTCGATGTCGAAGCGACGCTCGCGCTCGCTGCAGCGGAAGCTGATGTTCGCACCGCTGAAGCGCAGGTACGCGTCGCACGATCGCTGCGCGTACCGAACTTGACTGTCAGCACCTTTGCCCGCCGCTTGGAGGCGACAAACGACACCGCCGCTGTCGTCGGTATCGCAATCCCGATCCCGTTCTTCAACAATGGTAGCGCCTTTGTCGCGCAATCCCGCTCCGAACAGACACAGGCGATTGCGCTGCGCAATCTCGCGGTGGTCGATACGCGCCAACAGATTGCCAGCGCACAAACCGAGGTCGCAAATGCTGCTGCGACCGCGCGAGCGGCAGGCGGCCCGGGCCTCGCCGCCGCGCAGGAGGCCGCCCGTATCGCCCGGATCGGTTGGACGCAGGGCAAGTTCGACCAGATCGCGCTTCTCGATGCCGAGCGCACGCTTTCACAAACCCGCCAGACATACGTCGATGCGCTTGCTGCGTATCACGACGCGCGGGCTAGGCTCGATCGGCTCGCGACGCCGGCCCCTGCAACTTCCGGAGATGATCGATGATGTTGGATAAGCGCCTTTTAGGAGGCGGCGCGATCGTCGCGATTGTCGCTGCACTTGGCGGTTTCGGGATCGGACGCTGGACCGGAAACGCACCCGCCGCAACGGAAGCAACAAGCGGCAATGCAGTGGCGGGGCAAGTAAAGGCCCCTGATACGGTGGTGATAAGCGCGCAAGCAGTTCGGCAAGCCGGCATCACCACAGAGACGATCAAGCCCGGAGGGCTCGACGCGGAAATTGTCGCGCAGGCGACCGTCAGCGCATCCCCGCAAGGAGAGGCGATCATAACTGCTCGGGCAGGCGGCGCGGTCACGCGGCTTCTGAAACGGCTCGGCGATCCCGTGCGTGCCGGGGAAACGCTCGCAGTCGTTGAAAGCCGCGACGCGGCGCAGCTTGCCGCCGATCGCACCGCTGCCGCTGCCAGATACAGGCTTGCGCAAAAGGCGCTCGCGCGCGTGCAATATCTGTTCAGTCAGAAGGTTTCTGCACGTGTCGAACTGGAACAGGCGGAAGCGGAGGCTGCATCGGCCGCCGCAGAGGCGCGCCGCGCCAATGTGGCGGCAGGCGCAGCGCGCGTGACGCCGGACGGTCGCGGCGTTCTGGTGTCGAGCCCTATCTCGGGCCGTGTTACCTCAGAGAATGTCAGCCTCGGCGCCTTTGTCCAGCCTGAGACCGAACTGATGCGCGTCGCGGATGCGTCGAAGATCCAGATAGAAGCGTCGGTCGGTCCAACTGAGGCGCAGCGGCTCTCGCCAGGTGATCGAGCGATCATAGAATTGCCCGATGGTCGGACAGTGGAGGCAAAGGTGCGTGCCGTCACGCCGGGACTTGCCAACGATACGCGTCTGGCCACCGCAGTCCTCGATGTACCCGGGGCGCTTCAGCCGGGCCTCGCGGTGCGGGTCCGATTGCTGCCAAGCCGTGCGGGCACGTCCAGCGGGATGGTGGTGCCGGAGGATGCGGTGCAGACACTCGAGGGACGCGACGTCGTATTCGTGCGGACTGCACAGGGCTTTACGGCTCAGACCGTCACGATCGGGCAGCGCAGCAACGGCCGCGTCGAAATCCTGAAGGGCCTCGCCAGCGGCAGCCAGGTCGCAACCAGGAATGCATTCCTGCTCAAGGCCGAACTCGGCAAGGGTGCGGGTGAGGAAGAATAGACCATGATAGCCAATCTCATGGCGCTCTCCGTCCGCGCACGATGGACGGTTCTGGCGCTGTTCCTCGTCATTGCCGGACTTGGCGTGTGGCAGCTTACAAAGCTGCCGATCGACGCGGTGCCCGACATCACCAACAAACAGGTCCAGATCAACACCATTGATCCGCGGCTCTCGCCAGTCGAAATCGAGAAACTCGTGACCTACCCGGTGGAGATATCACTCGCCGGCATTCCCGGGCTGGAGACGACGCGCTCCATCTCGCGCAACGGCTTCAGCCAGGTCAGCGCGATCTTCACCGATGATACCGACCTCTATTTCGCGCGTCAGCAGGTCGGCGAGCGCCTGCGACAGGCGACGGAGAACCTGCCCGTTGGTGTCCAACCTCAGATCGGGCCAGTGACGACCGGTCTCGGCGAGATCGTCATGTATACGGTCGGCTTCGCCAATCCGGACGGCAAGGGTGCGAAGAAGGTCACGGGTCAACCGGGCTGGCAGCCCGATGGCAGCTATCTGACGCCAGAAGGCGAACGGCTGACTGATCCGATCACCAAGGCGGGTTATCTGCGCACGGTACAGGACTGGATCATCAGTCCGCAGCTCAAGTCGGTCGGCGGCGTCGCCGGCGTCGATTCCATCGGTGGGTTCGCCAAGACCTTCGTCGTCGCGCCGGACCCCGTAAAGCTGGCGAGCTTCGGCATTTCGTATAGCGAGTTGGGGCAAGCGCTCGAAAACGCCAACCTCGCGGTCGGTGCCAACTACTTCAACAAGGGCGGCGAAGCCTATCTCGTGCGTGTCGATTCCCGCGTGCGGACGGTCGACGAGATCCGCAACGCAGTCGCTGCGACTCGGGGCGGCACGCCGATCACGATCGGCCAGATTGCCGACGTCCGGATCGGCGGCGATCTGCGCACCGGCGCGGGCAGCATGAATGGCCAGGAAGCGGTCATCGGCACAGTGTTGATGCTGATCGGTCAGAACAGCCGAGTTGTCGCCGAAGAGGTGACAGCCAAGCTCGATCAGGTCGCCAAAACCCTTCCCCCGGGGATTGAGGTCAAAGTCGTGCTCAACCGGGCCAAGCTGGTCAGCGCGACGGTGGCGACGGTCCAGCGCAACCTCACCGAAGGTGCCATCCTCGTTGCAGCGGCGCTGTTCCTGCTGCTCGGCAATTGGCGTGCCGCTGTCATCGCGGTGCTGGTCATTCCGTTTTCGTTCCTGATGATGGCGATGGGGATGAACGCCTTCAAAGTACCGGGCAACCTCATGAGCCTGGGGGCGCTCGACTTTGGCCTGATCGTCGATGGCGCGGTCATCATTATTGAAAACTGCCTCGCCAGATTGGCGCATCGACAGGAAAACGAGGGGCGGCTCCTCGCTTTGAGGGAACGGCTAGAGGAGACGATGCGGGCCGCGCAGGAGATGATCAAGCCGACCGTGTTCGGCCAAGCCATCATCCTGCTCGCGTTCGCGCCCCTGCTTACCTTCACGGGTGTCGAGGGCAAGACGTTTTCGCCGATGGCGATCACCATCATGCTCGCACTGTTGGCGGCGTTCGTTCTGGCAATCACGCTGGTGCCGGCCCTGGTCGCCATCATGATCCGGGGCAAGGTCGCCGAGAAGGACGTGTGGCTGATCCGCAAGTCGAAGGAGCGGTACTTGCCGCTCCTCGACAAGGCGATTGCGCGGCCGTGGCCGTTTATCCTTGGCGGGCTTGCCTTCTTTCTGGCAGCAGTCCCGGCGTTCGGGCTGCTTGGCTCCGAGTTCATCCCTCAGCTTGACGAGAAGAATCTCGCAGTCGCATCGACCCGCGTGCCCTCGGTCAGTCTCGAACAGTCGCTTGCCATGCAGCGCAGCGTCGAGGCGGCGGTGAAGCGTTTGCCGGAGGTGGAGACGATGTTCTCCAAGACCGGCACCGCAGAAGTCGCGACCGACCCGATGCCGCCGAACGTCTCGGACGGCTTCGTCATCCTGAAACCACAGGAGGAATGGCCCGACGGCGTGAAGACCAAGGCGGACGTGATCGCCCGCATCGAAAAAGCGGGGGCCAGTCAGCTCGGCAACCTCTATGAGGTCAGTCAGCCGATCCAGCTTCGCTTCAACGAGCTGATCGCCGGCGTGCGCGGCGATGTCGCGATCAAGCTCTACGGCGATGATCTCGACAAGATGACGCAGAGCGCAAACGAGATGGTCCGCATTCTGCAGGGCATCCCGGGTGCGGCGAGCGTCAAGGCCGACCAAGTGGGCGGTGCGCCGACCCTCGATGTGAAGCTCGACCGCGCGGCGATCGCACGGCTCGGCCTCACGGTTCGCGACGTGTCCGACACGATCGCCGCGGGCTTGGGCGGGCGTGAATCGGGGCTGGTCTACGAGGGCGATCGTCGTTTCGACGTCACCGTTCGCGTCCCCGATGCGACCCGCGCCAACCTCGACGACATTCGCTCGATGCCGGTGCTGCTGCCCGAAATCGAGGGTAGGGCGCGCGGCCAGGTGCCACTCGCGCAGGTCGCGCAAATCCGGCTGACCGAAGGTCTGAATCAGATCAGCCGCGAGAACGGCAAGCGTCGTGTTGTCGTCCAGGTCAATTTGGGCGGGCGCGATGCAGGGTCGTTCGTGGCCGAGGCGCAGGCGAAGATCGCGCAGCTCAAGCTGCCGGCGGGCTACTACCTTGAATGGGGCGGTCAGTTCGAAAGCCTGCAGGCGGCGTCCGCACGGCTGTCGATTGTAGTGCCGCTATGCTTCTTGCTCATCTTCGGGTTGCTCTACATGGCACTCGGCGGGTTCGGCAGGGCGGCGTCGGTGTTCCTGGCGGTTCCGCTGGGGCTTGCAGGCGGCGTGTTCACCTTGCTGCTGACCGGCATCAACTTCTCGGTGTCGGCGGCGGTCGGGTTCATCTGCCTTGCCGGCGTGGCGGTGCTGAACGGCCTCGTGGTGATGTCCGCAATCCGGGAGAGCAGCGAAGCCGGGATGCCGGTGGTGGAAGCGATCCGCCACGGCATGGCCGAGAAGATGCGAGCGGTCATCATGACCGGGTTCGTGCCCGCGATCGGCTTCGTGCCGATGGCGCTCGCCCACGGAACCGGCGCGGAGGTGCAGAAGCCCCTCGCCGTCACGGTGATCGGCGGTCTCGTCGCCGCCACCATCCTGACACTGTTCGTGCTGCCCGCGATTGCCAAGGTCATCCTCGGGCGAACCGAGCGTCAGAATGAGCAAGGGGCGAGCACGCCGCATGGCGATGAACCCGGCCCCCTGAACGGAGAAGCATGATGGGAGAACCGGCCCGGAAACTGCTGCGGATCTATATAGATGAACCTGCCTATGTCGGCGATCGCAAGGTCTTCGAGTATGTCGCCTCGATGGCGCAAGATCGGAAGATGGCGGAATTTACGGTGCTTGAAGCACTGATCGGGAGAGGTACAAATGAAGCCCTTGCGGATTGGGATCGCCAGCCTGTGCATTGTGTTGGTGTCATCGGGTTGTTCAGAACAGCCTCGCAAGGAGGCACCTACCGAACAGGAGATCCACGCGAGCGATAGCGGGGACGGGAGCGGAACGCCGGGACGTCACCCGTATCAGTGCGATGATAATCGCGCGCTCCTCATCGACTTCAAGAATGACGGCCTGGCGCTCGAACTGCGCCGCGATGCGAAGGCGGCGCCGATCGTCCTGACTGCGCCGGCACCCGGGCTGCAATATGTCGGCGACACGATGAGCGCTACCTTCTCAGGCAACGAAATCAAGATCGAGGAAGCGGACAAGCGTTCGGTCCTGTGCAGGAAGGCAACCAGCTTGTGACCAACCAACCCGGCACCGAGAGGCGTTGACGATGGCAGCGCTCAAATTTTCCCTAATCCCGATGATCGCGATCATCATCGGCGCGCTGGTCGCCGGATGGCGCACGCCCGGTGAGAAGCTGGTCGCGGCCATGCAACACCTCGCGGCCGGCGTGGTGTTCGCCGCCGCTGCGACAGAGATCCTGCCGCTGGTGATGCACGGCGGTTCTCCGACGGCAACGCTGATCGGTGGGGCGCTGGGCGTCGCCGTGATGCTCGGCCTGAAGGCGGCGGAAAGCCGGTTTAAGGGACCGGTCGCGCTGCTCGCCGCAATCGGGCTCGACCTGGCAATAGACGGCTTGGTCCTCGGCCTCGCCTTCATCGCGGGCGAGAAGGCGGGTTCGCTGCTGGCCGTCGCACTGACCCTCGAAGTGCTTTTTCTGGCCCTGACCCTGACCAACGATCTGGCAGGCCGGTATCGCAAAGCAAAGGCGATCGGCCTTACCTGCGCGCTGGCGGTGCTAGTGCCGATCGGTACGCTGATCGCGCAGCCGGTGGCGTTGCTGGCACCGATATGGATCACCGGATTCCTGAGCTTCGGCCTGATGGCGCTGCTCTACCTCGTCATCGAAGAGCTGCTGGTTGAGGCACACGAAAGGCCAGACTCGCCTCTGATCAGTGCGATGTTCTTCGTCGGCTTCCTCGTGCTCCTGCTTATCGAGGAGATCATGGCATGACGGTCCCACCGGACGCAAAAAGTCTAGGCCGAGCGGCGCACGCTCAGGACCACGCTCTGGGGTTTGCGCATGGTGCTGACCGGGGGGCTGATGGCCAAACTCGTCGCCACCCGCGCATTCGGGCGGATGAACTTTCCGAGCTTCTCAAGGCAGATATATGGCGAACAACTATCGTGCTTGCCCGGTGCCGGTAGCGAGGGCAAGAGTACGAACATGCTGTCCGTCCTTGCCAATCGCACCTACCGTCATCTCCTCAGCGCACAGGTTATCGCGCTTATCGGCACGGGGCTCGCGACGGTTGCGCTCGGACTGCTCGCTTTCGACATCGCCGGAGGCAACGCCGGGGCCGTGCTGGGAACCGCACTGGCAATCAAGATGGTCGCCTATATCGGTGTTGCGCCTGTGGTCGGCGCCTTTGCAGACCGGTTGCCGCGCCGCGCCTTCCTTGTCGCCATGGATCTGGTGCGGGCCGCCGTAGCGCTCAACCTGCCGTTCGTCGATCAGATCTGGCAGATCTATGTTCTGATCTTCGTGCTGCAATCGGCCTCTGCCGCGTTCACCCCGACCTTTCAGGCGACGATCCCCGACGTGCTGCCCGACGAAGGGGACTATACCCGCGCGCTGTCGCTATCGCGGCTTGCCTATGACATGGAAAGCCTTGTCAGCCCGATCCTTGCGGCAGCCCTGCTTTCGGTGATCAGTTTTCACTGGCTGTTCGCGGGGACTTCGGTCGGCTTCATCAGCTCGGCGCTGCTGGTGGTTTCGGTCACATTGCCGCGCTCGCCGGCCAAGCCGCGCCCGGGCGGGATCTGGACCAAGACAACACGGGGTCTCCGAATCTACCTCAAGACGCCGCGCCTCAAGGGCTTGCTTGCACTCAGCCTGGCCTCGGCGGCAGCCAGTTCGATGGTCATCGTCAATACTGTAGTGATCGTGCGCGGTGGGCTCGGCTTCGGCCAGCGTGAAGTGGCACTCACACTTGCGGCCTATGGCTTCGGGTCGATGCTCGCTGCCTTGTTCATTCCGCGCCTGCTCGACAAGGTCAGCGATCGGACACTTATGCTAAGCGCGGCGGCGCTGCTGACCACCGGTCTGGCGGCCATGGCGCTGCTGACCGCAATATTTGGTAAAGGCGCGGGCTATTGGCCGCTGCTGCTGGCGGGCTGGTTCGTCCTCGGCATTGCCTATTCGATGAGCGTGACCCCGTCAGGCCGGCTGTTGCGGCGCTCGGCCAATGCCGACGACCGGCCTGCGGTCTTTGCTGCGCAATTCGCGCTGAGCCACGGCTGTTGGCTGATTTGCTATCCGCTCGCCGGACAAATCGGTGCCGTGCTGGGCCAGGTTGCGGCCTTCACTGTGCTGGCGCTGGTCGCGGGGATTGGAACGGTCGCAGCCCTATGGCTCTGGCCGTCGCACGAGCCCGAATCGCTCGCGCACAGCCATGACGACCTGCCGCCAGACCATGTCCATCTGCGCGAGCATCATAGCCTCGGCCAATCCACGGCCCATGCCTTTGTGATCGATGACATTCACCCTGACTGGCCGCGCACGGCCTGACCATTTCAGGCAGTTAGCCGACCGCCTCGGAACAGCGGATGGTCAAGATGGTGTAGCCAAATGCGCTACCCACGGCGCCGCTGAGCATTTCATGAACGGTAGCCTGTTACAATTTCCATTTGCATCAGAGCCTGATCCGAGATCGCAGTGACCCGTCCTTCGCATGCAAACTGCAACGGACTATTGCGATGAGAATGGAGGCCCTGTTCGGTATCGGCCTAGCCTGCGTCGCCTGTTGCGCCTTGCCCTTGATTGCACAGTGGGCAAAAGTTGCGGGTCCGTCTGTCCCACAGGTTCTGGAAGAAGCGGAATGCCAGATGAAGCAATTGGCCCTGTATCTCGTTGCGGCATTGGCCGAAATCGGCGGCTGCTTTGCCTTCTGGGCATGGCTGCGGCTTGATCGTTCACCGCTCTGGCTGCTTCCCGGAATGGCCTCGCTTGCTGGTTTTGCCTGGGCATTGACATTAAGCCAAGCGCCAGCGGCGGGACGCACATATGCGGCGTATGGGGGTATCTACATCCTGGCGTCACTGGTCTGGCTTTGGGCGGTGGAAGGCATTCGGCCCGATCGCTGGGACACGGCCGGTGCTGCGATTTGCCTGTTGGGCGCCATGATCATTTTCCATGGTCCGGGCCGAACGGGAACAGGAATCGGTTGACGACAGAAACGCGCCAGGCCCACTGGGACAAAGTCTACACGACCAAGGCCGACGACAGCGTGAGCTGGTTCGAGCAGTCCCCGGCGGTTTCTCTGGAACTGATCGAGGCGGCCGGGGTCGGTCTGGGTTCGATCATCGACATCGGCGGCGGTGCTTCGCGACTGGTCGATGCGCTGCTCGCCCTAGGCCATGCCCACGTCGCCGTGCTGGATCTATCTGCGCAGGCGCTCGAGATTACCAAGGCAAGGCTGGGGCCGCTTGCCAGCGCGGCCGAGTGGATTGTCGGTGATGTCACCCAGTGGCAGCCTGCCAAGCGGTTTGACCTCTGGCACGACCGCGCGGCCTTCCATTTTCTCACCACCCCCGAAGAGCAGACTGCCTATGTCAAGGCGCTCACCTCTGCGCTCAATCCGGGTGGTGTCGCAATCATCGGGACTTTCGCCCCCGACGGGCCGGAGAAATGCTGCGACTTGGCCGTCGCCCGCCACGATGCGGCCACTATCGGGATAGTGCTGGGGCCAGACTTCACTCTGCTGGATGAGCGTCGCTACGACCACATGACACCAGGCGGCAGTGTCCAGAAGTTCCAGTTCAGCAGCTTGCGGAAGGAGCGCTGAGCGAGCCGTCCACTGCCACCTGTTCAGTGCCGCGCATAGACATACGTTCCCCCGGGACCGAACGCGACCACATTGTAATGATCCGCCGGCCGGCCGGGCACTTCCATGCCTGGCGATCCCAGCGGCATTCCGGCAACCGCGAGCCCACGAACACCGCGAGGTTTCGCCGCCAGGGCACGCCGCATGTCAGCAATCGGCACATGGCCCTCGAACGCCATACCGTCGATGATTGCGGTATGGCACCCTGACAGCGAGGCAGGCAAACCTAAACGGGCATCGAGTGCGGCGCGGTTTGCATCATCGACGATGCTGACCTTGCGTCCGAACGCGGAACGCACCTGGGCTGCCCACTGCTCGCAACATCCGCATCCGGGATCACGGTGCATGACAATGTCGGACGCAGCCATTGCAGGGGTTGCGAAAAGCATGAGTGCCAGAACAAGTCTTTTCATCGACGGATTTCCTTCTAACTATGAAGCTGCATTGGCCGGGTGATTTCCGGCACGTTGGGGAAGCGCGAAGATCAGCACGACGATGGCGACAGCCAAAGCCGCCGACGCCATGGGTCTGCTCAAGGCAAGTCCGCCATGATCGACCGGCTTGTCGAGAAAATCGCCCACTGCCGCGCCGAGCGGGCGCGTCAATATGAAGGCGCTCCAGAACAGGATGGTCCGGTTGATCGTGGTGCGGAAAAAGAGCACCGCCACCACCGCAAGCATCGCTGCAAAGATGGCTGCGGCTCCGACATAACCACGACCTCCCGTATCAGCCAGCCAATCGCCCAGCGCGGTTCCTAGGGTCTGCGAGAAGGTTATCGTGATCCAGTAGAATGTCTCGGCCCGCGGTTCGTGGACGCTTTCCACCGAGATCGTGCCCAAGGTTCTGTGCCATGCATAGAGCGAGGCCAGAACGCAGGCGAGTAGCAGCAGCGAGCCGCCGGTGTAGCCAATTCCGATCGAACGGGTCGCATAGTCGGCCATGGTCGTCCCGGCCGTCGTTGAAGCGATGATGGTTGCCCAATAGAGAACGGGGTGAAATCGCCTTGCCTGCACTTGCCACCAGACCAGCAGCACCAGCAGTCCGAGGAAAATCGCGGTGCCGACCAGATAGCCCAGATTCATCGTCATGCTGACCGTGTCGCCGCCGGTTTCCCCAAGCGTGGTCGCGAGGATCTTGATGACCCAGAAACCGAGCGTTACCGCTGGAACCTTGGCCAGATCGGAAAGCGTAGGCGCCCCGTTTTGATCAAGCGCATCTGGGCTGTTCATGGCCTCGTAAACTCCTCGGCTGTATTGTGCGGATCGGACGCGCTGACCGGAGTCCCCCGCAGAACTTTGCGCCGACGCCGGACTGGCCATCGCATAAACAACAGGACGGTGCCGGCCAGACCAGAAATCAATCCACCGATGGCGAAGCAGAGCAGCCACCATGTGTTGAAGTTTTGGTGGTTCTTCCAGTCCATGATGTGCAG
This sequence comes from Novosphingobium sp. 28-62-57, assembly GCA_002256985.1. GTDB lineage: Bacteria > Pseudomonadota > Alphaproteobacteria > Sphingomonadales > Sphingomonadaceae > Novosphingobium. Next base: position 15,376 of record NCGO01000021.1, read on the forward strand.
GCTCCAGAAGAAATCGTAGAGCCGCCATGTGCTGCTACGGACCGCGAGAATCCTTCCGGTATCTCTTGAAACATAGACGTGTGTCGTATCGTTGATAGTGACCTGCCAAGCCGGCAACGGCCCCCGAAATTCTGGCGACAGGTTCTCGACTTCGGTGACCTTGATCTCAGGATTCCCGCCACCCTTCCAGCTTTCGCGGGCGATCCTGGCAGCCTGATCCTTCGAGATTTGTAGCATTCGGGCGCCGGTCGACGGATCAAACAAAAAGGTCCTTCCGCCTGACTTTGCCTCGGCCAAGAGGCGGCCTTGACCCATTCGAAGCGTGATTTCCTCGACTGGGCCTGGTATTCTGGATAGCAGTTCACCAAGTGGACGCACCGCCGAAACACCCGTGATTGGCGGCTGTGCCTTGCGATCGACAAGGTGTTCTCCGTGCACGCGCTCGATCGGCAATGCGCTCATCACAAGGCCGCTCGTCATCCAGATGAGGACCTGCAATCCAATAATCAGAGACAGCCATTTGTGCATGCGGCTTGCTGTCAAATGCACTCTGGTACGTAGGGATCTCATGAAAATCTGACGTCCTGTTGTCGCGGCTTGCTCAAATGGTGGCCCGGTTAAGTCGAAGCGCATTCGTCACGACGCTAACGGATGACAGCGCCATCGCTCCCGCCGCAATCATCGGCGAGAGCAGGATGCCGAACAGCGGATAGAGAAGACCTGCCGCCACCGGCACGCCGGCGGCATTGTAGATAAAGGCAAACACCAGATTCTGGCGGATGTTCGACATTGTCGCTTGGCTCAGGCGGCGGGCGCGAACGATGCCCATAAGATCGCCCTTGAGCAGCGTGACGCCGGCACTTTCGATGGCGACGTCAGTCCCTGAGCCCATGGCGATCCCAACGTCGGCCGCCGCAAGCGCCGGGGCATCATTCACGCCGTCACCTGCCATGGCAACCACGCGGCCCTCGCTCTTCAAGCGCGCGACAACAGCGCTCTTCTGATCGGGGAGAACGTCCGCCTCGACTTCGTCGATCCCGAGCCTGCGCGCGACCGCCTCTGCCGTGGTCCGGTTGTCACCCGTCAGCATGACCACGCGGATGCCTTCGCGGCGCAAGGCATCAAGTGCCTCGGGTGTCGTCGGCTTCACCGGATCGGCGATCGCGATGGCACCAGCGGCCTGTCCATCAATGCCGACAAAGATAGCCGTCGCGCCCTCGCGTCGCAGATCGTCCGCTGCTGCCGCAAGCGCAGCCGTGTCGATGTTCTGCTCCGTCAAAAAACGTGCGTTGCCGAGTACGATCCGCTTGCCCTCGACTGTGCCCAGAGCGCCGCGCCCGGTGGGGGAGTCGAACTCGGCAACCTGCGCCAGCACGAGGCTGCGCGCCTTTGCGGCCTCGACGATGGCGAGCGCAAGCGGATGCTCGGACGATTGCTCGACCGCCGCAGCAAGACGCAGAACATCCTCTTCCGTGTGGCCCGGAGAGGGCACGATCGCGGTGACCGCCGGACGCCCCATCGTGAGCGTCCCGGTCTTGTCGACAACGAGCGTGTCGACCTTTTCCATGCGCTCCAGCGCTTCGGCATTCTTGATGAGCACGCCAAGGCCAGCGCCTCGTCCTACGCCGACCATGATCGACATCGGCGTGGCGAGGCCAAGTGCGCAAGGGCAAGCGATGATCAGCACCGCGACCGCCGCAACCAGGCCATAGGCAAAGCGCGGCTCTGGTCCCCAAATGCCCCATCCCACGAAGGCAAGAACGGCGATAGCGATCACCACAGGCACGAACCAGCCCGAGACCTGATCGGCCATGCGCTGGATCGGCGCACGCGAGCGCTGGGCTTCGGCGACCATCTGGACGATGCGGGCGAGCATCGTGTCCCGGCCCACCTTGGTCGCGGAGATGACCAGTGCACCGGTCTGGTTGAGCGTGCCGCCGATGACATTATCGCCCTTGGCCTTGGTGACCGGCATGGATTCGCCGGTGACCATGGATTCATCAAGCGACGAGCGGCCGTCCTCGACAATTCCGTCGACAGGCACCTTTTCGCCAGGACGGACACGCAAGCGATCACCGAACCCTATAGCTTCGAGGCTGACCTCCTCATCGCTGCCATCGGCAAGAAGGCGGCGCGCGGTCTTGGGTGCAAGGCCAAGCAATGCCTTGATTGCGCCAGAAGTGCGTTCGCGGGCCCTGAGTTCCAGAACCTGGCCCAAAAGAACCAGCACGGTGATCACCGCGGCGGCTTCGAAATAGACAGCAACACTGCCATCGGCATTGCGGAACGCCGGTGGGAACAACTCAGGCGCAAGCGCCGCGAACATACTGTAGACCCATGCGACCCCGGTGCCCATCGCGATCAGGGTAAACATGTTGAGGTTTCGGGTCTTGAGCGATGCCCAACCCCGCACGAAAAAGGGCCAACCCGCCCAAAGCACGACCGGCGTAGCCAACACGAGTTGGATCCAGGTCGAGAGCCGCATCGGTACGATGTGATGAAGCGCGGGGAAAATGTGGCCGCCCATCTCCAGCACCAGCACGGGCAGCGCCAGTATAAGGCCGATCTTGAACCGCCGGGTCATGTCGATCAGTTCGGGGCTGGGCCCGCTGTCGAGACCGACTTCGGCAGGCTCAAGTGCCATGCCGCAGATAGGGCAAGCCCCCGGGTGATCCTGCCGCACCTCGGGGTGCATCGGACAGGTCCAGATCGTCCCAGCAGGCGCATCGACGGGCTCGGGCGGTGTCAGGTAATGCTCGGGATCAGCAACAAATTTGGTGCGGCACTTGGCGCTGCAAAAGTGCCACTCTTGATCACCATGATGTGCATGATGAAGGGTCACGGACGGATCGACAGTCATTCCGCAAACAGGATCACGTACAGAAACCGGTTGGTGATTTGCAGCGAGTCCATTGTCGCCATGCTGATGGCCGCCAGAGTGATTAGGAGTCATGTGTCTGTTCTCCAGCTGCCGCGCTCATCAGAAGGCATCACGATGCTACCGGCGTTGTGTTCGGTGCCAACGTCCCGAGCCATGCTACCAGGACCAGTATCCCGATCCCCAAGCCAAATTCCAGAACAATGCTCCGTCGCAGCGGCTTTAGCGCTCGCTCAGGATCACCATTCTCGACGGCTGCGGAGAGGGCCGGCGTGAGCCGCAACCGGTTCACTCCGGCCAACCCGAGCATGCCCACAAACAAGACCATTTTCAGGGCCAGCAACTGGCCATAAGGTGCCGCCAAAGCGGCCCAGGGATCTCCGTCGCGCAAAATGAAAAAAGCATTTGCGAGACCCGTCAGCAGTAAAATCACAACCAATGAAGATCCAACAGTTGCAAAGTCGGCAAGCACCCTGCACGTCTGCCTTGCCTCGTCAACTTGACCACTTCCCGCGCGAAACAGCATCCACAAGAATCCTGCCAATGCGCCGATCCAGGTGGAGGCTGCGAGGAGGTGAAGTATGTCGGCTGCCAAATGTACCCATCCGACCGTCCCATCGGTCGCTGCACCGTGACCGGACCAGGTTAGGGTGGCCAAAGCCACCCCGCTTGCCGATGCCTGGGCCGCCGAACTGGACAAACGCCACAGGGCGGCTGCAACAGCCATGATAATCACTGCCAATAGAGCGGCGAGGCGGACCTTGAGTGCCAGACCTAGAGCTGTTTCCCCAAGCAGGGATTGAACAGTGGCCTTGTCCACCTCGGCAAACGGTACACCGGCCATGCTGCTGACTTGCACGGCGAAGCCAAGAACCGACAGCGCCGCCGCCGAAGCTGCGACGATCAGCAATGCCACCGCATGTCGGACATTTGCATCGGACGGGCGATCACTGCCGAGTGACAGGCGCTTGAATGCGGTCAGCCCGAACAATAGGCCAAGACTTACGAACAGCGCCCATCTCAGGGCTATGATCCCCCAGTCCTCCACGCGATCAGCGCACAGTAAAAGCGAGAGTGCCGTTGATGCGGTGCGTATCGCTCGAGACGACGTGCCACTGCACGCTATAAGTTCCTGCCATGAGGGGCCGCCCGAATGTAGCGACCAGGGTCTTGCCATCCTCGCTGACCGAGGTCTTGTATCCGGTCATTTTCATATTGTGGTTGGGCATGCCTGGCATGCCGGTCATCGTGACTTCCATGCCCGAAACAGCGGCAACAAGGGGCTCGCTGAACGTCAGGGTGATGCGATTGGTCGGGGCGGTGGCGGCCTTGTCGGCCGGCTGTGCCGTCACGAGCTTCGGATGGGCGAGCGCCGGCGTGGCAATCGCGGCTCCGGCGGCCAGGACGCTTGCAATCAAACTGCGAAACTTTTTCATGAATGGCTCCTTCGCGGGCTCAGGTTGCCCGTGTTGAATACGCGCCGCGCTTGGACACCCCTCAAAAATTTCTGCGTCCATATGAGGGCATTTCACCTTTGCTGCGTATTCAACCATGGATATGGGAGAAATGAGCCATGACGGACCTTGATCAACTTCTGGAACGACTGCGCAACGAGCCGCCGCCCGCGCGCCTCGCGTTGATCGACGACGCGGTCATGACGGAGCTCGCCAGACGGCGGGCCATCGTTCCCATCAACCGTACGGGCCTCAGCCTCGCGGCAGCGATCGCTTTGTTCATCGGGGTTGGTGGTTCGATGTTGTCCGGTGCACCTGCCGACGCCGCACCCATTTCCCCTCTCGGCGTTCCGGCCGCTTTGGCGCCTTCAACCTTGCTGATGTCGCGCTGAAATGGCTTGGCGAAAGACCCTCGTTTTCGCGCTTGTTGCATTCGCATTCGCGGTTATCGGGGCACTTGCGGGTCAGGCCTTGATCCGAACTGCCTCGCCGGAAAGCGAGTTGCACGAGATGCTGCACCACCAACTCGAACTCGATGCCAAACAGGAAGCGCAGATCGAAGTAATCGAGCAGCGTTTTGCGGTGCGTCGCCAGGCTTTGGAACTGGAACTTCGCGCGGACAACGCACGTCTCGCCGAGGCGATCGAGTCCGAGCATGGATATGGCCCAAAGGTGTCCGAGGCAATCGACCGGTCGCACGATGCGATGGGGCAGATGCAGAAAGAAACGCTTGAACATATCTTTGCGATGCGATCCGTCCTGACCCCGGAACAGGCGTCCAAATTTGATCGGGCGATCGTCAAGGCGCTCACAGGCAGGGAGCGGTGACAGGGCAACTCTCTGAGCTTGAAGATCAGGACTTGGCTTCGTTAGCCATCGGCGGAAACCAGACCGCTTGTAGCGAGCTTGTCCGCCGGCATCGTGATTGGGTGTACAGGCTTGTTCGCGCGCAGATCGGCGATGCGGATGAAAGCCTGGATGTCACACAGGGGGCATTCATCGCGGCGTTTGGCGCCCTTGACCGCTTCGATCGGGCGCGCCCTTTCAAGCAATGGCTGGCTCGTATTGCTTTGAACAAGTGCAAGGACTGGAGGCGGCGTGCGCTGGTGCGCAGGTTTATGCTTGCAGCAGCCCCTTTGACGGAAGCTGAAGAGGTGGCTGATCCGGCTCCAGGAGCTGACATAGCGGCCTCCGACCGATCCGAATTAAAAGTGATCCTGAAGGCAATTTCCGAATTGCCCGCTTCATTGCGCGAACCCCTCATCCTCCGGACCATTGATGCGCACACACAGGCGGAAACCGCACAGATCCTCGGATTGAGCGAGAAGGCCGTCGAAGCGAGGGTTTATCGGGCGCGGGCGCGATTGATGGACAAACTCAAAAAAGTTTGAGGGGTTGAGCATCGGGGTGCGTATTCATTTGCAGTGGCTCCAAACCCCATAGGCAGAAACACCCCCATGACGACAATCGTCGGACGTAGAGATATCCTTCGTGGATCAGCGCTGGTGGGAGGGGGTATCGCACTTGCCTCCTTCTTTCCGGCCTGGGCCAAACCTGTATCCTCCGGCATCGCAGCGCCGCTTCCCACCGTCAGCGGTGAAGACATCAAGCTGACAATCGCCCGCCAATCGATGATGATTGACGGGAAGGCGTTCCGCGCAATCGGTGTGAACGGCACGGTTCCAGCGCCCCTGATCAGGCTGCGCGAAGGTCAGCGGGTGCGGTTGCACGTCCACAACCAGCTTGAGGAAGACAGTTCGATCCACTGGCACGGTCTGCTCGTTCCTCCGGAACATGATGGCGTGCCCGGGGTATCCTTTCCCGGGATCAAGCCAGGCGGAAGCTATCTTTATGAGTTCGATGTAAAGCAAAACGGCACTTACTGGTACCACAGCCACTCGGGATTGCAGGAACAGGAAGGCCATTACGGACCGATCGTGATCGATCCGGCGGGGGCGGATCCTGTCCAATTTGACCGGGAGCATGTCATAGTGCTTGCGGATCATAGCCCGCTTACTCCTGCTGCGATCTTCCGTAGGCTGAAGGCCAATCCGGGCCATTTCAACTTTCAACGTCAGACCTTGTCAGGCCTGCTCGGAGGGAAGGATCAGCCCCTCAAGGAGCGTCTCGACTGGGGTCAGATGCGCATGGATCCGGCCGATATTTCTGACGTGACCGGCTCGACCTATACATTCCTGGTCAACGGGCATGGACCGGAAGACAATTGGACGGCCCTCTTCAAACCGGGCGAGCGCGTGCGCCTGCGGGTAATCAACGCGTCAGCCATGACCACCTTCAATGTCAGAATTCCGGGTCTCACCCTGCAAATTGTTCAGGCTGACGGGCAAAATGTCATGCCTGTCGATGTTGACGAGTTCCAAATCGGCGTTGCCGAGACCTACGACGTTGTCGTCCGCCCCACCGCAGACTTGGCCTATACCTTTGTCGGCGAAGCCGTTGATCGTTCCGGCATGGCCCGTGCCACATTGGCTCCGCGCCCAGGCATGAGCGCTGCGGTTCCGGCCCTTCGCAAGCGCCCATTGGCGACGATGAAGGACATGGGAATGGACATGCCCGGCATGGGGGGGATGGACATGAAGGGTCGCGGAGTCGACCCAACCGCTGAACAGAACGCGTCCGCAGGTCTGGCAACGGCTGCTGCCGCTGCCGGATCGGCGATGGAGATGGGGACCACGAGTGGGCCATCCGGCCCCGCGGACATGTCGGGTATGGATCACTCCTCGATGGCCAGCATGGACCATGGCAGCATGGCGGGAATGGATGGAGCGTCCGGGATGGCGGACCATTCAGGCCACCAGATGGGATCAATGAATATGCGCGACTTCGGCAATGCGCCGCAAGTCAAGCGTGACCCTGGAGTCCAGACAATCTCCCCCATGCCAGTCGATCGCATGGGGGACCGGGGACAGGGCCTGCAGGATGTCGGCCACAGGGTGCTCGTTTATACAGACCTTATAGCACTCGAGCGAAATCCCGACGTCAGGGCTCCGTCGCGCAGCCTCGATATCCATCTTACCGGGAACATGGAACGCTTTATGTGGTCGTTCGACGGGCGGAAGATGTCAGACGTTCATGAGCCGATCCCTTTCACCGAAGGCGAGAGGGTGCGCGTCAATCTGATCAATGATTCCATGATGGCGCACCCCATCCATATTCATGGACACTTCTTCGAATTGGTCACCGGCCATGGCGACCGTGCGCCAAGAAAGCACACAGTTATCGTGCAACCTGGCGGGATCGCCACTTGGGACTTCACGGCCGATGCTGTCGGCGACTGGGCATTCCACTGTCATCTCCTTTACCACATGCATGCTGGCATGATGCGCGTTGTCAGTGTCCGTCCCAAGGGAGACGCGGCATGAGCACGCTTCGCACAGCATTAATAACGGCGGCCACCTTAGGCCTGTCCGTTCCGGCGTGGGCACAGGACCATTCGATGGACAACATGCCGGGCATGGAAATGCCGGCTCCAAAAAAGGCAGCCCCCAAAAAAGCCAAGGCGTCTCCCGCAAAACCAAAGCGAGCGACGCCTGCTCCCGTCGAGAAACCCCCGGCACCTGCAGCCCGGCCTGCGGCACCTGAGGTCGATCACAGCAAAATGAACCACGGACCAACAAGCGACACCGTGATCGACCATGGGGCGATGGGCGAAATGCCGATGCCAGCTGCGGAAGGCGAAGCGGCCGCAGAAGGCATGGCGATGTCGGGCACGGCATTGCCTCCTGGAAGTGCGCCGCCACCCCCTGTCCCAACGGATCGCTATGCGGACCGTCAATTCCCTCCCGGAGAAATGGCGCGCGCTCATGCGGAAATGATGAAGGAAAGTGGGGGGCTCAATTTCGGCGCGGCACTTCTCAACATCGCAGAATATCAGGCCCATCGCGGCCGTGATGGCTATCGATGGGATGGTGAGGCCTGGTACGGCGGCGACATCAATCGGCTGTGGATCAAGAGCGAAGGTGAAGGCGAGCTTCGCCGTGGTCTGGACAGTGGCGAAGTGCAACTTCTGTACAGCCATGCCATCGACCCCTACTTCAATCTGCAGGCCGGTATCCGACAGGATATAGGGCCATCGCCGCGCCGTACCTATGCAACCATCGGCTTTGAGGGCTTGGCTCCCGGGATGTTCGAGGTCGAAGGCGGCGTCTTCCTGTCGAACAAGGGCGAGGTCATTGGACGGGTCGAAGGCTATTACGACCAGCGCATTTCGCAGCGCCTCATCTTCCAGCCACGCGTCGAGCTCAATTTCTCCGCGCAGGACATTCCTGAGATCGCGATTGGCTCTGGCCTGTCAAATGTCGAACTCGGCGCGCGGCTCAGATACGAGATCAAGCGTCAGTTCGCGCCCTACATTGGCGTTTCGTATTACCGCAAACTTGGAGACACAGCCAGCTACGCGAGGGCTCGCGGGGAAGATGTTCACGCCACAAGCTTCGTGGCGGGCGTCCGGTTCTGGTTTTAATCTGGAGGCGAACAAAGGGGCATGGATGAAATTGCCGGCGGCAATGCGGAACTGAGCGATCTTGTGCGCCTTGCGTTTGCGCAATCGGCGAAGCACGTTCAGCTCATTCTTGATCCGCACGGAAAGATCCTCGCGCTCAATGGCGAAGGCCATCGAGCGGACCAATGGGCGTCTGCCGAGTGCGTGGGCAGCTCGCACGAGTTGTTCTATTCATCTGAAGAAAAGGCCGCGGGCCTGCCGGATATTGATCTGGCCACAGCGGCGCGCGAGGGTGGCTACGAGCGGGAAATGTGGCGTTTACGGCGCTCGGGCACAGAATATCTGTCGCGAATGACGATTACGGCCTTGCAACAAGAGAGCACTCTGCACGGCTTCCATGTCATGGCCCGGGATATCACGCACGAGGCGGCCATCCGGGCGGCGAATGACACGCGTGAGCAGCACCTCCAGTCGATCCTGGATACCGTCCCGGACGCGATGATCGTCATCGACGAGCTCGGAGTGATCGTGTCTTTCAGTGCCGCGGCACAGCGTCTCTTCGGATATGAAGAGGGTGAAGTCGTGGGCTGCAATGTGAGCTGCCTGATGCCTGCGCCCGACAAGGAGCGGCATGACGACTATATCCGGCATTACCGAGAAGGAGGAGAGCCTCGTATTATCGGGACCGGACGCACTGTGACAGGCCGTCGTCGTGACGGAACAGACTTTCCCATGCATCTCTCGGTCGGCGTCGCCGGGCATCACGGAGACCGCGTCTTTACTGGCTTCATCCGAGATCTCTCTGAGAAAGAACGCGACGATCTCAAAATGCGCGAGCTGCAGGCCGAACTGATCCATGTGTCGCGGCTCAGCGCGATGGGGACCATGGCATCCACCCTGGCGCATGAACTGAATCAGCCGCTGACAGCAGTTGCCAATTACCTTGAGGAAACGAGAGACATTCTCGCCGATCCTCAAGGCACCCCGATGGCCATAGTTCAGGAGGCCCTGTCGGAGGCAGCCAAGGAGACCTTTCGGGCGGGTTTCATTGTCAGACGTCTGCGGGAATTTGTCGCGCGCGGTGAAGTCGACAAGGTTGTTGAGGATCTGCGCCTAGTTATCGACGACGCAGCCCAGCTGGCGCTTGCGGGCGCCAAGGAAAGTGGTGTTCGCACGCTCGTGAACCTTAATCCGCTGGCCAAGCATGTATTGGTGGACAAGGTCCAGATCCAGCAAGTCCTGGTCAATTTGCTCCGAAACGCTGTCGAAGCGATGGCCTCGTCAACAGTACGGGATCTTCATATCGCAACATGCAAGCGTCCCGACGGATTCATCGAAATCAGCGTTCGGGATACGGGGCCGGGTGTCGCCGCAGAAATCAGGCCCCGCCTTTTCGAAGCCTTCGTCAGCAGCAAGATTGACGGGATGGGGCTGGGGCTATCGATTTGCCGGACGATCGTTGAGGCCCACGGTGGACGCATTGCAGCAGAATATCCGGACGATGGCGGCACCATTTTCAAGTTCACCCTGATCGATGCCGATGCGGAGGAAGATGATGAACGCTGACCGCGTTGTGCACCTTGTGGATGACGAGGAGGCAATCCGGAAGTCTGCCGGGTTTGTGCTGTCCCGGGCCGGGTTCAAGGTTCATCCCCACGGCTCTGGAGTCGAGTTTCTCAAGCACGCAAAACACGCTCCAATTGGCTGCGTTTTGCTGGACGTGCGAATGCCGGACATGGATGGGCTCGAGGTTCAGCGGGTGATGGCCGAGCGCGGGATCAACATGCCGGTCATCGTTCTGACCGGACATGGTGATGTAACCACGGCTGTGCAGGCCATGAAGGCCGGCGCTGTCGAGTTTCTCGAAAAGCCGTTTGAAAAGGCCTCACTGCTCGATGCATTGGAGCGCGCATTCGGGCGACTGGAGCAGAATGACGCGCGTGAAATCGAAGAGCGGGAGGCTCGCACCAAGATTGCAGCGTTGACACCGCGCGAACGGGAAATTCTCGAAGGCCTCGCCAAGGGCTACCCGAACAAGACGATTGCATATGACCTTGGCTGCTCGTCCCGCACGGTCGAAGTGCACAGGGCGAGCCTGATGCAGAAGCTGGACGTCCACAGCCTTTCCGATCTTCTGCGAATAGCGATTGCAGCGGGCCTTTAGCGGATTCGAGCCGCGGTTGCGATATCTACGTACGGACTGCTTTCGCGTACTCTGCGACTGTCGCTGGTATCGATTTTCACAATCTCGGAACCCATGTCCGACGGACTCATCAATCTCGACGTTAAGCGGCTCAAGGTTCTCGTCACCGACGATGAAGCTGGCATTCGCCGATCGCTGCAACTTTTGCTGCACGCGAAGGGCTACGACGCGCACTGTTACACCACCGCGTCTGCCTTACTGGCAGATCACGAGGCGCGCTCGGCCGATTGCATCATCGCCGACTACAACATGCCTGATATCGATGGCCTCAGTTTACTCCAAGCGCTCCGGAAAACCGGCTGGCACGGGGACGCCATCTTGATTACGGCCTATTGCAGCGATGACCTGACGCGGCGCGCCAAGGCTTGCGGATATGCCGAAGTTATCGCGAAACCCTTTATCAGGCGGCCCATCCTCGACGCACTGCAACGCTTCTGCGAATGTCGTCAGGCTGGCGATTGTGCGCATCAAGGCGGCGGTTGCGCACCTGATTGCGATTGCTGAACGCGCCCCGGACTTATCCGGTTGAAGTATCCTTGCGCCAGACGAGTGGGAGCGCAAAGAGCAATACCGTACAAACGGCGATAATGCTCCAGAGGACAGTTTTGTGCCATTCGCTGCGTAGGAATGCCGTCGCGATTGGAACGCCCACTTGGCTAATGCTCGCAAAGCCGTGCTGAAGGCCAAGTCTGAAGCCCGAACGGCTTCTAGAAGTGCTGATCCAGAAGCTGGCAATCAGTCGCAAAGTCGCTGCACTCCACCCCGCAGCAAAGATTGTGGCCGCAATGGCAGGGCCAGTGCGCGCAGCGGAGAATTGCCAAAGCGCGACGCCTTGCACGATCAACATCACCGCCGCGAGGGCGACAGGCCGATCTACAAGCCAGTTGAACCGGGCATGGAAGCCTTGGGCACCCAACATGGCCAGACCGCATAGACTGAGCATCCATGCGATATGCTCACGCTGGAACAGCGCATCGGGGCGATGCAGAACAAGGCTGAGATGAATGGCTGCGAGGCCGCCCGTTCCGGTGATTGTAAGACCCAGCAACAGTAAGACGAGCAACGTCGAATTGTCATTTGTGGGCAGGTCGTCGTGGGGCACTCGACAATAGTGGCTCTCGGACGATCCAACCATCACCACGGAGCCCACTAAGCCCATGCCGATACCGAAAGCCAGAAGTGTGGATCGGCGTGCAAAAAGGACCCCGTTAGCGGGGTGATCGGCGTCTAAAAGGGACCCCTCATTTCGATGGTTTAAGCAGCTGGCTGGATTTTCAG
>NCGO01000032.1 GCA_002256985.1 Novosphingobium sp. 28-62-57
GGTCAGCGCGGCGAACGCGATGGCGACGTGATCGGCGGTGTAGTCCTTGGCAGCATCGCCCATCTTGGCGTCAACCACGGCCTTCATGATCGTGGCTTCGTCCATGGCGTCGGTGACGGTCACGCCCATTGCCTTGGCCTTGCCTTCGATGACGGCGAACTGCTTGCCTGCGTCGCGAAGCTGCTGGAGCGTCGGCTTGGCGGCTGCTACATCGGCAGTCAGCTTGGCGATTTCTGCATCCTTGGCGACGATCGTGGCGGCATCGGCCACCGACTTCGCTTCCAGGCCGGTGAGTTTGCCGGTCGCAGCGTCACGCGCGGCGATAAGGGTGGTGATGGTGGCCATGGCCGTATCGGCGTTGGACACATCGACGGTCAGCCCGTCGATCAGCATGGTCTTCACGGGCTTCTCCTGAGTGTTGAGTTGGTCCATTTTCATTGTCTTGTTTGCGCTGGGCTTTAATTCAGACAGCGCATTTTCCATCTGCTCCATCATGAGTTGCTGGCTCTTTTCGCCTGCGTCTCCGGTGGTCGGGGCTTTGCCGCTCATGTGCTTGCGATGAAGTGCAATCGCCTTTTCCAACCAGCCAATTGCCGCCGCCGTGCCGTCGACGGTGAGACTGTCGAGAAAGGATCGGGGGAGGGAATCGCAAATGGCGGCGTCCGCGATCCGGCATTCGGAACCGGCGCGGCCACGATCGACCAGCGCAACATGGTTTCCGGTGATTGACGTTTGCCGGGCCTGGCACTTGGTGCCATCGGCGGCGGTGAAGTCGCCAAATTCGAGTTCAGCGCTGTAGCCGTTGGACAATTCGCGCTTGCCAGCATCCACCTTGCGGATCGCATCGGCATCGGTCAGCAGCAGGTCGAACGCGAGATAATCGCCGTCGCGAATGGCGCCCATGACGGTGCCACGCGCATGCCGACGCCAGTTGTCTGCGGTCACGGCTTCGGTCGGGTGATCGTCCGTGATGGGCTTGCCGATGAACGACTGAGCAGCGGCCTTGTCGAAAACGGTGGCTTCGTCGCGCAGGACTTTGACCATGCCCTTGTCGCGCAGGCCGTGCTTGTTTTCTGGGTCGATTTCGGAGCCGAGATAGTCGTAGGTGCCTACGCGGGCGGCTTTGGCGCGCACAGCCAGAAAGCCGCCACTGGTGCGGCGCGGGGCATCGAGCAGGAGGCGGTCAACGAATTGCATCGACCGCACGGATATGCTGTCAGATTGGACAGGGTTACCGCCGTCAAGAAGGGATCGTTATTCGGAGAGCGCGGCGTTGATCATGGCCTGCCAGCAATCCGAGGCATCGGCCTGCAATGGCGCTTCAAAGGCAGGCATCGCATCTGTGCCCGCCTTTGCCATCGCCACACTTGGCTCCCTGATCGCCTCAAGCACGGCGCGAACATTCACCGCCGCATATTCCTGCCACAGGAAATTGCGTCCCGCGCCGCCAAGGCTGGAATCGGGATCGACGCCGTCGATTGCGCAAAGGGCGCGGGCTGCTTTTTCGATAGGTGTCATGGTGCGTAGCATATCAGAATTCGCTGTCCACAGAAAGCACGGCCCGCGACGTGCATCCGCAAAACGGAAGCTGACCGGGCCGAACCGCAGGCGGCTTATACGAACCAGACTTCGCATCGTCATCATACCGCTTGCCGTTGCGCGCCTTGTGATCCTCGCGCGGGTGCTTCTTGCCGGAATGCACCCATTCCCACGTGGATAACCCAGCTTCTGTGCGCCGCTCCTCGTTCAACGTCTCGGAAACCTTGCTGGTCTGGTCTGACGCTATGCGCAAAGCCCGCGCCCGCCCCATTTCCACCGCGCCACGGATTTCCTTCGCCACCTCGCGCGGGGCCTTTTTCTCGGACAGCCCGCGCAACACGGCATCGGCAATCCGATCCTTGGCCTGCGTATTCACGGACGACACCAGCACCACGTTGCGCTCTACCACGGTCTGCAACGGCACACGCATATCGGCGGGGCTGAGTATGGGGGCAACGTCAATGCTGGTCGCGCGCTTGATTGCGGCCACCCAACGGCGGCGGTGCGCGGCTTCGATCTGCGCGGCCCAACGTTCGAGCCTGATTTTCACGGTGACAGCCAGCAGCGCAGCACCGGCCTCAACGCTGGAAACCACGCCAGACACTTCGGCGGCGGTGTCGGTGGTCAATTCGGACAGGCTGCGTTCGTATTCAGCCATGATCGCCGGAATGCCAGCAGACCACTCGCGGATGACGAGGGCGTAGACTTGGGCGTAGAGGTCGCTAGCCAGTGTTTGAGGTAGGCTGACCTTGTCGAATGTGACGGTGCGCTTGCGGGGTTTGCGTTGGGCGAACATGGCGCGGAGGTTGTAGCGCATGGGTTACGCCTCTGTTATCTTGGCTTTCCAGTCCAGATCAAGCGGCTCGAACACCTCAGGCCCGAAGCGCAGTTCACCGGCATAGGGCTTGACCGTCTCGATATCGAACCCATCCGGCGCTTCATATGAGATGGTCACGTGTGGCAGGTATTCCGGATAGTCATGGCTGGCACCGGCCTGCACCATTTCGTTGTGGCGGGACTGCAGCGACCACGACGCGAATTGCAGCACGACAGCGCCTTCACCGAAGCGTTCCAACGCGCGCGGGCCGCCAGCCTTGATCAGCAGACCGCCGTCCGGATCGCTGGTCCACGTCTCACCCATCGCCATCGGATCAACGGGATTGCGGGAATAGAGAATTGTGACGTGCATGTCGCTGGATTCTGATCACCTCCCTCCCCATCATCAGGCATATCCGGCGCAATGCCGAACCGCTCATCGTCTGGAATGTCGTTAAGAGCCGCCTCCAACTCAGGCAGATACCCCTCGGCAACCATCAGCGACTGCACACCGCGATTGAAGGCGCGTTCCGGCATGGCGTTCATGCCTGCCAGCTTTTCAGCCGCTTCCATCTGCTTAACGAAGCGTTCGGCGCGTTCCTTGTCGCTCTCGACATCGAGCGGCGCAAAGGCATAGCTGGCTTTCGGTTCGGCACGGCCCAGCGCGGACTGCACCATGTAGACGTCGATGCGGTCAAGGCAGGGGCCAAGCTCAAGCGTTTGCCGTGCTGCGATCAGCTTTCGCCAGTCGGCCTGTTGGCTTTCGCCGGAACTGTTCATGCCATCGGGTGCACGGCCAAGCAGGCGGGTGGCAGGTATATCGGCAATCGCGGCCACGAATTCGCCGTAAGCGTTGATGATGTCCTTGGCGCCGGCGAAATTGTAGGCGACGTCGTCGATCTTTTCGGCGGGGCCATCGGTGCCATTGCCGCTGTCATAAACCGCCGCGTTGTACATGCTTTCGGCCAGCGCGATCATTTCCAGACGCTTGCCGATCTGCATTTCACCCTGTGATGTGGCGCAGATTTCCGACAGGTTCGGAATACCGATGCGTGTCAGCCTGGCCTTGTGCAGCAGTGCCGCGAACGATGCGCGCGCGGTGTCGCTATCCTTCACAGCATCAAGCACCTGAGCGAGGCGCGATTCACCCCAATAGGCGTCGTTGCCGGTGATCGCAGGCGTGATCAGGGATGCGCTGGTGTCGGCGCGGAACGTGATCACGCGCGAGGGGTGGACGTTCTGCTGGCCGGTCGCGGTCTGCATCTGCCACATCACCGGTTCGCCATAGCCGGGCTGTGTCGCGTCGTCCTGCAACACGGTGAAGGACAGGTGCCAGCGGGATACCACGTTGACGTAGGCAAGCCCGCGTTGGCTGATGGTTTCAGGCGCAGGTTCAGACGGCAGACCGGGCAAGCCAAGCACGAAAGCGCCACCACCCAGCCCACGCAACGTTTCGGCCAGCTTTGCCTTTTCGCGCAAGCCGAGCCGCTTTTCTTCATCCCAGATCAGCGCTGCCTGTTCATCCTCAAGGCCGGACCAGTCACGCCATTCCCGCACCATGTCGAGCGGCGGGATCTGGATGATTTTCTTGAGCAGGCCCGAGCCGGAATAGGCCGCGGCGATTTCGTGCTGGGTCAGGGCGCGGGCGGCGCAATAGCCGGTCGCGGTGCGGGGATCGCGGCTTGTGCCTTGGCCGGTCAGCGCGTTCTTGAGACCGTCAACGAAGTTCAGAACTTTGCCCATGGTTGCGGGCGTATGGCTTGGGGTGTGCGAAGGTTACCGCCGTCAGGTCAGGGCGGAGAGGTTGTAGCGGCCACCCAGCGCCACACCCTCGAACGCTCGCGACGTGCTATCAGGATCATCGTCATGCTTGGCGGTTGGGAAGTTCTCAAGCGCGCTGAACCACCGTTCGTTCCATGCCCCGCGTAGAACATCGACATTGCCGCCCTCGGCCTGCGCAGAGAAGGGGCTGAAACGGGTGATCTTGTCGCCAGTTTCAGTGCTGGACCGGACGTTGTATCCTGATAGATTCAGTTTGAAATTCGCGACCTGACTTTTCCCGGCCTGTCCGGGATCTTGAGGCAGACTGATCTTGCACGCCTTGCCGTCCTGTGTGGCTGTGTTCTTGATCAGCCGTTCGACGCCTGCAGGCGAAAGGCATTCGTTCTGGCTATCTACCACGATGTAGCGCCCGCTCGGCATGCGTCCAACCTTGGTGCTTGAGGTTGCATCGGGATCGGGGTTTTCAGCACTGCGAGCCGTCGCGCCAAGGTCGTAGCCGCGACAGAATACGGTGCCGACGGGGATGGCATCTACCACTTGGCACCACGACCTTTGGAAATAAAGCCCAGCTGCAGGCCTGATCTTCCAGTTGCCGCCTAGCAGCCTTTCGCGCTCCACCAATGGCAGTGACAGCAGAGACGCCATGTAGCCGGGATCAGCCGCCATCAGCGCTTTGTTGTCGGTCAGTTTGGCTGGAATGAATGTCAGCGACTTCGGTGGAATCGGAACGGTCTCGCCGTCCTCATTGAGCATGGTGTACTGCTCGAGTTCGGTGGGGTCGTCCGCCCATCGCAGGTCTTCGCCGACGCGCACAAACCACCGGACGACGCCGGACCGCTCCGGAATGGGCAGGCCTGTGTCCTGATCAATCCACCACGCGATGAGTTCAGCAACCCAGCTATCAGCGTCGGGGTTGCAGGTCGCGCGGATGTATGGCCGGACGCTGCACATAGAGCGGTTGCGGCTGACCATGTACCAGAACTGCACCGCACTGAAATGCGTGAGTTCGTCAAAGCAGATCAGCGGGATCTGACTGCCTTGCCAATTGAAGCGGGTCTTGTCGTGCTCGAGGTGGGCAAAGCTTACCGAGGCACCGGACGGGAAAGACCACGACAGCGTGTGCTCTTTTGGGTCGCCACCGACTTGCGGGTACAGGACCGCGCTTTCGTCCCACAGACCTCCCTCGTTGCGGATCTGGACCGTTGATCGCCGGAAAAACACGGCACCGAAACCACTGTTGCCGATGTGCCTCAACGGCTCCATCAGCAGGCCCCAGGTCTTGCCACCCCCAGCGCCGCCGCCGTAAATTACGATGTCTGCAGACGACGCTAGAAAGGCGGTCTGCGGCCCCGGCTGCGGTTTGATCGTCTGGCCATCGACGATCGCAGGTCCGCCGTTGTGTCCTATGCCGGGGCTGATTGCTACATGCGCGTTCACCCCTTCGGCCCGCTATCCCGACTGTTGTCCGGCAGGGCGAAGATTGCCACGGCGGGTGGTGGCGCAGGCAGGTCTTTCCCGTCCTTGCCAGTGATCTCGCGCCGGTTGGTGTAGGCGTTGCCCATTTCCTCTGCAGCCTGCTTGTGAAGCTGTGCAGCCAATGGGAAGTTACCTTTGGCCTCAGCCTTCGCCGCCATGCGTTGCAGTGCCCTCAGGCGCGTCGAGCGGTGCGCAATAGGGATGTCGCTGGCATCCTCGACGAATGCCTTGCGCGCCTTTTCGAAGATGGCTTTCCATTTTGGCTTGAGATTGCGCCCGCTGTATTTGGTCGGGTCGTACGCCTGCACAGCCTGCGGGGTCATCTGAACGCCGTACTCCTGCTTGACCATCTCGACCACTTGAGACGGCCCGTCGAACGCCGCAAGTGCCTGAATTACAAAGACGCGAATGTCATCCGTCATGCCGGGAGTGGGCGCTGCCATCTCAAGCCACCTTCAAATTACAGGTGCCACAAGCACCCGCGATTGTTGCAATGCCGATCGATGGCCGGCGGTTTGCGGCCTCGACCATTTCAGACACACCGGATGCACCAGCGCCATACCGAGACACGACGCCAACAAACTCCTCAACGTCATGCCCCCTGATCGCAAACACCGGTTTCCCTTCCTTGTTGAAGGCAAGCATGCCGTACCGATCAAGCTTCTGCGCGCAGTGGTAGAGTTCATGCTCAACCAGCGCGCAGAACGATGCGTCATCCATCGTCGCGGCAGATGGGGCGCTGAACGTCAGGAGGAAGTCGGGAAGGCCGTCGAACCATTCCTCGATCTGCTGAATTGCGCGCGCCCTCTGCCACTTTCCCATGGCCATAGGCGGCATTAATTCAGCCTGGCCGATGACGCTGCGCATGTTCCGGGAGTTATCGCAGTTCGTCCACAGCACGCCGATTGAAGCCTCTGCAAGGTGGGCGTGATCGGGGTTGGAGAGTTCGCCTTCTGCATCGATGAAAGTGGCTGAAATCCATTCACGCAGATCATCGGCAGGCGCAAACACCTCCTCAAGCGTATCGAGCAGCGCTTGCGGTGGATACGGGCGGCTCATTTCACTTTCCCCAAAGTCTGGCCCATCACATAGCGGCGGGCATTCCGTGGTTTCGCACCCGTCATGGCAATCCATTTCCTGATTAGGTCTGTCCGCGCCCCGTAGAGCAATTCGACACGCTCCCACCCGCCGGATGCGAACACTTCGGCAAACTCTGGCGGCGGTGCTGGAACGATGCGCTTCATGGGTCAGCCTCCGAAGTCGATCAGGCCACAGCTTGTGCCCTGCGCCATTTCGAGGAATTCACTGCGAACATCGCGGGGCGACCGGTTCCAAGCCCGAACCATCGCCAGCAGCATGTCGTCATCGGGATCATCTTCGCGCGGGATGATCTGCCCGATCTCGACCTTTCGCAGCATCGCTTGGACGCGCAGTGTCTTGGCATCGAGGTTCTGCGCCTCAGCCATCTTGAGCAGAGGCAGCGCTTCCTGAACCGGCATGTCTGCCACATGGGCGTGGTGATCGAACGACAGCTCTGAACACCGCAGATGCGCAGGGAATGCCAGCACAGTCTTTTCGATGCGCTTGATGTGGTTCCGGTCGCCGAATTGATCGATGGCAAGCTCGACCTGCTCTGGGAAACGCTGCCGGCCAAACGTGATCCAGTCGCCAATCAGCCAGTCGATATGGCGCTTCTGGTTGGCGAGGTTGCGGCCAACGTCGAGCCAGTCGGGGAACGCGATGTTGTCTGGCAGGGCGAGCGTCGTGTCGTCTGCGGTGATCATTTCAGAGGTCACAGGGCTCTCCTTGCCACTTGGCGCAGAAGTCGCTTCGATTTACCTCAGGATACTCAAAGATGGCCTTCCCTGAGTGATTTTGTCTTTCGCCGGTAAAAACTGGGGGAATTAGAAGGCAGGCCGAAAAAAACTCATCTGGCCCGTCACAAAACAAACAGGACGCGCAACAGGCGTGCTCCATTGGACGCCGCCCCATATCGATCAGATCCTGCACGGTCATAAACCTGCGATTCAGTTCAACCACATTGCTCGCCATCACTTCACCCCCTCATTCGCATCAACAATCACCTTGGCCAGTCCGGCCGGAACCAACCCCCTGAACTCCGGCCAACGATCACGCATGGTCTGCCGGTTGCTGGTCTGCGCGTCGGTGGTGAACGCGAAGATTGCAGTGAGCGCGGCGAAGGGGTCGGGGTGGTTGGAGAGGTCGGTGTCTGTGGGGCCGGTGTAGAAGCGCGCAGTCATGTCCCGCGCCTTTTGGCCTTGGCTGCGTCATAGTGTTCCCGGTAGAGCCCTTTGCGCTCGCCCATGCCGGGAGTAACGATGCGGTGCCATTT
>NCGO01000008.1 GCA_002256985.1 Novosphingobium sp. 28-62-57
GTTGCTTGGACGGGCAACCAGCCCGCCCTGCACAACGCTCCTTGCCGAGATGCTTCCTGACGCAATCCCGGTGGTGCAACCTAACGTCATCTGGCTCTAGCGCTGGGCCACGTTCCTGTTTTCTTGCAAAAAATTATAACTCGTTGATTCTTAAAAAGAATAAAATTACTTTCGTTGGGAACCGGACTTCAGAAAGTTCGTTCTTACTCTGTCACCGCCGAGACCCCCCTCCCGTCCAAGCGGCTGGTGACACGATCCCGGAAGGTCCCCGATGGCAACGTCGGGGACCTTTTTTCAAGGCGATCGGCTCCGGCCGGGCAGCAATGCCCGGCCGGGCTTCTTTCAAGCGCTGCGGCTCACAGCGATTTTTCGTAGATCACGTAAGACTTGTTGATGTGGCTGTTGATGGCCTCGGCAATGGCGTTCATGCCCTGATTGTCGTCAAGGATCCAGCCAAGCTCCCCGCGCGTGGCGCTATAGCGCTCCACCGAATTGCGCCGGATATATTCTATCATCATGAAAGCAAGCTGGCTGGCCAGCCGCGAGGATTGCAGCCGCTTGCGCACGCCCATCAGCGGCACCCGCATCGTGCGGACCTTCGGCTTGCGCAGCCACAGCAGCAGCTTGGCCCAGTTGAACGGGAACAGGCTACCGCCCATCGGTTTGAGCACTTCATTGAGGTCGGGCAGCGTCATCATGAAAGCCACCGGCTCGCCTTCGTACTCGGCGATCATGATCAGATCTTCGCGCACGATCGGTTTGAACTTCTTGCCCGCGTACTGAATCTCGGCATCGCTGAACGGCACGAAGCCCCAGTTGGTGGACCAGGCATCGTTCAGAATATCGAGGATCAGCGCGGCTTCCTGATCGAACTTCGATTTGTCGACATTGCGGATGCGGATCTTTGCGTTTTTTTCGCCCGATTGGATCACCCGTTGGATCAGGGGCGGGAAATTCTGCGTGATGTCCAGCTCAAAGCAATTGAGCGTCTTGGCCGGCTGATAGCCCAGCGCGTTGATATAATCGTCATAGCGCTTTGGCTGATGGCCCATCATCACCGTGGGGGCGTGATCGAAACCTTTGACCAACTGGCCCGGCTCTTCCCAGATCGACATCGACAGCGGGGCCAGCACGCGAGTCATGCCTTTGGTGCGCAGCCAGTCCTCTGCTCTGGCGATCAGGGCCTGTGCTACGGCTTTGTCCTCGGCCTCCAGCAGGCCCCAGTTGCCGGTCCCCGGCCCCATGCCCTGCGAGGCGTCCATGGCAATGGCCAGATGATCGATATGGGCCGAGATGCGCCCGACAACGTTGCCGCCCCGGCGGGCGAGGAACAATTGCACATCGGCATGGTCAAAGAACGGGTTCTTGCCCGGTGTGATCAACTCCTCTGCTTCCATCCGCAATGGGGGCACCCAGTTCGGCTCGGACGCATTCAGGCGATAGGCGATGTCGACGAATGCCTTCTTGTCTGCCTTGCCGGAAACGGGGGTGATGACTATTTCGCTGGGGGCCACGTTCTTGCCTTTGTTTACAGGTAGGCGGGTCTTGCCGGTCAAACTGCGGTCGCCCGACTGCGGTTAGCGCCGTCACGTTGTCAAGCCGGTGGCGCCAGATGGCAGCGCTGCATAGTGCAAAAAGCCGGTTCCAACCGGCCAATACGGGTCTTACTGGAATTTGTGGCATGATTGCGACCAACACGCTTGAACCTGCGGCAGCACCCGCACCAGTGGCTACCACGCCCTCGGCCCCGCTTCCGCGCGGCCTTGCCGGAACCCCTGATGACAAGGACATGCTCCGCGCCGCAGTGGATCTGACGCGCGACATCGCCACCGCGCGGCCTGAAATCTACTGGCCCGATATGCTGGTTTCCGCCGCGCTGGGCTATGCCGCGATGGCTGGCGCGATCATGCTCGAAAATCCCGTTCTGGCCGCGCTTTCGGGCGTGGTGTCCGCGGTGGCGCTCTATCGCGCACTGCTGTTTATCCATGAACTCACGCATATCCACAAAACGGCGCTGCCCGGTTTCCGCTTTGGCTGGAACCTGCTGGTCGGCATTCCGATGCTGATCCCCTCGCTGATGTACGAAGGCGTCCACACCTTGCACCACGCGCGCACGCGCTATGGCACGGCGGAGGACCCGGAATACTTGCCGCTGGCGCTAATGAAGCCGTGGAGCCTGCCGGTCTTTGCGCTGTCTGCGCTGCTGCTGCCGATTGGCCTGCTGATCCGTTCGGCCGCGCTGGTGCCGCTGGGCGCAGTGATCCCGCCGTTGCGCAAGCTGGTGTGGGAGCGCGCCTCTTCGCTGTCAATCAATCCCGATTTCCGCCGCCGCCCGCCCGAAGGCGATTTTGCGAAGATGGTGTTCTGGCAGGAACTGGGGGCATCGGCTTGGGCGCTGTTCGTGGTGGGGTGGAGCGCAACGCATTCGTGGCGTCCGCTGCTGATCGGCCTTGCGGTGATTTCGCTGACCGCGCTGCTCAACCAGATCCGCACGCTGGTGGCGCATCTGTGGGAGAACGAGGGCGAGGCGATGACGGTGACCGGGCAGTATCTCGATTCGGTCAACGTGCCGCCGCCTGCGCTGCTCGCACCTCTCTGGGCACCGGTGGGCTTGCGCTATCACGCGCTGCACCACCTGCTGCCGTCGATGCCCTATCACTCGCTGGACGAGGCGCACCGCCGCTTGCGCGCGCACCTTGGACTGGCCTCGACCTACGAAAAGGCGAACTACGTCGGGCTGATGCCGCTGCTGCACAGGCTTGTGCGCTCTACCATGAGCGCGCGTTGATTCATTCTTCGGTGCGGATCAGCACGGTTTCACCGATCAGGAAGAACAGCACGAACGGGGCCCATGCCGCCAGAAACGGCGGATAGGCTCCGAAATTGCCCATGGCCAGCGCGGCATTGTCAAACACGAAGTAGGCAAAGCCCAGTGCCATGCCGGTAACCGCGCGCACGAACAGGTGCCCGGACCGCGCAAGGCCGAATGCGGCGACTGCGCCCAGCAAGGGCATCAGCAGCGCCGACAGCGGCCCTGCCAGCTTGTGCCACCATTTGCCTTCAAGCTCGGTCGTGCGGAACCCGGCTTCGCGAATGGCTGTCAGCGAGGTGTTGAGCTGGCTCAGCGATTCGGCATCGGCATCGACCCGGCTGATCGTCACCTGCACCGGCTCTACCGACTTTGCATAGGTCTCATCGCGCCCGAGCGGAGCCTTGCGCGCGCTTTGCACGTCAAACAGCACGGGCGCGCGGAATTTCCAGCCAGGATTGGCGTAAGTGGCCGACGCTGCCGTCACGATTTCGGTGACCATGCCGGTGGGGTCGCGGCGATACCAGCTAACCCCGTCCATGTGCATGGACTGGCCTTCACCGGCCACCGTGCGCGCAAACAGGATGTTCGGCCCATCCTGCAGCCAGACGTTGGTCTTGGTCCCTGACTCCAGCGGGATTGGCCCATACTGGACGTTCTGCCAGGCCTTGAGCGTTGACGTGGCGCGGGTGACCACGCGTTCGTTGAAAGCAAAAGTGACCGCCGATGTCAGCGCCGCGACCAGAAACAGCGGGGCCAGCACCTGATGCGCTGAAAGCCCGGCGGCCTTCATCGCGATGACTTCGCTGTTCTGATTCAGCGTCATCAGCGTGATGATCGTGGCCAGCAGCACCGAATAGGGCAGGAACCGGCTGATCAACTGCGGCATGCGCAAGGACACATATGTCAGCAATTGGCCCTGCCCATTGCCGGGGGCGGCCAGCACTTTGCCGCTCTCGCCCAGCAGATCGAGCATCTGCAGCACCAGCACCAGCATGAGCAGTACCGCCACGATGCGCAGCGCAAACATCTTGCCGATATAGGTCGCCAAAGTGCGCGAGGGGAACAGTTCAAGCTGCATGGGTAGCGTCCTGTGCTGCGGCGGGCAGTTCTCCGGGCAGGCGCTTGCGTTCGAACAGCTTGCGCACATTGCGCGCAAGCTTGCCAAAGGCCGTTTCCAACGCGCCAATCGGCTGGCCACCCGGGACATAGGCAATGCGCCAATACATCCACAGGATCAGCGCGGCAAACAGCAGGAACGGCCCCCACAGCGCCAGAACCGGATCGATCCGGCCAAGGCTGGCCACATCTTGCCCATACTGGTTGACCTTGTGATAGGCGACCACCATCACGATCGACAGGAAGACGCCAAGTGCCGAGGTTGATCGCTTGGGCGGCACCGCTAGCGCCACGGCCAGCAGCGGCAGCAGGAACATCATCACCACTTCGACTATGCGGTAATTGAAGCTGGCCTGCGATTGGATGCGCATTTCCTGAGAATAGCGGTCATTCCAGCCGATCCGCAGCAGTTCGGGCAGGAAGTATTCGTTATCGGCATCGCCGCGTTGGCGGAACTGTTCGATTTTGGGCAGATCAATCGGCAGATCGTGGCTGGCAAAAGTCAGCACGCGCGGCGAGGCGATGGTCGGGCCGTCCTGCACGATCTGGCCATCGGTCAGCCGCAGGATCACCGTGTCCGGGCTTTCGCGATTGGCAAAGAACCGGCCTTCACGGGCCGAGATCACCATGACCTGACCGCTGGTGGTCTGCAGCCGGGCAAAAATACCGCGCAGATCGCGCCCTTCATCGCGGCTGGAATCCACCCGTAATGCGGTGCGGTCTTGCAGCGAGTTGAATTCGCCCACTTTGATCGAGGCACCCAGCGCGCCCGAACGTAGCTCGAACTGCAGTTGCTCGTAGTAATAGCGCGACAAGGGCTGCAGGTAGCTGACGATCAGCAGGTTCAGCGCGGCAAGGCCAATCGCAAACATGTAGGGCACGCGCAGCAGCCGGGTGTAGGACAGACCCACCGCGCGCATGACGTCCAGCTCCGAACTCGTCGCCAGTTTGCGGAATGCAAACAGGATGCCCAGCATCAGGCCCAGCGGGATCGCCAGACTGGCATATTCGGGCAGGAGATTGGCCAGCATCTTGAACACGATGCTGACCGGCCCGCCCTCGGTCGCGACAAAATCGAACAGCTTGAGCATCTTGTCGAGGATCAGCAGCGACGCGGCGAGCACGAACACCGACACCATCGGCACGAAGACCAAGCGGGCAATGTAGCGGTCCGTGGCGGTGAGGAACTTCATGCAGGGGGTGCTATCCGATAGTCAGGCCAAGTGTCGGGCATCTTTACGTCCGGTGACGTCATTGTTGCCATCATTTGATTCGTGATGGCGAACCGTCGCAGGCTTCACTGGCAAGATTTCCGCAATCGCGCAAACTCGGCTTATCGCAGAGCCTATCGCCTATTTGAAATTGGCTTGGCTGCGCTCAGGCTTTTTCTAGCGTGCATTGCAGGGGGTGCTGGTTCTGCCGGGCAAAGTCCATCACCTGATTCACCTTGGTTTCGGCGATTTCATAAGGGAAAATCCCGCATACGCCGACGCCGCGCTGGTGAACGTGCAGCATGACTCGCGTCGCCTGTTCCAGATCCATGTGGAAGAAGCGCTTGAGCACCATCACCACGAATTCCATCGGGGTGTAATCATCATTGAGCATCAGCACTTTGAACTGGCTCGGCTTCTTGGGCTTGGCCCGCGTCTTGGTGGCGATACCGACCAGATCGCCATCGCCGGGCCGGCGTGAATCATCGTCACCAGCACAGCGGGTGGCAACGGACAAGTCCGGAAGAAGATGGCTGACGCTTCGCATGATCAG
Source organism: Novosphingobium sp. 28-62-57 (assembly GCA_002256985.1). GTDB lineage: Bacteria > Pseudomonadota > Alphaproteobacteria > Sphingomonadales > Sphingomonadaceae > Novosphingobium. Next base: position 5,693 of record NCGO01000008.1, read on the forward strand.
CAGAATATCGCACTCGCTGCGCCCGTTCGCAAGAGGCACTAGGGGCACAGTGGTGCAGTGTGGCGCAAAAGCTGCAAACTTTGGCGCGCAAGCCGGTGCCAGCGATGCCTTGCGCGATCCCGGTTGCACGCAAAAGGGCCGCACACCGCAGTGCGCGACCCTTTTTTGCCAAACCATGTGCACCGGCTCCCGCATGGGAGCCAGCGCCTATGGGATCAGGCAGCCTGCTTCATCTTTTCGACAGCAAGGCTGACGCGCGTCGAGATCGGCTGGAAAGCCTCCGTCGCCAGCTTCAGCATGGCTTCGCTGTTCTTCGAGCTTGCGGCAACCGCAGCGTCGAAGTTCTTGCGCATCAGAGCCGACTGCTTCTGGAAGAATTCGGTCGGCGAGGTGACCGTGGTCAGGTCCTTGACGTCGGCCGTCATCGTTTCGATGACAGTCTTCGTTTCAGCGACATAGCCCTTGGTCATTTCCTGCAGGCCGGTGGCAAGGATCTTGGTCGATTCGACCACGGCTTCGACATTGCCCTTGGTGAATTCGGTCACGTCGCCCATCGCAGCCTGGCTCTTTTCAAGCGCGGCCTTGGCCTTTTCCTGAGCGTCCTTGAAAGCGGCGGTCATCTTTTCGGTGATTTCGGTGCTGGTGGTAGCCATTGCGAACAGTTCCTTTCTGGGCGCCGTCGTTGCTTTTTGAACGGCGCTGTTTTGTTTCACGCGGGGGGTGGCGGTGAAAGGACGCTGGGTCGCGGGCTTCACCGCAGGCACTGGTGCGATTGCCACAGGGGCTTTCGCAGCAGGGACCTTTGACGGGGTTTTCTTGGCGGTCTTGACGGCAGGCTTGACCTTGGCGCCTGCCTTTGCAGGCTTTGCCATGGGTTCCGGCGCAGGCTTGGCCGTTGCCTTGGCCTCGGGCGCTTCCACTTTCGGGGTAGCAGCCGCTTTGGCCTTGGGCGCCTTTGCCGGGCGCGTCTTCACTGGCTTGGGTGCTTGCTCTGCCACTGCCGGGGTGGCTTCGATCGCCGCGACATGCGCAGTTTCGGGCAGCACGACGGTTTCATCTGCCGTCGGGGCAGTTTCAACCATGCTGGCTTGCGTTTCTTCGACCATCGTTGCGACTCCTGCTGGCATCACATGCTAGGCTCACGCCAGCTTCGTGCTGCACTGCACAAAATAGGAATGCACGAGGCGATGTCAAGAATATTGTGCACCGCACAATAATTTGAAACAGACCATTTTGGCTTAAATGCGCTCAGCGCATGCTGACATAGCGGCCCGGTGCATCCTCGATCACGCGGTCACCCCGGCCACCTGGAACACGCTTGCCTTTGGCAGCTACCCGCGCCGGAGCTTGGGCGTCCAGCCATGAAATCCAGTCCGGCCACCAGCTGCCCTTGTGTTCTGTGGCTCCGGCTTCGAATTCGGCAAGGCTGCTGGCATCGCCGGGATTGAGCCAATATTGATACTTGCCCAACGCTGGCGGGTTTACCACGCCGGCAATATGGCCTGATCCGGCCAGCACAAATCGCCATGGGCCCGATATGTGCCGCGTCAATTTCCACACGCTGCCCGCCGGTGCAATATGGTCCTCACGCCCGGCCTGAATATAGCACGGTGTTGCAATGCGGCGCAGATCGATGGGGGTGTTGTCGACGATCATGGCATCAGGAATGACCAGCCGATTGTCGCGATAGAGATCGCACAGATAGCTCTGGTGCCATTTCGTCGGCAGGTTGGTGGTATCACCATTCCAGTGCAGCAGATCAAACGCTGGATAATCCTGCCCCAGCAGATAGTTGTTGACCACGTAGTTCCAGATCAGGTCGGTCCCGCGCAGCGCATTGAAGGTTGCGGCCATATACCGGCCATCCAGAAAGCCATCTGTGGCAAGACTGCTGAGCAGCTTGAGCTGGCCTTCATCGACGAAGTTCTTCAACTCGCCCGCATCTTCAAAATCGACCTGCGCTGTAAAGAACGTTGCGCTGGCCACCTTGTCCGCCTCGCCCCGTCGCGCCAGCACGGCCAGCGTGGCGGCCAGCGTGGTGCCTGCCACGCAATAGCCGATGGTGTGGACTGCGGGCTCTTTCAGCCGCTCTCGCACATGGTCGATCGCCTCGATCTGGGCGCGCACATAATCATCCCACACCACATCGGCCATCGATGCATCGGCCGATTTCCACGAGACGACAAAGACGCTGACCCCTTGCTCCACCGCCCAGCGGACGAAGCTTTTCTGCGGGTTCAGGTCCAGAATGTAGAAGCGGTTGATCCACGGCGGAAAGATCACCAGCGGCACCTCAAGCACTTCGCTTGTGGTTGGCGTGTACTGGATCAGCTGGAACATCGGCGTTTCAAACACCACTTTGCCCGGCGTCATCGCAATATTGCGGCCCAGTTCAAAGGCCTGCGGATCGGTGTGCGTCAACTGCCCCTTGCGCAGATCGTCGAGCATATGTTCGACGCCTTTGACCAGGTTCTCCCCGCGCGTTTCCATGGTCCGTTCGATCACGACCGGATTGGTCAGCGGAAAGTTTGCGGGCGAAAGGGCATCGGTCACCACCTTGGTGGCAAAGCGCAATTGCTCCTTGCGTTCGGGCGATAGCCCTTTCGTTTCTGCGGCCATCTGCTGCAGCCGTTCGGACAGGAGCAGGTAAGTCTGATGCAGCAGCGCAAACGCGGGCTGTTCATGCCAGCGCTTGTCGGCAAAGCGGCGGTCCTGCCGCGGCAAGGCCGGGACTTGCGCATCAGGCTTTGCCCCGGCGATGAATTGGCCCATCACCGCGCTCCACAGCGCCATGCTTTCATTCCACAGCTTGGCCTGCGTTTCGGCATGGGCAATCGGCATTTGGCCTGCCATCGCCATGAAAGTCTGCGTCCATTTGCCGATATCGCCGAACCGGTTCAGCACCGGCTCGATGTGGCCTGCTTGTTCCGCACTGAAATCCAGCCACATCTTTTGCAGTTTGGCCGCGGACATCGCCCAATGCTGCAGATCTGCAGGATCGGTCGGCAAAGCCTCGGCCCCGCCCAAGCCACTGGGCATGAGCGGCGTAAACATCGCGCGGAACGCTTCGCCCTGCTGGCGGAACAGGTCTTCCAGAACGATGGGATCGGCCATTGGCTCTGGCACATTCTTGTCCGTCATGCGTGTTCCCTGCGGCTACATCGTGCTTCTGGTTGGGCCATCTATACACGCAGTGTGACAGCTTGTTAGCCCCGACGTTACAGTCTGCCATCGGGGCGAGCCATCGGGGTGAGAGCGTGGTTTCCACAAGCCGCCATTTCGCGTAAGGGCCAATCTGCGGTGATCCTGCCGCGCCTTTTCGACGAGTATTCAACCGTGGACGAAGAATTCTACCGCATGAAGCGCCTGCCGCCCTACGTCATTGCCGAAGTCAACGGCATGCGGGCCGCCGCGCGCGCCGCCGGTAGGGACATCATCGACCTTGGCATGGGCAACCCCGATCTGCCGCCGCCTGATCACGTGATCGACAAGCTGTGCGAAGTGGCGCGCAAGCCCGATGCACACGGCTATTCGGCTTCCTCGGGCATCCCCGGCGTGCGCAAGGCGCAGGCCAATTACTATGGCCGCCGCTTCAACGTGGACCTTGATCCCGAAACCGAAGTGGTGATGACGATGGGCTCGAAGGAAGGCTTGGCCTCCCTTGCCACCGCCGTCACCGCGCCCGGCGACGTGGTGCTCGCGCCCAATCCCAGCTATCCGATCCACACCTTTGGCTTCATCATTGCAGGCGCCACGATCCGTTCTGTGCCGACCACGCCGGACGAGCGCTATTGGGATTCGCTGGACCGCGCGATGAAGTATTCGGTGCCGCGCCCATCGATCCTGATCGTCAACTATCCGTCGAACCCCACGGCTGAAACGGTTGATCTGGCTTTCTACGAACGGCTGGTGGCGTGGGCCAAGGAAAACAAGGTCTGGATCCTGTCCGACCTTGCCTATTCCGAACTCTATTTCGATGGCAATCCTACCCGCTCGATCCTTGAGGTGCCGGGGGCCAAGGATGTGGCGGTGGAATTCACCTCGATGTCCAAGACGTTCTCGATGGCAGGCTGGCGCGTCGGCTTTGCGGTGGGCAATCCGCGCCTGATCGCGGCGCTCAAGCGGGTGAAGTCTTACCTCGATTATGGCGCGTTCACGCCGATTCAAGCTGCTGCCTGCGCCGCGCTCAATGGCCCTCAGGATATCGTGCAGAAGAACCGCGAACTCTATCAGAAGCGCCGCGATGTGATGGTTGAGGCCTTTGGCCGCTCGGGTTGGGAAATCCCCAGCCCCAAGGCCTCGATGTTCGCCTGGGCACCGCTGCCGCCCGCGTTGATGCATCTGGGCAGCCTTGAATTTTCCAAGCAATTGCTCACCCACGCCGAAGTCGCAGTCGCGCCCGGCGTCGGTTATGGCGAGGATGGCGAGGGCTATGTGCGCATCGCGATGGTCGAAAACGAACAGCGCCTCCGCCAGGCCGCGCGCAACATCAAGCGCTATTTGCAGTCGATGGGCGTCAACTCGTCTGCGGCCTGACGCGCCTGACTCACAAATAACCTCGTCATTGCGAGCGTAGCGAAGCAATCCAGCGCGTGCGCCGACCGCTCTGGATTGCTTCTCCCTGCTGCGCAGGGCTCGCAATGACGAACTGTTTGTTAGACCGCCCTTCAGCAACGGTCATCGGTCAAATGAGGGCACTGGACCAGCGGCATCGTGTGGGGCACCTTGGCACACAACGAACAATGAGCGGATGCCCCGGATGAACTTTCACGATCGCGTTTCCATCACCGTTGAAAACCACGTCGCCCACGTCCTGCTCGACCGGGCAGACAAGATGAACGCGCTCGACGATGCGATGTTCGAAGCCATCATCGCCGCAGGACACTACCTCCACAACGAACGCGGCATTCGCGCGGTGGTGCTGTCGGGCGCAGGGCGTTCATTCTGCGCCGGACTGGATCTGTCCAGCATGGGCCAGGCCGACCGCTGGGGTGAGGGGGGCTTGGCCGAACGCACCCATGGCAACGCAAACCGCCCGCAGCAGGCGGCGATGGTCTGGCGCAAGCTGCCGATGCCGGTGATCGCGGCCATTCACGGCGTGTGCTTTGGCGGCGGCTTGCAGGTGGCCAGCGGCGCGGACATCCGCTTCATCGCACCCGATGCGCGGCTGGCGGTCATGGAAGTCAAATGGGGTCTTGTGCCCGATATGGCCGGATATGCGCTGTGGCGCGGGAATGTGCGCGATGATGTGCTGCGCGAACTGACCTATACCCACCGCGAATTCTCGGGCGAAGATGCCGTCCGCTTCGGCTTTGCCACCCACGTCAGCGCCGATCCGCTGGCCGATGCCATGGCGCTGGCGCAGGACATCGCTTCCAAAAGCCCTACAGCCGTGCGCGGGGCCAAGCTCCTGTCCAACCGCACGCCCGATATGTCCGTGGACGAAGTGCTGATGGCCGAATCGCTCGCCCAGCACGAACTGATGTATTCAAAGAACCAGATCGAAGCCGTGCGCGCTGGCATGGAAAAGCGGCCCGCAGAATTTGTCGATCCGTGATCTGCTGCTAAGCCCCGGGGCATGAAGGCCATTCACGATCCCGCCGGCGCGCTCACCGCCGGTCTCGCCGCGATCCGCCAGCAATATCAGGTGCCGCAGGGTTTCCCGCCGCAAGTGCTGGCGCTGGCCGAAGCATCGGCAGGGCGCGCACCCACCGCCCATGTTGACCGCACCGCCATCCCCTTCATCACGCTCGATCCTGCCAGCAGCACCGATCTCGACCAAGCCTTGTGGATCGAAGCGGCAGGTGCCGATCTGATCCTCCACTATGCCATCGCCGATGTCGCGTGGTTCGTGGACGATGGCGATGCGGTCGATGCCGAGGCTTGGAAGCGGGGCGAGACGCTCTATCTGCCCGATGGCAAGGCCAGCCTCTATCCCCCGATCCTGTCCGAACGCGCCGCCAGCCTCCTGCCCGATGGCCCGCGCCCGGCCGTGGTCTTCACCGTCCGCCTCGCGCCCGATGGCACCGCACGGCTCGATCATGCCGAACGCGCGCTGATCCGCAGCCGCGCCAAGCTGGCCTACGATGCGGTGCAGGACGCTGATCTTCCGCCCGCCTTTGCCGAATATGCCCTCCGCGTGAATGCTGCCGAGGCTGCACGCGGGGCCGCACGTGTCGATCCGCCAGAGCAGGAAGTCGAAGCCCTGGGGGATGGCCGCTTTGCGCTCGCCTTCCGGCCCTTGCTGCGTTCCGAACGGCACAATGCCGCGATGTCGCTTTCGGCCAATCTGGCCATCGCCGATGCGTTGCATCAGGCAGGCACTGGCCTGTTTCGCGTCATGGCCGGGCCGGATGAACGCGCCGTGTCGCGCTTGCGCTCCACCGCTGCCGGATTGGGCATGGCATGGGACCAAGGCGAGGACTTGAAGTCGCTCGAACGGCGGCTTGACCAGAAGAACCCGCACCACGCCGCCTTCATGCTGGCCGTCCGTCGCGCGGGCAATGGCGCGGGCTATGCGCCGTGGACACCGGGTGAAAAGCCGTGGCACGAGGCTATTGCCGCCACGTATGTCCACGCCACCGCCCCCTTGCGCCGCTTGGCCGATCGCTATGTGATCCGCGCTGCGCTGGCCATCGCCCATGGCCAACCCGTCCCTGCCGAGGTCGGGGAAGCTTTCCAGCGACTGCCTACGGTCATGGCCCGCTCTGGCGCATTGTCGGGCCAGATCGAACGCGCGGTGATCGATCTTGCCGAAACGGTCATGCTGCAGGACCGCTTGGGCGAACACTTCGCCGCGTGCATTACCGATGCCGATGGCGATTCGGCCCGCGTCCAGCTGATCGACTTGCCCGTGGTCGCTCGCGCCAGAATTCCCGATGCCACCCCCGGCCAGCGCCGCAACCTGCGCCTTGAAACCGTCGACACCGCAAAGCGCCGCCTTACTTTCGTCCCAGCGGACTGAGCCGCGCACAAGAACCTCTTGCGACACCGCCCCGTTCCGGCTAACCGCCCCGAACCACGCACCTTCTGCGATCGAGGCCCGATGGCGGAGTGGTTACGCACCGGATTGCAAATCCGTTTACGCCGGTTCGATTCCGGCTCGGGCCTCCATTCCACCATTTGAAGACGTTTGGTAACGTCCATCATGGTCGGAAAGCGCTCTAATTCACGCTAGCCGTCGCGACGGTGCTGTGTATCCACCATCACGTGCCGAAGGCGTATCTCGAAGAAAGGTGCGCCAATCAATATCGTTAAAGAGCCAGTTCGCGGAATTACGCGACATTGCATTCACGCGAGCGCATTAACTCTTCGACCATCCACCTGATGATAAAGCCTCACTTCGTTAGAGCGGGATGACGTTAAACTGACTCAGATCTCCGCTCGACACGAACGGGACATGTGTTGGATCAATGTAATGTCATCCCGGTCTAGCAAAAACTCCATGATAAAGGGTTCGTCATGAGCGAAAAGGCAGCTCCCGATCTTGTTCGGCTAAAGGTACTGAACGATCAAACGACGCCCTATCCATTCGTAGTAAAACTGCTCGAAACCGTCTTTGGAAAGGCACCGCTCGATGCGCAGCTAACCGCCACGACTGCTCATCATTATGGTGAGGCGGATTGTGGATTGTGGCCATCAGCCGTCGCCGACGCCTTACTCGCCACCGCTCAGGCGAGGATAAATGAGGCGGGACATCGTCTGGCTTTCAGCAGGTCAGTAGCTGACGGATACGAGGTTGCCGGGCAAGGTAGCTGCTCCATTTGTGGAAAGCCCGAAGGCCATGCACGCAGCATGTACCGGAGCGGGGATGCCAGTATATGTGACAACTGCATCCTTGATGCCTCTGCGTACCTTTCGGAGACGGTCGCTTCCACCCAGTTCAAACATGCCTATGAAGCGCTCAACGCCCATTTTGGAACATTGGGCCTGTCCGATATCGAAGCATCAGTTCGCAGTTTCCCTTTGCGAATGCGTGCTGATCTGCAGCTTGGCTTCGACCAGATACTGAGTCCCAACACAGTCCGGCAAGTCGGCATCAAGGCGGGCTACCGCTATCAGTCGATGGAATTTGCCGACCTTTGGGAAACGGGCAATTCAGCGCAGATAATTGTCCCTGTTCAATACGCTGAGCTGGACATCGGCGGGGAAATGCCACGCAGATGTGTTGGCACCGCGTTGTGGCTTCTTGATAAGGACGGTTTGAAGCACGCAGTGTTCGTCTCTCAGGAAGAAGGCATGCGTGGCGACCCGCGCGTCAAGGTGGAAATCGCTGTACCGACTGGGGAAGCTGGCGCGAGTCTGGTCGCCTCATACTTCCGTGACATGGAACGCGTGATTGCGAAGGCCGAGTCCTATCGAGGAAAGGTGCTTTCCCTTGAAATGGATAGCCGGTGGCAAGGACTTGCAGGCGGGATTACCATCCACCGGCTTTCACCGATTGCAAGGGAGGATGTAATCCTGCCGGAGAAGACACTCACCCTTCTGGATCGCAATGTCCTGGACTTCGCAGCACTCCGCCCGAAACTGCGCGCCATGGGGCAGCCGACGAAGAAGGGGCTGCTGTTCTACGGACCTCCCGGCACCGGAAAAACACACACGATCCAGTATCTTGCCAGTAGCCTGACAGGCCACACCACATTGCTAGTGACGGCGGATCAAGTCTGCCTCCTGAACGAATACTTCGGACTTGCGCGCCTCCTTCAGCCGTCGGTTCTGGTGATTGAGGACGCGGACCTTATTGCCAGGGATCGCGAGGACATGCGTGGCGCGGGTGAGGAAGCCCTCCTCAACAAACTTCTCAACGAAATGGACGGCCTGCGGCAAGATGCGGATATCTTCTTCGTTCTGACAACCAATCGGCCCGAGCACCTCGAACCTGCACTTGCAGGCCGTCCGGGACGGATCGACCAGGCAATCGAATTCCCGCTTCCCGACGAGCAAGGCAGGTTGAAGCTCGCCCTCCTGTATGGCGGCGAGTTATCGCTTGATGATGGGGTCAGAACCAAGATCGTGCAGCGGACCGAAGGCGTTAGCGCTGCTTTCATCAAGGAACTCATGCGGCGTATTTCGCAACGGGTGATTGAGGATGGCGCAGCAGAACAGTGCGCCTCCGAGGCCCATGTGCTCGCAGCTCTGGACGAAATGATGTTCGCGGGCGGCACTCTGAATGCGCAACTGCTTGGTGCGGGCAGGGTGGAATGATTTTGGTAAGGCGGTGTCGATAACGAATTCACCAACGCAAACTTCTGCGTAAGTGTAATCGCTAGGCCTGGCCGTGCAGCCTGACGCCATCTGGCTTCGGCCTGACTGTTCCCCAACGCGCAGGTCCGCAAATTGTCATACCCGGTCCGTAATTGGCTGGGCATGGCGGCGGGTAACCTTCTCGATCAGGTTTTTGCAGAACGGAGCGGCTGGGTCAGGCTGCGGGACCGGGTCTCGCGCCTGACGCGCCGCGCCGATGCCGAAGACCTGCTGCATGACGCGTGGGTTGGCCTGAAGACGCGCAACGTCGAAGCCCGCAATGCCGATGCCTTGCTGGTCCGAACGGCCTCGCGCGGCGGTATTGACGCTTACCGCAAGGAGCAGCGCCTTGCGGCCAATGTTCAGCGTGATGCAGAAGCGGATTTGATCGCAGATAACGCTCCGCTGCAGGACGAAGTGCTGATTGCACGCGAAAGGTTGGAGCAATTGCGCGCAGGCCTTGCTCTGCTCAGTCCGCGCACGCGGGAGATTTTCTTGCTGCATCGGCTCGACGGGCTTAAGTATCGCGAGATTGCGCAGAAACTCGATATCAGCCAGAGCGCCGTTGAAAAGCACATTGCCAAGGCCATGCTGCACCTGATTGACTGGATGGAGAATTGGTGAAGTGATCTTCCGCCGCAGGCTGGAAAATGTGAACCGGCAAACTGCGGACTGGTTGGCGCGCCTTCATGCCGACGATCGCAGTGCCGAAGATGAAGCACGTTTTCGCGATTGGCTGAATTCCAGCAATGCCAACAAGGAAGCTTTCGAAAGTGCCTCGTCGCTCTGGACATCGGTCGGCGGGCTGCGCGAGGGCTATGCTCCCGAGCGGATTGCAATGGCACCTAAGCCGGTACTTATGTCGCGCCGGACGGTGATGGCAGGGGGCGGTGCGGCGGTTGTGATGGCAGGCGCAACGCTGGGCTGGCAAACGGCTTATGCTGGCGTCTATCGCACCGAAATCGGTGAGCAGCGCCGTTTCCAACTGGCAGATGGCACGCGCGCGATGCTCGATACCGATACGCAAATCCGGTTTCGCGTGAAGGATGATCTGCGGTTGCTTGCGCTGCAGTCTGGCCGTGTCGATCTGGATATTGCGCCCGATGCCCGCCCGTTCGTGATCGATCTGGGTGATCGTCAGGCCTTTGCCAATCAGGCCCGCATTGATGCGCGCCGGACCGATGCCGTGGCGCAACTGACCACGATCAGCGGGGTGGCCCAGGTTGAAAATCCCTCGGGCGAAAAGCTGACCCTGCCGATGGGAAGCCGGGTGGCCATTGCCAATGGACGCAGGGACCTGATCGATCAGCCGGAGCTGGAAGATCTGATTGCCTGGCAGAGTGGCAGATTGGCGTTCAGAGACAATACTTTGCGTGAGGCGATTGGTGAATTCAATCGCTATTCCACGCGCGTGCTGGTGGTTGATGATCCCGCTGTTGCAGCGCTGCGCATCAGTGGTGTCTACCGCGCCGGGGATAGCGAAGCCTTTGCCCGCTCTTTGGCGCTGCTGTTGCCTGTCACAGTCTCTGTTGCTGGCGACTCCATCAAGATTTCTGCCGACCGATAATTTTTTTGGATCAGGGGTGAGGTAAATCCGCTCCCCGTCGTCTTGCCCCGGAACGCACAACTCAGGCGTTTGAATGGGGATCAGTATCATGACGACTTTCAAGCGGCAGCTTTGCCAGTCGGCCGCGCTTGCCTTTGCGCTTCCGACACTGGCTTTTACCCTTCCCGGCACCGCGCAGGCGCAGAACCGGAAAGTAAGCATATCCATCATGGCCCAGCCGATGGACCGCGCGCTGGAGCAGCTGGCCCGGCAAAGTGGCACCGACATCCTGTTCACCCGCAATGCCGTGGCTGCCCATACCGCGCCCGCCTTGTCAGGACAGTTTGATGCCGAAACCGCCGCGCGCCGGCTGATCGCTGGCAAGCCGCTCAATCTCGTGCGCGATGGTCGGGGCACGCTCATCATCAGCCCTCGGTCGGCGGCGGCCGTGGAAGCGCCAGCAAGCGCAGGCCCTGAAGCAAGGGGCGAGGAACCCATTGTCGTCACGGCCAAGTTTTCCCAAGGTGTGGACCGCTCGCTCGATGTAAAGCGCAATGCGGATTCCATCGCCGATGCGGTTGTGGCGGCAGACATTGGCAAGCTGCCCGCCTTCAACATTGCCGAGGCGCTGCAGCGCGTGCCGGGCGTGACCATCGTGCGCGAAGCAGGCGAAGGCCAGTTCATCAGCGTTCGCGGCCTGGGGCCAAACTTTCAGGCGGTGACCTTTGATGGCATGCCGCTTGCCTATAATGAAAACATCCGCAACTCCGGGCAATCGGGCCGCCAGTTCCGCCTTCAGGTCATGCCCGCCGCGCTGATCGACACCATCGTGGTGACCAAATCGCCCACGGCCGATCTGGTGGAAGGCGGCATCGGATCGTCGGTCGATATCCGGCTTATCAACCCGCTTGATCGCGCCTCGTTCATCGCCGCAACCGCTTTTGGCGGCTATGAAGAGCGCACCGATACGGCCAATCCCAATGGCGCGCTGACCGCGGCCTGGCGCAACAGGGACGAGACGTTCGGGGTGATTGCCGGGGTCTCCTATTCCAAGCGCGAAGTGCAGTTTGACCGGCTGCGCAATGGCTGGAGCACAGCGACGATTGCCGGGCTGGGCACCGTGCGCGTGCCGGGCGATGTTCAGCCCTATCTGGAACTGGAAAACCGTGAACGCATCAGCGGCATCGTTGGCGTGCAATGGCGCCCGTCGCCGGGGTTCGAGATCGATATCGACGGCCTCTATTCCAAATTCAACAACGAGACCATCGAACGCCGCCTGACCTATTTCATTCCCAGCCGCATCGCGCAGCTCGACTTGTCGACCGCCGTGGTTGAGGATGGACGCCTTGTGGCAGGCACGATCCGCGGCGCGCGCATGCGCAATTATGCCGAATACATGGATCAGGCGCACGAGAACCTGCAGCTCAACGCGACGGTGAAGCTGGATCTGGGCGGCTGGCAGGTCGAACCACGCTTTAGCTATGCGCAGGCACGCAGTGATCTCGATACGCCGATCCAGCGCGTGCAGTATCGCACGGCCAATGGTCAGGGCGGCAATGTCACCTTCGATTTCAGCAACGATGTTGTGGCCGATGGCAAGGTCAACGCGCTCTTCACCGATCTTGATCTGACCACGGGGGAGCGGATGATCTTTGAGAGCTTTGCCGTGCGTCCGATCAATTCGAAGGACGTGGACAAGACTTTCGTGCTGAATGTCGGGCGCGATACTGACTTGGCTCTGGGTGGCCTCACCTTCACCAAGGTCCGCTTTGGTGGCCAGTATTCCGACCGGTACCGCGATTATCAGCGCCGCGATCGCAACAATGCGGTTTTGCGCCCGGGGGCAACCCGCACCGATGCGTTCCTGCAATTCCCGGTGCGGGCAAATGCCTTTGACCAGTCGATTGGCACAGGGCAGCCGTGGCGCAATGTCGATTGGAACCTGTTCAACGCCAACTACACGCTGGGCGCAGAATTTGACGGGGTCAGTCCTTCGGCCCGCGATCTGGTTCCTACCGCAGCAGACCTGCAAAACTCGTACCGCATCGGTGAAGAAGTGCTGGCAGGATATGGCCGGGTCGATTTTGAATCCGCTGTTGGCGCCATTCCGGTCACCGGCAACCTGGGCTTGCGCTATATCCGCACCCGCACTGCCGTGGATGGCACCACCATCGCTCCGGTGGTAAGCGCAACCGGCACCGTAACCACTACGGTTACGCCGGTCACCACCAACGCCAGCTATGCCGAGTGGTTGCCCAGCGCCAACGCCACGTTCAAGCTGGCTGACAACGTGCAGTTCCGCCTTGCCGCTGCGCGCACGATGACCCGGCCTTCGCTGTCTGAATTGCGCAATTCGATCAACACCAACAGCGTCACCGTCACGCGGGTGTTCAACGAAGGGGCCGCCGCGCTCAATGATCCAACGCTGAACCTGAACGGTGCGGCGGGCAATCCGAACCTGCGCCCTTACACGGCGTGGAACTTTGATATCTCGTTTGAGTGGTACTTCGAAAAGTTCGGCGGTTTCACAGCGGCCGCGTTCCACAAGGATATCAAGGACTACATCGCATCGGACTTTGAAACCCGCACACTGGCCTTTGCCGTCAACGATGGCTCCACGCTGCCGGTCGATATTCTGGTGGCAACGCCCATCAACATTGGCGATGCGAAGATTACGGGCCTTGAATTTGGCTATACCAACAAGTTCGCGTTCGGCCTTGGCGTAACCGCCACGGCAACCTTAGCAACCACCAGCCTTGAACTTGATCGGCCCAGCGTGGGGCGGCAGGCCGCGGCCATGCAAGGCGTTTCGGACACCAGCTTTTCGATTACGCCATTCTTCGAATCCGGTCCGTTTGAAATCAATGTCAGCTACACATGGCGCAGCACCTATGTGACCGATCAGGGCGCGCTGGTCACGTCGTTGCCGACGCCCGATGATGTGGTGAGCTTCTATCAGAAGGGCTATGGCATCGTTGATCTGGGTGCCAGTTTCCAGGTGCGTCCGAACATCGAAACGTTCGTGCAGGCGGTGAACGTGCTCAACCAGCGGCAGGTGTCGTTTGCCGGGACCGAGCAGGAATTCACCGAAATCCACACGTTCGGCCGTTCGATCAACTTTGGGGTGCGCGCCAAGTTCTGATGCGTGCGCCGCAGGCCGGGTGGTTGTGCGTTCAATCCCCGGCCTGTGTTTTCCTATTCACCAGCATACGGTCAGGCATAAAGGGCAGGTCAGGCAAACGTGCTCTTCGCAATGTGCGTGATGCGGCATGCAAGGTCCGCCTCGCCAGAAGCCACGATGTAATCATCGCCTGCGTCTGCAATCCCGGTCGTGAACACCACATGGTCAATATACATCTGGTCGGCGAGCGGCGCGGTTAGCGCGGGATTGGGCTCAAGCAGCGGTTCGTGCGCGGTCTGGATTGTCTGGCTGGGATCATCTGCATCAAGCAGCGACCAATATGTGCGATAAATGCCCACGATCTCCTTGGGCTCCACCCCGTGCCACAAGGTCAGCCAACCCTTGTTTGTCAGGATTGGCGGGGTGCCGCCCCCCATCCGCGCGGTGTGGACGGTGGCTGCGTGCGGGCGGATTCCGGGCTTGCGATGCGGTTTCCAGTGCAGGGCATCGGGGGACATGGCCAGATTGATCGATGGTCCGCCGCGCCACTCGCTCCCCGGCGGATAGGTGAAATATAGGTCACCCAATGGCCGCGTCTGTGCCCAATAGTGACCATCGATCAGCCCTTCGAAGATCAGCATGTCCTTGTTCTGGTGATCCAGCACGATATCTTCAAACACGAAGTCCAGTCCGTTGGTCGAACTGTATAGCGTGGTCGAATGGCGCTCCGGGCTGACCGAACAGGTCGTCATCAGCCAGCGGTCTTCGACCCGTAAAACGCGGGCATCCTCAATGCCATAGCACTGGAAGCTGGCTTGCGGCGCGATGGCCTTGTCATAATGGACCGCGACAATCTCAAGACCATCGGGTGTCAATTCCACCGGCAGGATCCATGACAGCGAGGTCAGCGCCATCACTTTCCAGCGCCCGCCGCGGATCAGGAATTTGCGCGGATCGGCAGTGTCGACCAGATCCAGCTGCCAGGCGTCCAGCACATAGCCGCCATTGTCCCACCGAATGGCATGGATGTGCCCGTCAAAGATCGGCTGGCGCAATGCTTCGGCCACACGCACAAAAAGGCCAAGGTTGCCGTTGGGCAAGCGGGTAAGGCCGGGGTTGAACGCCCCCAGCACGTACGTTTCCTGCGCGAAATGCCCGGCCAAAGGGGAACGCGACAAATCGATATCGTCCGGCTTCAGGATCAGGCGATCAATCGCGTAGGTCATCGGATTGGCACTCATGGATGGCTCAGCCGGGTTTCCACGCGCATATGCGAAACAGCGGTGCGGCGCGGCTGGGTCAGCATGAAATGGGTGGCGACTGCGATATCCTCGGCGCGCAGCATCTGCGCGTCATGGATCAACGCCCGCTGCTTTTCGGGCGGGAATTCAGGATACTGAAAATCGGCCCCGGTAAAGCCCGGTTCGATCAGGCCGATCTTGATGTCCTTTTCTCCCATCTCCTGGCGAAGCGAATGGGCAAAACCCTGAATGCCTGCCTTTGCGGCAACATAGACAGACGATCCCCCCCGCTGCGACACAGCCGACATCGATCCGATCAGAACCACGTCACTGCCTGCCTCCATCCGGTCCAAGGCGGCTTTCGTCGTTGTCAGGTAGGCGGTAAAATCGACGGCAATCTGATAGCGCAGATCATCCATTGGCGCTTCGGCCAAGGCATCTGCCGGAACCGCAGCGTTGATGATCGCGCTGTCCAGCCCGCCAAGATAGGCATCAGATGCCTTGAACAGACGATCGATCGCATCGTCCTGTGCCAGGTCCACAGCGATGCCATCGCCCTCGCCAACTTCACGAATGCGGGTCAGCGCATCGCCCAGATGGGCACGATCACGTCCACATATGAAGACCCGGGCGCCCTGTTCCGCAAGCAGGACGGCAATGGCGCGACCGATACCGGTCGTGCCGCCAGTTACCAGCACGCGGCGACCGGAAAGCCCGGGCTGTGCGGTGTGAGCATCGTTGCGTTCGGTCATCTCGTCAGCTCCAGCAATGGTGTTTGTTATTGAAACCACTGCGGAAAAAAGCTGTTCCGGATCACCAGCTTAACGTGACCCGCCCATGGGCCGGTACATCGCAAACTACGTGCCTGCTGTCGGTTTTATGCGGTTCGATCTGGTCCCCGCTTGCGGTCATGACCGAAATCCGGGGCAGGTGTCTGCTGCCTTCGGGCATAAGGCAGACCCTCGCCTTGCGGCCTTCGCCACCGCCAAGCTGAAAACTGAGCGTGCGGCTCGATGGCCGGTCCACAGCCATCAGGAAATGATCGCAAAACAGCAGGAACGGGGCGCCATCAAAGCGATGAAATGCACGGCTGGCGAACACAAAGGCCGCGCCGCAGCCATAGATTTCCTGACCGACCTGGCCTGCGCGCTGCCCATCAATGTAAAGGTCCTCAACCGGGAACGACAATCCGGCGTCCACGTGGCCGTTGTTCTCCCGCTGATCTGGTGCAACTGCTTCAGACGGCGCGCATCGGGATAATAGTACCAGGCGCGATCCAGCGCATAGCGGCAGTACTCGCTCACCAGCATGCGCGCGCCCGCATCGAAATCGGGACCGCCATCCATGAGCAACTGTTCAAACGCGGCGAAGCTGTCAAAGCATTCGTACAGCGCCATGTAGGGTGCATCATGCAGGGCCGTGACGCCGAGGAAATTGGTATATTGCCGCGCATGCCCGATTTGCGATTCCCAGATCGCGGTGTTGTGGAAGAAGCTTGCCAGATAGACCGATGCTTGGGCGAGAAATGCCGGATCGTTATCGATCCGCCAGAGCCGCATGCAAGCCGCTGCCCCCCAGGCTGTCAGGTTGGCCTGATAATTGAGCTCGAAGCGCATGCCCTGAGCCGCTCTGATTGCGCTGCGGGCCTCTTCAAGAAAGCGCTTTTCGTCGGTTAGCGCGAAGGCAAGAAGCATCGCATGAGCGAACATGCCGCCGACATCGGTCTGGCCAAGGCCAGTGTCGTCACGCGCCTCGGTAATCACGGAGAAGTCGGTAACGTCGTATTGAATGGGCCATTTGTATTCGAAATGGTGTGCGGCACGGATCGCAAAATCGATCGATTGGCGAAACAGCCGGTCGGCGCGCTTGTCTCCGGCCAGGGCACGCAGGCCAAGATTTTTGAGCGGATGGTACAGGTACCAACTGTCGACGGCGTTCTTGTTCTTGTCTTTGCCGACGTTCGGCAAATAGCGGCGCAGTGTCTTGAGTTTGGGATCGTAGAATTTGCGCAAGCCCTGTTCGAGTTCGGCTTGCAATGGCACTGGCGCGTCACGCCATGCTGCGTACTCCGCCAGCGCGCCAATAACGCACATTTGCACCATCGAATCAGGATATTCAGCCGCCGTATAGGGATGGAGATAGCGATAGCCGTAATGGCGGATGCTGGCCTCGGGCGCGTGTTCAAGATCATGCAATGAGCGCTCGGCGCGGTCGATCCAATCGTGGAACGTCGCGTCCGGCACTTCAAGGTGGCGATAGATGGCGCAAAGCAATGTCAGGTAGCGCCCGGCCATCTGCGCTTCATCCTGCTCCTCATCGTCGTGAAAGGCGATCAAGGCGTCGTAGATCGTGATCCTTTTGCCTGCGGGCAGCGGCCGGTGTGAAGAACACGGGGGCATGTAACCCAGTTCCGGCCATTGGCCACCAACCGCGCCATCGGGCGTTGAACCGGTGTGGCAGAACCAGTCATTGAGTGCGATAAAGTTCTGGAAGTACAACAGACTGCCAAATGCGGGCTGAGTCATGCGGGCATAACACACCCCGCTGTTCAGCCCCCGCTGAGCCGCCTCGACCCGGCCCTGCGCGCCAAGAGGATCATCCTTTGCGTCAAGCGGATAAAGATCGCGGGAGAGGTGTGGCAGCAGCAGCGAATGCGCTGGCGTCAGCTCGGTAGTTGCCCGCAAAACGGGAACTTCGTCACCGTATAGTCGCAGCACGATGAACAGCGTGCCGATGACGCCGTTAACTTCGATACGCGCGGCCTCGCCTTGCCTTTCCGGTGCCATCTGCGCCGCGGTGATGCCCCCGGGGCATTGTGCGATCCGCATGGCCACACCGCCGCATTTCTCCCTGCGGATTATGGCCCAAATGGAATCAAGATCCTGAAGAATCTCTATTTTCAGGGCATGCAATGACACATCGGCAAGCCGCACCATCGCGCCACTCTGCAGCGCGGTGCGCAGGGCCAATAGCTGCGGGGTCGTGGAAATTTGCGCCTTGCGCGAGGCTGCAACCGAACGCTCTGTCATGGCCCAAAACCTTTGAGGAGAATTCGGCTACCGGTTGGACTGCGCCATTGCCTGGTTGTGCCGAATTGCCACTTTAGCATTGATCCAGAACGTTTTTCACCACTCCCTGTTCCTCGGCTGAGCGCACCTGTGCGTCATCGCCGCGTGTTTCGGAGCCAAGGTCAGGGCAGGCGCTGCGTCTTTCGTAAAGGGCAGCGCCGCCCTGTTCCATTGGCGTGAGTCAGAAGCCGAACCCGACGCGCACGCCATAGGTCCGTGGCGGACGCAGTGTGCCCACTGGGAAATCGAGGATCGGACGCGTGCCTGCGCGGGCAAGCACTTCTTCATCGGTGATGTTGTTGATGAAGGCCGTGATGTTCCACCCGCCAGCCGCTTCGATCGTGGCATAGGCATCGGCCATGGCAAAGCCGTCCTGCTTTTCCTCGGGCCGGTAGTTCGCATTCATGAACCGGCTGCTTTCGATGTTGCCGCGCGCGCCCAGGATCAGGTTCAGGTCGTCGGTCATGGCAAACGTCCGCTCGTAGCCCAGGTTCAGCGCCCACTTGGGCGAATTGACCGTCGGCTTGCCCGAACAGTCAATGTCATAGAACCGCGCGCCGTTGACGCCGGGGTTAGCCAGACGGCTGCCCACGGTCGTACAGCCCGTCGTCACCGGTGCCCCGGTGGGCGAGAAGTTCGACGTTTGCAGCGTGTTGTATTTGCCGTTCAGATACTGGACGTTCAGGCTGAACAGATCGTTGCGGCTGGGGGCAAAGCGCGCTTCGAACTCGGCCCCGAAGATCCGTGATTTGCCTGCGTTAACCGTGGTGGACCCTTGCGCAAAGATGCCCGCGCCAGTCCGCACGCCACCCACGAAAGTGATCTGCTGGTCCTTGTAGTCCCAGTAAAACGCTTCGAAATTCAGCTGCAGCTTGTTGTCGAAGAAGCGGTTCTTGGCTCCCACGGTATAGGCCGTCAGCGTTTCGGGTGCGAACGTGTTCGCTGGCGGCTGCGCCACAAAGAACCCGCCCGATTTGAAGCCGGTCGCCACATTGGCATAGACCAGCGATGCGGGCCCTGCGTCCCATTCCACCCCGGCTTTCCAGGTGAACTTTTCGAACGTCAGATCGCCAGTAAACGGCGTGCCCAAGGGCGGCTGGATCGGCCCCGGCAATCCGCCCGCTGCGGTAGACGTGAACTGCGACTTGTCTTCACGGGTATAGCGTCCACCGGCAACCAGCCGGAACGTGTCGGTCACATCAAACGTCAGCTGGCCAAAAGCGGCATAGCTTTCCGTCTCAAGCCGCGGGTTGAACCGCGTGGTGGAAATATTGCCCTGACGGAAGAAGTTTTCGGTGATCTGATCTTCGGCAAAGTAGAACAGCCCCAGGACATAGCGCAGCGCCTGATCTTCCTTCGACGAAAGCCGCACTTCCAGCGAGGTCTGCTCGGCCACATCCACGATGTCGCCTGCAAAGCCGGGCAGATAGGTGCGCACGTTGACATCGGATTTGCGCCATGCCGGGATCACCGTCAGCGTGCCAAAGCCCATGTCGCCCACCACCGTGGCGCTCACGCCATAGAACTGGTTGTCGGTGAAGCCATCGGTGCCTGCCAGCGCTATACAGCCGCTGTTCACGAAATTGCCCGGCCCGCCGCAGAACGGCGGCGCAAAGATGCCCGCTGCCAAACCGCGCACCGCAGCCTGCGCGCGCGGATCGGATACACTGACGCGGTCCTCCAGCGCTGGCACAGAATAGCGCGCTTCGGGCAAAAGCACCGCGCCTGCACCCTTGCCACGCTGGTTGTAATAATCGGCCACCAGCGTCATCGACCACATGTCGAACGGCTGGATCAGCAGCGATGCACGCACCGCCTCGCCCTTGTCATCGTCATAGCCGTCCGAGATATAGCCGTCGCGATCCACGATCTGGCCTGCCACGCGCAGTGCCATGATATCGCCGATTGGCACGTTCAGCGCCAATGCGGCTTTCTTGCTGTCATAGTTGCCGTATTCGGCCATGCCTTCTGCGCCAAAAGCACCCAGCTTGGGCTTCTTGGGGATGACGTTGATCGCGCCGCCCGTGGCGTTTCGGCCATAGAGCGTGCCCTGCGGTCCCTTGACCACTTCGACGCGCTCCAGATCATAGAACACCCCGGCCGGTGCCGTCGGGCGGCCCACATAGACGCCGTTGAAGTTGAACGCGATGGCGTTTTCGGCAAAGGAATTCTGCGAATTGGTGCCCACCCCGCGCAGGAAGAAGCTGGTGGTGCCGCCGGTGGGCTGAACCACCAGCGACGGCACCAGCCGCCCAAGGTTGGCGGTTTCGGTGATGCCGGATTTGATCAGATCAGCCCCGGTTACCGCAGAAACGGCCACGGCGGCCTTCTGCAGGCTCTCCACGCGCCGCTGGGCGGTGACGACGATCTCGGCAAGCCCTTCATTTGCTTGTGTTTCCGCAGCCTGATCGGCAGCGACGTCCTGTGCAAATGCGGTCCCGGGAACAGCCAGTCCGGCTATAACGGTCGTGGCCAGCAGCAAAGCCTTCATTCCTGATCTCCCCATGAAATGCAGCCATCATGCTTTGGCCGCCACTTTTTCTGGGTGCGCCTTAGATCAATCGGTTGATATAGGATAAATTTTTTGTTTTAATGATAATCCAATTATACAATTTATAGGTTGCACCATGCGGTTCAAGGGTCTCGATCTCAATCTGCTGGTCGCCTTCAATGTGCTGATGGAAACCCGCAGCGTTTCGCGCGCGGCGGAAAAGCTGCACCTCAGCCAACCGGCCATGAGCGCCGCTTTGGGCCGTTTGCGCGAATACTTTGGCGATGATCTGCTGGTGCTTACCGGCAAACGCATGCTGCCAACCGCTTATGCCGAAACGCTGGTGCCGATGGTGCAGGAAACATTGCGGCAGGTCGATGCGCTGATCACCACCTCCACCGTGTTCGATCCCGCCACCTCGCAGCGCACCTTCCGGCTGATCGCCTCGGATTACATTACCGCTGCCGTCATTGCGCCGCTGTCGCGCCGTTTGAGCCAAGAGGCCCCCGGCATTCAGCTTGAATCGGTCCTGCCATCAGACGGCAGTGCCGACCTGATCGCGCAAGGGGCATTTGATCTGCTGATCACACCCGAAGATTTCATCAACCCCGGCCAGCCCGCCGAACTTTTGTTTGAAGAGCGCCACGTCATCGTTGGGTGGGACCGCAATTCCGTGTTTGCTGGCGACGTCACCGAAGCTGTCTTTATGGCAGCAGGCCAGGTCGGCGTGCAGATGGGCAACCAGCGCACCAGCGCTTTTGCCGACCGGACAATGGAGCAGATGGGCCGATTCCGGCGCATGGAGGTTACGGCCTCGTCGTTCACCGTGGTGCCATGGCTGGTGATTGAAACGAACCGGCTGGCCGTGATGCACGAACGGCTGGCGCGGCGGATGGCCACGATGTTCCCATTGGCCATTGCCCCCATACCCTTCGACTTTCCGATCATGCGCGAGATGCTGCAGTTCAACCGGACACGCAGCAATGATGAAGGGCTGAAATGGCTGCGCAACCAGTTGCGACAGGAGAGCGCTCTGCCCGATGCCAACAATTCTTCTGATACATTTCAATCCAAACAATAACTTTTACAGATTTACCTGAGCCGCCCTATCGCAGCACGGTGATGATATCCCCGGTCCAAAGCGGGGATGCAGGAGAGGTGGCCCACATGGACAATTTTCCCGGTCTTTCCGGCAAGACGGCCATCGTCACCGGATCGACTCAGGGCATCGGACGCTGCATTGCCGAAACGCTGGCCAAAGCAGGCGCGAATGTCGTGATTTCCAGCGAAGACTCCGCCGCGGTCACCGCCACGACTGCTGCACTCACCGCAGCAGGCCATGCGGCCCATGGCCTTGCCTGCGATGTGACCGATGAAGCTGCGTTGCGCGCGCTGGTCGAAGGCACCGTCGCGCACTTCGGCGGCCTTGATATTCTGGTTTGCAACGCCGGAATCACCGGCACGGCGGGCACATGGGCGCTTGACGACTTCGACCGCGTCATGGCGGTCAACTTGCGGTCACTGGTCGCGCTTACAGGCCTGGCCCTCCCGCACATCGCCGCACGTGGCGGCGGCAGCGTGATCCTGATGTCCAGCCTTTCAGCCTTGCGCGGCAATGGTGCGATCAATGCCTATGCGCTGGCCAAGGCGGGCGTGGCGCAGCTGGCTCGCAATCTGGCGGTGCAGTGGGGGCCTCAAGCGATCCGCGTCAATGCGCTGGCCCCCGGCCTGATCCATACCCCGCTGTCAGAGCCGCTGCTGGCCGACGAGGCCTTCATGGCCCGCCGCTTGCAGATGACCCCGCTGCGCCGGGTCGGCACCGTGGCCGAAGTCGCCTCGGCCTGCCTGTTTCTGGCCTCGCCTGTCAGCAGCTTCATCACCGGACAGCACATCGCCATCGATGGCGGAACGTCGATCACCGATGGCAGTTGAAAACGCCCCCCGCGTGCTGGTCACCGGCGCTGGTGGCTTTGTCGGCCAGGCCTTGGTGCGTGCGCTTTCCGGTGCAATGCACGTCACCGCAACTGACCGCACCGGGCTGGACGGCAGCCCGCCCGGCGTTGTCACCATTCCCGGCGATCTGGATGATCCGGCGCTCTTTGCCACTCTCACCGCCACCCCGTTCGATGCCATCGTGCATCTGGCCACGATCCCCGGCGGCGCGGCAGAGGCTGATCCGGCGCTGGCTGCGCGCGTGAACGTTGCAGCCACGATGGCCTTGATCGATGCCGTGGCGGCACACGGCAATGTCCCGCGCGTCCTGTTCGCCAGCAGCATTGCTGTGTTCGGTGATCCGCTGCCCGCCCATGTCGATGATGCCACGCCGCTTGCGCCGATGCTGCGCTATGGTGCGCACAAGGCGATGATGGAGGAATGGATCGCGATGATGACCCGGCGCGGCGCGATCCGGGGCCTGTCGCTGCGCCTGCCGGGCATCGTCGCGCGCCCGCTCGGGCCATCGGGCATGAAATCGGCTTTCCTCAGCAACCTGTTCCACGCGCTGAAAGCGGGTAACCCGATCACGCTGCCGGTATCCGCACAGGCCACATGCTGGCTGCTCTCGCGGCCCGCGCTGATCGCACAAATCACCCACGCGCTGGCCATGTCCGATGATCCCCCCGATGCCCGTCTCACCCTGCCAGCCCAGCGCGTGGTCATGGGCGATCTGGTGGCAGAGGTCGCCAGCCAGACCGGTGCCAACCCTGCGCTGGCCGAATATGCACCCGAACCCGCGCTTGAGGCCGCCTTCGGCACTCAGCCGCCCTTGTTCACCCCGCGTGCCGATGCGCTGGGCTTGCAGCACGATGGCAGCCTTGCCGCGCTCGTATCCCACGCTCTTGCCGATCTTTGATATGTTGAAAGGACGCCCATGAAACTTGCCACTCTGGACAATGGCACGCCCGATGGCGCGCTCGTCGTCGTCAGCGCCGATGGTGCCCGCTATCTCAGCGCGGCGGATGTTGCGGCCACGCTGCAATCGGCCATCGAAAACTGGACCACGGCGGCCCCGGCTTTGACCGCGCTGGCAGAAAAACTGGCGGCAGGCGGTGGGCAGAGCACTGCTGATGCGGCCTTCGCCGCGCCGATGCCGCGCGCATGGCAATGGCTCGATGGCTCGGCCTTTCGCAGCCATGGCGAGCTGATGGAAACCCTGTTCGGCACCGAACCGCCTCCGCCGGGCCGTCCGCTGATGTATCAGGGCCTTTCGCACCAGTTCCTCTCTGCCACCGCAGATGTGCCGATGCCGCGCGAGGAAGATGGCATCGATTTCGAAGGCGAATTCGGCGTGATCACCGATTTCGTGCCGATGGGCGTAACGCCGGAAGCGGCCATGGCACACATCAAGCTGATCGTGCAGATCAACGATTGGTCACTGCGCGCGCTGGCACCGGTCGAGATGAAAACCGGCTTTGGCTGGATTCATGCCAAGCCCGCCTGCTCGGTTGCGCCCTTTGCCGTCACGCCCGATGACCTGGGCGATGCATGGCGCGATGGGCGCGTGCATCTGCCGCTCACCGTCGATTGGAACGGGCAGCGCTTCGGCAATGCGCAGGGCGGCGTGATGGAGTTCGGCTTCCACGATCTGGTCGCCCATGCTGCCAGCACCCGCTCGCTTTGCGCGGGCACGATCATTGGCTCGGGCACCGTCTCCAACAGCAACTTCCGCGAAATCGGCTCGTCCTGTATTGCTGAACGGCGCGGGATCGAAATGCTGGACGAAGGCACAGCGCGCACCGCTTACATGCACTTTGGCGATACCGTCCGCATGGAAGCGCGCCTGCCCGATGGCAGCGTGCTGTTCGGCGCGATTGACCAGAAGGTGGTGAAGGGATGACCGCGCCCGTCTCGAAACCAGTCCGCCGGATCCTCACCGGCCACGATGCAGCGGGCAAGGCCGTGGTCCGCAGCGATGATCTGCTGCCGGTCACCCCGATCCCTTCAGGCGATGCAAACTTCAGCCTGATATGGACCACCGCCACGGTGCCTGCTGATAACAACGATGAAACCGATGGCCGCTTGCGCGAAGCTGGGCTGACGCTGCATCAAGGCTCGGTCATCCGCATCGTCGATATGCTGCCCGGCGGCGCATCGCCGATGCACCGGTCCAGCAGCATCGATTATGGCATCGTGCTGTCCGGTTCGGTCGAACTGGAACTCGATGATGGCGCGGTAACAACGGTGCACGCTGGCGACATCATCGTTCAGCGGGGCACGCTACACCTGTGGCGCAATCCGTCCCAGACAGACATCTGCCGCATCGCCTTCGTGCTTATCGAAGCCGCGCCGGTGCAGGTAGGCGGTGCGCCACTGCCCGATGTGGAGCCTTAGGCTCAGTCTATAACGAGGTAATACCCGGCGGCATTGGCCGATGAATTGCTCAGCACGATCTCAAACCGCCCGCTGAACAGCGGGGTCCAGCTGCACTCCTTGCTGCGCGCTTTGGCAGGCGGGCAAACCGGCTTGGCCTCGCGGTCCAGCACGGTGAAATCGAGCGGCGCCTTGTCCGCCGTCGCCACCGCCACCCGCGCCGCGCGCCCGCCATCGAACAGCTGCGGCAGCCGCACCGTATCGCCCGGATTGAGCATCCCCGCCTTGTAGGCCGGGCCCAGCACGCGTCCGCGATAGGGCGGGGTCTTGGGCATCTCCGCCCGCGCCCGCCACTGCGCCACCGGATCGGCCCCAGCATCCAGCGGCCGCGCACCCAGCGCATCAAGCCGCGCCAGCGTGGTGCCAAGCCGTTTGGGCTGATCCTGCAATCCCTGCGCTTCGACCAGCAACTGCGCTACCGCTTCGGCAGGCTCCGGCATCGGTGGCGGAAGGCTCGCGTTTTCAGGGCCTTGAACCCCACATCCCGCAAGCAGGGCGCATGCCAGCAAGGTCAGCGTTCTCGTCATCATGGCGCAGGCTCCAGAATGAATTGCGCGCCGCGCGGCACATCGCCAAGCCGCAGCAGCATGCCGTGGCGCTCGGCAATGGCGCGGGAAAGAGCAAGGCCTAGGCCATGGCCGGGCTTGTCGCCGGGCACTGTGGCGCGGGCAAAGCGTTGAAACACGCGCTCATGCTGATCGCGCGGGATACCGGGGCCATCGTCCTCCACCACCAGCCGCGGTCCAGCCACCAGCGACAGCCGCACATGGCCACCTGCGGGCACATATTTGATCGCGTTGTCGAGCAGGTTCGAAACCAGCCGCGTGATCTGCATCCGCTCGCCCAGCAAGGTAATCCCCGGCGCAATCGCGGTTTCCAGCATCAGCCCGGCTTCGTCGGCGCTGTCTTCATAAAGTTCGGCCAGATTTTCCAGCAACTGGCTCAAATCAATCTGCGCCAGCCCCGCCAGATCACCCCGGCGGCTTTCGGCAGAGGCGATGTCGAGCAGCGAATCCAGCATCGTGGCAATGCCGCGAATATCCTCACGCGCCAGCGCCAGCGGCCCGCCGCCGTGAGCGCCTGACGGCTCTGGCTGCTGCAGCATCATCGCGCCCAGCTGATGGTCCAGATGCATCAGCGGCGTGCGCACCTCGTGCGCCACGTGTTCGGAAACCTGCTTGTAAGCCTTCAGCAATTGCGCTTGCCGCGCCAGCAACCGCGTGCCGTGCCCGGCCATCTCGTCGATCTCGTCACCGCCGCGCTGGCGCGCAGGGAAACTGGCCGAACGCCCATCCGCCGCCGCTCCCAGCGCCGCGTTCACCGCATTCATCCGCCGCGCAAGGTGCCGCGCGGTAATCCACGCCACCAGTGCGACGCCTGCAATGATCGCCGCACCCACGCCCAGAAAGGCGGCAGACAGCACCATCAGCGCGGCCTGATCGCTCGCATATTCGCGCGCCACCAGCAGTTGCAGATCGGGCGAAAGCCGCGTGCCTTGCGCAAACACCGCCGTGCCATCGGCCAGCGTGATAAAGCCCTGTTCGGATTGCGCCGCATTGATCTGCGGCCAGCGGCGCTGATCCCCTCCCAGCGCCCGCCCACTGCCATCGGCCACCAGATAGTGTGACCGCCGCGTCTCCAGACTGACCACAGCCTGCCGGTCGGCCACACGGCGCAGCAATTCCTCGCGCCCGCCGCTGGCATAGATATCGATCAGCCCCGCCATGTCGGTGGCGACCGTGGCGGCCAGCGAGGCGCGGGTCTGCCGCTGCACGGTGATCGTGGTGACGGCAAACAGCACGACCACCGCCAGCACCGCAATCACGATCGATGCCGCCGTCAGTTGCCCGAAGATCGAGCGTTTGCGTGATCTTGCGGCCGTCATTCCCCTCTCGTCAGGCGGTATCCGGCGCCCCAGATCGTCTCCAGCGCGGGGGTGGCAAAACCATCCTCCAGCTTGCGCCGCAGCCGCCCGATGTTCACGTCCACCACATTGGTCTGCGGATCGAAGTTCATGTTCCACACATCGCGCAGCAGCATCTCACGCGTCACAGTCTCGCCTGCATTTTCCATGAAATAGCGAAACAGCGCAAATTCGCGCGGAGACAGCGGTATGTGCTTGCCCGCCCGGAACGCGGTGCGCGCCTTGGTGTGGCATTCGAACGCGCCATAGATGATCACCGCGCCATGCACCGCCCCGCCCGAACGCCGGTGCAAGGCGCGCACGCGTGCGACCAGTTCCTGCGGCTCGTAAGGCTTGGCCAGATAGTCATCGACGCCCGCCTCAAGCCCCTCGATCCGGTTCTCGCTGCGGCCCAGCGCTGAAAGCATCAGCACCGGCGTCCCCACGCCCGCCCCGCGCAGCCGCGAAACGATGGTCAGGCCATCGATATCGGGCAGCATCCGGTCCAGAATGATTACGTCAAAGGCTTCCGCCCCGGCACGTTGCAGGCCTGCCGTCCCGGTCTGCTCCCAGGCCAGCCTGTCCCCATCGCGGCACAGCAGCGCCTGCACGGCATCGGCGGCACGCGGATCGTCCTCGACATAGAGGATATTCAGATTGCCCATCACCCTCGCACCCCGGTTGGCCATTTATACGCCCAAACCGTCCGGCGTGATCTATTCACACCGGACGGCGGTCTTGCAACTGCTCAGTTTCCGATATGTATCAGCGCATGTCTTCAACCGAGACCCAGCCTTTTGTGCCAAAGCTGTCGCTGACCTCGATCATCAGACCCTTGCGTTCGCCGGTGGGGGTGAGAGCGGTGCCGGCACGCACGGTGCGGAGCGTTGCAGACTTCGTGTCAGCGGTGGCGAACATTTTCGTCTCGACAGCGGTCACCGCCGTTGCCAAGGCCGCCGGGGCAGGCGCCGCTGCTGCAGGCGCTACTGCCGGGACCATCGCCGCCAGCGCGGGGCCTTGGGCCGAAATGCCGTTGAACGCCTTGATAAAGGCTTCCAGCAACATCTGCCCATCCTTGCTTCCGGCATAAGCAGCGCCGGTTGCGCCATTGGCCACTGCGCCAATCGTGCCGCCCGCCCCGCCGAACGAGATCGAGGTCTTCTTCACCTCGCCCGAACCCGATGCCACGGTCTGGCCGCTGGCCGGGCTGATCAGACGGATGCCTGCGGCCACAACCTTTTTCTTGCCGCCAAAGCCGCCGAACATGCCCAGCATTGCCCCGCCACCGGGCACGCCGCGCAACAGGCCGCTGGCCGCGCCAGACCGCACAAGCCCTTCCATCGCCACGCCCTTGGCCGTCTCGATAGACTTGTCGACCTCTTCCTTGTCGCCCGCGATCACGTTCATCAGGAACGAAGCGGGCTTGCCGCTGGCTGGATCGTGCACGGTAAAGCACCCGGATTCGCGCGCCATGGCAGCAATCAGTTCGCGCGGGGAGGAAAGGCCGTACTTGGTCCAGCCCTGCGTATCGCCATCGACCAGCGCGACCGAGCCGATGGCCTTGTCACACTTGTTGAGCGTGACCGGCGGTTCCTTGTCGGCGGCTTGCGCAGTGATCGGCAGGCCGCCCAGCAATCCTGCCGCCAGAGCCAGGGAAGCGATGAATTTCGTCGTGCGAAGCATTGGAGACACCCCTCGAAAAACCTGCCGCATCTTGGCAGCGGCCATGGGGTGACAATGCGCCTGTGGGATCATGACTCCCACACAACAGTCCTGTCATCGTCATGACAATGGCTGTTAGGTGGGCGTTGTGAGGTGCGCTTTACTTGAAATCAGCACCAAACCCGTTCGTGTCGAGCGAAGTCGAGACACGGTTCGCAGTGTCTCGACTTCGCTCGACACGAACGGAGGGTTGGTCAATCTTCCCTAAAACCCGCTCATGCTGAGCCTGTCGAAGCATGCTGGCGCGACGGTTGCGCCGGCACCCTTCGACAGGCTCAGGGTGAGCGGAGTCTGGGGAAGTATGTAGCGCGAAGAGACAGCAGGGCACCCGCAGATGCCCCCCGCATCATCAAAACGCGATGCTGAGCGATCCACGCACCGAATAGTCAACCACGCCCTGCACCTGCTCGGCCCCGCCTGCCAGCTGCCAGGTGTAATCCATGCCGCCTGCAAGCACGCGCGCTTCGGCGGTCCAGCCGGATTTCATCGCATCGGGCGTCAGGCGGAACTGGCTGCCATCTTCGAAATTGGCCACCGTATCGCCCAGCTTGCCCGCCAGCCGCTGCCGGTAACCGCCTTCCAGCTCCAGCGTCAGCGGGCGCTCGTCGCGCGTTACTTCGCCTGCGCTCCACGATGCGGTCATGCTGCCGGTGCCGGTGGCAAGGCTCGATGTGCGTTTGGCCACGGCCAGCACCATCGCGTCCGATCCGCTTTCGGTATAGCCGTTTTCCGAAAGGCGGAAGTAATCGAACTTTGCCATGGGCCGCAGCGAAAGGTTGCCGCCCAGATCGATCTTGTACGATGCGCCGCCCTGGCCGCCCACGGTCCAGCCTTTCCAGCTGCCATTGGCCGAATAGGCCAGTGCCGTCCCGTTCACCGCGCCGGTAAAGGTGCGCGCGGAACTGAGCGAAACCCGGCCGACCGATGCCTTGGCATAGGCATAGAACGGCCCGCTGCCCATGCGCCAGAACGCGCCCAGCTCATAATTGCTTGCATCGGTGGTCTGGTAATCGCCGGTCGCGATATCGCCCTTGGTATAGGCGAAGGACAGGCCCACGTTGCCGATCCCGGTGATGCGTTCAAATCCGGTGGAGATGCCCCAGCCCGATACCTTGAACCCGGCGGTGCCGGTCTGGTCCTTGCTGCCACGGAACCAGATCGGCTCCAGCCAGCCGCCCGCATTGCTGATATCAAACAGCGAACTGTCATCCATCAAATGGCGCGAGGCGAGACGGCCCGAGCGGGTCACGAAATCGAACACACCGCCTGCATAATCGGGCAGGAGCTGGTCAAACTGGCCTTGCAGCGCGGCCACATCCTCTACCTGCAACAGGCTGCTGCCAAGGTTGTCGAAGGCCGTGGCCTGCGTATAGAGCGCCTCATATGCGGCAGATTGCGGAGCGGTCAGGCCCAGCTCCTGCGCGGTCTTGCGCGATACGTCGAGCACCAGCGTCTCGCCCACCACGTTGACATCGCCGTTGAACAGCACCGGCAACTCGGTGGTCGTGGCATCAAACGTGGGCGTGCCTTCCAGCGACCCGGCGGTCAGGATGGTATAGCTGCCCTCTGCATCGGCGAGCGAAGAGATGGTCGCCGAAACCTTTGACCCGCTGGCAAAAATCGCGGTGTTGACCACGATCTGCGAAGCCGTGCCGGTCTCGCCGTCGATATAGACTTTCAGCATGCCGCCCGAATTCACGGTCAGACTGTCGAACGAAAGCGTGGCGGCACTGCCGGTGCCAAAGCTGCCGCCGTTGACGATGACGTCCAGATTGGCCGCATTGCTGAGAGTGCCGGTAAACCGCGAAGTGCCGCCCAGCGTCAGCGTGCCAAGGTTGCCTGCAAGATCCAGATTGCCTTCGAAGAACGAAGTGCCCGTCATACCCATCGTGGCGCTGCCGGAGCCGAAGTTGATGTTCCCGCGATAGCCGCTGTCGCCCGAAAGCAGCACCGAATCGTTGCCCGCGCCCAGGAAGCTGTTGCCGACGATGCGCCCGGTGGCGATGTCCAGCGTGTCGTTCCCGCTGCCGGTGTGGATATTGCCGGTAATCGCTGCATAGACCACCGGATTGCTCGCGTCATAGCCCGATGCTGCCTGTTCGGTGGTCTGCGCGGCCTTGTCGATATCGTTGAGGTACTGCTTGATCGTCACGCCGCTGGTGTTGGTAGTCACGTCAATCGCGCGCAGATCATCGGTGCCCGATCCGGTCACCGTGATAAAGCCGGTGTTGTTGATCGTGCCCAGCGTGCCCGACTTGTCGTGAATGCCGTAAGCCGCGCCTTCACCGGGGGAACTGATGCCTGCACGGATCGTGCCGCTGTTGGAAAGCGTTGGCACGACAGAACCCTGATTGATCAACAAAGCAGTGGCGGTTTCGTCCACCGTGGTGGCGGTGATCGTGCCGGAAACGCCAACGCCATTGGCCATGGTCACTGCGCCGCCTTTTCCGCCAATCACCACGCCAAAGGCATCGGTGTTGCTGTAAACACTGCTCGCGGTGATCGCGCCATCGATGGCCAGCGAGAACTCGCCATCCCGGCCTTTGACCTTGCCGATCACGATATCGTTTGCACCACCCACCAGCAGGGCGGGACTGTTGCCGACAGACGAGATCGCGCCGGTCACTTCCGAAGCATCGGCCACGCCGTCATTGTCTTCATCGGTGCTGGAGGAGCTGAGGTCATAGGGCGCGGCATCCAGCAGGATACCGCCTGCAACGTTGCCCGAAATCTCGACCGC
Organism: Novosphingobium sp. 28-62-57; assembly: GCA_002256985.1. Lineage (GTDB taxonomy): Bacteria > Pseudomonadota > Alphaproteobacteria > Sphingomonadales > Sphingomonadaceae > Novosphingobium. The sequence goes on from NCGO01000008.1 coordinate 37,136, forward strand.
CGCCTTGCCGCTGCGCAGCGCGGTGCGCGAAAGCGTCTGCGTGGTGCTGGAATCTGTGGTGTAGGACGAGGCTTGGCTCACCGTGCCCTGAATGCGCACCGTGCCACCCACATTGCCGCCAACAACAACCGCTTGCGCGCCTTCGCCAACCACGGCGACGGTGCCTTCAACCGTCACGTTGCCGGTCACGCCCTTGGTGCCAATCCCCACGCTATTGTCGCCCAGCACGGCAATCGTGCCGGTGTTGGCCACATTGCCCACCAGATCGGATTTCACCGCAATGCCGCCCGAATTCAGGCCATCGACGCGGATCGTGCCGCTGTTGGTGATCGATCCCATAGTTGCAGCGCCGCTGTTCACGACAATGCCATAGCGGTTCGATGCTGATGCAATCGGGCCATCGGCAATGCCGTTGCTGTCGGTATCGGCGGCCGTGAAGGTTTCGGACACGGTGATCGTGCCGGCATTGCTGACCGTGGTGGAACGGCCCGGCTCAACCACGATGCCTGCATCGCCGTCCTTGCCGCCGCTGTTGGTGATCGTCCCGCCCGAGGCGACCGTGACGGTATTGTTCGAATCCACCGTGGTGGCCACGCCGCCCGTAGCCAGCGTGATCGTGCCGCCGCTGGCCACGGTCACGTTACCTGCGGTGGCGGTCTTGAGCGGGGCGGTTGTGCTGGTGCTGACAGTGGTGTCGGCCCATGCGGTTTGCGGGATCAGCAGGGCGAGCGCAGCGGGCGCTCCAGCCATTGCGGAAAGGAAAGTCGTGCTGCGAAGATGGTTCATGAAACCCCTCATCCATTCGGGAAAAAGCAGGCCCGCGCCGGGGTGCGGTCGGCGCGGGCCAGTCAAAGTGCGACCCGCAAGGGACTCATGCGGGAGCGGTCAACAGGTGGAGCTGGCCCGGCGCGATGCCGGTTGTCCGTCTCCGCAGCTTTTAACGGGCACGCATCCGCAACCCTTCGCAGCGCTTGGAAAAAAGTTTGCGAAGGCCTCTGGAGGAGAGCTGTAAATCTGCCGTTCACTTGAAAGACGGCAGGCAAGGCGCGCGGCCTGCATTGGGCCTTGGTGCAAAGACGGCAGGCTTCCTTGACGTTCTATGGCGACGTGAGATCAGACGCTTTGGCGGGCGATGAAAGCCTGCTGGAACCTGCTGATAGCCTTCATCGTGAGGCTTTGGACGATGCTTCGCTGATGCGCGAAGTGGCAGGCGGCTCGGTCGAAGCTTTTTCAATCCTCGTCGATCGCCACTCGCCCGCACTCTATCGCGTAGCCATGCGCATGCTGTCCGATCCGGCTGAGGCTGAGGACGTGACGCAGGATTGCTTTACCCGGCTGTGGCAAAACGCGCCGCGCTGGCAGCCTTCTGGGGCCGGGCTGGTCGGCTGGCTGCACCGCGTGGCGATGAACTTGTGCTTTGATCGCAAGCGCCGCTTCCGCGTGGTGACCGTGGAAACGCTGCCCGATCCGGCTGATGACACACCGCTGGTCGACCGCCGAATCGAGGCTGAGCAAGCCTCGCAAGCGGTGGGGGAGGCCTTGGCGGACTTGCCCGAGCGCTATCGCGCCGCGCTAGTGCTCTGTTATTATGAGGGATTTTCGAACGCCCTTGCAGCACAGGTGCTTGATCTCAATATCAAGGCGATGGAATCGCTACTGTTCAGAGCGCGTCGGCAGATGCGCGGCCTGCTTGAGGCCCGCGATGTGTCATGCGCCGATCTGGCGGCGCAGGCCTGATGGCGCGCAAGGTTCCAGAGGCCGAAGCCGCGCTCGATGCCGCACTGGCCCGCGCGCCGCGCCCCGCTTTGCCGCCGGGCCTTGCCGCGCGGATTGTGGCGCAAGCTACCGCGCAACCGCAATTTTTGCCGGGGGCCGATGCGGTTGAGGCGAGGGTGCCCGAAACGCTCGCCCCGACCGCGCAGGTCATTCCGTTCGCACCGGTTGCCGAGTCTGGCAAAGCCGCACCACCGCACAACCGGCGCATCGTTTTTGGCGGGGTCTTTGCGGCGCTGGCGGCGAGTCTGGTGGCGGTGGTAGTGATCGACCAAAAACCCGCAATTGCGCCCCAAACGCCGAAAAGTGCAGAAATTGCAGTGGGTTCTGAAGTGCACCTAGATGCACCTAGCACGCACCAAGCAGCACCGACCCCACGTTTGGCCGCCGCAAGGCCCGCTCTGCCCACCGCTGCACCGAGCACCGAAATTGCTCCCGTTGTGCCGCAGGTCGATCCCGAACCCGTGCAGGTCATTCTCCCCCCCGCACCCCAACTTGCGACCTCGGGCGAGCGTCCGGCGCGCGATGTGGCAGGTCCAACCGCCGATCCATCGCCCGCCCCGCGCATCGTTCCGGGCGGCGGCCTGATGGGACCGCCCGCGCCGCAGCAGGGCTGGGCCTTTACCGGCGGCGCTGCGGGCAATGGCACGCTGCCTGGGGGGCAATCCCTGCCGAGCCAGACCACCGGCACGATGCCGCCTCCCTCGTCACCGGGCGGCGCGCATCCTTGAGCGTTGTTGGTTTCCCGGGCCTGTAATTGCCCGCAAAACCGGGCTATAGGCCCGCCCATGCAGCAACATCCCATCCTCGTGCTGACCACTGGCGGCACCATCGACAAAGCCTATTTCGACGCGCTGAGCGAGTATCAGATCGTCGAATCCGGCATCCCCGCCGTGCTTGAGCAGGCGCGTGTGGCCTTGCCGGTCCGCGTGATGGAACTGATGCGCAAGGACAGTCTGGAACTGACCGATGCCGACCGCGCGCTGATTGCCGCTGCTGTGCGCGAGGCCCCAGAAACCTGCGTGGTGATCACGCATGGTACTGATACCATGACAGAAACCGCCAAGGCTCTGGCCGATATTCCCGGTAAAACCGTAGTGCTGACCGGCGCGCTTTCGCCTGCGCGCTTTGCCGAGACCGATGCGCCGTTCAATCTCGGCATGGCCTTTGCCACCGCACAGATCGCCGCGCCCGGCGTGTGGATCGCCATGAGCGGGCAAGTGTTCGATGGCCTGAAAGTGCGCAAGGACCGCGCGGCAGGGAAATTTGTGGCGATCTGATGCCTGCCCCTATGGCCATGGCCCTCGTTTGCCTCCCGATAGGCATTGTTATTGGACGGTAACGCATCAGCCTCTAAAGCAGGGGCATGACACTTCCCCGGATTGCAAACCAGCGCGCCATTATTGACCGCCGCCAGTTGGCCGATGCCATCGCCGCCGCCTTTGGCGAGCAGGGCGAGAAATCGCGTGCCGTGGTGGTTGAGCTGCTGCGCGGGGCGTTGGAAAGCGGGCGGGCCGAAATTGCGCGGCGGCTGGAAGCCAAGCCTTCGGCAGGCACCGAATGCGCGCAGGCGCAGGCCTTTCTGGTCGATCAGCTGGTGCGGATCATCTACGATCACGTGACAGGCCGCATCTATCGCGCCAGCAACCGGTCGATGGGCGAGCGTATCGCCGTGGTCGCCGTGGGCGGATACGGGCGGGGCGAAATGGCGCCGCATTCGGACGTGGACATCGCGTTCATCACTCCGATCAAGCCGACTTCGTGGTGCGAACAAGTGATCGAGGCGATGCTCTATTTCCTGTGGGATCTGGGGCTTAAGGTTGGCCAGTCCAGCCGGTCACTGGACGAAGTGGTGCGCATGGCGCGCAGCGATTTGACGATCCGCACCGCGATGCTCGAAGGCCGCTATGTGTGGGGTGACCGCGATCTTTATGATGCGGCCTCGGCCAAGTTCTTTGCCGAAGTGGTCCATGGTACCGAAAAACAGTTCGTTGCCGAAAAGCTGGAAGAGCGCAACCAGCGCCACAAGCGGCTGGGGGACAGCCGCTATGTGGTTGAACCCAATGTGAAAGAGGGCAAGGGCGGCCTGCGCGATCTGCACACGCTGTACTGGATCGGCAAGTATATCCACAAAGTGCGCGATGCATCGGAACTGGTCGATGTGGGGCTGCTGACGGCGGAAGAATACCGCGCGTTTCGCCGGGCCGAGAACTTCTTCTGGGCGGTGCGGTGCCATCTGCACACGCTGACCAACCGCGCCGAAGACCGGCTGACATTCGACATGCAGCGCGAAGTGGCGATGCGGATGAACTTTGCCGACCGGCCGGGCAAGAGCGCGGTTGAGCGGTTCATGCAGTACTTTTTCCTGCAGGCAAAGCAGGTGGGATCCTTGACCGGCGTGTTCCTTGGCCAGCTGGATGACCAGTTCGCCAAGGAAAAGCGTGGCTTCTTTGCCAGCCTGCGCCGCAAGCGGCCCAAGCGGGTCGGATCGTTCCTGATCGATGCGGGCAAGCTGGGCGTGGATTCGGACGATACGTTCAAGCAGGACCCGGTGCGGCTGGTGGAACTGTTTGCCGTGGCGGTGGAGCAGCAGGTGGAAATTCACCCCGAAGCCATGCGCATTGCGCGGCGTGATTCCGGGTTGATCGATGCTGCCATCCGCCGCGATCCGCGCGCCAACAAGCTGTTCATGGACGTGCTGACCAGCCGCAATGATCCCGAAACGGTGCTGCGCTGGATGAACGAGGCGGGCGTTTTCGGCCGGTTCATTCCCGATTTTGGCCGCGTGATCGCGCAAATGCAGTTCGACATGTACCACCACTATACGGTGGACGAACATACGATCCGCGCCATCGGCTTGCTCGCCAAGATCGAGAAGGGCGAGGCCAAAGCCGACCATCCGCTGGCCAGTGAAGTGGTGAGCAAAGTGTCCTCGCGCCGCGTGCTCTATCTGGCGACGCTGCTCCACGATATTGCCAAGGGCCGCAAGGGCGACCATTCGGTGCTGGGTGCGGAAGTGGCGATGAAGCTGTGCCCGCGGCTGGGGCTTTCAGCGGCAGAGACTGAACTGGTCGCATGGCTGGTGCGCTGGCATCTGCTGATGAGCGCGACTGCCTTCAAGCGCGATCTGGCCGATTACAAGACCATCGCCGATTTCGTGCAGACGGTGCAGAGCCAGGAACGGCTGCGCCTGCTGCTGATCCTGACCGTGGTCGACATTCGCGCGGTGGGGCCGGGCGTGTGGAATTCGTGGAAGCGCCAGTTGCTGGGCGACCTGTTCATTTCCGCCGAGGAAATGCTGCGCCTTGGCCATAAACAGCATGGCCGGGTGGAGCGCATTGCCGCCAAGAAAAAGGCGGTGGGCGGCCTGCTGAAAGAGCGCGATGCGCTGATCGGCACGGTGGGCAAGCAGTTGGGCGATGCCTACTGGATTGCCGAGCCCGAAGACATCATCGCGCTGAACCTGCAGCAGATGGACGTGGCGCTGGGCGAGCCCCTTTCGGTAGAAGCGCACTGGTATCCGGCGCGCGGGGCGACGCTCGTCACCGTGCTGGCGGCAGACCATCCGGGGCTGTTCTATCGCATTGCCGGGGGCATCCATCTGGCGGGCGGCAACATTATTGACGCGCGCATTCACACCGCGCGCAATGGCACGGCGGTGGACAACTTCCTGGTGCAGGACCCGCTGGGCCGCCCACTGAACGAGGCCAGCCAGATCGCGCGGCTGAAGAACGCCATCGCCGATGCGCTGGCCAACCGGGTGAAGCTGGTGCCGCAACTGGCCGCACGGCCCTTGGCCCGCCCGCGCGCCGATGCTTTCGATGTGCGGCCGATCGTGATCTTCGACAACAAGGCTTCGAACCGGTTCACCGTGATCGAGGTCGGCTCGCGTGACCGGCCGGCCCTGCTGAGCCAGCTGGCGCGCGCGCTGTTCGAAGCGCGGCTGGTGGTCCATTCGGCACACATCGCAACCTATGGGGAGCGTGCGGTCGATACCTTCTATGTCACCGATGTGCTGGGCGAAAAGGTGGAAGACGAAGCGCGCCTGCGCACCGTGGAAAAGCGGCTGCTGGAAGCGGCAGAGGACCGCAAGATCAAGGCGGCTGCCTGAAGGTCGGGGCTGGAAGGACGCAAGTGCCGTCCCTATCTGAACCCCATGAGTGAAGCGGAATATCTGAGCGGGCGGCTGCTGCTGGCCATGCCGGGCATGGGCGATGCGCGGTTCGATCACGCGGTGATCGCCATGTGCGTGCATGATGAATACGGCGCGCTAGGCATCGGCATTGGTGCGGTGCGCGAAGGGGTGACGCTGCACGGATTGCTGGCCGATATTGGCATCGATCCCGGCGTTGCGCCCGATGTGCCGGTGCTGGATGGCGGGCCAGTGGAAACCGCGCGCGGCTTTGTGCTGCACACCAACGATTGGGGCGGAGAGGGCAGCGTGACGGTCAATCCGCTGTGCCAGCTATCGGCCTCGCTCGATGTGCTGCGCGCGATTGCCGAAGGGCGGGGGCCGAGCAAGTTTCTGGTCGCGCTGGGTTATGCCGGGTGGGCTGGCGGCCAGCTTGAGGGGGAAATGCGCCACCATGGCTGGTATGCGGCCAAGGGCCATCCCGAAGTGCTGTTCGGCACGCCCACCGGCAGGCGCTGGACTCAGGCGTGGAAGCGCGAGGGGATCGATCCCGCGCACTTGGTGGGGCAGACAGGGCGGGCGTAATCACGCCCCATTCTTCGTGGTCCCGGGCTTGATCCGGGACAGGGCTTTTCTGTTTCGAGGTCGCAAGAAGAAAGCCTAGCCCCGGGTCAAGCCCGGGGCGACGAGATTTTGCAGAGGTCCGTTGCAACCAAAACACAACTCCGCTCACCCTGAGCTTGTCGAAGGGTGCTGGCGCTGTGCCGGATGCTTCGACAGGCTCAGCATGAGCGGGTTTTTGGCACGAAAGGCGGGTTTTGCTCAGCTCTCGGGCGCTTCGCTGTTGAGCTGGATGTAGTTGGCGATCCCCATGCGTTCGATCATGTCGAACTGCTTTTCGATTACGTCGACATGCTCTTCCTCGCTTTCGAGGATCTTGGCGAAGAGATCGCGGCTGACGAAATCGCGCACGGATTCGCAATGGGCGATGGCGTCTTTCAGCAGGGGCAGCGCATCCATTTCGAGCGCGAGGTCGGCCTTCAGGATTTCTTCTACCGATTCGCCCACGCGCAACCGGCCCAGTGCCTGAAAATTGGGCAGGCCATCGAGGAACAGGATGCGATCGGCGAGCAGATCGGCGTGCTTCATTTCATCGATGGATTCGTGGCGTTCGTATTCGGCCAGCTTCTTGACGCCCCAGTTGTCCAGCATGCGATAGTGCAGCCAGTACTGGTTGATGGCGGTCAGCTCGTTAAGCAGGGCCTTGTTGAGATATTCGATGACAGTTGCATCACCCTTCATCTTGAACACTTTCTGAAAACAGGACAATGATGAGGGATTAGGCGCAGAACAGGCGTTCGCCAAGCGCGAACGACTCGCACAGGCCGGCAATCTTTCATTACAAATCAAATAGTAATGCGAACGCTTTGCTTTTCAGCACAAGCGCCATTTTTCAGGCAACGGCGCAGGCGCGTTCATCGGCGATGATATCATCGGCATCTTCAAGGCACTGGCGGCACTGCGGGCGAAAGCCCATCTGGCCATAGATATCTTCGGCCCCACCGGCGACGCAGCGAGCAGCGGCGCGGATGTCTTTTTCGCGGATGGCATTGCAGATGCAGATGAACATGCGAACGATCCTTCGGCAGATGATCTTGCCAATGATTCGCAGTAATAATGCGACTAGATCGCAATAGCAAGGCCAATTGCGCCCAATTGCACTGCGCAGCAGGCGTTGCAAAGGCGCGTCGGGCGCTCTACATATCGCAACACATCGAGAGTTGGGCTGACGCTCCAACGCCAACCTGCCGTTCCGGGCAAGGTGGTACCTGATCCAGTGATGGAGAGGGGATGTGGCCGATCCGGCAACCAAACGGACACGGACACTGCAGGGCGTCAACCACTCACAGGTTGAAGAAAGACGCCAAGACCGTGCCGATCAGAATTGCCGACAATCTGCCCGCCCGCCGCACGCTGGAAGCCGAGGGCGTGATCGTGATGAGCGAGACCGAAGCCGCGCGCCAGGACATTCGCCCGATGCGGATCGCGCTGCTCAACCTGATGCCCGACAAGATCACCACAGAAACGCAGATTGCGCGGCTGCTGGGGGCAACGCCGCTGCAGGTGGAACTGGAGCTGCTGCGCATTTCCGATCACGTGAGCAAGAATACGTCGGCGGGGCATATCTCGGCGTTCTATCGCCCGTGGGAGGATGTGCGCGCAGAGAAGTTCGACGGGCTGATCGTGACCGGCGCGCCGGTGGAGACGATTGCGTTTGAGGACGTGAGCTACTGGGACGAATTGCGGCGCATTTTCGACTGGTCGCAGACCAACGCGCATCGCACGCTTTCCATCTGCTGGGGCGCGATGGCGGCGTTGCAGCACTATCACGGCGTGGAAAAGCACAATCTTGCCGCCAAGGCTTCGGGCGTGTTCCGCCACCGCAACCACGCTCCGGCGAGCCCGCTGATGCGCGGGCTGCCCGATGTGTTCGATGTGCCGGTATCGCGCTGGGCCGAAGTGCGGCGCGAGGACTTGCCCGAGGGCCGGGGGCTGACGGTGCTGGCCGACAGCGCCGAGACAGGCCTTTGCTTGATCGACGATCCGGCCACGCGCACGCTGCACATGTTCAACCATCTGGAATACGATACGCTGACGCTGGCCGGGGAATATGCGCGCGATGAAGGCGGCTATCTGCCGCAGCACTATTTCCCCGGTGATGACCCGCAAGCCCAGCCCGCCAATACCTGGCGCGGGCACGGGCACTTGCTTTATGGCAACTGGGTGAACGCGGTTTATCAGACCACGCCTTATGACGTGGCGGATATTGGCGGGTAGCAAGAAATCTGGAGGCTGAGGTCAGCCCCGGCGCTGGACGGCAGCCTCAAGTGTTTGCCGGATAAAACGCTGATATGACATGCCTTTGGCTTGCGCGGCTTGCTTGACGGCATCGAGCAGCGCTTCGGGAAAGCGCATGTTTACCTGCTTGGCCTTGGGCGCGAACTCGAAGCTATGCGACGTCATTGCGCTCAGATCGAACTGTGACAGGTCGGCCTGATCGATAAAGCGTTCGGCGTCATCGTCCGTGTTCAGGTGGGGAAGCGGCTTGTTCATAGTGTTCGATTTCCTTGCGGTGCATGTAGCGGGCACTGATGACCCGAATGAATGTCTCGGCATTTATCGTCCGCAGCGTAAAAGCGAGAAAGACCGGGCGCGTGCCTCCACCTTTGCCAATGGCCAGAAACCGGGTTTCCGCGTTTGAATGAGCAGGGTCAGGGGCAAGGCGATGCGGATGCCTGAAAACCGCTTCGATCTCTGCAATTGTCAGCCCGTGTTTCTGACATTTGGCTCGGTTGCCTTCGTCCCAGTCAAATCCGGCAATCAGGTTCCGCTTTATCGATAGCGTATATAAACTTGTATATACAAATTGGCAAGCGCCGCATGATCGCTTGAGTCTGCTTGCCTTTCCGCACCGCTTCGCCTAACGGCCCGTCCTTCAACCGACACGGATTCGATGATCGGCCTGGCCACAAGGGCTGCCAAGGCGGATCGGACGCGTCGTAATCAGGAGACGAAAATGCCCAAGATGAAGACGAAGAGCGGCGTGAAAAAGCGCTTCAAGCTCACCGCCACCGGCAAGGTGAAGCATGGGGTGGTTGGCAAGCGCCACCGCCTGATGAGCCATAACGCCAAGTACATCCGCCAGAACCGCGGCACCGACGTGATTTCCGATGCAGATGCAAAGGTGATCAAGAAGTGGGCGCCCTACGGGCTGTAAGGAGCACCTGAGTTATGAGCCGTATCAAGCGTGGTGTAACCACCAAAGCCAAGCACAAGAGGATTTTGGATCAGGCGAAGGGCTATCGCGGCCGTCGCAAGAACACGATCCGTGTCGCCCGTCAGGCCGTTGAAAAGGCCGGACAATATGCCTATCGCGACCGCAAGGTTAAGAAGCGCAGCTTCCGCGCCCTGTGGATCCAGCGCATCAACGCTGCGGTCCGCGCCGAAGGCCTGACCTATTCGCAGTTCATCCACGGCACCAAGCTGGCCGGGATCGAACTGGACCGCAAGACGATGGCCGACCTCGCCATGAACGAGGGCGCGATCTTCACGACGGTGATCGCACAAGCCAAGGCTGCGCTGCCGGCATAAGCCCGGTTGCAAGCTTTGCACATTGAAGGGGGCGGGTTTCTTCGGAAATCCGCCCCTTTTCAGTTGCGAATCATGCATCTGCGTTCCAGTGTGTCTCGGACACTTACGAGAAACACATAAACGGGGCGCACAGCATTTTGACCGGGGACTGCACAGTCCGGGTACGGTTCCATCGGCCACCTGCGCCGCTGGCGCGCTATTTCACGACCTTTTACGTGACCGAGGTGACCGTTCCTGATGGCGGGCCTGATGACGGGCCAGATAGGGGGCGGGTGACCGACCATCTCCATCCCGAATGGGCCAATTTGCGCGTCTTTTCAGGGGATTTTCCGGATTCGCAGCTGCCGGGCCAGCCGGTTCTGCCCGGAAGCCTTGCCAACTTTACCGGGCCGACCAGCCTGGCGCTGAAGTTTACGGTCGGCACATCGCGCATCTGGGGGATTGGCATTCTGCCGCTAGGCTGGGCGCGGTTTATCGGCACGCCGGCCAAGGACCACGCCGATGCGATCTATCCTGCTGCGGATCAAGGATTTCTCACCCATCTTCAGCCGCTGATCACCAGCCTGTTCGGGCCGGTGCCTGATGAGGATGCAGAACTGGCGCGGATCAGCAGCTTTTTCCTGAACGCGCTGGAGGCCGGGCCAACCGAAGACGATCCGCGCATCATCGCCTGCCACACCGCGCTGCTCGACCCCGATGTATCGACGGTCGCGGAAATGGCGGAGGCCGCGCGCCTGCCTGCGCACACGCTGGAGCGGGTGTGCCGCCGCCACTTCGGCTTTGCGCCACGGCTGCTGCTGCGCCGCCAGCGCTTCATGCGCAGCCTTGTGCAGTACCTGTTTGACCCCTCGTTGCACTGGATTGGCGCGATTGATGGCCATTACCACGATCAGGCCCAGTTCGTGCGCGATTTTCATCGTTTCATGGGCATGAGCCCGAGCGAATATGCGGCCACGCCCAAGCCCATCCTGACCGAGGTGATGCGCGCGCGGCAGGCGTTCATGGGCAGTGCGGTGCAAGCGCTGCATTCGCCGGTTCCCCAAGGGTGAGCGCGCGCAACTCCCCACTTTGATTTTCGCGCATTTGGCGCTAGCGGCTGCGCGCATGGAAAACCTTGATCAACAGCAGGCCGAAACGATAAGCGCCATTGCAGCGGCGAGCACGCCCGAAGCGGTAGAAGCGATCCGCGTTTCCGCCCTTGGCAAGCAGGGCTGGGTCAGCGCGCTGCTCAAATCGCTGGGCGGGATGACGCCCGATCAGCGGCAGAGCGAAGGCCCGAAGATTCAGGCTGTCCGCGAGGCGGTGACCACGGCTTTGGCATCGCGCAAGGCCACGCTGGAAAGCGCCGTGCTGGAAGCAAGGCTGGCGGCGGAGACGGTGGACCTGTCGCTGCCTGCGCCCGAAGCTCCGCGCGGTTCAGTGCATCCGGTGAGCCAAGTGATGGACGAACTGGCCGAAATCTTTGCCGACATGGGCTTTGCCGTGGCGAGCGGGCCGGAGATCGAGGACGACTGGCACAATTTCACCGCGCTCAACATGCCCGAAACGCACCCGGCGCGCGCGATGCACGATACGTTCTATTTCCCGGACAAGGACGGGGAAGGCCGCGACATGCTGCTGCGCACGCATACCTCGCCGGTGCAGATCCGTTCGATGCTGAAGGAAGGCGCGCCTTTGCGCATCATCGCACCGGGCCGCGTCTACCGTTCGGATTCGGACGCAACGCACACGCCGATGTTCCACCAGATCGAAGGCCTCGTCATCGACAAGGGCATTCATCTGGGCCACCTGAAGTGGACGCTTGAGACGTTCCTGAAGGCCTTTTTCGAGCGTGACGACATCACGCTGCGCCTGCGCCCGAGCTACTTCCCGTTCACCGAGCCTTCGGTTGAGGTCGATGTTGGCTACACCCTCATCAACGGCAAGCGCGTGGTCGGTGGCAGCGGCGATGCCGAGAATGGCGGCTGGATGGAAGTGCTGGGCAGCGGCATGGTCAACCGCAAGGTCATCGAATTTGGCGGGCTGGACCCCGATGAATGGCAGGGCTTTGCCTTTGGCACCGGCGTGGACCGGCTTGCCATGCTGAAATACGGCCTGGACGATCTGCGCGCATTCTTTGATGGCGATGCGCGGTGGCTGGGCCACTATGGCTTCGGCGCGCTGGACGTGCCTACCCTTTCTGGCGGTGTGGGAGTGCGCGCATGAAGTTCTCGCTCTCATGGTTGCAGTCGGTTCTTGATACCAAGGCCGATGCCCGCACGATTGCCGAAAAGCTGACTTCGCTGGGGCTGGAAATCGAAGGCGTTGAAGATGCCTCGGCAGCGCTGACCAAGTTTCGCGTCGCCCGTGTGCTGAGCGCGGACAAGCACCCGCAGGCCGACAAGCTGCAGGTGCTGTCGGTCGATCTGGGGGATGGAAATCCGCTGCAGGTCGTCTGCGGTGCGCCCAATGCGCGGGCCGGGATGATCGGCGTGTTGGGACTGCCCGGCGCGGTGGTTCCGGCCAATGGCATGGAACTCAGGAAGTCGGCCATTCGCGGGGTCGAATCCAATGGCATGATGTGTTCCACGCGCGAATTGTGCCTGGGCGAGGATCATGACGGGATCATCGAACTGCCCGAAGATGCGCCCATCGGCACCAGCTTTGCCGATTATGTGGGATCGGACCCGGTGTTCGATGTGGCGATTACGCCCAACCGGCCCGATTGCATGGGCGTTTACGGCATTGCCCGCGATCTGGCGGCGGCTGGCCTTGGCGTGCTGAAGCCGATTGCGGCGGAGCCTGTGGCGGGCAGCTTCCCTTGCCCGGTCGAAGTGCGCACCGACGATCCTGAAGGTTGCCCGGCGTTCTATGGCCGCGTCATTCGCGGGGTGAAGAACGGCCCAAGCCCGAAGTGGCTGCAGGACTTCCTGAAGAGCGCAGGCCAGCGTCCGATCTCGGCACTGGTGGACGCGACCAACTTCGTAATGCTCGGCTATGGCCGTCCGGCCCATGCCTATGATCTGGCCAAGCTGAACGGCGCAGTGGTTGCCCGCAAGGCGCGGGAGGGCGAGACCTGCCTTGCGCTCAACGGCAAGGAATATGCGCTGGCCCCGTTCATGACGGTGATTGCCGATGACAGCGGCGTGCATGACATTGCCGGGATCATGGGTGGCGAGCATTCGGGTTGCACCGAAGAGACCACCGACGTGCTGCTGGAAATTGCCTACTTCAATCCGCCCAGCATTGCCCGCACCGGCCAAGCGCTGGCGCTGGCATCGGATGCGCGCGGGCGGTTTGAGCGCGGGGTGGACCCGGCGTTCCTCGATACCGGCATGGACCTGCTGACCGCGCTGATCCTTGAGATTTGCGGCGGTGAGGCGAGCGAAGTGGTGCGCGCAGGAGAGCCGCCAGTGGCGCGCAAGACCGTCGCCTATGACACGGCGCTGGCGGGAAGCCTTGGCGGCGTGGATGTGGGCGCGGGCGAGCAGAAGCGCATTCTGACCGCGCTGGGCTTTGACGTGGGCGAAGACTGGGCCGTTACGGTTCCGACATGGCGGCCCGATGTGGATGGTGCGCCGGATATCGTTGAGGAAGTGATCCGCGTTCATGGGCTGGATGCGGTGCCATCGACGCCGCTGCCGCGCGCAGATGGCGTGGCGAAGCCGACCGCTACGCCGGTCCAGATGCTGGAGCGGCGGGTGCGCCGTGCGGCGGCTGCGCGGGGGCTGAATGAGGCGATTACGTGGTCGTTCTTGCCCGAAGCGCAGGCTGATCACTTTGTCCTTCGACACGCCGCTGACGCGGCTGCTCAGGATGAGCGGGATCAATTGTGGACCCTTGCCAACCCGATTTCCGAGGACCTGAAGGTCATGCGGCCTTCGCTGCTGCCGGGGCTGCTGTCGGCGGCGCAGCGCAATCTGCATCGTGGCGCGGCTTGCGTGCGGCTGTTCGAGATTGGCCGCCGCTATTTGCGCGGCGAGGGTGGGGCGAGTGACGAGAAGCTGAGCCTTGCCGTGGTGCTGGCAGGCGACAGCACCCCGCGTGGCTGGGCAACTGGCAAGGCCAAGCCGTTTGATGCGTTCGATGCCAAGGCCGAAGCGCTGGCTTTGCTGGCTGAGGCGGGCGCGCCGGTTGATAACCTGCAGGTCATGGCTGAGGCGGGAGCGCAGTTCCATCCCGGCCAGTCGGCCACGCTGCGGTTGGGGCCGAAGACGGTGTTGGCGCGGTTCGGGATGCTGCACCCTTCGACCGCCAAGGCGTTTGATCTTGATGGTCCGGTAGCCGTGGTTGAGCTGTTCCTTGACCGGATTCCGGCGAAGAAGGGCGCAGGCACCTTTGCCCGTCCGCACTTCGCGCCGCCTGCACTGCAAGCCGTGACGCGCGACTTTGCATTTCTGGTCGATGCCGCGCTTCCGGCGGGCGATCTGCTGCGCGCGGTCAAGGGCGCGGACAAGCAGGCGATTACTGCGGCGCGGATTTTCGACGATTTCCGGGGGCAGGGCGTGCCCGAGGGGCAGAAGAGCCTGGCCATCGAAGTGACGCTGCAGCCTGTCGAAAAGTCGTTCGATGAGGCCGCATTGAAGGCGATTGCCGACAAGGTGGTTGCCGCAGCGGCCAAGCAGGGGGCAGTACTTCGCGGATGAGCGACGATCTGGTCACGATCACGAATGGCGAATTGACCGCGCGGATCAATCCGTTCGGCGCGGAACTGTGGTCGCTGACCGATGCGGACGGGCGCGAATACATGACCGATGCCGACCCGGCGTTCTGGGGCGGGCATGCGCCGCTGCTGTTCCCGATTGTCGGCGCGCTGGTGGACGATACGCTGCGGATCGATGGGCAGGCCTATACGATGCCCAAGCATGGCTTTGCGCGCCGCAGCGCCTTTGCACCGGTTCACGCAGAAGGAGCCGAGGCACGGTTCCGGCTGACCGATTCGCCCGATACGCGCGCAGTCTATCCGTTCGGCTTTGTGCTGGAGGTGGCCTATCGCATTGTCGGGATGACGCTGCATACCGAAGTCAGTGTGTTCAATCCGAACGCGGAGCCGCTGCCTTTCAGCTTTGGTTTCCATCCGGCCTTTGCCTGGCCGCTGCCGGGCGGGGCAGACAAGCACGCGCACAAGCTGGTGTTTGCCGCCGATGAAGCGCCGGTGCTGCGGCAGGTTGCGCCCGGCACCGGGGTGCTGCTTCCGGCCACGGTGCCCAGCCCGGTTCAGGCGCGCGAGCTTGCGCTGCACGAAGACCTGTTCCGCGCTGATGCGCTGATCTGGGAGCGGGCGGTGAGCAAGGCGCTGACCTATGGCGCGGAGGGTGGAAGCCAGCTTGACTTTAGCTTCCCCGACACGACCTCGCTGGGCGTGTGGCAGGTGCCCGGCGCGCGCTATATCTGCATTGAGCCGTGGCAGGGCCATTCGGACCCGCAGGGCTTTACTGGCGATTTTCGCGAAAAGCCCGGTGTGGTGCTGCTCCCCCCGCGCGAAACCCGTAGCTTCCGCATGGACGTGACCGTAAAGCCGCGCTAACCGCGCAGCTTATGTCCAATCGCCGCACCTTTGCCATCATCTCGCACCCGGACGCCGGGAAGACCACGCTGACCGAGAAGCTCCTGCTTCAGGGCGGGGCGATTCACCTGGCTGGTGAAGTGAAGGCGCGCGGCGCGGCGCGGCGGGCGCGGT
Source organism: Novosphingobium sp. 28-62-57 (assembly GCA_002256985.1). Lineage (GTDB taxonomy): Bacteria > Pseudomonadota > Alphaproteobacteria > Sphingomonadales > Sphingomonadaceae > Novosphingobium. The sequence continues at coordinate 52,852 of NCGO01000008.1, forward strand.
CTGACTGGATGAAGATCGAGCAGCAGCGCGGGATTTCGGTCACGTCGTCGGTGATGACATTCCAGAAGGACGGCATCGTCTTCAACCTGCTCGATACGCCGGGCCACGAGGACTTTTCCGAAGACACCTATCGGACGCTGACCGCGGTCGATTCGGCGATCATGGTGATCGATGCGGCCAAGGGTATCGAGCCGCAGACGCGCAAGCTGTTCGAGGTGTGCCGGTTGCGCTCGGTGCCGATCATCACCTTTGTGAACAAAGTGGACCGTGAAGGCCGCAGCGTGTTCGAAACGCTCGATGAAGTCGCCGATGCGCTGGCGCTGGATGTGGTGCCGATGTCTTGGCCGATCGGCATGGGCGGCGTGTTTCAGGGCGTGATGAGCTTTGCCGATGAAACCATCGCGCGGCCCGAGGGCGATAGCCGCGAATTTCTGGGCAAGATCGAACCGGCGGTTGATATCCCGGAAGACATTGCCGAAGAGATTGAGCTTGCCCGCGCGGGATCGGCTCTGAAAAACTTTGGCGTGGTCGATCTGATCGAGGCCATCGCCAAGTTCGCCCCGCCACCGCGCCCGCAATCGTCGAGCGTGGGCACCGTGGACCCCGAGCGCGCCGACGTGACCGGCTTCATCTTCAAGGTGCAGGCGAACATGGACCCGCAGCACCGGGACCGCATCGCCTTCATGCGCATGGTTTCGGGCACGTTCAAACGCGGCATGAAGCTGACACCGTCAGGTAGCGGCAAGGCGATTGCGGTGCATTCGCCGATCCTGTTCTTTGCGCAGGACCGCGAGATTGCCGATACCGCCGAGGCGGGCGATATCATTGGCATCCCCAACCACGGCACCCTGCGCGTGGGCGATACGCTTTCGGAAAAGAACGACCTGCGCTTTACCGGCCTGCCCAACTTCGCGCCGGAAATCCTGCGCCGGGTGGTGCTGAAAGACCCGACCAAGACCAAGCAATTGCGCAAGGCGCTGGACGACCTTTCGGAAGAGGGCGTGATTCAGGTGTTTTACCCGGAGATCGGTTCACAATGGATCGTGGGCGTGGTGGGGCAGCTGCAGCTGGACGTGCTCGTTTCGCGGTTGGAGGCCGAATACAAGGTTGAGGCGGTGCTCGAACCATCGCCGTTCGATACCGCGCGCTGGGTGAAGGGCAGTGATACAGCGCTGAAATCCTTTGCTGATTTCAACATCTCGAACCTTGCTAAGGACCGCGATGGCGATCCGGTGTTTATGGCGCGGTCGGCCTGGGATGTGGGATACCAGCAGGAGCGCAATCCCGAACTGGTGTTCTCCGCTACCAAGGAAAGGTGACGTTACGGGGTTGAAACCGCGCCCCATCCGGCGCAGTTACCGGCCCATGCAGTTACTCGGTCCCACTTCGAACACCTTCATCTCGCAACGCTTGCGGCTCCATTATGTGGACTGGGGCAATGCCGACAAGCCGCCGCTGCTGCTGGTGCATGGCGGGCGCGACCATTGCCGTTCGTGGGACTGGACCGCCGAAGCGCTGCGCGAAGACTGGCACATCATCGCGATGGACCACCGCGGCCATGGCGACAGCCAGTGGACCGAAGATGGCAATTATCGCACGATGGACCTTGTCTATGATGTGGCGCAACTGATCCACCAGCTGGATCTGGCGCCGGTCACCATCGTCTCGCACTCATGGGGTGCCAACACCAGCCTGCGCTATGCCGGGCTGTTTCCGGAAAACGTGCGCAAGATCGTGGCGATTGAGGGGCTGTTCCCCACGCCTGACCGCGAAGCCTTGATGAAAAACGTGCCCTTTGCGCGCCGGGTGCGCGAATTCATCGTGGAAAAGCGCAAGGCGGCGGGCCGCCTCCCGCGCCGCTATCCGACGCTGGAAGATGCCTATGCACGCATGAAGGGGGAGAACCCCTATCTGACCGACGTTCAGGCCCGCCATCTGACGCTGCACGGCATCAACCGCAACGAAGACGGAACCTTCAGCTGGAAATTCGATCCGCACCTGAACGTGGACGGCGCGCCTTATGACATCAGCATCGAACAGCGAAACGAGCTGTGGAAGGCGATTACCTGCCCCACGCTGCTGCTGAATGGTGCGGATTCCTGGGCCGGAAACCCTGAGCGCAACGGCATGGCCGAGTATTTCCGCAATGCGCAAGTGGTGGAATTTGAAAACGCCGGGCACTGGGTCCACCATGACCAGTTCGACAAGTTCATCGCGACGCTGAAGGATTTTCTCTGATTCAGGGCCGAAAGCTGAAGGTTGCCAGCTACAACATCCACAAGGGTGTCGGGCTGGACCGGCGGCGCGATCCTGACCGTATTCTCACCATTCTGCGCGAGATCGATGCCGATGTGATTGCGCTGCAGGAGGCAGACCGCCGCTTTGGCCTGCGTGAGGCGGTGATTCCGCGCGCGACTTTGGACGATCACAGCCCTTGGATCGTGGCAGATCTGGGCCATTATGACAGCGCACGCACGGCGGCGAGCTTGGGCTGGCACGGCAATGCGCTGCTGGTGCGGCGCGGGATCGAGATTGTCGATGCTTGCGCGGTGCCGCTGCCCACGCTGGAGCCGCGCGGGGCGGTGTGCGTGACGCTGCGCATCGGGGATGCGTTGCTGCGGGTTGTCGGCATGCACCTTGACCTTTCGGGCCTGCGTCGCCGCCAGCAGGTGCGCGCCGTATGCGATCACGTTGGCTCTTATGAGACGGCGGGCCATGCGGTGATGATGGGCGATCTTAACGAATGGTCGGTCAGCGCCGGGGCGCTTTCGGCCTTTGCGCCGCCGCTGCGCGTGCTGGCACCGGGCCGCAGCTTCCCGGCGCGCCGTCCGCTGGCGCAACTGGACCGGATCGTGGTGAGTGAGGCCGTGACGGTCGAGGCGAGCGGCGTTCATCACAGCGCACTGGCGGCGGTGGGATCGGATCACCTGCCGGTGTGGGCAGCCCTGAATCTACCTTAATTTCTGCGCCTGCTGCGATTTGAAGCAAGCCCGTCTGCCTAAAAAATAGGCATCACGTATAACATGCACAAGATTCGGGCGTCATAAGCCCGCTCATCGGACAACTTTGCTCCCATAAACGCCCCAATCCGTATTGTTGCTGATTTGGCATGCCCCTTGCTTAACGATTTGTTGCCGGCAGGTCGCCCGGCGTGTGGGCAACGAAAAAGGGGGCATGAATGAAATTCATCATCGCCATCATCAAGCCGTTCAAGCTGGACGAAGTGCGTGAAGCACTGTCGGCGCTTGGCGTGGCTGGGATGACGGTGTCGGAGGTGAAGGGCTTTGGTCGGCAAAAAGGGCAGACCGAAATTTACCGTGGCGCCGAATATTCGACGAACATGCTGCCGAAGGTGAAGATCGAAATCGCTGCCAGCGATGATCTTGCGCCGCAGATCGTGGAAACGATCCAGCAGGCCGCCAGCACCGAAGCGATCGGTGACGGGAAGGTGTTCGTGCTCGATCTCGCATCGGCCACCCGCATCCGCACTGGCGAAACCGGGGATACCGCGCTGTGAGCGCGCCTTCCATTTCCGACCTTAGGGGAACCAACATGATCCGTAAGATGATCTGTGGCTTGGCGGGAACGGGCGCTTCGCTCTTCGCTGCCACTGCTGCTTTTGCCCAGGATGGGCCAATCAAGGCTCCGACCGTTGAACAGATGGCCGGCATGGTTAACAAGGGCGATACGACCTGGATGCTGGTTTCGTCAGCTCTCGTCCTGATGATGAGCGTTCCGGCGCTTGCACTTTTCTACGGCGGCCTTGTTCGCACCAAGAACATGCTCTCGGTGCTGATGCAGGTCTTCATGATCGTTTCGGTCGCGGCACTCGTGTGGGTCAGCTGGGGCTATTCGATGGCCTTCACCAGCGGTGGTTCGTTCGTTGGCGGCTTCTCCAAGATGTTCCTGAAGGGCGTTGACGCAACGACTTATGCGGCAACCTTCTCGAACAACGTCTACATCCCCGAATATGCTTTCGTCATCTTCCAGATGACCTTTGCCTGCATCACGCCAGCGCTGATCGTCGGTGCCTTTGCCGAGCGCGTGAAGTTCTCGGCGCTGATGGTGTTCACCGTCCTGTGGCTGACGGCGATCTACTTCCCGATGGCGCACATGGTATGGTACTGGGCTGGCCCGGACTTCCTGCCCGATGCACCGACCGATGCCGGTTTCCTGTGGGCGATGGGCGCACTGGACTTCGCTGGCGGCACCGTTGTGCACATCAACGCTGGTATCGCTGGCCTCGTGGGCTGCATCATGATCGGCAAGCGCGTGGGCTTTGGCAAGGAAGCCACCCCGCCGCACTCGCTGACCATGACCATGATCGGCGCTTCGCTGCTGTGGGTGGGCTGGTTCGGCTTCAACGCTGGTTCCAACCTTGAAGCCAATGGCGTCACCGCAGTTGCCTTCATCAACACCTTCGTCGCCACTGCCGCCGCCGCCGTCTCCTGGGCGATCGTCGAGCAACTTCACCACGGCAAGCCTTCGATGCTGGGCGCTGCTACGGGTGCCGTCGCTGGCCTCGTCGCCATCACGCCGGCTTCGGGTCTTGGCGCTCCGATGACCTCGATCGTCCTCGGCCTCGTCGTCTCGCCGATCTGCTACATCTTCGTCAGCACGCTGAAGAACAAGCTCAAGTACGACGACACGCTCGACGTCTTCGGCGTCCACGGGGTTGGCGGCATCGTTGGCGCCATCGCCACCGGCATCGTCGCGGCTCCTTCGCTCGGCGGCCAGGGTGTGTTCGATTACACCGTGTTCCCGGCAGGTTTCGATGCTGACAGCTACAGCATCGGCACCCAGGTGATGACGCAGATCAAGGCGGTCGTGTTCACCGTGCTCTTCTCGGGTATCGGCTCTGCGATCCTCTTCTTCATCGTCGACAAGACCATCGGTCTGCGTCCGTCGGAAGAAGCAGAGCGCGAAGGCCTCGACATCTCCGAACACGGCGAGCGCGCCTACAACTACTGATCGGCCTTCGCCGACTGGTAACTACTAAGTTTAACCGAATTGGCGGGGTGGGAGTACCGGAACCTCTCCCTCTCAAACCCTCACCCCGCCAAACCATGTTCCTCCTGCGAACAGACTAAGGCCGGAAGCGCTAGCCCGCTTCCGGCCCTTTTTTCGTCTGTGGCCTTTTTTCGCCTGTGTCTTGCGGTCCGCTTGCCGGAAACCCGCGTAATCCCTAAGGCGCAGAGCCATGGCACACGCACCGCAAATCCCATCCGCCCCGCAACCGAAAAGCTGGATCACGGGCATTCATGCCTATGTCCCCGGCAAATCGACCGGCAAGGACGGGCAGGCGCTGATCAAGCTTTCGGCCAACGAAAACCCGCTCGGCACCAGTGCCGCTGCGCTGGCAGCGCGCGCCCATGCAGGCGATCCGGCGGTCTATCCCGATCCTGATAGCACCGCGCTGCGCATTGCCATTGCGCAAGTCCATGGGCTTGATGCGGCGCGGGTGGTCATGGGCACAGGGTCGGACGAGCTGCTCAATCTGGCAGCACAGGCCTATGCCGGGCCGGGCGATGAAGTGGTCTATGTGCGCTATGGTTTTTCGGTCTACGATATCGCCGCGCGCCGCTGTGGCGCGACGCCGGTGGTTGCGCCCGATGCCGATTATGGCACCGATGTCGACGCGCTGCTGGCCTGCGTGACGGAGCGGACGCGCGTGGTGTTCCTCGCCAATCCGAACAACCCCACCGGCAGCTGGCTCCCTCGGGCAGAGATCGCGCGCCTCCATGCCGGCCTGCGCCCCGATATCCTGCTGGTGCTGGATGGGGCCTATGCCGAATATGTTGCGCCCGAACATGATGATGGTGCGCTCGATCTTGCCACCAGTGCCCAGAACGTGCTGGCCACGCGGACTTTTTCCAAGATTTATGGTCTTGCCGGTGAACGCATTGGCTGGGGCACCGGACACCCGGCCATTGTCGATATGCTCAACCGCATTCGCGGGCCGTTCAACGTCTCGCTCAGCGCTCAGGCCAGTGGTCTTGCCGCGGTGCAGGATCAGGCCTTCGTCGAAGCCTCACGCCGCCACAATGCGCAAGAACGCGCCCGCTTTGTCGAGCGGCTGGAAGCGCTTGGCAACCATGGCGTGCGGCCTCTGCCCAGTCAGGCCAACTTCGTGCTGATCCTGTTCGAAGGCGCGTTGACGGCAGAGCAAGTCTATAGCGGCCTGATGGACCACGGCTATATTACCCGCTGGTTACCGGGGCAGGGCCTGCCGCAAGGCCTGCGCATCACCATCGGCACGGCAGCGCAGATGGACCAGATTGCCGATGCCATCGCCCAGATGTGCGAAGCCGCAAAATGAGTGCCGCGCCGTTCAGCCAGATCACCATCGTCGGCCTTGGCCTGCTGGGCGGGTCGATCGGCCATGCCGTGCAGGCCTATCTGCCCGGCACCACGGTGGTTGGCTATGACGCTGATCCGCAAGTCCGCACCGCCGCGCGCGATTTGAAGCTGGCCCACCGTATTGCCGACAGCGCCGAACAGGCAGCGGCAGGGTCAGACCTCGTGATTTTCTGCGTGCCGGTGGGCGCGATGGGCGCAGCCGCCCGCGCGATTGCGCCGGGGCTTTCAAAAGACGCGCTGGTCAGTGATGTCGGCTCGTCCAAGGCGACCGTTGCCGCCGCTTTGGCCGAAGCGCTGCCCGGCCACCACATTATCCCCGCGCACCCTGTGGCAGGGACCGAGCGCAGCGGGCCGGACGCGGGCTTTGCCACGCTGTTCCGCAACCGCTGGTGCATCGTCACCCCGCCCGCCGATGCCGACCCGGCGCTCAGCGCGCGCCTCGTGGCCTTCTGGGAAGCGCTGGGCGCGCGGGTGGAGGTGATGGACGCCGATCACCATGACAAGGTGCTGGCCGTCACCAGCCACCTGCCGCACCTGATCGCCTATACCATCGTCGGCACCGCGTCGGACCTCGAACAGGTGACACAGAGCGAGGTCATCAAGTATTCGGCAGGGGGTTTCCGCGATTTCACCCGCATCGCCGCATCAGACCCCACGATGTGGCGCGATGTGTTCCTGACCAACCGCGAAGCCGTGCTCGAAATGCTCCAGCGTTTCACCGAAGACCTGACCGAGCTGCAAAAAGCCATCCGCAAGGGCGATGGCGATGTGCTGTTCGACCATTTCACCCGCACCCGCGCGATCCGGCGGGGCATTATCGAGATGGGGCAGGACGATGCGCGGCCGGACTTTGGCCGCAGCGATCATTTGGGGCAGGGGTAGGAGGGGTAAGGCCCTACCACCCGTTGCGCTCCAGCATGGGGGTCATAAAGCGGTTAAGGCCAGCGGCCAGCATGGCCAGCCCTGCGCGGCGCGATGGCGACAGATGGCGCGCATCGACCGCCATATATTCGATCACTCCGTGCGCACCGCGATTGCGTTTGAATTCCGAAGCGCCGGATGATCCGTGAAAGCGCAGGCCGCTGTTCATCGCCAGCTCCGCTGCCAGATAGCTGGCAATCCGGTACAGGCCCAAGTCTTGCGGGCAGGCCATGTCATAGCCCATTAGCGGCACCGTGCCCACGCCGCCTGCACTGCGCAGGGCGGCAAAGGCCATGATCGTCCCCGCCGCATCGCGCACCAGGCAATAGCGCAGCAGCCCTGTTTGCGCGCTCAATGCGATAAAGCGCGGGCTGAATATTGGGTTGATGGCCGAATAGCGCCCCACGTAAAGCTGGTGGTACAGATCGGCTATGCGGGCACAGTCTGCATCATTGAGCGCGGCGGGCTGCTCTGCCACCAGCCCTGATCGTTTGAGCGCGCGGGCATCGTTGCGGGTCTGGTTGCGCGGGTGCCACGATCCTTTCAGGTCATCGGTCACCCACACCTGCCGCGAAGGCAGCAGCGTCCAGCCATCGGCGCGCGCGGCATTCAGCAGGGCAGGGCAGGTCCATTCGTCCAGCGAACGGATGATCAGGAAGTGATCGGGATAGCGCGCCGCCAGCAAGGCGCGCATCGCATCAAGGCCTTGTCCCTCCCACAGGCCGTGCAAGTTGGTGGACAGGAGCCAGTTATCAAGGTGCACCGCGCGATTGAGCCGGACCATGCGCAGCAAGCCGTCCAGTGTGCCCAGCACGGCGTGCGCGGCAAGCTGCTTCCGCCCAAGGCCCAGCAACGCCACCTCATCGCGGGCATAGAGCACATAGGCGCTGTGCGGGCTGGCCACATAGGACCGGCCCACCGCGCCATCATCCACCGTGATCGGCAGATGCAGATCGCCCTGCCGCAGCATCAGCACATCGCTGGCCGCATTGGTCACCAGCGCCGAAGTGCCATGATCCCGCAGAGCCGCGACATATGATGCAGCAAGGCTGTTCAAACCACGCAGCGCCGCCGGGCTATCGATCAGCTCGGGAACGCCAAACGAGAGCGCCTGTGCCGGCACCACCCGATGGCTCCTGCCTTCCAGCGGTGAGGCAATAATACTAGCGATCCCCATCCCTCCCCGCGCCACGCCATACCCGCCGCGACGCATGGCTAGAAAGCCAACATGACGCTGCGATGAAACTTGGTGTTTGTGCGTAGGGGGGCGTGCGGGGCGCTTACTAACTGCGAAGAACTTTGGAAAATGGCGCGACGTGGGCCTGACGAACCGCAAAGCTTTGCTTGAAGTGCGCCAGCGCTTCATTGAGGCGCTGCTGACGGCGGTTGACGACCAAAGTTGGTCGTTCCAGCCCTCTTTACTGAATGTCAGCTTGCCAACAAACCTGCGGCAGCCAATCGGCCGGGACTGGCACAGCAAAAGGGCAGCACGGATCTCCGCCGAGATCAAATCTTCACAGCAGAGCCCACCCGCAGGTGGATCGGCTGGTCCAAGCCATCTTCTCCTTGTGAGGCGGAAGAATCTGCCAATGGTGAGACACACTGCTCAAGCGTGAGCAGCTTACCATTCTTCCTAAACGCTCCGTCGAACATTAGCCCGACCTCCGTCTGCACACCAAGGTCGATCTTCTCGAACGGCACGCCCTCAATCTGTATGCTAGTAACGGTCCTCTCCAAGCAATATGCGTCCCCGCAGAGATAGACTGTGTTGCCGACTTCGACCGCGCCTGAGATTTCGCCTATAGCCACAGTGCCACCTTTTAATGACTCGGTGATTGTACCGCGTTCTACCACATGTCCATGAGGTTGCAGCGAACGAAGCCCTGCCAACTGGACGCGTTCCGCAAGAGCTTCACAAACGGCGGCCACAAAGTCGCAGAACTCAGTCAGAACATTGATGTGCAGAATGTCTCCTATGTCGATGCTGCCGTGCGCTGCGTCGTTTCTATAGCCAATCAATGCGGCCATCTCAGTCGCAGCGTTAGGATTGAGCCTGCCTCCCGATGCGAAAAATGCCACTACCGACGGATGGGCCTCTATCCAGCCAGACACATCGTCGATCCCGCAAGCCCTCATAAAGCGGTCCAGTTCGGGAAGGCGAAGGTTCTGCTCTTGCATGAGCATTGCTTGAGGCTCTATTATGTAGGGATTGCCGGAAAGCGCGTCGTGGTATCCGGCGATTAGTTGTCCTACATCGAGGGCAGCAAACCTTGGCCCGCCAACCTTATCCAATATCTTTGCAATGCCGATACGATAAGATGAGCGTATCTTTTCAGGCAATTCGTCAAACGCTAGCCGACGCTGTAACAGACTGAGATGTTCTCGAACCATTTCGTGGGCGAATTGCTCATAGATTGAGTAAATACGGGTTACCGCCGCACAGTGATCGATAATCCTCCACTCAATTTTACTGGGCGCGGCCTCGATTGAGCCCAGCTCTGCATCAAAGCAAGGTGACGCAGCGGCACAACGCAATGTCTGTTCAAACACTGCCGTGCGGAACCGGTCGGACGCGTGGATGTGTCTGCGAAGCGCGGAGATCGCCTCCTGCGTGCGCTCCAAAAAGGCGTTGTACATCCTACTTCAGAACTTCTTCGAGCATTTTCCGATAGAGATTGATACGATCTTTGATGTCTTGCTTCGTATTCCCGCGGCCAGTGAACGTGCCATCCGGATGCGACAGGAACAACTGCTTAGTCGCCTCAAGTATCTGGGAGGATCGTTGTTTGAGCATCGTCTCGTCTGCAAGGCGCTCGGATAGTCCAATCATGACAGCGTCTTGGAAGGCGCGATGAGGTTTCGCCTCCCAAGACGTACGCTCTGCCGAATAGGGCCTGAATAAGTGTTCAGAATAAATTTCCTTGGCGAACGACAAGGTGCGCACGTATATCTCCCGCAACTCAGCAACGTCGCTATCATTGAACTTGGCTGCGCGCCGCATGTATAGGTCGAGGAAGCCTTGCATGCCGCGCCGATAGTGGTCGACATGCCGTAAAGCGAAGAAGCGGAGAACAACTTCCGAATCCATCATCTTGGCAAAAAACGGATCTGCAACGAGCGTCGGGTTGGTTTCGATTTCACCTTCGACCCAGCGGGGCATTCCCCAGACCTCACGGAAATCATCCATGCGCGTGATGTCGTTGAGCATCTCGTTGAAGGCGCCGCGGTAGAGAGCATTGCGGATTTCCTGTCGTTCAAGCTTGATGCCACCCGTATTTAATCGATCAAAGACAGTTTCTCGTAGGAGCGATGCCTCTTCTTCACTTTCTGTCGATTCCTTTAGAAGGACAATTGACGTTATCGAACGCCTGTCGATGCCAGCACGCAATTTCTCTGGCAGCGTGAGATAGGTTCGACCATTAAGTTCCGGCCAAGTTTCGAGACCTCGCAACTTAAAGGAGTTCGCATAAAAGTCCCTTATCGCTGTAATCCGCTGCTGACCGTCCATTACCTCGTAGGAATTGAAGTCCCTTTCATAAAGGAACACCGGAGGAACGGGAATGTTCATGATGAACGACTCAATAAGTAAGCTCTGTGTCCGCACATCCCATCTCGGGCGACGCTGATAGAATGGCCGAAGATCCATGTAGTTTGGATCTTTGAGTTGGTTGACGAAACCAGGAAGTTTTTCGCGATTGCTTTCGATAACGATCCGACCTTCGCCTCGAACATAGCGCTCGTTGATCGCGCGATCGTCAGCCCATGCTGGCCGCTCGTCGGGATCGCTGGACCACATTGTCAATTCAGATTGCGAGAGCGGCATGGGTGCTTAGTTCCTTTATGTCTCGTTGAGGTTAGCCCTGACGATATCCGGCGTCACGCACCATTGTTGCTAGTATTCCGTCTGTGGATCGAACGGTGATCGCCCACTTGCCAAAAGCTTGAGCCTTAAAGCCGGTGTTCCAAATCGGACGTAGACATCAATATCAGGTAGCGCGTCCTCGCTTTAAGTTGAATGACCGATTTCTGCGTCACAAGATCATCGTCGCTGCGATGGTTACCGGCAGAAACGGCTTCGTCCTAACGCTCACCTCGAAAGCCCTATCAGCCTCACCCATTCAGCGCATTGATCGCCGCTTCCACCCGCGCCTCGATCTCCTCGCGCGGCAGGCCCGCCGGGATTTCTTCGGCGAAGCGGTAGCGGATGGTGCCGGGGTGTTTCCAGGTGCGGTGGTAGAGCGGGCCGCTGTCGACGGCGACCGGGATCACTGGCAGGCGCAGCAGTTTGTAGATGCCGGCAAAGCCTGCCTGCAGCTTGCCCGGGGTGCCGTGGGGGGTGCGGGTGCCTTCGGGGAAGATGATCAGCGGGCGGTCTTCGGCGATCAGGCGGCGGGCTTCTGTCAGCATCGTGCGCAGCGCCTTGGCGCCGGCCTCGCGCTCCACCCCGATCAGGCCGAAGTTGCGCCCGGCCACGCCCCAGCCGGGAATTGCCAGCAATTCGGCCTTGGCAAAGACCACCGGCAGTTGGAACAACCAAGGCATATCAATCGCTTCGAAAAACGATTCATGGCGAATGGCATAGAGAACGCCGGGTTTGAACTGCGGGCTTTCCAGCTCTACCCGGATGCCCAGCAATATGCGGCAGCACAGCCGGTGCCACCCGCTCCACCCGCGCACAATGGCGCGGAACAGCGGCTTGTGCACCGACATCGTCAGCAGCGTGGCGATCACGAACAGCACCGAGCCGCCATAGAACGCGATGTAGAACGCGATGCTGCGCGGCACGGAGAGCAGATTGCGGATCATTACCAGCCAACCATCCATGCGACCAAACGTGCCACAAACTTGTTGTATTCGATGAACAGCGTGCGGAAGCTGGGCTGCGATGGCACGGCGTCGCGGATGATGATCAGGCTGGTGGGCGCTTGCGCAGCCAGATCGAAGGCGGCGCGGCGCATGTGCCAGTCGGTCGTCACCAGTCGCACGGAGCGGAGCCTGTTTTCCTTGATCCAGCGGACGGTTTCGATGGCATTGCTGCGCGTATCCACCGCATCATAGCCCAAGGTGACGCAGCAGGCCATCAGCCGGGCAGGCACTTTGTATTCCACCGCAAACTCCACCGGCCGCACTTCGCGGTCCACGCCGGACACCAGCAGGCGCTTTGCACGGCCCTTGCGCACCACATCGAGCGCGTGCGGGATACGCCCGCCTGCGCCGGTCAGCGCAACCACGCCATCGCTGCGCACCGGCTCTGTCACCGGCTGCGGTAGAAACACCGAAAACCACACAAAGCCCAGCGCCCAGAAGATGACGAGCAGCGAGAACAACCGCCGGAAAATGCCGTGTTTGGTCACGCAGCAATGCTCACAGCATGCCCTTGAGCGCATGCAGCACCGATAGCCGCGCGGTCAGCACGGCCAGCAGCACGCCGCCCACCGGGATGCAGCAGATCACCAGCCAGTCCGTCCAGCCCAGCCCGCCCGCGGTCATCATGCCCGATCCCAGCGCAGCGAACTGGCGGGCCAGCAGCGCGGTGGTGATCACGCCCAGCAGCAGCCCGCCAATGCCGCCCGCCGCCGCATCCACCGCCATGGAGCGTTGGAAAATCCTGGCAATCTGCGCGTCGGTGCCGCCCAGCATGTGCACGATTTCAATCGTCGCGCGATGGTTGCTCAGCGCATTGCGCGATGCCAGCAGCACGGTGGCAACCGTGGCAAAGGCCAGCAGCGCGATCAGGCCGCCCGCCAACCACTGCAGCGCGCCGATGGCTTCGAACACCGGAGCGAGCCAACTGGCCTGCGCATCGATCCGGGCATCGGGTGCAGCGGGGCCAAGGCGTGTGCGCAGCCCACCAATCGCCGCGCTATCGGCATTGCCCGACAGCCGCACATCGATCAGTGCGGGCACGGGCAGCGCGTTCACGTCATCGCCCGCCGTGGTGCCGAGCCACGGCTCTACCAGCGCATCCAGTTCCTTTTGCGGCACCAGCCGGGCCGAGGCGATGCCCGGCGCGCCTTGCAACGCGGCCAGCGCGGCCTGCGCCTGCCGGTCCCGCTCACGCGGGGCGCCGTTGACGATCTGCACGGTCACGCCGCCTGCCACATCGGCACTGGCCACGCGCGCGGTGTTGCGCAGGGCAAGGCCGCAGGCGCTGGCCACCACGGTCAGCCCGATCATGATCGCGATGACCCACGGCATCGGCCCGGACAGCTTGCCCTGGGGCAGCAGGCGGCTTTCCGCGCTGGCCCGCTCGCGCCATTCCTCGCGCGGGTTGCCGGTCAGGGCCGCAATCAGGTTCATCGCAGCACCATATCCGGGCGCGGGGCGGCAACCGTGCGGCGCGGGGGATAGCGCAGCGCGCCGGTTGGGTCTGACAGGCGGCCCTTGTCGAGCCGCATGATCAGCGAATCCGGCACTTTGCGCAGGAGGTGGACATCGTGCGTGGCCACCACCACGGTCGTCCCCAGCCGGTTCAGCGCCTCGAACAGGCGCAGCAGCTTGATCGCCATGTCGGGATCGACGTTGCCGGTCGGCTCATCGGCTACCAGCATATCGGGCCGCCCGATCACCGCGCGGGCAATGGCCACGCGCTGCTGCTCCCCGCCTGAAAGCGTGGCGGGGCGGGCGTGGCTGCGGTCCCCCAGTTCCACCCAATCGAGCATGTCGGTCACCGGTTTGACGATATCGCGCTCCGGCACTCCGGCCACGCGCAGCGGCAGCGCCACATTGTCAAACGCTGACAGGTGCGGGACCAGGCGGAAGTCTTGAAACACCACGCCCAGACGGCGGCGGAAGCCGGGCAGGCGGTCGCGCGGCAGGGTGATGGCATCGGTGCCGAACATGCGGATCAGCCCGCGCGAGGGCCGCTGGGCCAGATAAAGCAGCTTGAGCATGCTCGTCTTGCCTGCGCCCGATGCGCCGGTCAGGAAATAAAAGCGCCCGGAATACAAGGTGAAGCTGACATCGGTCAGCACTTCCTTTTCGGTGCCATAGCGCAGCCCGACATTGTCGAAATGGACGATCTCCGCATCTTCGTTCTGGCTCATATGGTGGAGACTGTACCCGTTTGCTGCGCACCGATGATTACGCCAGATGGGCCATACGCGGCAATCCATGTGGAAAAAAGGCCGTTGAAGCGTTTCTTCGACAGCGAAGCTATTGTTACAATGGGCCTCCGCATGCTTAACCGCAGTCATGATCATTGCGTGCCCCGCCTGTTCGACGCGCTATGTCGTCCCTGATAGTGCCATCGGTGTGGACGGCAGGACCGTGCGTTGCGCAAAGTGCCGTCATTCATGGTTTCAGGATGGGCCCGCTCTGCCAGAACGCGCGCCTGCTGAGGACTTGACCGACGCGGTGGCTGCTGCGCCCGTGGCAGAGCCTGAACAGGTGGCGCCCGAGCCTGCTCCACCTGCGCCACCTGCGCCCCCTCCGGTGCTTGCCCCTGCGCCCGAAGCAGCGCCGCAAGCTGAGCCTGAACCCGAGCCCGAACCCGAACCGGTGATGCCGCCGCCTTTACCCGAAACGGCGCGCCGGGTGCCGCCGCCGGTCTATTCGGATGACGATCTTTCGCCCTTCGATCACCAGCCACCATTCCGCCGGCGGCGCAACCCGGCAAAGATGTGGACCATCGCCGGGGTCGCCTTTGCGCTAAGCATGGCGGCGCTGGGCGGCGCGGCATGGCAGTTCGGCCTGCCCAAATGGCTGCCCGGTGCCGTGCAGACTTTTGGGGAGGATCGGCCTGACCTTGTCCTGTCCTTCCCGCCAGAAAAGCAGGACCGCCGCCAGTTGCCCAATGGCACCGAATACTTTGGTGCCAGCGGCACGGTGACCAACAACGGCAAAGAGGTGCGGGCCATTCCGCAGATCCTGATCGTGTTGCGCGATGCGCAGGACAAAGTGGTCAAGACCTGGGAAGTCCCGCCGCCGCAGGACGAATTGGCCCCCGGCGAAAGCGTGACGATCAACGCGGCCGTCACCGATGTACCAAAGTCTGCCAAAGTGGCCGAAATCGGCTGGAAACCTGACTGACCAGCGGGCCTGCGCAAAAAGCGAGGCTTTGCAAAAAAGTCCCGAACCTTGTTGCGCCCCGCAATGTCCTTTGCTAGGGGCGCGCTCCTACCCCACCGCGGGGTGCAGGTGACAAGCCTTTGCACTCCGTCTGATTTTGCGGTCGTGGCGGAATTGGTAGACGCGCAACGTTGAGGTCGTTGTGGGCGAAAGCCCGTGGAAGTTCGAGTCTTCTCGACCGCACCAGACAGTCAGGCAGGAAACCGGGTTTTTGCCTGCGGGCGATAAGGCCATTGTGCGGCCTGTGCCGGTTCCAGAACCTCTCCACCCCGAAGGGGGCGGGCCTCAAGTTGCCAGCGAGATATAGCCCAGCTGTGCGGCCTTGAACACGGTCTGGCTGCGGTTCACCGCGTTCAGCTTCATCGATGCGTTGTGGATGTGGAACCGCACCGTGGCGCGGCTGCGGCTCATGATCATGCTGATTTCAAGGTCGGTCTTGCCGATCGCGGCCCAGCGCAGGCATTCCACCTCGCGCTTTGACAGGCGCGATCCCGATGGCAGCGCTTGGGCCGATCCCATGGCGTGGACATAGCTGGCGATGAACGTGCGCGAATAGATGCCAAAGGCATCGCCGTGTTCCAGAAACACATCGTCCAACTCGGTCAATTCCGGGTCGAGCGGATTGAAGCTGACCGCGCCAATCTGCCCGAACGGCAAGTGCACCGGCACCACGATGGCGGCGCGGGTCATCGCGCGCGTTTCGAAGTTGGTCAGGTCAATCGCGGTCAGATAGTGGTTGGGCTGGCGCGTGTGAAAGCCGCGCCCATTGACCCAGAACGGTTCGCTTTCAAACCGGCAGGCCGATGTCAGTGGCGAATCCAGCGCGATGCGCGAATTGCGCCACCACACTTTTTCATCGTTCCACCCGAAGACATCGCGCGCCAGAATGTTGCCGTCGGCATCCACCGGGGTGCGCTTGTCGGCAATATCGTGGGCCGGTGCAGCGCGCATGCCTGCTGCCGCTGCAATCCGGTGCAGCGCTTCTGCGGCGCGGCGCACGTCTTGCGGGCCGGTGATCCTGACCGAATCGATGGAATCCATCGAAAGTTGCACTAACCTCTCCTGCACTTATGGGCACACCCTACCGGTCCCAAGCCGATGAAACAACTTCGCACTTGCCTTGATTGCCTAGTCATTTGCGCAGCATGGCTAATGTCCCGACTTTGATAGACACATGTCCCTTGAGGAGAGGGACGTGAATTTCGATCTCAACGAAGACGAGGAAATGCTCAAGGCCCTGGCCGAGCGTTTCGTTGAAGACAATTATGATCTTGACCGTCGCCGCCAGTACCTTGGCGGTCCGAACGGCTTTTCGCCGCAGATGTGGGCCATGCTGGCCGAGTTGGGGCTGGTTGCCGCACCGCTGAGCGAGGAGAGTGGCGGGCTGACGCTGGATGCCACGGCCATTGCCACAGTTTTCGAGGCGCTGGGCAAGGGGCTGGTGGTCGAACCGCTGATCGAAAACGTGATGGTTGCCGCGCGCCTGTTCGAACGGGTCGCGCCCGATGCGCTCAAGGCCGAGTGGATGGAGCCGCTGGCGATGGGCAGCCGCCGCTTGGCACTGGCCCATGCCGAAGCCGGATCGCGCGGGGGGAGCCTGTGGGTGACGACCAGCGTAGCTGCTGATGGCACGCTGACGGGCGCCAAATCCTGCATTCCGGCAGGGGCCGGGGTCGATGGCTTCATCGTCACCGCCCGGCAATCGGGCGCGGCGGGCGATGCGCAAGGCCTCGGGCTATACCTTGTCGCCGCCGATGCGCCCGGCCTTGCGCGCACAGCCTGGCGCATGGTGGATGGGGCGTTGGCCGTATCGCTCGAACTTGAAGGCGTGCCCGCCCAACCGCTTGGCGGGAGCGCGGCCGACCTTGCCGCCATCGCGCCGCTGGCCTCGCTCGCGCGGTCGGCTGAAGCGCTGGGCATCATGCAACTGCTGTTTGATGCAACGCTCGATTATCTGCGCACACGTCAGCAGTTTGGGGCGACGCTTGGGTCATTTCAGGCGATCCAGCACCGCATGGCAGCGCAATACACCGCCATCGAACAGGCGCGCGCCTTGCTGAACCTTGCCATTGTGAGTGAGGGCTCAGACCGCTTTGCCGCAGCCGTCGACGGCCTGCGCGCCTTCATTGCGCCTGCATCGGTGCAACTGGGGCACGAGATGATCCAGTTCCACGGCGGCATGGGCGTGACCGATGAACTGTTCATCGGCCATGGCCACAAGCGCCTGCTGATGCTGTCACGCTGGCCCGATGATCCCCAAGCCGCGCTGGATCGATTTGCGGGGGTGGGGTGCTCGTAATTTAACGACTACCCGTTCGTGTCGAGCGAAGTCGAGACACCTTGGCAGATCGCCAGCGTGTCTCGACTTCGCTCGACACGAACGGGGACTTGCGAGTAGAAGCTACCCCTCGCGCGGCTCACGCGCCTTCAGCCAGCCAATCCCGCGCCGCAGCAGATCGTAGAACACCGGCAAGTCCCAAGCACAGCGATCCACCGTCGGCCACCAGTCCAGCATCGGTTGCAGATCGTAATGCCCGCGGCAGTGGCCCAGCGTGTTATAGAGCACTGCGCCTTTGCCGTGGTCTTTCAGATACATCACCGCGTGCTTGCCCAACGCATCGGCGGCCTCGACAAAACCGGTGCCCTCCACCGTGCAATCGGTTTCCAGCAGTACGTGCAGGCCCCCGTGGTATTCCATGTGGTAAAGCTCGTCCGTGGTCTCGAACGGCTCCACCCCCTGCACCAGTGGGTGATCGGGGTCGGCCACGGTCACGGTATAGGGCGCGATCGGCGGGTGGCTGATGAACTGGCTGCCCAGCAGGTCCATCATCAGCGGTGCCCAGCGTGGCGCATCCCACAGGCCCTTGTGCTCACCCTCGGTCAGGAGGCGGAGCACCGAGTTGGTGCCATGCAGCGCATACCAGCGCCCGCCTGCACGCAGCCAATCGCGCAAGGCTTCCTGCGCGGCCAGCGACGGCGTGACATCGCAGGTGTAGGTGATCAGGATATCAGCGGCGCGGATCGCCTCGATATTCTCGTAATCCTCGAACACGCGCGTGCGCACCGCCGGGTCTTCAGCCAGCAGCTTCAGCAGTTCGAGCCGGGCAAAGTCCATATCATGCCATACTCCGCCGCACACGAGGACGCAGTTGATGCGGGGCGGGTGCGCTTTGGTCTTGGCTTCGCTCACTTGGCACACCTCTCAAATTGCTGGCGACAGGGTTTTGCCGCTTATGTTGTTCGCATTCGTAACCGTCGGAAGCCCACCCCCAACCCCTCCCGCATGCGGGAGGGGAGCGAGACTTGCTGAGCCGCAGGCGAAGTTAGTCGCAGCGGGGTGGGCTTCCGAAGCTATCGGCCAACCGCCTAGTTCTGCTCGGAGATATACTTGTCGAGCGTCTGGTGGAACTGGCGGATGCGGATTTCCTGATAGTCGCCCAGATTGACCTGCCCGGTCTTCGAAGCATGGAGGCCGTCCTGCACATAGGGCAGGTTGTCCATGTCCTGTTCGAACACGTGACCCAGCACGCCCAGCTCCGGCGCATCGGTCCACTTTTGCTCTTTGCTCAGCAGCTTCATCGGCACGCCGCGCGGCATCGGATCGCCTTGCTTCACGCGCGCGATGATGCGCACTTCCATCAGGCAAGTGTCGGGCGTCTTTCCGGGGCGCCAGCGATAGACGATGTTCGGCATGAACCCGCCCCACGGCGCAAAGTTCGGGAACACGTTATACACCAGCCCGTCGAGCAGTTCGGCATCGGTCGCATGATCGTGGTCATACCCCGTCTGCGCGGTATAGCCTGCGCGCATGGCTGCACCCAGTGCGGCCCGCGCGGTCATGTCATCTGGCACGGTCACCGCAAAAGGATCGCCCGATGCGTCATAATTGTCGGCGCTGCGGCCATTGTACTTGCAGAATTCGTCCACGATCCACTGCTGCGTCTTGCCTTCAGGATCGACATGCGGGCTCATCACGCCAAACGGCACGTGGTTGACGTTCACATTGTCGCCATAGGTCCAGTACGCCGCATTCGCATCACCAGTAAAAGGCAGCAATTGCGGATGGGTGACGACGGTGTGCCATGCCTCCATAAAGGCCTCGGCGGTCACCTTCCAGTTGGCCGGAACTTCCTTGGCCACCCAGATCACGGTGGTGCATTCCTCGTGCCGCCAGCGCTTGAAAAACTCGGGCAGCGGGGCAAGGTACTCCTCAAGGCTTGGGCCGCCCGGTTCTTCGCGCAGGAAGATATAGCCCGCCCAGCGTCCCACTTCAGCTTCGGGCAGAGACATCTTGTTTGCTGCCAGGTGCTTGAAGTCCCACGAACAGGGCATTCCGGCAAAGCTGCCATCCTTGTTCCAGGCAAAGCCGTGGAACGGGCAGGTGAAGGTGTCGGCCGTGCCGTCTTCGGTGCGCAGCTTGCGCCCGCGATGCAGGCAGACGTTGTGCATCGCCTTGACGCTGCCGTCTTCCTGGCGGCTGATCAGCCATGACCGGCCCGCGTTTTCGAACACGGTGTAATCGCCCGCTTCGGGAATGTCCTCTTCACGCGCGGCGAACTGCCACACGCGGGGCCACATCTTTTCGCGCTCTTCCCGCGCAAAATCTTCAGAGGTATAGCGCGCCGCCGCCAGCGGCTCCGATCCGCGATACTGATAGCTTTCCTCGGTCAGCATGGCCGGGGCCGGGCGCGAATCCTGCGCCAGCAGTTCCTGCCAGCTGATCGCCTCGCTGCGGTTCAGCCCGCCACCTACGTTCGGATCACTTTCCGCCATTTTCCGTTCCTCGTCCCGATTCCGTTTGCAATACCGGTATTTCTGCCGGTTTTGCCCCTCTTGCGCGCGCGCGTCACCTTGCTGAAAGCATAGGTTGCACGAACGGCCAGCCCGCGTAACCACTCGCTCTATAATTCATACGCAATCTGGTCATTCGGATTCTCTGGGGAGAGAACAGTGTCAAAAAGACTCGAAGGCAAAGTCGCCCTGATCACCGGCGGCACCACCGGCATCGGCGCAGCCACCGTGGCACGGTTGACCGACGAAGGCGCAAAGGTGTGGTTCACCGGATCGAAGGAAGAGGCCGCCGCAGCCCTATGCGCACAGACCGGCGCGGTGTTTCGCAAACTGCGCGTGCAGGATGCAAGCGGCTGGCCCGGCCTGATTGACGAGATCATCGCCACTGAGGGCCGCCTTGATATCGTGTTCGCAAACGCGGGCACCGAAAGCGGCGATGCCAGCATTGAAGATGTGGGGATCGAAGGCTGGGACAATGTCGTGGCCGTCAACCAGACCGGCGTGATGCTCACCGTGCAGAACGCGATTAAGGGCATGAAGCGCAACCCCGAAGGGCCACGCGGTTCGATCATCATCAACTCCTCGATGAACGCCACGCGCCCCTTGGGCAATTATGTGACCTATTCGGTAACCAAGGCTGCCGTCTGCGCGCTGGCCAAGTCCGCCGCCGTCCACTGCGGGCAGCAGGGCTATGCCATCCGCGTCAATGCGATCCTGCCCGGCGTGGTGGAAACGCCGCTGATCCAGCAGATCATGAACAGCCAGCCCGATCCCGCCGCCGCGCGCGCGATGTATGAAGGCATGGCCCCGATGAAGCGCATGGCGCAACTGAATGAAGTGGCGGGCCTTGTTGCCTATCTCTCATCCGACGAAGCCGGGTTCATCTCCGGCGCGGAATACGCGATCGACGGCGCGACCACCGCCGGCATGATGGGAGTTTGAAGCACATGGAACTTGTCGCACAGCGCCTGAAGGGCCGTGTCGCTTTCGTATCCGGCGGCCTGCGCGGCATCGGCCTTGCCTGTGCCGAGCGGTTCCTGGCCGAGGGCGCAGAAGTCGTGCTGTCAGACCTAGACGCCGAAGACAGCGACACTGCGCGCGAAGTCATGGGCAAGCTGGGCCAGGCTGCCAGCTACATCAGCGCCAATGTGGCCAAGGAAGAGGACTGGGAGCGCGCTGTCGCCTTGGTCAAGGAACGCCACGGCAAGTGCCACGTGCTCGTCAACAATGCCGGGATCGATCTGACCGGCCCGGTCGAAGAGCTTTCGATGGAAGGCTGGCGGCGGATCATGGCGGTCAATGTCGATGGCGTGTTCCTTGGCACCAAACATTTCGTGCCCCTGCTGGCGGCCAGCGGCGCGGATTTCCACGGCGGGGCCAGCATCATCAATGTCAGCTCGATCATGGGCCTTGTCGGCATGAACGAGGTTTCGGCCTATAACGCCAGCAAAGGTGCGGTGCGGCTGTTTACCAAGGGCATCGCCATTGAATTTGCGCAAAAGAAAATGCCGATCCGCGCCAATTCGCTGCACCCCGGCTTTGTCGAAACGCCGCTGCTGAAAGCGGGTTTCCAGCGCTGGGTCGATCAAGGCTTTGCCGAAAAGCCCGATGATCTGGTCGCAGGTGTGGTCGGCATGACCCCCATCGGGCGCCTCGCGCAGCCCAGCGAACTGGCCGCCGCCGCCTTCTTCCTCGCCAGCGAGGATTCCAGCTACATGACCGGCACCGAACTGGTGATCGACGGGGGCTACACCGCGCAGTGATGCTGTGTGCAGCACGCTGACGTTTCGACAACTCCATCGTCATCCTGAACTTGTTTCAGGATCCATTTCGCCAATCAAGCCGCCGCTCGTGTTCAGAAATGGACCCTGAAACAAGTTCAGGGTGACGGTCATTCAAAGGGATAAGGCCAACAATGACAATCGCTCTCGATAACGTGGTCGCCGTCGTCACTGGCGCGGCAGGTGGCATTGGCCGGGAATTGGTCAAGGCGCTGAAAGCTGCCAATGCCATCGTCATCGCCACCGATCTTGCGCCCGAAGCGCAGATCGAAGGCGCGGACCATTACCTGCAGCATGACGTGACGAGCGAGGCCGATTGGCAGGCCGTCGCCGCGCTGGTGCAGGACAAGTATGGCCGCCTCGATGCGCTGGTCAACAACGCGGGCTATTCCATCGTCACCAAGTTTGAAGACACGCCGCTGGCTGATTTCCACCGCGTCAACGCGATCAACGTGGATTCGGTGATCATCGGCACGCAGATCCTGCTGCCCTTGCTGCGCGAAGGCGGCAAGGCGCGCAAGGGCGGGGCTTCGGTGATCAACTTCTCCAGTGTCGGCGGCTTGCGCGGGGCGGCGTTCAATGCTGCCTATTGCACCAGCAAGGCGGCAGTGAAGATGCTGACCAAATGCCTTGGCGCAGAATTTGCAGCGCTGGGATACAACATCCGCGTCAATTCGGTGCATCCCGGCGGGGTTGATACGGCCATGCTCGGCTCGATCATGGACCGTTATGTCGAACTGGGCGCAGTCGCCTCGCGCGAAGTGGCGATGCAAGGCATCGTGGCCAACCACCCGATTGGCCGCATGGGCCGGGCAGAGGAAATGGGCGGCGGCGTAGTCTATCTGTGTTCGGATGCGGCCAGCTTTGTCACGTGCAGCGAATTTGTGATGGACGGCGGGTTCAGCCAGGTCTGAACCCGCGCCCTTTTTAAGGGTTGGCCCCTGCGGCAATCCACGCGCGCACTTTGGCAATATCAGCACCGGGCAGCGGCGGCGCGCCGAACGGCATTTGCCCGCCGCTGCCGCCGTGCGTGATGTGGGTGCCCTCCAGTTTCATCACCAGATAGGACCGATCAGGATCGCCCGCCGCCACGCGCATCAGGGCGGGGGCCTCCTCGGCCGGTTTGCCCACCAGATAGGCGATGGCGGCATCTCCCACCAGCGACATGCCGCCCGCTTCCTCGCCCGTCAGGTGGCAGGTGGCGCACTGGCTTTCGAGCAGCGGCACGATGTCCTTTGTATAGGACACCGCAGGCGCGCTGCCCTCATCGGCGTGGGCGGCGCACCCTGCCGCCAGCACCGCCGCGCCTGCCAGAAGGGCAAGCCTCACGCCGTCACCGCATGTTTGCCGGCGATGTAGCCAAACGTCACCGCCGGGCCAATCGTGCCGCCCGCGCCCAGATAGGCCTGGCCTGTGGGCGCGGCCACGCAATTGCCCGCGGCATAAAGGCCGGGGATCGGCAGTCCGTTGGCGCCCAGTACTTGCGCATGGGCGTTGATCTGCGGCCCGCCTGCGGTATCCAGCGTGCCCGGCGCCAGTACGATGGCATAGAATGGCCCCTTGGCCGCAAACGGGTGCATCGTGTTGTTGGGGAAGGGATTGGCAGGCTGCGTGGTGCCTTCGCGCCGGGCCGAAAATAGCAGGTGCCATTCGCGGTCATAAAGATATTTGCCGCGCCCGAATTCGGGATCGACGCCCTTTTTGGCATAGCCGTTGAACGCGGTGATCGCAGCCTTGGCATTCGCGCCAAATTCGCTGGCCAGCCGTACGCCCCCGGTGCGGTCCTGCCATCCGGCCAGTTGTGCGTCGATCTTGGCAAAGACCTCGTCCCAGCTCATCCCTTCGATCAGGTGCGGCTGTTCGGCCTTGTTGACAGGGAAAGGGAACGCTCCGCCGAAAGCATCGATGCTGCGTTCGTCAAACAGCATGAACATCAGATGGTTGGGATATTCCTCGTGCGCCGGGTCATAGCTGAAGTGCGCCTGCGTGCGGTCATTATAGTCGCGCTTTTCGTTGACCACGCGCTTGCCATACTTGTTGACGAGGATCATCGAATCCCCCGGCAGCACGAAGGCTCCCAGCCCGATCCCGCGCGTTTTCAGCGCCTCACCCAGCACCACCTGGCTGCGCCAGCCAAAGCCCATATTGCCCATCATCGCGCCTGCTTCTTGCGCAATCGGGATGAAATCGCCGGTCGATCCGGGGGTGGAGCAGGTGCCGTAAACAGCGGGCTGGTGCATGTCGCACAGCGCAGCGTTGTGGCTATAACCGCCGGTGCCAAACACCACGCCCTTGGTGGCCTTGATCCGCAGCAGCTTGTCGCCCTGTTTTGCCTCCGCGCCGATCACCCGGCCCGATGCATCCTTGATCAGCCGCGTTACGCGGGTGCGCGTGAGGATCGGCGTGCCCTTGGCTTTCAGATAAGCGTGCATCTGTGACGCAAGGCTGCCGCCGCCCTGTGATGAGCCTGATCCCACCGCTGGTTCCAGCGCGCGGCCGGTTGGCACTTTGTTTTCGGGCAGGTGGTCGGCGTAATCGGGGGCGGGCTTGTCCACCTGAAACAGGCGGAACTGCTTGAACTGCACCGCGCCCAGATCGCGCAAATGGTCAATCGCGGCAGCGCCGTGATCATAGAATGCCTCAACCACGCCAAACCGCGTTGCATCAAGGCCCAGCGTCGGGCTGTTGGGGTTGTATTGGCGCGGATAGCCATAGCGGACGACATAGCGCAGCGCATCGGCCTTCGGATCCGCAATGCCCTGTTCTCGAAAGATGAAGTGGTTGAAAATCCACGTAACGCCGCCAGACTTGGCCGTGGTGCCGCCAAGGATCGGCATCTTTTCCACCATCAGCACTTTGGCCCCGGCGGCAAGGGCCGTGATCGCCGCCGTGCCCGCCGCCGCGCCGCTGCCCACGCACAGGACATCGCATTCATGGTCCCAGGCTGCATCAGATGGCGCTTGCGCCTGTGCTGCGCTGGCGATTCCGCCGCCTGCGGCAATGGCCGCAGCAACGCCTGCGCCCGCCAGCACTTGCCGGCGGCCGATCATGGGTTTGTCTGTCATTGTTGTCTCTCCCGCGCCTCTTGCGAAGCTTACTTGGCATTCTCCAGCGTGCCGGACAGCGGCATCAGGAAATTCATCGTGTAGCGCGTGGCTTTCCAGCCCGCTGGCGTGCGGCGCACGTCGAAGAAATAGCGGCCATTGACCGTGACGGTGCTGCCATCCTTGCCCTGACCCATGCCGATCACATAGGCGCGCATCGATGCGGTATCGCCATCATAGGCGGTCACCGCAAAGTTGGTCAGGTAGTGCGCATGGTGCGCCATGTTGGCAAAGACATTGGTGAAGAAGCCGCGAATGCCTTCGTGCCCTTCCAGCGCGGCAAGGCCGATACCGGAAAGATCGAACACGGCATCAGGCGTGAAGACATCGCAGATGCCATCGATGTCATCCATGGAATCCACCGCATGGGCATAGGCCACCATCAGATCCTGAATGGCCAGACGGTCTTCGATCGGACACTGCATTATCGTTTCCTCTCAGATATTTATGTTATAGCCCACGATGTTTCCCTGGGGAAACATAACAAGAACAAGTCAGCCAAACAGGGGCCGGATCGGGTCAGTCACGCCGTCCCAGTCGGCAGCGGCTTGCGCAATGCGGGTGAAGGCGTCGGTCTCGACATCGTCCTGCTCCACGATCTCGATCATGCAGCCCAGCGTTGCGGACGTATCGACATAGCAAAAGCGCATCGTGCCAAACTTGCCATCAATCGCCACGGCGTGGCCCTGATCGACATAGCGCTGGCGGCAGGCGTCATAATCATCGGTGTAGATGCAGAAGTGGTGGAACCCGGTCTGGCCCTTGGCAATCGTATCGCGATAGGCGCTGGGCCGATCACAATGCTGCTGGATCAGTTCGATCTGCGTGCCACCCGATTGCGCCAGCGCCACCGAAAAATCGATGCCTTCCGACGGCGCCCCGCGATAGCTCGCCTCAGCCAGTTCGATATGCGGCACCATGAAGAACGGGCCGATGCCGGTGGCCGCGATCCATGCTTTCGCGGCGGCCTCCACATCATCGACCATGAAGGCGGCTTGCATCAGATGCGGGCCGGTTTGGCCGGGGGTGACGGTGATGTTGGTCATTTTGCCTCGTCCCTTTTTATCGCACACGCGCCTGCTCCCCCGCGAAAGCGGGGGCCTCAGGCGTTTGCAACTGCCGTTCTGTAACAACCCTGAGGTCCCCGCCTTCGCGGGGACGCGCGGATTTTTGTTCAGGCCGTCGTCGGGTGCCCCAGCACCATATCGTTCAGCTTCTCATGAAACCGCTGCACGCGCTTTTCCTGGCCGGGCAGGATGCAGCCCTTGAAGCCGCGCGAGTTGAGGCCCTGCTGCTGCGTGGTGCCGATCGACAGGTCCTGATCCGCCACATAGCCCACCGACACGCCATCGCCGTAGGTCGAATGGCGCGCAATCGCATCGTGGCGCAGCGGCGCGGGGCCGACCGGGGTTTGCACTTCGGCCAGCTTGGCGTTTGGCGGATAGAGGCACCAGTGCTGGAACACGCACTTTTCGGGGTCGGTCGGGTGCGGTTCGGTGCGCAGGATCTGGCACTGTTCGGGTGACATCGTGATCGTCAGGTTGGGGAACAGCGTGCAGTGGAAATAGTCCACCAGTTGCTGGTCAGTCATCGTGGAATAGTCATAGCCCGCATCGGCCCCGCGCTCACGCTTGGCCTTGATCACCGCTTCGCGGATATCGGCGGTGCGGCCACGGTATTCCTTGGGATCGATGCCCCATGCCTCGGCCGCTTCATACAGCCCCGGTGGCACATCGCCGCTGACATAGTCCTTCCGGCTCGTGGCCTGATGGCCGATCATCCACATCGCGTTGTGGCCGTTTTCGTACATCTCGAACACGGTGGTGGGCAGGCCATCGTTGATGAAGGTGGCCAGTTCCGGGTGGATCGTGGGGAGGTGATAGCTCTCGTTGAAATTGTCGCGGATGATCTTCCAGTTGAAGTCGCAATCCGCCGACACGTTGAACGCGCGCACCCAGTTGTCGAGTTTGTAGCCCGCCAGACGCTCGGTATAGGGCCACAGCCATTCGTGCAGGGGGGCCACGTCATCGTCCATGCACCAGAACACGAACGGCCCCCACGTCTCGCAGCGCAGTTCGGACAGGCGCACTTTGCCGCAAGGGTTGCCACCCGCAAAATCGTCCGGGTCCTGCACATGCACCAGCGTGCCATCGGGCGCATATTGCCAGCCGTGATAGCCGCAAGTGATGCGCGGGGCCGATCCCACATCGCCCAGCACCAGCCGGTTTCCGCGATGCGGGCAGGTGTTGTAGAACGCCTTCACCCCACCATCGGCCTGTTTGACCATGATGACCGATTCCTTGCCGAAGTTGTGGCGGATCAGATCGCCCTCTTCTTCAAGATCGGCCAGCACGCCGCCCAGATGCCAGACCTTGGGCCAGAGGTTCTTGTTCTCCAGCTCCATCCATTCGCGCGTGATGTATCGGTCCGCCGTGATCACATCGCCGCGCACGGCAACGTCAAACTCCGGGGAATAGCGGGAAATCGTTTCGTGAACGGTCATTTCGGCGTCCTCATGCTTTTCTATACAGGCCAGTTGCGGGTCTGGCTGAAATCTGTTCCGCGCCTGCCGGGACGGCACAGCGGATTGCCTTCAAGGAATCCGTCTGCCGCCGGGTCAGTACGCGCCCAGTCCACTATTTCGCGGCGGCGGCTGATACGCCACTCACCATTCTTGCAGGTATATTCGTCGATATAGCGTCCGGCGACGACCAGATCCTTCGGCTCGCCCTCTTCACGCGTGCGGTGCCAGGCGTAGAAATAGACCTCGCCGCTCGCCACATCGCCGCGCACATCGATCTGTGCCTGCCCGATGATGTGCTGGCTGCCTTCCAAATCGGCGAGGAATCCTTGGGCAAAGGCCACGAATTCATCTGCGCTGCCCTGCATCAGTCCGCAATCGACCCATGCATCATCGTGAAAGGCGCTGCGGTGCAATTCCGGGTCAAGCCGGTCCTGCCCGCGCATATAGCGGCACAGCGCATCGTGGATATCGCGCCGGGCGCACAGATCGCGGACCTCGGCTTCCATATCGAATGCCATCGCCTCAGCCCTCCGCCGCCAGATACTTGTCGATCACCATCTGGAAATGCCGGATGCGCGATTCCTGATAGTTGCCCAGGTTCTGCACGCCCACCGCGCTGGCCCGGAAGCCCTGCTGCTGCGCGCGCAGATTGTCGGTGTCCTGATCATAGACATGGCCCATCGCCGGATCAAAGCCCGGTGCGCTGGCATAGCTTTCATGCTCGGCCACATGATAGGGCTCAGGCGGTTCGGGCACGCGCCCGCTCATCGGATTGGGCCGCAGGAACAGGATTTCAAACAGCGTGCGGTTGGGATCGCTGCCGATGGGGCGGAAACGATAGACCATTGGGAGCGACAGGCCGGGGAACAGCACCATGTTGGGGAACACGTGATATTCGATGGTGTCGATCATCTCGCTGTCCGACACGGCGGAAAGATCGGTCTGATACGCCTCGCCCATGATCTTGCGCAGATGCCGCGCCATCACGGTGCGCGCGGTTTCGCCTTCTTTCACATCAAGGCTGTCGTCGCGTGAATCCTTGTCGCCCAGAATCATCGTGGCCAGCAGTTCCTTTTCGGACAGGGGCTGGGCCAGATGCGGGGAATTGACCCCGCTGGCGGCATAGAACCGCGTCACGTGATCGGAATGGCAATCGTATTGCACATTGGCATCGCCCACACCCTTCAGGAGCTGCGGGTGGGTTTCGAGCACGTGGTACGATTCAAGGAACGCTTCCTGCGCGGTCTTCCAGTTGCAGGGCAGATCCTTGGACACGTGAACCGCGATATAGCGGTTTGCAATGTCCCAGTCCTTGAAGTGATCGGGCAGGGGGCTCAGGTATTCCTCAAGGCTAGGCCCGTCCTGCGATGGATTGATGAACACGAACCCGCCCCAGTGGCCAACGCGGGCCTCGGGCAGGTTGGTCTTGGCCGCATCGATATGCTTGAAATCCCACGCGCAGGGGACAGAGGCCAGCGTGCCATCGTTGTTCCACGTCCAGCCGTGATAGGGGCAGCGCAGATTGTCACCCGAGCCCACGCCTTCGCCGCGTTTGAATTTGGTCGAGCGGTGGAGGCACGAGTTCACGAAAGCGCGCACCGACATGTCGTCCTGCCGCACGACGACATAAGAAAGGTGTGCGACTTCATAGGTATAGAAGTCGCCCGGCTCAGGAATGTGATCCTCTCGGCAGACCCATTGCCAGGTCTTTTTCCAGATCTTTTCGATCTCGGCCTCGAAAATGGACTGGTCGAAATAGCGGCTCACGCTGACCGGTGCGCTGCCGAGGAATGCCGGTTCTTCCATCGCCAGCACGGGCGGCGGGGGCAGGGCATCGGCGGCCACGATCTGCTGCATGCTGGGTGCATCGGGACAGCGGATGGCGGCCAGATCTTCGCCTTGCACAGGTTCGGGCAGGCCGTGGGGATTGATGGCTTCCAGCATGGTCTCTCCGTCTCGCGCTCTAAAACCGGCAGCAGTGCCTGTTTTATGGACTGTGTAGCGATTCGCCTCAACCTAGCGGTTGCACTAGGTCGGCCAGACCAGCTCCACGCGGCGCAATGCGCCAACGATGCCGGGGACGGGCGAAAGATCGCTATCTGGGCCGATGGCGAAATCGGGAATGCGCCGCAGCCATTCCTCCAGCGTGATCGCCACTTCCTTGCGCGCCAGTTCCTGCCCCGGGCACATGTGCGGGCCGGAGCCGAAGGTGGAATGGCGTGGGCGGTTGCGGGTGGTATCAATGACCAGTGGATCAGCATTCACGCGCGGGTCCAGCCCATGGACTTGCGTGGGGATGGCAATCATGTCGCCTGCCTTGAGCGTGACGCCATGGAAATCGGCAATTTCGTTGCGCACCTCGCGCGCGATGGTGACAAGGCCAAAGCGGCGGAACAGTTCATGGACCACCGGCGTCAGATCGTCCCCGCGCGCTTGCAGGTCGGTGCGCAAGGCCGGGTTTTGCGCCAGTTCGTGCATGATGAAGCCCAGCACGTTGACCACAGTGTCCAGCCCGGCAATCAACACTTGCGTAACGATGGACAGGGCCTCGTCCCGCGTCAGGCGGCGGCCTTCGCCAAGATCGGCATGCAGCATCGCGCTGATCATGTCTTCGCCAGGGGTGTGGAGCCGTTCGTCCACCAGCGGGCCGACATAATCGAAGAACACCGCCTTGGCCTCGTCAAAGGTCATGTCCATGCCGGGGCGAGTCATGCATTCGGCCCAGTGGCGGATTTTTGGCGCTTCTGATGCATCGATGCCGACCAGCGCCATGAACACGCGGATCGGGAATTGCTGCGCATATTCAGCGGTGAAATCGCAGTGCCCGCGCGCGGCAAACCCCTCGATCAGTTCGACCGCCGTGGCCCGAATGCTCTCCGCCGCGCCCCGGATTGCGCCGGGGTTCAAGTGGGCGTTGAGGAGCTGGCGATAGGGCCGGTGCTCGGGCGGGTCGATGGTGGTGGGGATCAGCCCGTGCATCTCGCCCACCGATTTGGGCAAGACGATGATGCGCGAGGAAAACCGTTCAGGATCAGACTGCACATCAAACAGCGCCGGCCCGCCCAGCGCGATCCAGTGCCCTTCGTTGCGCGGCGTCCAGACCACAGCGGGATGCTGCGCGGACAGATCGCTCCACGCCTTGTGAAAGCCGTGGGCCTCCAGTCCGGGCGGGACGTAGATGTCGATGTCGACGATCCGGTCGGCTGGAACGTGGGCTGGAACGTGGGCTGGCGCTTGCGTCATGGTGATCTTCTCTCGCTTTTGCCAAGGATCATGCGCCCGCCCGCCGCCCGATGTGCCTCACGTTTTGGATAGGGCAGCGCGGGGCGGAAAGTCCGTCAGCCCCCCAAGCTCAGCCCATCGTTTCGCCATTATCGATTACGATGTTGGTGCCGGTGATGTGGCGGCCATCTTCGCAGGTAAGGTAGAGCACCATATTGGCGATATCGCTGGGCTGGCCCATGCCGTGGTTGTGAACCTGATCCAGCCCGGCGTTGTCGGCGGGCAGTTCGGCCAGAGCCTGTGCGGTCATCGGGGTGACGATGCCGCCGGGAGAGATCGAATTGCAGCGGATGCGATAGCCCTGTTCGCGGCAGTGGACCGCGATGGAGCGGGTCATGCCGATGATCCCGGCCTTGGCTGCGGCATAGGCTGGAATGGCGCTGATGCCCTTGATCCCGCCGACCGAGGCCATGTTGATGATCGATCCGGAACCATCGCGGCTCATGTGCGGCAATGCTGCCTTGCAGCCCAGGAACGTGCCGCCTGCCATCACATCGGTCTGAAGCTTGTAATCGTCCCATGACAGCGCTTCGACCGTGCCAAAGCGCACGAGGCCGGCATTGTTGACCAGCGTATCGAGCCTGCCGAAGCGGTTCAGCGTTTCGGCCACCACTTGCGCCCAGCGGGCCTCATCGCGCACATCGTGGCGCAGGAACAGGCAGTTCGGGATTTCCGCCGCCACGGCCTGCCCCAGTTCGTCCTGCATATCGGTGATGACCACACTGGCCCCTTCGCGCGCCAGCACGCGTGCGTCTTCGGCGCCAAGGCCCGATGCGCCGCCGGTGATCAGCGCGACTTTGCCGTCCATCTTGCCCATGTCTTTTGCTCCTTATGCGGCCCAGTGGGCGTAAACGGGATCGGAAGGGCCAAAGCAGCCCCGGTTGGTCAGCGCCTCGTAAAAGCCATCGCGTTCCATCGTGGAGGGGTGCGAATGGCTCCAATCGGCCACGAAGGTGCGGCTGTGGATCAGCCATTTGCCATCGCGGCGCTGGTAGCGATCGATATAGCGCCCGCCGGTCAGCACTTCGGTGCCGGCCTGCACCATTTGCGCGATCACGTAGTGCTCGCCCACCGCCTCATCGCCGCGCACATCGATCCATTCGTTGGCAACCGAGTGGAAGCACATTTCCAGATTGGTGCGGACAAAGGCGGTAATGTCGCGCGCAAAGGCCGCGCCTGATCCGTTGACCACGCCGGAAATGACCGTGGAATCGTCGGTGAAGATCGAGGCCAGCAGCGCTTCATCGGCGCGGTCCACTCCGCGGGCATAGGCCATCAGCAGATCGTGGATTTCGGCGCGGGCGAGAGCTGCTTCTAGGGCGGCTTCACGGTTTGGCGTGGCGGTCATACTGGCTCCTGCGGCAGAGGCGGAATGGAAGGCGAGCAGCGCGCGGCCGGGATCGGCAGCGCCCTTGCCGCCTGCGGGCACGAAGTGTTCGAAACCGGTGGGCGGATCGGCCCGCACCGCGCTGTTCGGGCGGTTGACGTTGCCATCGAGCACATAAGTGCGGTGGGTCAGCCGCCAATCGCCATCGCGGCATTCCAGCGCGTCGAGATAGCGGCCCATGACCCAGCGTTGCAGGTCTGGCTCTTCGACATAGGCGATGACATAGGATTCCGCCGTTGCGCGCGGGCCCTGCGCTTTGATCCAGCAGTTGGACGTGCGGTGCAGCGTGGGCAGCGCCGCTTTTTGCGCGCCTGCCAGAATATCAACCAGCGTTGCTGCCGGGCCGGAAAAGAACCCATAATCGACCGTGGCATCGGCGTGATAGGCGCTGCCCAGAAGGTTGGCATCTGCCCGGTCCACGCCACGGCTGTGGTTGGCAAGGGCATTGAGAATGCCGTGGCGGGCAATGAGATCGTCTGGACTGACCAAAATGCGCTCCTAATTGGGCGGAACAGAAGCCCAAGTCTTTATCGTCATCCCGGGCTTGACCCGGGATCCCGCTGTTTCTTCGCTAGTTTCTTCACTGCGCTGCAAAGAAGCGGGACCCCGGATCAAGTCCGGGGTGACGAAGGTTTTTTGTGATCTCGGAATTTGGCACGGAATTTGGTCGAACCACCAAAAAAAGTGCCCCGGTTGCGGGTTATGGCAACCGGGGCCAGGGAGGATGGCGTCAGATCAGAAGTTGTATCCCACGGTCACGCCGAACTGGCGCGGCGGGGCATAGCCGACCAGGCCCATGTAGCCGGGGCTGTCGTAAACGGTTGAGATATAGCGTTTGTCGAACAAGTTCTTGCCCCACAGGCCAATCGAATAGCGCCGGTCCGGCCCGTAATAGGTGAGCAGCGCATCGACATAATAGGTCGGCTGGATCGATGAGCGCGGGGAGTTGACCACGGCAGTGTAGAACTTCTGGCCCGTGTACATCCAGCTGACATCGGCCACCACGCTGGCACCGCTGGCAAATTCGGTGGTGTAATTCACCCCCAGCGTCGATGCCCAGCGCGGCGCGTTTTGCAGCGCAAAGCCTTCAAGGCTGATCGTGGTGCCGCCCACCGGATCAAAATACAGGAAGTCCTTGTACTTGGTATCGAGGAAAGCGAGCGAGCCGCGCAGGGTCAGGCCATCGGTGGGCACGGCCTGCAGTTCGAGTTCAAAGCCCTTGATCTCGGATTCCGCAGCATTGAGGATGCGGTTGCCCTGCACATTGGTGGCCGGATCGAAATAGATCTGCGCGACCTGCATATCGCGATAGCTTGTATAGAACGCGGCAAGATTGGCGCGCAGGCGGCGGTCGAGGAAATCGGCCTTCAGGCCCACTTCGAACGTATCGACCTTTTCGGGGTTGTAGGGCGCGTTGCCATCTGCGGCCACGCCGATGCGGCCGGTAAAGCCACCCGATTTGAAGCCGCGCGCCCAGTTGGCATAGACCAGCTGGTTCTGGCCCATCTCGTAATCGAGGCCGATCTTCCAGCCCACGTTGCTCCAGCTTTTCTTGCCGCCCACATCAAGGCTACCGGGGAACACCACATCGAACCGGTCCCAGTTGGGCGAGGTCAGCGCCTCGCTGCCAAGGCCGGTATCGAGCGTGGCGCGCGCATCGATGCTGTCATGCGTGTAGCGTAGGCCCGCCGAGAGTTTAAGCCGGTCGGTGATTTCGGTGTAGGTTTGCACGAAGGCCGAGAAGCTCTCGGTGCTCTGATCCTGCACGTTATACTGGATCAGGCCGGGCAGCGCGAAATCCAGATGATACATCTGGTAGTGGTTGTAATCGGTCTTCAGGTAAAACAGCCCTGCCACGGCGTTGAAGCTGTCGCCCATGCTGAAGGCGGTGCGCAGCTCCTGGCTGAACTGCCAGCCACGCGTGCGGCGGCGGGTGGCGTTGTTGGTCTTGGCGGTGCCATCCTGATCGGTATATTCGAACAGGGTGAAGTTCTTGTACCCGGTGATCGCGGTAATATCGCCCAGCGGGGTGTTGTCATACTGGATCGTGCCGATGAAGAACTTCGTCGTCATGTCCGACTGATCGGGCACTTCATTGTTGCCCGAAAAGTATTCATCCGGCGCAGTGCAGGGCTGGTTTGGTACAGCGCAGGGGCTGCGATACATCGGCAGGACGGCGTTGTTCCAGAACGTGCCTTCTGGCACGTAATTGGCCTCACCCGGCAGGCCACCGTTGACCACGATGGGCGCTCCATTGCGCGCCGCCACATATTCGCCCTGCAGCGTGATGGTAAGATCGGTGTTGGGCGTGATGCGCAATTGCCCGCGCACCGCATCAACATTCTTGCGGCCCATGTCCTCGCCGTTCCACACGTTCGTCACCCAGCCTTCGCGCTGGGTGTGGATGCCCGAAACCTTGAGGCTGACCACATCCTTGACCAGCGGTGCTTCGATTGATGCGTTCACATCGAACCGGTTCCAGTTGCCATAAGTGCCACGCACATAGCCGCCGAATTCGCCAGTGGGCTGGTTGGTGATCACGTTGACCACGCCGCCTGTCGTGTTTGCGCCAAACAGCGTGCCCTGGGGCCCGCGCAGAATTTCCACGCGGTTGGTGTCATAGGTATCGAGCAGCGCGCCCATCGAGAAGAACTGCGGCACGCCATCGACCACGATCGACACGGTGTTGCCAGCATAGGGATCGGGTTCGATCACGCCGATGCCGCGAATGGTGAAAACGGCGTTGTTGGGGGTGTTCGCGAAGTTATCGATCTGCACGTTGGGCACCGCGCCCTGCAGCGCCTGCAGCGTCGTCACGTTCATCGCGGTCAGCGTATCGCCGCCCACCGCCGCAATCGAGATTGGCACCGACTGGATGCTTTCCGAACGCTTTTGTGCGGTCACGATGATTTCGGTGAGGCCGCCCGTGGCGCCTGCGTCATCAGCCTGCGCTTGCGGTGCATCTGCTGCCTGCGCCATCGCCATGGCGGGCGTTGCGGCCAATGCCAGCAGCGACAGGCTGCTGAGCAGGCGTGATCCGGTATTGGCTTTCATGACCTCTCCCTCCTCGAATGCGCCGGATTTGGTGCCGGTCGCTTGAATTTTATCAGGTCCATCAGAAAACAGGCCCTGCTGCCGGTTTTATGAACCGAACTAGGGTGGCGATGTAACTGGCGGTTTTGTCAGGAGGCCTTGGCAAGGCGATCCGGGCATGACAGGACAATGACGATGGCCGGTTCCACTATGCAAAAGCGCATGCTCGCCGCGATGCGCCCGAATGGGTTGGGTGAAGAGCCCGCCCGCTGGCAGCAACGCAAATCCGCGCAAACGCGGCAGAAAATGCTTGAAGCTGCAGTCGATTGCCTGGTCGAGGGCGGTTACGCCGGGTTGACCACGGCGCGCGTGGCCGAACGCGCCGGGATTTCACGCGGCGCAATGCACCACCACTTCGCCACGCGAATCGATCTGGTCGGCGCGGTGGTTGAACATGTATTCTATCAGCGGATGCGCCTGTTTCTCGAAGATTACCTGGCCAGCATGGCGCAAAGCCGGGATGAACGGCTGATCGATTTGGCCACCGAGGCACACTGGCGCAGCGTGCTGACGCGCGAATATGCGGCCTATCTTGAACTGGCCGTGGCCGCGCGCACCGATGCCGAATTGAACACCACGTTCGAACCAGCCGCGCGCCGCTATGACGAAGTGTGGACCGCCGAGATGATCGAATCCTTCCCGCAATGGCGTGACCAGTGGGAAGCGATGAAGCTGGGCAGTGATTTTGCCATCGCCGTGCATTCCGGTCTGTTGCTTCATCGCCCAGTGTTCGGCCCGCAGCGGGTGGAGCAGGTGTTGCGAATGTCGATGGAATCGATTCGCGGGCTCTATCGAACTGAGGGCTAATCGCGAAAACCAGCAGCTATGCCGGATTTCTCACCTAAGTATCAGTTCCGCAAAACCGCGATGCGGGCAAAGTTGTGTTTCGCAAAGAACAGGACCGCACGCACGGTCAGCAATGGGAGAGCGTTATGGCGACAGTGGCAATTACCGGCGCAGGGCGCGGGATCGGGCTTGAGATTGCGCGGCAGCATCTGGCCTGTGGGGATCGCGTGATCGCACTGGTCCGCAATCCGGCAGGCGCCACCGAGCTGGCCGAATTGGCTGCGGCATCGCAAGGTCTGCTGACCATTCATGCCATGGATGTGGGCGATGATGCATCGGTGAAATCGGGCGCGGCCGAGACGGGCGATGAACCTGTCGATGTGCTCTATAACGTGGCCGGGATCAGCGGGCCGGTGCCCGCCGAACTGGAAAGCGCCGATTGGGACGAATGGGACGATGTGTTCCGCATCATGGTGCAAGGCCCGCTGCGCGTGTTGCAGGCATTCTTGCCGCGCATGGGTGAAGGCGCGAAAGTCATCAACTTTTCCAGCCAGTTGGCGGCATCGACCTGGCCCTATGGCGGGTACTATGCCTATAGCGCGGCCAAGGCGGCACTGAACCGGCTGATGCGTTCTGTTGCCATCGATCTGAAGGAGCGCGGCGTGATCGTGGGGCTTGTCCACCCCGGCTGGGTGCAGACAGAGATGGGCGGCGCGGGCGCGGACATTACTCCCGCTGAAAGCGCCGAGGGCATCCGCAAAGTGACCGCCGACTGGACGCTCGACCGATCCGGCGATTTCCTGAAATGGAACGGCGAAACCCACCCCTGGTAAGGAGCGCGACCCATGCCTTTTACAGGACCTGTTGAAGACCGCATTGCCATCCGCGAACTGATGGACACCCACGCCCACGGCGTGATGATGAAAGACGCCGATATCTGGGGCTCGATCTGGGCCGAGGATGCCTATTGGGAACTGCCCGATTACCCTGATCTTGGCGGCTTTACCGGCAAAAAGGTGATCGTCGATGGCTGGGTGGAATCGATGAAGGCCTATGGTCTCGACAATTGCACCAAGCCGATGATCTATTTCATGCAGCCCGGATCAATCGAGGTGGACGGCGATCATGCCACAGCGGTTGCCTATACCATCGAAATCTATGACGACCCCACCACCGGCAAACGCATCCACACCACCGGCCGCTACAACGACGAACTGCGCCGCATCGACGGCGCGTGGAAATTCACGCGGCGGGCGTACCGGACGGTGTTTGAGGAGTGAGCGGGGTTGATGCGTTGTCTAGCTGAGTTTGCAACGCTTGGTTTTTGTGGTTCACTTGTTGCCATAGGCATTGTGTGACGGACAGGGCATGACAACGTCAGATGGCAAACTTGGACATGATGGAAACCCGCAGCCTGTTGTGGGATCAAGGCGTGTTCGTGAAGTTTCCGATGAATTATCACACAGCGGCGTCAAGAGGACGGCGCTGTATCGGGTGCGAGCCCGGTTGCAGGCACATCTGGGTTCCGATGCCGATCTTAGCCAAGACCTACTGGCAGACCGTCGGCAGTCGTCCGAAACTGAATAGAACCTTCAAGTTTGTAGTTAGTCGCTCTTAAACTGCTGGCAAATCTGAAGCACATTCCTCCACCCGGTATGTCCGCATTCGGGCCCGGTCGAACAGGCGTTCTTCGTCTTCCACGATCTCGCCCATGATCGCCGGGTCGGCCATGGCGGCAAAGCAGGCGTCGCAGGTGGCCTGGTCGGGGAAGTCTATTTCCAGCACCACATCGAAATCGTGCGCCACGTCCGCGCCATCGTGCGGGTGCAGATGGCGGCGGACGTAGCGGGTGGCCCAGCCGGACAGGACTTTTTCGCCGATCAGGCGGTGCTGTGTTTCATAATAGGCGATGAAATCGGCCTTGCTCATGCCTTCGCGGCGTTTGAGCAGGGTGAGCATGGTAACGGTCATGCCAAAGCCTCCAGCCAGCGCCGGGTAGCATTGGCCACAGCGGCGGCGCGCAGGGCGGGGTGCGGGAAGGCATCGCGCAGAGCCTGCGACCGCAATTCGATGGCCAGCGGAATGTTGGCGGGCAAAGCCTGATGCAGCGCGGCCAGCGGCAGGGCGCCTTCGCCGCACTGTTCGCGCAAGTTGATTGCATCGTGGATCACCGCATCGAAATCGGCAGGATCAGGGCGCAGGGCGGGGGCATCGCAAAACTGCGCATAGGGCAGGAGCGCCGGATCGACTTTGGCAATATCGGCAATGGTCGTGCCCGAACGGTCCACGTGGATCGGATCGATCAGCAGCGCGCGCAGCGGGTGCGCGACCTGATCGAGCACGGCCAGCGCGGCGCGCAAGTCCTTGACCTCGGTAAAGATCCCGAACTCCAGCGTCACACGCATGCCGCTGCCTTCGGCATGGACGCACAGCTGCGCCAAACGCGCGGCAGTGCGGGCGTGGTCCGGGTCTGACGAGACGCAAAGCACATTGGCCGCGCCCAATTCCGCACCCACGTCGATCACCTTGCGGTGATCGTCCATCGCCGAATCCGGTTTGAGCCAGATCACTTCCACATCGAGCAGCGGCAGGCCGGTGGCAGACAGCGCGGCGCGGGCATCGCGCGTGTTGCCCGCCGTCCACTCGGCCGGATCGACCCACAGGCCGACCATGTCGAACCCGCCCGCCCGTGCCGCCTCGATAGTATCGACCGGGCTGAATTCGGGCACCACGCCGGAAGCCAGACTGATCGGGTTCGGAGTGGTTGGTTTCACGGGCCCGCTCACATCACCGGTTCGGGCAAGTCCTTGTCATCCTGCAGATACCAGTCGAGCCATTCGTGGAAGTACTGGTTGCCGCGCTCATTGCGGCCAAACACGAGTTCATCGTGCGCGCCCGATTCCAGACCCTTCTGGATTTCCAGACCGATCACATAGTCTTCGGTATACGTCACATCGCGGAAGAAGTTCATCGCCGCTTCCACGTTCGCGCGGTCTTCCTCGTCGCGGATCGGTTCGCGGCGCAGATAGTTCAGGACGGTGCGGTTTTCGCCCGGCGTCGGCCCAGGGAAAAGCTGCGCCACTTGCGTGATTTCCGGCGCGATGAAGGCCGATACGTTGGGGAACATGATCCGCACGAAATCGAAGCCGTTGTTTTCCTGTGTGCCCCAATCATCGCGCGGCACATCTTTCAGCGCTTCGGCAATGCGGTGGTGCGGAAAGCCGATGCGCTGGTGCGGGCCGAAACCTTCGTAATGCATGCAGTTCGATGGCGTGCGCGGGAAGATCGTTTCGGGGTGGAGCGAGGCGAAGTGATAGCCTTCAAGATAGCCGTCATAGGCCACCTTCCAGTTCGCGCCGTGAATGGTGCGGCTGCCCATATAGGTCCAGTTTTCAAAATCCAGCGCATCGAAATCATCAAGGAAGCCACGGAAATAGGCATCGACATCAATCGGCGCGTTGGGGGTGAGGACGACGAAGATCATGCCCGACCGTTCCTCGCACG
Source organism: Novosphingobium sp. 28-62-57 (assembly GCA_002256985.1). Lineage (GTDB taxonomy): Bacteria > Pseudomonadota > Alphaproteobacteria > Sphingomonadales > Sphingomonadaceae > Novosphingobium. Next base: position 92,455 of record NCGO01000008.1, read on the forward strand.
GCAGTTCGCGCAGGCCCATTTCCGATTTGTGGACTTCGCCAAACTTGCTCGCTTCGGAAATGCCGATCAGCTTGCCATCGGGGCCATAAGTCCAGCCGTGATACTTGCAGGTAAAGCGCGGGCAGTTGCCGTGGCCCTCGGCGGCGACCGGCGCGGCGCGGTGCGAACAGACGTTGAGGAACGCGCGCACTTTTCCGGCCTTGTCGCGGTTGATCAGCACCGGCATGCCGACAGCGTCCATCGCCTTGTAATCGCCCGCATTGGGCAATTCGGCGGTGAAGGCCAGCATCAGCGGCACGCGCTTGAAGATCAGCTCCATCTCCGCCTTCCACTGATCCGGGTCGGTATAGCTGCGCGCGGGCACGCGCTTGGTGCTGTCGGTCAGGAAGGTCTGCTTGTTTTCAACATAGTCGCGCATGATTTCAGCGACTTGTCCGATACGCTCGATGCGATCCATGCTTCTGTTGCCTCTCCGTGGCGCTTTTGGCCGAATGTTGCTGCAGACCATGCCGTGCCCAAGCCTGAGGGGGAAGCTGTGACAGGGGCTAGGTTTGGGGAATAGGTTACTCGCCTTTTCGCCAATTGCGGGGCAGGGGTGGCGCTTGGGACAAGCAAACGCATGAACGAGAACACCACCAAGCCATGGGACTGGCTGCCGATTCCCGCCCCCCACCAACACGCTTTTGCGGCAAGTGGCGCATGGGCAATGCAGACTCTGGCCGATCTGGCGCGCGAACGCGCCGCGCAGGCGCCTGATTTCGTGTGCTTTGTGGATGGCGAAGGGCACTACACTTTTGCGCAGGTGCTGGCGCAAGCTGAGGCGCTTGCCGCAGCGCTGCAGGCGCGCGGGTTGCAGGTCGGAGACGTCATCGCCTTTCAGGTGCCCAATTGGCGCGAGGCGGCGGTGATCAATCTGGCGGCGGTGATTGCGGGGCTGGTGGTCAACCCGATCGTGCCGATCTACCGCGATGCCGAAATGCTGATGATGCTGGGCGATTGCGGGGCCAAGGCGATCTTCGTGCCACAGACGTGGCGCAAGGTTGACTATGCCGCCATGGCACAGCGGTGCAGCGATGCGCTGCCCGATCTGGCGCATGTCTTCACGGTGCGCGGGCATGGGCCGGATGATTTTGCTGCACTTGTTGCACAAGGTGCCGGTGCAGCATTTGCACCACCCATGGTTGATCCGATGGGCGTGAAGATGGTGCTTTACACCTCGGGCACCACCGGGCGGCCCAAGGGCGTGCTGCACAGCCACTGCACCTTGACGCGCATCGTGGCGGAAAGCGGGCGGCACTGGGGGCTGAACGCAGGCGAGGCGACGCTGATGCCATCGCCGGTCACGCACGTATCGGGCTATGCCAACGGGCTCGAAGCGCCGTTCATCTGCGGCATCCGCGCGGTGCTGATGGAAGCGTGGAATGCGGCTGATGCGCTGGCACTGATCGAGGCGCACCAATGCGTTGGCACCGTGGCGGCAACGCCGTTCCTTGTCGAACTGGCAGCGGCGGCGCGGACGGCGGGCACGGGCCTTCCCAGCTTCCGCTTCTTTGCCTGCGGCGGCGCGGCGGTGCCGGCAGACCTGATCCCGGCAGCCAATGCCGCATTCGAAAACTGCAAGGCTTTCCGCGTGTTCGGTGCATCCGAAGTGCCGCTGGTGACCTTCGGCTGGCCCGCGGATGAGCGTCTGGCGGCGACCACCGATGGCGAAGTGGTCGATTACGATGTGCGTATCGTTGACCACGAAGACAAGCCGCTTGGCGCAGGCCGTGAGGGCGAAATCCTCGCCCGCGGCCCCGCCATGATGCTGGGCTATGCCGATGCCGCGCAGACCGCCGAAGCGATCACCCCGGACGGCTTCTTCCGCACCGGCGATCTTGGCGTGATGACCGCCGACGGGGCCTTGACCATCACCGGCCGCAAGAAAGACCTGATCATTCGCGGCGGCGAAAATATCTCTGCCAAGGAGATCGAGGACGTGCTGCACACGCACCCCGCCGTGGGGGAAGCCGCCGTCGTGGCTATGCCGCATGAACGGTTGGGCGAGGGTGTCTGTGCCTATATTATCCTGCGCGGCGAGGCGGATGCGGCGATGCTCGCCGCACATGTCGGCGCATCGGGCCTGGCCAAACAGAAAATCCCCGAACGCTTCGAATTCATGGACGATTTTCCCCGCACCGCCAGCGGCAAAGTGCGCAAGGATCAGTTGCGGGCGATGGTGGCGGTCGCTGTGAAGAACCCGTCGGAACTGCCGCGTGAGACGCAAGTGTGATCGCGCAACCGCAAAGCTTTTACCAAAATCGTGCGCTGCTCGCTTGCGCGCCCTGTCCATTTGCGCACCCTAGCGTTTTGCAGAGTCGGCAAATGCCTCTGCGACAGGTCTAGTGACTGTAACAGCAACCAAAAGAATCGGGAGAGTGATGCGCGCCATTGCCGAAGGGCTTGTTACCGAAGATTCGCCACCGCACCTGATTGGTGGGCGTGAGCGGGCAACCGGGCGCGTGGTTTTTCCTTGCCCGGGCGCGGATACGTTTGAACCGGTTGCCCTTTCGCGCACCGGCACTTTGTGGTCCTACACAATCCAGCGCTATCGCCCCAAATCCCCGCCCTATTCAGGGCCAGAGGCGTTCCGTCCGTGGCCGGTCGGCTATGTCGAATTGGCAGGCGAAGTGATCGTCGAAGCGCGGCTGACCGATGTGGCCTTCGAAGATATCCGCATCGGCATGCCGCTGGAATTGACGATGATCCCGCTCGATCCCGAAGCGGCTGACCCCGTCATGATCCCCGCCTTCCGTCCCGCAGGAGCAGCAGCATGAGCGGTGATGTATGCATCGTTGGCGTGGGCATTCACCCGTTTGGCCGCACCGATGGCTTGTCCGGCCTTGATCAGGGCGTCTATGCCGTGCGTCAGGCGCTGGCCGATGCCGGGATTGATTGGCCGCAGGTGCAGTTTGCCTATGGCTCTTCGGATGCGGCGGGCAATCCCGATACGATGGTGGAGCGCCTTGGCCTGACCGGCGTGCAGTTTATCAACGTGCGCAACGGCTGCGCGGCGGGTGGCTCCGCGCTGTTCTCGGCGCAGATGGCGATCAAGAGCGGCGAGTTCGAGATCGGCCTTGCCGTCGGCTTTGACAAGCATCCGCGCGGCGCGTTCAACGCCATGCCTGCCGAATATAACCTGCCCGACTGGTATGGCGAGGCTGGCTACATGATCACCACGCAATTCTTTGCGGCCAAGATCATGCGCTACATGCACGAACACGGCATCAGCCAGACGTCGCTGGCGCGCGTGGCCAACAAGGCTTTCCGCAACGCCGTCCACGCCCCTCACGCATGGCGGCGCGAGCCGGTGGACATGGAAACCATCCTTGAAGCGCCGCTGGTTTCAGACCCTTATACCAAATACATGTTCTGCTCTCCGGCCGAGGGCGGCGTCGCGCTGATCCTTGCCAGCGAAAAGAAGGCGCGCGAACTGGGCAAGCCGTTGGTGCGCCTGAAAGCCGCCACCATGCGCACCCGTCCGCCCAAATCGTTCGAAGTGTTCGCGCCTTCCATCGATATCGGCGGCGGCACGGCCACGGCCACCCGCATTGCCAGCGCCGATGCTTTCCGCATGGCCGGGATTGGCCCTGAAGACATTGCGCTCGCGCAGTTGCAGGATACCGAATGCGGTGCTGAAATCATGCACATGGCCGAAAACGGGTTCTGCAAGGATGGCGATCAGGAAGCCTGGCTGGAACAGGGCCGCACCGAGATCGGCGGGGCACTGCCGGTCAACACCGATGGCGGCTGCCTTGCCTGTGGTGAGCCGATTGGCGCATCGGGGCTGCGGCAGGTCTATGAAAATGTCGTCCAGTTGCGCGGCGATGGTGGCGGGCGGCAAGTGCCCGGCAATCCCAAAACCGCCTACAGCCACGTCTATGGCGCCCCCGGCGTCTCTGCCGTCACCATTCTTGAGCGTTGACAAAGACTTATGGACATTGAACTTTCTTCCGAAGAACTGGCCTTCCGCGATGAAGTGCGCGCGTTTCTGGCTGAGCATCTGCCAGCAGATGTGAAAGATGGCGCGGCTGCTTCGCCCACGGTGTTTGTCGAACCCGATATTGGCCAGCGCTGGAACGCGGTTCTGGCCGAAAAAGGCTGGCTGGCCTATCAATGGCCCAAGGAGGTTGGCGGCACCGGTTGGACGCCCACGCAGCGCTATATCTTTGAAAAGGAATGCGCGCTGGCAGGCGCGCCGAACCTGACCGTGCTCGGGCTGAAGCTCGTTGCGCCGGTGATCTATACCTTCGGCACGCCTGAACAGAAGGCCAAGTATCTGCCCAAGATCCTGTCGGGCGAAGATTACTGGTGCCAGGGCTTTTCCGAACCCGGCAGCGGATCAGACCTCGCCTCGCTGCAAACGCGCGCCGATCTTTCAGCCGATGGCACGCACTATGTGCTCAACGGATCGAAGATCTGGACCACGCATGCGCACTGGTCGAACAAGATGTTCGCACTGGTCCGCACCGATGCCACAGGGCGCAAGCAGGCAGGCATTTCGTTCCTGCTGGTGGACATGCAGCAGCCCGGCGTCTCGGTGCGCCCGCTGCTGACTCTGGCGGGCGATCATGAGGTCAATCAGGTCTTTCTCGAAGACGTGATCGTGCCGGTCGAAGACCGTGTGGGCGATGAAGGCGATGGCTGGATGCTGGCCAAGTTCCTGCTGGAAAACGAACGCGGCGGATCATGCCATGCGCCCAAGCTGGAATATGATCTGACCCAGATCGAACAGGCCGCCGCACACGAACCCGATGGCCGGGGCGGCACACTGGCCGATGATGCGGACTGGAAGCGGCGCCTTGCTAAAGTGCGGCTGGAAATTCAGAGCCTTGAGATGATCGAGCTGAAAATCCTGTCCGAAGTGGCCAAGGGCCGCAGCCCCGGTCCGCAGACCTCGCTGTGCAAGCTGCTGGCATCGAACCTGCGACAGGATGTCGATCTGCTGGCGGTCGATCTTTATGGTTCGGCGGGGCTGCAGCTTGATTTTGCCCGTCCGCTCTATGGCGACAATGCGCCTGCGGGCATTCATTCCAAGGCGGCACAAGTGGCTTCGGCGCGCTATCTCAACAGCCGCGCATGGACGATTTTTGGCGGAACCAATGAAGTGCAGGCGGGCATCATCGCGCGCACTGTGCTCGGCCTGTAAGAACATTAAGCGTAAGGAAGCTAGAGGATGCAACTGAGCCGTGACGCGCTATTGCGCGCGTATCGCCAGATGAAGGTGATCCGCGAATTCGAGGAACGCCTTCACGTGGATATCCAGACCGGCGAGATCGCCGGGTTCACGCACTTGTACTGCGGGCAGGAAGCTGTGGCGGTGGGGGTGTGCGAGCACCTCTCGGTCGAAGACAAGATCGTCTCCACCCATCGCGGCCATGGCCACTGTCTGGCCAAGGGCTGCGATGTGAACGGCATGATGAAGGAAATCTGGGGCAGCCGCGAAGGCCTTTGCAAGGGCAAGGGCGGATCGATGCACATCGCCGATATCGACAAGGGCATGCTGGGCGCCAACGGCATCGTCGGGGCCGGATCGCCCATTGCGGTGGGCGCGGGCATTGCCTGCAAGATCGATGGCAAGGGCCACGTGGCCATCACCTTTTCGGGCGACGGTGCCTGCAATCAGGGCACCACGTTCGAAGCGATGAACATGGCCGTGGTCACCAAGGCCGCCACGATCTTCGTGTTCGAAAACAACCACTATTCCGAACACACCGGCTTTGAATATGCGGTCGGCACCAACAAGGACATCGCCAGCCGCGCCGAAGCGTTTGGCATGAAGGTGTGGCGCGGCGATGGCACCGATTTCTTCAGCGTGTTTGAAACCATGCGCGAAGTGCTCGAATATGTGCGCGTGCCCGGCAATGGCCCGGCGGCGGTGGAATTCGATACCGAACGCTTCTTTGGCCACTTCGAAGGCGATCCGCAGCGCTATCGCGGCCCCGGCGAACTGGACCGCATTCGCGAGATGCGCGATTGCCTGAAGAACTTCCGCAAGAGCGTGACCGACGCCAAGCTGCTGACCCATGAAGACCTCGATGCGCTCGATGCCGAAGTGCTGGAGGCTATCGAGGAATCGGTGCGGCAGGCCAAGGCCGCTGACCGTCCCACCGCCGAAGACGTCCTGACCGACGTCTATATCTCGTACTGAGCCGGGGGAGCGAACCAATGGCAAAAATGATGTATCGCGAAGCGGTCGTATCGACCATCGCCGAGGAAATGGCCCGCGACGAAAACGTCGTCTGTCTGGGTGAAGATATTGTCGGCGGCATGGGCACGCCCGGCGGGCCTGAGGCCATCGGCGGCATCTGGTCCACCTCCACCGGCCTGTTCGGCAAGTTCGGCGCAGACCGCGTGATCGACACGCCGATTTCGGAAAGCGCGATCATGGGCGCGGCGGCGGGCCTTGCGCTTTCGGGCAAGCGCCCGATTGCCGAGCTGATGTTTGCCGATTTCATCGGCGTCTCGCTCGACCAGATCTGGAACCAGCTCGCCAAGTTCCGCTACATGTTCGGCGGCAAGACCAAGTGCCCGGCGGTGATCCGCATGGCCTATGGCGCGGGCTATAATGCCGCGGCCCAGCACAGCCAGGCCGTGCACCAGATCCTCACCGGCATGCCGGGGCTCAAGGTCGTGATGCCCAGCACGCCGGATGACGTGAAAGGCCTGCTGCGCACCGCGATCCGCGATGATGATCCGGTGATTTTCCTTGAACACAAGGCGCTCTACGGGATGAAGGGCGAAGTGTCCGACGATCCCGATTACATGATCCCCTTCGGCCACGCCCGCCTGACGCGCGCGGGGCAGGACGTCACCATCGTCTCCACCGGGCTTTTGCTGGGCTTCTGCGAAGCGGTGGCCGACAAGCTGGCCGCCGAAGGCATTGGCTGCGATGTGATTGATCTGCGCACCACCAGCCCGCTGGATGAAGAAACCATCCTCGATTCGGTGGAAGTGACCGGCCGATTCATCGTGGTGGACGAAGCCCCGCCGCGCTGCAGCCTTGGTGCCGATATCTGCGCGCTCGTGGCCGAAAAGGCCTTTGCCAGCCTGAAGGCCCCGCCGCTGTCGATCAACCCGCCGCACACCCCCGTCCCGTTCGCGCGCGAGCTGGAAACGGCCTACCTGCCCTCGGTCGACAAGATCGAAGCGGCGGTGCGCAAGGTTCTGAGCTACCGTTGAGGAGCCACGAGATGGCCAATATCAAACCGTTCTGCATGCCCAAATGGGGCATCGAAATGACCGAAGGCACCATCGCCGAGTGGATGGTCAAAGAGGGTGAGCCTTTTACCAAGGGCCAGCTCCTGTGCCTGATCGAAACCGACAAGATCACCAACGAGGTTGAAGCCGAATACGATGCAGTGCTCAAGCGCCTGCTGACGCCCGCCAGCGAAGAGGCGCTCCCGGTGGGCGCGCTGCTGGCTGTGTTCGCCGATGCCGATACGCCCGATGCCGAGATCGATGCCTTTATCGACGGGTTCAAGCCTGCCGAAACATCAGTCGCGGCCAAGGGTGGCGGTTCTGCGCCTGCACCTGCGGCAACGCCCGCTCCGGCCGCAACGCCAGCACCCGCGCGTGAGCCGAAGAAGATCGTCACCAACCGCGCGATCAGCCCGGAAGCGTTGAAGCTGGCCGAAGCCGAAGGCGTGGACATCGAACCCATCGCCGGATCAGGCCGCAATGGCCGCATCACCTATCAGGATGTGGTGCAGGCTATGCGCCCCGAACGCGCCCTGTCCTTCAAGGGCACCGCGCAGCTGGTTGAGGATACGGCAGAAGCCTTTGCCTCGCCGCTGGCCCGCCGCATTGCTGCGCAGCATGGCATCGCGCTGGCCGGGATCACCGGCACCGGCCCGCGCGGGCGCATCAGCAAGGCCGACGTGCTGGCGCTGGTCAAGCCGACCACCGCCGCCGTGCCCAGCTTTGGCGCACCGTTCGAACTCGTGGCCAACCAGCCCACGGTTCAGCCCTTCGACAAGGTGCGCAAGGTCGTCGCCCGCCGCCTGACTGAAGCCAAGCAGACCATCCCGCACTTCTACTTGCGGGTATCGGCCAGCGTCGATGCGCTGATGGACTTGCGCAAGACGGCCAACCTGGTGCTGGGCACCAAAGCCTCGATCAACGACTACTTGGTCAAGGCCGTGGCGCTGGCGCTGGTCAAGCACCCGGACGTCAACGTGCAGGTCCATGGCGATGCGGTGCATTCCTTCCCCCACGCCGACGTGGCGATTGCCGTGGCCAGCCCCAAGGGCCTTGTCACGCCGATCGTGCGGCAGGCAGACCGCATGCACATCGCCCAGATCGCGGCCACCACCCGCGCGCTGATCGACAAGGCGCAGGCGGGCAAACTGGGGTATGAGGACATGGACGGCGGCACGTTCTCCGTCTCCAACCTCGGCATGTTCGGGATCGAAGCCTTCGATGCGATCATCAACCCGCCGCAGGGCGCGATCCTTGCCGTGGGCGGGGTGAACCGCGTGGCGGCAGAAGCGGCGAACGGCGACATCAGCTTTGAGAGCCGCATGCAGCTATCCCTCTCGGTCGATCACCGCGCCATCGATGGTGCAGCAGGCGCGCAGTTCCTGCAAACGCTCAAGGGCCTGCTCGAAGCGCCCGAAGGACTGTTCGCATGACCCGCGCAATCACGAAACTCGGCCCCGTCGGCCAGCTTGCCTATCTGCCGTCCGATTTCGATGCGGCGGTGCGGTACTGGACCGAAACGATGGGCGTCGGCCCGTTCTTCCTGATGGAAAACGTCGCGCTGGGGGACTGCAAATACAAGGGCGTGCCCACCGGCGCGGTATTCTCCATCGCGATTGCCTATTGGGGCGATGTGCAGATCGAACTGATCCGCCCGGAAAACCGCGAACCGTCGATCTACACCGGCGAATATGCGGTGACCGACGGGCTGCACCACATCTGCATTTTCGTCGAATCCATCGCCGAAGCCCGCGCTGCTTGTGCAGAGGCAGGCGCGCAGATTCTGGTCGAAGGTAAAGTCGGCGCAGATGGCGAAGTGATCTATGTCGATCCCGGAAACGGTCCGGGCCACGTGATCGAACTGCTGCAAAACATGACCGGCGCAGACGCGATCTTCCAGATGATCAAGGACGCGGGCAAGGATTGGGACGGTTCGGAACCCTTGCGCAAGCTGGGCTGAACCATCTGCTTTGTGCTTGCCCATTGGCACCGGCGCGCAATAGTGCCGTAAAGACAACAGAAAAGGACGAGGGATCTTGACCATCAGCAGCGAAGCATTGGACGTTGCCGCCCGCGTGGAGGCTTTCGTGCGCGGCACGGTATTCGCCTATGAGCAGGACCCCCGCCGCGATCACCATGGTGCGCCGACCGATGAACTGGTCATGGAATTGCGCGCGCTGGCGCGTGAAGCGGGCGTGCTTACGCCGCATATCCGCAACGATGGCGGGCACTTCAACCAGCGCGAAACCGCGGTCATCCTGATCAAGTCTGGCCTGACCCCGCTCGGCATGCTGGCGTGCAACACGCAGGCCCCCGATGAGGGCAACATGTACCTGATCGGCAAGGTCGGCAGCCCCGATCTGAAGGAGCGCTTCCTGAAGCCGCTGGTCTCGGGCGAGGCGCGCTCGGCCTTTTTCATGACCGAACCGGCCGAATTGCAGGGCGCGGGCGCGGACCCTTCGATGATGATCACCACCTGCCGCAAGGACGGCAACCACTGGGTGGTCAACGGCAAAAAGGCCTTCATTACCGGGGCGGACGGGGCCAAAGTCGGCATCGTCATGGCCAAATCGGAAGATGCCGACAGCAAGGGCGGGGCCTGCATGTTCCTGGTCGATCTGCCCGATCCTGCCATCCGCATCACCCGCGTGCCCAACACTATCGATAGCTCGATGCCCGGCAGCCATGCCGAGATCGACATCGTGGACTTGCGCATCCCCGCCGATCAGATGCTGGGCGATGCGGGCGAGGGCTTCAAATACGCGCAGATACGCCTTAGCCCCGCGCGCCTTTCGCACTGCATGCGCTGGCTGGGCGGGTGCATCCGCGCGCAGGAGATTGCGGTCGATTATGCCAACCGCCGCATGGCCTTTGGCAAGCAGTTGATCGATCACGAAGGCGTTGGCTTCATGCTGGCGGAGAACATGATCGATTTGCAGCAGTGCGAACTGATGATCGATTGGTGCGCGGGCGTGCTCGATAGCGGATCGCTGGGCACGGTAGAAAGCTCCATGACCAAGGTCGCCGTGTCCGAAGCGCTGATGCGTGTCGCCGACAAATGCGTGCAGGTGCTGGGCGGCACGGGCGTGACCGACAAAACCATCGTGGAAACCATGTTCCGCGAAATCCGCGCCTTCCGCATCTATGACGGCCCCACCGAAGTCCACAAATGGAGCCTCGCCAAGAAGCTCCGCCGCGATTGGAAAGCCGCGCAATGACCAGCGTAGCGGACGCGAACAAGGGCGCGGGCAAGGTCCGCGTTGCGTTTGATGAAGCGGCGCTGGCAGCGTGGCTTGCGGCGAATGTCGAGGGCTACACCGGTCCGCTGACAGTCGAACAATTCAACGGCGGCCAGTCCAACCCCACCTATCGCCTGACCACGCCCACCGCGCGCTACGTATTGCGCCGCAAACCGCCCGGCCCCTTGCTCAAAGGCGCACACGATGTGCTGCGCGAGGCGCGGGTGCAAACTGCGCTCTTTGGCACCGGGGTTCCCGTCGCCCGCATTTTCGGCACGTGCGAGGACGAGAGCGTGATCGGGAGCGCGTTCTATGTGATGGATATGGTCGAAGGCCGGGTGATCTGGGACGCCTCATTCAGCGAAGTGCCCACGGCCGAGCGCGCCGCCTATTTTGACGAGATGAACCGCGTGATCGCCGCGCTGCATTCGGTGGATTATCAAGCGGTTGGCCTTGGTGAATATGGCCGCCCCGGCAATTACTTCGCCCGCCAGATTGGCCGCTGGTCAAAGCAATATCTGGAAGACGACCTGGCTGGGCGCCTGCCCGATATGGATGCGTTGGTCGAATGGCTGCCCACGGCCATTCCCGATGGCGATGAAACCACCGTCGTCCACGGGGATTTTCGCTGCGATAACATGATCTTCCACCCGACAAGCCCACGCGTGCTGGCGGTGCTCGATTGGGAGCTGTCCACGCTCGGCCACCCGCTGGCAGACTTTGCCTATCACGCGATGATGTACCGCATGCCGGGCGATATCGTGGCGGGGCTGGGCGGCGCAGACCCGGTGCCGCTGGGCCTGCCGACCGAAGCCGAATACATCGCCGCATATTGCGCGCGGACGGGGCGGACAGAAATCCCCAACTGGGACTTCTACCTCGCCTTCAACTTCTTCCGCCTCGCCGCAATCTTCCACGGCATCAAAGGCCGCGTCCTGCGCGGCACCGCCACCAACGCACAGGCCAAGGAACGCGCCGAAGCGCTGCCAAGGCTTGCGGCATTGGCGCGCGCGGCGATGGAAAGCTGCATTGGCGCGTAAGATCAGGCGGCAGCCTATCCCGCTTGCCTAGGTTCCTCCTTCAACGTCACCCTGAACTTGTTTCAGGGTCCATCTATCCGCACAAACGGCTGCTTGAGGGCAGAAATGGATGCTGAAACAAGTTCAGCATGACGGTGAGAGAGGTCGCGCTGCCAAATGGCATGATTACAAAACCCACCAAGGTCGAATTCAAGCAGGCGCTGCAGCCTTGGCCTCTGCCGCCGTCCTGAACACGGCGTCGTCGAAATAGAACGGCTTGATCTCGCAGCACTTGCCATCGCGGAAACGGAACAGTTCGCACAGTTCGGCAGGGGGAATTGATGGATCGGCAAACTGGAACGACAGGATCGTGACCGCATGATCCTTGCCCGCGGTCGTCTCAACCCGGTTCAGGCCGACAACGTCCACCAGCCCCATAACCTTCACATAGAGCTCCTGCAGCGCATTCTTTCCGCGATATTCGCCTGCCATCGGCAGGCCCGGCGCTTCGGTCACCACGAAATCATCGGTCAGCATCGAAGCGGCCTTGTCCCAGTCACCCGTGCCGGTGGCGGCATAGAGATCGTCGACGAACTGGATCATTTCCTGTGGGGTCATCGTCATTTCGGGAATCCTCTTTTCGTTTGGCGCACGATCACCCATCCCGCTCGCGCGCGAACCTAGCGATATGGCTAGCGATGTGCGCGCCGTGCCTGCGCTACAGGTGAAAAAACGAGAGGACACCGCCTGATGAGCCCTAGCACCACCCGCCAGATCACTCTGGTCCGCCGCCCCACCGGCATTCCCCTGGCCGATGATTTCGCGCTGGTCGAAGTGCCGCGCCCCGTGCCCGGTCCGGGCGAAATCCTTGTGCGCATGCGCGTGGGATCGTGCGATCCGGCAATCCGGGGTTTCCTTGACGACAGGCCAAGCTATCTGCCCCCGGTCGCCATCGGCGCGCCGATCAATGGCATGTCGCTGGGCGAAGTGGTGGAATCGCACAACCCGGACTGGCCGGTCGGCACGCTCCTGCGCACTTTCGCGGTCTGGTCGGAATACTATGTGGTCGGCGCCGACGCACTGGGAATTGAGAAGGTCGATCAAGCCCCCGGTGTCCCACTGCAGCACTATATGGGCGCGCTTGGGCCGGTCGGGCTGACCGCATGGGTCGGCCTGTTCGAAATCGGCAAGGCCAAGGCCGGGGAAACCGTGCTGGTCAGCGCGGCAGCCGGTGCCACCGGCAGCACCGTGGTGCAACTGGCCAAGGCTGCCGGATGCCGCGTCATCGGCCTTGCGGGCGGGCCTGCTAAGGCGCAGATGGTGCGCGATCTGGGCGCGGATATTGCGATTGATTACAAGGCCGAGCCGGATCTTGACGCCGCCATTCGCAAGGCTGCGCCCGAGGGGATCGATGTCTATTTTGACAATGTCGGCGGCGAAACGCTCGACGCGGTGCTGCCGCTGATGCGTCTGCATGGCCGCATCGCGGTGTGCGGGATGATCGCGCAATACAACGATGCAGATAACCCCCACGGCAACCGCAACTTGTGGCAGCTGGTGGTCAACCGCCTGACAATGCGCGGTTTCATCACCTATGATCACCCCGAAGTGCTGGGCGAGGCGCAGGCCGTGCTCGACCGGCTGTTCGCGGAAGGAAAACTCAAGCCGTTGGAAAACGTGCGGTCCGGCCTCGAAAAGCTGCCCGAAGCCTTCATCGAACTGATGAGTGGCAAGACGACCGGCAAGACGCTTGTTCTGATATAATGGGGTGCTGATCTGATGGGCGTTCTGGATGGAAAGCTGGCCTTCGTCACCGGCGGCGCTTCAGGCTTGGGTGAGGCCATGGCGCGCGCCTATGCCGCAGAAGGAGCGGAAGTGGTGATTGCCGATATCGACGCTGCAGGCGGAGAGGCTTTGGCCGCTGAAATCGGGGCAAAATTTGTGCTGCTCGATGTTACGCAGGAAAGCTCATGGGCGCAGGCGGTGGCTCCGTTTGAGCGGATCGATGTGCTGGTCAACAACGCCGGGATCACTACGCTCGGCTCGGTCGAGGACCTAACGCTCGCCCAGTTCCGGCACGAGCTGGACATCGATGTGCTGGGCGTGTTTATGGGCATTCAGGCCGCGCTGCCCCGGATGAAGGCACATGGCGGATCGATCATCAACATGTCCTCGCTTTCGGGCGTCAAAGCCTCGGCCAACTTGTGCGCCTACAACGCGGCCAAGGCGGCGGTGACGCTGATGACCAAATCGTGCGCGCTGCACTTTGCCGAAAAGGGCTATGGCATTCGCTGCAATTCGATCCACCCCGGCGCGATCCACACGCCGATCATCGACAAGGTATTGGCACAAAGCGATAATCCCGATGCGCTCTATCGCAGCTTTGTGAATGTTCACCCGGTGGGGCGGCTGGGCAAGCCCGAAGAAATCGCGGCCATCGCGGTCTATCTTGCCAGCGATGCCAGCGCCTTTGCCACCGGCGCGGAATTCCGCGTGGACGGCGGGGCTTCGATCTGACTATTTGCGCGCTCCCCTTTGAAAGCAGACTCTTTGTGACACAGACTTGGCATACCCTTGTTTCTGAAAATGAATTTCCGGCCGAGGGCAAGCTCGCCACCAAGCTTGGCGGTTGGCACGTGCTGGTCGCCCGCACCGATGAGGGACTCTTCGCGGTTAACGATCGCTGCACCCATCAGGCCGCGCTGCTCTCGCCCGGGCGCGTGCGGCGCGGGGCGGTGATGTGCCCGCTGCACGGCGCGCGGTTTGAGATGAATGGCGGCAAGTGCATTGGCGGGGCTTACAAGGATCTGCGCAGCTTTCCGGTGCGGATCGAAGGCGGCGTGATCGAGGTTTGCGTGCCCGATGCAGCGCCCGGAATGGACGAGCTACCGGTGGTGCTCTGAAACTCACCCAAAGCGCAGGTTCGCGCGCGATTGATGCGGGTTACGTGTCGCTAGGTGCAGCTAGGTGCATCTAGGTGCAGTTCAGAAAAACGCGCTGAAAACTCGTCTGGGAGAGACACGAAATGCCCTTCACCGGCCCCTTTGAAGACCGCCTCGCCATCCGCGAACTGCTTGAAACATATGCCGATGCCGTGACCCGCTGCGATGCCGATGCGTGGGCGGCAACATGGGCCGAGGACGCGGAATGGTCGTTGCCTGATTATCCTGAGCTGGGCACCACCTGTGGCCGCCCCGCGATCAAGGCGATGTGGATCGAGGCGATGAAGAACTATCCCGGCATCATGTTCGAAGCCTGGCCGGGTTCCATCGAGGTGACCGGCGATAGCGCCACGATGCGCAGCTATACCGCCGAAGTCTATGACCAGAACGGCACCACGATGCGCGACCGGGGCGTCTACGAGGATACGTGCGTCAAAGTGGACGGCCAATGGCTGTTCAAGACCCGCTCTTTCCGCAACATCCACCGCCAGCACGCACCCAAGGGCTGCTGAGGCGGCTTTGGCAGGCAAAGACAAGGCTGCTGCATCGCTTGCAAACTTGAGCGGTCAGCAGCCTATGTGCTGTTTGCCAGCATCACTTCATCAGCGAAAAAGCGTTTCGCGCAGAGACCGCAGGGGAAGCTAAGACGCAGAGATAGAGCGCGGGACTGAAGGGCCAGTTGCCCCAACATCCCCCCTGCGAAAGCCGCAGCGTCCGGTTTTGTGAGACGGCTTTGCCGCAGCTACAAGGCCTTTGCGATCTCTGCTTCCATGGCGGCCTCTGCGCGAAACCTTCTGTTGCTTGGGCCGGACGGCGAGATCACCACCAAAGAAAAAGGGCGGAGACCTTTCGGTTTCCGCCCTTTGTCATTTCCGGGACGCGTGGATCAGAAGCGCTTGATCACCGAGACTTGCACCGTGCGGGGCAGGTTGCCGAAGCCGAGCTGATCGGCGCGCACGCCGGCTGCTGTGCCAGTGCCGCCGCCGGTGGAGGGGCCATCGACCACGCCGCTGACGAAGAAACGGTTGGTCAGGTTCTTGCCGATCACCGCGATCTGCCAGTTGTCATCTTCTGCGCCAAAGCGGATGCCCGCATCGAGCACCGCATACTGGCCCTGCCGCGAGAAGACATTGCCAAAGCCCGAGGCGAGATAGCTGGACGAGTAGCGGGTATCGACATTGAAGCCGATCTTCAGGCCTTCGCCCGCAGTGGTATCATAACCCACGCCAAAAGCGCCGGTCCATTCGGGCGCGACCGAAAGCGGCGCGCCGTTCAAGTTCTGCCGCGCATCCAGCCCGCCCACCAGCGTGCAGCCCTGTGCCGGGGTTTGTCCGGCAAAGCACGGGGCCTGCGGGAAATCGGTGTAGCGGGCGTGGGTATAGTTGATTGAACCATGGACGTTGAGGCCATCAATCGCACGCGGTGCATATTCGAAATCAACTTCGACACCCTTGGTGCGCGCATCGGCGGTCAAGGTCTGGAACGCGAAGATTGGCGAGTTGAAGAAGTCTACCTGCAGATCGCTGTAGGCATAAGTGAAGGCGACGAGGTTCAGGCGCAGCTGGTTATCGGCCAGCGTGGTCTTGATCCCGGCTTCGAAGCCGCGCGCCTTTTCAGGGTTGAAGGTCAGGTCGGCCAGCGGATTGGCAGAGAATTTGGAGTTGATGCCGCCGTTGGAAAAGCCGCCTGATTTGTAGGCCGTCTTGTAGGCACCATAGACGAGGATGCCATCCTGCGGCTTCCACGTGAGGGTGACTTCGGGTGACCAATCATCAAACACTTGCGCAGCGGTGATTTCCCCCAGGCCATCAGGATCGGCCTGATCGCGGAAAATGCCTTGTACGCCCAGATTGTTGTAAGGCTGGGTGAAGAAGCTGTCCTTGGTTTCATGCGTATAGCGCACGCCGCCTGCCACTTCGAGCGTTTCGGCCAAAGCCCAGCTGACCTGCCCGAACAGGGCCATCGTCTCACCATCGGTGAAGCTGGTTTTGGACGAGGCGACGAAGCGGTTGGCTGCCGATGCCTGATCATCACGCAGGCCTGCAAACATCACGTACTGTTCAAAATCGCGCTTGGTCTTTTGATACAGGCCGCCAACCATCAGGTTGATCGGGCCATCAAAGGCTGTCTGCGCGCGCAGTTCCTGGCTGAAGGCCTTCCACGTGGCGTTTTCCGTCGCCCATGTGCCGGTGTCGCTGCTCTGGAAATCGCAGGCGCAAGCCCAGCGGTTGTTGTTGGTGTTGTAATTGGTGATCGAGCTGATTGTCAGATTGTCCAGCTCGTAGCTCACCGCGCCGTTGATCGCCCATGACCGGTAGCGGTTGTAAAGCGACCCATCTTGCTTGGCGAAGGGGAAGTTGGCGGCAATATCGGCCGGCATATTGTTTTGATGCGTGACGAAATCGGTGCCGCACGGATAGCCGGTCAACTGGCTGATCCCATCGGCCCGCCCGCAGTTATAGGCCACATAGTTCCATGAGGAATTGTTGACCTGGTTGTAGTTGTACGAACCCTTCAGCGTCATCGTCAGACTATCATCGGGCGTGTATTTCAGCGTGACACGGCCGAGGAATTCATCCTCGCCGGGCTGGCGCGACGGGGCTGGCTTGGCGACCGAGGCCAGCGGATTGCCACTGCCCCCTGCCAGCACGTTGCGGATGTCGACCGTGGTATAGGTGCGGTCCACCGAGACATTGCGATAGTAACCGCCGTCCATGATCGACCCGCGCGCGGCAAAGCGAACGCCCAAGCTTTCGGTCAGCGGGATCGAGGCGATCAGTTCGCCCTGATACTGGCGTGAGCGGAATTCATAAGCGGCGCGGGCGACGAATTCGCGGTCCTGCCCCGGATCGTTGGTGGCAAGGCTGATGACGCCTGCCGTGGCGTTCTTGCCAAAGAACAGCGCTTGCGGGCCTTTGAGCACTTCGACCCGCTTCAGATCGAAGAAGCCTTCCTGAATGATGCGGCCCTGCCCGTAATAGGCGCCATCGACCACGACGGCGACGGACTGTTCGATGCCGATCGAGGTGGAGGATGAACCGATGCCGCGCATGGTCAACTGCGCGCCCGAACCGTTCGACGCGCGCCCCACATTGAGGTTCGGCGTGGCGGCGGCGATCTTTTCAATCGAGGTGATATCGCGCTGCTGAATGGTCTTTTCCGAAATCGCCAGCACGGCAACGGGGACCGACTGCACCGATTCCTCGCGCTTGCGGGCGGTGACGATGATTTCTTCAAGACCGCCGCTGCTGACAGCGTCCTGCGTTGCTTCTTGCGCATGCACAACCGGCGCGCTGCCCAGAATGCAGGACGCGAGCAGCCACGACTTTGCGGAAATCTTCAATGTATCTCTCCCATCTACCTTATAGAAACCGGCATAACTGCAGGTTTTGGCCTGACCCACTGCGAATAAAGCCAGACTGTCCTTTTGGAGAGGTGAGGCGCCGCTGCCGTAGCGGCACCCCGTACCTTGAGAGGAAATGCCATGATTGAAAACCGCTTCTGGAGACTGGACCGCCATCCGCAAGGGTCCGACTTTGCCAGCGCGCTGAGCCTGCAGACCGAAGCTCTGCCGCCCCTGGCCGATGGTGAGGTGCGGGTGAAAGTCGGCTGGCTTTCGATGGATGCCGGCACGCGCATGTGGATGAGCCCGCGCACCGATGGCTATCAGCCGCCGCTGCCGTTGGGGGCCAAGATGGCAGGCCTTGTGCTGGGCCGCGTCAGCGAGAGCCGCGATACCGCGTATCCAGTAGGCGCGCTGGTGCGCGGGTTCGGGCAATGGGCCGATTATGCCACGGTCATGCCCGCGCTGGCGGGGCTTGAAGCGGTGGATGAAAGCCTTGGCGATGTGCGCCACCACTTTGGCGCGCTGGGGATGAATGCGTGGACCGCCTATGTCGGCGTGAAGGAAGTGGCGGCGGTGCAGCCGGGCGAATGGCTGGTGGTTTCCGCTGCAGCAGGCGCGACCGGGTCCATGGCTTGCCAAGTGGGCCGCAATCTGGGCGCGCGGGTGATCGGCATTGCGGGTGGGCCGGACAAGTGCCGCTATTTGCGCGAAGTGCTGGGCGTGGACATGGCGATTGATTACAAGTCCGAGGATGTGGCGGCGCGGCTCGCCACAGTTGAGGGCGGGGTCCATGCCTATTTTGACAATGTCGGCGGCCCGATGCTCGATGCGGTCCTGCCCAACATGGCGCATTATGGGCGCGTGGCCGTGTGCGGAATGGTGGCCGCTTATGATAACGACGCTCCGCTGCCGGGCCCGGCACGGTTCGATCAGGTGCTGATGCGCAGGTTGCGGATCGAGGGGTTCTTCATCCCCGATTTCCTGCATCGCGGGGCCGAGTTCCTGCCCACCTTGCGCGCTTGGGTGGATGCGGGGACATTGACCGTCAATCTGGACGAAACGGTGGGGCTGGAGAACACGCTTGTGGCCTATGATCGGATGCTGTCGGGCAAGGCGATGGGCAAGGTTATCGTGAAAGTTCAGGACTGATGCCGATCATCAAACACCGCGCCCCGTTGCAGTGCCTTGTTGCCGTGCGCGGCCATCCGTTTGACCGGACGGCCTTTGACGCGATGTTTCAGGCCATGGAGGGGATTTCGGCCACGATGGTCGACCAACCCGCTGCCGCGCGTCTGATGAACCCCGATGGGATGCGCGGGTTTGATGTGCTGGTCCTTTACGACATGCCGGGGCTGGACTTTGAATGCCCGGACAATCCGCCGCTCTATCTTGAGCCTGACGCGCAATTGCAGTCGGGGTTCAAGGCCTTGCTGGAACAGGGCAAGGGCGTGGTGGCGCTGCATCATGCATTGGCCGGTTGGCCCACGTGGACGGCGTATCACGAATGGCTGGGCGGGCAGTTCCTCTATCACCCCGGCATGTGGCAGGGCGCGGCAGTGGCTGACAGTGGCTATTGCCATGATGTGACTCACGAGATTTCGGTTGTGGCCGATCATCCGGTAACGGCAGGTCTGCCTGCGCAGTTTACGCTGACCGATGAGGTCTATCTGGCGCAAGTGCTGGAGGCCGATGTCACGCCGCTGCTGCGATCATCGGCCACGTTTGACCGGGAGCACTTCTGGTCAGCCGATCTGGCGGTAAAAGGCCAGATGTTCACCCGCGAGGGGTGGGAGCATCCGCCGGGGTCCAATCTTATCGGCTGGGCCAAACAGGCGCTGAACAGCAGGCTGGTATACCTGCAGCCGGGTGATGGCGTGTCGGCCTATGACGATCCGCATTACCGGCGGCTGGTGGAGAATGCGATTCGCTGGGTGGCGTGATTAAATCACCCATGATCCGTTCGTGTCGAGCCCCTCGACAAGCTCGGGATAAACTTCGTGCCAAGGCACGAAGTCGAGACACTGCGCGGGGTGTCTCGACTACGCTCGACACGAACGGGGGTTTTCTCTGCGCCCCCGCGAAGGCGGGGGCCTCAGGCGTTCCACGCAAATGTCGCGTAACAGCACCTTGTCAGCCAGCGTTCCGTAACAACCCTGAGGCCCCCGCCTTCGCGGGGGCGCGGCTTGTTTATGGGTTGCTGGGTGGGCTGGAAGCCGCGCTCAAAGCGCGGTCATGCCGCCATCGACCACCAGTTCGGTGCCGGTGACATAGCGGCTTTCGTCCGAGGCCAGGAACAGGTTCATGTTCGCGATGTCGAGCGGGTCACCCATGTAGCCCATCGGCACGAGCGCGAGCGTGGCGTCATAATTGGCGGCATTGTCTTCCAGCGCGACGCCCTGAATATTGGTCAGGATCATGCCGGGGTGGACCGAATTGACGCGGATGCCCTGTTTGGCCACTTCGACCGCGATGGTCTTGGAAAACAGGCGTACGCCGCCTTTGGATGCGGCATAGGCCCCGCAGGCGGGCACGCCGATCAGGCCCGCCACCGACGAGATGTTGATGATCGAGCCTTTGATGCCGGTCTTGCGCATCAGCACTACGGCGCGTTTGGTGCCGTGAAACACGCTTTCAAGGTTGACCGCGTTCTGCAAGGCCCAATCGGCGGTGGTCATGTCCTCAATCGGGCGCAGCACCGCGATGCCGGCATTGTTGACGCAGACATCGAGCTTGCCGTCTTCGGCCTCGATCGCTGTGAAAACTTCGTCCCATTGCGCTTCGTTGGTTACATCGTGCAACATGGCCACGGCCTGCCCGCCTGCCGCCCGGATACCTTCGGCCACCTTTTCCGCGCCTGCCAGATCGCGGTCGGTCAGCCAGACCTTGCAGCCTTCCTCGGCAAAGCGTTGCGCGGTGGCGCTGCCAAGGCCGGGGACGGACGCGCCGCCGGTGATGAGGGCAATCTTGCCGGAAAGACGGGGCATGAATGGTAAGCTCCTAAAAAACCGGGAGCGGAAACAAGCGGTAAGTGCCTGTCACCGCCCCCGGCAAGGTGGATCAGTTTTGCGTCAGGTTCAGAACCGGACGCCCACAGTTGCTCCATAAGTGCGCGGTTCGAGCGCCATGCCGAACGACCACAGCCCGGCCACGGTAAAGGCGTGGGTGGTGGTCTTTTCGTTCAGGAGGTTGCGGCCAAACACGCGGACATAGGCCTTCGTGTCATTCAGATCGAAGTTGAAGGTCAGCGCCGCATCGACCAGATCCTGCGTGGTGGTGCGCACGCGCGGATCGTTGCCGTTCACGGTCACCCGCGTTGCCGCGCCTGCGCTGTTGAGCGTGGGCGTGAGCGATGCGGCCGACAGCTGCTGGTCATAAGGCGAGATATGGCGCCAGCTGAGGTTGGTGGAGATATCGCCGAAGCTGGTCGGGTAGGTATATTCCGCCCCCAGCGATGCGGTGAAATCGGGCGCGTAGATCAGACGGTTGGCCGAATAATCGAACGGCACCAGACCCGTACCGCAGGCATTTGTTGCCACCGGGCCTCCGGCATAGGCACCACAGGCCACGAAATCGCGGAAGTTGGAATCGAGGAACGCCAGCGATGCGGTCATCCGGAAGTTCTCGGTGACGCGCAAGGTGCCATCAAATTCGATACCCTTGATCAGCGCGCCGCCGGGCACATTGCCGGTTACCGTCTGGTTGCCAGTGGGGCCGCCGGGGACGGTCAGGTTCTGCTGCATGTCCTTGTAATCAGACACAAAGCCCGCAAGGTTCAGGTCCAGCTTGCCGTTCAGCGCGGTCAGCTTGACGCCCACTTCGTACGAATCGACCGTTTCAGGCTGGAACGGGGTGCTGGCCGTGGCTGCCGTGGCTGCGCGCGGGCTGAAGCCGCCCGAACGATAGCCGCGCGACCACGAGGCATAGAGCATCGTGTCGTTGTTCGGCCGCCAATCGACGCCGATCTTGGGCGTGAACTTGTTGAAGCTGGCCTTGCCGGTGCCGACCGGCACGAACTGCGAACGCTGAATGTTGTTGGGATCGATCAGCTTGCCGCCGGCAAAACCGTTGAACAGTTCCTTCTTGTCGTGGCTGTAACGGCCACCGAACGAGATGCGCACGGTGTCGGAGACTTTCCAGTTGAAGTCACCAAACGCGGCATAGCTTTCGGTCCTGCCGACGACATGCTGCGAATTGAGATCGAAGGTGGTGGGCGGCACGGTGGGGGCAAAGCCGAACACGCGCGACCACTGGGTCAGATCGTAGTCGGACTTGAAGTAGAAGCCGCCGACGACGTAGTCGAACCCGTCAAACAGCTCGCCCGCAGCGCGCAGTTCCTGGCTCCACTGTTCGTAATTCTGGCGGCGATCAACGTAGTAGAGATCGACCGAGGAACCATCGAAGTCCTGCGTCTGGGCCTCGGTGCTCTTGCGCCAACCGGTGATCGAGGTGAGCTTTACCACACCTGCATCGTAGTTCAATTCGAGCGTGGCTTCAGGAGCCTTGTAGTTGCTCGAAGCGGCGTCACCGAAGGTAGTGTAGAGGTCCGTCGTGCTGTTGCGGTTGCATTCGCGCGCCGGGATAAACCCGCAAAACACTTCGCTGCTGTTGGTAATGTTGCTGACAACAGGATCAAACACCTGCTCCACCTGGGCCACGGTCAGCTGGGCTTCGAAGCCCGATCCTGCAGGCTTGAACAGCAGGCTGGCGCCATAGTTTTCCGCGTTGCTCCAGCCTGCGCTGACATTGCGGGTGACGTTGCGGTAGAAACCGTCAGTTTCGTTGTGGAAGTACCACGCCTTCACGCCCCAGGTTTCGCCATCGCCATAGTTGCCAATGGCCTTGGCCGAGAACGTGCCGAAGCGCGCGTAGGTCGCCTCGGCCTTGAGGCCCAGCTCCATCGTGGGCTTCGAACGTTGAATGTTGATCACGCCGCCGATGGTGTTTGCGCCAAACAGCGTGCCCTGCGGCCCGCGCAGCACTTCGATCTGTGCGACGTCGAAGGCATCCTGCAACTGGCCGGTGTTGGTGCCGATGACCACGCCATCGACCAGCACGCCCACGGTTGGCGTCTGCGACTTTTCGATATCGGCATAGGTCAGGCCGCGGATCGAGATGTTGGCCGCCTGCGCGCCGGAGTTCTGCTGCGTGATCAGCAAGCCCGGAGCCGCGCCCTGAAGATCGCCGATGTTCACCGCGCCCTTGGCTTCGAGCATGGCGGTGTTCACGGCCGTGATGGCAACCGGGGTGGACTGAAGCGTTTCCGAACGGCGACGCGCGGTCACGATGATTGCGCCGCTGTCTTCGGATGCGGCGTCGCTTTGCGCCATCTGTGGATCATTGGCCTGCGGTTCATCGGCCTCGGCAGCAAAGGCCGGAAGTGTGAAACCGATTGCAGATGTGGCAAGTGCAACGGCGATCAGCCGCCTTGTGGCTGGGGTTTTCATGGTATCCTCCCTAAAACAGGTCGCACGGCCTCGTTGGACCATTGCTCTGATCTTTCATCTACTGCACCGCGACCGGAACCAACTGCGACTTGTTACAGGTGCCCCGTTTGCGTGATGTTGCATCCTTGAAGATAACACCGGGAGAAATTGCCATGACTGCCAATCGCCGATTCCTGTTGACCCGCCGCCCGCATGGCACACCTGTGCGAGAGGACTTTTCGTTTGTGGAACAAGCGGTTCCGCAAGCTCCTGAGGGCGGTTTTGTGGTCCGCAACTGCTATGCCTCGCTTGATCCGGCGCAGCGCGGATGGATGGACGATGCACCCAGCTACATGCCGCCAATCCCGCTTGGCGATGCCGTGCGCGCATCCACGATCGGCGTGATCGCAGAATCACGGTCGCCCGATTTCCAGGTTGGCGACTGGGTCATGGGCCTGAACGCGCTGGAAGACTACTCGGTCGGCGTGGCTGGCGGGTTCACCAATAAGGTTGATATCTCGCAGGTCGATTCGCCATCGCGGTTCCTGTCAGCCATGGGTGCGGTCGGTTTGACCGCCTATTTCGGCCTTACCGAAGTTGCCAAGCCCAAGCCTGGTGAAACGCTGCTGGTATCGGGCGCGGCCGGTGCGGTGGGTTCTGCGGTGGGGCAGATCGGCAAGATTCTGGGCGCCCGGGTGATCGGCATTGCCGGAGGGCCGGGCAAGTGCCGCCGCTTGATCGAAGATTACGGTTTTGATGAGGCCATTGATTACAAGGGCAAATCGGTTGAGCAACTGGCCGCCGAAATCCGCGCGGTGGCACCGGGCGGGGTGAACGTCCTGTTTGAGAATGTAGGCGGCGATGTGATGGATGCCGCATTGCTCAATCTGGCCAAATACGCGCGCATCGTGCTGTGCGGCTTGATCAGCGAATACAATTCGCCCGAGAAGATTGGCGTGCGCAATCTGTGGCAAGTGCTGGCGCAGCAAGCCACGCTCTATGGCTATTTGATCATGGACTATGCCCCGCGTTTTGCCGAAGGCGGGGCGGTGATGGCAGGCTGGATGGCGCAAGGACGGCTGCGCATTGACGAGGATGTGCAGGAAGGGTTGGAGAACACCTACGACGTGTTCATGCGCCTGTTTACCGGGGCAAATACCGGCAAACTCGTCCTGAAGATCGCCGATGGCCTCTAAGCGCCTTTCGGGCCGCAAGGCGATTGTCACAGGGGCCGCTTCGGGCATCGGGGCGGCCACAGCGGCACGGTTGCGAGCCGATGGCGCGCAGGTCTTTACCGCTGACCTGCACGGAAATGTAGATTTCACCGCCGATCTGACTGAGCCCGATGCCAATGCCCGGCTGGTCGAAGCCGCTGTTGCGGCGCTGGACGGGTTGGATACGCTGGTGCCATGTGCCGGGATCAGCGCGTTTCATGCATTGGAGGGGCATGACGATGCCTATTTCCTCAAAGTGCTCGACGTGAACCTCGTTTCGGTGTTCCGCCTGATTCGCGATGCCGTGCCACACCTGAAAGCGGCGGGGAATGGCCGCATCGTGACCATCGGCTCCACCACATCAAGCCACGGCGATGAAGGCCTGTGCGCCTATTCGGCCTCAAAGCACGCGGTGCTGGGGCTGACCAAATCGGTGGCGGCAGAACTCGGGCCGTTCGGGGTGACCGTGAATTGCGTGCAACCCGGCGCGATTGCCACGCCAATGACTGCGCCCGCCTTCACCGATATGCCCGAATTCCGCACGTTCTGGGAAAACAAAGCCCCGCTGCGCCGCCTTGGCCAACCAGAGGATATCGCCGATGTCATCGCCTTTCTGTGCAGCGATGATGCGCGGTTCATGTCCGGCCACGGGGTATGGGTGGATGGCGGGGCGATGGTGCGGCATTGAATGACGCCCCGGAGTGAATGACGCCCCAGAGTGCCGTTCGTGTCGAGCGAAGTCGAGACACCAGACACTGTGTCTCGACTTCGCTCGACACGAACGGGATGGAGGTGACTACTCCGGCAGCACCACCCCCCCATCCGCGCGCCATACGGGGCGGACTTGGGGGTCGTCATAGATTTCCATGATTTCAAAGGCATTGCCAAAGAAATCCCGCGCGTAAGTGGCGGCATAGCCGTGTTTGCGACCATCGGCATCGGTGGTGATACCGTCCATCGCAGGCGGGGCGTGGACGCGGATACCGGCGGCCAGCAGGCGCTGATAACAGGCCTGAATGTCCTCTACCTGCACGGCGAAGTGGGTATAGCCATGATGGTTGACCCCGCGATCAGGGTCCTGCCGTTGGGGTTCCGGGGCGGAATATTCGAACACTTCGATGTGCGTGTTGCCCAGGCGGCACATGAATTGCTGCGCCGCGCTTCCCCGAAGCCCCACGATCTCGTCGATGAAGGGATTGTCGCGCCATTCGAGCGGCGGCCCTACCTCGACCGCGCCCAGCAGATCGAGGTAAAACTCCCGCGCCTTTGCCAGATCGGGCACGGACACGCCGATGTGCTGGATGGCCCGTGCGCCGATGCTCACGGGATCAGAACTGCACGCGCTTGGTAAAGCCGCCATCGATCACCATGTTGGTGCCGGTGGTGTAGGACGATGCCGGGCTGGCGAGGAATACCACGGCCTTTGCCACATCATCGGGCGCGCCAAAGCGGCCAAGCGCAAAGCCGGCTTCGACCGACTTGTACAGATCGGGCGCCGCGCCCTCGATCACGTCCCAGCTGCCGCCGCTGAACTTGATCGGTCCCGGCGATACGGCGTTTACGCGAATGCCCTTGGGGCCCAGCGCCTGCGAAAGCTGGCCAGCATAGACGATCAGTGCGCCCTTCAGGGCGTTATAGCCTTGCGGCACAATGAAGGTTTCAAGCCCTGCGGTGGACGAGAGGATCACGATCGACCCGTCGTCCGACTTTTCCAGATAGGGCTCCAGCACTTCGACGCCGATGACCGACCCCATGATGTCGTGATCGAGGCCTTTCTGCCAATCCCCGGTCTGGCCCGATCCGCTGGTGGAAATCATCGGAATGAAGATATCGCAGCCGCCCAGGTTTTCGACGGCCTGCGTCAGCCAGGCCCGATAGGCATAGGGCCCGTCGTTCATGTCAAAGGCCGATCCGAACACTTTGCCGCCGTGCTTGCCAAGGCTTTCCGCCGCTTCAGCCACTTGATCGGCATTGCGCGAACAGAAGGCGATATTGGCCCCCTCGGCTGCCAGAATCTCTGCGGTGGCGCGCCCGATCCCGCGGCTGCCGCCGGTCAGAATCACGTTCTTGCCTTTGAGTCCCAGATCCATGCGCTTTGCTCCTCTATCCCGAAATTCGTTGTGGATGACCGTGCAGGGGTTGGCACGGCGTCACTACTCCCCTTTTGAACAGGAAAAGCCTTTGTGCCGCCAGTGGTAGCACCTTTGCAAACAGCGACCGGGAGATGAAAGCATGAAACGTCTGGAGGGCAAGACCGCCGTGGTGCTGGGTGCCAGCAGTGCGGGCAACATGGGCCAGGTCATCGCCCAGCGGCTGATCGATGAAGGGGCAACCGTGCTCGTGGCAGGCCGCAAGGAGGCAGTGCTGCAGGACTTTGCGCAAGCCACTGGCTGCCACTGGACCGCGTGCGACATTACCGATGAAGCCAGCGTCAATGCTCTGGCCGATACGGCCATCGCCCAATTGGGCGCGATAGACATTGCCATCAACGCCACTGGCTGGGGTCTGCTCAAACCCTTCCTAGACGTGACGCGCGAAGAGTTGGATGCGATGAGCGCGCTGCAACTGATCGGCCCGCACCAGTTCTTTCAGGCGATGGTGCGCAAGATGGCCAAATCGATGGGCGGGCGCGGCGGGTCGCTGATCACGATCAGTTCGGCCACGGCCACGATCATGCTGAATGATCACGCGATCTATATGGGCACCAAGGCCGGAACCGATCACATCGTGCGCTGCATCGCGCATGAGTTTGGGCAGGAAGGCATCCGCGCCAACTCGATCTCGCCGGGGCTGACCGATACACCGATGAACGCCGAGGCCAAGCAGGTGCCGGGCCTGTTCGAATCGTTCCGCAATTCCTACCCGCTGGGCCGCTGGGGCACTTCGGAAGATGTTGCTGCCGCGGTCGTGTTCCTGGCCAGCGACGAATGCTTCATGACGGGCGAAAATTTGCAAGTAAACGGCGGCCTGACCCTGCGCCGCAACCCCACGCGCGAGGAAATTGGTGCGGCTGTGGCAAAGGCGATGGCAGAGGGGTGATTTCAGGCCAAGGGCTTTGCGTGAACACCCGCGCGCGCAGGTGTCACGCGAGGCCTTTTTGATGGCGGGAAGCCAACTCCTGCCCTAGCCATTTGAAAAACATACCGATATTCAGATCGACCGGACCACGAAGCCACCATATTGGGCCCCGAAGTCGTCGGATGACTGTGGAAAACCTTGGACGGTCCACCCGTCTGCCGAGACTGCGGACTTCAAGTCAGTTTTGATTGGCTGCTTTCTCCCCTGAATCGGCTTGTTTTCAATTTATTACCTTAAGTTCCGGTCAGATACGACTTTCCAGTCAGTAGCGACGGAGAAGCTGCCACATCCTCGCAGTAGTATTACCGATCTGAACAATATGGATTTTTATGCTCGCTCTGCCTGCGATTTGTTGCGTACGTTGTGGCAGCTCGTGGGTGGGAAGTTGAATGCCCGCTTTGCTAATTGGTCGAACGCTGACACGGCTCTAAGCAACTCGATGCCTGCGCTCGAATATTCTGCTTCGTCCGTTACTTTGCTGTCACACAAAGCCCCTACTCCGCCGTCGGCGCGTGGGGCGTGAGAAAGCCAGGTGTCATGTCCGCAAACCGCGATACCGCTCCAATGGTCAAGATTGCCGCCTATACGCTGCTCAATTTCGTCAAGCACAGCTTCTGGTCATTCTTCGGCTTGTTTGGGCTGGTCTACCTGACCGATGTGGTCGGTCTCGATCCCGCTTTTGCCGGATCCATCCTGCTCGCTTCGCTTGTGTTTGATGGCCTGATCGATCCTCTCGTCGGAGCGGCAATCGACTGGTTGCGGAGCAAGCTGCCGGATTACGGGTGGATACTCCTGGGGGGCGTGCTGGCGAGTGCGGTGAGCCTGGCGCTTTTCTTCAATACTGCTGCCCTCGACCTCGGGATCGTGTGGCTGCTGGTCCTGTTGCTGGTGTTCCGCCTTACCTTCACGGTCTTTGATCTCAGTGACAACGCGCTGGCATCCCGGATCACCGCCTCGGTCGAGGAGCGGACCGCGATGGCCGCCTGGCGCAAGGCGGCCGCAGCCCTTGCCAGTCTCGCAACGGGGGCCGCGGTCGGCTACATCGCTAGCGACGCTGCCGAAGCCGCTGTCAGGCTACCGGTCTTTGCGCTGATCCTGGCTGTTGCCTCGCTTCTGCTGGCTTGGTTGGGCTATACAGCATTGAAGCGTCTCGATCAGGCTGGCCCACCGATCAAGCTCGTCGAGGCCGGGGAGTGGTTAATCGCTCTGGGCGGTGCGCAGGGTGCGCTGGTTCTGGCGTTTCTGGCCCTGATAGAGACGACCGCCACCCCCGTGCTTGTCGGCGGACTGATCTATTTTTCCCGTGCCTTGACAGGGGACGCCCATTGGGCAGGGACTGCGATCGTGATCCTGACCCTCGCCCAGCTGGCGTTACTGCCGCTTTGGGCGTGGGCGGCGGTACGCCTCGGTAAGCGTGCGACGCTTGCCCTCACACACGCAGCAACGGCATTGGCCTGCCTGGCCTTCGCGTTCCTTGCGGCCACGTCAGCTGTCTGGGGCTGGCTGCTGGTGGGCGTGGTGGGCGCCATGGTTGGCGGTGTGTCGACCCTGCGCTGGTCGCTTGTTCCGGACTTGATTGACGCTGCGTCCCGCGATGGCCCCCGGCTAGAAACGAGCCTTGTCGGGTTGGTCAGTGGGGCTGTGCAGATTGGTTCGGGGCTGGCCGTCGCTATGCTCGGCGTTTTGCTGGGTCTGGCAGGCTATTCAGCCCAAGCCCCCGCAGATGTTGATGTATCCCTGCTGGCAGGCGGCATCGGTCTTTTTGTGGGAAGCGCGCACGGCATATGCGCGGTGCTTTCCTGGCTGTGGGCACGGTCGGTCCGGGCAGCAGAAGCCGCCTGAGTCACTCCGGGTCGAGGCGGCACCCATGTGGCCTGCGCACGGGGTTGCACTGCATGGTCTTGCCATCTTTGAGAGACACGACGAAGCCGAATCCAAGCGGGTCGGGTGCACCCGGATAATAATCGGTGCTGATGATTTGGGCACCACTCCGTTGCGCTGCTTTGAGCATCGACCGATCGGCAGCCCGTGCCTCGCGCGTTGACGCATCGCTGCGAGTGCGGACGAGGAAGCCCTTGCGCACCCACGATGCAATCGCCTCCTCGCTGCCGCGTGGGTTCTGGACAATGAAGACCGCGGCTTCACGATCCGTTTCGTCATAAAGCGAAAACATCGACCGACCAGCAAGGTTTGCATGGTCGAGCCGATATAGTTCAGCCAATTCGGGCCTCACATCGAAGATCACTAGCACCTTCCCGCGCACGGCCTCCAACAAGGGCCACCCGCGGTCGGTCACAGCTTCTCTCAGCGAGCCGGCCTGTCCGCGCACCTCGTCTGGCGTCAAAAGGCGGTCTGCACCCAAACCTTCGCGCAATTCCGCGTCTAGCGCGTCGAGCAGGACGGTTGTCAAGGTCACCGGGACTCGCTCGCCAGGAAGATTGGTGGGAAAATCTTTGGCGTCGATTGTCAGGATCAAGGGCAGATGGCGGGGGTGCCGATCCGACCAGTTCCGGATATCGATCAGGCAATCACGGAGCATCCGGCAATGGCTGCGCTCGTCCAGGCCGGCGATATGCATGACTTTGAAGCCCTGACCGCCTTCCGGGTGCCATTGCCCATCAGGATCGGCAAAGATATCCATCTCAAATTGCCTGACCCCCACTTCCAGTTGGTGTTGCAACGGAGGGTGGTCATAGGCGAGTTCATCTCCGAGGCCTGACCGGAGCGCGTTCAGGGCAAGGAGCTCACTTTGGGGCGGAATGCGGCGGTAGGAATTGTGGGAGCCAATGACCTGCACATCGTTCAGCCGCAGGTCAGCATTCGTGCCGGGTGGGGTATGCGTGCAGGCGGCGAGTGCCGTGCTGAGGAAGGCCAAGTTCATAGGTCGCATAAGGTTTATCGGGCTGGGACACACCATATGGCTGGTGTGCCCCGTTCCGCCTCCTGTTTAGAAACGAGCCCGCACACCAAAGGTGAAGGTGCGACCGTAGTTGTTGATTTCTAGGCCGCGATTCGGGTTCTGAGCAAATTCGAAGCGTTTGGCTTCGGTCAGGTTGATCCCTTCGACAAACACATTGAAATTCTTGTTGATCGTATAAGAAATCTGCCCATCCAACGAACCGAAGGAGTCGCTAGTGCTCGGAGATGCCGTGGTGGAGCCGGTGTTGTTGAGGAACTTGTCGCGCCAGAAATAGCCGATGCGGCTAGAGAAGGCCCCACGTTCGTAGAAGGCGGTCAAATTGTAGCTGAGTTTCGACAGGCCCGAGAGCTCGTCGCGCAATACGCGCCGACCGGCAGTGTAGCTGGCCTCGACCTCGACGGCCGTCAGCGAAGCTTGCACACCGAACCCGCGCAAAGGGTCAGGAAGGAAGTCGAGGACCTGCTGATAGGCTATCTCGAAGCCGTAGAGCTTTGCATCACCGCCATTCACGCTTGACGACAACGTGACATCACCCCTGCCAGGGATCTGTATGATCGAATTGTCCTGCGTGATGAAATCATCGAAAACCTTGTAAAAGGCCGCACCCGTCAGCGAGCCCGTCTGGGCGAAGTACCACTCGAGACTTGCGTCGAACTGGGTTGCGAGGAATGGATCAAGATTGGGGTTGCCCCCGGAAGCCGTCGGACTATCGCGTGAGACGCTCAGTCGCGGAGCAAGGTCGACGATGTTGGGCCGGGAGATGACCCGGGAAGCGGCAAAGCGGGCTATCAATTCATCAGTGATTTCAAGTCGCAGGTTAAGGGTCGGCAGCCAGTTGTTATATGTTTTGGAAAATGACACCGGCGTCGCCACCGCCCCGACCGACTGGTGACCGCTCGAGATCTGTTCGGTCTCGGCATAGCGGAGCCCGACGTTACCCTTGAGAGGGAGACCGAACACCGTGGTTGCGAAATCAGCACGGACATAGGCCGAGGCGATTTTTTCGGTCACCACAAAGGAATTGCGCAGATCGCCCGCCGTCAAGGGCTGCGCTGCGACATCGGCGGTGAACAAGCGGTCAAAGAAGGCCGTACGCGAGGGCGCCAACCAAGTTCGGGGTGTATTGCCCGATAACCCGCCGAGGAAGTTGTCAACTGGGAACGGATCAATAAAGCTTGGCCCCAACGCGGTTACGGGCGTGTTTAAAACTCCGTTCAAGACCCAGTCGCGCCGTTCATAATCGCGTTTGCGCTTTTGATACTGCGCGCCAAACGCGATCCGGCGCAGGAAATTGCCTTCAAAGTCGCGCCCGCCGTCAAACTGAACGGACCAGTCGGTATCCAGTGAATCTTTCGGCGCAACGTCAAACCCCTGGCCGACAAAATTGGCCGGGTCGGTCAGCGAGCGATTGGTCGTCAGTGTTGGCAATTGCGTGTAGCCCCGCGAGTAATCATAGGTCAGCGGAGCAAAAAAGGCGATGCGGCTGCGCAAGGTTGCATCTTGCAGGGTCGGGTGGAAGGAGTGCGCGCGAGAATAGGATCCGTCGAGCTCGAACTTCCAGTCCCCGGGCGTCCACAACTGGTTGATTCCGAAAACAGTCAACTCATGGCGATTGAGGCTGGTTTCGCGCGATGCCATCCAGCGCACGTTGTCGATGGTGGCTCCCACCACAGTGTCGCCGACGATACGTTCGGAGCCCGGGACAAAGCTGGGCGTTTGGAACGTCCGGTCATCGGGGAAGATGTCGATCCCGTATTCATCAAAGTCGACGTCGAGCTTGGTGTAGAAGACATCGAAAGACGTCTGGAGATCGGGCGTAGGGCGCCATTGCACGGTTAGGGCTCCCGACACACGCTCGCGGTCTTCGAGTTCGACGGTCGGTCGTGTGCGAGTCGGGGTATAAAGGCCGGCGGGCAGTGGGCCCCGCGCGCCCGTGAACTGGTCGAGGTTCCAGCCAAAGCCGAACAAGCGGTCATTCCGAACCTTCCGCTCAGTATACATAGCCGATGCCAGAATCCCGAAGGTACGGTCCTTGTTGGCCCAGCTGACCAATCCGGAAAATGTCGGCGTGGTCTTTTCGGTCAGTGTGTTGTAATTGCCCTGTATCGATCCAGTCATCCTTGTGCCTACGTCAAGAGGCCGGAAGGTCTTCACATCGATATTGCCACCTATGGCACCTTCATCCATGTCGGCAGTCGGTGCCTTTATCACTTCGATTTGTGAGATGAATTCCGCCGGGAGCACCTCGAAACGGAAGTTTCTCCCCTGCACACCGCCGTTCTCGATCAATTCGTTTACAGCAATGCTGCGCCCATTGAGGGTCACGTTCTGATAACGCGGGCCCAAGCCTCGGACACTAACGAACAGCCCCTCCCCGCGCTGACGGGTGATCGTGACCCCGGTCACCAGCTGAATGGCCTCGGCGGCGTTCTGTGCGGGAAATTTCCCGATGTCCGTGGAATTGACTGCGTCGGTGGCGTAATCCGCATTGCGCTTTGTATCCTGAGCGCTGCGCAGGCTCTGCGCGTATGGTGCGGTGACCACGATGGCCTCGCTCTCAGCAACGTCAGGCTCTTCGGTGCTCTGCGCCAATGCCGGTGATATGGCCGTGCTCCACTGAATGACTGCCAGCGACGCTGCCCACAAACCATCTTTCACGCCCATCTTCTATCCCCTTTTGCGAATCTTTTGCGCCTACGCACAGTAATTGATTTCGTTGCACAGCCAAATGAATTTTTTATGACATCAAGGTTGGATCGATGGCCGAGAGCCAGTAGTCTGATGCCTGCTGAAGTGGGAGATCGTGGCTTGTATGAAACCTTGACCCAGAATGAGCGCCGGGTGCTGGACCTGATCTGGCGAAAAGGCCCGATTGCGCGAGCCGAACTGTCAGATAAACTCGGCCTTACAACTGGCTCACTCAGCCGAATCACTCAAAACTTTGTAAGTAGTGGCATAGTCCTTGAAAGTATTCGACATGACGGCGTTCGGGGAAATCCGATGCGTCCTTTGCAAATCAATCCTGAAGGGGCCATGGCCTTCGGCGTGAGCTTTTCTCACACTTACATGGAAGTGGGGCTGATTAATCTGGCAGGCGAGCTGGTAGACTCAGTGCGACAGAACTACGCAGAGGCGCGTCCTGAGGTTATCGCAGCATCGGCCAGAGATGCCATTTCGCTTCTTGAAGAAACTAATTCAGTTGATCCGGATCGGGTTCTCGGCGTAGGATTTGCCGTACCGGGCGACTTCTCACCGGAGCATCCCTTCCTCATCGCGCACCCTTATTTTCCGCATTTGCGCGATGCCAACCTTCATGCCATTTTTAGTGAGAGCATGCCTTATCCGGTGTTCATCGAGAACGATTGCAACAGTGCTGCCCTAGGTGAACGCGTCGTGGGCTTTGGCAAGCAATACACAAACTTCATTTCGGTGTTTGTGTGTCATGGCATCGGCGGCGGGGTCATTCTTGATAGCGATCTGTATCGGGGGGTGCATGGTAACGCGGGTGGTATCCATGCCTTCTTCCCGATGCATCAGGCGCGCCCATCGGGGCATGATTTTTTCGATGTTATGGCGCGCGAGGGCCATCCGATCCGGGATTTCAATGATCTTGAAGTAACCGGAGCTCTGGAATTGAGCGGCGTGCGGCCTTGGCTATCGCGCGCAGGCGCGCAATTGCTCGAGGCGCTGTCGGTTGTGGCCCGGCTGTTTGATCCAGAAGCCATCATAATCGGTGGCCGCCTGCCGCCATCCTTTCTCGACGAGATCAGGGCGGCCGTAGATACCAAGAGCTTCTGCGCAAGCAGCGCTGCCGCCAAACCCGCCGTTCACGCCTCGGGTCTTGGACCCAAAGCAGGTGTGGTCGGTGCAGGGGCGTTGGTCATTTACGCACGGTTTCTCGACTCGCGCAGTGCAACGCGGAGCGACAACCTGATCAATGGTCGCCGCCAATCCTGATGTTCCACAAAGACTGATCAAATGGAGTCCAGTGCAGTCGCCACAGTTCCCCACGATAGCAGAAGCAATGTGTTCGATATTCGCTCTATGCCTTTGGAATTCCCTGGTTTTCCAAAATCTCTGCGGCTTTTTGGGAAGGGAGGGCTGGAGCGGGTAGCGGGAATCGAACCCGCCTAGCTAGCTTGGAAGGCTAGTGCATTACCACTATGCTATACCCGCCCGGGCAGCGCGGTCTTTTGGCGACCGTCGTGGTGCGGCGCGCTTGCCATGGTCGGGGCGGTTTCGTCAACCTTGCAGTGACGCGAACTTTGTGTGGGCTTGACAGAATATAATTAAGATATATCTTGAAGCTTACTCAAGATCGTAAGCAAGGATTATCATGCCCGCCAGCCACGCCATTGTCCCAACCGCCAGCGCCAGCCGCTATCTCCAGCAACTGTGCAAGCACTGGGGCCACAAATTTGAAGTGACCTTCGATCCGCAGCAGGGCCGCGTTGCTTTGCCGTTCGGGCCGGTGGAATTGAAAGCCGGTGATGCCGCGCTGGAAGTGACCTGCCGAATCGAGGGCGAGGGTGATCTTGCCCGTATGCAGCAGGTGGTGGTGGAGCACCTGAACCGCTTTGCTCACCGCGAGGGCGAGCTGGTTTTTGATTGGCAACCAGTCGACTGACCAGCAACACAGGGCGCCCTTCACCAAAGGGCTGCCCTGCAGCGGCGCGGACGCCACTTGCCCTTCCTCCGATAATTGTTATATCGCATAGCGAAATCGGAGGATGCCGCAATGTCTGAAGCTGGTCTGCACAATCACACTCTGGCTCACGCCGCGCTTGATCGTTTCCTGCGGCCCAAATCGGTTGCCGTCGTCGGCGCGTCTGACAAGCCCGGGGCCCTGGGGGCAACGATCCTGACCAACCTTGATCGCAATGGCTATTCCGGCGCGATCTATCCGGTGAACCCGAAGCGCGAAGAGATCATGGGCAAGCGCTGCTACCCGTCGGTCGATGCTCTACCCGAAGGCGTGGATGTGGCGGTACTGGCCATCCCGCGCGTTGGCGTGCTGGATGCGGTAAAGGGCCTTGCGGCGCGCAAATGTGGCGGCGTGGTGATCTTTTCGGCGGGCTTTGCCGAAGGCGGGGAAGAGGGCCTTGCCGAACAGCGCGAGATTGCGCGCATCGCGCACGAAGCAGGCATGGTGGTCGAAGGGCCGAACTGCCTTGGCCTCGTCAACTACGTTGATCGGATCCCGCTGACCTTTGTAGAAACCAATGCCGTGCCGCCTGCGGGCAAGCGTGCCATTGGCATCGTGTCGCAATCGGGCGCGATGGCCGCAGTGCTGGGCACGATGCTGCTGGCGCGCGATGCGGGCGTTTCCTATTCGGTCTCCACCGGCAATGAAGCGGCCAGCGGTGTGGAAGACTATGTCGATTGGCTGGTCGATCAGGATGATACCCACGTCATTGCCATGATTGTGGAGCAGTTTCGCAAGCCGCAGGTGTTTCTGGCCGCCGCGCGCCGGGCCAAAGCAGCGGGCAAGCCCGTGGTGCTGTTGCACCCCGGAAAATCCAGCGCTGCGCGCGAATCGGCGGCCACCCACACAGGGGCCATGGCGGGCGATTACAAGCTGATGCGGGCGATGGTCGCGCGGGCAGGCGTGATCTTTGCCGAGACGCTGGAAGAACTGGGCGACATTGCCGAAATCGCCGTGCGGTGTGCCGCACTGCCATCGGGCAATACCGTGGTGCTGGGGGAATCGGGCGCGTTCAAGGCATTGACGCTCGATTTGGCCGAAGAACTCGATCTGCCGCTGGCCGATCTGCATGACGAGGATTCGCCCGATCTGCGCGCTGCCTTGCCGCCGTTCGTGCCGGTCTCCAATCCGCTCGACATTACGGCGCAAGGGCTGTCTGAACCTGCGATCTATACCCGCTGCATCGAGGCGCTGCTGGCCGATGATCGCGTGGGCACGGTGCTGGCGGGCATCATTCAGGCCGAGCCGATCACTTGCGCCATCAAGTTTCCCGCCGTGCTTGCCGCAGTTGAAGGCAAGACGCTGACCAAGCCGGTGATCTTTGCCGGGCTTGACGAAGGGGCCAATGTCCCGGCTGAGCGCATTGCCGCGCTGCGCGCGGCAGGGCTGCCGTGGTTCCCGACGACGGAGCGTGCGCTGCGGGCGATTACGCGGCTGACGCATTGGGCAGCGCAGGATCTGTCCGCCAACGATCTTCCCGCAACCCCGCTTGCCGGACTGGATGTAGTCTCCGGCGTGATCCCGGAATACAAGTCAAAGGAATTGCTCGGCCCCATCGGCATCGCCTTCCCCAAGGGCGGGTTCGCCGCGAGCGCTGCCGATGCGGTCGCCGCTGCTGATGCGGTTGGCTATCCGGTGGCGATGAAGGCGCAGGCTGCGGCGCTGGGGCACAAGAGCGATGCTGGCGGTGTGATCCTGAACCTTGCCGATGGCGCTGCGGTGCGCGAAGCATGGGAGCGCATTCACGCCAATGTCGCGGCCTATTCATCGGCTATCACGCTCGACGGCGTGCTGATCGAGGCTATGGGCAAGCGCGGCATGGAGATGATCGTCGGGGCCAAGAACGATCCCGAATGGGGCCCGGTCGTGCTCGCGGGCTTTGGCGGCGTGACTGCGGAAATCCTGCAGGACGTGCGCTTGCTGACCGCAGACCTGACGCAGGCGGCGGTTGAGGCCGAACTGATGAAGCTCAAGAGCGCAGCCCTGCTCAGCGGCTATCGCGGATCGCCTGCGCTCGATGTGCCTGCGCTGGCTGCGCTGATTGTCAAGGTCGGGCAAGTGCTGCGCGCCGAACCTTCGATCCGCGAAATCGATCTCAATCCGGTGATCCTGCACCCGATGGGTGAAGGCGTGGTCGCGCTGGATGCGCTCATGCTGGTGGATTGAAGTCGCAGTTAATGAAGACGGCGAGGGCGGTCCATTGGGCCGCCCTTTTGCGTTTCAGTGCCCCGGAAAGTCCATCAGGGCTTCGACGGTCAGGCCCGCATCGCGCAGGCGGGCTGCGCCGTGGAGGTCGGGGAGGTCGATCACGAACAGGGCGTGGGTGACATCGGCTCCGGCGGTCCGAAGAAGTTCGGCGGCGGCGAGGGCGGTGCCGCCTGTGGCGATCAGGTCGTCGATGATGACCACGCGTTGGCCTGTCTCAATGGCCGTTGGGTCAATCTCCAGCCGGTCGCGTCCATATTCGAGTGCGTAGTCGATGCCAATGGTTGGCACGGGCAACTTGCCCGGCTTGCGGATCGGAATGAAACCCAGATTCATGCGGGCGGCCACGGCCGCACCGAAGATGAAGCCGCGCGCTTCCATTCCGGCGATGGCTTGTGCACCGGCATCGCGCGCCATGTGGGAAAGGTGATCGATGCAGGCGGCAAAGCCTGCGCCATGCGCGATCAGCGTGGTGATATCGCGGAACAGGATGCCGGGGGCGGGGAAGTCCGGCACGGTGCGGACAAGATGCTTGAGATCATCGCGGGTCATGGTGCCGCGATGCATATCGCCAGATACGAAAAAGGCCACCGTTTCCGGTGGCCTTCGTTCGTTTTGCCGTCTGGAAAGAAGGGGCGTTACGCGCCCTTCTTGTCAGCCCAGACGTTTTTCTTGGCCAAGTAGGCGAGCACAGTGGCTGCCAACAGGAAGCCGAGAACGGCCCAGCCCGTCTGCTTGCGCTTGTCGAGGCTCGGCTCAGCCGACCAGATCAGGAACGCCGAAACGTCCTTTGCCATCTGGTCCACCGTCGCCTTGGTGCCATCCGAATAGGTGACCTGATCGTCGCTGGCGATCGGGGCAGGCATGGCAAGGTTCAGGTTGGCGAAGTAGGGGTTGTAATACAGGCCATCAGGGGTCTTGGAGTCCGGGAACTTCTTGAGAAGTTCGGCGGGCTGTTCCTGATAACCGGTCAGCAGCGAGTAGACATAGGCTCCGCCATCATGACGCGCCTTGGTGATCAGCGAGAGATCAGGCGGCACGCCTTGCCCGGCGTAATACACGGTCGGGATGTAGTCTGACGGAATGTTATCACGCTCAGCGCGTTCGCCGCTCTTCTCATCGAAAGTGGGCTGCTTGGTGCCCCAGCTCTTGGCGATTGCCTTCACTTCGGCTTCGGAATAGCCAAGATTGGCAAGATCGCGGAACGCGATGTGCTTCATCGAGTGGCATGCGGCGCAGACTTCCTTGTAGACTTGGAAGCCGCGCTGCAACTGCTGCTTGTCGAACTTGCCCAGCGCCCCGTCGGACGCGAACTTCACGTCCTTGGGGTGCAGGTGGAACTCGTGCTCTGCCGTGGGAGCAGCGGGTTCCGAGATCGCGGAATAGGCGCCGTTACCGAACGACCAGATCAGCGCGACGGCAAAGAACAAGCCGACCAGGGGGCCAAAAAGACGGACCATGGGGTTTTCTTTCTCTTACGCTTCGTAGCTGTCAGGCAGCGGCAGGGGTTGCATTGAGCACCGCGCTCTCATCCTTGCCGAGGATGCTTTCGGTGATCGAGAACGGAAGCGGTTCCGGCTTTTCGATCGACGAGACAAGCGGCAGGATGATCAGGAAGTGCGCGAAGTAGTACAGCGATGCCAGCTGGCTGAGCATCACGTAGGGCTCTTCAGCTGGTGCGCCACCGCAGTAGAACAGGACAGCCATCGTGGGGATGAGGCCGAACCAGAAGAACTTGCGGAACAGCGGACGGTAGTGGCCCGAACGAACCGGCGAGGTATCCAGCCAGGGCAGGAAGAACCACACCAGAATTGCGCCGAACATGGCGAGCACGCCCATCAGCTTGGCCGGGATGAAGAGGAAGTCATACGTGAAGGCGCGCAGGATCGCGTAGAATGGCCAGAAGTACCATTCGGGAACGATGTGTGCAGGCGTCGAAAGCGGGTTTGCCGGGATGTAGTTGTCCGGGTGGCCCAGTGCGTTCGGCGCGAAGAACAGGATGCCGCAGTAGATCAGCAGGAAGATGCCGAGCCCGAAGCCGTCCTTTGCCGTGTAGTACGGGTGGAACGGTACGGTGTCGCTCTCTGCCTTCACTTCAACGCCGGTCGGGTTGGACGAGCCGGGAATATGCAGCGCCCAGATGTGCAGGATGATGACACCGGCAATCACGAACGGCAGCAGGAAGTGCAGCGAGAAGAAGCGGTTCAGCGCGGCGTTGTCAGGCGCAAAGCCGCCGAGCAGCCACACCTGCAGCGGTTCACCCACCAGCGGGATCGCACCGAACAGGCCGGTGATGACTTTGGCACCCCAGAACGACATCTGACCCCAGGGCAGCACATAGCCCATGAACGCGGTTGCCATCATCAGCAGGAAGATGACCACGCCCAGCAGCCAGATCATCTCGCGCGGGGCCTTGTACGAGGAGTAGAAGAAGCCGCGGAAGATGTGGAGATAGACGACGACGAAGAAGGCCGAGGCACCGTTGGCATGCGCATAGCGCAGCATCCAGCCCCAGTTGACATCACGCATGATGTGTTCGGTCGAATCGAAGGCCACCAGCGCGTTCGGCGCATAGTGCATGGCCAGGATCACGCCGGTGACGATCTGAAGCATCAGGCAGAAACCGGCGAGTACGCCGAAGTTCCACATGTAGTTCAGGTTGCGCGGCACCGGATAACCGGCGCCCACGGCGTTATAGACGAAGCGGGGGAGCGGCAGCTTTTCGTCAAGCCACTGCGTCAGCCCACTGGCTGGCTTGTATTCTTTTGCCCAGGCGAAGCTCATGTTTCCTGTCCTCAGCCGATCTTCACGACAGTGTCGGAGATGAATGAATACTCGGGCACCTGAAGATTCAGAGGTGCCGGCCCCTTGCGGACGCGACCCGCGGTATCATAGTGCGAACCATGGCATGGGCAGAAATACCCGCCAAACTCGCCCTTCACTTCGCCTTCGCCCGCGCCCAGTGGTACGCAGCCAAGGTGGGTGCAGACACCCATCGTGATCAGCCAGTTTGCCTTGCCAGCCTTGGTCCGCTCTTCCAGCGTCTGCGGATCGCGCAGCGTGGAGGCGTCAACCTTGTCGGCAGATGCGATTTCATCTGCGGTCAGGTTCCGGATGAACACCGGCTGTTTGCGGAATACCGCCTTGATCGCCTGACCCGTCTGGATCGCGGAAATGTCGATTTCCGTCGAACTTTGCGCCAGAACGTCTGCCGATGGTGCCATCTGGCTTACCAGAGGGACCAGAACAGCAAGTCCGCCCACACCTGCAAAACTCACCGCCGCGATATTGATGAAATCGCGCCGACGCACACCTTCTTCGGCCGGTGTCGATCCGGTCCCTGCCGAAGTGTCAATGCTTGCTTGTTCAGCCATTGAAATTCCCTGCCTGCTGTCGCCGCGCGCGCGGATCGCACACGATCCTACTTGCTATACTTGGACGGTTCAGGACGGCCGGACTGGCGCGTTATGAACCGCGCGGGAGCAAGGCGCGCGCAAAAACGCTGGCCCTATCCCGCATGGCGCGCCTGATAGACGCAAAGTTAGGGCTTTGCCAACAGGCATTTTGGTGCGGGATTCCGCCCTTGTTTCCTGCCTTGCAGCCCGCTTGGGACCTGCTTTGTGTCCGGCGTATTGCAGCGTCGCGAGCCGCTGTTTCTCCGCTTAACCTTGGCCTTAACCCGTGTTTGCGAATCCTGCCCCATCGGGCCAGTCGGGCGCGGCCAAACCCATCACTTTGAACAGGGCGCCCATCTGTCCATCGCCGGTCAGCCGATCCCTTGCCCCGCGGATCGCATCGGCCTGAGCGGGCGCCGCCTTCGCCAAAGCTTCTGTCCGGGCATCAATGCCCAACGCGCGTAGCCAGCGCCCCTGTTCTTCGGTGCCAAGCCAGCGCACGCCGCGCGATTGCGCAATCGGGGCGAGGGCCGAAAAATCGACATGGGCCGTCAGATCAGCCTCCCCCGGTGCGGCAAACACATCGACCTTGCGGTGCGACTTCACGGCTTGCAGCGATGAGCCAAGCCGAGGCTGCGCTGTGCCATAATCGATGAGCAGTGCAGCTCCGCCCTGCGATGCGAGCCGCCCTGCAATTTCATAGACAACGGCGGCGCAGGCGGGCGAGGTTTCCAGAATCGCCCCTTCGTGCGCGTTGCGGCGATCAGCAGGGACGGCTGCTTCCATCGGGGCGGTTCCGGCCACCGCAATGAGCCGTCCATCGGCCACGCCGATCATGCGCTCGCGCCAGCCTGCGGCGGTCTTCACCAATTGGCGGACCGGCAGCGCATCAAGAAATTCATTGCCCACGATCAGCAGCGGACCATCGGTGGCCACGGTTGACAAATCATTGTGCCAGAAAGCTTCGGGATGCAGATCGAGTTGCAGCGCTTTGAGCGCCGTGCTGGTCTCGACAAAATGGGTGCGCGGATTGAGGCCATAGCGCCGCGCCGTGCCCAGCGCATCGCGCGCCAGCGTGCCACGCCCCGGACCCAGTTCGACGTAGTGGACAGGCTCCGTCCGCCCAGCCCGTATCCAGATATCAGCCAGCCAGAGACCGATCAGTTCACCGAACATTTGGCTGATTTCGGGCGCGGTGATGAAA
The DNA here is from genome assembly GCA_002256985.1 of Novosphingobium sp. 28-62-57. Lineage (GTDB taxonomy): Bacteria > Pseudomonadota > Alphaproteobacteria > Sphingomonadales > Sphingomonadaceae > Novosphingobium. The sequence goes on from NCGO01000008.1 coordinate 134,384, forward strand.
TCGCCCGCAGTGCCAAAGGGATCGCGGCTGGCGTAGTAATGCGCGTTGGATTCGGCCATGTACTGCGCCACGCTGATCGGCCCGGTATTGGTGATCAGCCGCGTGAACGTCTCCAGCAAGGGTCGCGTCACGCCGGAGCTGCTCCTCCGGCAGCCACCGGCTTGCGGATCAGCGCGCGCAGGAAGAAGAACAGACCCACGGCCATCATCGGAATGGTCAGCCACTGGCCCATCGAGAACCCGGTGCGCATTGCAAAGTCCAGCAACTGTGCGTCCGGTTCGCGATAGAATTCCACCGTGAACCGAGCGAGGGCATAGCCGAAGGTGAACAGGCCCACGAGCAGCCCGGTGCGCCAGCGTGCCTGCGTTTTCCAGAACAGGAAGATCAGGAGAATAGCCAACACCAGCCCTTCAAGCGCGGCTTCATAAAGCTGGCTGGGATGACGGGCGACCAAGCCTCCGCCGGGGAAGATCATCGCCCATGGCACCTCGGCCCCGGCCTCACGGCCCCAGAGTTCGCCATTCATGAAGTTGGCGAGCCGGCCAAACAGCAAGCCGGGCGGCACGCAGACCGCGATGTAATCACACACCCGCACGAAATTCAGCCCTGCGCGCCACGATACCCAGGCAATCGCCATCACCACGCCGATCAGACCGCCATGAAAGCTCATCCCGCCTTCCCACAGCTTGATCAGGTTCAGCGGCTCGCTCAACAATTCGGGTGCATAGAACAAGGCATAGCCCAGACGCCCGCCGAAGATGATGCCGATCGTGGCATAGAAGAACAGGTCATCGGCATGGCGCTGTGCCAGCGGGGCGCCGGGCTGCCGGATCATCTTGGACAGATGCCAGTATCCGAACACGATCCCGGCCAGATAGGCGAGCGAATACCACTTCAGCGCAAAGAACCCGAGGTCCAGCGCAATCGGGGAAACGCCCAGATCTTCCCAGCGAATCGGGCCTGTAACAGCGTCTCCAACCCCCGCCGAGGCTGCGGACGTTACGGCAAGCGCGGTTACCGTTGACACTAGTGACAGCAAGCGGTGAACTCCCTACAAACTTCGGATTGGACCTGCATCCGTGCTGCCGAACGCGCCCTTGTGGCTGCCGTATTGGCACATGGTGAAGGTCACAGGCAAACCCGAAAAGGCCCACATGCAGATGGTCCAGCGGGCAAGGAGAGATGAAAGGGTAGCATGAAGACCGAGCTGGATCTTGCCATGGATCGCACCTTTGGTGCGATGACTGCAGAAGGCGGCATGTTCCGCACAGTCCCGATCAGGCGGTTCGATCATGATTTGCCGATGATTGCCGCGGCCCCGCCGCACCTGCCTGCATACTTCGCCTATTTCTGCGCCACGCATGGCGACAAGACCTTTATCGTCGATGGTGAAACCCGCCTGAGCTTTGCCGACGTATACAAGGCCGCGCGCCACGTGGCAGGCGGACTTGTGGACGGGCTGAAGCTGCAAAAGGGTGAGCGGGTTGGCATTGCTGCGCGCAATTCATCCAACTGGGTTATCGCCTATATGGCGGTGCTGATGGCGGGCGGCTGTGCCACTTTGCTCAATGGCTGGTGGCAGGGCGAGGAACTGGCGGCGGGCATCGATCTGGTCGAATGCCGCTATCTGATCGCCGATGCCTCACGTGCGGCGCGGCTGGAAGGCCACGCTCATGGTGCAACCGTGCTGCCGATGGCGCATGATTGCCCTTATGCCGATGGCCTTGCGGCCCTGCTGGCCCATGGCGGCGGCATGGAAACGACCCTGCCAAGCCTGACCGGCGACGATCTGGCCACCGTGCTGTTCACCTCAGGCTCCACCGGCATGGCCAAGGGCGCCTATTCCGATCATCGCGGCGTGGTGCAGGGGACGATGAACTACGTCGCCCAAACCGCCGCCATGCTTGGCATCCTGACCGCACGGGGCGAGGCTCCGGCAGCCGATGTCCAGCCGACCACGCTGGTCAATGTGCCGCTGTTCCATGTGACCGGCGAAGTGCCGGTGTTCCTGCAGTCGTTCGCCATTGGCCGCAAGCTGGTGCTCATGCCCAAGTGGGATGCGGTTGAAGCGATGCGGCTGATCCAACAGGAAAAGGTGACCTACTTCGTCGGCGTGCCGCTGATGAGCTTTGAAATCGCCACACACCCGGATCGTGACAAATATGATCTGTCCACATGCGTCTCCTTCGCCGCTGGCGGCGCACCGCGCCCGGTCGAACACGTTGACCGTATCCGCAAGGCGCTGCCCCATGCCTTCCCGCTGCTGGGCTATGGCCTGACCGAAACCAATGGGGTGGGCTGCGGTAATCTGAACGAGAATTACATGGCAAAGCCGGGCAGCACCGGCACTGCCTCAAGGCCTTTGGTCGACCTCGCTATCCTTGATGATGCCGGAAACGCCCTGCCGCAAGGCGAAGTGGGCGAAGTCTCGATCCGCTCAATCGCCAACTTCCTTGGCTATTGGAACAACGAAAAGGCCACGCGCGAGGCGATTACGGCAGACGGCTATTTCCGCACCGGCGATCTGGGCTATCTCGATCCCGAAGGCTACCTGTTCATCGTTGACCGCAAAAAGGACATCATCATCCGCGGCGGCGAGAACATCAGCTGCATCGAGGTGGAAAGCGCCATCTATGCGCACCCCTGCATTGCCGAGGCCAGCGTGTTTGGCCTGCCGGATGAAAAGCTGGGCGAAGTGCCCGCCGCCGTCTACCTTGCCAAGGACGATTGTTCGGCCACCAGCGAGGAACTGCAGGACTTCCTGAAAGCCCACATTGCGCCGTTCAAGGTGCCGGTCCGCTTCTGGGAAGTCCACGAGGCCCTGCCGCGCCTTGGCACCGAAAAGGTCGACAAGCGCACCTTGCGGGATCGCTATACCAAGGAATGGCTGGCGTCCTGCAGCTAAAGCAGCAGGCTCTTGTATCATCGGCAAGCGTCATGCGGGGCGCTTGCCGATAGGCATTCCCGTTTCTATTGATGAGAGCGCTGGTCCGCCTCAAAAATCCGTCTCGCCCAAAAGGCTTAATGCAAAACGGCGCGTCCGTTCTCATATGCTTTGCATCCGCCTCTGTGCTAATGACCCGCGCGGACGCACATTTTGGGACAAACCGCAGTGTTTGATCATCTTGATCCCGTGATTCTGGCTCGTATCCAGTTTGCCTTCACGGTCAGCTTTCACTTCATATTCCCGTCCTTCTCGATCGGGCTGGCCAGCTATCTGGCCGTTCTCGAAGGGCTTTGGCTCAAGACCGGCAAGAGCGTCTATCTCGATCTGTTCAAATACTGGCTGAAGATTTTCGCGGTCGTGTTTGCCATGGGGGTCGTGTCGGGCATCGTCATGTCCTACCAGTTCGGCACCAACTGGTCGGTATTCTCGGTCAAGACCGGGCCGATCCTGGGGCCGTTGATGGCCTATGAAGTGCTTACCGCTTTCTTCCTCGAGGCCGGGTTCCTTGGCGTGATGCTGTTCGGCATGAGCAAGGTCGGCCGCAAGCTGCACTTTGCCGCCACCTGCATGGTGGCGCTGGGCACGTTCATTTCGGCGACGTGGATCCTGAGCGTGAACAGCTGGATGCAAACTCCGACAGGCTTTGCGATCAATGCCAACGGCCAGTTCGTGCCCGCAGGATCGTGGCTGACGATCATCTTCAACCCCAGCTTCCCCTATCGCCTGCTGCACACCGTCATTGCTTCATACCTGACGACCTCGCTGGTCGTCGGCGCAGTGGGAGCGTGGCATTTGCTGAAGGATCGCACCAACCCTTATGCCCGCAAGATGTTCTCAATGGCGATGTGGATGGCGGCGCTGGTCGCGCCCGTTCAGATCTTTGCCGGAGACTTGCACGGGCTGAACACGCTGGAGCATCAGCCTGCCAAAGTCATGGCGATGGAAGGCCACTATCAAAGCCACCCCGAAGGCGCACCGCTGATCCTGTTCGGCATCCCCAACAGCGCGGAACAGCGTGTGGACTATGCGATCGAGATTCCCAAGGCCTCCTCGCTGATCCTGAAGCATGATCTGAATGCGCCGATGGCCGGGCTTGATACCATTCCCGATGATCGCGAACCGCCGGTTGGCATCGTGTTCTGGTCTTTCCGCGTGATGGTGGGGCTGGGCTTTGCGATGCTGGGCTTGGGGCTGTTCAGCCTGCTGGCCCGGTCACGCCGCGCGCTTTATGATTGGCCACTGCTGCACCGTCTGGCCATCGTGATGGGCCCAACCGGGTTTGTGGCCGTCATCGCCGGATGGATCACGACCGAGGTCGGCCGCCAGCCTTACACCGTCTATGGCCAGATGCTGACCGGGCAATCACATTCGCCACTGGCGGCGCCTGCTGTTGCGGCATCGCTGATTGCCTTCGTCGTGGTCTACTTCGCGGTGTTTGGCGCAGGCACGTGGTATCTGATCAAACTGATGAGCCAGACGCCGCATGCCCACGAAGACGAACCGCCGCAGACGCCGATCCGGTCTGCCGGGATCACGCCCGCCCCGGCTTTGGACGGCGCCCTTGCGCCTGCGGAGTAAGTCATCATGATCAACTTCGATCTGACTGTGATCTGGGCGTTCATCATCGCCTTTGCAGTGTTCGCCTATGTCGTGATGGACGGGTTCGATCTGGGCATCGGCATCCTCTTCCCCTTCTTTGCGGTGGGGGAGGAGCGCGATCAGGCGATGAATTCCATCGCGCCGGTATGGGATGGCAATGAAACCTGGCTGGTGCTGGGCGGTGGCGGCCTGTTTGCGGCGTTCCCGCTGGCCTATGGCATCATCCTGCCCGCCACTTACCCGCTGATGATTGCCATGCTGCTCGGGCTGGTGTTTCGCGGCGTGGCCTTCGAATTCCGCTGGCGCGATCCGGGGCACCGAGCGTTGTGGGATGTGGCCTTTACGCTGGGCTCCGTCGTGGCAGCGATGGCGCAAGGCATGATCCTTGGCGCGATCCTGCAAGGGGTGACCGTTGCTGAAAATGTCGAGGCAGGCGGCTGGGCCTACGCCGGGCGCTGGCTCGATTGGCTCACACCGTTCAGCCTGCTCACCGGGCTGGGCGTGGTGGCAGGCTATGCGCTGCTGGGCGCAACATGGCTGAACTGGAAGGTTGAAGGCACCGCGCAGGCCCATGCGGTGCAGCTGGCGCGTATCCTTGGGCTTATCACGCTGTTGGCCATGGCGGCGGTCAGCGCTGCCACGCCATTCCTCGATTACGCCTATTGGCACCGCTGGTTCGAAATGCCCGGCATATTGTTGACCGTGCCGGTCCCGCTGCTGGTGATGGCCGCTGGTTTCACGTTCTTCAAAAGTCTGAACGCCGGGGGTGAACGCCTGCCGTTTGCCCTGGCGCTGGGGCTGTTCCTGCTGGGCTTTGCTGGCCTTGGGATCAGCATCTTTCCCTATATCGTGCCCGATCAGATCACGATCTGGGATGCCGCCGCCCCGGAACAGAGCCAGATCTTCATGCTGGTCGGCACGGTCTTCATCATGCCGGTGATCATTGCCTACACGATCTGGGCCTATTGGGTGTTCCGCGGCAAGGTGGGCACCCATGGGTATCACTGATGGATGAAGCTCCGCTCTGGCGGCGGCTGGCGTGGATGCTGGCCATCTGGACCGGCAGCGTTGCGGTGCTGGGGGCGGTGGCCTTCATCATCCGCACGTGGCTGAAGGCCTAAGCTGCCGTACTGATCACTCCCATTCAATCGTGCCCGGCGGCTTGCTGGTGTAGTCATAGACCACGCGGTTGATGCCCTTCACCTCGTTGACAATGCGGGTGGCCACGCGGCTCAGGAATGCGGCATCGAACGGGTAGATGTCGGCAGTCATCCCATCGGTGCTGGTCACGGCGCGCAACGCACAGACGTTGTCATACGTGCGGAAATCGCCCATCACGCCTACGGTCTTGACCGGGAGCAGCACGGCAAAAGCCTGCCAGATCGCATCATAGAGCCCAGCGTTGCGGATTTCCTCAAGGTAGATCGCGTCCGCCTTGCGCAGCACATCGCAGCGCTCGCGCGTCACTTCGCCGGGGATGCGGATGGCAAGGCCGGGGCCGGGGAAGGGGTGGCGGCCCACGAACACATCGGGCAGCCCCAACTCGCGGCCCAGCGCGCGCACTTCGTCCTTGAACAGTTCGCGCAAGGGTTCGACCAGCTTCATGTTCATGCGCTCAGGCAGGCCGCCCACATTGTGGTGGCTCTTGATCGTGACCGAAGGCCCGCCGGTGAAGCTGACCGATTCGATCACGTCCGGGTAGAGCGTGCCCTGCGCAAGGAAGTCAGCCCCGCCCACCTGCTTCGCTTCGGCCTCGAACACATCGATGAAGGTCTTGCCGATGAACTTGCGCTTGGCTTCGGGATCGGTGACGCCTGCCAGCCCGCCAAGGAACAGCGCCGACACATCCTTGTGCACCAGCGGAATGTTGTAGTGATTGCGGAACAGCGAAACCACCTGCTCGGCCTCGCCCATGCGCATCAGCCCGTGGTCCACGAAAACGCAGGTCAGTTGATCTCCGATGGCTTCGTGGATCAGCACGGCAGCCACGGCCGAATCGACCCCGCCCGAAAGGCCGCAGATCACGCGGCTGCTGCCCACTTGCTCGCGAATTTCGGCAATCTTGGTCTTGCGGAACTCCGCCATCGTCCAATCCCCGGTGCAGCCACAGACGTGGCGCACGAAGTTGGCGATCAGCTTTCCGCCATCGGGCGTATGAACCACTTCGGGGTGGAACTGGGTGCCGTAATACTTCTTTTCATCGTTGGCGATCACGGCAAACGGCGCGCCGTCTGACACGGCAACGATGCGGAAGCCGGGCGCAAACTGCGTCACCTTGTCGCCATGGCTCATCCACACCTGGTGGCGCTCGCCCACAGCCCAAAGACCATCGAACAGGACGCAAGGTTCGGTAACGGTCAGGAACGCACGGCCAAATTCGCCCGAATCGCCCGGCTCCACTTTGCCGCCCAGCTGCTCGCTCATCACCTGCTGGCCATAACAGATGCCCAAAATCGGCAATCCGCTATCAAACAGCACTTGCGGCGCGCGCGGGGATCCATCGGCGGGCACGCTGGCGGGCGACCCTGACAGGATGATGCCGCTGGGCTTCATCCGGTGGAACGCGGCTTCGGCCTGCGTGAACGGGGCGATCTCGGAATAGACCCCCGCTTCGCGCACACGGCGGGCGATTAGCTGCGTTACCTGGCTGCCGAAGTCGACAATAAGGATCGATTCTGAAGGCTGGATGCTCATGCGTGGCCGATAGTGGCATGGGCCAATTCTGTCCAGATGGCGCCAGAAATGTGACAGTTGCGTTACATGCAACTGGAGTTGCCGCGTTCGCACTTGCAGCATACGCTATTCGGCGTATTTGGGCGGCAGTTCCGATGCTTCCAGCCCACCCTGCCGGATGAACACGAACTGGGAGGATACCTGCAAGGTGAACCACAACAGGAGGTACACCATGCGCAAGCTTACCGCTATCGCGCTTCCGTTCATCTTTGCTGCTGGTCTCAGCGGCATGATGTTCACCGCCACGCTCGTCTGAGCGCGGCCCCGGCGAACAGCCGGATGGAACGCCAAGCACCAACACAAAAGCGGCTGCCCCGGTGGGGCAGCCGTTTTGTTTGTGCGGCCCGCCCATCTTCGGCCAACCTAGTTATCGCTATTTTTTCATCGTCATTGCGAGCGTAGCGAAGCAATCCAGGGCGGTCTGGATTGCTTCGCTACGCTCGCAATGACGAAAGCGTGATGATTTCTGTCGGGCTTCTAACGGCCTCGCACTCGCGCTAGGTTGATCGGCGATGACCGTCACCCGCTTTGCCCCCAGCCCCAATGGCCCGCTCCATTTGGGACATGCATATTCCGCAATCGTCGCCCATGATCGGGCGAAACGAGACGGCGGGGAATTCCTGCTGCGCATCGAAGACATTGATGGCACCCGCTCCCGCCCCGAGCTGGCCGATGAATTCCGCGAAGACTTGAACTGGCTGCGGCTCGATTACCGCGAGGTCACGCCGCAATCCGCGCGCATCGCCAGCTATCGCACCGCCGCCAACGAATTGCGCGCGATGGGCATTCTCTATCCCTGCACCTGCACCCGCGCCGAAGTGGCCGCCGCAGCGGTGGCCCATGGGCCTGACGGACCGCTTTATCCCAGCACCTGCCTGCGCCGTGGCCCCGTGCCCGGCCCCGATGTGGCTTGGCGACTGGATATGGAGCAGGCGACTGAACTGGCTGGCTCGCTGGAATGGATCGATGAGCGTCACGGTGTGCAACAGGCGCGTCCCGAGATCTTCGGAGACGTCGTGTTGTGGCGCAAGGATGCACCAGCCAGCTATCACCTGGCCGCCACATTGGATGATGCCGCCGATGGCATTACGCACGTGACGCGCGGGGTAGACCTGTTTCAGGCCACGCACATCCACCGCCTGCTGCAGCACCTGCTCGGCCTGCCCGTGCCGATATGGCACCACCATCCCGTGCTGGTGGAGGCAGACGGCCGCAAGCTGGCCAAGCGCCGCGATGCCCCGGCATTGGCAGACCGTCGCCGCGCTGGCGAAGATGGCCGCGCCGTGGCGGCAGAGGTGCGCGCCGCACTTTTTGACACTGGTATTTCACTGTCCGAAGCCATAGATCAGCGGCCATGAAATACTTCCTGATCCCGCTCATCATCATCTTTGTCGCGCTCACCGTGGTGTCGCTCGTGCGCGGGATCATTGCGTTTCTGAACAGCACCAAGGAAGACCTGAACCGCGATCCGTCCGAAGGGGCGACTGCGAACCAGCTTCTGCAGAACAAGATGATGTTCAACCGCATCAAGTATCAGGGGCTGGCCGTAGTCACGGTCGCCATCCTGCTTGCCTTCGCGCGCTAAACGCAGGATCGGAAACAGCGATGGTAAAGCTCAACAAGATCTACACGCGCACCGGTGACGATGGCACCTCGGGCCTCGTCGATGGATCGCGCCGCGCCAAATATGACGCGCGCATGCAGGCCATGGGCGAAGTGGACGAAGCCAACAGCGTGCTCGGCCTTGCCGCACTGGTCACTGATGAAGCGACCACCGCCACGCTGCAGCGCATCCAGAACGATCTGTTCGATCTTGGTGCCGATCTGGCCACGCCGGGCGAGGATTTCACGCCATCGGAAATGGTGCTGCGCGTGGTCGCCAGCCAAGTCGCGTGGCTGGAAAACGCCATCGATGCGCTGAACGAAAGCTTGCCCCCGCTCACCAGCTTCATCCTGCCCGGCGGGTCAGAGGCGGCAGCACGCATCCACGTCGCCCGCGCCACCGTGCGCCGCGCAGAACGCAGCGCCGTGGCGCTAGCCGCCGCAGAGCCGGTCAACCCGCAGGCGCTGGCCTACCTCAACCGCCTGTCCGACTACCTGTTCGTGCTGGCCCGCGCGACCAATGCGGGCAATGACCCGCTGTGGGTCCCCGGCGCTTCGCGCTAACGCCAACGCGCATCGCGTTAACTCGCGCTAGGCATAGGTAGACTCGCGCCAATCTGACCGTTAGGCACCGCGCCAAACAGCATATTGGCGAGGGAATCACATGATCAAGACAGTGGCGGTCATCGGCGCAGGCCAGATGGGTTCAGGCATCGCGCAAGTCTCGGCACAAGCGGGCATGAAAGTGCTGCTGGGCGATGTGTCGATCGACCTTGCCGAAAAGGCGAAGGACAAGATCGCCAAGGGCCTCGCCAAGCTGGTCGAGAAGGGCAAAGTCGATGCTGCGCTGGCAGCATCCACCGTGGCCAACCTGCACAGCTTTTCCGATCACGCCGCCCTTGCCGAAGCCGATCTGGTGATCGAGGCCGCGACCGAGCGTGAGGACATCAAGCACAAGATCTTCGAATCCGCCGGAAAGCATCTGGCCGCCCACGCCATCATGGCGTCCAACACCTCGTCCATTCCGATCACCCGCATGGCTGTCTCCTCGCCCGATCCGCAGCGTTTCATCGGCATTCACTTCTTCAATCCGGTGCCGCTGATGAAACTGGTGGAAGTGATCCCCGGCCTTGCCACTTCGGTCGCCACGATTGAATCGGTGCGCGATTATGTGGCCAATATCGGCAAGGAAATCGTGCTGTCGCAGGATGAACCGGGCTTCATCGTCAACCGCATCTTCGTGCCCTTCATCAACGAGGCGGCGTTCGTGCTGGGCAGCGGCACCGGCTCCGTGGTCGATATCGACAAGGGTGTGAAGCTGGGCCTCAATCACCCGATGGGGCCGCTGGAACTGGCGGACTTCATCGGGCTCGATACCCTGCTCGAAATCATGAAAATCTACCTCGCTTCCACCGGCGACCCGAAGTACCGCCCTGCGCCGCTGCTGCAGAAGTATGTCGAAGCGGGCTGGCTAGGCCGGAAATCCGGTCGCGGCTTCTATGACTATTCGGGCGATGTGCCGGTGCCCACACGGTAAATTGGAACAGGTGGCCAGTCAGGGCGTAGTCTCCCCATAGAGGAGACTGCGCCCATGACCGACCCCAATGATCCGGCACCCGAAACCGTCAACACCGAACAGGAAGACGGTGAGGCACAAGCCCAGACCGTGACCGAAGAAGCGCTTGCCCGCGCCACCAGCGTCGTGGGCGAACAGGACTTGGGGGATCGTGTGCCAGGGCAAGGCGACGATAATGGCAGCATGCCCGATCTGGTTGATCACATGAAGCAGATGGTCAGCAGCGGCGTGATCGACATGAGCGCCTATCGCGGTGAACGCAACGATGATGACGAGGACGGCATGCTGGGTGAGGGCGGCGAGGAGGACTGACCCCCGTCCCCTGACGGCTGATGGCGCTGGGAAGGTATAACCCCTTAGCATCAATGCTTTAAGGGTGAATACGGGGGCGAAGAACAAACCCGGATCATCCAGAGTCCGGGCATGCAAAGCCTCTTCCGCACCGCTGCTACGCTTGCGCTTCTTTTGCCGTCTGCCGGTTCCTTGCAAGCACGATCACCCGATGCCCAGGCGGCCCGGTTTGACCAGTGCGGCGCCGGGCCACGTATCAGTTGCGTGGTAGATGGAGATACGTTCTGGCTCCAAGGCACCAAAATTCGCATCGCCGATATCAACACGCCCGAAGTCTCGCAGCCTTCCTGCCCGGCAGAGGCGGCACTCGGGCAGCGCGCCAAGACACGCCTCGTCGAACTGCTGAACAGCGGGCCATTCGCTCTGGAAGTGCAGGGCCGCGCGACCGACCGTTATGGCCGCGCACTGAGGGTGGTCACACGCAACGGGCAGAGTCTTGGCGCCATCCTGACCGCCGAAGGGCTGGCCGAGCGCTGGCAGGGCCGCCGCGGCAACTGGTGCGCCAGTTCCTAAGCCGCGCGCAACCCGGTCAGCGCCTTGGCCCCGCGGTCGGTTGCCGAAAGGCCATCGAACACGGCGTCGATGATGCGGGCCAACTTGTCCTCGCTCAACCGCTCCATCAGCATGGTCATCGTCTGCAGGTCACAATACGGCGCGCACATCTGGTTGACGAGACTGATCGTCTCATCAACGTCCAGCCCCGCAAAAGCTCCATCACTCATCGCCTCGCCAATGATTTCGCCCAGATAATGGTCCGCAAGATCGATGTAGCTGCGGATCTGCTCGAAGTAGTCGCTGCCCACCTCGATATAGGTCTGCAGCTTGACTGGATCGTCTTCCCACTTCTTGCGCATCACCACAAAACGTCGGGCGAAAAATTCGTACAGCTTGCGGCGTGGCGGCAGGTCGCTGGCCAGCACCTCTTCCATGATGGCGACCATCGGCTGGAACCAATGGTCGGCAATGGCCTCCATCAGGTCTTCGCGCGTTTCGAAATAGCGGGAAAGGTTCGCCTGGCTGATCCCGGCCCGGGCGGCCAGTTCGGAAAGATTGAGCCCAGCGCCGCCCCGCTCCTCGATCATGGCTTGCGCCACATCCACCAGCCGCGCCCGCATGGCCGCATTGTCGGAGCTGGAAAGTGCCATGGCGGAATCGTGTGTCCTGAGCTTGAGCGCGAGTGAGCAGTGTAATGATGTCCGCGTCCGCCGACAATGGCCGCGCATACGAAGAAGGTGCGGTTGCGCCTTCAAAGCATCACGCCGATGGGCTAGGCCGGGCCATAACCCCTTCCAAGGTCGTCCGTTTCATGCCCAGATCGCTGCGTTCCGCTGTTGCCCTGCTGCTTCCAACACTTCTCGCCGCATGCGCCGCGCCGATGGCGAGCAACACGCCCGTAGAGCCGGTGCCAACTGGACCGGTCGAAGTCGGCATCATCGGCATGAACGATTTCCACGGCGCGCTGGAACCGCCGCGCCAGTCGGTCAATGTGGCAGACGGCAAGGGCGGGGTGATCCCGGTCCCGGCAGGCGGCGCGGCGTGGCTCGCCTCTGCCATCGATTCGGTGCGGGCCAGGCATCCGCAATCGATGACCGTTTCGGCCGGAGACATGATCTCCGCCTCGCAACTGGCGTCCTCGCTCTATCTCGATGAACCGGCCATCGGCGTGATGAACCGCATCGGGGTGGACTTCAACGCGGTGGGCAATCACGAATTCGACAATGGCCAGCAGGAACTGCTGCGCAAGCAGACCGGCGGGTGCGAGAAGTTTACGCCCAAGGAACCCTGCGCGCTGGAGAAGTTCACCGGGGCAACGTTCAAATACCTCGCCGCCAGTACGAAGCGCGCCGATGGCTCCACTCTGTTCCCCGCCACCGGCCTCAAGACCTTCGGCTCTGGCCGCAGAGCCGTCACCGTCGGCGTGATCGGGCTGACGCTGAAAGGCACGCCCAATCTGGTCAATCCCACCGGCATTCAGGGCCTGACGTTCGAAGACGAGGCCGACACGATCAACGCCGCCGTGCCGCTGCTGAAAGAGCAGGGCGCGCACGCCATTGTCGTGCTGATCCACGAAGGTGGGCGCACCAAGGGCGAGCCCAATCCGCAAGGTTGCGAGAACTTTGCCGGAGACATCCGCCCGATCCTCGACCGGCTGGATACGCGCGTAGATGTGGTCGTTTCGGGCCACACGCACTGGTCCTATGTCTGCGATTATGCCGCGCTCAATCCCGCCAAGCCCTTCCTGCTGACCAGCGCGGGCGTCTATGGCTCGCTGGTGACAGACATTACGCTGCAGATCGATCCGGTGGCCGGGCGCGTGGTTTCGAAAAAGGCCGAAAACGTCATCGTGCAATCAGCGCCCTATATGTCGTCACGCGGGTCGCTGGCCAATACGCCGCTGTTTCCGCAGTTCCAGCCCCGCGCCGATGTGGCAGACTATGTGGCCAGATATGTCGAGGCTTCAAAGGCCTATACCCAGCGCCCCATCGGCAAGCTGGAACGACCAGCGCCCAAAACCGACGGCCCCGAAGGCGATGCCTTGCGCAACCTGATCGCCGACGCGCAACTGGGCGCCACGCGCGATGCAGGCGCGCAGATTGCCTTCATGAACCCCTTCGGCATCCGCGCCCCGCTGGTGCCCACCGCCGACGGCACGCTGACCTTCGGCGACATCTACCAGTGCCAGCCCTTCGGCAACAATGTGGTGACGCAGAGCATGACCGGCGCGCAGATCAAGGCCGTGCTGGAAGAGGGACTGGACGACACCGGCCCCAAACAGGCGCTGGCGCCCTCCACCGGCTTCGTCTTCACCTATGACCCGGCACGGCCCTCGGGTGACCGCATCGTCTCGCTCACGCTGGACGGCAAACCGCTGGATAAGGCGCAGACCTATCGCGTGACGGTGAACGGGTTTCTGGGCCTTGGCGGCGATGGCTTCTCGGGCTTCGTGGGCAAGCCCGATACGGTGACCGGTCCGACCGACATCGATGCGCTGGAAAGCTGGATCAGGGCCGTGCCACTGCGCGGCGTGCCGCAGGAGGCGCGGGTGGTGGTGAAGGGGTGAGCCTTACACCCACGCGCTCGTCCCCTTCACACGCTTGCCCCACCCACAGATTCGTCATCCTGAACTCGTTTCAGGATCCATCGTGCCAATCAAACCGCCGCTCAAGGTGAGAAATGGACCCTGAAACAAGTTCAGGGTGACGGCAGAAAGTAAGGTTACAAGCTGCCACCATCACCCCCATTCCCGTCACCCCGGGCTTGACCCGGGGTCCCGCTTCCTCTTTTTTCCCTACTATGGTCATTTCATCGCCTTTGCCGCTCAAAGCCAAGCTTGCCGAGGGCCATCCCTTCTTTGCCCTCATCGAACAGGCTTATCACGTCTTCAAATACCCGAAGCCGACCAGCACCGAAGTCTGCCAAAATTGCTGCATGGATCGCAAGATTGAAGCTTCATTCTTCAAGCCGCCAATTCGCGAACTTCCTCTCGAATACGTCCAAGACTGGTATGATGCAGCCTACGACCCAGACAAGGGAGTAGCGAAAGCCACCTGGGCCTACCTTCTGCCACGGTTGCTGGAAATTCTGGCTGCTGCAGAGGAGCCGACACGTATTGGTCTGGAAGTTTGCCTTCAAAGGTTTGACACTGGCATCCCGACTCAATGGTCTGCGAAGGAATGGGAAATTCTCGACCGCTTTCAGCGAAAGTTCCTTTATCATCGCGTCGAATATGCAATTGAATTCCTCGACGACGTGATCTGTATGTTCAAACTTGGCGGATGGGCCTTGGGCGAACTCTTGGAGCAAGTTGAAGCAATGCCAAGCGAAATGCTAGCGCTTCGACTTTGGAATGATTGGTGCGGATCGTGCCTACCGGGACTGGAAAGCATCTGGCTGACGACCTTCTGGCAAGGAGCAGACAGCACAGAAATGCTCAGATTCTACACTTCAGACAGGTTGTACGCGAAGATGGAAGCCTTGGCTTTGGGTGATGGCGTTGACCCCGCCATTGCAGCCAAGGCATCTGCAGTAGCCGCTTTGATGCGACCCTGACTTCAAAGCGCATGTAGCATCGTGAAGGGAACTAAAGACGATCTGAAATCTACTTGGATCGTTTGGGTTTCCGAAAGCTTCCGCGCTTTGACGCTGTATCCGCTGCGGCTGCCTTGCCCATGGCGCGCGACTGTTCCGTAAGCTTCTCTAACGCGCGCTGGAACGACGCGTCGTCGTCACCAAAACTTTGCTCCAAGCGAATCTTTTTGCCCTTGATGACAATGGTAGTGCCGACCTTGCCCGCCATTCACTCATTACCCCCGCTTCGGCCACCAAGGCACAAACCCCGAAGTCCGCTCGACGTATTCCTTATACCCCGGCCGCCGCTCCTCCATACCCTTTTCCAGCAGCGGCTTGCCCGACCACTTGGTCAGCGTGAAGGTCAGGAATACCGGGCCGATCACGCTGGCCAGCGCGACCCACAGGCCTGCGTCGGCGGCGGCGAGCCAGATGCCCCACCAGACGCAGGCGTCGCCGAAGTAGTTGGGGTGGCGGGTGTAGCGCCACAGGCCGGTTTGCAGGACTTTACCCTTGTTGGCGGGATCGGCGCGGAAGGCGTTTAGTTGTGCATCGCCCACCGCCTCGAACACGATGCCCACCAGCCACAGCGCGGCTCCGCCAATCGCCAATGCGCCCAGCGGTGCGGGCCTTCCGCTGGCCAGCACGCCCAGTTGTGCGGGCAGGCAGGTGATGAACAGCAGCACCGCTTGCGGAGCGAACACGAACTTCAGCGCCGCGGCGCCATATTCTCCGTCCGAGCGCGCCTTGCCCAGAATCTTGGCATAGCGCGGGTCCTCACCATGCCCGCGCCAGCGGGTGTAGAGGTGCCACGCCAGCCTTGCGGCCCAGATGGCGGCCATCGCGGCGATCAGGCTGGCCCTTGCGCCGGGGCCTCCGGGCACATGCAGCCACGATATCAGCGCCAGCACACCCATGCCGCCGCCCCACACCGCATCGATGAAGCTGACATCGCCGATCTTCACCGCCACGCGCCACAGCACCAGCATTCCCAGCACCAGCACCGCAGCATTGATCAGCAGTGCAAGGACGAACGTGTCAGGCATCAGGCAATCTCCGGCAGGCTCTTCAACCCGCTGCCCGGATGGCGCGGCGTGACTTTGCTGTAGAATTCGAACAATTTGCGCATGTCCGCCGCATAATCGCCAGATGGCCAGATGGCCGGGCCAAGCCCGCCGGTCTTGTTGCCATAGTCCATCATGCCGATCACGATCGGAACGCCCGCCTTCAGCGCGATGTGATAAAACCCGCTGCGCCACTGGCCCACTTGGGAACGCGTGCCCTCGGGCGCGATGGTCAGCATGAAGCGGTCCCGCCGCGCGAATTCGGCCACCATCGCATCGACCACATTGGCCCGCGCTTTCCGGTCAATCGAAACCCCGCCCATATCGCGCATGAAGCCGCCCAATGGCCAGCGGAACAGGCTGTCCTTGGCCATGAAGTGCGGTTTGATGCCGATGTCTTCGGTAAGGCCAATGAAGTTGACGAAATCCCAGTTCGACGTGTGGGGCGCAGCCACGATCACGCAGCGGCCATCGGCGGGCGGCGCGCCAAAGGCGGTCCACCCACGCTTGCGATAGAACCACACCAATGCCTTGCGCACCACGCGCGATAGCAGGCTGGGCCTGCGGTCGGTCACTGCCCCGTCCATGTCCTTCTCCCCAAGGGCAAGTTAGCGCGGGATGGGAGGGCTGTCTAATGCTCTCCCTCGCCCTCCCCTTCGTCATTGCGAGCGCAGCGAAGCAATCCAGAGTTGCGCCAACCGCTCTGGATTGCTTCGCTGCGCTCGCAATGACGAGGTGAGTGGGCGTGAGGAAGGCGCGCGATAAAAGATCAGCCTTCGCCCGCATCCGGCCACACCGTCATCCTCGGCGTAGAGCGCCGCAGGAACAGGCTGGGCAGCTTCACCAGCATCAGCGACTTGTGAATCCAGTAATCGGCCCAGCGTTCACGCCACTTGGCCTTGGTGCGGCCCTGCGTGTCGAGCCAGGCGGCATAGGGCATCCAGTGGTCCGGCTCGTCCCGCTCCACCACTTCAAAGATGCGCTTCATCGCCTTGTCTGATCGCACGTGGCGGTTGGCCAGCAGCACTTCCACCTGCCGCATCCCGCGCTGTTCGGTCAGCATGATCACGCGGCACAGCTTTTCAAAAGCATCGGGGCTGGCAATCACGCCTTGCGTGTCCAGATCATCGATGCTGCAGCCAAAGACCTTGAAGATGAACCGGTCGATGTGGCCACACGTGCTGTCCACCGCCAAGGGCATCCGGCCTTGCAGTTCAAACCAGCGCTTGAACATCACATAGTGCTTGCGCTCGTCGCCCCGGTGTTTGGCAATGGCGGCGATGAAGGCCGGATCATCGGGGCAGCGCACCCGCACCGCCTCCAGCACCCGGTCGAGCGAGGTGTAGCCCCGATGCTCATTATAGAGGTAGATCGATGCCAGCACATCGAGGAAACGGTTGCGGAAGCTGTTCAGGGGGGATGGCACGAGATGACAATCGCATGACTGCGGCCCGCATGCCATCTGTTCATTAGGACTTGCCATGGCGGGGCAGGGGCATATGGCAAACCAAAGTTATTCGGGACACATCGGCATGGCCTTTTTTACGAAGAACCCAAAGTTTGACTGGATTTTCCAGTCCGGCCTGAAGGGCACGTGTCCAAAGTGTGCCAAAGCCTCGATGTTCAATGGCTGGCTGAAACTGCGCAAGACCTGCCCGGAATGCGGCCTCGATTACAACTTCGCCAGTGCCGATGATGGCCCCGCGTTTTTCGCGCTGTGCATCACTGCGTTCCCGCTGACGTTCTTCGTGGTCTGGGTGGAGGTGGCCTACGCCCCGCCATGGTGGGTGCATGTGCTCACCTCGGTGCCGATTCTGGGCATCGGCTGCCTTGCCACGCTGCGCCCGTTCAAAGGCTGGCTGGTCGCCTCGCAATATGTGAACAAGGCGATTGAAGCGGGCACCGAGGACTTGTGGGCCAAGCTCCACGCGCGGGAAAAGGAAGAAGGCTGAGCAGTTCCTCCCTGTTTTTGCGAAGCACAAACGGGGAGGTGGCAGGCACCGCCAGGTGACTGACGCAGGGGCCGCAACCCCTCCACCACCAGCTACGCTGGCGGTCCCCCTCCCCATTTGTCCTGCGGAAAAATGGAGAGGATTTGGCGTTTTACGCCGCCTTCCACCGCAGCGGCAGCTTCTTGAACCCGCCCACGAAAGTGGAATTTACCCGCGCCGGTTCGCCTGCCAGTTCCAGCGCATCCACCCGGTCCAGCAGCACGTCGAGCAGCACGCGCATTTCCAGCCGCGCCAGGTGCAGGCCCAAGCACTGGTGCGATCCTGCGCCAAACGCGGCATGGCGATTGGCCGGGCGTGTGGGATCAAAGGCGCGCGGATCGGGGAATTGCACCGGGTCGTGATTGGCCGCCACATAGTTCAGCATCAGCCAGTCGCCCGCGGCAATCTGCTGCCCGCCAAGCTCGGTATCCTCTGCGGCGGTGCGCATGAAGTGCTGTACCGGTGTGGTCCACCGGATGGCTTCCTCGACAATGCCTGTCAGCAGGCTGCGGTCAGCCTTCGCCCGCGCAAACAGATCGGGATCGCGTGCCAGCGCCAGCGCTGCACCTGCTGATGATGCCGAAGTCGTATCGTGTCCGGCGCTGGCCACGATGATGTAGTAGCCCGCCGTATCGCGGTCGCTCAGCGGTTCGCCATCGACCGTGGCATTCGCGATGACGCTGGCCACATCGTCGGTCGGGTGCGCGCGGCGCTGCGCGGCAAGGCTGGCAAAATAGCGTTCGAACTCTGCCACGGCACCGGCCACAATCGCGCTGATCTGTTCGGGCGGCAGGTTCTTCAGGCCAGATTTGTTCATGTCCTCGTCCTGCCCGCCAAACATCTGCTGGGTCAGGAACAGCATCTTCGGCTCATCCTCGGGCGGCACGCCAAGGATCTGCATGACCACGTGCAGCGGATAGGGCGCGGCGACCAGCGCCATGAAATCGCCTTCACCTTCTTTGGCTTCCCCCGCTGCCAGCATCCGGTCGATGGAATCATTGGCGATCTTGCGGATTTCGTCTTCCAGCCGCGCGAGGTTCTTAGGCATGAACCAGTCCTGCGTCAGCCGCCGCAGCTTGGGGTGCTTGGGCGCATCCATCTGCACCAGCGATTCCACCAGATGCGGGCTGCCCCCGGTGATCGAGCGCGCCAGCATATCTCCCACGCGCAGCGTAAAGACCGCCGACTTCGGGTTGTTCAGGAACGTCGCATTGTCCTTGCTGACCTTCATCACCGCATCAAAGCCCGAGACCAACCAGAACGACTCATGCTCGTCATTCGGAGCAACCACGCGCGCCACTGGCATGGTGGAACGCAGCGCGTCGAACTGGTCGAGCAGCGGGTCCCACGCGCCATAGCTTCGGGGATCGATCACCGCGCGGCCAACGTCGGCCGGAACCACTGGAACACTTGCCATCATTGCGTCCTTTTCAAGCCGTTCAGGCCGTTGCCACTTGCGCAGATTCAAAGGCCTGCTTGTATTCATCGCGCAGCAGCCGCTTGAACAGCTTGCCGGTGGGCTCGCGCGGCAGTTCGGCGCGGAAATCGATCTGGCGCGGCAACTTCACGCGGGAGAGTTGCGGCCCCAGCCAGTCGGCCAATTCTGCCGCCAGCGCCGGGCCAGCCTCGGCCATGTCGCGCGGCTGCACCACGGCCACCACCTTCTCGCCCATGTCCGGGTC
Organism: Novosphingobium sp. 28-62-57; assembly: GCA_002256985.1. Taxonomy (GTDB): domain Bacteria; phylum Pseudomonadota; class Alphaproteobacteria; order Sphingomonadales; family Sphingomonadaceae; genus Novosphingobium. The sequence continues at coordinate 153,997 of NCGO01000008.1, forward strand.
GGGCGCGCCGATCACGGCCACATCGGCCACTTTGGGGTGCGTGATCAGCAGATTCTCGATCTCTTGCGGATAGATGTTCACCCCGCCTGATATGATCATGAAGCTCTTGCGGTCGGTCAGAAACAGATAGCCGTCCTCGTCCACCCAGCCCACATCGCCAAGGCTGGTCCAGCCGTGCCGGTTGGTGGCATCGCGGGTCTTGTCGGGATCGTTGTGATAGGTGAAGGGGCTGCCGCCTTCGAAGAACACCTGCCCCTCGGTGCGCGGCGGCACTTCGTTGCCATCGTCATCGCAGATGCGGATCGTGCCCAGCAGCGCGCGGCCGACCGATCCGGGTCGCTGCAACCATTCCTGGCTGGTGATGAAGGTAAAGCCGTTGCCTTCAGTCCCCGCATAATATTCGCGCAGCACCGGCCCCCAAAGGTCGATCATCGCTTGCTTCACCGGTACAGGGCAGGGCGCAGCGGCATGGATCGCGCACTTCAGTGAAGACGTATCGTACCGCGTGCGCACCTCGTCCGGCAGCTTGAGCATGCGCACGAAATGCGTCGGCACCCACTGGCTATCGGTCATCTTGTAGCGCTCGATCAGGGCCAGCGCGTGTTCGGGATCGAACTTCTCCATTGCCACCACGGTCCCGCCCAGCCGGTGAATGGTCATGCTCCACCGCAGCGGTGCGGCGTGATAGAGCGGCGCGGGCGACAGATACACCGCATCGCCGGTGATCCCGAAGGCCTGTGACGCAATCCCGACCAGCGAATTGACCGCGCCGATCTCAGGATCTTCGGGCAGAGGAATGCGCACGCCCTTGGGCTTGCCGGTGGTGCCCGAGGAGTAGAGCATGTCGCACCCGGCGCGCTCATCGGCAATCGGCGTGTCCGGCATGGTGGCCAGCGCGGCGTCCAGCGATAGCGGCCCATCGGTATCGAACCGCAACTGCACCACTTCCGGCGCGAGCTTTGCCACTTCGTCCAGCACCGGCGCGGTATAGGCCGAGCCGATCAGCAGCCTGCTGCCGCTATCGCGCGCGATATAGGCGATCTCGGGCGCGGCCAGACGGCTTGACACCGCCACATAGACCAGCCCCGCGCGCTGTGCACCCCATGCCAGCGCAAAGAAATCCGCCCGGTTTTCAAGGCACAGCGCAATCGTGTCGCCGATCTGCAGCCCACGCGCGCGCAGCAGTTGCGCAAACTGGTTCGATTTCGCCTCAAGCTGCGCATACGTCACCACCTCGCCGCTGCCGCCCATGATCACGGCTGCGCGGCCGGGATTCCTGGCTGCATGATACTTCGGATGAAACTGCACCACGTGCATCCTCTCGCTGTCGGGCAGACTCGCGCTGCCTCTTGGCGAGAGACTTTAATCGATCAATTAAGCTGCGCAACCGCGATTTGCACCAACCTGCAGATCGGCCAAGATACAGCCCTCGCGCAATCGGCCCTTGGCCTTTCCAGCGCCACCCCCTAAGCCGCGCGGATGATAGCACGCGAACTTCTCGGCACCGCGCACGTGCCCGATGGCGAAGAAATGCGCCTCTATGCCCATGACCGCGATTTCATGATCGTCGTTGGCAACAATGAACTGATGAGTACGCGGCAGAACGGCTCGGAAATCGCGCTCGCCACGCAAAGCCTCGCGCGCATTCCCAATGCGAAGCGCCCCGCGGTGCTGATCGGCGGCTATGGCATGGGCTTCACCCTGCGCGCTGCGCTCGAAAAGCTGCCCGATGATGCGCACGTCACCGTGGCTGAACTGGTGCCCGAAATCATCCAGTGGGCGCGCGGCCCGATGCAGGCGGTGGAGGCCGGGTGCCTCGATGATCCGCGCGTGCGGCTGGTCATGGCCGATGTGGCCGATGTGATCTCGGCCAATGCCTATGCTGTGGGTGGCACCGGTTATGATGCGATCCTGCTCGATGTGGACAATGGTCCCGATGGCCTTGTCCGCACCGGCAACAGCCGCCTTTACAAGATGCGCGGTCTGCGCATGGCCAAGGATGCGCTGCGCCCCGGCGGCGTGCTGGCCATCTGGTCTGCCGCGCGCGATCCCAATTTCACCCAGCGCCTGAAAGCGGCAGGCTTCAATGTCGATGAAGTCGAAGTCCGCGCCCGCGCCAACGGCAAGGGTGCCAAGCACGTGATCTGGTTCGCCACGGTATAGCTCTACGCACTATTCCGCAGGTGCGAAAAAAGTCGCGCATTCTGCAACGCCACCGCAACACAGACTCTGATCTGCAACGCCCCCCTGCCAGTCGCGGTCCGGGCCAGCACGGCCCGACCTCAGCAGGGCCGATACCATGCTCGCAAAGACCGTACGGACAAGCCTTGGCGCGGCATTTCTGGCCATCTCCTGCCTTTCTGCCGTCGCCGCTTTCCCGCTCAGCAGCTTGGTCGAACGGGCCACGCTGGCTGATGTTCTGCAGCTTGGCGGCAACCTGTTCCATGTTCAGGGCCTCGCGCTCGAACCGACGCGCATCTGGGCCACCTCGGTGGACAACACCCGTCACAAGGCATGGCTGCACGAATTTGACCGCGCCACCGGCAAAGCCTTGCGCCGGATCGAACTGACCGACGGTGCCCGCTATCATCCCGGCGGAATCTCGGTGGCCGATGGCGTGATCTGGGTGCCGCTGGCCGAAATGCGGCCAAACAGCACGGCGGTGATCGTGGGAATAGACAGCACGACGCTGAAAGTGCGCCGCCAGATTGCCGTGGCCGATCATCTTGGCTGCGTGGCCGTATCGGGCCGCAAACTCGTTGCGGGCAATTGGGACAGCCGCCTGCTCTATGAATTCGATACTGTCACCGGCGTCCGAGTAAAGGTCGTGCCCAACCCTTCACAGACCCGCTATCAGGACATCAAGTTCGTTGGCCATCATCTGGTGGCAGGCGGTAATCGCGATTGGCTCAGTGGTACGGTCGACTGGATCGACTGGCGCTCGCAAAAGCTGGTGCGGACATTGAAAGCCGGAGCGATTGGCCCGGTGCGCCCCTTCGGTCGCGGCGGACCGCTAACGGGTGAGGGCATGGCCATCGAAGGCCGCGATCTTTATCTGCTGCCCGAAGACGGCCCCAGCCGCTTGTTCCGCTATCGCCTGACGATCTGACGCTGGCGAAGCGCTCAGGCGCCTTCCAGCCGCGCGCGAAAGCGGCGGCGAACCAGCCACGGCTCCAGAAACCGTCCCACCACATAAAGGATCGCAAACAGCGCCGAGAAGACATAGGCCGCCGTCGCCGAAGGCTTGCGCTCTTTCTCCTTGTCCTTCTTGGGCTTTTCGGGGGCAGGAGCACCCAGCATCTTGTCGATAGGGTTCAGTTCAAGAACCTTGGCCTCGTCCTTTTTCTTGTCCTTCTTCTGCGCGCCGTCGGCCTTCTTCTTCGCCTCGGCTTGCGCCATCTGATAATTGCCTGCCGCCAGCATCAACTGGCCAAAGCCGATGAACAATACAGGCAGCAGAAAGCAGAACAGCAGCGCCTTGCTGACCAGATGGTAGCGCAATGTCCTGCCCTGATCGGTGGCCACGATCGACAGCTCGCCGTCTTCAAACACCGAAAGCGGGTCCTGCGGGACCGGGGCCTTGCGCGTGAAGGCGATCATGTGTCCGATGCGTTCGTGCGTCGTGTCCATCTGGTCAAGCATCGGTTCGATCCGGTCGAGCGCCTCTTCCGCGCTCTGGCCCTCGGGCAGCGGCACGCTATCGCGCACGTGCCAGATCCAGTCGATATAGCGCAGGTTCATCCTGAACGCCGAAGGAGAAGGCTGCTCCCAGACGTTTTGCGCGTCTGCACCGCTCATTCTGCCGGAACCGCGTCAGGTTCGGCAAAGCCGCCCTTGCGCCCGAACTTGGCCTTGATCGCCTTCCAGCCTTCGGTGAACGGATAGTGCATCGTCTCGCGGATCGACATGCGGCGGCCGCCTTCGATGCCCAGAATCTCGGCTTCGCCATCCACGCAAGTGCCAAACATGCGGTCGATGATGATCCATGTGCCCGAATAGTTGCTGCGCGTCGCCTCATAGTCACGCGAATGGTGCACGCTGTGGTGTTCAATCGTGTTGAACAGGAAGCGCCACCAATTGGGCGTGTTGAAGCGCACGTTGATGTGCTGATAGATGCTCACGGTCAGGCCAAAAGTGCCCGCCAGCAGGAACGCGCGCGGCAGAAAATCAAAGAAGCCGCCGATGCCAAGTCCGATCAGGAACAGCTCCACCGGATTGCCGACTGCGCCCTTGTTGATGTTCAACTGCGTTACGAAGTGATGCGGCGCGTGGGTCAGCCACAGTGGGTGCCAGTTGTGCATGCCGCGATGCATCCAGTACTGGCCGAAATCAAAGATGAACGAGATCAGGAACGCCTGCAGCAGCAGCGGCAGGCCGGTAAACCAGCTGAACTTGTCGAGGCTCCACTGTTCCTGCACCCAGCCGATCATCACGCCATCACCAATGAAATCATCGACAATGCGCAGCACGGTATAGCCAAGGCCGACATAGAACAGGTCGGTCACCAGCTCCTTCCACGTCAGCTGCCAGCTCTTGTAGCGCGGGTTGACCCATTCCAGGCCTAGCAGCAGCACCTTGAAGCCAATGCCAATGCCAATCGCGGTCGATGCCTTGGCGATGTCATTCGGCGCATAGTACCAGAAGGCCAGGAGCGCGAAGAATGTCACCGGCTGGAACCAGGTGAAGAAGAACCGCTTGAACGGACCGCCTTCCACTTTGGGCAGGTTTTCCCAGCCCACGGTGACCGGAGATTCCGCCCCGATAATCCTGTTGCCTACGCGAGTGCCCACCATTGTGCCTGACCCCGTATTACTCACTGGCTTTTCCAGTAATACTAAACGCTTAAGTAGTAATAACAGCATATCATCGGGACACAATACACGCCGAATGACGTATCTCTGCAAGCGCAATTCGCGCTTCCGATTCTGTCCTCGCCCTCAGTCAAAGCCGGTCAGGACTTCGGCTCCAAGCATTCCTTTGGCATGATGCAGCGTTACAATCTTGGAGCGCTCGGCCGTCCACTTGGCATGGACTGCCTCGGCAATGAAAACGCGGCCTTGGGGAAGGGCAGATCGCCCAGACAAGGGCTCAAGCCATGCCCAGTGATAAAAGCCCCGCCCGCCTTTGCTTGGAGTCGTGATCTCCAGCCGTGTCAGCCGCATCGGCGTTTCCTTTTCGGGCCCCAGCGCGATGCCATTGACGCTGGGCAGCACGCCCACGCTCCACACCGGCCATCCCATCAGCGCCGTCACCGCGCAGAGGATGGCCACGCCCTTGCGCACCCGCCGATCATCCACCTGCCGCGTGGCCAAACACCACACTGCCGCGCCGGTGAAAGCCGTGGCCACAAGGCCAGCCAGCTTCAGGCCCGATCCCGGCGCAATGTTGCGTGGCCACGATTCGCCAACGGTCACGGCCAGCGCCATCGTGATCAGGATGGGCAGCGCAAAAGGCAGCAGGCATTGGCCCAGCGCTGCGGGCGGGAGGACCGACTCCTTGCGTGTTCGTCTAGCTGATTTCGGGCGCTCCATCGGGTGACGATAGGCCCGCGTCCCCTAAAATTCGATGTTTAGCGCTTTGCCCAGATCAGCCAGCGCCTGCGGACCGCTGGTCACCTTGATCGCATGCATGCCCAGCGCCGCCGCCGGTTTGCAGTTGATCCCCAGATCATCCAGATAGATGCAGGTTTGCGGGGCCAATCCCAGCGTGTCGCACATCATCTGATAGATGCGCGGATCGGGCTTGCGCACCCCGGCCTTGCTGCTTTCGATCACGTGTTCGAACCGCGCCAGAATGCGCTCGATCTCGTCACTGGCATCGCGGCTGCGCGCCATGCCTGCGCCGTGGCCGGTTGGCACGTTGTTGGTGATGCACCCCAGACGATAACCTTGCGCCTTCAACCGGTCGAGCGCGGCCACCATTTCGGGGCGCACGGCTCCTGCCAGCACCGCCAACACGGCTGCGCCATCCAGCGTAAACCCTTGCGCCTGTGCCTCAGCCGCAAACATCTGGTTGAACTCTTCTGCCGAAATCTCCGCCCGCTCGAACCGCGCCCAGGCGTTGCTGTCGGGGTTGATCGCATTGACCTGGCGGATGAAGTCTTGCGGCAATCCGCGCTCTGCCTCCAGCCGGTTGAACGCTTCGAAAGGGGACGCGGTGATCACCCCGCCAAAATCGAAAATGACTGCTGTAAAGGCCATGCACGCTCCGATTGCTGCTCGTCACCGTCCTTAACTGATCGATGAATGGCATCAACTGCTGAATATCGTTCTGATTTGACCTGAATCATGGTCGGGCGCATGGTGATGGCGCAGGGGGGTGATACCGAACCACAGGAGGATCCCGATGCGCTCCATACTCTGCCCGCTCGATGTTTCCGAAGCTCTTGATGACCGGATCGAAACCGCCCTTGCGCTGGCCCGGGCGTGTGATGGCCATGTCACCTTCCAGATTGCCACGCCGTTTGCGCAGATGGCATCGTGGGAGCCGTTCGGCGGTGCCGCGGTATCGGCCTATGCCTTGAAGGAAGCGCGTGAGGCGAATGAGCGGCTGGCCACCGAACTCGATACCCGCTTTGCATCGCAGGACGTGCCTTTCGATATCGAAGTGCTCGATCAGGAACGCATTGCCGCCGCCGCTGCTGCAGCCCGTTTCGCCGATATCGTGATCGGCAGCCTGTCAGACCCGCTTGTCGAGGAAATGACGCTGAACTTGCGCGCACCGCTGCTCGGCGTGCCACGGGGCCTGCCAATGTTGACTTTCGACAAGCCCGTGCTGCTGGCGTGGGACGGCGGCCATGAAGGCGCCAATGCCATGCGCGCTGCCCTGCCGCTGCTGCAAATGGCCAGCACGGTTCACCTGCTCACCGTGCGCGAAAAGGATTCCAGTTTCCCGGCTGCCGAAGCGGCGCGCTATCTCTCGCGCCACGATGTCCATGCCGAAACCCATGAGCGCGAACGCAACGGCTCGATTGCATTTACAATCGAGGAATGCGCGCGCAGTGTGGGAGCAGGGCTCATCGTGATGGGCCTGTTCGGCCACAGCCGCTTGCGGGAATTGCTGATGGGCGGCGTTTCGCGCGAAATGCTCGACCGGTCGCAGATTCCCCTGCTGCTGGCGCATTAGGCCGCAGCAACAGGGGGCAATGCAGGGCGTATGAAGGCTGGCCGTTTTACTCTCCAGTTGTCGCCGGTGCTTGTGCCGCTGCTGCTCGCCGCCTGTTCGGGGCAATCCGATCCGCAACCCGCTCCATCAGCGTCGGCAAAGGCTGGCACGCGGCCAACCACTGCCGCTGCCCAGCCAGACCAATCTCAATCGCAGCTTGGCGAAGGGGATGGTATTCCCGTGCGGTTTCGGGCGATTGGTACAGAGCCATTCTGGTCGGTTCAGATGGAAGATGGCCTGATGACTTATGCCACGCCCGAAATGCCCGAAGGTGAGACGGTCCCTGTCACTATGGAGCAGGCGGGGTTGGCGCAGGTCTATTCGGCCACCATCGATGGCACGCCGATGGAATTGGAAGTGACGCGCAAGGTCTGTTCCGATGGCATGTCCGATACCGTCTACCCGATGTCGGTCACGCGCCGGTTGGGAGCCGATGTGCATCAGGGTTGCGCGCGCTAACCGCATACAAGACCGCGTGTTGCGGCGCGTCATTCCGAGTCGCAGGCGCGCTTTGCAATCAATTGCGAACTAAACCATTCGATTTTGTTTCCACTGCAACGATAATATAATGAAATAAAAACAAGGATTTAACTACAAATTTGCAAAAAATACAACCATTGCCGATTATTTCGCAATTGCACAAAATTTAGGTGCAGTGCATACAAATCTTGCCTTTCAGGCATCCTCTCCCAAAACTTTCCGACCCGGCGGGCAACTGCCGGGTCTTTTTTTGCGCCTGACTTTCTTGCGCTGCATTGGGTGCGGCTTGGCGCTACTGGTTGTCTGCCAGCAGAAAATCCATTTCCACCACGATCCCGCGCTCGGCAAACCGCCGCGTGATGGTGCCGCCCAATTGTCGTTCGGATGACCGTATCAGCGCCGAGCCAAAGCCTTCGCTTCCCGGCTCGGATGCGGGTGGCGCATTGTCAGCCGCCGTTTCCTCCCACAGCACTTTCGCGCGGTTGCCTTCGCGGCTCCACTGCACTTGCACCAGCCCACCCGGATGCGCCCAAGCGCCGTACTTCACAGCGTTGGTCACCAATTCGTGCAGCACCAGCCCGAGCGGCACCGCGTGCCGTCCGGGCAGCACCAACTCACCGCCTGAAAGGTCGCACCGCTCCGATGATGAACGATATGGCGCGATCACTTTGGCGATCAGGTCGGCAAAGTCCACGGTCTGATCCTTGCCCGATCCTTGCGTCACCTCGTGCGATGTCACCAGCGCGTGGATGCGTTTGGCGATGCGGTCCACCGCTGGCGCGGCCGCCTTGTCGCCGCGCGCGCTCATCTTCACGATGGCCAGGATCACCGCGAACAGGTTCTTGACCCGGTGGTTCAGTTCCTTGGCCAGAATGTCCGCCCGGTCGCGCGCTTCGGCGATCACCGCGGCATTGGCCGCCAGCGCCTCGGCCTCGGCTTTGCGGATGGCTTGCCACAGCCCCAACGCCAGCGCGCAAACGATCACCACGAACAGCGCCGCCAGCGATGGCAGAATCTTCGCCTCAGCCGCAGCTGCGCGCTCAACCGCCTGCGCCAGCCGCACTTGCTCGATGGCCTCCAGCTCTACCACGGCTCTGCGCAGGCCCGACATCGCCAGCTGCCCTTCGTCAGACAGCACCCGCGCATGGGCCTCAGGAATACGCCGCTGGCCCACCAGTTCGATCACGCCTGCCATCTCGGCCCATTTGGCATCGCCCAGCCGGTCAATATCGGCCAGCAATTCCGCCTGTTCAGGCGGCAGATCGGTGCCGAGTTGCTGGCGCAGATTCGCCATCTGCACGCCATAGCTGGCCTTGCCCTCATTATAAGGAGCCAGATAACGCTCATCGCTGGTGATGAAGTACCCGCGCTGCCCGGTCTCCCCGCTCATCGTGGAGCGCACGATCTGGTCCAGTGATTCCAGAATCGCCCCGGTCCGCACCGCCTGTTGGCGCTGAGTCCGCTCGGCCTCGACCGTCGTCAGAATCAGCGCAAAGGTGCCCAGCAGCGCCAGCGCAACCACGCCGAACAGCATCAGTGTCGGGATACGGGGCGCTTTTTGCCACCAGTGCAGCGCGCCCGATCCGGCCGGAACCTCGAAATTCCATTTCATCGCGCGTGCCTAGCGGTTAAGGGGACAACGAGCAACGCATTGCAACGCTTACACTTCATGCCACAGGCTTGACGGCACGGGCCCCTTCGCCTATCGGCCACCCCCTGATTCCGGCGCGCTGCATTGCTTGCGGCTGCCAGTCCACAGATTCGAACAGAAGAGAAAACCGATGAAGCGCACTTTCCAGCCTAGCAATCTTGTGCGTGCCCGCCGTCACGGCTTCCGCACCCGCACCGCCACCGTCGGCGGTCGCAAGATCCTGCGTGCCCGCCGTGCGCGTGGCCGCAAGAAGCTTTCGGCCTGATCGCTTAAGCCATCCCTCCGGCGCAGGTTGGCACGGGCATGACCCGGATCGCCACCATCCGGAAACGGGCAGACTTCGTTGCTGCCAATCGCGGAATCCGGGTCGCAAGGCCCGGATTCGTGCTGTTGGTGAACCGCGACTCTGTGTCCGCAGCCGAAGCCGATCTGCGCTTTGGCGTCACCGTCACCAAAAAGATCGGCAACGCGGTCGTCCGCAACCGCATGAAGCGCCGCTTCCGCGCGCTGCTGCGCGAAGCTCTGCCGCAAGCGGGCATTGCCGGGGCAGACCATGTGATGATCGGCCGCGAAGGCGGGGTGGAGCGTGATTTCGCCGCCCTGCGTGAAGAGCTGGCAATGGCCCTGTCGCGCGCTGCCGAAGGCAAAGGCGATCCTCCCCGCAAACGCGGCGGCCCCCCTGGAAATCAAGGGCGTGCAAAGCCGGGGCGCGCCAAATGAAGCGCCTGTTCATCCTCATCGCGCGCGGCTGGCAACTCGGCCCTTCGCGCATCCTTCCGCCCTCCTGCCGCTACAGCCCATCGTGCTCGCAATATGCGATCGAGGCGCTGGAAAAGCATGGCGCGATTAAGGGTGGCTGGCTGGCAACTAAGCGGCTATTGCGCTGCCATCCGTGGGGTGGATGCGGCTACGATCCCGTCCCTTGACGCTTTTAGAATTCAGTCCGCGCCGTTCACAATCGAACAGCGCGGCATAGACTTACAGGACGCAAAAACCGGTGCAGAATCAGCGTAACGTCATTCTGGCAGTGGTCCTCACCGGCCTGCTGCTGCTCGGCTGGGAAGGCGCGATGCGCTGGTTCTATCCGCAAGCAGCGGTCCAGCCCAAACCCGCCGCGACCGCTCCTGCTGAACCCGGCAAGCCCACCCGCGAAGGCGGCTTGCTGAACCCGGCAGACATCGCGCTGGAAAAGAAAGACCTGAAGGCTGAACTCGCCGCTGGCAACCGCGTTCCCATCGATGCCCCGGGCCTCAAAGGCTCGATCAACCTCAAAGGCGCGCTGATCGATGACGTGACGCTGGTCCGCCACACCGAAACGGTCAAGAAGGACAGCCCGCCTGTGCGCCTGTTCTCACCCGCCGGAACGCCTGCGCAGCACTATGCGCAAATGGGCTGGGTGGGTGAAGGTATCGCCGCTCCCGATGCCAACACCGTGTGGACGGCTGACGGCGCCAAGCTGACGCCGCAAACGCCGGTCACCCTGCGCTGGTCCAACCCCACCGGGCAGACCTTTGCGATCCGCTATGCGATCGATGCCGACTACATGATCACCGCCACGCAGACCGTGTCAAACACGGGTGCCGCGCCCGCTGTGGTCAAGCCGTTCGCGCTGGTCAGCCGCACCGACAAGACTGCCAGCCTCGATACCTGGCAGCTCCATTCCGGCCCGATTGCCGCGCTGGATGGTTCGGTCACCTTCGACAACAACTACTCCACGGTCACCGAAGCACCGGGACAGGTCGTGCCGCTGAAGGGCGCGACCAACTGGATCGGCTTTACCGATATCTACTGGCTCTCGGCCCTGATCCCCGATGCCGGGGCCAAGGCAGAAAGCGCCCTGCGCGCCACCGGGCCGGGCCTGTTCCGCGCCGACCTGATCTTCCCCAACGTGTCGGTCGCACCGGGCAAGCAGCAATCGCAGAACGTGCGCCTGTTTGTCGGTGCCAAGGAAAACACCGTCCTTGAAAAGTACGAAGCGGCGGGCGTCACCAACTTCAGCCTGTCCATCGACTGGGGCTGGTTCCGCTGGTTCGAAAAGCCGATCTTCTGGCTGCTCGATTCGCTGTTCAAACTGGTCAAGAACTTCGGCGTAGCCATCATCCTGCTCACGCTCGTCGTGCGTGGCGTGATGTTCCCCATCGCCCAGCGCCAGTTCGCCTCGATGGCCGCGATGCGCGCGTTGCAGCCCAAGATGAAGGCGCTGCAGGAACGCTACAAGGACGACAAGCAGACCCAGCAGCAGAAGATCATGGAGCTGTACAAGACGGAAAAGGTCAATCCGCTCGCGGGCTGCCTTCCCATCTTCCTGCAGATCCCGGTGTTCTTCGCGCTGTACAAAGTGCTGACGCTGGCCATCGAAATGCGCCACCAGCCTTTCGTGCTGTGGATCAAGGACTTGTCCGCGCCCGATCCTGCACACATTCTCAACCTGTTCGGCCTGCTGCCGTTCGATCCGCCCGGTTTCCTTGCCATCGGCGTGCTGGCGATCCTGCTCGGCATCACCATGTGGGCGCAGTTCAAGCTGCAACCTGCGGCGATGGACCCGGCGCAGCAGCAGATCTTTGCGTTCATGCCGTGGATCATGATGTTCGTGATGGCACCGTTTGCCGCCGGTCTGCTGATCTACTGGATCACCTCGAACGTGCTGACCATTGCCCAGCAGAAGTACCTCTACAGCAAGCACCCGCAGCTGAAGGCGCAGACGGACAAGGACCAGCAGGACATTGATCGCGTTGCCACGCGCGAAAAGAAGGCCACTGGCCAGAAGCCCAAACCGCGATGAATGCTGAAGACGAACAGGCCGCCGAACTCCAAGCCGAAATGATCGAACAGGCGCGCCTGCTCTTTGCAGGCCGCGTGGAATTCATCAAATCGGCCCCGGCGCTCAAATTCCTGCCCGATCCCGATGTGCCCGAAATCGCTTTTGCGGGCCGGTCGAACGTCGGCAAATCGTCGCTGCTCAATGCGCTGACAGGCCGCAAATCCATCGCGCGCACCTCGGTAACGCCGGGCCGCACGCAGGAATTGAACTACTTTGAAGTGGGCGAACCCACCCGGCTGCGGCTGGTCGATATGCCCGGCTATGGCTTTGCCAAAGCCCCGCCCAAAGTGGTCGAAAACTGGCGGCGTCTGGTCCGCGATTTCCTGCGCGGCCGCGTCGTGCTCAAACGCACCCTGCTGCTGATCGACAGCCGCCACGGCGTAAAGCCGGTGGATGAAGACATGATGCAGATGCTCGATGAAGCCGGCGTCGGCTATCGCGTGGTCCTGACCAAGGCTGACAAGATCAAGGCCAGCGAACTCGAAGCCGTCACCGCCGCCACCATCGCCGCCGCCCGCAAACGCACGGCTGCCTATCCCGAAATTCTCGTGACCTCCTCCGAGAAAAAGATGGGCATCGAAGAACTGCGCGCGGCGGTCTTGCAGGATTCGCTGGGCTAAGGCCAACTGCCTGCAATCCGTTGCCCTAGTGGGGTGGAACAGAAGTTCGGTTGCTTAAGCTAAACACGTCGTCGGCCCGTGCTTGACACGGGCCTTGGCTTTGATTGCCCGCAAAGGTCAGCCAAGCCCCGTGTCAAGCACGGGGCGACGGGGATGTGTTATGCAACTTACTTCAGTTCCAAATGACAAGGTTCCGTTCGTGTCGAGCGAAGTCGAGACACATGAGCACTGGCCTTAGGTGTCTCGACTTCGCTCGACACGAACGGGGTGAGAGGGGAGGCTGTAACCCCAACACCCCACCATTCCGGCGCAATCCCCGCTGTCCTACAAACCACCCGCTGCCCCACGCTCCCGCGTGCCATGCCCCACCGCACCCCCATCCTCCCCGCCGCTATCCTCCCCACGGCTGCCACGGCGCGCAATGTCCTCGCGCGTCACGGCGCGCCGGTGCCTGCGCTCGATGAAAAACGCCTCCTCGAACTCCTCGAAACGGACCTGACACTTTCTCCCATGGACCGTGTAAACTGTGTAAACCTGTTCATGCTCGACACAGCAAACCTGAACAGCTACGCGCCCCGAAACAGGAACGGGGTGAACACGATGAAGCTGATCATCGGCAACAGGAACTATTCCAGTTGGTCCTTGCGCGGCTGGCTGGCGTGCAAGCAATCGGGCCTGCACTTCGAGGAAATGGCCGTCCCGCTCTATGGCGCGGAGTGGGACGCCCTGCGCCGCACCGAAGATTTTGCGCCCTCTGCGGGCAAAGTGCCGATCCTGTGGGATGGCGAAGGCCCCGATGCGGCGGTGGTGTGGGATAGCCTGGCCATTATTGATTACCTTGCGGACAAGGTCGGGCGTGATCGCTTTTGGCCCAAGGATAACGCGGCGCGCGCCATGGCCCGCTCGATGGTGGCCGAAATGCATTCCGGCTACCTGGCGCTGCGCGAGCAATTGCCGATGAACATTCGCAAGCGTTTTGACCGGGTGGAAATCACGCCCGAAGTCCGCGCCGATGTCGTCCGCATCCTCACGCTCTGGGCCGAAGCGCGCGCACGATTCGGGCAGGGCGGCCCCTTCCTGTTCGGCACGTTTTGCGCTGCCGATATCATCTACGCCCCGGTTGTCTCGCGTTTCCTGACCTATGGTGTGCCTGTCCCCGGCTTCGCATCGGCTTACATGGAAGCGGTCTGGACGCACGACTGGATGCAGGCGTGGATTGCGGCGGCGCAAAGTGAAGTCTGGACCATCGAGAAGTTTGAGGAGCCTGCCCTGTGATGCCCGCACTTGATCCTGTCCTGCTGGCCGAACAGTTGATCGATTGCGAAAGCGTCACCCCTGCCACCGGCGCAGTGTTCAATTGCTTCGAAGCGATGCTGAGGCCCTTGGGTTTCGAAATCCACCGCTTCATCGCAGGCGAAGCCCCGGACGGCCCGGTTGAAAATCTCTTCGCCATCCGGCGCGGCCCGGAAGGTTCACGCCACTTCGCCTTTGCCGGGCACCTCGATGTCGTGCCGCCGGGCGAGGGCTGGAGCAGCGCGCCGTTCAAGGCCGAACGCCGGGGTGAATTGCTCTACGGGCGCGGCGCGGTGGACATGAAAGGCTCCATTGCCGCAATGGTCGCTGCTGCGGCTGAAATCCCCGCCGAAGCCGGAACGCTCAGCTTCATCATCACCGGCGATGAGGAAGGCCCCGCGCGCTACGGCACGGTGCCGCTGATCGATCTGATCCGCGATTTGAAGGCCGAACCGGACCTGTGCCTTGTGGGGGAACCTACTTCAGTCAATCGTTTGGGCGATATGGTGAAGATCGGCCGGCGCGGTTCGGTCAACATGTGGATCACCTGCAAGGGCGCGCAAGGCCACGTCGCCTATCCGCACCTTGCCGACAATCCGATCCCGCGCCTGATCGCGCTGCTGGCAGAACTCGATGCGCTGGTGCTGGATGACGGCACCGCGTGGTTCCAGCCTTCGAACCTTGAAGTGACCGACCTTGAAGTGGGCAACAAGGCCACCAACGTGATCCCGGCGGAAGCGCGCGCCCGCATATCGATTCGCTTCAACGATCAGCACACCGGGGCAGGGCTCGTCGCGATGGTCGAGGACGTCGCGCGCCGCCACAAGGGCGAGGTCCGCGCAGTCATTTCGGGCGAGAGCTTCATCACGCTGCCGGGCGATTTTTCAAACCTGATCGCCGAGGCGGTGAAGGCCGAAACCGGCCTTGATCCCGAACTCTCCACCACCGGCGGCACGTCGGACGCCCGCTTCTTGCGCGCAGTCTGCCCGGTCGTGGAATTCGGCCTGTGCAACGCCACCATGCACAAGAAGGACGAGGCGGTGGCGCTGGAGGATTTGGTGGTCCTCCAGCGCATCTACCGCCGGATTACGCTGGCGGCGTTGGGGGCCTGATTGCAGTAGCGCGTTGTTCCGAATCCCCCCCTTCAGGGGAGGGGCCGGGGGTGGGGGCTCTCCGGCGCGCGCTGCGTCAACCGGCAGGCCCCACCCCAACCCCTCCCCTGAAGAGGAGGGGCTTTTCTGTCACATGTTGGTCAGCTCTTCACCTTGTTCGCAAAACTCTTGCGCAATTTCATCAGCTTGGGCGGGATCACGGCAAGGCAATAGGGGTTGCGCTGGCCTTCGCCTTCCCAATATTCCTGATGGTAATCCTCGGCCGGATACCAAGTGGACAGCGGCTCGATCGTGGTGACGATCGGCTTGGGCAGGTCTGCCTGCGCCCGCGCGATGGCCGCTTCCACCTCGGCCCTCTGCGCGTCGTCCAGCGGGAACACGGCGGAGCGGTACTGCGTGCCCACATCATTGCCCTGCCGGTTCAACTGCGTCGGATCATGCGTGGCAAAGAAGATGTCGAGGATCTGGTCCAGCCCGATCACCCCGGTATCGAAGGTCACGCGGATCGCCTCGGCATGGCCGGTCGATCCGCTGCACACCTGCTTGTAGGTCGGGTTCACCACGCTGCCGCCGATGTAGCCGCTTTCCACATTGGTCACACCGATCACATCGCGGAACACCGCTTCGGTGCACCAGAAGCATCCGCCTGCCACAATGGCTGTTGCCTGTTCGCTCATGCGCTTTATTCTCCTGCTAAGCCGGAGAGATAGGCAGGCGCACCCCGCTTGTCATCGGCCCTTTGGAGAATCACCCCCCATGCGCAGAATGAGCCTCGCCCTGCTGGCCGCCATTGCCGGAAGCAGCCTTGCCACGCCCACCTTCGCCCAGCACGCTGACCATGCCGCAGCAAAGATCGATCCCGCGCTGGCCGCAGCCGTTGCCGATCCGCTGCGCAAGGAAGATGCTGTGCGCGACGTCTATCGCAAGCCCGATCAGACGCTGGCCTTCTTCGATGTCGGCCCGGCGATGAAAGTGGGCGAATATGCCCCCGGCGGCGGCTGGTATTCGCGCCTGCTGGGCATCTACCTCGCGCCCAAGGGCAAGCTGGTGGGCCTTTTCGCCGATGCCAGCGCCGCCAATGCGCAGCGGCAGGCCGCGACGCAAGCCGCCGTGGCCAAGTTTCCCGCCGAAGTGGCTGGTTGGTCCAATCAACCCGCCGAAAAGTTCAGTGCCTTGACGCTCGGCGCGATTCCCGATTCCGAGAAGGGCACGTTTGACCGCATTCTGGTGATGCGCGCACTGCACAACATGCTGCGTTCGAACGTGGCGGACAGTGAAATCCGCAAGATGCGCGAATTGTTGAAGCCCGGCGGTATGATCGGCATCGAGCAGCACCGCGCCAAGGCTGATGCGCCCTTTGCCTACACCGATGGGTCGAAGGGCTATCTGCGCGAGGCTGATATCATCAAGTTCATGGAAATCCACGGCTTCACGTTCGTCGGCAAGAGCGAGGCCAACGCCAATCCGAAGGACCCGGCCAACTGGCCCGGCGGCGTGTGGACCCTGCCGCCCTCGCTCGATGGCGCAAAGGATGATGCCGAAAAGGCCAAGCTCCAAGCGATTGGCGAGAGCGACCGCATGACGCTGCTGTTCGCCAAGCGTCCATGATCTGACAAAGCGCGGCGACGGTTGAATTGGCGGGGCAGGGGGCTTAGGTCACCATTCATGAGCACCATCTCCGTCGCCGCCCTGCAACTCGCCCTGCCCGGGGGCGAGGCTGAGAATATCGCCGCCACCGCCGCATTGGTGGAGGAAGCGGCACAGGGCGGCGCACAGATCGTGCTGCCGCCTGAACTCTTTGCCGGGCCATACTTCTGCAAGGTCGAGGACGAGGCGCTGTTCGCGCTGGCCTATCCGCTTGATCAGGACCCTTCTGTGCGCGAGATGCAAAAGCTGGCCAAGGCGCACGGCATCGCCATCCCCACCAGCTTCTTTGAGCGGGATGGGCACCACTATTATAATACGCTGGCGATGATCGGCCCCGATGGCGAGGTCATGGGCATCTACCGCAAGAGCCACATCCCCGATGGGCCGGGCTATGAGGAAAAGTACTACTTCCGCCCCGGCAACACCGGGTTCAAGGTGTGGGACGTGTTCGGCACCCGCATTGGCGTGGGCGTTTGCTGGGACCAGTGGTACCCCGAATGCGCGCGCGCGATGGCGCTGATGGGGGCCGAGGTGCTGTTCTATCCCACAGCCATCGGCACCGAACCTTATGACGCCGATCTGGACACGAGCCGCATGTGGCGGCGCGCGATGCTGGGCCATGCGGTGTCAAACTGCATGCCGGTGATCGCCGCCAACCGCATCGGCAAGGAAGAAACTGAGCAGCGCTTCTACGGCCACAGCTTCATCAGCGATGAGTGGGGCGATTTTCTGGCGGAGTTTGGCGCAAGCGAAACCGGCGTGCTCCACGCCACGATCGATCTGAAGCGCGCTGCCACGCATCGGGCCGGCATGGGCTTTTTCCGGGATCGCCGGCCGCAGCTTTACGGGCGGCTGGCAGAAGACATCTGACCGCCCAGCGCTATCTCGTCGCGCTCGGCTCCAACCAGCGCCACCACCGCCACGGCGCGCCTGCGGCGGTGATCCGGGCGGCGCTTGCTGATCTGGCGGTGCATCCGATCAGGCTCGTGGCGGTAAGTCCGCTGATTCGCAGCCGTCCGGTCGGTCCTTCGCAGCGGGAATATGTGAACGGGGCGGCGGTGGTAGAGACGCGCCTTGATCCGCCCGCCTTGCTGGACGTGCTGCAGGATATCGAAGCCCGCTTCGGCCGCAAGCGGCAGGGCCAGCGCTGGCGGGCGCGCACGCTTGATCTGGATATCGTGCTATGGTCGGGCGGGTGCTGGAGCGACGAGCTGTTGACCATACCCCATCGCGAATTTCGCAAGCGCGCCTTTGTGCTTTGCCCTGCTGCTCGCATCGCGCGGCTCTGGCGCGATCCTGTGACCGGACACAGTGTGGGACATCTTGAATACCGCATCAAGCGCAGGGTTGACCGCTCGGCCCTTGCCCCCTAGGTGACGCGCCACTCCGAAGCGCGCGTGGTGCCGCTAAAGGGTGAGGACCCGTAGCTCAGTTGGTAGAGCAACGGACTTTTAATCTGTAGGTCTCGGGTTCGAGTCCCGACGGGTCCACCACCATCTTTCACGCAAAATGTCATCTGGCTTTAGGCATCCGTTGCAGTGTTTATCGCCGTGACGAGACCTGCAAGCATCTGTTCCACGGTATTTTTGCCTGCATCGGTAAGCCGCACCCACGAACGGCGGCGGTCATTGTTATCGGGCAGGCGCACGACAGCGCCCTTGAGGGCCAGTGCATCAAGATAGCGCAAGCCGGTGGTTGAGGGGACCCCTGCCATGATGCTCACGCCCGAAACCGAAATCCGCTGTTTCTCGTGCAGAGCGATATAGAGTTCCACCAGCATAACCCAGCCCGTGCCGGCAGGTTGCAGGCCCGGAACCAGACGCTCGCAGCTCTCCAGGTGTCGGCGATAGTTCTTCGCGATCTTGTAGTAGTTTGGGGCGCAATTCGGAGCGTCTTCAGGCCCAATCGTGTCCTGGGCGTGGTTCTGAACTAGATACATGCGATCAGGCTCCGTATTGTGCTGCAATGTTCAATTCTGCCAGCGGTGAGGTATTGTTTTGCAGCTTGGCGGAATGCTGGATCGCCCGCGTCTGGCGCGGGCGATCCGGTCTCGATGCGACCCGAGGACCCATGACATCGTGCCGCCTGCCGCAGACGGCGACACTTTGGCCAAAGCGTTTGAAACAATGTTCTCGCGCTCTGGCAGAGATTGGCTTTGGTGAAGATCGGAGCATCGCTGTCAGCGAAGAAGCGCAACCAGCGCGCCGAAAAACAGCCAAAGCAGAAGCGAAAGCCCGGGGGCAACCATCAGGCGCATCACCGGTCGAAGCCGATAAGGTGGTGGAGGCGGCCAGCGCTCCCCACGATTTCAACTGGATTGGCGCAAACCCTGATGCTGCGCCGCGCTGGTGCAGTCTTTTCTGTCTGCTTCCTGTGATAGGCTGCGCCTTGCAACACGACTGCTCCTGTTAATAGTATGACGGTCTAACCGACAAACAGGCGCAACGGTTGTAAACAGATGTAAACTTCTCGGTCGGGCGGTTACCAGCGCGGCGGCGTAGGGTATGGCGCATAGTGGTAAGGTCCGGGGCAGATGATGAAAATCGGGATCGTTGACGATGACGAAACGATGCTTCAGTTCGTGTCCCGTTTGTTCGGCACGGAAGAATTTCGGTGTGTCGCGTTCAGACGGGGGCGCGATCTGGTCAGTGCGCTGGCGCGGGAAACCTTCGATCTTCTGATACTTGACTGGAACATGCCCGACATGAACGGGATGGATATCCTTGCCTGGGTGCAGGCCCGGATATCGCCTTGCCCTCAGGTCATCATGCTGACCAGCAGGTCCGACAAGGACGATGTTGCCGCCGCCCTGCACGCCGGTGCCGATGACTATATCGTAAAGCCCGAATCCGCGATTGTGATTGCCGCGCGCGTTCATGCCGTCCTGCGCCGTGCGCAGCCAAGGCCGGTTACGGAAAGGTTTGAATCGTTCGGTGCCTATACTTTTGACCGGGCAAGCGAGACGGTTACGCTCGGCGGGATACCCATCGTGCTCACGGGCAAGGAGTTCGCCCTTGCCTATGTATTCTTTGCCAATCAGCACAAACCGCTGTCGCGCAAGTATCTGATGGAATCGGTGTGGAAATCGCTGGCCGATCTGACGACGCGGACGCTCGACATGCATGTTTCGCGCATTCGCACCAAGTTGCAGCTGCGGGCCGAGAATGGCTTCCGGCTGCAAACCGTGTTCAACTATGGCTATCGTCTGGAGTCCTGCTGATGGAGATCGTGCGCAAGATCGGGCGTGGCTTATGGCCATTGCTGGCTGCTGGCACGGTCTGCCTGACCGCGCCGACGCAGGCCAAGACCGCGCGGATACCCACTGTCCCGCTTGCTGCCCCGCAGGACCTGATCGAATATAGCATGCGGCAGGGCGACAATCTGTTCACGCTGGCCCAGCGCGCGCTGCAACGGCCCGATAGCTACAGAGCGGTGCAGCGCATCAACCGCATTAGCAATCCCCGCCAGATACCGACCGGAACCGTTCTGAAGATACCGCTCAATCTGCTGCGGGCCGATCCGCTTTCTGCCCGCATCATCGCCCTGCGCGGGACAGTGACTTTGCGCCAGAACGATGGTCTGGCCCCGGCGCGCATCGGGGCCGCGCTTTTGCCCGGGGTGGCCATCGAAACGGGCACCGACGGGTTTGTCACGATCGAGCTGCCCAATGGGTCACGCACTTCGATGCCAACTCGCACGCGTTTGAGGATCGTGCGGCTGCACCGCATCGCGCTGACCGGCAGCATCGATTATGATCTGGCGGTCGATGGCGGCAAAGTGGAGACCACGGCGAGCCCGCTGGGCACTGATGCCAATAACCGGTTCCGTATCCGCACGCCGCGCGCGCTTTCGGCTGTACGCGGCACGGTGTTCCGCGTGGCCTTTGCTGATGAGGCGGCCACTTCGCTCACCGAAGTTCTGGAAGGCGCCGTTGCGGCCAGCAGCGCGACATCGGGGGAGCAGGCCAGCCTGACGCCGGGGCTGGGCGCGGTGATTGCCGCAAGCGGCAATGTGCGCACCGAAACTTTGCTGGCCGCGCCGGATTTGCGCGATCCCGGGCGGGTGCAAGTTGATCCGCAAGTGCGGCTGAACTTGGCAACCCTGACCGGTGCCAGCGCCTACCGCCTGCAGATCGCCGAAGATGCAGGTTTCACGCGCATTCTGGATGACCGGTCTGGCGATGCGGCAGAGTTCGTCATCGATGATATCCCCAATGGCAGCCTGTTCGTGCGGGTGAGCGCGGTTGCGGCATCGGGGCTTGAAGGGGTGCCGCAGACTTATGCGATGCGGCGCATTCTGGCTGGCGTTACTGCCTCTGCCCAAGCCGATGCTGATTCCATGCGCTTTGCCTGGGGAGGCTCTGGCGAAGGACGCAGGACTTACAGCTTCCAGCTTGGCGCGGCTGACGGGAAGGGGGCATGGCTGGTGGACGAGGCTGGGCTTGAAACAAGCGGCATCCGGCTACGGCGATTGGGCCCGGGCGTCTATCGCTGGCGCGTGGGTGTGCGGCAGGAAAGCGGCGGCGAGGTGGTGGAAAACTGGCTGCCGTTTGAAAAGCTGACCGTGGCCGCGCCGGAGTAGCGCGGTGTTGCACCGGCGGCTCTATGGTGAATGGTTTGTCGTGGCCATCGTTGCGTGTCTGCTGGCGTGGGTGGCGACGGCCAATCAGCGCCTGGCCCCGCTGGACAACCGCATTTATGACCGGGGGCTGGGGCTGATTACGCCACCGGTTGATGATCGTATCCTGATCGTCGAGATCGACGAGCCGAGCCTGAAGGTGTTGGGCCGCTGGCCATGGCCGCGCAGCGAACACGCAAGGCTGCTTGAATCGCTGGCTCGCCAAAAGCCGGCAGCAGTCGGCTATTCAGTGCTGTTTCTGGATGAATCAGGGGATGACGGGCAACTGGCCAAGGCCATGCAGGCGGCGGCCCCAGTCTATCTGGCAGCGCTGGTGGATCGGGATGCAGCCGGCGCGATCACCGGTGTGCAGACCCCGGCTGATGTTCTGGCATCAGCGGCCGCAGGATTTGGCGCGGTTGAACTCGATCCCGACTTCGATGGCGTCATTCGTTCCATGCCGCGCAGGGCGGCAGGTGCCGGGGTGGCTCTGCTGCCACTCGGCGCACAGCTCGCGCAAGCGGCAGAGGCAACGGTGCCCGCGGCGCGAGAGGGTTCGCGGATCCGCTATGCCAAAAGGGGGGATTTCCGCCGGATTTCATTTGTGAGTCTGGCCGCAGGGGAAGTGCCGCCGGTCCTGATCCGCAACAAGCTGCTGCTGGTTGGCGCAACAGCGCCAGGGCTTGGCAACCAGCAGCCCGTGCCCGGCCCTGCCGGGGGATTGCTGTCGGGCGTTGAGATTGAGGCCAATGTGCTCAACACCAGCCTGCAGGGTGCGGCCATCGCCACACTTCCCGGCGGGGAGGCTGGCGGTTTTGCGATTCTGCCGATTATTGTGCTGATGATCGGGTTCCTGCGGCTGTCGCCGTCCAAAGGGTTCTGGCTGGCCATGGCGCTTGGAGTGGCAGCCCTGATCGTGTGTGCTGCCTTGCTGGCCTTTGCCGGATTGTGGTGGCCGCCGGCTGGAACTTTGGCAGGACTGGTTGCGGCGCATGTGCTGTGGGGTTGGCGGCGGTTGACCGTGATCGGCCGCTTCCTGCTTGCGCGGACCCGGCAGTTGCAGCGCGAACCCGGGCTGGCCCTTGTCGCCAATCATGAACGGCGCAAGGGGGACAGCATTTCGCGCGATGCTGATCGGCTCGCCGATCTGATCGAGCAGTTGCGCGCGCTGCGGGCTTTTGTCAGCGAGGCGGTGGAGTGTCTGCCCGCAGCCATTTGTGTGGCAGACCGCGATGGCCGGATCGTGCTGTGCAACCGCGCTGCAGAGGCCCTGTTCGGTGCTGGGGCCAGCGCGGGGTTCGGCGGGGGCCTGACCGGTCAGTCAATGTCTGGCGCAGCGGCCATACTCAGTCCGGTGCCAGAAGGCGACAACGGCCTGTTGCGCGATGATGCAGGACGGTTCTTTCTGTTTTCGACAGCGGAACTCTCAGGGGACTTTCAGATCTACAGCTATGCCGATGTCACCGATCTGCAGCGGATTGCTGAAGAGCGTGATGATATCCTGCAATTTCTCAGCCACGATATCCGCTCGCCCAATGCCGCCATCGTCACGTTGCTGGAAACCGATGCGCTGGCGGGCAAGCACGAAGCGATGACCGTGCCGCCTGCTGCCACGATCGAGGCGATTCGCCGTCATGCTCGCCATGCCTTGCGGCTGGCCGACGACTTCGTGCAGCTTGCCCGGGCCCGCCGCCGATCGATGGAGCCGGAACCGCTGGACCTGTGCGATGTGGCGCGAGAGGCCGCAGACATGGTCTGGCCGCGCGCGCATGGACGCCAGATCACGGTGCAGGACGATTGCGTGACCGGCGAGGTGTGGGTCATGGGGGATCGCAGCATGATCCTGCGCGGTGCGCTCAACCTGCTGGAAAATGCGGTGAAGTTCGCGCCCGAAGGGGCAACGGTGCGCTACAGTGTGGAGGCTGCGGGGAGCCTTGCCAGTTTGGTGGTGGCAGGCCCGGGGCCTGCGATGCCTGCAGGACGGGCGGCAAACCCGTTCGCGCTATATGCCGAGGGCCGTGCGGCTGACGGGACGGGCAGTCTTGGACTGGGGCTCGCATTTGTCCAGACCATGGCCCAGCGCCACAGCGGGCGCGTGACATATGGCTATCAGGACGGAGTGGGCGGCGAATTCCGCGTAGACCTGCCGCTCGCCGAAGCCGAAGAGGATGCTGGGCCTAGTCCTGCCCTGATCGGAGCGTAATGCCGCCCTCCTTGCGATAGAGCGCATCGACAGCCTGCGCGGCGAGGGCGGGCAAGCTGGCGTCAAGCGTGCCGTGGCAATGGCTTTCCTCAGCCCATGCGCGCACTGGCGGCTGATCTGTGCCTTCAAGCACAAGCAACAGGCGCTGCGTGCGGTCGGTGCAGTTCTGCAGCAGACGCTGCCGCTTGGCCGGGGAAAGGGTTGCCCCGTCATCACTGACAATCGCCATATCGGCTGAACGTTCTGACAAGGATACCGTGAGCCGGAGGGGCGAATCTGCAGCAATGGCCTGTCCGCGCTTGGATAGGGCTGCGGCGACAGCGGCGCGTGCAGCGGTTGAGAGTTCTCCAGACCCAGGCGCTGCGACGATAGCGACGCCGTCTGCTGCATTGATACCAAACCCAGTGCGGTCCGCTCCGGCAAAGCCTGATCGGGTTGCAACCGGCCCGGCACAGGCGGAAAGCGCCAGGCCACAGAGCAGCAGGGGAACAAGGCAGAGTGTGCGTGGCATGATGGTATTCCCCGGGGATGGAATGGACGCGCTTGGTTTAGAGCACAGTGCTGCGAGCGGCAATCTGTTGGGGATCGGCGCGGGGGCCATTCCATCAGCCAGTTTTGCCCGCTGGACCGGCGCCTGAAATCAAATTCAAAAAAGTGCAAAGATTGGTGTTGACCCGAATCGCGAGTGGACTTAGAGGGCCTCTCACCGCAGCGGAGTTGCTGAGCAGCTTTGGAGCGGTCGCCGACATAGACGGACACTCAGTCC
>NCGO01000022.1 GCA_002256985.1 Novosphingobium sp. 28-62-57
GTTCAGGCGCACTTCGCCGGTCCAGACCATACCACCGTTGGTCTTCGTGGTCAGGCCGCGCCGCGCATCGAAGCGGTGGGCCTGCTTCATCGCATAGCAATTGGTGCAGCCGGGGCTGGTAACGCTGCAGCCGTTGACGGCGTTTACCGTGGCATCGGCCCATTCGATCTTGGTGTTGTCGCTCATGCCTGCAGTCCTTTCGCGATCGTAGGTTCGAGGTGGGCGCGGGGTGCTACGGTGGCGAGTTTGGCTTTGCCGGTGGCGACCAGGGCGAGTTGTTCCTCGAATGTCTTGGGGCGGGCAGCTTCGGCCTTGCGCTCGGCAGCGCGATCCCTGCGCCAGCGGGCCTTGGCCTCTTCAAACGGCAGGTCTTCGAGCAGCTGGCGGAAGGCGTAGATCTGCACCGTGCCTTGGGGTGGCCAGAAGGGATCGACATAGACGCCCTGCTTGACACGCCCCGGCAGGATCGGCGGTCGCAGCTCCTCACCCTTTGCCGCCAGCTCGGCCGCGAGTTCGTCGCGCAGGCGGATGGCGCTGCAATGGCCGATCGCGCAGAGGCGGGCGGCGCGCTGCACCGGTACGCGGGCAAGCAGCATGGTGCGCAGCGCCTCGATCTGGCTGGCGTGGATGTGGCGGAAACTGTGCGCCTGGGCGTGGCGGACGCCGTTGATATCGCAGCCGGGGAGGCACTGCCCCTTGCGCTTCAGCCGCTTCACCAGCTTTGCACGGATGCGGGTGCAGGTGGTCTTGGCGATGCCGGTGCGCGTCTCGATCTTCAGAACGCCAAGGCCCTGCAGATAGAGCGCTTCGACTTCTGCCCGCTGCTCGCGCGACACCTTCACGCCGGAATAGCGGATGCCGCCGCCGGGTGGGGGCAGCAGCGCCTTGCCACGTTCGGCCAAGTCGCGGTTGTAGACGCGGCGCTGTTCGGCAACGCAGGCGGCAGAAACGCCGAGGCGCAGCTGGATGTCCACGCCTTTCAGACCTTTCTTCAGGGCATAGCGCACCCGTTCAAGGCCCTCTGGCGTCAAGCGTCCGTATTGGTCACGCTGGGCGGGAGTGAAGCCCTTGCGCGGGCAGAGTGCGATCAGCACGGCATTGCAGGCCGAAGCCTCGGCCACGCCGAACCGTTCTCCGATGCGCTTGAACGACCAGCGCTCTTCCTCGCGCAGGCGAATGGCTTCCTCCAGATGCTCGGTCGGCAATGCCGATGCCTTGCAGCCGTTCTTGCGGGTGCTGTGGATGCTAAGGCGGTGCGCCTTGACGTGGATCGAATGCCAGGAGCGGTGCGGCAGGTGCTGGCGCACGGCCTCGACGCCGCCTTCGGGGTAATGCTCGCGCATGCTGCACCGCCTTCCTCGGCCTTGAGCGGTTCGTAGCTGGTGCCGCAGAACGGGCAAAAGCTGTGGGCGAAAAGGCGCGTGTATTTGCTGCGTGTCTCACGCTTCCCATTGTCGCGGCGATCGAGCGGGGTGTAAGTCCGCGCCGTCATCGTGTTGGTTTTGCGAGAGAAGCAAATGGCCACGTCAAGCCTATGCTCTGGCAGCTTGCTTTCGATTTCAGTGATGCAGTTGCAGGTCATGTGCGGGGCCTTTCGGTCAGAAGGGGAGGAGCGCATCGTCGATGCGTTCGGCCAGTTCGCCGTGGGCGAGGGCGCGGGTCAGGACTTCGAGGTGGGATTTTGAGCCCCATTCGGCGCGCATGATGCGGTTGGTGCCGATGTGTTCGCCCAGATCGCGGATATCGATGGCGAAGGCGGGATCGGTGCGTTCGCCCCGGCTGTCGATTGCATCGCCAAAGAAGTAGATGAACTGCAGCGGCCAGGCGTGTTTATGCACTGACCAGAAGGTGTAAATCTGCGGATTGCGCCGGTTGCGATTGTCAAAGGCGAAGACGAAGCGGGGGCCGGATTCGGGGGTGCCGTCCATCGATCCATCGGCGTGATGGCCGAACAGTTCGGGATGGAGCCTGCGGTGTTCCTTGTATCTCGCAAGCTGGTGCAGCGCGAGCTGGACGGGGGAGAGGTGAGGCATTTTGCGGGGCCTTTCGGTGGTTGTGGTGGTCAATCGCGCAGCCAGTAGGGTTGCGGGGGTGGTTCGGGGTCTGCCCGGTGGATGGGGCGGTGGATCGGGTGGAGCGGGGCGTTTTTCAGGGCTTCGAGGCGGGCGTTGCGTTCGAGCCAATCCTTGCGGGCGGCGCGGCGGGCCAGCTCGGCTTCGGCTTCCTTCGGGGTGCAGCCGAGTTGCTGCGCGAGTTCGAAGGCCGCGCGGTGGGCGCGGTAGCGTTCGGCCAAGCTGGCGGGCTTACGCGGCATTTCCCGTGTTCCAGGGGCAAAGCGTCCGGGGTGCCTGTGCGACCAAGCGCGCGGCGAGCTGGGCTCCATGATCCCGCTGCATCGCCCGCCACGCACGGTGGTAGGCGCGATCGGCGAGGTTATCGGCCTCAGCCTGTTCGGCGGCGGTCAACGCGCGTTGCAGGCGCAGCGCATCAAGCTCTGCTGTGCGGCGCAACTGATCGGCCACAGGCATCTGCCGGGTAGATGTGGCGGTCACCATGGGCAGGTCCCCCATGCATCGCACTGGGCAAACCCGGCGATCAGCCGTTCGGCAAAGTGCAGCGCTGTGGCCAAGCCCAGTGCAAATGCCGTGAGGCGCGCGGCGTTGTGGAGCTGCCGGGGCATCAGGCGGCGTCCTGCTGTTCGGTGAGCAGGGCGTTTACCCGACCCACCCAAGCCACACGCTTTGCCGATCCGGGCGGCATCAGGGCCGCGCCTTCCTGTAGCAGGGCGAGCACTTGGCTGCGCAAGCGGACCTTGTCAGGTGCGGGGCGGCGCGGCTTTACCGTGCGGGCAGGAATGCCGATGCGGGTGCAATCGGCGCACCAGACCTTGCTGCCGCGCCGGGTCCATCCCACCGGCAGCTGCGCATCGGGCGCATTGTGAACGACGCCGCAGGAGCATTCGAAGCTTGGCACGTGCGGCAGGGTGGCAGGGGTGCGGGCGCGCTTCACAGTCCGCCTCCGGTCGCATAGGCCACAAAGGCGAAGACGCTGATCGAGAATGCGACCAGCCCTAGCAAAGCGGCACGTGCGAGAATGAGGGGTGTTGTGGCTTTCCGCCCTGCTGGGCAGCGGCATTCGCGGCAATTGCAATTCATCGAGTGATATTCAGACGGCATGGTTCGCCTCCTGGTGGTTGTGCGCCTGATCGGTTGGGGAGTTGGCGCTGCGAGATTTGGCGCGGATTTCTCGGGAGAGTTGGGCAAGGGCAGCGGTTCTCCGGCCCGGTTCGAGATGCCAGCGCAGGGCGATCACGCATTCGGCCTGATCGGCCAGCGCATCGGAAAAGCCGCCCTCATCGCGGGCGATATCGGCAATGGTGCGCAGACTGGCATCGAGCGCATCGGCGCGCTGCATGAGGGAGCCGAGCGGGGCAGCTTCGCCCTCGCCAGTGCAGATGAAGCGCCAGTCGGCAACGATCGCGCGGAACGTGGCGAGTTCGGCCTCTGTCTGATCAGCCGACATTTTTCCGGCCGTCACCAGCGCGGGAAAACGCTTTTCACGCACGGCCAGCATGCGCTCTGCCATGGCCAGCAGATCAGCATGATCGTGGACGCGGTTCGGCGGATCGAAGGTTTCGATGCCCTGCCAGATGCGCAGGCCCATCGCTTCGGCGCGGGCATCGGCAAAGCTCACCACGTTGCCGAGATTGATGCCCCGGCCCGTCATATGATGCGATCCGTGCGCGCGGGCTGCTGGAAAACCCAACACGAGACTGATCGTCCGTTCGGATATTCAGGATCGAGCGTGTTGACTGGGCCGTTCTTGACCCACTTGCGCGAATGGCTGCCGCGCAGGACCTTTTTGAGAACATCCATGTTGGGAAGCCGAAGGCCCGCCTGCGAGCAGCGGCTTTCGAACTGCGGCAGGTTGATCGCGATCAGCTTATCCGGTTCACGATGGCAGTTGAGGCTCTTGCCTTCACGGTGCGCATCTGCTCCCACGCCGGGGCTTCGAGCGCCTCGATCATCGCAACGTCGAAAATGTCGGCCTCGCGAAACCCGCCGACCGAGGCAAGGAATTGGCGCTGGCGGCGGGTGAGGCGCGGCACGACCAGGCGCAGGGCCTTGTCGAAATTCATCCTCATCTGTGCCCGCTTTTCAATCTGATGGGGCGGGAACAGCGCTTTGAGGTTTGCGGCGTGTTGGACATTTACAGGCAAAGCTTCCCCCTCGCCCGAATTGCGGGCGTTTTGTGGTTCAGGAATTCAGGGTGTTGGTGGGCCGGGTGACTGGTTGATCAGCCGGAGAACATGCTGATCTGCGCGGGGTCTTCCTCGTCCGCCTTTCGCGCCGAAACGTGCGGCACCTGTTCGCGCGGGCAGACCGGCAGATCGAGGTCGGGCCGGTCGATCAGGCCGGGGCTGTAGGAGTGGACGAACACCACCTGCGCGGCAAAGGTGTGGCCGCACCCGGTGTTGGTGCAGTGCGCCTCAAGGTGCTTGACCTTTTCGGTGATGCGTTCCGATCGGCGAATGAAGCAGGGCTCGTCGCACTTGGGGCACGTGATGAACGCGCTGTCCTTTGCAGGCTTTCCGCCAGAGCGCAGGCGCATCTGCAATGGCGCGCTGATCAAATGGCGCGGGGCAAGATGGCCTTCACCGCTCATCGAGCTTAACTCCAAGTCGGGCAAGAGTTTCACGCGCGATGGTGATGCGATCGACCGCAATTTGACGCCATCCGTTGGGCTGATCGGCATCCGGCAAGCGATCAAGCGGAACGTCAGCGCTGGCAGCGATTTCCTGTAGTGCCGCAAGCATCGTTTCATTTGCCGTGGCAAGCTTACTGTTACCGCTCATGGACGTTCCCCTTTTCCAAGCTGGCGACCATCAGTCGCCCTCACCCTTGCCCTGCATGCGGTTCCAGCAGGCCACGGCGCGTTCGCGCCAATCGATCAGTTCGGGCAGCGTCATCGCTGCCAGTTCGGCCTTGGGCCAATGAAAGATGGCGGCGATATCGGCCATCAGGTCTTCGGCTGATACTGCGTCATCACCGCCTCGATCATTCCCCGCTCCGACTTGGTCATAAAAAAACCGCGAACACTCCCGGCGATCTCTGCGAAGTCTTCGGGATCAAGACCATTGGCTTCGTCTGCGGTAATCGGGGGTTCGCTGATACGCGGGATCAGGGTGAGCATCGCCACGATATCCATGCCCATCACATCGTTGAGCGATAGGCCGCGCAGTTCGCCAGCCTTCGGGCGGCGCACGTTGATTGCATCGATGGTGATCTCACCGCGCTGCAGGGGCACGGCCAGTTTGACGGTTTCGAAGAGAGGGCGAGTGTCGGCCTGGGGGGCGGTCTGGTCTGACATCGTGCGGGGCTCCAATGGGTGCGGGGCCGGGAAAGCCTGCGGTGGTGATCAGCCGAGGGGTTCAGAAACTGCCACCACCGCAGGCCCTGACCGGACAGCGCCCCGCAAAAGGACTGCCCGGCCAAGCAGAAAGCTTGCCGGGTGGTATGATCCGCGCGCGCGCGGGCAGCCATCGGGGTGGTTGGTAGAGGCCGGGTTTACCCAACAGACTTCAGTGAGCCAAAACGAAGACGGCCCACCGTTACCGATGAGCCGTCAGGTCGGGGGACCTCTGGCCAGCAATGCTGATCAGTCCGCTGGGAATCGCGGAGGGATGGGTTCCACGAAACTCAGTCCAAACTGGATATAACATCCTAGCGTTTTGTTAACTCGAAATAATCGCCATGATCTCGGCATAGCGATCGACGCCATCGACGATGAAGATGCCGCGCAGCATGTCGATCTCGATCTCGATACGGCCATCCACCACGCGGCGGTAGTAAGCCAGCGGCACCTTGTACTTCTGTTCGGTGCTGTCGCCCGCCTTGGACTTGCCGGGATCGATCTCGGTAAAGCGGCCCCCGATGTAGACTTCCACCGCCTGGGCAGCGCCGCCGTTGTCGGCCTGATAGGCCCCGACCAGGCGCAGGCGGACGCCATCGACGCGGGTGGTTCCGAACTTGCGGATCAGGGCCGCTTCATGCCCGCCCATGGTCAGCGCGGCTTCCATCGCCTCGAGCCCCATGTCGAGCATCACCGGGCCAAGCATGCCGCCGCCGCGCCACTCCTCGGTGGCGATGGCCAGCTTGGGCTCTTCGAATTCCGAAATGACGCCGATGTAGCTTTCGCCATCCACGAAGGCGTTGAGGTTCTTCAGTTTGCGCGGGAGGCCCATGGCCGTGTCCTTTCAGAGGGTGGGTTGGATCGGGTCGCGCCAAATTACGTTGCATTCGCGATCTGATCGGCAAAGCCGGAGTAGTAGAAATCGGTGATGATCAGGCTGACCTGCGGGTTTTCCATCGGTGCCACAGGCGTGTACTGGATGCGGAAATTCGGACGGCCTGCGGCAAGCTGCTCTGCCGGGTTTGCATCGGCATCGAAGAACACTTCGGCACCCATGATCCGGCCTTCCACCACCAGACGGCGGAATTCGGCGTTCACCGTTTCCATCAGGTCTTTCACGCGGGCCACGGTCATCGGCTGATCGAGGAACGGCTGCACCGCGCTGGCGATCACATCCTGCAGCGCGTGGCTCGTGCGCACCGCGCTTTCGAAGCTGAACTCCGGCTGTTCCTCGCCCGCCGTGGTGCGATTGCCCCAGAGACGATAGCCAGAGCCGGTGCGGATGATCGTGGTCACCTGCGCATCGTTCAACACACCGGCATCGGTATCGTTGTCCATCAGATCGAAATGGACGTTCTTGGTGACTTCGGTGACGCCGAAGAACGGCACGTTGCTGACGGTCTTGTGCCAGCCCTGCTCTTCATCGATGCGCGCGCGCAGGCCGAGCGTGCGGGCGACCAGATCACCATCGAACGCGCTCGAGCTGTCTGGCCAGAGCAGCATCAGCTCGCGCGCCGAGAACTGTTCACGATAGATGGCAACCTCGGCGATATCGTCACCAATGGCGGCGGCATAGACCATGGCGCGCAGCTTGCGGGCGGCAATGACCATTTCGGCCACCACGGCCTGGCTATCGAGGCCCGGTGCGCCGATGATGCGGGGGCGGCGTCCAACGACAGTTTCCGCAGCCAGCAGCGCCTGCAGGCCGGTGTAGGTGTTGCCATCGGTACTGCCGATCACGTTGGCGTCGGTCTCTTCCGGGTCTTCCCCTTCGGCCACGCGCACCACGATCACAAGCGGCGATGATTCATCGCCAATCGCCTCGAGCGCGCGCTTGAGCGTTCCGCCGCTGCCTGCCTTGCCCGCTGCGGCATCGACGCTGGTCACCAGCACAGGCGTGTTCAGCGGGAAGGCTGCATCGATGGTGCCCTGCACTTCGGGGGCAACCGCGGTAGACGTGGCGATCAGGCCGATGACGGACAAGGAACTGCGCGCGATCGAGCGAACGCCGGTTGCGGATTCGGTGATGGTAAGGCCGTGCATGGGCGGTTCCTTCAGGCTTGAGCAGTTGCCAGCGCCAGCTGGCGACGGATGGGGATCGAAAGCGAGACAAGCGCGGTGGGATCGGGCGCGGAAAGATCGTAGCCCTCGATGCCGATGACCGGCGCGCCGCCCGCGAAATTGCCCGACAGCGTGACGCGGGTGATCTTGAAACCGCTTTCCCAACGACGGATGGCAATGGCCGTGGCCGCGCGCAGCAGCATTGCGGTGGAGACATTGAGCGGTCGATCAAGCAGCTCGAACAGCAGCGAGCCGAAATCGCGCCGCATCACGCAAGAGCCGAGTGGCGTGGTCAGGATGCGCGCGATCGACTGTGCCCGGCGCGGTGCGCCAGTCAGAACTTTGCCGGTGTTTGCATCCATGCCGATCATGGGACGGACAGAAGCGCGCTTTGCGCGGGCGTGGCCAGACGGCGGTGCGGTAGAGGCCGGGTTTACCGATTAAACGGGCTGAGGTTTAAACAGGAGTGCCAGTCTGGACAGAACCGGCCTGCACTCCGCCGTGCTTGTGCGATTTGAGGCTGATACCATCTGCGGTGACATCGCCACTGGCCTCAACCGCGCCGGTAACGGTCACGTCCCCCTCAATCCAGACCGGGCCGCGAATCGTCAAGCCCCCGGGTGCCTCGACCAATGCCGTGGCTCCGGCGGGAAGGACAGCCGACAAGGCGTGGGCTTCAGGATCGTAGGAGATCACAGCACCATCTTCGTACTCGATCAGCTCGGCCAGCGTGGACCCCGGAGCGGGGTTGATATCGTTGTTCAGGCCGAGCAGGGCCACGCCATTGCCGATTTGGCCATCAGGGCAAAGCAGCAGGCATTCTTCGCCCACGCTGGGCGGAGACCAGGTGCGGGTCTTTCCAGCGCGCAGGGCCAGCCAGCGGATTGGCGGCGTCTCCCCGCCATCCCCTGCGCCTTCACCCTCGCCCTCTTCAGGATCGGCGAAGCGCACTTGGCAGCGCGGGGGCGACAGGGTGACGGCGCTGATCTGGCCAAGCCGGATCAGCGTGGAGGGATCGAGCGGAATGTCTTCTTCGGGCGCTGGCTTCACGGCGGCCTCAAGGCTTTTTGGCAGGTGCAGGGCAGAGCTGGTCATGCACCGCGTTGTGCTCGATCACCTCGGCCACGGTCTGATCGCTGTCCCAGTGGTTGCCGGGATCATCGGCCCCAGCAGCAGGGGCAGGCGCGATCGACACGCGCCGGTCATTCAGGCAGAAATCGCTGACAGTTTTCGGGGGTTCGAGCGGATCGCATGCACTGGTCATAGCGAGCAGACTTACGAGGATCGCGAATTTCGATGCGGGCAGCATTGCCTTCCTCCGTTCGTTTGATGGTGGTTTCCAGATCCTGCGCGCGCTGGGCGGCGGCACCGGCATCGCGTTGTGCCTGGCTGCTGGTGGCGGCTGTCGTGCCGATCCGGTCGATCAGGACCAGCGCCGCGAGCGCGACCAGCAAGGCGCAAAGGCCGATCACTGACCAGCGGGGAAAGCCGAACAGCGATTTGGCGAGCAAAAATGGGGGCATCATTCTTCTCCCTTGTCGGTATCGCCGCCGCTGAATTCGAACGACCGATCGCCATCCTTGGTCTTCAGCTTGCGCGGGGTGACAGCAAAGCCGAGGCCGAGCAGCACAAGACCGATCGAGCCCATCGCAATCCACAAGGTCCAGCGGATGGTGGTGGCGCGGTTGACCTCGCTCTTTTCGGTCCATCCCTCGGCGGGCAGCAGCTGCGCCACGCCCCACCAGACGAAAGCGGTGAGCACCACTGCGCCCGCCACCGAGAAGACCAGCGCAGCAAAGGCGCGCCAATCGCGCGGAGGCCAGCTGGGCAGGAGCGCGCGCAGGCTCATGGCCTGACGCCGGTCTTGCTCGCCAGCCAAGCCTTGAACTCGCCCACCGATTTGCCGCGCAGGATCGATGGGTTGGCGTTCGTAGCTGCCTTTCCAGCCAGCACATCGGCGGGGTGCCCGTTCTCGGCTTTCAGGATCTTGGCAACCGTGCCAGTGCCGAAAAAGTGAGCGGCATAGAGCGTGGCCGCATTCACGGGGACGCCTTGGCTCTGCAGGAATTTGGCGTTCTTCAAGGTGAAGCGGCGGGCGCGAGCAGTCTGTTCCTCAACGCTGGGTTTCAGGCCACCGAACGCCAGATTCATATCCTTGGGTTGACGCACGGCCAACGAAGATATCTACGATGCCCAGCGATGAAAGCCCGGTCGCCCCGGTCAACCGGATAACCAGCGTGTAAATCTGGCGCTTCATTGTGCCGCGCAGTGAGCGGTAAATCCGGCCTTGCGGATCAATGTCGAACACGAAATCATCGTTGCCCGAAACGATCTCTGCCCGCGTGGCCGCGCCAAAGGCGCTTGCGCTGGTGCGGATGGCAACTTGCCCGATCAATGCGCGAGCGGCCACATCGAAGGCGCAGCGGAACTCTTGCGGCGGCGCAAACGGCGCGCCGGTGCCCTGCATGGCTTGATACCAGTCGGCCACGACCGCTGCCATGTCGACATTGCCCCAGCGCGAATAGTGCTTGGCATCGACGACCTGCCATGATCCGGTGCCCCGCGCGCCAGATTTGCGCTCCCACCGCAGGTTGACGCTGTTCCAGCCAATCTGGCCATCGTCATAATTCAGGTCGGCAAAAGCCCCGGCATTGACGATGAACGGCGCGTTGTTGACCGGTACCGCAACAAGGTTCAGCCCCTGCTTGGAAATCGGGGTGCCAGCGTTCGTCTGCACATTCCACAGGTCTGGCCCGCACCGTTCAACGGTGTATCGCATAAAGCGCGATACGTTGATCACATCGGCCCCATAAGTGGCCAGCAGATCGCGATTATGGAACGTGCGGTCAGCTGCCGTCATTTGCCCCGGACTGGCATTGTTCGCCCGCATCGCCGCGATAATGCACATCTGCTTTCCGCCGGTTTGAAGGGCCTTGATTGCAGCGATGTTGCCTTTGGTGAAGCCGGAACTTGCCCAATCACGCCGGTTGCCCACCAGCGTATCCATGTCGTTCCCGCCTGTCTGAAGAACGAAGTGGCGTTCCACACATCGGCGCTGGTGTCATAGGCGCTCATATGCGTGACGTTTGGCGCAGCGGCGGTGCCTGCCACGGCGGCGATGCGTTTGAATTCGCCGGGCAGGGCCACCAGCGTGGGCGCGGCGGTGAACGGGGTGGCAGAAAGCCCCAGTTCGGCAATCACCACCGGATCACTGCCCGATGCGCCCTGCACGGCAGCCAGCCCCGCATTGGTCAGCGAAAGCACAAGCGCCATCATTCGGTCTCCAGAAAGAACGATCCATCAGGATTGGTGATCGGCGCGCCATCCTGCGTTTGCAGCAGGGCATCCCAATCGCGGCTTTCATCCAGCGCGGCGGCATAATCGGCGCGGTGAACCGTCCCGGCCATCACCCCGCCCGCAATCCACAGCGTGGCCTGCGCCTCCAATGCAAAGACGAAATCGAAGTGGCTGCGCAGCGGCTTGGCCGCGGCCACATCGCGGATGATCGCCTCTGCCGTTTGCGTGGTCAGGAAACTGGCATCGATGCCGCCGGGCCCAGCAGGGGCGCGCACTTCAAACGTGTGCGGTTCCCGGCGCGGGTTGGCCTGCCACCATTCCACCAGCG
This sequence comes from Novosphingobium sp. 28-62-57, assembly GCA_002256985.1. Classification (GTDB taxonomy): domain Bacteria; phylum Pseudomonadota; class Alphaproteobacteria; order Sphingomonadales; family Sphingomonadaceae; genus Novosphingobium. Next base: position 11,099 of record NCGO01000022.1, read on the forward strand.
ACAGCAGCGGGTGAAAGCGCGCGAGGATTTCCTCCACCGCAGCGCGGGTGCCCTTGATCTGATGGAACGGGATCGCCTCGGCGATGGCTGCTCGCTTCTGCGCTTCGTTCCAGTTCGGGTCCCAGTGGCTGATCGCCAGCCCCCACGCGAGGAACGGCAGCACATCGGCGGGGCACGTCGCCGGGTTCCACAAGGTGCCTACCGCCGACAGGTCGATCCCGGCGCGCATCGCCAGTTCGAGCGCACGCTCCGCACTGGTCGCGTTGGGTGGGAGCAGCGAGGTCAAATCACCGTCCCCGCGATAGTCACGTCGATATCGGTGACCGAGGCGATCTCGCTGGCGTCGATGTCGATATCCGCAACTGGCGTGAGCAGCTCTGCCTTCTGCACGTTGGCAACGTGCAGCGCTGCGATCAGGGCCGAGCGCGTCACATCGCGGCCCAGCTTGCGCGTGGCGGCAAGGTGGGCGTTGAGGCTGTCGAGCGCGGTCTGCAGGATCAGGCCCTGATCAGGCCCGGCAAAGACGGTCAACTGCGCCTGGATCGCGAAGGGGATAAGGGTGGCGGGCTGGACGATCACTTCATCAGTCAAAGGGCGCACCGGCCCGGTCAGAAGATCAGTGACGGCATTGAGCACGCCCGCACCCGGCACGCCGTTGCCGCTGGCCGACAGCACCGTCACCACGACCTGCCCCGGCGCAGGGCTGACTGCAGTGGCATCGGCCACATCGGGATCGGCAGACCTGGCATGGAAAACGTAAGCGAGTTCCGGCCCCGCCACCGAGAAGCTGTGCGGCGCGAGTTGCACGCGCTGGCGCAGGGCTGTGTCAGTCTCACCGGCCAGTCGCTCAACGGCAAAGAGCGCGGCAAGATGATCAAGGCGCGGGCCTGTGGCAAAGGCGAGAAGGACACCGCGCGCGGCATCGGCGAAGGCCTGCGCGAGAATCATCTCATCGTAGCTGTCGGCCTGCAGCAGTTTCATCGCCGGGTCGCTCTCGACCAGATCAGCGAAGCCCGCGAACTGCGCAATGGCGCTGGCCAGCTTCGCAGCGAGGCGCGTCTCGAAGCTTGGCTGTGCGATCACCTCCGGCGCGGGCAGGCCGGAAAGATCGATTGCGGGAGAGGATGCGATGGAGCCGACCATGCCCGCCGGGATGGCGCAGGTTCCCGCGCGCGCGCTAGGCGCGGGCGCGGTAGAGGCCGGGTTTACCTGTGCAGACGCTCAATCCGGCTCGATCATTTTGGCTGCGATGTCGAGCGTGAGCTTTTCGTCATCGGGCGCAAAGCCAAGAAGGCGGCGTTCCGGGTAGCGGTAGCGGATCATTTCGCGGGTGACCGGGTGCCGCCCCACTGGTGCGGTTTCGCCGTACTGGTTGACCGAGGCAAGGCGATCGATGACCGCATTGACCGAGGTGACGTTGACGCCGGTTTCATCAGCATCGATGCGCCAGTGCTTGAGTTCGCGCAGGCCCTGAAACATTCGGTTGCGCCCGCCATTGGCACGCACACGCCCACGCCGATCGAGCCGGGGCTTGCGCCCTTCCATCGGGCTGCCATCGGGTTCAGTGTTCTGCCCGATGCGCTTGGCATTGGCCTGTCGCAGTTCGCGCCCCAGCTTGGTCGCGGCCTTCTTTCTCGCAGGTGGCGAGATGCCCTGAAGAACCTGCCCCATCCAATCATCGAGGCGCGAGAGATCGTCATCGGCCATGGCGGATCAATCCAGGCATCAGTTCTGGAGAGGCACGAGCTGCTCTCCGCCGAGCAGGATGGCGGTGATATCGGGGGCCATGCCAGCGGCCTGCGCTTCGGCAACCACGGGATCGGACTGTTCGACCGCCTCAACCACCTCAGCGCCATCGACAATCGTAACCGCGTAATTCTGGGTCAGGTCGATCTGGATCAGCACATCGGCGGTGCCATTGTCGAGAATATCGGCATCGAAGGTGAAGCTGTCTGCGCCGGGTTGCAGCAGTTCGGGCTGATTGGTGCGCAGCCAGCGGGTGACGGCCAGCGAGATCAGCGAAAGATCGGTCGACACGCCAATGGCCAGAACATTGAGCCGGAAGACCAGCGAAAAGGCATGGCTGCCGGTCTGCCGAGCCTGCGCCTGGCCGCGATCAATCCATACGCGCAGGGCGGTGGGATCGCTGGCCGCTTCGGGGATGGCGGCGCGCAGGGTATCGCACAGGCTATCGATCTTGCGCATCTGCCTAATCCCAAAGCTGGATGGTTTCACGTACCGCCGCCGCAGCCTCGGCCAGATCGGGAAGCAGCAGCTCGGTTCCAGCGGGCAGCTTTGCCCCCAGCGCGGCGATGCCGGGGTTCAGTTCGAGCACCTGTTCGGTGACGTTGCTGGTGCGGCCCAACACGCGCCAGCAGACTTCGTCGACCGTTTCCCCTTCGCGCGCGATGGCCTGAATCGTCATCAGATCAGATCCACGCGGTTGCGCGGAACATCGGTGTAGACGCCGCCGGGGGCGAAGCTTTTGAGATCGGCCACGGCGGCCCATGCCCGGCGGTAGTACTCGTCGGCACCGTCTTCCTTGTCCATCGCGCGATCAAGGCCACGATCGGTCGCGCTGATATCGCGGTTGCCCGCATAAAGATCGGCGGCGGTGAGCGAGATGATCAGGCGTTCCCACAGCACCTCTGCCTGATTGCGATTGTTGAGCTGTTCGGCGGTCACGTCTTCCAGTTTCGCAGCGCCCGCCAGCACGTGCGCGCTCCGCCATTCGCCGAGCTGGCGGAAGGCGGTGAGCATGGCCGCTTCGATCGCGCTAGTCAGGCGCGACGTGGTGACATCACCGTTGCCCAGGCGAACCGAATTGCGGACCAGGGCAAGCGGGATATCGGGAAACCAGCCATCGGCCCCGACCTTTGCATTGGCAGGATCCAGCGGGGTGACGGGGTTTGCGGTCAGGCCTGCCATGATGGTTTACCTAAGTTTTCGGCTTTTAGATTTTCGGGGGGTGAGGATGCGATCGGGCAGGGATTGGAGATACCCACCCTTTCGCATCCGCCCCCCGAGCGCCGTGGGGCGATTTGGTCATTCCTGTGGCGGTGTTTCGTCACCACCGGGTGCAAGCTTCTTCGCCTCGCGATCGAGGCGTTCGATGTCCTTTTTGACGCCCACGTTCTTGTCGAGCTGGAGCGCGCGCTGCAGGGCCTCGAGCGCAGTCTGGATGTAGGCAGCCTTGCCACCAGCGGGCGCATTGTCAGCCGCCGGATCAAACTCTTCGGCACGGCGGGCATAGCGCCTGCCGATGGCTTTCAGCAGCTTGGCCCGCACCGCATCGTGCATGTCGTGCCCATCGATCAAGGCCTGCACGGCAAGCAGGTGATCGAGCGTGACGGCATCGAATTCGGCATTGGCGATCGTGGCCACTTCTTCAGTCAGATAGCAGGCCGGGGTGCGCGTGAAGCCCTGCGGCATTGTAAGGCCGTGGCGGATAGCATGGCCCGCGAGGCGCAGCGCATAATCGAAATCGCGATAGTCGATTGCCCAGACCAGATTTACGACAAGGATTTCATCTTGCGCGGCGGTGCCCTGCGCCGCCAGCACGCCTTCGATCCACGGGGCGAAGGCGCGGGCCATTTCCACCTTCACCGGCACGCGCGCTTCATGGCTGGCGATATCAGACAGGGTGCGCAGGTTATCATGCAGCAGGACGCGCAGGGCGGCGTATTCCTGCCCAACAAGTGTGGTTGGCGTGAGTTCGGCGGGCGCGGCAGGTTCCGCCTTCTCCTGACCCGATAGCTGGGCAAGAACGCGCTGGCGGTTGCGCAGGGCCGGTGAAAACATGGCGGGGCTTCCTTGTGGAGAGAAGGCCAAGCTATTCGGCGCTGGGCCGACCGGTTCGGTTAAGGAGCATCCGCTCCCCTCCTCGGCCTCTGATGTGGGCTCTTGCGGCTACCGACCCGAATGTCAGCGACCGCCTTCAATGCCTTCCCGGTGTGGTATTACGGAGCAGGACGCGCAGGCGCGCCGCCGATGACGATGTTCTCGACCAGGACGCACATTTCGTACTCCTCGACGACATAGGCTTCGTTGACGCTCTCGTAGTTGGCGATCCGGTTGTATTCCGGCTCATCCTTGAGCTGACGGCGGCGGGTGCCCTCCTGATAGTAGATCGAGAGGTTATCGAGCCGGGTGATCAGCATTGCGCCCGCCGGGAAGAACGGCACGCGCACCGCCGGAAGTCCGCCAAGCGTCTTGGTCGAGCGCAGGATGCGATCAGTCGCTTCGACTTCTGTTGCATCTGCCCCCGTGGTTTGCGCGATGGTGAAATACTTGTCGTCAACCAGATCATGGCCGACGATCACCACCAGCTCGGTATCGCCGCGCCACCATTCAGGGATCAGACGCTTCGCATCGAGGACCAGGGCATCAAGCGAGCTGTAGTCTGCGACCGCAGTAGCCGAGCCGCCCGGATCATCATAGGCGGCGGTGGCATCGAACAGTTCGACACCGGGCTTCACATAGATCGCCTTGAGCGCGGCATTGTTGGTGCCGTTCGTTTTTACCGTCAGGCTGCCATCGCTGAACACCTGACCAGGTGCATTATCGCGAATCTTTTCCAGCCACCCGATGTTCACATCCTGCAGCAAGGGGTTGGCAACGCGATCGGTCTGATCAGCTGCCGAAGTGCCGTGCCACCCGATCATGATCCGGTCACGCGACTGCTGCTGGAGGATGGCATCGCGCAGCAGGGTCTCGAAGTCAGGGCGATGACGCCAAGCGTCCATACGCGCGTAGCTGCGTGCCCAGTCGAAATCTGTCTGCTTGCACAGGTAACGGCGCTTTTGCGCATCACCGGTCGGGTCGGTAGGATTGCGCCGAGTGCCGCCGCTGGTGTCCGTGCGACCCGCGATGGTGCGGTTGGTGGTAAGGCCAAGAACCTGCCCTTCCTGCTGCGTCACAGGCTCGACGTTGATCATCCCGAGAAATTCGGACGTTTCCTTCATTTTGGATTCGAGCTTCTGCTCGATCACAGGATCAACGTTGAACTGTTCGGTGGATGCAGGGACGCCGTTGAGCAGCGCGATCTGCGAGCAGTAGGCCCTGAAAAGAGCGCGGGTTTCATTGCGCATGGAGAGATTCCTTGTCTGGTAGGCTGCAGGTGGTTTTCAGGGCGGGGACTTTAGTGAGGCCGGTCAGCAGTCGGTCTTGGCGTAATTGCCATTGTTGCCGCTTGCGACCGGGCGGGCGCGGTGGTTGTGATCGGGGGTGCGTTCCTGCGTTTCCTCGATCTTCTTGAGCTTGACGGCCAGAGCATCGGCCTCGGCGCGGAATTCGGTGCGCAGGCCGTTGATTGCGGTCGAGAACGTGCTGCCAAGTTCTTCGAGCAGCGGGCGAAGCTGGTTGAAATCGAAGGCAGCAGCATCGGCCTTTGGATCATCGCCCTTGGGTTCCGGCTTATCTTCCTTCTTCGGGCTGAACTTTGCGGTGAAGGCATCGAGCATAGAGCCAAACTTCGAAAGCAGCGCGTTGCCACCTTCGATGACATCGGCATCGGCGAATTCGAGGCTTTCGGCCTTGTCTGCCGAAACCGTGACCGTGCCAGGGAGCGAGCGGTTGAACTGCAGACGTTCGGTGGCGATGGCGGCGGGGCTGTCAGTCAGGGCGCAGCCCATCATGTAGGCAAAGCCCTTGCCGCCGAAGTTGGGTTCGATCTCGATCGAGGGATAGACCTTCTGCCCAGCCTCGTTGAGTTTCTTGGCATCGTCGTTGACATCGAACACGCCGTAGAGCGCCTTGCGCTTCTCGGTCTTGCCGTTGAAATCGACATCGACTTCACCAACCGACAGTTCGAGCACATCGCCATAGGCGCGGAACGGACCATCGCCGCTGATGCCGCGAATGTGTTCAATGTTCAGCCGCGCGCCGTAGGTCTTCGGATTGTAGCTCTCGGCCATCTGCTCGAGCATCTTGTCATCGATCGTGCGGCCATCGACGGTGGAACCGGCGGTGGCGAGCAGGAAGGGCTTGGTCTTCATCGAAAGGGCTCCCGGAGCAGGTGGCGTTGGGCTTGTTCAACAGGTTGTGCCCTTGAGGCAGCGGAACCGGGCTTCTTGCAACGCGCCTGCGCGGTAGAGGCCGGGTTTACCCGGAGAGGCAGGCGACAGGAGGCCGGGTTCGGGGTGCATGGCTTTACGCCATGCACAGCCCCCAAACCCTTGCTGCAGTTTCCGAAGCGGACACCGAACAGTCTGATTGCGTTCTGGCGATCAGCCGCCAGGTGAACCGTGCGCAGCGGCGCGAGGCGCGATCACTGTATCACCGGGGCTGGACGATGGTCCAAATCTCGGACGAGATGCAGGTTCCCTATGGCACGGTGGCCGCGTGGAAGCGGCGGGACGGGTGGGACCAGGACGCGCCGATCGCGGTGGTGGTCGACCGGGTAGAGGCGAAAATTGCCACGCTGCTCGACAAGGAGCCGTTCACCGAAGGCGACATGAAGCGGGTGGATTTCCTGATGCGCCAGCTCGAGCGGGCGGCGCGCATCACCAAGTACGAGAAAACCGGGAAGGAGGGCGACCTCAACCCCAAGATTGCCAACCGCAACGATGAACCGGCCAAGGCTAAGCGCGCCGAAAAGCGCAAGAACTTCCTCACGCTCGACCAGTGGCAGAAACTGCTCGAAGACTTCGAGGCGTGGCGCTTTGAATATCAGGATCTGTGGTGGGAGCAGCGCGACCAGCGGGTGCGCAAGCTGCGCAAAAGCCGCCAGGTGGGCGCGACCGTCTATTTCGCGCGCGAGGCCTTTGCCAAGGTTGGCGAGGCGGTTCTGCGGGGCGAGCAGCCGCGCAACCAGATCTTCATTTCGGCCAGCGAGCGGCAGGCGCTCAAATTCCGGCGCGAAATCTACAAGTGGGTGCGCAAGGTCACCGGGATCGAGCTTAAGGGCAAGATCATCGAGATCGACTTCGTGGGGCAGTATCCCGAAGACGAAGACGGCAAGGCGGAACACAAGCCCATCGAATCGGTCGGCTTTTACTTCCTCTCCACCAATTCAGCCACCGCGCAGGGCGAGAGCGGCGACTTCTATTTCGACGAATATGCGTGGGTTCACGGCTTTGCCGAGCTGGCCAAGGTGGCCAGCGGCATGGCCACCCACAAGATCTACAAAAAGACCTATTTCTCCACGCCATCGACCAAGACGCACGAAAGCTATGCCTTCTGGTCTGGCGAGGAGTGGAACCGGGGCCGCGCGAAGGGCGATCAGAAGCCGTTCGATATCAGCCTGAAGAACCTGCGGCGCGGCGCGATCATGCCCGATGGATCGTGGCAGCAGAGCCTGACGATCCATGATGCCTGCGCGATGGGGCTTTCCGCGCTGGTCGACGTGGAAGAGCTGCGCCGCGAATATTCGGAAGATGCGTTTCGCAACCTGTTCGAATGCGAGGATGTGGACGATGCGGAGAGCAGCTTCCCCTATGCTCGCCTGAACCCGGCGCGGGTGGACAGCTTCCTCAAATGGCGCGATTTCCACCCGGCGTTGGTCGATGTGCCCGGTGGCCGTCCCTTTGGCGACAAGCCGGTGTGGCTGGGTTACGATCCGAACAAGCAGGGCCGCGATGATGCCGCGCTGATCGTGCTGGCTCCACCGGACAAGAGCGGCGGCAAGTTCCGGGTGCTCGAGAAGTACCGGCTCAACGGCCTCGACTTTGCGGGGCAGGCCGATTTCATCAAGAGCGTAGCTGCGCGCTACAACGTGACCGATATCTCGATCGACACGACGGGATCTGGGCAGGCCGTGCTTGAGCTGGTGAGCCACTGGTTCCCGCTGGTGCGCAAGATCGAATATTCGGTGGCCAGCAAGACTGCGCTGGTGATCAAGGGACAGCACGTGTTTCGCGCTGGCCGCATCGAGTTCGATGCCGGGTGGACCGATCTGATGGCCGCGCTGATGGCGATCAGGCCGACGCTCACTTCGAGCCAGAAGGGCGTCACCTATACCGCGCGGCGCAATGGCGAGATCGGCCATGCCGACATTGCCTGGGCGCTGCTGCACGCCCTTTCCAACGAACCTTTGGACGTGGGGACCGAAAGCGAAGGCGCTGGCGGTACCGGACGATTCTTTTGAGGAGCCGATAAATGACCGCGAAAACATCAAACGCCGTTACCGTAGCGGCCAAAGGGCGCGGCAAGGCTCCCTCAACCGGCAGGCTTAGCAAGATGCCGTCCGCCAATGCCGGGGGGCAGGTTTTTTCCTTCGGCGATCCCGAAAGCGTGCTCGATCGGCGCGAGATCAGCCAGTATTTCGAAATCTGGCACAATGGCAGCTGGTATGAGCCGCCCTTGCCGATGGCGCGGCTTGCCCAGGTGTTCAACATGTCGCCCTATCACCGCAGTGCGATCGCCCTGAAGGTGAACCTGCTGGTAGCGCAGCACGTGCAGAGCCGGTGGCTGGACAGCGACAATTTCGAACGATGGGCGCTGGATTTCCTGCAGATGGGCAACGGCTATCTGGAGGGCGTCCCGAACCTTGGCGGGCGGGTGGCCGTGATGCGGCACAGCCCTGCGGTCCACACCCGCGCCGGGGTGAAGCCTGACAGCTTCTGGTTCATCAACGGCCCGATCGGCAAGGCCCATGAATATGAGCTGGGCAGCGTGTTCCACCTGCAGCAGCCCGATGTGGCGCAGGAAATCTATGGCCTGCCCGAATGGCTTTCCGCACTGCAGGCGGGGCTGCTTTCGGAAAACGCCACGCTGTTTCGCCGCCGGTATTACCTCAATGGCGCGCATGCCGGGTTCATCCTCTATGTCAGCGAGCCACTGGCCGACCAGAAGTTTGCCGATGAGATCGCGCTGAAAATGTCGCAGGCCAAGGGGCTGGGCAACTTCAAGAACCTGTTTCTGCACATGCCCAAGGGCAAGAAAGACGGCGTGCAGGTGATTCCCATCGCCGATGTGACCGCGAAGGACGAGTTCTCGAACATAAAGAACATGACCCGCGATGACATGCTGGCCGCGCACCGCACCCCGCCCCAGCTGATCGGCGTGATCCCACAGAACAGCAGCGGCTTTGGCAAGGTGAGCGAGACGCGGGACAGCTATTACGAAACCGAGATCGTGCCCATCGCGCGGCGCATGCTGCGCGTGAACGACTGGGCGGGCCTGCCGGTGCTTTCGTTTGCCGATTACATCTGCACCGATGGATCGGTGATCCGGCAGGAGGGCAACGGGTTTCGGAAAATTCCCGCTGGAATGGTGCGGTGATGAGGGCGGGTCCCTTTTCCAAATTCAGGTGGGTCCCTTTTTTCCGTCTCAGTTGAGTGGCGAAAGAAACGCACATTCAGCGTGAGGCGGGAGACCGGGCGCGGCAACGCCCAAGTCCGACGATTGCATCTCGTCATGTCCCAATCGGTCCCGCCTTGGGGCCATCCCGCCTGCCGAGTCGGCGCGGGAACATTTAAGGAACAAACTTGATGTTGTCGAATCCCCAGAACGGCTTTGAGCCGGTTGATCTGGTCAAGCCGCTGGCCCCTTATATCGGGGGAAAGCGCAATCTGGCCAAGCGTCTGGTGCAGCGGATCAACGCCGTGCCGCATGATACTTATGCCGAGGTGTTTGTGGGCATGGGCGGCATTTTCCTGCGCCGGGATCGCAAGCCCAAAGGCGAAGTGATCAACGATTGGTCAGAGGACGTGGCCACGTTCTTTCGCGTGGTGCAGCACCATTACGTGCCGTTCCTCGATATGCTGCGCTTTCAGATCACAAGCCGCGCCGGGTTTGAAAAGCTGCTGGCGATGGAGCCTGCCTCGCTCACCGATCTGCAGCGGTCGGCGCGGTTCCTGTATTTGCAGCGACTGGCCTTTGGGGGGAAGGTGAACGGGCGCGGCTTTGGCGTGGTGCTGGGATCGGGCGCGCGCTTCGATGTGAGCAAGGTCGGCCCGATGATCGAGGCGGTGCATGAACGGCTTGCGGGCGTGATCATCGAGCGTTTGCCCTGGGCTGATTTCATCGCGCGCTATGACCGGCCAGCCACGCTGTTCTACCTCGATCCGCCCTATTACGGGTGCGAGACGGACTATGGCCGGGACATGTTCCGGCGCGAGGAATTCGAGGCGATGGCCGAGCAGCTGCGCAGCATCAAAGGCCGCTTCATCCTGTCGCTGAACGATCACCCCGAAGTGCGCCGGATCTTCGAAGGCTTCACGATCGATGCCGAACAGGTGACCTACACGATCGGTGGCATGGACAAGGCCAAAAAGGTGGGCGAAGTCATCATCTCGAACTAGCGCCAGGGGCGCGCCAGCCCCTGCGATATCAGCCACTCGCCCGCGTCACGGCCATTTACGGTGACGCGGGCGAGCGTGCGTTTGTAGGCATCAAGGCCTTGGCGCTCGATGCGCACGGTGCCCCGCATCATGAACTTCTCAAGGGCGATTCGCGCGCGCTCACCCTTGGCGTGATCGCACCAGGCTGGATTGCGGCTGTTCTTCAGCCGCTGACGTGAAGCCGCGCTGCACCGCGCTGACCCACGCAGCTCAGGCGCGTCAATGCCCGACAGGCGCACCCGCTCACCGCTGCAGAGGCGCAGGCTATCCCCATCGGTAACACGCGCCACGCAAGCGCTGGCAGCAGCAGCAAGGGCGATCAGGAGGGGCATGGCCCACCCCTAGCACCCCCAACGGGCCGGGGCCACCGCCGCCACCCCCAGCGCGCCGCGATTGCCCCCACGCCTCGCTTTCGGCTTCTTCGTCGAAAATTGGGCAAGTTGCCCACTGATCGGCGCGGACCGCCGGGGACCCCATGTGTCGGAAGGACATAACATTCCTCACATACCCCCAAGAAGCAGGCAGAAACCCCCGGAAATGCTGGGTTTTGGAGGTGAGATCAAAGGCCTCACACAGACATAATATTTTTTGAGCGCAGACATAATGTCATTGAATTTAAAGGATTTTCTACACCCCAAAGTTACACTGATTAGATGTAATATGGTTACGTATATATTATATAATTATTATGCCTTAAGTATCTGAAATTCCAAGGATGTTATAAATGTTATGTGTTTGCGACACATACCCTGCAATGTTGTGGAAAGGGTGCTATCTGGCAATTTGGCGAGGTAAATTTGCCGATCGAGCTAATTGCCTGCACCACTCTGCGCCTGTGCACTTCTATGCATGTGGATGATGAAGCCGGAGTGCGCAGTTCAGGTCGGGACTATGTCGGGACTCTAGGTGCCGATCTGTTCCGATTGGTGCCGTTCTGTTCCGTGAACGCAGTGGTTGACCTGCGGCGAAAATGCCGTAAATGCGCGGTGGCCGGGGTTAGGGCGCTTAGCTCAGTTGGTAGAGCATCTCGTTTACACCGAGAGGGTCGGCGGTTCGAGCCCGTCAGCGCCCACCATT
>NCGO01000002.1 GCA_002256985.1 Novosphingobium sp. 28-62-57
CAGGCTGGCATAGCGCGGCTCGTTCAGGCGCAAGTCGGTGGTGACCACCGCGGGCAGGGCGAGGCGCACGGTCTGAAGGCCGCCATCGATCTCGCGCTTCACGACCACGGCATCGCCTTCGACGCTGACTTCGTTGGCGAAGGTCCCCTGCGGGCGGCCCAGCAGTGCAGCGACCATCTGGCCGACCTGGTTGGCGTCATCGTCGATCGCCTGCTTGCCGGTGATGATCAGCGCTGGCTGCTCTTCGCCCGCGATCCCGACGATGATCTTGGCCACGGCCAGCGGCTCGACCTCGTCCTCGCACAGCACCAGTACAGCCCGGTCCGCGCCCATGGCGAGCGCCGTGCGCAGCGTTTCCTGCGCCTTTTGCGGACCCACCGACACCGCCACAATCTCGGTCACCACGCCCTTTTCCTTCAGGCGTATCGCTTCCTCAACCGCGATCTCGTCAAACGGGTTCATGCTCATCTTCACGTTCGCAAGATCAACCCCGCTCCCATCCGCCTTCACTCGCGGCTTCACGTTATAGTCAATCACGCGCTTCACGCAGACCAGGGCTTTCATCGAACTTGCTCCTGCGATTGTGTTCGTTGTGGTTTCTGGGCGGCACCTTGGCACCATCAAGGGCCGCGATGGCTTGCTTATGGCAAGCTGTCCACGGTAAAATTGCAAAGGTGCAAAGCGAAACTTTGCAGGCAGCCGCGATGGGCTGCGGTTCAGCCGATGCCCATCAACCTTGCATTGAGCGCCCGGTCCGCGCCGCCCGCCGCAAAATCATCGAAGGCGTGTTCGGTGACCTTGATGATATGGCGGTCGATGAAGGGAGCACCTTCGGCGGCACCCACTTCAGGATGCTTCAATGCGCATTCCCATTCGAGCACGGCCCAACCGGCGTAATCGTTCGCGGCCATCTTGCTGAAGATGCCGGGAAAATCGACCTGACCATCGCCAAGGCTGCGGAAGCGTCCGGGGCGATCAACCCACGACTGGTAACCGCCGTAGACGCCCGAGCGGCCATTCGGGCGGAATTCGGCGTCCTTCACGTGGAAGCACTTGATACGTTCGTGATAGATATCGATGAAGGCCAGATAATCGAGCTGCTGCAGCACAAAGTGGCTGGGATCATAGAGGATGTTGGCACGTGGGTGATTGCCAACGCGCTCCAGAAACATCTCGAATGTTACCCCATCGTGCAGGTCTTCGCCGGGGTGGATTTCATAGGCCACATCGACGCCGTTTTCATCGAACACGTCGAGAATCGGCTTCCACCGGCGGGCAAGTTCATCGAAGGCATCTTCGACAAGCCCCGCCGGACGTGCGGGCCAAGGGTAGAAATAGGGCCAGGCAAATGCGCCTGAGAATGAGGCGTGAGCGGCAAGGCCAAGATTGGCGCTGGCCTTGGCGGCATACTTCAATTGCTGCACCGCCCATTCCTGCCGCGCGGGCGGATTGCCATGGACGGCGGCGGGCGCGAAGCCATCAAATTGCGCATCGAAGGCAGGATGCACGGCTACGAGTTGGCCTTGCAGATGGGTGGACAATTCGGTGATCTGAAGGCCCTTGTCGGCCAGCATACCTTTCACTTCGTCGCAATAAGTTTGGCTGGTGGCCGCCTTTTCCAGATCGAACAGGCGCGCGTCCCAGCTGGGGATCTGGATGCCCTTGTAGCCCAAACCCGCCACCCAATCGGCAATGGATTCAAGGCTGTTGAACGGTGCAGCATCGCCTGCGAACTGGGCAAGGAAGATGCCCGGGCCCTTGATGGTCTTCATGTCGGCGCTCTCCTCAGGCTGCGAGTGTGACCCAGCCTGCGCGGTCGCGGCTGGCCGAAACGGCGGTGTCGATGAAGGTCATGCCGCGCACGCCTTCGGCAATGCCGGGCAGCAGCGGCGCAGCTTCGCCCCGCAACTGTGCAGCAAAATCGCGATAGAGATTGGCGAAGGCCTCAAGATACCCCTCAGGATGCCCTCCCGGCGTGCGGGTGCGCGATGCGGCATCCGGGCCGAGCACACCGGTGCCCGAACGGACGAGCGTGCAAGTGCCATCCAAGTGGTTGATCGTCAGCGTGTTGGGCTCTTCCTGCTTCCAGATCACGCCGCCCTTTTCACCATAGGCACGGATGCGCAACCCATTGAGTTCGCCCACTTCAATCTGGCTGGCGAGCAGAACGCCGCGCGCGCCGTTTTCGAAGCGCAGCAAGATCGAGCAATCATCATCCAACAGACGCCCCGGCACCACCGCGCCCAGATCGGCGAGCAGTTCTGTCACGCGCAGGCCCGTGACGAATTCGGCCAGTTGGAAGGCATGGACACCGATATCGCCGATGCATCCGCCAAGCCCGGCCTTGCCCGGATCGACGCGCCATTCGGCCTGCTTGCCCACCGCTTCACCGGCCAGCCAGCCTTGCGGATATTCGACCACGACTTTGCGGATCGCGCCGATTTCCCCGGCTGCAATACGGGCGCGCGCTTCGCGCACTAGCGGGTAGCCGGAGTAGGTGTAGGTCACGCCGAACGGCTTGCCCGCTGCGGCCACCAGCGCTGCCAGTTCATGCGCTTCGGCCAGTGTGGCGGTGAGCGGCTTGTCGGTCATCACCGGAAAGCCCGCAGCCAGCGCGGCACGCGCAGAGGGCAAGTGGTTGTGGTTGGGCGTGACGATCGAGACGAAATCGATGCCGTCTGCCCGCGCACTTTCAGCGGCGAACATTGCATCGAGCGAAGGATAGGCACGCGCCGGATCGATGCGGTAGCTGTCGCCTGCTGCAGCGCTGCGTGCCGCATCGCTGGAAAAGACGCCCGCCACCAGTTCAATTTCGCGGTCCATTTCGGCGGCATAGCGATGCACGGGTCCAATGAATGCGCCGGGCCCGCCACCGATCATGCCCATTCGCAACCGCCGCATCCGCTTCTCCGAAGAATGTTATCGCTATCAATTAGAAGGTCTATTCTATTTGATTCGACGCCGGGGTCAACCAGGCATGCCGTCAGCCTTTCGCAGACTGGCAAAGATTTGGAGCTGGGAGGGCAGATTTAGCGAAGCGGCGCAGGCACTTATGCAAAGAACGCCTGCGCCGCAGCGATGGAATTGTGTCGGCGAATCAGCCTTCGCCCAGCAGCCGCTTCATGATCGCGCGGACATCGTCGGCCATGTCGGGCCGTTCCAGCGCCAGTGAAAGCGTGGCTTCGACAAAACCAGCCTTGCTGCCGCAATCGAAGCGGCGACCTGCAAAAGTCACCGCATGGAACGGTTGCGACCCGATCATCCGCGCCATGGCATCGGTCAACTGGATTTCGCCGCCCGCACCCTTGCCCTGGCTTTCCAGCGTGCGCATCACTTCGGGCTGGAGGATATAACGGCCCGAGATGATCAGGTTCGAAGGGGCATCGGCCATCTTCGGCTTTTCGACCAGCCCGGTCACCTCGGTCAGCGTATCAGACACTTTTGCGCCCGGCGCGATGACGCCATAGCTCGAAACCTCTTCACGCGGCACTTCGAGCACCGAGATCAGATTGCCGCCGACTTCGTTATAGGCATCGACCATCTGCTTCATGCAGCCTGGTGATCCGACCATCATTTCATCGGGCAGGAAAATCGCGAAGGGTTCATCCCCCACCACGGCGCGGGCGCACCAGATGGCATGGCCAAGGCCCATCGGCACTTGCTGGCGCACGGTGACCAGATTGCCGGGCTGAATGCGCGTGGCTTCCAGCACGCTCAGGTCCTTGCCCCGGATGCTCATCGTATGTTCGAGTTCGAACGCGGTATCGAAATGTTCGACGATGGATGTCTTGCCGCGCCCGGTCACGAAGATCAGCTGTTCAATGCCCGCTTCGCGCGCTTCATCCACCGCATACTGGATCAGCGGGCGATCAATGATCGGCAGCATTTCCTTGGGGATTGCCTTGGTCGCAGGCAGGAACCGGGTGCCAAGCCCGGCGACCGGAAAAACTGCCTTGCGGATTGGTTTGCGCGCCGGATCAGGGGTCATTGTTCAAAGTTATCCGTGATTTGTTGCACCATCATGATGCACTGCACAATTACTTATATCGAATGTCAAGTGACCGTTCCGATGTTAACGCTGATGGTCATACTTGCACGACCCTGCAAACCGGTTAAACGGCAGCGATGGACAAGATCATTATCCGGGGCGGGAAGCGCCTGTCAGGCACCGTGCCGGTCTCCGGCGCAAAGAATTCCGCGCTTACCCTGCTGCCATGCGCGCTGTTGACGGATGAGCCAGTGACGCTGCGCAACCTGCCGCGTCTGGCCGATATCGATGGCTTCCAGCATCTGATGAATCAGTTTGGGGTGTCTACATCCATCGCGGGCGCGCGGCCGGAAGATTTTGGCCGGGTGATGACCTTGCAGGCCACGCGCCTGACATCCACAGTTGCGCCCTACGATCTGGTGCGCAAGATGCGCGCTTCGATCCTGGTGCTGGGGCCGTTGCTGGCCCGCGCCGGAGAGGCAACCGTATCGCTGCCCGGCGGCTGCGCCATCGGTAACCGCCCGATTGACCTGCACCTAAAGGCGCTGGAAGCGCTGGGCGCGACGATTGAATTGGCCGCAGGCTATGTGCGCGCGATTGCGCCCGATGGCGGGCTTCCCGGTGGGCGCTATTCGTTCCCGGTCGTTTCGGTCGGCGCGACCGAGAATGCGCTGATGACGGCCGTTCTCGCCAAGGGCAAATCGACGCTGCACAATGCCGCGCGCGAGCCGGAAATCGTGGACTTGTGCAACATGCTGGTGGCCATGGGCGCGCAGATCGAAGGGATTGGCACTTCCGATCTGACGATCCACGGCGTGGACCGGCTGCACGGCGCAACCTACATGGTCATGCCTGACCGGATCGAGGCAGGCTCCTATGCTTGCGCGGCCGCCATCACCGGCGGCGAAGTAACGCTGCAGGGCGCGAAGATCGAGGATATGGAAGCCACCGTGCAGGCGCTGCGCGATGCGGGCGTGCATGTGGAGCCGGTCAAAGGCGGCATTCACGTGGCCGCCAATGGCGCGTTGAAGCCGGTGACGCTTTCGACCGCGCCGTACCCCGGCTTTGCCACCGATATGCAGGCGCAGCTGATGGCGATGCTGTGCCTGGCCAAGGGATCGTCGGTGCTGACCGAGACGATCTTTGAAAACCGCTACATGCACGTGCCCGAACTGAACCGCATGGGCGCACGGATCGAGACCAAGGGCCGCACCGCTGTGGTCCACGGCGTGGACAAGCTGACCGGGGCCGAAGTGATGGCGACCGATCTGCGCGCTTCGATGAGTCTGGTGATTGCTGGCCTCGCCGCCGAGGGTGAGACGCAAGTTCACCGGCTCTATCACCTTGATCGCGGGTATGAGCGGCTTGAGGAAAAGCTATCCTTGATGGGCGCGGATATTGAGCGGGTTGGCGGGGATTGATTCCCCCCCCCCTTCCCGTTCGTGTCGAGCGAAGTCGAGACACGTCGCGCAGTGTCTCGACTTCGCTCGACACGAACGGACCTTGGGGTGGGGTTTGTACGTTAATCCAGCTGCACCTTGCCACGTCCAGCCTTCACCGCCCCGCGGATTTTCTTGCCTGCCAGCCGCTGGACCTTGCCCACGCGGTTGAGGCGGGATTTGGCGCGTTTTTGGGGGAGGTTGCAGGCGTCGCGCAGCAATTCGCCAAGGCGTTTGCGCGCGTCTTCGCGGTTTTGCTCTTGCGTGCGGTAACTGCGCGCGGTCAGGACGATCTCGCCCCTGGCGGTCATCTTGCTGCCCGCCAGTTCCTTTAACCGATGGAAGATCGGGGGCGGCAGGCGTAGGGCAAACACATCAAGCCGCACTTGCACGGCGGTTGCCACCTTGTTGACATTCTGCCCGCCGGGGCCTGCCGAGGCGATGAAGCTTTCCTCGACCAGCGTCAGCGCGTGGGCGACTAAGGCATCTGGGAGAGCGTCAACGTCCATGTCAGTCGTCGGTGACCGGTTGATCGCCCGTTACCGGCAGTTCAAACGCGAAGGCCGCGAAATCGAGCGGCATCGGCGAATAGGCGTCAATCGGCTCCTTGCCTTCGCGGTTTACCTTCAGTTCCGAGGCGTGGAGCATTGTGCGCCATGCGATCTTGCCATCGCCATAGATCGGATCGCCAACCAGCGCATGGCCAAGGCCCGCCAGCGCATGGATGCGGATCTGGTGGGTGCGGCCCGTCTCTGGGCGGAATTCCACCAGCGTCATGCCGGGTTTGCGCGACAGCACTTTCCAGTGGGTGATCGAGGGTTTGCCCTTTTTGGCCGGGATCATGCGCCAGCCTTTTTCGGCTGAGCTGATCTTGGACAGGGCAAGGTCGATGGTGCCGTTCTCCCCCGTCACTTCGCCCGAAACGATGCCGATATAGACCTTCTCCACCTCACGCGCTTCAAAGGCGGCGGAAAAGCGCTTCAGCGCCTTGGGGTTGCGGGCCAGCAGCAGGCAGCCGGAGGTGTCCTGATCGAGCCGGTGGACGGGGTGCGGTTCGCGCTGGAAGCCCAGCCGCAGGCCATCGAGGTGATCTTCGAGGCACGGCCCACCCGCGCGCGGGCGATCGAGCGGCAGGCCTGCGGGCTTGTCGATGACAAGGGCTTCACCGTCTTCAAACAGGATGGAAAAATCGGTCACGCTACGGCCTTTGCTATACGCCGGAGCGCTTCTTCGAGTTTTGCTTCGTCCGCCGCGAAGCTGATGCGGAAACCGTCCTTGCCACCGAAAGCGGAAGCCGGGACCACTGCGACGCCGCTTTCCAGCAGGTGGAGGCAGAGTGCTTCGTCATCGCCGAACCGGGCCATCAGCGGCGCGGCATCGACCATGCAATAGAACGCGCCATCGGGGATTGGGGTGGACAGGCCGGGGATCTCGTTGATCGCAGCGCAAACGCTGTCACGCCGCGCGCGGAAGCGTTCGCGCCAGTCGATCAGGAAGTCTTGCGGTCCTGCGAAGGCGGCAACCGCGGCAGCCTGAGAAATCGAGGCGGCATTGCCTGAGGAGTGCGATTGCAGGCGGCCCATCGCGCCAATCAGCCATGCCGGGCCTGCGGAAACGCCGATGCGAAAACCGGTCATCGCGTGGCTTTTGGAAACGCCCGATACCGTCAGGGTGCGGTCCGCAAGGTCGGGACATTCGACGGCCAGAGTGGCGTGCATGCCCTCGCCATAACGCAGGGGGGCGTAGATATCGTCGCTCATCACCAGCACGCGCGGGTGGCGGCGCAGGACTTCGCCAAGGGCGCGCAGTTCGCTTGCCGGATAAGTCGCGCCGGTGGGGTTGCCGGGGCTGTTCAGCAGGAGCCAGCGGGTGGCGGGCGTGATCGCGGCTTCGAGTTGGGCGGCCGTGATGCGGAAGCCGCCTGCGGCCGTGGTCGGCATGTCCGCCACTTGCGCGCCTGCGAAGCGCACGATTTCGGGGTAGCTGACCCACCATGGGGATGGGATCAGCACTTCGTCGCCGGGATCAAGCGTGGCGAGCAGCGCGTGGAAGATTGCTTGCTTGCCGCCTGCGCTGACGATCACTTGGGCTGGCGGAACGTCTATGCCCAGATCGCGCTTGAAATGCAGGGCTGCAGCTTCGCGCAGGGCTGCGGTGCCGACGACGGCGGTGTATTTGGTATCGCCCGCATCCAGCGCATCCTTGGCCGCCTGCACCACGTGGGCGGGGGTGGCGAAGTCTGGCTCGCCTACCGAAAGCGAAATGACATCGCGCCCTTCGGCCCGTAGCTGGATCGCGCGGTCGGTGATGGCGGTGGTGCGCGATGGGGCGATGCGTGCGAGGGCCGCCGAAAGTTGCGTCATGCGCCGAGCAGCTTCGCCGGGATCAACCCGCGCAGGGCATTGCCGACGTGGAAGCCGCCTGCCAAATCGTCCAGCGTCAGCTCTGCCTCAACCGCGCGGCCTTCTTCGATCAGCGAACGCCGCAGCACACCCGGCAGCAGGCCAAGATCGGCGCGCGGGGTGAGCAGCTTGCCATTGCGTTCAACGAAAATGCTGGTGAACATGCCTTCGGTGAGCAGGCCATCATCGCGCAGGAACAGCGCTTCGCCTGCGCCTGCTTTCTTGGCGGCGGCAAGGCCTGCTTCGTAGAAGGCGCGGTCAGTGGTCTTGTGCCGCAAGCGCCAATCGCCATCGGACACGGGCAGCGGCAGGACAGCGCAGGTCAGGCTCTCCAGCGGCGCAGGCATGGGGCTGGCATCGAGCGCGTGTGCGCCGCTCTTCGACACGACCAGCCGCACTTTGGCAGGCGCATCAAGATCAAAGCACAGCGCATGGATGGCATTGCGCAGCGCATGGCGATCAAAGCTGAAGCCAAGCGCCAGCGCGCTGGCCTTCATGCGTTCCAGATGCAGTTCGAGCAGGGCAATGCCCTTGGCCGGATCGAAGGCCATCGTTTCGATCAGATCGGCGTGCCCGGCTGACAGTCGCAAGAAATTCCCTTTCACCACGCATTCACGCCATTCGCCGATCATCACCGAATCGGCAACCACCGCCGACCCGACCCCCATGACCGCGCGGCCGTCCTGCGACAGGCGCACGGTGCGGATTGCCACATTGAACGCGGCATCGCCAGTGGGGTCTATCCGCCCGATCGATCCGCAATAAGCCCCGCGCGCATCGCGTTCGGCCTCATGGATGATTTCCATCGCGCGGATCTTGGGCGCGCCGGTGATCGAACCGCAGGGGAAAATGGCGCGCAGCAGGCTGCTGACGTCCTCGCCCGGAGCCAGCTTTGCGCGCACGGTGGTGACCATCTGGTGGACGGTGGGGTAGGTTTCGATGGCAAAGGGGGCCTCGACCTTCACCGAGCCTGCGTTTGACACGCGCGACAGATCGTTGCGCATCAGATCGACGATCATCAGGTTTTCAGCGCGGTCCTTCACGCTGGCGGCAAGGTCTGCCTTGAAGCGTGCGTCCTCTTCAGGCGTGGCCCCGCGCGGGGCGGTGCCCTTCATCGGGCGGACCCGTGCCTCGCCATCGGCCAGCTTGAAGAACAGTTCGGGCGAGAATGAGAGGTGCCAGTGCGCGCCGTCCCAGATCACGCCGCCATAGCCGCTGCGGGAATCGCGGCGCACATCGGCATAGATCGCCAGCGGATCACCGTCCCACGTTCCGGCCAGGGGGAAGGTGAGGTTGGCCTGATAGATATCGCCAGCGCGGATGGCTTCCTGCACGTGGGCAAACGCCTTGGCATAGCCGCCGCAGGATATCGCCGCACCCATCGGGCCGAGCCTGCCCGGCCCTTGCGCCTTGTCGGCAAGCCAGCGTTCCACTTCGGCGCTGGCCATGCGCGTGACCCGCGCAAAGCGTGCGAACCACACCAGCGGCCCTGCAGCGCCGGTGCGCTCCTCCGCCAGCAGCATCAGACGCGGTTCGAGCGCGAGGCCCGCTTCATAGGCGATATAGCCCGCCCAATCGCCCGGCGTTGCCGCGATCTGCGCCAGCGCCGCCTCTACCTCATCAGCCCGGCGCGCGACGACGACTTCGAGCGCATCTTCATAAAGACGCGCGTCGCTGGCACCCTCGGTTCGGGCATCGTCGAGGAGAATGAAGGGCTTGGGGCTCATGGCTGGTGCGGCCTCTAGCCGTTCCCCGCTCCGGATGCAAAAACCCCTCGCATGGGGCGACCTGCCAGCCTAATCATCGGTGAAACGAGTGGGGCTGTGAACATGGACGATATCTACCTTGGTCTTGCATCGAATGGCGAACGGCAGGTGCTGCGCCTGCGCCGGGCCAACCGGCACGGCCTGATTGCAGGGGCAACCGGCACCGGCAAGACGGTGACGCTGCAAGGCATTGCCGAACAGTTTTCGATGCGCGGCGTACCGGTATTCATGGCCGACGTGAAAGGCGACCTTGCGGGCATTACGATGGCAGGCAGCCCCACGTTCAAGCACGCCGCCAGCCTGGAACAGCGCGCCAAAGATCTGGGCATCACCGATTATGCCTATGCCGACAATCCGGCAGTCTTCTGGGATCTTTATGGCGAAAGCGGCCACCCGATCCGCACCACGATTTCGGAAATGGGGCCGCTGCTGCTGGCGCGGCTGATGGGGCTGAACGATACGCAGGAAGGCGTGCTGAACATCGCGTTCCGCTATGCCGATGACAACGGGCTGCTGCTGATCGACCTGCCCGATCTGCAATCGGTGCTGATGGCCTGCGCCGAAAATGCCAGCGAACTGTCGGGCAAGTATGGCAATGTTTCGAAGGCCAGCGTCGGCACGATCCAGCGCCAATTGCTCAGCTTCGAAAGCCAGGGCGCGGACCGGTTCTTTGGCGAACCGGCTTTTGAAATCAACGATTTCATCAAGGTGGACGATCAGGGCCGCGGCATGGTCAACGTGCTGGCGGCGGAAAAGCTGATGCAGAGCCCCAAGCTTTACGCCACGTTCCTGCTGTGGCTCCTGTCCGAACTGTTCGAAGCGCTGCCCGAAGTGGGTGACCCGGACAAGCCGGTGCTGGTGTTCTTCTTCGATGAAGCGCACCTCCTGTTCGAAGATGCGCCCAAGGCCCTGATGGACAAGGTGGAGCAGGTGGTGCGCCTGATCCGCTCCAAAGGCGTGGGCGTCTATTTCATCTCGCAGAACCCGATCGATATCCCGGAAAAGATCGCGGGCCAATTGGGCAACCGCGTGCAGCACGCGCTGCGCGCCTTCACCCCGCGCGATCAGCGGGCGATCAAGGCGGCGGCAGAAACGTTCCGCATCAACGAAGAACTGGATGTCGAATCGGTGATAACCGAGCTTCGCGTGGGCGAGGCGCTGGTTTCCACGCTGAATGAGGACGGTTCGCCGTCCATCGTGCAGCGCACGATGATCACGCCTCCGCGTTCTCGGCTCGGCCCGGTAACGCCCAAGGAGCGCGCGATCATCCAGTCGATCAGTCCGTTCGATGGGAAATACGACGCTGCCGTAAACCGCGAATCCGCCGCTGAAGTGCTGGCGCAAAAGGCGTCTGACGCTGCTGCGGCAGCGCAACAGGTGGAAGAAGAGGGCGAAGACGCTCAACGCGCCGCGCCGCGCCGCACCACATCGATGTGGGAAAAGGCCGGAAAGGCGGCGGCTGGCGCGGTTGCCTCATCAGCAGGCGCGGTGATCGCGGCCAAGATCACCGGCAAGAAATCGAGCGCATCGCCGATGAATACCGGCCTGACTGCCGTGGTGGGCACCATCGCCACCTCCATCGGCGGGCAGGCTTTTGGCCGCTTTGCGCGCGGAATCATGGGTGGGTTGCTGCGTTGAATCAGTGGAAGGTCCGTTCGTGTCGAGCGAAGTCGAGACACTGCGCAATGTGTCTCGACTTCGCTCGACACGAACGGAACCTTTGATTGATAGCTACACAATTGGTGGCGCCGATTGGTGGCGACTTAGCCCCCTCCTCTGAAGAGAAGGGGGACACACAGGGCGTTACTTCTTCTTTGCGGCCAGCCAGTCCGACAGGCCCTTGGCATAGAGCGGGCGGGACTTGGCCTTTTCGGTGAGCACCGCAATCACGCGGTCAACCGGGCGGGCGGCTTCTGCAGGCACCGTGGCCTTGAACGACTTGAGCTTGTCGATCATCGCCGGGTCGTTGGAACCTGCCCCCAACTGGGCGATGAAGGTGACGCGGCTTTGCGCATCGACCAGAGCTTCGATCTGCGCACGATTGGCCAACGCGAACTCATAGGTTTCATCGGCATGCAGGACCGCGGTTGCCACGATCATCGCGGCGCTGGTGGTCTTGCCCGGTGCATCGGTCAGCGCCAGTTCCCGTGCCGCCTTGGCCAGCGCAGCATCCGCCGGACGGCCCAGCAGGGTATAGAGGAACTGCCGTTCCACCCCGCTGTTTGAAGCGGCGGCCAGTGTGCGGATGGCATCCCAATCGGCCTTGGTGGCATTGCGCGCCACAATGTTCAGCCATGTGGTCTTGAGCGGGCCGTCCATCGCCTTGGGATCGGAGGCAAGCAGGCCAAAGCGGCGGCGCGCTTCGGCCACGACATCGGCATCGCCCATCGTGCCGAACCCTGCAATCAGGGTGGAGCGCAAGTCTGCATCGGGCAGGCTTTCGCCCGTCTTGGGTTCAAAGCCCAGCGCCATCAGGCGCGGCTTGTAGGTGGCGGCAACTTTGGCGGCGAGTGCCTTTTGCGCAGGCGCATCCCTGTCTAGCGTGCGCCATGCTCCCACGAAATCGCCAAAGGCGCTGCCCAGCACCACCGGATTGGCATTGCCGGGAATGGCGGCCAGCAGATCGAACGCGGGGCCATAAGGCTGGTAGCCACTGGCCGACAGCGCAAGGTTATCGGCAATCAGACCCAGCTGATCGACGGCGGCAAGGCTTGGCATCGCAGCCTTCAGCGACTGCAGCATCTTAGGGGTATAGAGCGATCGGTAATAGCCCAATTGCCCCGCATTGATCACCACCGGGCCGCAGCCATTGACGCTGACCGTGGCTTTCCCGCCGTCGAGGATCGTGCGCACCGGCTCACCCGACCCGCTGGAGACGAGCAGCGGCACTTTCCACTGCTGCGGACGGGCCGCCACTTCTTCCTTGCGATCGACGCTGAATTCGCTCTGTTCAAGGTTGAGCGTGGCCACGCCCTTCTTGCAGGTCATGCCCATGACTTTGACCAGCGGGATGCCCGGCTTGGTGGTGAAGTCCATCGCAATGGCGGTAAGGCCCGGTGCACCGGCCTTTTCCACCGCCTGCCACAGATCCTTCGAGCGCGTGTTGCCGAACTTGTGATCGCGCATGTAGGCGCGCAAGCCATCGCGCCAGACGGTTTCACCCGCAAAGGCTTCGAGCATCGAAATGACCGCTTCACCCTTTTGATAGGTGATCGCATCAAAGGCCTGGTTGGTTTCGTCGACCGTCCGGATCTCCTGCACGATGGGATGCGTGGTGCGATAACCATCGAGGCCCATCGCGGCATCGCGGCCATCGACCCGGCCCAGCAGCGGGAACCAATCGGGGTGGAAATGGGCGGTCGCCTTGGTTTCCATCCAGCTGGCAAAACCTTCGTTCAGCCAGAGGTCTTCCCACCATGCCATGGTGACGAGATTGCCGAACCACTGGTGCGCCACTTCGTGCGCCTGCGTGACAACGATGTTCTCGCGCGCAGCGGCGCTGGTGATGGCCGGATCATCGAGCAGGATGCGCTCAAACGTCAGGATCGCGCCCCAGTTTTCCATGGCCGAGAAAAACTGCGACTGGCCGGGGGCGGCCACATTGTCGAGCTTGGGCAGCGGATAGGGCTGGCCGAAATAATCAGCATAATACGGGATCAGCGGGGCAAGTTCATTCAGGGCAAAGCGCGATTGTTCGCCACTGCCCTTGGGCGCCACGATGCCCACTTGCACACCGGGGACCGCTTCCTTGGCCATGCGTTCAAAATCGCCGAGCGAAAAGAACAGCAGGTACGACGACATCTTCGGGCTGGTGCCAAAAGTGACGCGCTTGAGCCCGCCTTCGAGCATGTCTTCCTTGATCACCGGCATGTTGCTGATGGCCATCTGGCTGGCAGGAACCACTGCGGTCAGATCAAAGGTCGCCTTGTAGATCGGCTCATCAAACATCGGGGCAAAGCGGCGCGCATCGGGCGCTTCGAACTGGGTGAACAGGCCGCGCACGTCCTTGCCGGTGATCTTGTCAGGATAATCGAGTGCAAACAGCCCGTTGGCCTGTGTGTTGATAATGCCGCTATAGGTCGTCTCCAGCCGGTACTTGCCGGGGCTGAGCGGCTGTGCGGCGGTAAAACGCGCGGTCTGGCTGGCCGCGTCCATCGTGATGGTGACCGGCACGGGGGTGCCGCCTTGCGGCGTCAGCGTGGCCGACGCAATATTCAGATCGAGCGCGTGGAGCGTCAGGAACGGGGTGGCCTCGGTGACTTCCAGATCGACCGAAGACTGCCCGGTGAACTTCAGGTTGGCCGCATCGGGCGTGATGGTGATGGTGTAGTGCGATGGGTGCGCCACGCGCGGCAGATCGGTGTGAACGCCCGCAGCGGCTGATGGATTGGCGGGCACCGGCTGGGCGAGCGCGGGGGCAGACACGGCAGCAATCGACAGCGCCATCACGGAAACGAGGGAAAGGGTACGCATCTGGGGGAAGAACTCCGGAACCTGAAAGATTGGTTGCACTAGCAACCAGTCGCGTTCCTCGCGACTCCTTTCGACAAAGTGCCTTTCCGGTCCGACCAATGTCGGTTGACTATCCGCCGATGGGCAGCCGGACCGTCGCCGTCAGGCCCTGAACCTGCCCATCGGGCCCGCGCCGGTTGGCCAGCGTCAGCGTCCCGCCATGCTGATCGGCGATGGCGCGCGCCAGAGTGAGGCCAAGCCCGGTGCCGCCAAGGCCGCTGTTGCGCGAGGCATCGAGGCGGGTGAAAGGCTCCATCATCCGGGTAATTTCGTGTTCGGGGATGCCGGGGCCATCGTCTTCGATCCTCAGCATCGCCATCTGGCCTTCGCGGTGCAGCGATACCCGGGCGCGCTGGCCATAGCGCATCGCGTTGGACACCAGATTGCGCAGCGCGCGCCGCATCCACGTGGCGCGCACCGGCAGCACGATGCGGTCGGTATCGCCCAGTTCCACCGGCTCGCCCATATCCTCAAACTCGCCGATCACATCGGCCACGAGTGCTGACAGCTCGGTCGGCTCCACCGGATCGGTGGGCCGCCCCACGCGGGCAAGCGAGAGAATGTCGTCGAGCGAGCGGTTGATGTCTTCAATCGTCGCGGCCATGCGCCTGCGCTCGGTATCGTCCTCAACCGCTTCAATCCGCACGCGAAGGGCGGCCAGCGGTGTTTTCAGATCATGCCCGATGGCGCCCAGCATCACGTCCTTTTCATCAAGCATGGCGGCAATGCGGGTTTCCATCGCATTATGCGCCACGATCAGGCCCTGAATGTCCTCCGGGCCTTCGGGTTGCAACTGGCCTTCCAGTGTGCGGTTGCCGGCAAAATCCTCAACCCGGCGCGTGAGCGCTTTCAAAGGCCGCGCCATGCGGCGCAGGATCACCGCCATCGTGCCGACAAGCAGGAGGTAGAGGACGATGGTCTGCCCCACGAGCGGGGCCAGCACGCGCATTTCGCGGCCTTCGGTGAACACGCGGGTCGATGTCCACCCGCCCGATTGCCGCCGGATCGAAGCGATCACCAGCTTTGGCATCGGCTCTTTGGACACGAGCTGCAGCTTGCGGCGGTTGCGTTTCCAGAAATCGACGCTGGGCGGATCGAGCCGGGGATTGCGTTCGAACACCACAACTTCGGCAGCATCCACGCCTTGTGCGCTGAGCACTTCGGCAAGCTCATGCTCTACGCGCGCCAAGCGCCGCTCGCCCGGACGCTGCAGAGATTGTTCGGACTGTTCGAGGCGGAATAGCGCAGGAGGGCGCCCTTCCCCATCGCCACGCCTGCGGCGGCGCTCTTCGGGGCTTGGCCCGACCAGACGGAACGCAGCAGAGCTGACCATCGACACTTCGCGGCGGTGCACCTGTTCGCGCCAGATCAGCACGGCGGAAATGGTCTGCGCCACCAGCAACGCCAGCGCGATGGCCAGCAAGACTTGGCCCTGCAGGCTGCGCGGCCAGAGACGGAGCGACTTTGGCACCCGCTCAGTCCTCGCTATCGGTGGCAGGGCGTTTGCGCACTTCGGTGGCGAGCATGTATCCCCCGCCCCACACGGTCTGGATCAGTTGCGGATTGCGGCTGTCCACCTCAACCTTGCGGCGCAAGCGGGAGATCTGGTTGTCCACGGCACGATCAAACAGATGCGCCTCGCGCCCTTGCACCATATCGAGCAGGCGATCACGGTCCAGCACCTGCCGGGGGTGATCGAGGAAGGCCAGAAGCAGGCGGAATTCGGCCGAAGAAATGGCCACCACCGCGCCTTCACGGTCGATCAACCGGCGCTTGAGCGGATCGAGCCGCCAGCCTTCGAATTCATAGATGACCGCATCGGACACTTCGCTCGATTGCTTGGTCGCGCGGCGCAGGACGGACCGGATACGTGCCACCAGTTCACGCGGATCAAACGGTTTGACCACGTAATCATCCGCGCCAATCTCCAGCCCGACGATGCGGTCGGTCGATTCACCCTTTGCGGTAATGAAGATCACTGGCAGGCGGCGGGATTCGACCAGATGGCGGCACAGCGAAAGCCCGTCCTCACCCGGCATCATGATATCGAGCAGCACGAGGTCGCAGCCTGTTTCAATCAGAAGGCTGCGCGCCTCGGCCGCCGTGCCGGCCTGCGTCACGACAAACCCCTGCCGGACCAGATAGTCCGCCAGGGGTTCGCGCAGCGCAGCTTCGTCGTCCACCAGCAATATGCGGATCGGCGCTTCGTTCATGTTGCTCAGCCTGCCGGAGGCGGGGGCGGAGGTCCATCACCCATTGCGCCGGGGCCGCGCATCTTGCCCATCTTGGCGCGCATTTCCTTCATCGCGGCGCGGCGCTCTTCGGGCGTGATTTTGCCGTCCTTGTTCGTGTCGACCATGTCGAAGTGCATCTTCACCCCGGCATCATACTCCGCGCGCGACACCATGCTGTCCTTGTTGGTATCGGCCATGGCCAGCATGCGCATGCCGCCGCCCATGCCGCCGCTCATCATGCCGTGATGGCCCATGCGGCCCTTGCCCCGGCCTTTCCAGCCTTCACGCGGCCCGTCCTTCTGGCCGTCTGCCATCTTGCCCGGACCCTTACCAGCGCCCTTCATCGCGCTGTGATGCGCCATGAATTCGGCCTGGCTGATCGATCCGTTCTTGTCGGTATCGATCTTGGCAAAGCGTTCGGCCATCTTGGCTTCGCGGTCACCCTTGTCGATCTTGGCGTCCTTGTTGACGTCAAGCTTGGTCCACATGGTGTCGGCTTTTGTCTTGGCCTCGGCCCAGGTAACCGTCTTGCCGGCACCGCGGTCCATCTGCTGGGCGAGAGCGGGTGAGGCCGAGTAGAGCGCGACCGAGGCCGTCGCCATTACGGCTGCCGCTGCTGCGATATTGAACTTTGTCATCGGTAAGCTCCGTGAGCGAGAAAAGGGCCAGGAAACTGCGGCTACCCGCTGGCAAGGAGAGGGGGAGGGAAGCCTTGCCATCGGCCTTTTGGGCCCGGGGGATTGAGAGCGGACAACCGCAGTTCCTGTGACACCTATCTAGGCGCGCCTTGTCGCGCGATTATGCCGAGACACGGGGCTTATTGTCGCAATTTGTCGCGTCGGACGAACATTGTTCATCCCGGAGCAAGCGCAAGGCCTATCCCATCACAAACGCGTTCAGCTTGTTGCCATCAGGATCGCGGAAATAGGCAGCGTAAAACGTGTCACCGCGTGGCCCCGGAGGGCCTTCGCACGTCCCGCCATTGGCCAGCGCGATGGCGTGCAGGCGGTCTACCTGATCCTTGTCCTTGGCTTCAAGCGCAACCATCACGCCGTTCCCCACAGTTGCCGCATTGCCATCAAATGGCTTGATCAGGCCGACACCAGCGCCGCCGCCCGGCGTACCCCAGGCAATCGCAGTGTCAAATTCCATCATCCGGCCAACGCCCAGTTCCGCAGCAATCGCATCATAAAACTTCGCGCCACGTTCCATGTCATTGGTTCCGAGCGTTACATATCCAATCACGGCATCTCTCCTTGAACCCGACTCACTGTCACAAAGAACATTACATGAACAAAAGTGCAGTCACAAGGGCGCGCAAGCCGCCTCCAGCCACGCCAGATCATCGCCGTCCAGTTGTGGCGCCAGAACAGCGCGCACGCGTGCGTGGTAGGCGTTCAGCCAGTCCAGCTCTTCAGCCGAAAGCAGCGCCACATCCACCAGATCGCGGGCAATCGGGGCGAAAGTCAGCGTTTCAAAGCCGAAGAATTCGCCCTCAGCGCCCGCCATTTCGCGCCGTTCCACCAGCACCAGATTTTCGATGCGGATGCCATATGCGCCCGCTTTGTAATAGCCGGGTTCGTTGGACAGGATCATGCCCGGCAGCAGTTCCTGCCCGGTCCCTGCCTGCCCGCCTGCCGCCTTGGCAATGCGCTGCGGCCCTTCGTGGACGGACAGGAAGCTGCCCACCCCGTGGCCGGTGCCATGGGCATAATCCAGCCCCGCCGCCCACAGGAACTGGCGGGCAAAGCTATCGAGCTGGCTGCCTGCCGTGCCCTTGGGGAAGACCGCGCGGGCCAGCGCGATGTGGCCTTTCAGCACGCGGGTGAAGCGGTCCTTGACCTCCAAGGGCGGGGCATCGGGGCCGATCCATACAGTGCGGGTGATATCGGTGGTGCCATCCAGGTACTGCCCGCCCGAATCGACGAGATAGACGCTGTTCGGCTCCAGCGTCCGGCTGGTTTCCTCGCTCACGCGGTAATGCACCACCGCCCCGTTCGGCCCTGAGCCGGAGATTGTATCAAACGACAGATCACGCAAAAGGCTGGTATCGGCGCGGAAGGCCTGCAGGCGGTCTGCCGCCGAAAGCTCGGTCACCGCGCCTTGCGGGGCCTCCACCGCAATCCAGCGCAGGAACCGCGCAATCGCTGCACCATCACGCGCTTGCGCAGCGCGGTGACCGGCCTGTTCGACCGGGTTCTTGATCGCCTTAGGCAAGACCACCGGATCGGTTACCGCCACAACTTGCGCCCCTGCTCCCTCCAGCGCATGGAAGATCGCGGCCACCGCGCGTTCGGGATCAACCGCCACCTTGCGGCCCTGCAACGCCTGAAGCGCAGGCACGAAGGCTTCGCGCGGCTGCACCCGCACCGCATTGCCCAGATGCGCGGCCAATTCAGGCGTCACCTTTTCCGGCGCGATGAACAGGTCGGCGGTGCCATCGGCATGAGCCAGCACGAACGACAGCGCCACCGGCGTCCGGTCCACATCGGCCCCGCGAATGTTGAGCAGCCACGCCACCGAATCCAGTGCCGAAATCACTGCTGCGTCCAGCCCGCGCGCACCCAGCCATTCCGCCACTTCGGCGCGCTTTTCATGCGCAGATTTTCCGGCGTGTTCATCGGCATGGGGCACTGCGGGGGCCAGCGAAGGTGCGGGCTGATCGTCCCACACGGCATCGACCGGGTTTGTGGCAACCGGCACCAGCGATGCGGCCCGCGCAGAAAGCGCCTGCGCCACGCCATCGGCCCAGCCCTTGGCATGAAGCCAAGCGTCATAGCCGATCCGTGCCCCTTGCGGCGCATGTTCGCCCAGCCATGCCGCGACGCTGGTCTGCGGCACGGATTCGTACGACCACAGCCTCCCATCCACCTGATCGCGCACTTGCAGGGTATAGCGCCCATCCACAAAGATCGCCGCCTTGTCGGCCAGCACGACGGCAGTGCCGGCAGAGCCACCAAACCCGGTCAGCCATTCCAGCCGCTGGGCATAGGCGCCCACATATTCGCTCATATGTTCATCGGAAATCGGGATGACGAAGCCATCAAGGCCATCGGCGGCCAATTGCTTGCGCAAGGCATCGAGGCGGGCTTCGTGAGTTTGCATCAGCATGAGTTATCGTCCTGAAAGGGCACGCCCGTCTTGCGGGCATCATGCAGCCAACATAGATGCAGGGGATGAGCATTGCCACACCTCCCGTCGCCGCCAAGCAGCCCCACACATTTTCGCATCACGGCCTGACCGTGACCGATGATTACGCCTGGCTGCGCGACCCCGGCTATCCCGAGGTGACCGACAAGGCTGTGCTGGCGCATCTCGAAGCGGAAAACGGCTGGTTCGAGAGCCGCATGGGCGAACGCAAGCCGGTGATCGATGCGCTGTTCTCCGAAATGCGCGGGCGGATCAAGGAAGCCGACAAGTCCGTGCCGCAGAAGGACGGCGATTTCCTTTATTGGATCGAGTTCGAGGAAGG
The DNA here is from genome assembly GCA_002256985.1 of Novosphingobium sp. 28-62-57. Taxonomy (GTDB): domain Bacteria; phylum Pseudomonadota; class Alphaproteobacteria; order Sphingomonadales; family Sphingomonadaceae; genus Novosphingobium. The sequence goes on from NCGO01000002.1 coordinate 19,814, forward strand.
CGCCGAATACAAGAAGTGGTGGCGCAGGCCGGTGGGCGCGCCCGATGATGGCAGCGTGGACGAGCTGATCCTCGATGAAGTCGCACTGGCAGACGGCAAGGACTATTTCCGCCTTGGCGCGATTGCCGTTTCGAAGGACGGCACCAAACTGGCGTGGTCGGTGGACGACAACGGCTCCGAACGCTTCACCGCGCGGATCAAGGTCATCGCCACCAGCGAAGTGCTGGCCGACGAAATCCCCGGCACGCTGTCGGGCCTGATCTGGGTGAAGAACGACACCGGGCTGGTCTACAGCCTCGCCAATGAAAACTGGCGGACCGACAATGCGCGCCTGCACTGGATCGGCCAGCCTCTGGAATGTGATGTCGAACTCTATCACGAGGATGACGAGGGTTTCCGCGTTGGTGCGGGGCTATCGGCCAATGAACAGTGGCTGGTCATCTCCACCGGCGATCATGAAACCGGCGAAGTGCGGCTGGTTCCGGCCGACGATCCACTGGCAGCGCCGCTGCTGGTAAAAGCGCGGCAGAAGGGCGTGGAGTATGATGTCGATGTGCGCGACGATACGCTCTTCATCCACACCAACGATACGCACGAAAACTTCCGCCTTGCCACTGCGCCACTGGCCAGCCCGGCGGAATGGACGACGTTGATCGAAGGCACGGACGAATTCTACCTGACCGGGTTTGATCTGTTCCGCGATTTCTATGTGGTCGAAGGCCGGGTGCGCGGATTGGACCGGATCGAGGTGCGGTATTACGACGATCCTTCGCGCATCGAACCCATCGCATTTCCCGAAGCCAGCTACGAAGCCTCGCTGGGCGACAATCCCGAATGGGACATGTCTGTGCTGCGCGTCGGCTATGAATCGATGGTCAGTCCGGCATCGTCCTATGACTATGATGTGGCGACGCGCAACCTGACGCTGCTGAAAGTGCAGGAAATCCCGAGCGGTTATGATGCCTCGCTCTATGACACCGCGCGGCTGGAAATTCCCGCGCGCGATGGCACGATGGTGCCGGTCAGCGTGGTCTGGCGCAAGGACCGCGCGGCCATCAATGGCGAACAGAGCGGCCCGCTGCACCTTTATGGCTATGGTGCCTATGGCATCGCCATCGGGCCGGGCTTCTCGACCACGCGGCTGAGCCTTGTGGATCGCGGCTTTGCCTATGCCATCGCGCACATCCGTGGCGGCGATGATCTGGGCCGGGCGTGGTACAAGGCGGGCAAGCTGGAAGCGCGGACCAACACCTTCAACGATTTCGTCGATGTGGCGAAGGGCCTGATCGAACGTGGCTTTACGCAAGCGGGCAAGATCAGCATTTCGGGCGGATCGGCAGGGGGCGAACTGATGGGCGCGGTGATCAATTCCGACCCGGATCTGTGGGGCGCAGTCGTGGCGCATGTGCCGTTCGTCGACGTGCTGAACACGATGCTCGACGAAGACCTGCCGCTGACACCGGGCGAATGGCCCGAATGGGGCAACCCGATCGAGGACAAGGCGGCGTTCGAACTGATCCAGTCCTACTCGCCCTACGATCAGGTTCGCGCGCAAGCCTATCCGCCGCTGATGGTAACGGCGGGGCTCAACGATCCGCGCGTTACCTATTGGGAGCCCGCCAAGTGGGTGGCCCGCCTGCGCGAGGTCAAGACCGATGGCAATGAATTGATCCTCAAGACCAACATGGGCGCAGGCCATGGCGGCAAGTCGGGCCGGTTCGAGAGCTTGAAGGAAACGGCGGAAGAGTTTGCCTTCATCCTGTGGCAGTTGGGGGTAGCTGCTTGAGCAATCGCCACACCCTCACTTTCACCGCAGGCCCCGACCACATTGACGAACTGGGCCACGTCAACAACGCGGTCTGGGTCAACTGGATTCAGGATATCGCCACCGCGCACTGGGCGGCAGTGGCCTCGCCTGAGCACCAGAACGCCTACGTGTGGGTCGTGACGCGGCACGAGATCGACTATCGCGGCAATATCGTGACGGGCGAAAGTGTGACTGCCGAGACCTTTATCCCCGAACCGCCTACCGGCGCGCGGTTCGATCGGCGGGTGGATTTCCGCAATGCACAGGGCAAGGTCATCGTCAGCGCAAAGACCACCTGGGCGATCATCGACCGCGCCTCGGGCCGCATCCTGCGCGTGCCCAAGGACGTGGCCGCGCCGTTTCTGCCCTAGATAGACTCAACGCGCCACCACCACCCCGCGCCTGCGCAACGCTGGAACAGCATGCTTCGACAAGCTCAGCATGAGCGGGCTTTCGAACACCCACGTCAAATCTAGGCAGGTTGCCTCAGACGGCTTGCGCAAGCGCGGATTGGAACCCGGTCACCTTCTCGCGCATCGTGCGGTTGCGGCCAAGGCGCTTGGCCTCGTAAAGCAACTGGTCGCAGCGGGCATAGAGCGATGCGAAATCGATCTGCAGGTTGCCACTCGTATCGTGTTCGACCAGCCCCATGCTGGCGGTGACGACGCGATCAAGCCCCGGCACTTCGGAAGCAATCCGCGCTGTGATCGCACGCCGACAGCGCTCGGCACGCGCAGGCGCATCATGGCCGCGCAACAGCAGCAAAAACTCCTCGCCTCCCATGCGGATGGCGCGCGTATCGCGATCATCGGCCAGCGCCTGCGCCACGGCGCACAGCACCATGTCGCCAGTAGCGTGGCCGTGGGTATCGTTCACAACCTTGAAGTGATCGAGATCAAGCACCGCCATCGTGCGGAAGCCGCGCCGGAACAGTTCCTCGAAATGCGTTTCAATGGTGCGGCGGTTGCGCAGTCCCGTGAGCGGATCGCGATCGGCCATGCCTTCGAGTTCAATGGCCCGCGCCGTGGCCTTGTCACGCTCGTGGCGCACCTCGACAAACCGGCTCACGATCCCCAGAGCGGTCACCAGCACTTCAAAGGCCAGGGCCAACTGATAGGGCAGGATGGCTTCGGTCGGGTGAAACGAAGGGACGACATAAGCCGAAATACGCCACACGCCGATGGCCATCAGCGGTGTCCAACCGACGATCTGGAACTTCACCGCCCGGCTGCCCTTGCGATAGGCATCGGCCATCATCACGGCCAGCACGGCTATGGCCAGGCCGACGGTCAGGTGCATGGTCAGCGATGACCAAGGTCGCACGGCTTCTGCCGGAATGCTGCTGACTAGGCCTGTCAGGCCAATGACCGGTCCAAGCCCATAGGCCAGACGCCGCAAGCGCGGCTCAAGGCAATCCTTCTCAAGGAAACTCGCAGCAAACAGCAGCGCGGCCCAGCACAAGACCGCATAGGCGATGTTCGATGCCTGCCACTCCCACCGCGCTTCTGCAGTTGTGGCAAGATGAAAGAAGCCCGTGGCGAAAGCCACTTGCACCAGCATGGCCAAAACCATCACCAGATGCCAGATGACATAGCGTTCCCGCAGGACAGAATAGAACGCGCTGTTGATCAGCAGTGGCACCAGCAGCATGCCGCAGATCGCCCCCATCGCCACGATCATCTGCAACGTCCAGCCGCTGCCATTGACCAGCGGATCGAGCCGCATTTCGCTTAACGTGGTTTTGCTCCAGGGGCGGACCACGCGCACAACGATTTGCGCCGTGTCCGATGTCACGCCCGGCACCGGTACCGTCATGAATGGTCCGGTCGCCAGATGGCGGACATCGCTGGGCCAGTGCGAGGTCCACCGCTCCTCGCCCTGCTGCCCTATCGCACCGATATCGATCCGTTCGAAGTTGCCGGTATGCGTGATCACACTTTGCGGAAGCAGCCGGTCTCCGGTGCTGGGAAGGTCGAACCGGACCAGCACGGCATCGGTGTTCAGCGTCCAGCCTTCACCATTGCAGTGCCAGCGCGCCGGTTGTGCGGCAACATCCCGAAACGCCTCGCGCACGCCAGCCTCGGCATGGCACATGCGGTCCACCGGCACGCTGCCCGCAACAGCGGGGACTGCTGCAAAGCCAAGCAAGAGCAGCAGGCAGCAGGCCAGAAATCGGGCGATGGCACCACACATTCAGCCGGAATAGCGGCACAAGCTTAGAGCAGTGTTAATGCGCCCCTTCGCGAAATGGCGTGGTGCTTTGATTAAAAAGGGCAAAACGCAGGGTCTGGTCAGCCGCCCTCACGCTTTGGGCGAGTTAAAGATCACAGCACATTGCCGTCCTTGTCGCGATAGATCTCGCGCCGGCCGACGTGGTTGGCAGGCCCGACCAGCCCGTCGGCCTCCATGCGTTCGATCCATTTGGATGCGGTGTTGTATCCCACCCCCATCTGCCGCTGGATCCAGCTTGCGCTGGCCTTCTGGCTTTCGAACACGAGCTGGCACACCTGCCGGTACTTGCGGTCTTCGGGATTGTCCGACGCGCTGTCGATATCGTCAAAGCCAAAGCCGCCGTCTTCGGGCTCTTCGGTGACCGAATCGACATAGTCCGGGCTGCCCTGGCTGCGCCAATGATCGGCAACCTTTTCAACCTCTTCGTCGCTGACGAACGGGCCGTGGACGCGCTTGATCGGGTCGGTGTTGGGCTTGTAGAGCATGTCGCCCTTGCCCAGCAGCTGCTCGGCCCCCTGCTCGCCCAGAATGGTGCGGCTGTCGATCCGGCTGGTCACAGCAAAGCTGATGCGCGTGGGCAGGTTGGCCTTGATCACGCCGGTGATGACATCGACCGAAGGCCGCTGCGTCGCCATGATCAGGTGAATGCCCGCCGCACGGCTTTTTTGCGAAAGGCGCTGGATCAGGACTTCGATTTCCTTGCCCACCGTCACCATCAGGTCGGCCAGTTCGTCGACGATAACCACGATCTGCGGCAGTACTTCGTAATCGAGCTGCTGCTCCTCGAACAGTTCCTCGCCCGAATCGGGATCGAAGCCCACCTGGATGCGGCGGCCCAGCGGCTTGCCCTTGGCCTGCGCCGCCCGCACCTTGTCATTGAAGCCCGAGATGTTGCGCACGCCGATCGACGACATCTGCCGATAGCGCCGCTCCATTTCTTCAACCGCCCACTTAAGCGCGCGCACCGCCTTGGACGGCTCGGTCACGACCGGGGACAGCAGGTGTGGAATGTCGTCATAAGACTTCAATTCCAGCACCTTGGGATCGACGAGGATCAAGCGGCACTGCGCGGGCGTCAAACGGTACAGGAGCGACAGCAGGATGCAGTTGAGCCCAACCGATTTGCCCGAACCGGTGGTGCCCGCCACCAACAAGTGCGGCATGGTGGCAAGATCGGCTACGATAGGCTCGCCCGAGATATCCTTGCCCAGAATGATCGGCAGCAAGGCCTTGGAGCTGGCGAATTTCTCGCACGCAATCAGTTCGCGGAAGCTCACCATGTCGCGGATTGCGTTGGGCAATTCGATGCCCATCACCGTGCGCCCCGGAATGGCCGAGACGCGCGCCGAAATCGCGCTCATGTTGCGGGCGATATCATCGGCGAGGCCGATCACGCGGCTGGCCTTGATACCGGGTGCAGGTTCCAGTTCGTACATCGTGACGACCGGCCCGGTGCGCACGGCGGTGATTTCGCCCTTCACGTTGAAATCGTCGAGCACGTTTTCGAGCAGGCGGGCATTGCGCTCCAGCGCCAGCTTATCAACCTTCTGGGTCGATCCGGCAGCGACCTCTACCAGCAGGTCGATCGAGGGCAATTCGTACTTGTCGAACAGATCGCCCTGCCGCGCTTTGGCGGGGGCAGCTGCGACAATTGGTGCGCGGGTGGAATCGCTGATCTCGGTCGGCTTGCGCTGCGCCAGCGCATCGTCAACGTCGATCTCCTCTGCCGCTGCGCGCGCCTCCTTTTCGCGCCGCTCGCGCTTGGCCGCAGGGGCGGGCGGAGCATCCTCATGGACCAGCCGGTTGGCGCGCGGGGCGCGGCGCAGGAATGGTGGGAGCGAGAGCATCCGGCCCCAGTCAAACGCAAAAATCCGGCTGGCAATGGCCATGCCGCCTGCCAGTGCCGCCAGCCCTATGGGCACGGTAAACCACAGACGCGGAACTTGCGGGACCAGATCGGCCAGCGCGGTGATCCCGGCAGCGCCCAGCAGTCCGGCCATCCCTCCGGGGCCTGCAGGCAACCGGCTGGCGGCCCCTGCCCCCCACAGCGAAAGGGCAAGGCCCAGCAGCGCCATGGCCAGAAACAGCAGCAGCGTAGGCCGCCACCAGCGCGGTTCGGGGACGAATTCCTCGTCCTCGTCAAAATCAATCAGATCGCCTTCACCATCCCACAGCCGCCGGGCAAAGACCCACAACAGCGGGAGCAACAGCGCACCGGGCAGGCCAAAGAACAGGAGCACGCGCTCGGCCGCCCAAGCGCCGGCAAGGCCCATCCAGTTTTCCACTGGACTGCCCGATGCGGTGCTGCCCGAAGGATCGGTCTGGGTATAGCTGACCAGCGCCAGCGCCAGAAACAGCATCGCGCCGGTCAGCAGCGCGCCGCCGATCAGTTCAAAGCTGCGGCGCACCGAACGGCGCAGCACGGCGCGCCAATCAGCGCTGCTCGTGCGTGCGGAAGGTCCTGCCCGGCTGGCCATGGTTGTACGTGTCCCTGGAAGTGGTCGAGGCTATAATGCGCCTGATGGGGACTCACCGTCAAGAATCCTTGCGGAAAATAACGGGAACATGGCTTTTGCGTGTTCAAGCCAATCCGTCGATCGCCGCCCATCCTGCTATGGGGCCTGCCGAAGACAATCGCGCCGCGCGCTGGCGGGTCATGCCGCCCAGTGCGATCACTGGCAGCGGTGATTGCCGCGCCAGCATCAGGAACCGCAGCGGCCCCAGCGCTCTACCTCCCGGATGGGAGCGGGTCGCAAAGACCGGCGACAATAGCACCGCATCGGCCCCGGCGCGCGCGGCCATGGCAATCTCGCGCAGCGAATGCGCCGTGGCCAACCGCAAGCCAGCCTGGCCCGCCACTTCCCGCGCCGAGCCATAGACGCCGTCACAATGCCAGTGTGCCGGAACCCGCGCGCCGATGACCGACACGCCGTAGGCCTGTGCCAAGGCAGCCAAGCGGCGGAAACGTTTGCGCCTTTCCGCAACGGGCAGGTGATAATGGCGGAACACCAGCGCACTGCCGCGCGGCAATCGCCGGATGGCCCGTTCCAGCCCGGTATCGTTGCGCGCATCGGTCAGCAGCAGACACTGCGGCACCATCTGCCCTCTGATGCTCTGGCGCTTTCCCATGTCCGCGCTATAGCACCGCGCCATGGAACAGGCAGTCCCTTCATCATCGCTTGAGCAGACCCCTTTGCAACAGGTTCAGGCCCGCATCGCCCAAGCCGCCCGCATTGCTGGGCGCAAAGCCGAGGACGTAACGCTGGTCGCGGTATCGAAAACCAAACCTGCCGAGGCGATCCTTGCGCTGATTGCACAAGGACAGCGCGTTTTCGGCGAAAACCGGGTGCAGGAAGCGCAGGCCAAGTGGCCCGACATTCGCGCTGCCCATCCCGATGTGGCCCTGCACCTTGTAGGGCAACTCCAATCGAACAAGGCCGAAGATGCCATTGCGCTGTTCGATTGCATCCACTCGCTAGACCGGCCCAGTCTGGTGACCACACTGGGCAAGGCGCAGGACCGGTTGGGGCGCAAAGTGCCGTGCTTTGTGCAGGTTAACATCGGCGCGGAAGACCAGAAGGGCGGTTGCGCCGTGGCCGATCTGCCTGCTCTGCTCGAACAGGCCCGCAGCGCCGGGATCGATGTGATCGGTTTGATGTGCGTGCCGCCTGCAGACATCGAATCCGCGCCATTCTTTGCGCTGCTGGACAAGCTGGCCGATGACAGTGGCCTGCCTTGTCTGTCGATGGGCATGAGTGGCGACTTTGAAGTGGCGGTGCAACTGGGTGCCACGCATATCCGCGTAGGCTCCGCCTTGTTTGGCGAACGCTGACCCATCCGCCAACGGTAAGCGGGCAGAAGCCTTGCGCTCCTGCCCGCTGTCTCCTTTAAGCCTGTCGCCGCTTAGAAGTTGGCGTTGATTTCAAAGCCCAGCACGCGGCCGCGCGCCAGGGGTGAGAACGTGCCGACCGCCGGATTTTCGCTGAAGGGCTGATTGACGCCGGTGGACAGCGGTCCGCCGAACACCGGAATCTGCGCCGCACCGCTGCCAAGCTGCGTGTCCCCGCCATGCTGCACCTGATCGAGCAGGTTGCGGCCATAGATCGTGAAGGTCAGCCCGCCGGTATTGTAGCTGATCGAGGCATCGAGGTTATCGGCCGAGGCGATCCAGCCGAAGTTGTTGTCGGTATAGGCAAACCGATCACGGAACTGCCAGTTGGCGCGCGCCATGATGCTCGAATCCTTGCCGGTGGCAAAATCAAGCACGGCCCCTGCGCCATAAGTCCACTTTGGAAGGCGCGGCAGGGCCAGCCTGCGATCCGCGTCGTTGACCAGACCATCGCTGGAAAGATCGAACAGCACCCTGCGATAGCGCCCATTGATATAGCCGAAGTTGGCGGTCAGCAGCAGGTTCTTGCTCACGGCAAAGCGGCCTTCGCCTTCGATGCCATCGATGCGCGCATCGGCGGTGTTGAAGATCGATTGCGCCACGCCCGCTGCCGAACCTTCGTTCACTTCGCGCTGCATGTTGCCCACATCGGTGCGGAAGGCGGCAAGGTTCAGCGTCAGCTTGCGGTCCGGGCTGCGGTATTTCACGCCAAGTTCGTAGCTATCGACCTGCTCTTCATCGAAGGCATATTGCGGGTTCGGTCCGCCCACGCCTGCCAGCAGTTCGAACGCGCGGGCATTGGTGATGCGGAAGTTGTAACCGCCCGAGCGGAAACCGCGCGACCAGCTGCCATAGACTTGCGCATCGGCATTGAAGCGATACTGGAAGCCGACCTTCGGGCTCCAGTTTTCCCATGCCCGATTATCGGTAAAACCATTGTTTTCGGTGGGGATGATCGGATTGGCACCCGATGTTGGGCAAGTTGACGCCACGACCGAGCAGTTCGGGCGCGGGCGGATATAGGTGACAGCCGCATCCTTTGTCTCGCGCGACCAGCGCAGGCCGGCGGTCAGTGTCAGCTTATCGGTCACGTCATAATCGCCGGACGCGAACAGGCCGAGCACTTCGTGGTCCTGCCGTCCGCCGCCGATCTGCGTCAGCGGGCTGATGAAGGTCGGGAAGCGGCGGATTTCATCATAGCCGAGGTCCTGCTGGAACCAGAAGCCGCCGGTGGTGAAATCCAGATTGCCCATGCGCACGTTGTAGCGCAGCTCGTTTGAATACTGGCGCTGGTTGAACTGGGTTTCCGAATGGAAGCGGAACACGCGCAGCGCATCGATATCGCCGCTGGTGGCCGATTGAAAATCGCGGAAGCCGAAGATGTTGGTCAGCAGACCATCGCCGATATCAATCTCGGTCTTGTGCGTGGCGAACCACGATTCGTTGCGATAGAAGCCGCGGTTGTCGACGGCGAAATTGAAAGTATCGCGCTTGTAAACTGCCCGGTTCTGACCTGCCGGGCCATCGCCATCGCTGGTGAAGTATTCCACTTTGGCCACCATGCGGACCGCTTCGGTCGGCAGGAATTCCAGCGCGCCGCGCACGATTTCGGTCTCGGCCTTACCGAAATCGCTGCCGTCGAACAGGTTCTTGAAATAGCCCTGATCGTTGTTGACGTATCCGCCCAGCTTGAAGTTCAGTTTGCCTTCGATCAACGGGCCGGAGATCACGGCTTGCGCGGCAAAGTTGCCCGATCCGCGTCCGCCATCGACCGGGGTTTCATAGAACACGCGGAAATTGCCGCGGAAGTCCGATGTGGGATCGCCGGTGTTGATCAGCACCGCGCCGCCGGTGGTATTGCGGCCATAAAGAATGCCCTGCGGCCCGCGCGCCACTTCGACCGAGCCAAGATCGAACACATCGAACACGAGGCCCGCGTTGACGCCGATATAAACGCCATCGACGAACACACCCACGGTCGGGTCAATCGACGGGATCGAGCTGTTGACGCCAAGCCCGCGGATCGAGAAGTTGGCCGTGCCGCGCGAAGTGCCGACCTGATCAAGCGAGACGTTCGGCGCGCTGAAAGTCAGCGTTTGCAGATCGCGCACCTGCAGGGCCTGCAGGGTATCTGCATTGAACGCCGTGATGGCCATCGGCACGGCCTGAACGTTTTCGACGTCCTTTTTCTTGTTCGCCGTCACGATGATATCGGCATTGAGCAGGTCGATCGACGACATCTGCTCATCGGCCTGCGCCACCTCCTGCGCCTGCGCGCTGCCTGCCTGCAGGGCAAGCGCGCTCAAACCACAAGCAAATCCGGCACGTGCAACCAACCTGAAATTTCTCGACATCCGCAGCTCCCGTTATCTTATGGGACTGTTAAAGTGCGAGACGGCGGCAGTTTCAACCGGTAATCAATCGAGCAATTAAATCTTACGATCGGGTGTGGCTGATCTGCACTGTTATCAGGTATAGCGCTCCAGCTCGTCGCCGGTCAGCGTCACGACATGAAGCAAATTGGTGGCACCCGGCGTGCCGAAGGGCACGCCCGCCAGCGCAATCAGCTTTGACCCGGCAGTGCCGAAACCGTGGCGCAGCGCCATGCGCTTGCCCTTGGCGATCATCTCTTCAAAACTGCCGATATCCTTGGTGCTGACCGCATGGGCGCCCCACAGCAGGCCGACCTTGCGGGCGGTTTTCTGAGAAGGAGTTAGCACCAGCATCGGCACGGCAGGCCGTTCACGCGCCACGCGCCGAGCGGTGGAGCCGGAGCCTGTGAACACGATGATCCCGGCAATCGGCAGGGTGTTGACGATGCTTGCCGCGGCCTGCGCCAGAGCGTCTGCCGTGGTGGGATCGGGCAGCGTTTCGATGAAGTGGACGCGCGCGGCATAGCCGGGATCGGCTTCGACTTGCGCGGCAATGCGGTGCATGATCGTCACGGCCTCTTCCGGCCATGCGCCAGCTGCGGTTTCAGCCGAAAGCATCACCGCGTCCGCGCCATCATAGACCGCATTGGCCACGTCCGAGACTTCGGCGCGGGTGGGCGTTGGCGCTTCGATCATCGATTCGAGCATCTGCGTGGCCACGACCACCGGCTTGCCCTGCCGCCGTGCGCTTTCCACGATGCGCTTTTGCAGCGGGGGCACTTCTTCGGGGTTCAGTTCCACGCCCAGATCGCCGCGCGCCACCATGATGCCGTCGGACAGCTCGATGATCTCTTCCAGACGCGAGATCGCGGCGGGCTTTTCAATCTTGGCCATCAGCGAGCCATAGCCGCCCATCAGCTTGCGCGCTTCGGCCACATCTTCGGGGCGCTGCACGAACGACAGCGCGATCCAGTCTGCGCCGTTTTCCACGGCGAAGGACAAGTCACGCCGGTCCTTTTCGGTCAGAGCGGGCACGGGCACAACCGCATCGGGCACGTTCACGCCCTTGCGATCGGAAATCACGCCGCCCACTTCGGCTGAACACAGGATTTCGTCCTGATCGGCGCGGATCACGCGCAGGCGCAGCTTGCCATCGTCAATCAGCAGCCGCTGGCCCTTTTGCAGCACGCCGAACAGTTCGGGGTGCGGCAGGCAAACGCGCGTTTCATCGCCCAGTGCCGGATTGCGATCGAGCGTGAAATGGCCGGAATGGCGGATGACCGCGCGCCCATCCTTGAACTGGCCCACGCGCAGCTTTGGCCCCTGCAGGTCACACAGCACGGTGATCGGCCGGTTCACCTTCTTCTCCAGCGCCCGGATATTGGCGATGGTTTCGGCGTGGATGGCGTGTTCACCATGGCTCATGTTCACGCGGAAAGCGTCAGCCCCTGCGCGGTAGAGCTTTTCGAGCATTTCGGGATCGCGGCTTGCCGGGCCAACCGTGGCAAGGATCTTTACCTTGCGTCCCAAAACCATGCTTGAACGTGGATCGAGCTTGGCCACGGCGTCAGTACTCCTATATCAAATTCGTATGGCGCGTATGGCCCAAGCCATTTCAAAACGCCATTTCAAACGAGGGATGTTTACCGTGGATACGAATGCAATCGATGCAATACCCGATGACATCGCCGCCGCTGCCTTTCGCCGATTGGTGAAGCACCTGCAAAAACGTCACGATGCGCAGAACATCGATCTGATGGGCTTGGCCGGTTTTTGCCGCAATTGCCTGTCCGACTGGATCCGCGATGCCGGCTTTGATGGCGACAAGGCCGCTGCCCGCGCGGTGATCCACGGCATGCCGTTCGAGGAATGGAAGGCTGCTTACCAGACCGAAGCCACGCCCGAACAGATGGCGCGCATGGAGGAGAGCCTGAAGCGGAACGGCGGCACGCACTGATCGCTCCATTCCGGGGCCACATTTCCACAGGCGCTCCTTTGCCCAAAGCCAAGCCTGCGTCTATCAGCCCGGGTAACCGATTCACGCATCTTACCCGGAGACTTTCCCGATGGCCGAAACCGCTGACGACCGCCTGCGCCTTCTAATCGAACGCATCGAACGCCTTGAGGAAGAAAAGAAGGGCATCGGCGACGATATCAAGGACGTCTACAGCGAGGGAAAGTCAGCAGGATATGATGCCAAGATCATGCGCCAGATCGTCCGTCTGCGGAAAATGAAGCCAGATGATCGTCGCGAGATGGAAGCAATTTTGGAAGTCTACAAAACTGCTCTTGGCATCGACTAGTCGCTAAATCTCGGGTGACCTCAATGCGTTGCGATACTCTGCAATGACATTCGGGTCACCCACCTTAATACCATGAATGATTTCAGAAAATTCTTTTGTATAGTTTCTAACTGCCTCATTCGAAGACTCCATCGCTGCGACCGCCATTTCGAGCAGCCAGAAGAACGATCCAATCACCTGATTGGCCTCCTCATCCGTTACCTCCAAGTCTGAAATCGTCTTGGGGTGCGTGAGCCGATTGCGCGTTGCCACAGCTTCTATAAATCCTCGCCAGTCACTGCCGCCGAAGTCAGGTGTGAAGTTTGAATTGATTTTGGTTGCAATTCGAGCAGCCAACCGAACCGCTCCTAAAAGCGGAAGATATCGCGTCTGAGCAGAAATCATCCCACGCTCATTGACCTGAAAGCTTGTCTCGGAAAGAACCGCCTCCTCTGCTGCGGTAAGCATGTCCATTTCACGAGCCGATGATCGAACGTGTTCGCGGAATGCCCACACGACGCCGTCGATTGTAGCATGAACGCTTCGAACAAGCTCGCGGCGTGCCTGCTGAATGTCATTTTCGGGATCTCGGAACCTACGAATCGCTGCGTCAGCATCAATCATCAAGGTCGTAAGAAATGCTCTCTCGACCGCCAGACGCTTTGCTTCACCAGACTGTCGCTGCCCACGCATCCGCCATCCTCCACCTTGACCCATTGGAACTGCAAGCCCAATAGGTAGCAGGCTACCGATGGCCGTCGAGCAACGAAATTGCTGCAAGAACGCTCTCGGCATTGACTGACATTCGCGGTAGGCTGCCCTGACTCCACGCGAAAGGGCAGCCATGATCCTTACTACCACCAGCCTCGTCGAAGGCCGCCCGGTGCAGCGCCACCTTGGCATTGTGACCGGCGAGGTGATCCTTGGCGCGAACATCGTGCGCGATCTTTTCGCCTCGCTGACCGACATCTTCGGCGGACGATCGGGCAAGTACGAGGAAGTGCTCAGCCGCGGGCGCGAGCAGGCGCTGCGCGAGCTGGAAGACAAGGCGCGCATGGTGGGTGCCAATGCCGTGATCGGCGTCGATTTCGATTACGAAACCATCGGCGCGCGCGGATCGATGCTGATGGTCAGCGTCAGCGGGACGGCGGTGGTGCTCTAACCCGTCACCAAGGCCGCCGTCAGCATGACCGCATTCGAGGCTACATGCGCCAGAATGGCGGCCAGCAAACCCAGCCGCACCCGGATATAGCCCAGCATCAGGCCAGACCAGAACTGCGGCAGGACCATCGGCAAGACCACCGCGCTGACGTGCGGATAATTGAACACGTGCATCAGCGCGAACAGCACCGTGACCAGATAGAACAGCACCGGAAAGGCGCGGGTGAAAGTGGCGGACACCTGCTTGTCGCGTCGCGTACGCCACCACGCAGCGCCCGCCACAATGGCCGTGCCCAGCCAGATCGCTCCTGCTGCCAACGGATTGCCGCGCCCGAACGCGGCAAACAGTCCTAGCCCCGCGATGACCACCAAAGTCAGCCACAACGCAGCAGGCCGCCCGCTCATCCAGCCACGAAAGAACAGCTCTTCCAGCACCGGGGCCAGCAACACCGCCCCTCCCCACAGCGCCAGCGGGCTCAGGCCATCAAAAGCATTGGGCGAAGGCAGGCCGAACGCCTTTTGCCAGGCCAGGATCAGCGGCATCACCACCAGCCCCAGCACCACGATCTGTAGCACGCTCAACACCAGCCACCGCGCCACCGCGCCATCGGCATTCAGTCCACTGGCCGACATCGGCCTTGGATTGCGGAGAAATATGGCGAATTCGGTCAATGCTGCGCGGATCATGCCCGCTTCATGCCGCCAAAATCGGCGTTGCGCCACACAGATTGCCGCAAGCCACTGTCTCGGCTAGGGGCAGATTTCAAGATTCCTGAAACACGCAAGAAGACGGACCATGGCAGGCCATTCCAAATTCAAGAACATCATGCACCGCAAGGGCGCGCAGGACAAAAAGCGTTCGGCACAGTTTTCCAAGCTTTCGCGCGAAATCACCGTCGCGGCCAAGATGGGCATCCCCGATCCGGACATGAACCCGCGCCTACGCGCTGCGGTCAACGCCGCCAAGGCGCAGTCCATGCCGAAAGACAACATCGCCCGCGCCATCGACAAGGCGAGCAAGGGCGAAGGCGATAACTACGAAGAAGTGCGCTACGAAGGCTATGGCCCGGGCGGCGTCGCCGTCATCGTCGAAGCGCTGACCGACAACCGCAACCGCACCGCCACCAACATCCGCACCGCGTTCTCGAAGAACGGCGGCAATCTTGGCGCATCGGGTGCGGTGAGCCATGGGTTTGAGCGGCTTGGACTGATCGAATACCCGGGCAAAGTGGGCGACGAGGAAAAGGTCCTCGAAGCCGCGATTGAAGCGGGCGCCGATGATGTCGAATCCGACATGGGCGATGGCGACGAAAATCCGGGCAGCCACCAGATCTGGGTCGCGGTTGAAAACCTCCATGAAGTCGCTCGCGAACTGGAAAAGGTGCTGGGCGAGGCTGAAGGCGTGAAGCTTGCCTGGCGTCCGAACCTGAAGACCGAAGTTTCGGCCGATGATGCAGCAACCCTGCTCAGGCTGATCGACGTGCTGGACGACGACGATGACGTTCAGACCGTGTGGGGTAATTACGAAATCCCGGATGACGTGATGGAGAAGCTGGGTTGACCAACGTGATCCTCCCCCACCGGGGGAGGGCCTGCCATGATCATCCTCGGCATTGATCCCGGCCTGACCTGCACCGGATGGGGCGTGGTGTCCAAATCCGGCAGCCGCCTGAGCCATGTGGCCAACGGCCAGATCCGCACCAACGCCAAGGCGACGATGGCCGAACGCCTCGTCGAACTCGATTCGGCGCTGGCTGAGGTGATCAGAATCTACAAGCCCGATAGCGGTGCGGTGGAAGAGGTGTTCGTCAACGTCAACCCGCAGTCCACGCTCAAGCTGGGTCAGGCGCGCGGCGTGGCGATGGTCGCGGTGGCGCGCTCGGGCATCCCGGTTGCCGAATATCCCACAAAGGTCATCAAGAAGGCATTGGTCGGAACCGGCGGCGCAGAAAAGCAGCAGATCCAGCACATGCTGAAGATCCTGCTGCCCGGTGTTGTGCTGGCAGGCGAGGACGCTTCCGACGCGCTGGCCGTGGCTATCACCCACGCCAACATGCTCGGCAGTCACCGCTGAAACTTTGAACCGGGCACGAAAAAGGGCGGCTTCCCCCCGGAGGCCGCCCTTCCCGTTCACCCGCCGGAGCGGGTGATGAACACGATTCAAGCCGACTGCTTGACCTTGCCAAAGCGACGCCGGGCCACCAGCCCGGCGGCAGCTGCGCCGAACAGGATGATCATCGAAGGCTCGGGCACATCGGTGCCACTGCTGCCCGATGTTGTGGTCGATGACGTCGTTCCGCTGGAGCCGGAGGTCGTTCCACTGGAACCGGACGTTGTCCCGCTGGAGCCAGACGACGACGAAGTGGAGGACGATGTCGACGACGAGGTCGAAGAGCTGGTGCTGCTCGATGTCGAGGACGAGGTAGACGAGGATGTCGAAGAACTCGTGCTCACATTGCCTGAGGACGTCGAAGTTGACGAACTCGTGCTCACGTTGCCCGAAGACGTCGAGGTGGACGAACTGCTGGCGACGTTGCCCGAAGACGTGCTGACATTGCCCGATGAGGTCGACGTCGACGAGCTGCTGCTGACCGCACCGGAAGACGTGCTGACGTTCCCGCTGGACGACGAGACATTGCCGGATGAGGTCGAGACGTTGCCCGACGAGCTGCTGACCGCGCCGCTTGACGTGGACACATTGCCCGAAGATGTGGAGGACGATGTCGAGACACCACCGGTAGAGGTGGAGACACCCCCGGTCGAAGTCGAAACTCCGCCTGTCGACGTGGAAGTGGAAACGCCACCGGTAGACGTCGAGACGCCACCAGTGGAGCTTGTGGTGGAGACGCCGCCAGTTGATGTGGACACGCCGCCCGTGGTCGATGACGTTGATCCGCCCGACGTGGAGCTTGAGCCGCCCGAAGTTGAGGTGGAACCGCCCGAGGTCGATGTGGAACCGGTGCTGGTGGAAGAAATCACCACGCTGCCGCCACCGCCACTGCTGCCACCGCCGCCGCCGAAGAAGCCACCAAAGAAGCCGCCGCCAAAGCCGCCAAGCCCGCCGCCACCGATCACCACCGGCACGCCGCCGCCACCACCGCCGCCGATGGGCTGAGGGGGCATTGGCGGCATGTAGGGCACCGGCACCATCGCCATTTGCTGCGCTGGCTCACACGTGCGAGTCGTGGTCGTTGTCACCACGCGGCGGGCGCGATGCACTTCGCGCGGGGCGGCGCGGCGTGCGGCCATGCGCTTGGCTGGTTTGGCCATCTTGACCTTGACCGGCTTCACGGTGTGAATTTCACCCTGCGAAGGTGCTTCAGAAACATGCACGGCACCGCCGCCGAGCATAGCCCCGCCCGCTGCAGCTGCTGCCAGTTTTGCCAATGCCATCCGAACCGACATGATCGTTGCTCTCGTTTTCCCTGGGAAAGCGCTTAGCAAAAGCGGGTTAACGCCGTGCTTTGCTTTCCTGACCGATCAATCAACGCAGATGGGAAGGTTGAGAGCAATGACGTTAACCGTGTTCTGGCCATGGAATCTGCCCGAAATCGGGACCGGTCCGGGCCGCCGGTTAACTCTGTGCCAGTTTGGGACCGAATGTTGCCAGACTCTTGCGCAGGCCGTCTTTTCCGCCCCCGCATTGCCGGCCTGCTGAGCGCACCGATCAATCGCCCGAATCAAACAGGCCCGGCAATTGGCCCGCAGGGGGCGTGAGGCCCAGATGCTGCCAGCCCCGATCATTCAGACAGCGGCCCCGCGCGGTGCGGGCAATCAGGCCCAACTGGATCAGGTACGGCTCGATCACTTCCTCGATCGTATCGCGCGGCTCCGAAAGCCCTGCCGCCAGCGTTTCCACGCCCACCGGCCCGCCTTTGTAGATATCGGCGATCATCATCAGATAGCGCCGGTCCTGCAGGTCCAGCCCGATCTGATCGATTTCCAGCCGGGTCAAAGCATTGTCGGCATTGTCTTTCGTGATCTTGTCGGCACCTGCCACTTGCGCAAAATCGCGCACGCGGCGCAGCAGCCGCCCGGCCACGCGTGGCGTGCCGCGGGACCGGCGCGCAATCTCGGTCGCCCCGCCCTTGTCGATGCCGATGCCCAGCAATGACGCGCCGCGTGCCACCACGCGTTCCAACTCGTCCACCGAATAGAACTGCAGCCGCACCGGAATGCCGAAACGGTCGCGCAGCGGCGTTTGCAGCAAGCCCTGTCGCGTGGTCGCCCCGATCAGCGTGAAGGGCGGCAGATCGATCCGCACCGACCGCGCCGAGGGGCCTTCGCCGATCATCAAATCGAGCGCGCGATCCTCCATCGCCGGATAAAGCACTTCTTCGACCACGGGATTGAGACGGTGAATCTCGTCAATGAACAGCACATCGCCATGTTCAAGATTGGTCAGCAGCGCCGCCAGATCGCCCGCCTTGGCAATCACCGGGCCGGAGGTGGAGCGGAAATTGACGCCCAGTTCGCGCGCGATGATCTGCGCCAGCGTGGTTTTGCCCAGCCCCGGCGGGCCGAAAAACAGCACATGATCCATCGCCTCGCGCCGCATCTTGGCGCTTTCGATGAACACCTGCAGATTGTCCTTGGCCGCCGCCTGCCCGACGAATTCGGCCAGCGTCTTGGGCCGCAAAGCCGCGTCCTGGTCTTCGACCATGCGTTCGGGGGTGAGGAGGGGGTTATCGGTCATGGCCTCAGATGCTGCGGGACGTTGCGTGAATGATGCAGGATGCGCAGGACTTGGACGGTATCGTCGCCATACCGATAGACAATCCGGTGGCGGTTACAAACAAGTGAGCGGACGCCATCACCCCAGACGTCTTTGGCTTCACCACTCAACGGAAAGTCCGCGAGAAGATCTAAACTCCGCTCAATGTCATCCTGGTATGAATCCGCGATTGCACTGCCAAATTGTGCTTCGCCGTATTCACCGATCTCCACAAGATCGCCACGCGCCGCATGGCTCAAGATGATCCTAGCCACGTCGCGCGCGACGTTCTGCGACGATTTCCCTCAGTACTTCGCGCGCATCACGGTCGATGAAACCGGAAGCCTCGCCCTCGGCGATTTTCTCGCGGACCCATGCTATGTCTTCGGCCCTTGCGAGGTCCCGCTCGATCAGATCGCGCACGTATTCGCCCACATCGGCGTAACCGGCTTGCGCCGCACGATGCTCGATCCGGCTGTGGAGCGGCGAGGGAATGGAAAAGCTGAGGTCGGTCATGGTTGATCTATACCGGGTTGTGGTTCTGATAGCAAAGCAGGCAGATCATCACCTTCTTCGACGGGCCATCTGACTTTGCGCCATATTCCATCTTGAGCGCCCAAAATTCCAGTGCCTGCTGTTAAAACCAGCGTATGGTCAGCGCAGGTTACGAACTTGCCTGTGATCCACGCAACCAACCGGCCGTCTGGTGTCACAGAATAACCAGGCCCGGGATAAAAGCAGGCAAGCTTTACAAGCCCCTTGATCTCAACCTGATCAGAAAGCGACGCCCCCGCTACGTCGGCGACGATCTGCCCCCGCAAGCCGAGCCAATCGCGCCCCAAAAGATACTGAGTTTTAGCATGCCGAGCTGGAAGCAAGGCTTCGGAAATGGCAACTCTATAGGATGTCATTCCGCTTTGAACTTGGGCAGGGGCATGAGACGCAAGAATCGGATGTTCACGAACAGGCATGCTGCACGCCATCGCGTTGCCACCATAAACAAACGCGAGGGCGGCAATGAGAGATAAGCTGCACGCCGCATCACCCCGCCGCCCTCTTCAGCGCCACGCGCACCAGATCGTTCAGCCCGGCGTCCTCGCCCAGTTCTTTTACCGCTGCGGCCACTGCGCTGCTGGCCACCATCGGCTTGAAGCCGAGGTTCTGCAGCGCCGAGACGGCATCGGCAGCCGCATTGCCCGGCGGCGGGGCAAAGCTCTCGCCGCCCATGCCCACCGGCGAGGTATAGCCGGCGAGCCCGCCCGCCTTGTCCTTCAATTCATTCACGATCCGGCTGGCCAGCTTCGGCCCCACGCCGTTCGCGCGCGCCACCATGGCCGCATCGCCCTGCGCACAGGCGCGTTGCAGTTCTTCGACCGACAGCGCCGAGAGGATCGCCAGCGCAACCTTTGACCCGACGCCCTGCACTGCCGTCAACAGCCGGAACCACGCGCGTTCCCCGGCGCTGGTGAAGCCGATCAGGCGCTGGTCGGTTTCGCTCACCTGCATTTCGGTGTGGACCACCACCCGGTCCCCCCGGATGCCCAGATGGCTGAGCGTCTTGGCCGAGCATTGGACAAGGTAGCCCACGCCGCCCACGTCGATCACGGCCCAGTCCGGGCCGGTGTCATCAAGGATACCTGTAAGCTTCGCGATCATGCTTTGTTCTTATGCACGGACGGCCTGCCCCGCGCAAGTGCGCCGCTGCTGCGCTGCGCAGCGTCAGTCGCCACCCCCGCCGTCTCCGCCACAGCCACCATCGCTCGATCCGCAATCGCCTGAATCGCTGCCCCAATAGGCACCGCCCCCGTCTCCACCAGAGTCACCGCGATTGCCCGACCGCCGCGCCTTGCCGCGGCGGGTGGCCATTTGGACAGCAATGAAGACCACCAGCAAGGCTGCAACGATCACCCAGACCATGCCACATCCTCCAACCCTGCCGCCTGCCGATCGCACACGCCGCAACAGACGTGCAGCACCGTCAACTACTCTCCCACGCGGTCGATCATGTCCATGAAATCGCGCGCGGCATCCCGGTCCGCCGGGTCTTTGAATGCCACATCAAGATCGGGCGCGCGGCCGAACATGTGGAGCAGCGTCCACAAGCCAAAGCGGCGGGCGCGGTCTTTTTCGAGCCCGAAATCCACCAGCATCCGCTCCACCCCCGCATCAATCACATCGGGCGTGGTGGCGGCAAGGTCATCGGTGCCGAAATAGCGGCGCATCTGATCGTCAAACTCCATGTCTAGGCAATAGGTCAGGCCGAGTGTAGAGGCAATGGGAGCGCTAACTGAGATGCTTGACGGCATGCCGTCGGCAACCGAAGAACGGCGCGGGCCGCAGCGCAAGACCACGGCCCGGCAAGCAACTTTATGCGAAAGACTGACAATGCCCCGCAATCTGGAACTTCACCCCGACCGCCTGCTGCCGGTCGAGCCTTCGGTGCGCGCGCTGGCGCGGGAGCTTTATGGGCAGGTCAGGGATCTGCCGATCATCAGCCCCCACGGCCACACCGATCCGCGCTGGTTTGCCGGAAACGCGCCGTTCGGCAATGCCACGGATCTGCTGCTGGTGCCCGATCACTACGTCTTCCGCATGCTCTATTCGCAAGGGGTAGCGCTGGAAGACCTGGGCGTGCGCAACAAGGCTGTCGATCCGCGCGCGGCTTGGCGGCTGTTTGCCGAACGCTACGGTCTGTTCCGCGGCACGCCTTCGCGGATGTGGCTGGACTGGGTGTTCGCCGAGGCCTTCGGCATCGACGTGCAACTCTCGGCCGAGACGTCAGACCTCTATTTCGACACGATCACGCAGGCGCTCACCACCGATGCCTTCCGCCCGCGCGCCTTGTTTGAACGCTTCAACATCGAAGTCATCGCCACCACCGAAAGCCCGCTCGACACACTGGAGCATCACGCTGCCATTGCCGCCGAGAATGCGCGCGAGGGGGGCTGGCAGGGCCGCGTCATCACCGCCTATCGCCCCGATCCGGTGGTGGACCCGGAATTTGAAGGCTTCCGCGCCAACCTCGACACCTTCTCGGCGCTGACCGGGCAGGATTGCCTGACATGGACCGGCTATCTCGCCGCGCATCGCACCCGCCGTGCCTTCTTCAAATCCATGGGCGCCACCAGCACCGATCACGGCCACCCCACGGCGGCCACCGCCAACCTCTCTGCCTCCGAGGCCGAAGCGCTGTTCAATCGCGTGGTATCGGGCCAATTCCACGCCTCTGATGCTGAACTGTTCCGCGCGCAAATGCTGACCGAAATGGCCGGCATGAGCATTGACGACGGGCTCGTCATGCAGATCCACCCCGGCAGTTTCCGCAACCACAATGCCAAGGTCTTCGAACGCTTCGGGCGTGACAAGGGCGCGGACATTCCCACCCGCACCGATTTCGTCCATGCGCTCAAACCCCTGCTCGACAAGTTCGGCAACGAACCCGGTCTGTCGATCATCCTCTTCACGCTGGATGAAAGCGCCTATGCCCGCGAACTCGCGCCGCTCGCTGGGCATTACCCCTGCCTGAAGCTTGGCCCGGCATGGTGGTTCCACGATAGCCCCGAGGGCATGAAACGCTTCCGGCACATGACCACCGAAACCGCAGGCTTCTACAACACCGTGGGCTTCAATGATGATACCCGCGCGTTCCTCTCAATCCCCGCCCGCCACGATGTGGCGCGCCGCATCGACTGCGGCTTCCTCGCGCAGCTGGTAATGGAACACCGGATCGAGGATTGGGAAGCGGCTGAACTGGCGCAGGACCTGTCGTACAACCTTGCCAAGAAGGCCTACAAGCTGTGAGGCTTGCGGCACAGACGCTGGCGCGCCTGCCTGCCGCGGTCGCGCGGCCGCTCTATGATCGCGACGCCCAACAGGTCGGCATCGTCCACTTCGGCATCGGCGCATTCCACCGCGCGCATCAGGCGTGGTACACCGATGCCGCGATGAATGCCGGTGACAGCGACTGGGCCATCACTGGCGTCTCGCTGCGCTCCCCCGGCGTCGCCCGGCAGATGAACCCGCAGGACGGGCTCTATTGCGTGGCCGAACAATCGGGCGATGGCAGCGCGCTGCGCGTGGTCGGCTCTGTACGCAATGTGCTCGTCGCCAGCGAAGAGCCCGACGCCGTCATCGCCGCCGTCGCTGCGCCATCCACCCGCATCGTCAGCCTGACCGTGACCGAGAAAGGCTATTGCCGCGCCGCCAATGGCGATCTCGATTTTGCGCAGGCCCACTCGCTCAGCTTCTACTACTTCGTCACGCAGGGCCTGCTGCGCCGCCGCGCTGCCGGGCTGCCCGGCCTTACGCTGATGCCCTGCGACAATCTGGCCGACAACGGCGCCAAGCTGCGCGCGCTGATGCTGCAATACCTTGCCCGCCACGAACCGGACCTTGTCCCGTGGTTCACGGCCCACTGCACCTGCCCCTCCACGATGATCGACCGCATCGTGCCCGCCACCACCGAGGATGACCGCACCATGGTCGCCTCCGCGCTCGGCGGTCTGCAGGATGAGGCCTGCGTGGTCACCGAACCGTTCAGCCAGTGGGTGATCGAAGACCACTTCGCCGGCCCCCGCCCGCGCTGGGAAGCCGTCGGCGCGCAATTGGTGCAAGACGTGGCCGCATATGAAACCGCCAAGCTGCGCATGCTCAACGGTGCGCACTCGCTGCTGGCCTATTGCGGCCTCGCTGCGGGCCATACTTTCGTCCACGAAGCTGTGGCCGACCCCGCCCTGCAGGCCCTTGCCACCGGCCTGATGACCGACGAAGCCGCCCGCACCATCACCCCCGCACCGGGCCAGGACCTTGCCGCCTATGCGCAGGCACTGATCGCGCGCTTCGCCAACCCGGCGCTCAACCACCGCCTGATCCAGATCGCGATGGACGGCAGCCAGAAACTCCCCCAGCGCTGGCTCGAAACCCTGGCCGCCAACGCCGCCACGGGCCGCCCCTGCCCCGCCATCCTCACCGGCATCGCCGCATGGCTACACCACCTCACCGGCGCGAATGGCGCGGTTGATGATCCGATGGCCGGCCAACTCACCACCCTTGTCGCCCGCCACCCCGACCCGCGCGATGCGGCGCGCGCGCTGTTCACGGGCGACGGTCCGCTTGCTGGCGTGTGGGAGCCGACGGAGGCTGATTTGGACGCTGTGGCGGTTTCTTACAGAAAAGTAGTAGATGCGAGGGGCTAGCCCCTCGCGCTCCCGGGTACTTTGGGCGGTCTGGTGATGCCGTTTTGGCATCAACGCTGATTGCGGGATCGCCGCCACGTGGCAACAACGCCCGGTGGCCACTTTCAAACCCCGCAACACCGACCGCGCCCGCGCCCTCCGGCGCGCGGCCACCCCAACCGAACGCCTGCTATGGCGGAACATCACCGGCGGAGCCGTCGGCGCAAAGTTCAGCCGCCAGATGCCCATCGGCCCCTACTTCGCCGATTTCCTGTGCCGCGCTTTATCGATCGTGATCGAACTCGACGGCCACAGTCACAATCTGCGCCCCGAATACGACGCCACCCGCGATCGCTTCATGGCCGATGCGGGCTATCAGGTCCTGCGCTTCACCAACGCCGATGTGCAGGAAAACTGCGAAGGCGTGGTGGCAGCGATTGCCCTGGCGGTAGAGGCGCGCAAACTTCGGCTATCGCCGAATGCCCATCCCTAACCCTTCCCGCATGCGGGAAGGGCTAGGGATGGGCCCTTTTTGACTTTTCTCTCAAAGCCCACCCAAAAGGAAAACCAATCCCCCTCGCCTGCGGGATGACTTGTCGGAGCGAGTAGGGTGGCGAGCCAAGCGCTCTGATGGTAAGGCTTGATGCGACCGCCTCATGTCTGTGTCAGCGTGCAACGTGCTAAAATGAGTGATTTCCAGAATATAAAATATAGGAGCCTGTAAACTATGTTAATTACCATCTACAATTTTACGGACGTAGTCGGGATATTTTTCCGCCAAAAACTTCAAAATCTCGATTTGATCTTCTCCACGTGATTTACGAATTTGCGCCTTCAACTTCATAACCGTTGGTCGGTCCGGTGTGATATTTGAAGCGCCTTCATTGCAAACAGAACAAACTGCTCGGAGGTTTGAGGGATCATCTCCTCCTCCCATGGACTTATCAATTACATGGCCCAAATGGAGACGGGTTTTCCGAGTTGGATCATAAGGGTGCGGCTCACCAGCTCCGGCACCACACATCTGACACGTGAACCCATTTCGATCGAGCACAATGGCACGCGTTTCTTTCGAAATGCCACGAGAAAACGCTGGTTCAGGCTTAGCTGTCAGCAGTAAATACTGGCCTGGTTTAAGATCCGAGCGATCATTGTGCGTCAGGATTTGAAACCCTTCTTCATTTCGCAACTCGCGTATACGCCTTGCCCACTCACTGATTCCGCCGGCCGCAGCACGCAACTCTTCAGAATCCAGCACACGGCCAAGGTTGCTTAAAAAGAAGTCTCGAAGTGAATCTCGGGCACCCATCAAGCAGCCTTATTAACAAATGTCGTACGGGCAGAAAGCGCAAGCTTGATATTCTGCGCCACGGCGCATGCCACGGGTGGGGGGAATGCGTTTCCAACCTGCCGATATGCAGTGGTCTTGCGACCATAGAATTGCCAATCAGCGGGAAAGCCCTGAAGTCGCGCCACCATGCCGACCGTTAGCCGAGGCATACCGCAGAAATCAGCAGCTGGCGCTTCTTCAGCAATGGTTCTGCCCTCCACACCAAGAGCGGCCCATGCCTTACGTGCCCGCGTCGGGCCAAGATCCGGTCCACCATGCTTCTTAGATCCACCCACGATGGTTGGCGCAATATCATTTGCCAGTTGCGCCCATCGCTCGGCACCCGGCCAGCCATTAGCACCCATCATTTCCCGCAGAACATGTCCTACTGTCTGTGTATTGTGCGGCAGCAGGTCTGGCCATTCAAATGAATCAAATAGACCGCACTTCATTGCTACGATTACCACTCGAGGGCGCAATTGAGGCACACCGAAGTCAGATGAATTCAGCAAACGCCAATCTACGTAATATCCTAACTTCTCGAATTCCGACTTCAAATGGAGACGATATTCTTCAAATGCGGGAGACAGGAAACCACGTACATTCTCGATCATCACAGCTTTTGGTCTGATCTCGTCGATCAATCGAATTGCCGCTGGAAACAGATTGCGTTCATCCAATTGGCCTAGCTGTTTGCCCGCAACAGAGAATGGAGGGCAGGGCAACCCGCCCGCCATCAAATCCACACCTTTGAACGACCGACCGTCAAAGACATTCATGTCTTCACAGCGCACATCCCACTGCGGACGGTTTAACCGCAGAGTTTTGCAAAAATCTGCTTCGATTTCGACTAGAGCCGAATGCTGAAATCCAGCTTGCTCAAGACCCAAGGCCTGTCCGCCGGCGCCAGCGCAAAATTCGATGGATTGCATTGAATTGCTCCTGCTGGCGACAGGTTAAGTTCTTGTTACGTTCTGGTCAATGACGCCCTTTTAAGTTTCCCCGGAAACGGATGCATCATTCGCCGCGATTTCAATAAAGCGCGTTCAATCAAGCCGCCGCCTGATGCACCCCAGCCCTATCCCCACGGCCAGCCAGCAATCCGGCAATCGAGATATCCTCATCCAGCCCATCCCAATGAATGCCGTCGCGGCTCAGGAAGAACGCTTGCCGGTCTGCTTCTGTCGCATGAAGCAGGCGCGGAAACCACGCCAACGGCGCACCGATCGTGCGTCCGTCATCCAGTTCGACCCACAGGCTGTGCTCGTCAAAGCGGACGGACAGTGGCTCAGGCGAAATAGTCATTCCACGCCCTTTCGAGTTCTTCACGCCGCTCTTCAATAACATGAACCAGCTGCGAAATCACGCGGGGCGGAAAGCCGCGATCATAGGCAAGACTGACTTCGGGTTGCAGCCAGAACTTTGCCGTGTCGCGGCCCTTGGTCACGTGAATGTGTGTAGGTTCGCGCGGATCACCTTCGTTCGAAAAGAAGTGGAAGCGGTAGCCGTTCCAGTCGAAGACCTTGGGCACCGCTTTTCACCTCACTCCGCCGCAATCCCCGACGCGCCAAACATATCCACCTCAACCTCAGTCGGCAGCTCCACATTCGCCGCCGACTTTGCGCTGCGGCGCTTGTCGAAGCTGGTCCATACGGTGTTCCAATCGCCGCGGGTGGCGGCCTTTGAATATTCCGTCGCGCGGGTTTCGAAGAAGTTGGCGTGTTCCACCCCGTTCAGCAGCGGGGCGAGCCATGGCAGCGGGTGGTCTTCGATCATGTAGATCGGCTGGAAGCCCAGCTGGTTCAGGCGCCAGTCGGCGATGTAGCGGATGTAGCGCTTGATGTCCTTGGCGCTCATGCCCGGGACCGGGCCCTGTTCGAACGCCAGATCGATGAAGGCATCTTCCAGCCGCACGGTCTTCTGGCAGCAATCGATGATGTCTTCCTTCACCGCCTTGGTCAGGCAGCCGCGCTCCTTCACGAAGGCGTGGAACAGCTTGATGATGCCTTCGCAGTGCAGCGATTCATCGCGGACCGACCAGCTGACGATCTGGCCCATGCCCTTCATCTTGTTGAAGCGCGGGAAGTTCATCAGCATGGCAAAGCTGGCAAACAGCTGCAGCCCTTCGGTAAAGCCGCCGAACATGGCGAGCGTGCGGGCGATATCCTCGTCCGAATCCACGCCGAAGGTTTGCAGGTAATCGTGCTTGGCCTTCAGCTCCTCATATTCGAGGAACATGCCGTATTCGCTTTCGGGCATGCCGATCGTGTCGAGCAGGTGGCTGTAGGCGGCGATATGCACGGTTTCCATGTTGGAAAACGCGGTCAGCATCATCTTGATCTCGGTCGGCTTGAACACGCGGCCGTATTGTTCGTGGTAGCAGTTCTGCACTTCCACATCGGCCTGCGTGAAGAAGCGGAAGATCTGCGTCAGCAGGTTGCGCTCATGCTCGGAAATCTTCTGCGCCCAATCGCGGCAATCCTCGCCCAGCGGCACTTCTTCGGGCAGCCAGTGCACCTGCTGCTGACGCTTCCAGAATTCATAGGCCCAGGGATATTCGAAGGGTTTGTAGGTGTTGCGGGCTTCAAGAAGGGGCATGGGCGGTATCCTGTACTGATTCTGTCAATGTAGGGTCTGGCGGGGCGCGGCGAAAGGCGGCGGGGGGCCTTGGCCGGGGATAGTGTTGGGGTTTTTCACCAAAGGGAATCGTGTGCTTTGGGGCAGGGTTGGCCGCCGCACGGAACCAGCCTGGGACGGACGCCCAAGCACACCGAAAGCCCCGCCTCTTTCGAGACCGGGCTGCGGCACTTGGCCGACATGCGCCTCGCCAAAATGCAGGGCGTTTTCTTGTATCTTCTGAGTCCCCCTCCTCTTGCACGGAGGGGCGGAGGGGTGGTGTTGACGCGCAGCGTCATTCAATGCCGCAGCACCACCCCCAACCCCCTCCTCTAAAGAGGAGGGGGCTTTGCCGGTTACTTCCAGAACATGCTGGGTTTCAGGCTGCGATCTTTGCGGTTCTTCCACATCGAGATGTACATCCACAGGCCCGAAAAGCTGAAGAAGATCAGCGCCAGCCCCGTCATCAGCGAGATTGCCGTGCCCACGGGTCCGAACTCCTCGCCCGAATGCAGGTGGTGGAACCAGCCGACCAGCGATTTCACGCCGCCCGGAGGTGCCTTGGGCCGGCACATCATCGTTTCGGGGCAGACGAAGCCCTGCGGCACGGGGGGCGGCCCTGCCGTTTCGCCCGCAGGCCAGAGCGCGGTCACATGGCTGGCAACGCCCGTAAAGGCCATCCACAGCATGAACACGCCGAAAAACACCGTGATCCAGCGGTGCCACTTGCGCATAGTCAATTCCTTCCGTTCCCGGCGAACAATTCGCCCCCATATGCGTCACAGCCGGGATCAGGCCGGACACGCGCAAATGGCCGAACGGAGCGGCTTGGCGCAAGCCGCGAAATGTCGCGGGGTGTAACGGCAACAACGGTCGCGCCAGCCGCGAGGACGCCCGAAGACATGCAGGAACTGCCGGGACCGTCATGACAGGGGCAAGGCTTGCTGACCTGCCATCACTGGCAGGCCAAGCATTCCTCATAATCGGTCGCCGCTGTGGCGAGTTCGATCTTGGGCGCAGCCGAGGTATTGTCCGCCTCAACCCCGCCGGCAAAGCCTGCGCGCTGCACGGACTTCGAACGCAGGTAGTAGAGCGATTTGATGCCCTTTTCCCACGCCTGGAAGTGCAGCATCATCAGATCCCACTTGTCCACATCAGCCGGGATATAGAGGTTCAGCGACTGGGCCTGATCGATGTAGGGCGTACGATCTGCCGCAAATTCGAGCAGCCAGCGCTGGTCGATCTCGAAGCTGGTCTTGTAGATCGACTTTTCATCGGGGCTAAGGAAATCAAGGTGCTGGATCGATCCGCCATGTTCAAGGATCGAGTTCCACACATTGGTGGAATCCTTGCTCTTTTCGGCCAGCAACTTCTGCAGGTACGGGTTCTTCACCACGAACGAGCCGGACAGCGTCTTGTGCGTGTAGATATTCGCCGGGATCGGCTCGATGCAGGCCGAAGTCCCGCCGCAGATGATGCTGATCGATGCGGTTGGCGCAATCGCCATCTTGCACGAAAAGCGCTGCATCACGCCCATGTCCGCCGCATCGGGGCAAGGGCCCCGCTCTTGCGCCAGCATCAGCGAAGCCTCGTCCGCCTTTGCCGCCACGTGCTTGAACATCTTGAGGTTCCACGCCTTGGCCATCGCCGATTCAAACGCGATGCCCTTCATCTGCAGGAATGAATGGAAGCCCATCACGCCCATGCCGACCGAGCGTTCGCGCATGGCCGAATACTTGGCGCGCGCCATTTCGCTGGGCGCGCGGTCGATATAGTCCTGCAGCACGTTGTCGAGGAAGCGCAGCACGTCTTCGATGAACAGCTTGTCGGCGTTCCACTCGTCCCACGTCTCAAGGTTCAACGAGGACAGGCAGCACACTGCCGTACGGTCATTGCCCAGATGGTCGCGGCCGGTGGGCAGCGTGATTTCCGAACACAGGTTCGAGGTGGAAACCTTCAGCCCCAGATCGCGGTGATGCTTGGGCATCGTGCGGTTCACCGTGTCATTGAACACGATGTAGGGCTCACCCGTGGCAAGACGGGTTTCGACCAGCTTCTGGAACAGCGCGCGCGCGTCCACCGTGTTGCGGACCGACCCGTCCTTGGGGCTGCGCAGATGGAATTCACGGCCATCGCGCACGGCTTCCATGAATTCATCGGTCAGCAGCACGCCGTGGTGCAGGTTCAGCGCCTTGCGATTGAAATCGCCCGAAGGCTTGCGGATTTCGAGGAACTCCTCAATCTCGGGGTGCGACACATCAAGGTAGCACGCCGCCGAACCACGGCGCAGCGAGCCTTGGCTGATCGCCAGCGTCAGCGAATCCATCACGCGCACAAAGGGAATGATGCCGCTGGTCTTGCCGTTCAGGCCCACGCTCTCACCAATGCCGCGCACCTGGCCCCAGTAGGTGCCGATGCCGCCGCCGCGCGAGGCGAGCCAGACGTTCTCGTTCCAGGTGGCAACGATGCCCTCAAGGCTGTCATCCACCGAGTTCAGATAGCACGAGATCGGAAGGCCCCGCCCGGTGCCGCCGTTCGAAAGCACCGGCGTTGCGGGCATGAACCACAGCTTCGAGATGTAGTCATAGAGCCGCTGCGCATGGGCCTGATCATCGGCATAGGCATCGGCCACGCGCGCAAACAGGTCCTGATACTTTTCACCGGGCAGCAGATAGCGGTCGTCCAGCGTATCCTTGCCGAAATCGGTGAGGAGCGCATCACGGGCATGATCAGTGACAATGGTGAAGCGGCGCGGGTTGACCGTCTTGGAATCGCTGACCGGGGCCGCTGCTACAGCCGCCGCTGCCACCGTTGCAGCCATACCAGCCACGAGCGCGTCGGAGCCTGCATCCTTGGCGTTCATATCTACAGCTTTCGCTTCACCGGCAAAGGCCGGGGCGCCTGCCAGCGCCAATTCATCCTGCGCAACCACGGAGCCGTCTCCAGTCCTGAAATCCACGTTATAACCCCCGTTCGCACGCCGGAATCATTCCATCCGGGCGATCAATCGACACACGAATCGGGAGCGCATCCCGATCCTACACCAGACAGAACGAAAGCGGAACATGGATGTCCCGCAAGCGCGCTGTCCCAAAACTCAGTTCACAGCCGGAATTGTCTCGCGCTCAGGCAAAGCACTGCCAACGCGCGGAAAACACGCCCAAGCGCTGAAAACAAGGTCTAGAGGTTCCCCCGAAGTCCAACCACTACCTATAGTGCCCTAACGCGTGACAGACACAAGAGGGTAATGATCCTCAGGCAGACTCGATTCGTCGCACGCCCGATTCGTTTCGTCGCGCCCAACCTCATGCTGCAGTGCAGCGACGCGGCAGAACTCCGGCACTGCAAGAGGCAAAATGCACGCCTGCGAGTTTATTTGGTCCAGACCACCAAATTGTGGACAAGAACCGGTCAATCGGCACGATGGCGCATGTCCACAGGAACGGAGCCAACCATGCTGAATATTCTCTCGATCATGTTCACCGGCCTTGTGGTCGGCGTGTTGGCGCGGTTCTTCTATCCCGGCGCGGTCGAGATGGGGATGATCAAGACGATTCTGCTGGGCGTGGGCGGCGCATTGGTGGCGGGCCTGTTTGCCAGCTGGCGATCAAGCAGCACCTTTGGCGAAGGCGTGAATCGCGCAGGATGCCTGGCCTCGGTGATCGGTGCGATGGTGCTGAT
Organism: Novosphingobium sp. 28-62-57; assembly: GCA_002256985.1. Taxonomy (GTDB): domain Bacteria; phylum Pseudomonadota; class Alphaproteobacteria; order Sphingomonadales; family Sphingomonadaceae; genus Novosphingobium. The sequence goes on from NCGO01000002.1 coordinate 51,072, forward strand.
CTTCATCGGGCGGAGTCTTTGAAGGCTTAGCGGGGAAAGGGTTCACGCAGAGACGCAGAGAAGAAAGGGAGACGCGAAGATGTTGTCCATCGCGGCAAAGCCGCTCTCCCAAACCGGACGATGCGTATTCCGCTACGAGTCACGCAGAAGTGGCCTTGCGGCCAAAGACAGCCGCTCAGCGTCTCCCTTTCTTCTCTGCGATCTCTGCGCGAACCCCTTTTCAAGCCCGCGGCGCAATCCGCCGGTAACTCAATGCCTCAGCCACATGAATACGCCCCACCGTCTCGGCCCCCGCAAGGTCCGCGATCGTGCGCGCCACGCGCAGCATGCGGGTGTAGCCGCGCGCGGACAGGCGCATCGCCTCGGCGGCTTGCGCCAGCAGCTTGCGCCCCGGCTCGTCCGGCGTGGCGTGGGTATCGAGCATGTCGCCGTTGAGTTCCGCATTGCTGCGCATGCCACTGCCCTCCAGCCGCGCCACCTGAACATTGCGCGCCCGCGCCACGCGCGCGGCGACCTGATCCGATCCCTCTGCCGGCGGCGGCAGAGCCAGATCGGCAGCGGACACGGGATCGACCTCCACATGCAGATCGATCCGGTCCAGCAGCGGCCCGGACACTTTCGACTGATAATCCCCCGCACAGCGCGGCGCACGGCTGCAGCCCAGCGCCGGATCGCCCAGATGCCCGCAGCGGCACGGGTTCATCGCCGCGATCAATTGCACCCGCGCCGGGAAGGTGACGTGCGCATTGGCGCGCGCCACGGTCACCTCGCCTGTCTCCAGCGGTTGGCGCAGCGAATCGAGCACAGCCCGCTGGAACTCAGGCAACTCATCCAGAAACAGCACGCCCAGATGGGCAAGACTGACCTCACCGGGCCGCACTTTCAAACCACCCCCGGTCAGCGCCGCCATCGAAGCGGAATGATGCGGCGCACGGAACGGCCTTGCGCGGCTGATCCGGCCATCCTCCAGCGTGCCCGCCACCGATGCCACCATGGAAACTTCCAGCGCCTCTGCCGGGGTCAGTTCGGGCAGGATACCGGGCAGGCACGATGCCATCAGCGATTTGCCCGCACCGGGCGGCCCGATCATCAGCAGATTGTGCCCGCCCGCCGCTGCAATCTCCAGCGCGCGCTTGGCGGTTTCCTGCCCCTTCACCTGTTTCAGGTCCGCCATGCGCCGCGCCGGTTCTGCCACGCCTTGCGCGGGCTGCGGCAGTCGATTCGTGCCTTTCAGATGGTTGAGCAGGCCGATCAGATCGGGCGCTGCAATTACATCGATCCCGCTGGCCCAGCGCGCCTCCGGCCCTTGCGCGGCGGGGCAGATCAGGCCCTTGTCCTGCCCGCTGGCGTGAATCGCAGCCAGCAGCACACCCGGCGATGGCAACACACGCCCATCCAGCGCCAGTTCGCCAACGGCCACGTAATCGGCAATCTGTTCCAGATCGACCACGCCCATCGCCGCCAGCAGCGCCAGCGCAATGGGCAGATCGTAATGCGATCCTTCCTTGGGCAGATCAGCAGGCGACAAGTTCACCGTGATCCGCTTGGGCGGCAGCGCCAGCCCGAGCGCCGAGAGCGCCGATTGCACACGCTCCCGGCTTTCGCCCACGGCCTTGTCCGGCAGCCCCACCAGCTTGAACGCGGGCATCCCGGGCGAGACCTGACACTGCACCTCCACCCCGCGCGCCTCCAGCCCCAGATAGGCAACCGTGGAAACCAGCGCGACCATGCATCCTCCTGCTTAATGGCAGACAATGCGGGGCGAAATGGGTGGGGGGAAGCGAAAGCCGCAAGGTCCCGCCATTTTCGAGGCATTTGCGAGGAGACGCAAAGGGTGCGCCAAGAGCTATTTCACGCAGAGGCGCAGAGAAGAAGAAGAGACGCGGGGATGTCGCGCTTGCGGCAAAGCCGCTCTCCCATCGCCACGGTGCGTTTACCGCAAGGCTTGCAGGAGGATTACGGCCTTGCGGCCAAGCGCCGCGCCTCTGCGTCTCCCTTTCTCCTCTGCGCCTCTGCGTGAACCCCCTTCTTCAACGCCACAAAACACAGTGAACGCGATTTAACCCAGTTCCTTGGCACTTCGGCAATCCGCTTGGCCCGAAAGCAGAAGGGATGATCCGCCGCCTCGCCCTGACCGCGCTCAGCGCCCTGCTCGCCTGCCAGCCGGTCAGTGCGCGCGAGGTCTCCACGCGCACGTGGGTGGAAGACGGCGTCACTTGGACCGAGACGACCACGGTCGAAGTGTTCGAGCCCGGCTCCGAGCGCTTCGTGGCATCCGCCCGCGCCAACGTTAAGGGCATCGCCAGCTTCGGCCCGTTCGAAGTCCTCGATGGCACCCGCGCGGCGCTGGTGGCCGAGACGGACAGCTATTCCCCTGCCGATTTCCAGAAGATGCTGCGCGCCCACCCCGGCATCCGCGTGCTGGAAATGCCCGATTGCCCCGGCACCGTGGATGACTTTGCCAACCTGCGCCTTGGCCGCATGATCCGCGCAAAGGGCATCGCCACCCACGTACCCGCCCATGGCTCGGTGCGATCAGGCGCGGTCGAGTTGTTCCTCGCAGGGGCCACCCGCAGCGCCGCGCCCGATGCCGCATTCGTGGTCCATGCATGGCTGGACGAGGACGGCCGCCAGCCCGGTGATTTCAGCGCGAATGATCCGGTCAACCGCGCCTATGTGAACTACTACCGCGAAATGGGCCTTCCCGCCGACAAGGCTGCGGCCTTCTATGCGTTGACCAACTCGGTGCCGCATGATGATGTGCTGATGCTGGACACCGGTGATCTGCAAAAGTTCGCGGCGGTGAATTGATCCCCCCCCTTGATCCGTTCGTGTCGAGCGAAGTCGAGACACTCAGCACGGTGTCTCGACTTCGCTCGACACGAACGGGGGGTTGGTTAGCAGCCCTTAATGCGCCGCCCCCCAAGACAGCCCCGTCCCAATCTCCACACCCAACGGCACCGTCAGCGTCACCGAAGGCTCCGCCGCCGTCGCCATCACCCGCTCGATCACCGGCCTGGCCACGTCCACGTCCCCCGCAGGCAGTTCGAACACCAGTTCGTCGTGCACCTGCAGCAGCATCCGCACGTTGGGCAGGCCAGCCTCGGCCAAAGCAGGCATCATCCGCGCCATTGCGCGCTTGATGATGTCGGCGCTCGTGCCCTGAATCGGCGCGTTGATCGCGGCGCGCTCACTGCCTTGCCGCTCGGCCTGATTCTTTGAACCGATGCGCGGAAACCAAGTCTTGCGGCCAAACAGCGTCTCGGAATAGCCCCGCTCGCGCACGCTCTCCAGCGTTTCGTGGATATAGCGCTGGATGCCCGGAAAGCGTTCAAAATAACGATCGATCATCGCCTGCGCTTCATCCGCACTCACGCCCAACCGCCCGCCAAGACCCCAGCGGCTGATGCCATAGAGGATCGCGAAGTTGATCGTCTTGGCTCGCCCGCGCGTATCGCGGTCCACGTGGCCGAACATTTCCCGCGCGGTGCGCGCGTGAATGTCCTCACCGGCCGCAAATGCCTCCTTCAGCGCCGGAACATCGGCCATGTGCGCGGCCAGCCGAAGCTCGATCTGGCTGTAGTCCGCCGCCAGCAGCACGTTGCCCGGTTCGGCCACAAAGGCCTCGCGGATCTGGCGGCCAATTTCGGTGCGGATCGGGATGTTCTGCAGGTTGGGATCGTTCGACGACAAGCGCCCCGTCTGCGCCCCCACCAGACTGTAACTGGTATGCACCCGCCCGGTATCGGGATTGATCGCAGCCTGCAACGCATCGGTGTAGGTCGATTTCAGCTTCGAAAGCTGCCGCCATTCCAGCACCAGCGTGGCAACCTCTGCCCCCTGCGCCGCAAGGCTCTCCAGCACCGACTGGTCAGTCGAGTACTGCCCGGTCTTGCCCTTCTTGCCGCCCTTGTAGCCCAGCTTGTCAAACAGCACCTCGCCCAGTTGCTTGGGGCTGCCGATGGTAAAGGCCATGCCCGCCGCTTCGTGGATCACCCCTTCCAGCCGCGCGATCTGCGTTGCAAATTCGGCTGAGAGGCCCGCCAGACGCTCGCGGTCTACCTTGATGCCGTTGCGCTCCATCATGGCGACGACCGGCACCAGCGGGCGGTCCACGCGGCTATACACGCGCATCCCGGCCTCATCCACCAGCCGGGGCTGGAACAGGCGGTGCAAGCGCCACGTGACATCAGCATCCTCGGCGGCATAGCGCGTGGCATCGGCCAGCGGCACTTCGGCAAAGGAAATCGCCTTTTTGCCGCTGCCGCACAGGTCCTTGAACGCCAGCGTGGCGTGGCCGAGGTGCCGCTGCGACAACTCGTCCATGCCGTGCCCGCCCATGCCCACTTCGCTGCGCCCGGCGTCAAGGCAAAAGCTCATCACCATCGTATCGTCGATCGGGCCCACATTCACGCCATAACGCGCCAGCACGTTGATATCGTACTTGATGTTCTGCCCCACCTTCAGCACCGCATCGCTTTCCAGCAGCGGCTTCAAGGCAGCAATCGCCTGCGCACGGTCAACCTGCAGCGGTTTTTCAGCGAACATGTCAGACCCGCCGTGGCCCAGCGGGATATAGCAGGCATCGTTCGGCCCCAGCGCCAGGCTTACCCCCACCAGATCGGCACGCATCGCATCCAGTGCGCTGGTTTCGGTATCCACCGCCACCACCCGCGCCGCAAAAGCCCGCGCGATCCACTGCTCCAGCGCCTCCATCGTCTGCACGCAAGCATAAGCCTCCCGGTCCACCGCAGGCCACGAAGGCAAAGGCCGCTTCTCACCTGCCGGCGTGGCAGGCGCGGCGGCATTGTCTGCCTTGGCCGGGTTCAGCTGCGTATTTGGCCCCGGGCTGCCCTTGCCATCGTCCAGCCGCCGCAACAGGCTGGTAAAGCCGTGCTCCTCAAGGAACGCGGCCAAAGGCTCACGCGGAATCACTTCCAGCTCAAAGTCCTCGATCGGCACCGGCAGCGGACAGTCTTCTTTCAATTGCACCAGCACGCGCGATAGCCGCGCCATGTCGGCCTGCTCGATCAGGCTCTCGCGCAGCTTGCTCGCCTTCATCGCGGGCGCTGCCGCCAATGCCGATTCGAGATCGCCGTGTTCCTGAATCAGCTTGGTCGCGGTCTTGGGGCCGATGCCACGAATACCGGGCACGTTGTCGACCGAATCACCCATCAGCGCCAGCACATCGCCCACGCGCTCAGGCGTCACGCCAAACTTCTCGACCACTTCGGGAATGCCGATGCGCAGGTTCTTCATCGTATCGAGCATGTCGATGCAGCCACCGCCCACACCGCATGTGCCCACCAGCTGCATCAGGTCCTTGTCGGACGAAACGATCGTCACATCCCAGCCGCGCAGCGTGGCGGCGCGGGCGTAGGATGCGATAATATCGTCTGCTTCCAGGCCCTCTTCCTCGATGCAGGCCAGGCTGAAGGCCCGCGTCGCATCGCGGATCAGCGGGAATTGCGGCACCAGATCTTCGGGCGGCGGCGGGCGGTTGGCCTTGTACTGATCGTACAGGTCATTGCGAAACGATGTGCCCGCCTTGTCGAGAATCACCGCAAGGTGCGTTGGCCCATCGGCCTTGTGCAGGTCCTCGGCCAGCTTCCACAGCATCGTGGTATAGCCATAAACCGCACCCACCGGGGTTCCTTGCGGGTTCGTCAGCGGCGGCAGCCGGTGATAGGCGCGGAAGATGTAGGCCGATCCATCGACCAGATAGAGATGCTGTTTTTCGCTCATCTGGGGGTGTTAGCAGGCCATTTGGCCCCCGTCATCGGCTGTCATGGGCCCGAATTGCGTTGCTTCAGCAACTTTGTTGCAGGTGCTAAAAAGCCCGAAAGGCCCGGAAATCAGGCGAAAAAAAGGCAAACCCAGCCCCGCGAGAGGCAGGTTGCGACAGTTTGCATACGTCTTGTGCTTGCAAGGCGATGAATTGCCGATTAATTGGGTCGCGAAGTCTACCGGCTGAGTAGGCTTTGCGGCGGGCTGCTTGCCCGGCGCTGTTCACTTCAATCCAGGGATTGTAACGCATGCGCAAGCTCATTCTCGCCGCTGTCGCCGGCACCGCCTTCGCTCTCGCTGGCTGCTCGGAAAAGCCGGCTGAAGAAGCAACCGAAGCTGCTGTTGAAGCAACCGAAGCCGCTATGGACGCCTCGGGCGCCGCTGCTGACGCTTCGGGCGCTGCTTCGGAAGCTGCTGCTGAAGCTTCTGAAGCTTCGATGTAATCTTTGCCGTCAAGGCAGATTGCAAGAGTTAAAGGGGGCGTGGTCTTAGGGCCGCGCCCCTTTCTCTTTGTGTCACAAGCTGCGGAATAAAGCGCGTTTCGCGCAGAGGCGCAGAGGAAGCAGAGAGCGCGAAGATGCGGCGCTCCAAGCTAATCACGTCGTCGGCCCGTGCTTGACACGGGCCTTGGCTCTGATTGCCCGCAAAGGTCAGCCAAGCCCCGTGTCAAGCACGGGGCGACGGGGATGTGTAGGCAACTTACTTCAGGTCCAGATGGCTAGAATACAGGCCTTGCGACCATAGGCTACCTCCCGGCGGTCTCTGCTCCGTCTGCGTCTCTGCGAGAAACAGAACTCAGCAGCGCATCATCCGCGCACCACACACCGCATCAACGGCGGCGGACGAGGTCCTGTGTGCCGGAGCCCAGCGGGCTGGCATAGCCATCATAGATCGTGCGCATCATCCGCGCGATCAGCTTGGCGTGGGCCGCGTGGCCTTCTGGCCCGGTCACGAAGAACGCCACGGCCAGATGCCGCCCATCGGGCAGGCGCACGATGCCGACATCGTCGGTCACGCCCGAAAGTGTGCCCGTCTTGTGCGCCACCAGCGTGCCTTCGGGCAGGCCTGCACGAATGCGAGTCTTGCCGGTGCTGGTGCGAGTCATCGTATCGAGCAGCACCGCGCGGCTTTCCGGGCTGAGCACACCGCCACGGTCAATCGCGGCCAGCAGCGCAATCATCGAACGCGGCGTACTGGACGTGCGCGTATCGATCACCCGCGCCGGATCAACCTTGCCGTCATCGCGCACCAGCGTGGCCATCGTATGGTCCAGCCGCTGCCCGGTAATGCCGTTGCGCGTCAGCCAGCGATTGACGTTCTCATACCCGCCAACAACCTTGATCAGCCCGTCGGTCGCCTCGTTGCTGCTGCGGGTGATCATCAGTTCCATCAGGCTTTGCGCGGTCATCACGCTGCCTGCGCGAAGTGGCGCTTCCGGGCTGGCCGGGCCTTTTTCAACCACACGCAGCATCATCGGAAACTGTTGATCGAGCGAGTAATTGCCCTTTTCCACCTGCTCAAGGAACGTTGCGGCAACCGCGATCTTGGCTGTGCTGGCCATCGGGAAGGGCATGTCCCCGTTCACGAAAATCTGCCCACCGCCATCAAGGTCCATCGCGGCCACGCCAATGCGCCCGCGCCCTTCGGCGGCGATGGCGGCAACCTGCTGCTGGATGATCTGATCACGCTGATCGAGCAGCGAAATCGCATCACGGCTCTGCACCTGCGGCACCGTGAAGACGAGCGCGGGGGCTGCGGTAAACAGCGCGGCAATGATTCGTGCGGTGCGAAACTTCATGCTCTCGCTTACCCCGATCCCGGTTTATGTCTCTTTAACGAAACTAACCGTTTGTGATTGTGCGGCAAAGTGCCTTTTCGAACACCTCGGCGCAAGGCCAGCGCAGACTGGCTCATCTGCAGGAACCAAACCGGGCCAGCCAGTCGCAAGTTGTGGCTCACTGGCGATTCATGCTGGACTTTAATTGATCGGCTAAGAATAGTCCTCGGAAGCGGCAAGCAGCCGCATATCGGGAGAGTTCATGGAAGCGCTGCTCGAGGTGGTCATGCGCCGTGCAGACATGGCGACAACGCAGCCCGCGCAAGTGTCCGGGCTGCTGCGCCTGTCGGGTGGGGCCAACATGGAATCATGGCTTTTCCGCTTTGGAGATCAGCGCTTTGTGCTGCGCCGCGCTCCTTCTGCCGAGTGGATCGCCATGCGCCCGCTCGACATGGGGGGAGAAGCTGAATTGATTCGCCGCGCCTTTGCCGCAGGCGTTGCCGCGCCCGAAGTGGTGGCCGAACTGACCCCGGAAGACGGCCTTGGCATCGGCTTTGTCATGCGCTGCCTGCCCGGCTCTGCCGATCCCGAAGCCGCATTGGGCCACGATCCGCAGCGTGCAGCGATACTGGCCGAAGATCTGGCACAGGCCATGGCCCGCATCCACGCGCTCGACACCGCAGGCCTTGGCTTTCTGCCCCGGCTTGATCCTGCCGAAGGCGTGGAAGGCCTTGCCCGCCAATTTGCCGAGGCTGGCGGTGATCGCCCGCTGATTGCTCTAGGCCTGGCCTGGCTGCGCCGCCATCTGCCGCCGCCTGCAGACCCGGTCGTCGTCCACGGTGATTTCCGGATCGGCAATCTGATGGTCGATCAGGGGCGGCTGTCGGGCGTGATCGATTGGGAACTGGCGCATCTGGGTGATGGGCACGAAGACCTGGCCTATGGCTGCATGACCGTGTGGCGCTTTGGCAGGCTGGGCCAGCAGGCCTTCGGCCTCACCGATGTCGAATCGCTTGCCCGCGCTTATCACGCAGCGGGCGGCGAAGCCTTCGACCCTGCCCGCTTCCGCTTCTGGCTGGTCTATCGCACCGTCTGGTGGGCGCTGGGCTGCCTTTCGATGGGGCAGGATTGGCGCTCTGGCACTGACCGTTCGCTGGAGCGCGTGGTGGTGGCACGGCGCTGCGCAGAGCAGGAGCTTGATCTGTTGCTGCTGCTGGAAAGCGAAGCGCCTGAGCCTGAACGCGCGCGGCCCCTGCCTGCCGCACCCGCCCCGGCCAGTGCGGGCAATGGCGAGCCGAGCGCTGCCGAAATACTCACCGCCGTGTCCGAATGGCTCGCCAACACGGTCAAGCACACACTGGCCAAGGACGAAACGCTGGTGCGTGAACGCTGGGAACTGGCCGTCGCGCGCAATGCACTGGGCATCGTCCAGCGCGAGCTGGCAGGCCGCAGCGATCCGGCAGACAAGGCCCTGGCCGACGATCTGCTGGCCGGTCGGCAAACCCTCGCCACGCCCGGCCTGCTGGCGGACCTGCGCGCCCGCGCGCTGTCCACCTTGTCGGCAGACATGCCCAAATACCCGGCGCTCGCCGCCGCCCGCCTGCTCTGGGAGCGCCCTTGATGGACTTCGATCTTCCCGCCGACCTTGTCGCCTACTTGCACGAACTGGACGCCTTCATCGAAGCCGAGATCAAGCCGCTGGAGCAGGCGGACGACAACATTCGCTTCTTCGATCACCGCCGCGAATGGGCGCGCACCGATTTCGACAACGGCGGCCTCCCGCGTACCGAATGGGAGGACCTGCTAATCGAAGCCACGGCCTGCGCCGACAAGGCCGGGCACTGGCGCTTTTCCGCGCCGAAGAAGTATGGCGGCCAGGATGGCAGCAACTTATGGATGGCGGTGATCCGCGAACACTTCGCCGCCAAGGGCCTTGGCCTGCACAACGATCTGCAGAACGAACATTCGATCGTCGGCAACTTCCCGTTCGTGGCCATGTTCGAACACTTCGGCACCGATGACCAGAAGGCCGAATTCATCAACGGCGGCTTTGCCCGCACCCGCCGCACCGCCTTTGGCCTGACCGAGCCGAATCACGGCTCTGACGCCACCCACATGGAAACCCGCGCCGTGCCCGAGGTGCGCGATGGGGTGGCGGGCTGGCGCATCGATGGCGAGAAAATGTGGACCACCGGCATGCATGTGGCCACCCATTGCGCCACCTTCGCCCGCACCAGCGGCGAGAATGGCGATGCACGCGGCATCACCTGCTTCCTTGTGCCCAACCCCTGTGAAGGGCTGGTGATCGAGGAATACTTGTGGACCTTCAACATGCCGACCGACCACCCGCGCGTGTCGTTCACCGATGTCTGGGTGCCTGACAGCGCGATTCTCGGGCCCGTCGGCGGGGGCCTGTCCATTGCGCAAAGCTTCGTCCACCAGAACCGCATCCGGCAGGCCGCCTCATCGCTGGGCGCGGCCACGTTCTGCATCGAGGAATCGGTGCGCTATGCCCGCGAGCGCAAACCTTTCGGCGAGGAACTGGCGCGCAATCAGGCAATCCAGTTCCCACTGGTGGAGCTTGCCACCCAATGCGAAATGCTGCGCCTGCTGATCCGCAAGACGGCGTGGGACATGGACCGGCTGGAGGCCGAAGAGGGCGGCCACAAGCGGATCGAGCGCGAACTGTCAGACAAGGTCTCGATGTGCAATTACTGGGCGAACCGGCTGGTCTGCGAAGCGGCGGACCGGGCGATGCAGGTCCACGGCGGCATCGGTTATTCGCGGCACAAACCCTTCGAACACATCTACCGCCACCACCGCCGCTACCGCATCACCGAAGGCGCCGAGGAAATCCAGATCCGCAAGGTGGGGGCGTTCCTGTTCGGCTATCTGGGGCCACGGAAGGGGAGGTTTTCCTGAAGGAAATCACCATCCCCGCCCCTGCTTTCGTCACCCCCGCCCCCCCTTTGTCACCCCTGCCCCCCCTTTGTCACCCCCGCGTAGGCGGGGGTCCAGCCCGCACATACGTCGTCGCACAGCGACGGCTTTGTCGACGCTGGATTCCCGCCTGCGCGGGAATGACGAAGGGATGAGTCATTCGAACAGCCGATCAAACCACGTCTTTTCCTTCGCCACAGCCTCCGGCGCAGACGCAGGCTCATCCGCAAACAGGCCTTCCACCAACCCGCGCACGTCCACCCGCCGCCCGCGCACCGGCTGGTAGGATGGCTTGGCCACGCCATAGACCAGCGCGGTGCCGTCCTCGCTCCACTTGCCGTCAAAGAACAGCGCCTGCTCCTTGCGCCGCCGGGCCAGCAGTTCCTTGGGCCGCGCCCAATCGAGCATCCGACGGCGCGCGCCCTCCACATCGCCGCGCACGAACCGGCCCAGCCAGCTCGCCCGCGCAATCGCGCCGGTATTCCAATGAAACGAAAGCGCCGCACCCAGTTCGGCCTCGGAGGGGTCATGCTTGCCAAACGCGGCCAGCACCGGCGGCAGATACTTCTCGCGCAGCAGCCACATGTACACGCCGATGCAATGCTCCAGCGGCTGCGGCTTGTCCTTGTAGCGCGGGAAGACCTTGTGCCCGCTGGCATCGGTAATCCCGACGCTCCAGGTCCACACGCCCACGCTATCCTTGTAGGCCTCGGTCACGATCCCTTCGTGGGCAATCAGTTCAAGAGCGATGCGGGGGGTAAGGTCGCGCATGAGGGTCCGACTCCATTGCAAAAACCAGAGTCGTGCGCGCGAGTTGGAATGTAGGAAAACGGAGATGAAACCCATCAACCTCCGTTCGTGTCGAGCCCTTCGACATGCTCAGGATAAACTTCGTGCCTTTGGCACGAAGTCGAGACACCGTGCAAAGTGTCTCGACTTCGCTCGACACGAACAAGTGGGTGGCTGAGATTGCTGAAACGCAAAAAGGCCCGCTTCGGGGTGCGAAGCGGGCCATTTGGTAACGCTTAAGTGCGCCTAGGTGCAGTTAGGTGCATCTAGGTGCACTTCAGGATTTCAGGCCAAGGCAGCCTTCAGATCGTCCACCAGATCGGTGCGCTCCCATGGGAAGAAGTCGCCTTCGGGCTTGCGGCCAAAGTGGCCATAGGCTGCGCTTGGCTGATAGATCGGCTTGTTCAGGCCCAGATGCGTGCGGATTGCGCGCGGGGTCAGGCCGCCCAGCTTGGCAATGCCCTTGATCGCTTCTTCGATCTTGTCATCGCCCACCGTGCCGGTGTCGTGCGTGTCGACATAGAGCGAAAGCGGTTCCGACACGCCGATGGCATAGGCGATCTGGATGGTGCAGCGCGTGGCAAGGCCAGCGGCCACCACGTTCTTGGCCAGATAGCGCGTGATGTAGGCAGCCGAACGGTCAACCTTGGTTGGGTCCTTGCCCGAGAACGCGCCACCGCCGTGCGGGCTGGCGCCGCCGTAAGTGTCGACGATGATCTTGCGCCCGGTCAGGCCAGCATCGCCATCGGGGCCGCCGATTTCGAACGATCCGGTGGGGTTGATGTAATAGACCGTTTCGCGCAGCAGCACCGGCGGGATCACATCGGCGATCACGCGCTTCACATAAGCGTGCAGCTCAGCTTCCTTCTCGCCCTCGTCATAGCCCGGCGCGTGCTGGGTAGAGACGACGACGGCGGTGGCGGCCACGGGGAGCGAACCTTCATAGCGAAGCGTCACCTGGCTCTTGGCGTCAGGCTCAAGGAACGGGGCCGCGCCCGAGTGGCGATCCGCCGCCATGCGTTCCAGAATCTTGTGGCTGTAGTACAGCGTGGCAGGCATCAGGTCGGGCGTTTCGTCGGTTGCGTAACCGAACATGATGCCCTGATCGCCCGCACCTTCGTCCTTGTTGTCAGCCGCATCGACGCCCTGCGCGATATGGTCCGACTGGCCGTGCAGACGGTTAATGAACTCCAGCTTTTCCCAGTGGAAGCCGTCCTGTTCATAGCCGATGCGCTTGACCGTTGCGCGCACGGTCTTCTCGATCTCATCCTGCGCGCCCGGTGCCCACTCACCGTTTTCATAGACGCCCTTGCAGCGGATTTCGCCCGCCAGCACGACCAGCTGCGTGGTGGTCAGCGTTTCGCAGGCAATGCGCGCTTCGGGGTCCTTGGACAGGAACAGGTCGACGATGGCGTCGCTGATCTGGTCGGAAACCTTGTCAGGATGGCCTTCGGAAACGGATTCGGAGGTGAACAGGTAATCGCTGCGCATTGGCGGTCCTATGCTGATGGCCGTGCCCGAAACGGGCCGAGGCGATATAAAGAAACCTTTATGTCCGCCCCCGCTTAGCGTTTCCGCGTTGCGCTTGCAACCAGTGCCAGCAAAAGAAGCGCTATCGCCCAGCCAAGCGCCAGCATGTTGCCAAACAGGGCAAAGGGCGTGGGCGCGTGGGCGGGCGGCACTTTGCCATCCAGACGCCCTGCGCGCAGTGGGGGCACGAACTTGCGCACCACGCCATCGGCATCGATCACCGCACTGATTCCGGTGGTGGTGGAGCGCAGCACCGGCAGCCCTTCTTCAATCGCGCGCATCCGCGCCTGCGCCAGATGTTGCGGCGGCCCCCACGATCCGAACCAGCCATCGTTGGAGGGATTGAACAGATAGTCCGGGCGATTGGCGCGATCGACCACTTGGCCTGAGAAGATGATCTCGTAACAGATCTGGATCCCGGCTTTCCCATGCGCGCCCAGATTCAGCGAGCGCGGGCCGGGGCCAGAGAAGAAATCGAGGCTGCCCGCCACCAGCCGCGACAGGCCGATGGGTTCGAGAATCTCGCGCATCGGCAGGTATTCGCCGTAAGGCACGAGATGCGCCTTGGCATAAGAACCGCGAATCGCTCCGCTTTCATCCAGCGCGCTGACCACATTCCACGCGCCGGTCACTTTGGGGCCTTTCATCGCAAGGTCGGTGGTGCCGGTCAGCAGCATCCCGCCCTTGCCCGCCACGCGCCCCAGCCGTTCACGCGCCAGCTGCGGATCGCCTGCATAAGTCGTCTCGTCATACCAGAACTGCGCATAGCCCGGCCGCAGAAAATCGGGCACGCCGCTTTCCGGCCACAGCACCAGCCGCGTCTCACCGGGTTGGCGCGGGAGCGAAAGCGCGGCGGTTTTCAGAAACTGGTTTTCGTAATTGGCCGGATCATTGAGCAGGTCTTGCCGCACATCGGGCTGAACCAGCGTGTAGGACAAAGTGCCTTCGCGCCGCTCACCGTGGAGGGGCAACACCATCAGCAGCGCGGGGGCCAATGCATAGGCAACCGCCGCCCATTTGCGGTCCTGCCGCCATGATCGCAGCGCGAACAACCACCACCCGCCCACCACCACGACAAGGCCCGACAGCGCATAAGTGCCCGTCCATTGCGCCACCAGTGCAAGGCCGGGACGGTCAAACCCGCCCAGCGTGACCATGGCCAGCGGGTTCCACGCAAAGCCGGTAAAGAGCCACGCGCGCAGCCATTCGGCAAATATCCACGAAGCGGCAAAGGCAGGCAGCAGCACCGCGCGCCGGGTATTGGCCAGCCACCAGCCGAGCAGCGTGGCAATGGCCGGATAGATGGCGAGATAGAGCGCCAGCAGGAACACTCCGACCCAGCCCAGCCACGCCGGCATTTCGGCCTGATAAGTGAAAGCCTTGGCGATCCAGCCTAGCCCAACGGTGAAATGCCCCAAGCCGAACAGCCATCCCGCCAGCGCGGCCTGCCGCCCAGTCTTGACCACATAGAGCCGGTGGATCAGCCACGCCATCGCCGCCAGTGTCAGCGGCCACAGGCCCAGCGGCTGGAACCCGCAGGCGGCAAGACCACCGGCCGCGATGGTCAGCAGATCGTCGCGTGTCAGCAGGCGGAGGGAGATCGGGCGGGCAGGGAAGCGGAGGCGGATCATGCCCGCCTGCTATGGGGTGCGCCGGGGCCGACCGCAAGCGGCCAGACCCCGGCGTCAAATCACACCATTAATGTTCAGCCTTCAACAGGCTCGCTGGCTTCGGTCGCGACCACTTTGCGTGGCCGACCGCGCTTTTTGGGGGCAGGCGCGGCGTCTTCTGCGACCGGAGCGGCCTCAGGCTCGCTCTTTGCGCTGATCGAAGGCGGCAAGAACGAAGCGTCGAGCGTGGCCGGCGCTTCATCAGCCGCAGCATCGGCAGCGGCCTCGTTGCGCGGACGCCGTTCGGTGCGTGGACGCAGGCCACGCGTGGAACGCGGTTCGCGCACGAAGGGGTTGTCGGACGCCTGAACGATTGGCTCACCCTCAATCGCGGGGACGCCTTCACCGGGGAGCGTTTCGGCAGCGGGTGCTTCAGCATCGCGGTTGCGGTTGCGGTCAAAGCGGCGATTGCCATCGCGCCGACCATCGTTGCGTTCTTCGCGCTGACGATCTTCGCGGGGCCGATCTTCACGGGGACGTTCATCACGAGCGCGATCTTCGCGGGGACGATCTTCGCGGGGACGTTCATCCCGGTCACGGCGACCGTCCGGGCGCTCGGCACGTTCGGGCCGGTCAGGGCGCTCGGCACGTTCAGGCCGATCTTCGCGTTGCTCTTCGCGTTCCCGGCGGGTGGCTGGACGATCAAAGCCGAGGAAATCACCCTCGACGCTGAAATCGCCGCTATCGTCTTCGCCGTCCTGTTCTTGCCAGCGTTCACCATTGGCACCGCCTGCAGGGCGGGCGCGCTGTTCGTCCTGGCGGACGCGCGTATCGGCGATGACGCGGAAGTAGTGATCGGCAAACTGCAGATAGTATTCGGCCTGCACCCGGTCGCCATTCATATGGGCGTCCTGTGCGAGTTTGCGATACTTTTCCAGCAATTGGGGGGCATTGCCCCGCGCGCGGCTGTCGATCCGGTTAAGCTGCTGACCACCACCATTTTGCGGACGATTGTTGTTGCGCCCGCGACGGCGATTGTTGTTGCCACGATTGTTATTCAACTCAGGCACTTCCTTAATTGAGGCGGCCTCTCGAAAACTTGGTGCAAGCCTGGGTCAGCGAAGTATCCCGCTGCTGGCCTCCCCGTTGCTTCACGCCACAATGGTGGAGTGCGAATCGGGGTTCCCAGCATTTGCGCTTGTCCCGGCCACATTGGCCGATCATCCCTGCAAATGGTGGAGCTGGCGGGGATGGGAAGCCTCATCCGTCCCCTGCCTGAAAACACAATTAGAGAGCCGAAGGGCCATTGCCAAGAAGAATATTGCCGATTTTCGCCATTTCCACTGCCCTTTCGCGCATGGCAAGATCGCGGTGGACCCGCGCAGACAGCCCCGCACCTTGCGCCAGCGCACACACCGCCGTGCCTTGAGTCCAGCCGATCTCGATCATCGCGATGCCGTTTTCGGCAAGCAGGGCCGGGATTTGCGGGATCAGGACACGGTAATCGTCGAGCCCATCGGGGCCGGAAAACAGCGCTTGCGCGGGTTCATGCGCGCGCACCGATGGGGCAAGATCAGCCGCATCTTCGACATAAGGCGGGTTCGACAGGACGAGGTCGAATTGGCCCAGATCATGCGCCCAATCGGGTTGTGTCCAATCGCCCAGCAAAAATTGCGCTGCCGGTGCGTGGCGCTGGCCATTGGCGCGGGCCACGGCCAGCGCTTCGGGCGAGCGTTCAATCGCCACGCCCTCTGCCTGCGGCCAGAGCGAGAGCGCGGCAAGCAGCAGCGCGCCGGAGCCGGTGCCCAGATCGAGAATGCGCCTCGGCGCGGCGCGGCTGGCGAAGGCCTCACGCGCGGCCTCCACCAGTGTTTCGGTATCGCCGCGCGGGATCAGCACGGCGGGAGTGACTTGCAGTTCCAGCCCATAGAATTCGGTGCTGCCGGTGATGTAGGCGACAGGTTCGTGGGTAAGGCGGCGTTCGACCAGTGCGGCGAAACTTGCGGGGGTTTCGGCCGGCATATGGCGCAGCAACAGGTCGGTGCGCGTGCAACCGAGCGCGTGGGCCATCAGCAGTTCCGCATCGAGCCGGGCGGTGTCGCTGGTGGCAGACAGGCGTTCGGTCGCGGCGCGCAGGGATTGGGCGATGGTCACTCCCCCTCCTCTTGCACGGAGGGGGCCGGGGGGTGGTGAAGCGGCTTACTCTGTGAGTGCCGTGAAACACCACCCCCAACCCCCTCCTCTGAAGAGGAGGGGGCTTTTAGTGTGACACCCGCCTTCAAACGCACTGCTCCCCCGCGCAGGCGGGGGCCTCGTGCCGTTTACGGAACATCAGCGTAAACCGCCTGAGGCCCCCGCCTGCGCGGGGGAGCAGTGGTGTTTGGGGGAGCGGTTGGCGCACCAGCACGCTACCCATCCATCGCCGCCAGCCGCTTGGACTGGTCCTCGGCGATCAGCGCATCGATCAGCTCGCCAAGGCCGGTGCCTTCCAGCACCTCCGGCAGACGGTGGAGCGTCAGGTTGATGCGGTGATCGGTCACGCGGCCTTGCGGGAAGTTGTAGGTGCGGATGCGTTCGGAACGGTCGCCGCTGCCGACCATCGCCTTGCGCGCCTCGGCCTCTTCGCCCTGTGCGGCATCGCGCTGCGCTTCGAACAGGCGGGCGCGCAGGACCTGCATCGCCTTGTCCTTGTTCTTGTGCTGGCTGCGTCCGTCCTGGCAGGTGACGACGGTGCCGGTGGGCAAGTGGGTGATGCGCACGGCCGAATCGGTGGTGTTCACATGCTGCCCGCCCGCACCGCTGGCGCGATAGACGTCGATCTTCAGATCCTTGTCCTCGATGCGGATATCCACCTCATCGGGCTCGGGCAGGACGGCGACGGTGGCGGCAGAGGTGTGGATGCGCCCGCCCGATTCGGTGACCGGCACGCGCTGCACGCGGTGGACGCCGCTTTCAAACTTCAGCTTGGCGAAGACGCCATTGCCCGCGACGTTGGCGACGACTTCCTTGTAACCGCCGATATCGTTGGCGTTGACCGAGACGACTTCCACCCGCCAGCCCTGCTCGGCGGCATACTTTTCATACATGCGAAACAGGTCGGCGGCGAAGAGCGCGGCCTCATCGCCCCCGGTGCCTGCGCGGATTTCGAGCATGGCCGGGCGGCTGTCCGCCGAATCGCGCGGCAGCATGGCGATGGCGAGGCGGTGTTCGGCTTCGGGCAATTCGGCGTTGATGCGGCGCAGTTCCTCGTCCGCCAGTTCGCGCATGTCCGGGTCGTCCAGCGCGGCGAGGCTGACCAGTTCCTCGCGCATCGCGGCGATTTCCTGCGCGATGCGGGCGACGGGTTCGAGTTCGGCATAGTCACGGCTGGCAGCGATGAAGTCTGCGCCTTCGAGCGTGCCGGATGCGAGCCGCGCTTCGAGTTCGGCGAAGCGGTGCGTGAGGTGGCCTAGGCGGGTGTCGGATACGCTCATGCGCTGCCCCCACACTTCGTCATCCCGGGCTTGACCCGGGATCCCGCTTGGTTGTGCGCCGCTGCGGGAAGAAAAGCGGGACCCCGGGTCAAGCCCGGGGTGACGGGGGTGGGTGTGGCTGTCCCTACAAACACATCGTCATGCTGAACTTGTTTCAGCATCCATCCCTCCGCAGGCGATGTCCGTGCGTGGTGAGAGATGGGCCCTGAAACAGGTTCAGGGTGACGATGAGTGAGGTGGTCAATGTGGGCGCTACTTGCGAACATTTTAAAGCAGAGATGAGAAGTTGGGCAAGACCATCTTCTCAACAATCTCGTTAATCAAATCAGCGCGCTCAGTCTGCTCCATGAAGCGCAGAACTGCTTCCTTTCCATTAGCTTTGTCACCCAGAACCAAGATCGTGCGAGGCTTTAGCTTATTGGCTTTGTCGAACCGCTTTTTCATAGAGCCAGTGGCAATAAGGTCAGCGCTCAGGCTATTGCTACGAAGTTGGGCAACAACCCCCATTGATGCACGTTCCCAGCTATCGTGCTCGACCACAACAATTACATCGGCAGGAGCCTCGCCCTTCTCCCCTACCAACATCGCCAACCGCTCAATCCCCGCAGCCCAGCCAACCGCTGGCGTCGCCGCGCCGCCGAGCGCTTCCATCAACCCGTCATAGCGTCCGCCGCCCAGTACGGTGCCCTGCGCGCCCAGACGGTCGGTGACGAACTCGAACGCCGTATGCCGATAGTAGTCCAGCCCGCGCACTAGTGCTGGCGCACGGGTCCAAGAAACGCCCGCGGCATCCAGTCCGCCGGTGACCTTGGCGAAGAAGTCCTGCGCTTCATCGCTCAGGAAATCGTCGATCTTCGGCGCCTCAGCGGTGAAAACCTTGTCGCGGGGGTCCTTGCTGTCGAGGATGCGCAAGGGGTTGCGTTCCAGCCTGTCCTGCGAGTCTTCCGACAGATCGCCCTTCACCGCGCGGAAGTACGCGATCAGCGCCTCACGCCACGCATCGCGGCTGGCGCCATCGCCCAGTGTGTTGAGTTGCAGCGTTACGCCGTCAGACACGCCCAGTTCCTTGAGCAACTGGTCGGCCATGACCAGCAGCTCCACGTCCGCCTGCGGCTCGGCTGCGCCGATCACTTCGGCGTCGATCTGGTGGAACTGGCGGTAGCGGCCCTTTTGCGGGCGTTCGTAGCGGAACAGCGGGCCGTGCGTGGCGACCTTGAGCGGCGCGTACTGCTGCCAGCCATCGGTGAGGTAGGCCCGCGCGATGCCGGCGGTGAATTCGGGGCGCAGGGTCAGCGATTCCCCGCCGCGATCTTCGAAGCTGTACATTTCCTTGGAGACGACGTCGGTCGTCTCACCCAAGCTGCGGCTGAACACGGCGGTCTTTTCGAACACCGGCATTTCCACGCGGCGGAAGCGGTAGAGCTTGCGCACGCGTTCGAAGGTTTCGACGACGAAGGCGAACGCTTCGGCATCGGGGCCGAAGATGTCTTGCGTTCCGCGAATGGCTTGTGGGGTCTGGGTGCTCATGCCGCGCGATTAGCCGGAAAGCGCGGAAACGGGAAGTGTCGCGAAAAAGGTTAAGGCGACTGGTTGCGATTGTGACCGCTTCGCGTCATGAAAAGCCCCATGATCAAGAAACTCGCGGTCGCCCCGCTCTTCCTCGCCCTTTCCGTTTCAACCGCAGCGCTTGCTGCCAATTCTGCACCGATGGCGGTGCCGATCACGCAGACCGTGCCCGATGCGCAGGACGTGGCCTATCCCGGCACGATGACGCTGGATATCGATGCGTCGGATACTGTGCGCCGCGCCTATCGTGTGACTCAGGTGATCCCGGTGGCCGATGGTGCCAAGGAGCTGATCCTGCTGTTCCCGCAGTGGCTGCCCGGCAACCACGGCCCGCGCGGGCCTTTGGCCGAGCTGGTGGGCGTGCAGTTCATGGTCGATGGCAAGCCGGTGGAGTGGAAGCGGGATCGGGTTGAGGTCTTTGCCTTTCACCTGAAGCTGCCCGCAGGTGCCAAGGCGGTGACCGCCAAGTTCATCCACACCTCGCCGCTGGATTCGCGCGAGGGCCGCATCACGATGACGCCCGAAATGCTGAACCTGCAGTGGGAGAAGATGAGCCTTTACCCCGCAGGCCATTACGTGCGCCGCATCCGCGTGAAGCCAACCGTTACTTTGCCGCAGGGCTGGACGCCCGCCACCGCGCTGGATGGCATGAGCATGAGCGGCAACCGCGTGACCTGGGCCGAGACGGATTACGAAACGCTGGTCGATTCGCCGATCTTTGCCGGGCGCTATTTCAAGAAGTGGGATCTGGGGCAGAAGGTCACGCTGAACGTGGTGGCCGACAAGCCCGAGCAACTGGCGGCCAAGCCCGAACACATCGCTGCCCATGCCGCGCTGGTGGAAGAGGCGAAGCTGGCGTTCGGGGCGAACCATTTTGACCACTACGAATTCCTGCTGGCGCTTTCGGACAAGATCGGCGGGATCGGCCTCGAACATCACCGGTCGAGCGAGAACCAGCTGGAGCCGGATGCCTTTATCGCGTGGGACAAGCAGGAATGGGACCGCAACCTGCTGCCGCACGAATATGCGCATTCATGGTCGGGCAAGTTCCGCCGCCCGGCGCGGCTGTGGACGCCCGATTATCGCCAGCCGATGCAGGGCGATCTGCTGTGGACCTATGAGGGGCAGGACCAGTTCTGGGGTCTGGTGCTGGCAGGCCGTTCGGGCATGCAGGGCAAGGACATGGTGCTGGGCATGCTGGCGGCATGGGCTGGTGGATACACGCAGCAGCCGGGGCGCGAGTGGCGTTCGGTTGAGGATACCGGGTTCGATCCGGTGTTCGGCGCGCGCAAGCCCAAGCCTTTTGCCTCGCTCGCCCGCAGCGAAGATTACTACACCGAAGGCGCGCTGGTGTGGCTGGAGATCGACCAGATCTTGCGCGAAGGGACCGGCTGCAAGAAATCGATCGACGATTTCGCCAAAGCGTTTTTCGGCATGAATCCGGGCGATTATGGCCAGATCCCGTTCGAGGTGGACGAGATCGTGACCAAGCTCAACGCACTCTACCCCTATGACTGGGCCAAGCTGATAGACACCCGCATCAACCAGCCGGGCCAGCCTGCCCCGCTCAACGGGATCACCAAGGGCGGTTACAGGCTGGTGTGGAAGGAAGAGCCGAACCCCTATACCAAGGCCGGAATGGAATTCGGCAAGGGGCTGAATCTGAACAATTCCATCGGCCTTTCGCTCGACAAGGACGGCAAGGTTACCGGCACCCGGTGGGACGGCCCAGCCTTCAACGCCGGGATCGTGACCGGCGCGCAGATCATGGCCGTGAACGGCATGGCCTATGGCGCGGATACGCTGAAGAAAGCGATCACCGCGGCCAAGGGCGGCACCAACGGTTCTGGGGCAACGCCAATCGACCTGCTGGTCAAGCACGGCGACCGGTTCGATACGATCCGCGTCGATTACAAGGACGGCCTGCGCTACCCTTGGCTGGAGCGTGTGGCTCCGGGCAAGGCCCCTGTGGGACTCGACCTGCTGTTCGAACCCAAACGACCGGTGGTTGCCCCCAAGAAGTAACCTGAAATGGCCCTTCTCCTTGCAGGAGGGCCAATTCGCCATAAGTCTTGTTGCGGCGCACAAGCCGCTTCGCTACGGCCTGCGCAACATACCACCCAACCAATAGGGGCAAAGATGCGCATCGACATGATTCCCACTGGCGACAATCCGCCGGAAAGCCTCAACGTAGTCATCGAAGTGCCCGTCGGCGGTGAGCCGGTGAAGTACGAATTCGACAAGGCATCGGGCGCGCTGTTCGTGGACCGCATCCTGCACACGCCGATGCGCTATCCGGCCAACTATGGCTTTGTTCCGCACACGCTTTCGCCCGATGGCGACCCGCTGGATGCGCTGGTCATCGCCCGTTCGCCCTTCGTCCCCGGTTCGGTCGTGCGCGCTCGCCCGATTGCGGTGCTGAACCTTGAAGACGAGCATGGCGGCGATGAAAAGCTGGTCTGC
Source organism: Novosphingobium sp. 28-62-57 (assembly GCA_002256985.1). Classification (GTDB taxonomy): domain Bacteria; phylum Pseudomonadota; class Alphaproteobacteria; order Sphingomonadales; family Sphingomonadaceae; genus Novosphingobium. Next base: position 73,007 of record NCGO01000002.1, read on the forward strand.
GTGCCGGTTGATTCCACCTTCCCGTACTATTCGGACGTGAAGGAAAAGGAAGATATCCCCGAAATCGTGCTGCAGCAGATTGAGCACTTCTTCACGCATTACAAGGACCTGGAAAAGGACAAGTGGGTGCGCGTGGGCACGTGGGGCGGCGCGGCTGATGCGCGCCAGATCACCATCGAAGCCATCGAACGCGCCAAGGCTGCCAAAGCAGACTGACGCTTAGATCACGGCTGAAAAAGGGGCGCGGGTTCAGCAGAACCGGCGCCCTTTTTTGTGTGCTTCGACGACCACAAAGACGCCACTTGAAACCATCAGGCGTCGTCACCCTGAACTTGGTTCAGGGTCCATTTCTCCGCACGAACGGCAGGCTGATTGGCACAATGGATCCTGAACCAAGTTCAGGATGACGCTGGCTTGTGGGCAAGACGGGATGGAGCGAATAGTGCGCTCCCTCAATCCCCCGCCACGCTCATCCCGTCCACCCGCAGCGTGGGCGAATCGATGCCGCGGTAGATTTCAAGGTCATCGGCGGCGGTCAGGGCGGCGAACATGTCGATCAGGTTGCCTGCCACGGTGAATTCGGCAATCGGCCCGGCCAGTTCGCCGTTCACGATGCGGAAGCCCGAAGCGCCGCGGCTGTAATCGCCGGTTACCCCGTTGATCCCGTGCCCGATCAGTTCGGTCACATAGACGCCATCGGCGATATCGGCCATCAATTCAGCGGGCGAGACGGAGCCCGGTTGCAGCACGACATTGCTGGAGGTGACATGCGGCGCACCCGATGACCCGCGCGAGGCGTGGCCGGTGGGCGCAGCGCCTAATTGGCGGGCGGCGGCGGCGTCCATCAGCCAGCCGGTGATGTGTCCTGCATCAACCAGCTTGCGCGGGGCGGTGGGCAGGCCTTCGCCATCGAACGGGCGTGAACGCAGGCCCCGCACACGCAGCGGATCGTCGGTGATGGTAATGGAACTGTCGAACAGCTTCTGGCCATCGCGATCCAGCAGGAAGCTGGCACGGCGCGCGATCGATGCGCCCGACATTGCGCCGATCAGATGCCCGACCAGCGAGCCTGCCACACGCGGATCGAACACCACCGGCATCGGGCCGCTTTTGACCCGGCCCGGATTGAGGCGGCGCACAGCCCGTTCTCCGGCCTCGCGCCCGATGGCTTCGGGGCCAAGCAAGTCTGCGGCATGGCGCGCACTGCGCCACGCATAGTCGCGCTGCATGCTGCTGCCTTCGCCTGCCACGACACTGGCTGACAGGCTGTGGCTGGAAGCGGCGTAAGCGCCGGAAAAACCGTGACTGGTGGCCAGCGCAAAGAGCCCGCGCCCGGTTGTGGCTCCGCCGCCTTCGCTGTTGGTCACGCCGGGAATGGCGCGCGCGGCATCTTCTGCTTCCTCAGCCAAACGGCGCAAGTCTGCCGGGCTGCGTTCGGTTGCATCTTCCAGATCGAGATCGGGCAATGGCCCGCGCAGCAGCAGTTCCTTTGCCGCAAGACCTGCAAACTTGTCCGCCGGAGCCAGCCGCGCCATCGCCACCGCGCGGCTGGCGAGTTCATCGAGCGCGGCATCGCCAAGGTCGGTCGATCCGATCGAGGCCGAAGCGCCATCGACAAACACGCGCAGGCCCACGCTTTCGGATTCGGAACGCTCAACATCTTCCAGCTTGCCCAGCCGGACCGAGACCGATTCGGACCCGCTGCCGACATAGACCGCATCGCCTGCCTGAGCCCCTGCGCGGCGCGCGCGATCAATCAGCGCTTCGCAGCGTTCGCGGGCTTCGGCAGGTGACAGCATGAACGGACCTTTCGCAACAGCAAGGCTGCGGGGTCTAGAACAGGGATCGCGGCCAAGCAATCACGCGCGGGCAAATGCGATGTGCAATCGCCCTTCAGGACAGCGGACGTTTTCAACAAGGAAAGAGTGTTTCGCGCAGAGGCCGCAGAGTTCGCAGAGACGCGAAGTGTTTGAAACCGCGGCGCAGCCATTTCCCGAATCCGAACAGCGCGCATTTCCGATGATATCGCGGCAAATGGCGATCATGCTTGGCGCATTATCTCTGCGCTCTCTGCGTCCTCTGCGCGAATTGCCTTTTTCAGGCGTGAGCCTGTCCGTTGCGGCGCAGCGTGCGCGGTATGAGCCTGTTTCGGCCCTTTAGAAAAGCAGGGAAAGCGCGCGGTATCCGCCGGTGATCACGATGGGCAGGATCGCCGCCATGGCCCAGACCTTGATCTGATCGCGGCGGTAGGCGGCTTTATAGGCCATGTTGTGCGCCTGTTCATCAGTCAGGTGTTCCCACCGGCGTTCGAAATGGCGGAACAGCGGAATGATCGCCGCGACCAATACCACGAGCACGAACAGCGGCAGGATCGAAGCGCTCGACCCCTGAATTTCATGCATGGTGACGAAGATCTGGAGGCCGGTATAGACCAGCAGGCCATAGGCGACATTGTCGCTCATCTTTTTGCGCCAGTCCACTTTGGCCGACGTTGCGGCATTGGTGACTTGCGAGTCGAGGGCCTTGACCATGGCTCTGTTCCTCTTTTTTCCTGCTCCGATGCCAATACATCACGCACAGGCCCCGCCTGCAAGCGCTATTCCAATCTGCGTGTCCTTCACCGGGATTTAAGGGGCTGGCGATAAGCATGACATGCATAAATCCTGCCAAATCGCAGCGCGGGGTTTGAAGTGCGGGTCGCACTCGCTATTGCAGGAACCCAAGCGCCCGATAACTGCCGAGCTGATTGATGACCACGACTGCCGAAACCGTGCCCCAAGCCAATGCCGCGCCGCCGATTCCGCAAGGTGGGCTTGAGGTGGTGTCAATCGCCAAGAGCTATGACAAGCGCGCGGTGCTGACCGACATTTCGCTGTCTGTCGGCAAGGGCGAAGTGCTGGGCCTGCTTGGCCCCAACGGCGCGGGCAAGACAACGTGCTTCTATTCGATCATGGGGCTGGTCCGCCCGGATTCGGGACGCATCCTGTTGGATGGCGTGGATATTACCAAGCTGCCGATGTACCGCCGTTCGATCCTGGGCTTGGGGTACTTGCCGCAGGAAACATCGATTTTTCGCGGCATGACGGTGGAGCAGAACATTTCCACCGTGCTCGAACTGATCGAGCCGGACAAGGCGACGCGCGAGGCTGAGCTTGAGCGGCTGCTTGACGAATTCGGCCTGACGCGGCTGCGCGCCAGCCCGGCCATGGCGCTTTCGGGCGGGGAGCGCCGCCGTTGCGAAATTGCCCGGGCGCTGGCGGCGCGGCCTTCGATCATCCTGCTGGACGAACCGTTTGCGGGCATCGATCCGCTATCGATCAGCGATATTCGCCATCTGGTGAAGGACCTTTCGAACCGCGGCATCGGCGTGCTGATCACCGATCACAACGTGCGCGAAACGCTGGATATCGTGGATCGCGCCTGCATCATCTATGGCGGGCAAGTGCTGTTTGCGGGCAGCCCCGAAGCGCTGGTGGCCGATGCCAATGTGCGCAGGCTCTATCTGGGTGAGGGCTTTACGCTGTGAGCTTTGCCTATGGTCCTTCGACAGGCTCAGGACGAGCGGAGGTTGTGCTGAGACACTCCTCTTCCCCGCTCATGCTGAGCCTGTCGAAGCAGGTTTGCTGATGCAGGTCTCGGGGGGGATCTAGGGCATGGCACTCGGGCCAAGGCTGGACATACGGCAGTCCCAATCGCTGGTGATGACGCCGCAGTTGCAGCAGGCGATCAAGCTGCTGGCGCTATCGAACATCGAGGTTGAAACCTTCATCGGCGAGGCGCTGGAAGCCAACCCGCTGCTGGATATTGGTGATTCCGCGCCGGTTGAAATTGGTGACGTGGTGCCGGAAGAGCTGCGCCGCACGCATCTGGAATCCTCTCCGGTGGATCAGCTCGTGGCCGAAGGGCGCGTGGCCGAGGATCGGCCGCTGGATATCGATGCCACCGCACTGGATCGGGACCGCGATACTGGCGATGGCGCGCGGCTTGAACTGGCATCGGCGCGTGAGAGCACCGGCAGCGGCGGCGAAGGGCCGGATATTGACGAGCATGGCCATTTTGACCTGTCGCTGGCCGAACACCTGCACGGCCAGATCGGCGCGGCTACGTCTGACGCGCAACTGCTGTTTGTGGCGCGCTGGCTGATCGATCAGCTGGACGAGGCGGGCTATCTGCGGGTGCCATTGAGCGAAGTGGCTGAGGCTCTTGGGCTTTCGGCGGTGGTGGTGGAACGCGCGCTGGGGCTGGTGCAATCGCTTGATCCCACAGGCGTGGGCGCTCGCAATCTGGCTGAATGCATCGCGCTGCAGGCCAAGGAAGCGGACCGCTACGATCCGTGCATGGCGCGGCTGATCGACAATCTGGAGCTGGTCGCGCGCGGCGAGATCGCGCGGCTGAAGCGGATGTGCAATGTCGATGATGAAGACTTTGCCGATATGCTGGCCGAACTGCGCAGCTATGATCCGCGTCCGGGCTTGCGCTTTGGCGGGGGCGTGGCCGAATCCGTGGTGCCCGATATCCTGATTCGCAGCACGGTGAGCGGCGGGTGGGACATTGCGATCAATCAGGCCACGCTGCCGCGCCTGATCGTCAACCGCAGCTATTACGTGGAAATGCGCGGGGCCTGTGTGGGCAAGGAGGCCAAGGCGTGGCTGGGCGAAAAGCTGGCCGATGCCAACTGGTTGCTCAAAGCATTGGACCAGCGGCAGAAGACGATCCTGAAAGTGGCCGCCGAAATCGTGAAGCAGCAGGATGGCTTCTTCCGGCATGGCGTGGCCCATCTGCGCCCGCTGACGCTGCGGCAAGTGGCCGAAGCGATTGAGATGCACGAATCGACTGTCAGCCGCGTCACTTCGAACAAGTACCTGCACTGCAATCGCGGAACGTTTGAGCTGAAATACTTCTTCACCTCGGGCGTCGGCTCCTCCGATGGTGAGGGCGCATCAGCCGAGGCGGTGAAGGCCGCGATCCGCACGCTGATCGATGCCGAAGACCCCAAAGCGATCCTTTCGGACGATGCGCTGGTCGATCTGCTGAAGGCCAAAGGCTTTGATCTGGCGCGGCGCACGGTGGCGAAGTATCGCGAGGCTATCGGCCTTGGCAGTTCAGTGCAGCGGCGGCGGCAGAAGGCGCTGGCCGGAGTCCGTTAAGGATCAGGTCGGATCGGGCCGTTCGGCCAGCATATCGCGCACCATGTCGGTCAGGTTCGCGTCAAATTTTGCCAGAACCTGATGGTCTTCGGCGGTATCCCAGTGCGTGATCAGTTCGCGCCCGTTGAACCAGTGCAGCGCATAGCCCGGTGGATCGGCAAGGATCAGATTGCGCTCATCAGGATGATCGGGGTCAATCGGTCGCAGATCGAGCGCCACTTGCGGCGCGGTGGATGGGCAAGTGGCGACCAGCGTGCCCTCCCATGTTGTGGCAATCGCGCGGTGGATATGGCCGCAGATCATGCCGACGATGTTGCTACGCCCGCGCACGCAGGCGGCCAGCCGCTCCACCCACGGCTCTGACGGATCGGTGTTCATCCACGCAATGCCCACTTCCATCGGCGGGTGGTGGAGCACCACCAGCGTGCGCGCATCGGGCGCTTCATCGAGCCGCGCGGTAAACCATGCCGCCCGCGCCTCGCAGAAGGCACCGCCATGGCGGCCTTCTTCCAAGGTATCGAGCACGATCAGCCGCAGCGCCCCTGCATCAATCACATATTGCAGGAAGCCACCATCGAAAGGCGCTTCCGGGAAAACTTCGGCAAAAGTCGCGCGCGCATCATGATTGCCAAGCGCGTAGTGCACCGGAAACGGCAGGCCGGAAAAGGCTTCGCGCAGGCGTTCGTAACTGATCTTGTCACCCCGGTCGATCAGGTCTCCGGTGGCGACAAGCATGTCGGGGCGCGGGCGCATCACCGCCAGTTCATCGAGCACGCGGTCCAGCCGCTGCCGGTTGAATTCACCGGGCGAATCGGGTTCGAACCCCAGATGAATATCGGTGACTTGCGCTATCAGCATCGTCCCCTCACAGCCGTTCAGTGCCGTTTGACCGGGAAATGCGGACGGTTCGCCATTGCCACGCTCTGCCCGTCCGATTTGTTGCGATCATTCTTCGGCACCCATGGGGCACCAGCATCCATGTGATAGGAGTGACACATCGCGCACGAAGAATCGACCGGGTCCTTCACGGATATGGATGCGAGCTTTGCGCCATCGCCGCCCACGTGGCAGGTGCGGCACCCGCCTTTGCCTTCGATGCCGGGGATCAGCAGGTCTGTGGCCCTGGCTGATGTGGTGGCACCGGTATGGCATTCCACGCAATCGCTTTGCACGTGAGCTTTGTGATCGAACCAGCCCTTGCGGAAATAACGGTCATTCTGCGCAACCGGGGCAATGGCAAAGCCTGCGGTTTGCGCAGTGCCTCCGCGCGTGACGACATGGCAATCGTTGCACATGCCGCCTTTGGAAAAGACCTGGGCAATCGCCTGATCGGCCCCGCCCGGATAGAACCGCACGGCGCGGGCATAGTCTGCCGCTGTGGATTGCTGCGCCGCATCACCGGGCACGCGGCGGGCCATGCCTGAAAGGTTGGCCGGACGCGCAGGCGCGGTGCTGCGATAGAACGCGCGCAGATCGGCCACGACTTGCTCTGGCTCACCATGGCGCAAAGTGCGGAAAGTTCCGCCGATCTGATCGAAGCTGAGCGAATGGCACGCCTGGCAGGACTGCTCCATATCCACCGGCTGGAAACGCGCGCCTGCTGAATCGGCCTGATGGCAATCGGCGCAGTTCAGCGCTTCCTTCGCCGCAAACTGGCCCGGCATGCGGCGCACCATCTGCGCGATACCGTTGGTCTTGGACATGTGCTGGCCGTGCGTGAATTTCAGGCCATTGTTCTCCTGCAGCCCGGCACGCCACGCCACGCGCTGGAACAGCGGCTTGCCCCGTTCCATGCCGCGGATGAGCGCTGGCCTGAACTGCGGGTGGGCCGTTCCGAAATCGGCGGCATCGGCGATCTTCGTATCGGGCAAGCGACCTTTCATCCCGTCATGGCAGTCTGCGCAAAACTGCTGCTGGGTAGCAGGCATAGCACCTGCGCCTTCATGTTCAGTGTGACAATCCACACATCGCCCAGCCGGACGGTTGAAGGCACTGGCCACCGCGCGCTGCACCGCCGCCATGCCTTCGGGCGCGCCGCGCGATTGCAGCAACCGCGCCTTGTCCGAAATGTGATCGTGGGCATCCTTGGTATGGCAGGTCAGGCAGGCGTTGTCGGTCACTGCCACGAAAGCCTGCGTATGGCAGGCCTGACAATCCTCGTTCAGCGCCTTGTGCGATATGCTCAGCGGGCCTGATGACCACGTGCTATCGGCATGAAAACCATCGGGCCGCCGTGCATCCTTGTCCATCGCCAGCGGCTGGTACGTGGCAAAGCTGTAGAGCGGGACAGCGAGGAACGCGAACAGCACGAACAGCGCAAAGCCCCATGCCGAAATGCGTTTTCCGGGCAGCAGTCCTTTGAGCGAATAGGCCGCGCCAACATCGCGCTCTTCGGCCGAATCCGAAACTGCCTCCACCCGGCGCACGGTCAGCACCGCGCGTGTGCCATCCTCATCCAGCGAAACCGCGATACGGTGCCCGCCAAACGCCAGCTCGCCGCCAATAGCGGGATCGATTTCCGCCTGCCGGGTGCTGCGGCCATTGAGGCCGAAGGGCTGGTCCGTTGTGGCCGTGACTGACAACGCCCCACCAGCGCTTAGCGCAATGCGGGCATGGACCGGGTTTACGGCAAGATCGGGCAGATGAACGGCGCAAGCCGCATTGCGGCCAACGGTGATCTCGGCCATCGCATAGTCGGCGGAGCGGACGATTTCTTCGCCACTGGCCTTGAGTGCAATCTGGCGGACAACGAAGCTCATCGTGCGCTCACCAGTAGAAAAAGACGCTGACGATGTGCGCCGATAGGGCGGCAATCAGCGCGAAAGTGACGGGGACGTGGATATAGAGCCAGGCCTGCAGCCAGGACTTCAGCTTCAGATGCTGACGCAGGCGTTCCAGCAGGGCCTCCTTGCGCGCCAGTTGCGCCTCGATCCGGCCCAGCAGATCGTCCTTTGAGCGCTGACGCGATGCGCGCAAGGACCGCAGTTCGGCAATGGCCGTGTGCGTGGCGCAATCGGGGTAGGCCCCCGTCACGCGGTTCCACAGGGTGCCGCCAAACGGGTCCTGCTCAAGGCTTTGGCCCACCAGCGTCGCGGCCTGCACATCCAGCGGTTGCGCCGCATCGTGGATCTGCCGGTCCAAGGACCGCAGCGCCTCAATCATCTGCTTTTCGGTGATCGCGCCCTCTTCATCATAGCGATTGGCCGAAAGCGCGCGCGGCAGCGTGGCGTAAGCATAGATTCCGAAAATGCCCGATCCCACCACCAGCAGCATCAGCGCCCAAGCCAGCGTGTGGACATTCCACGCAAATTCAAAGCCCGAATGCAGCGTGCCCACCACGGTGACCAGCAGGCCCAGATAGACATGCGCCGAAGTCCACGCCTTCAGGCTCCACCGCCCCGGTGTGATCGCGCGCTTGCGCATGCCCAGCATCGTCAGCCACAGGATCAGCAGTGCGCCAACGGTGCCCAGCGTATAGCCGAGCCAGCTTGCACCAAAATGCGTGCCCGGCAGCGGAACGAAAATGTAGAGCAGCGTCAATGCCAGCGCGAGCGCGGCAGAAAGCTTGGCCCAGAACATGTTGCGATGGGTCAGGAACCCTTCGTGCATGCTTTGGCGCTGGCGCGAAGTGCCGGTCCTTTTGCGGCCAGTCTTTTCGGGGGGCGCAACAGAAGCCATCGCTCAAGCCCCCTCGTTCTCAAGCCGCGCCACGGTCAGAAACTCGTCGGGAGATACGCGAATAGCCGCGCCGGTGGGGCAGGCACGCACGCAACTGGGGCCACCTTCGATGCCGGAGCACATATCGCACTTGATCGCCTTCTTGCGGTCCAGCGCTTCGTCCACCACGGGATCGCCGGTATATTTGGTGTTCTTTTTCGACCACTTGTAAGACGGTTCCCCCGGCCCCGGCCCTGCCCCGAACAGCAGCCATGACAGGAGCGAGGGCTTCTTTGGCGGCACCTTGTCCATGCGGATCACGCCATAGGGGCAGTTGCGCTGACAATTGCCGCAGCCGATGCATGTGTCGTTGATCGTCACTTCGCCATCCGGCCCGCGCTGGATCGCATTGGGCGGGCAATCGGCCATGCAGTGCGGGTGTTCGCAGTGGCGGCACGATGTGGGCACATGCAGATGGGCAAAGCTCTTGCCCGCCTCGCGGTCCAGCCGCGACAGACCATCGTGGCTGTCGGCACAGGCCTTTTCGCAGTTGTCACAGCCCACGCACAGCCGCTCATCAATCAGCAACACGTCGGTCGCCTCGCCCAACCCTTGGGAGACGAGGAACTTGGCCTGTTCCGAATAGAGATCGACGACGCCCGAGAACGTGTCTTTCTTCGTCTCGATGAAGGCGTTGGTCGCGCGGCGCACCTCCATCTGCTTGCGCGCGCTATCGAGCAGCGCGGGCTTGGCCGCGAGCACGCGCCGGAACGCCTTGCCATCAATGCGGATCACTTCGCTCTTGATCGCAGCGCGCACCGTGGCGGTGCGCAGGCCGCCGTCGATCACCGCCATTTCCCCCACATAGGACCCGGCGGGCAGGTAGGACAGGAACACGGGCTTTCCGCCCACTTCCTTTTCCACGATCATCGAGCCGACGCGGATCACATAGATATCGCGGTCATCATCGCCTTCCTTGATGATCGCCTCGCCCGCACGGACCTGCATGATCTTTGATCCATCGACCACTTCGGCGATATCGGCAGGCGTCAGGCCCGATCCGAACATCTGCAGGATCTGGCGCTCGGTCGAGATCCGCTCAATCGCGCGGCGGGCGCTCGGCACCTGGCTTTGCAGCTTCAATGCAGCGTTGCGGCTGATCTCGATACAGACCGTATCATGCGCCGCCACCACCGTCGCCCCGCGCTTGCGCCCGGAAATCAGCCCCACTTCGCCAAAGATCGACCCCGCCGGGATCGCCACCACTTTGGCGGCGTCCTTGGGATCAAGCCGCACGTTGACCCCGCCCGATGCGATGGCAAAAAGCGAGGAGCCCGGATCGTTCTTCTCGAAGATCACGTCGCCTGCGGCATAGGCGCGCGCTTGCGAATCCAGCATGAATTCGCGCAACTGCAGCGTGGTCATCCCTTCAAGGATGGCCACATTGGCGCGCAGGAATTCCAGCCAGTCGTTGACCGAGCGCTGCCCCGGAAGCCCTGCAAACTTGGCCTCCAGCAGCGGTTCGTCCGCCGGTTTCAGGTCCTTGTTGCCATTGATGAATTCGACAACATCATAGCCCTGATTCATGCAGTGCTTGATCAGCGGATAGCCCGCCAGCGCGCCGATCACGAAAATGCCCGGCGCGGTCGATTCAAACTGCGGCGACAATGTCGGGAAGGCCAGCCGGTCAGCGCTGGCAAATTCGATCCCGCAGCCTTCAACAAAGGCGCGCGGCGGGGCAGAGCCAATGCGCGCGATGATCCGGTCACAGCGGATACGCTCCTCGCCATCGCGGGTAGAGAGCGTGACCCAGCCCGGCTCCACCGCGCTGGTCTCAGCTTCGTAGCGGATCGTCAGCCGTCCGGCCGCATCATCTTCGATCAGCGCCTTGGCATTGGGCTCCTTGGCGGTGGAAAAGCTTTCGCGCACATTGGTGGAGCGCGGGTTGCGGTTGAGGATGGTCACGGTGTTGCCCTGTGCCGGGTCCTCCACCAGTCCGCGCGCATTCTCTATCCCCGCATCGCCTGTGCCGACCACGATGATATGCTGATCGATCACTGCATAGGGATCGTCCAGCTGATAGGTCACATGCGGCAGATCGCCGCCGGGGCAGCGCATCAGGTTGGGATTGCCCTGCGTGCCGATGGCCAGCACCACGTTTTGCGCCAGCACCGTTTCGCCATTGGTCAGCGTGATCGCATAGGGCGGGGCATGGCGCTGCAGTTCGTTGATGGTGGTCGATCCATCGCGCGCGCGGGTCACAATTTTCTGGACCGATCCGGCAATGGCCTCACCGGTGCCCTTGATCGCCTTCACCTCGGCATTGTATTTCACGTTTACGCCGAGGGTCGCCGTGCGCGCGTTCCATTTGTCGAGGATATCCTCGCGCTTTCCGGCGTCGAACTCTTGATCGGACCGCAGCACCAGTTGCGATGGCGTGGCCATCACATGCTTGCCCTTCTGGTATTTGAAGATCGTATCGGAAAGGTGGTCTGCCTTTTCCAGCAGCACGTGGGACAGGCCCAGTTGCGCGGCGCGGCTCGCGGCGCTGATCCCCGCCGGGCCGGAACCGATGATCACCACTTTGAAAACTTCGCTCACCGGTGTGCGTCCCCCGCATCGCCAACCGGCGGCACATGTCCCTGCGCCTGCCTGCTTTTCGTACCGATCTGCGACCCCTAGCCAAGGACCTTAACCGAAGCACCGCGCATTGCCAGAAACAAATTGCAAACCCGGCGCGCCGCCCGGCACTTTGTTGCCCGCTTTCTTGTCACCACAACGGGTTGCGCCGTGCCGGTCTGGCGCGATATGCGGGGGTGTGTCCGGAAGCCACCGTCCCGCCCGGGAAGGTGCCGCCGCCATCCGGCAGGAGTTCAGAATGACCGAGCCAAAGCCCAGCCCCGAAACCCGCCCGACAGCAGAAGGCGGCGCAGCAGGGGCATCGCGCTTTGGGCGGATTGCACTGATCGCAGCCGCCGTGATTGCGCTGGGGGCAGGCGGCATGGCCATGATGCGCGGCCCGGAAAATCCGCCGCCACCTGCTGTGCCACCGCCGACAGAGCCGAGCCAGCAGCCCTCGGTCGACGATGTAATCACCAAGCTGGAAGCACGGCTGGCCGAAAAGCCTGACGATGCCGAAGGCTGGCGCATGCTGGGCTGGTCCTATTTCCAGACCGAGCGCTACGCCGAGGCGGCCACGGCCTTGAAAAAGGCCACCACACTAGATCCCGAAAACGCGCAGACTTGGTCGTTTCTGGGTGAAGCGCTGGTGCTGGCCAGCAAGGAAGAGGGGCGGATGCCGCGCGATGCACGCGCCGCCTTTGACAAGGCGATCAAGCTTGACCCGAAAGATGCGCGCGCGCGCTATTTCCGCGCCGTGGCCTTGGACCTTGCGGGACGCCACCGTCAGGCGATCAACGCGTGGTTCGATCTGCTGAAAGATACCCCGTCCGATGCGCCCTATGCCGAGGATATCCGCTCGGTAATCCGCGCGGTGGGCGAAAAGCGCAAGATCGAGGTCGAAAAGCGCCTGGCCGAAGCGCAGTTTGCTGCACCTTCGGGCGGGGCCGTCACCGATGGTCCGATGAAGGCCGCAGCGGGCATCCCAGGCCCGTCCAACGAACAGATCAAAGCCGCCGCCGCCCTGCCCAAAGGCGCGCAAGCCGCGATGATCCGGGGCATGGTCGACGGGCTGGAAGCGAAACTGGAAACCAACCCCGGCAATGTCGATGGCTGGATCATGCTGCTGCGCAGCCGCATGCAATTGGGTGAGCCCAAGCAGGCCGCCACCGCGCTTCAGAAAGGCCTTGCCGCGCTGCGCAACGATGGCGCTGCGGCCCGCAAGCTGCGCGAAGCGGCATCGAGCCTCGGGGTGGAGGGAGCCTGATTCGGGCGCGCGCTCGTTCGGAATCTGCGAATGACAAGGTGATTCGTTAATATGGGTCCGTTGTGGTGTTAATCGCAAAGCACCGGTGATTCATTCTGGAACAGCCGGATTCACAAGGATTTTTGCCGCAAAATGAATCACTTTGCGGCCATGGCGCTGCATTACCGCGGGATTTTGCGGATAATCCGGTGGGGACCACGCATCGGCTTTACAACAAATTAACCTTTCATGTTCATTTCTCATATGGTTAATGGCGGGCAACCCGGAATTTACGGTGGGTTAATTGCCGATGGGGACTGGCAAAAGAGGGGCAGTTCAATGCGCGTACTGCTGATTGAAGACGAACCGACTACGGCCAAGGCGATCGAGCTTATGCTCACCACCGAAGGCTTCAACGTCTACTCCACCGATCTTGGCGAAGAAGGCCTCGATCTGGGCAAGCTCTATGATTACGACATCATCCTGCTCGACCTGAACCTGCCGGACATGCACGGCTACGATGTGCTGAAGAAGCTGCGCGTCGCCAAAGTGCAAACCCCGGTGCTGATCCTGTCCGGCATTTCGGAAATGGACAGCAAAGTCCGCTCGTTCGGCTTCGGTGCCGACGATTACGTGACCAAGCCGTTCCACCGCGAAGAGCTGATCGCCCGCATCCACGCCGTGGTGCGCCGGTCAAAGGGCCATTCGCAATCGGTCATCCGCACCGGCAAGCTTTCGGTCAATCTCGATGCCAAGACGGTCGAAGTCGATAGCGCCCGCGTGCACCTGACCGGCAAGGAATACGCGATGCTGGAACTGCTCAGCTTGCGCAAGGGCACGACGCTGACCAAGGAAATGTTCCTGAACCACCTTTATGGCGGCATGGACGAACCCGAACTCAAGATCATCGACGTGTTCATCTGCAAGCTGCGCAAGAAACTCGCGCATGCCTGCGGTGGTGACAACTACATCGAAACCGTCTGGGGCCGCGGCTATGTGCTGCGCGATCCTGACGACTTGAGCGCTACCGAAGCAGCCTGAAGCAAGACGTGCGGTTTCAGCCCCGCACCGACTGATCCCTGGAGAAACGGCCCGCCCTCCCCGGCGGGCCGTTTTCGTTGACGCTGATCGCTCACCCTGCCATCGGCCCCCCATTCTTCAGGAACAGGCCATGACTGCATACAAATCCGGCGATCCCACCACGATCAACCGCCTTTATGGCCGCGCCAAGGGCAAGCCGTTGCGGCAGGGGCAGCAGGCGCTGGTCGATGATCTGTTGCCGCAGATTGCGATGCCGGCCGAAGGGCCGATCACCGCGCAGGCGCTGTTTGGCGAAGACCGTCCGCTGCACTTCGAAATCGGCTTTGGCGGGGGTGAGCATATGGCGTTCCGCGCCGATATGCTGCCCGATCACGGCTTTATCGGGGCCGAACCGTTTCTCAATGGCGTGGCGCAGGCGCTGACGCATGTCTCAGGAGACAATGGTCAGCACCCGCCCATTCCCAACGTGCGCATCCACCATGGCGATGCGCTGGAAGTGCTGCGTCGCATTCCTGATGGCGCATTGTCGTTCGTCTATCTGCTCCACCCCGATCCCTGGCCCAAGGCGCGCCATGCCAAGCGGCGCATGATGAACGATGGCCCGCTCGATCTGATCGCCGCCAAACTGCGCCCCGGCGGAGAGTTCCGCTTTGGCACCGATCACGACATCTATCTGCGCCATGCCTTGATGGTCATGCGCCGCCACAAGCACCAGTTCGAATGGCTGGCGCGCGAGGCCCGGGATTTTCAGGTCCGCCCCGGTGGCTGGCCCGAAACGCGCTATGAACACAAGGCGCGCACGGTTTACGGCCATGAAGTCTGGTACTTCCGATATCGTAAGCGATAGTCGGGGTCTTCAAGTCGCAATGTAATAGGGCTACAGTCTTCTCAATATCGGGGCCAGATAGTTGGGCCGGATAGTAGGAGAGTGTGATGAAGCTCGCCGTCTACAATGTCGAAAACCTGTTCGATCGCGCCAAGGCGATGAATCTCGATAGTTGGGCGGATGGTCGTCCGGTCCTCGAAAAGTTTGCCGCTCTCAACGCGCTGCTGGGCCAAAGCCTTTATAGTGACGCGGATCGGACAGCCATGGCGGATCTGATGATCGCGCTTGGTCTGGAGAAGTCCGATACTGGCCCGTTTGTGCTGCTCCGGCGCAACCGAGGCGGCCTGTTGCGGCGGCCCAAAACGGGCGGGATCGTGGTCGATGCCAAGGGGCGCGCCGATTGGGTGGGTTCGCTGGAACTGCGCGATGAACCGGTGAACGAACATGCCATGCGCAACACGGCCCGCGTGATGAGCGATCTTGGGGCCGATGTGCTGGGCGTGATCGAAGCCGAAAGCCGCCCGGTTCTGGCCGCCTTCAACGCCGAAGTTCTGCCCGCGGTTGGCGGCAATCCGTTCCGCCACGTGATGCTGATCGATGGCAATGATGAGCGTGGAATCGATGTCGGCCTGATGAGCCGCGAGGGGTTCCCCATCGGCGCGCTGCGGAGCCATGTCGATGATCGTCTGCCCAATGGACAGCCGGTATTCTCGCGCGATTGCGCCCAGTTCGAGATTACGACACCCAGTGGCGCCTCGTTGCTGGTGCTGGTCAACCATCTGAAAAGCAAAGGCTATGGCGGCAAAGCTGCTTCCGATGCCAAGCGCAAGGCGCAGGCTGAGCGCATTGCCGAAATCTACCGCAACCATATCGCCAACGGTGTGCAGAATATCGCCATCATCGGCGACCTGAACGACACGCCCGACAGCGATCCGCTCTCACCGCTGCTGCAGGGCACCGATCTGCAGGACATCTTCGTCCACCCGGCGTTCGATGATGGCGGCTATCCCGGCACCTATGATCTGTGCAACGCGGGCAACAAGATCGATTACATGCTGCTGTCCCCGGCGCTCTTCAACCGCGTCCAAGCTGGCGGCGTTTTCCGCAAGGGCATGTGGCCCGGATCGCGCCCCCGGCGCTGGGAGGCTTATGCAGAGGTCACTCGCCCGGTTGAGGCAGGTTCGGATCATGCCGCAATCTGGGCGGATATCGATATCTGAGGCCCGCCGCAGCGCCCCCATTTTCGGCTTGCCGCATAAAACTCTCTCTTTGCGGTAGAGTTTAAAATCTTCCTTTCGGGTAGAGTTTAATCTCTCTATGCCTCGCGCTCGAACAGGTGGGGGCTTGCGATGGATTTTCTGGCCGGTATCGATCTCTCGGCGCTGCTGCCCTTTATCGCGGTCGGCTTTGCCGCGCAGATGATTGATGGCGCTCTGGGCATGGCCTTCGGGGTGATTTCGAACACGCTGATGGTCGGCGTGCTCGGCGTTCCGCCAGCGCTGGCCTCGCAGCGCGTGCATATCGTCGAATGCTTTACCACGGCCACTTCAGGCATCAGCCACCTGATCCACGGGAATGTCGACAGGAAGCTGTTCTTCCGCCTGCTCCTGCCCGGTATGGCCGGTGGCATCGTGGGGGCCTATGTCCTGTCCTCGCTCGATGCCTCGGTGGTCAAGCCCTGGGTGCTGACCTATCTTGCCGGGATTGGCCTCTATCTGCTGGTGCGCGGCATCCTCTACCCGCCAAAGTTGCGCGATGCCCGGTGGGTGGCCCCGCTTGGCCTTGCCGGGGGGTTTCTGGATGCTGCGGGCGGTGGCGGCTGGGGGCCGGTGGTTACCTCCAACTTGCTCATTCAGGGCGCAGACCCGCGCAAGGTCGTTGGCACGGTCAACACGGTCGAGTTCTTCCTGACGCTCACCGTCTCGGCCACGTTCATCTGGCAGATCGGCGTGGCGGATCTGGCCGGGCCAACGCTCGGCTTCCTGATCGGTGGCGTCGCGGCTGCTCCGTTTGGCGCATGGGCGGCAAAGCACATTCCGGCCAAGACCATGCTGATCATGGTCGGTGCCGTCCTGTCGCTGACCAGCGCCTATGGTGCCTACAGCGCCTTTGGTTAGCACGGGCCGCCCGGTTACCCGCCGTTAACCACGTTGTGCGATGAATGGTCCGCTGCCGCCCCCTCAAGGCTCTGGCAGCAGGAGGGCAAGACGATGGCGCGGTTTGATGCAAGCGGCATGACCATTTCCGAAATGCGCGAATTTGCCAGCTTTGCGCCGGGCGAACAGCGCTATATCCGCCGCAGCCTGGATATCGCGCTGGGCCGGGGCAATGCCTTGCAACGCTGGGCGCGCAGTGGCGATGAAGAACGCTCGATCCGCGATCAGGCCGCGCTCTATGCCGAAATCCCGATGCTGCGCCAGTTGCTGCGCCATGTCGAAGGGCTGGACAGCCTGGAACCGTTCATCGGCCCGCTGATCCGCCTGACCGCCTATGATCTGGCGCAAGATCGCCTGACCGGATTTTCGGCCTACCGCTTCCTCTATGAACGCCTGTTGGGCGCAGAGGCGCGGCCGTGGCTGCCCGGCGCGTTCTGCGGAGCCGCAGCGCTGCCGGTGATCCGCCCGGACCGCCGCCGCAACCTGCTCCAATCGATCAGCGAAGCCGCCGCCACCGCCCATGGCTGGTCCACCCGCGCGCCGATGTTCTATCCTGAATTCGTGGAAGCCGAAGCCGCGTAACGGTTACGGCACCAAAACCGTGTCGCGCGCTTCCGCATCCGTCTGCGGATAGTCCAACGTATAGTGCAGCCCCCGGCTTTCATGCCGCGCCCGGGCTGACCGCACGATCAGGTCGGCGCTTTGCAACAAGTTACGCAGTTCGATCAGGTCCGTGGTCACACGGAAATGGCCGTAATAGTCGTTCACTTCCTCGGTCAGCAGGGCAATGCGGTGCGCTGCGCGCTCCAGCCGCTTGTCAGTGCGCACGATGCCGACATAGTTCCACATGAACCGGCGGATTTCGGTCCAGTTCTGCTTGATCACCACTTCCTCGTCCGAATCGGTGACCCGGCTTTCATCCCACGCCTGCACCTGTGGCGGTGCATCGAAGCTGTCCCAGCGCCGCAGAATGTCGCGCGCCGCCGCATCGCCAAACACAAAGCATTCAAGCAGCGAATTCGACGCCAGACGATTGGCCCCATGCAGCCCGCTTTCGGTGCATTCGCCCGCGGCATAAAGCCCCGGCAGATCGGTCCGCCCGTCCAGATCGATCAGCACGCCCCCGCAAGTATAGTGCTGTGCGGGCACCACCGGGATCGGGTCGATGGTCATGTCGATGCCCAGCCCGATCAGCTTGTCGTGAATGTTCGGGAAATGCCCGCGCACAAAATCGGCGGGCATATGGCTGATATCCAGATGCACGTAATCAAGGCCAAAGCGCTTGATCTCGGCGTCGATCGCGCGGGCCACCACATCGCGTGGGGCCAGTTCCATCCGCTCTGCATCATAAAACGCCATGAAGCGCTTGCCGGTGCGCGGATTGATCAGCCGCCCGCCCTCACCCCGCACCGCCTCGGTGATCAGGAAGTTCTTGACGTCTAGATTGTACAGGCAGGTCGGGTGGAACTGCATCATTTCCATGTTGGAAACGCGCGCGCCCGCGCGCCAGGCCATGGCAATGCCATCGCCGGTGGCCCCGCTGGGCGCGGTGCTGAAACGGTAGACGCGGCCTGCGCCACCAGTGGCCAGTATCGTCGCCCGCGCCGTGTGCGCTTCCACTTTGCCGCTCGCCTCGTTCAGCGCATAGACGCCCCATACGCGGCCTGACCCCGAATAGCGCGCCGCCTCGTGCCGCCCGGTGATCAGATCAATGCAGGTGCGCCCCGGCAGCAGCGTAACATTGGGGTGTTCGCGCGCAGCTTTCAGCAGCGCCTGCTGCACCGCCGCGCCCGTGGCATCATCCACATGCACGATCCGGCGGTGTGAATGGCCGCCCTCGCGCGTCAGGTGCAGCGCGCCTGCTTCAGCATTGAACGGCACACCGAGTTCTTCAAGCCGCGCGATGGCCTGTGGCGCATTTTCGACCACGAACTCCACCGTCTCGCGCCGATTCAGTCCGGCCCCTGCCACCATCGTATCGCGAATATGATCGTCGAAAGTGTCGCCTTCATCCAGCACGGCGGCAATGCCGCCCTGTGCCCAGTTGGTCGATCCGCCATCCAGCGCGCCCTTGGCCAGCACGAGCACGCGGCACTTTTCGGCCAGAACAAGGGCAGCGGTCAGACCCGCCGCGCCCGAACCGATAATCAGGACATCATGCCCGGCGACCGATCCTTCACTAGCCGCATTGCTGCAATCCGCAACGCTCTGGCTGTTCATGCAACACTCCCTTCGCGTGTCGCCAACCGACACTGGCCGACCGCACTACGCTTTGGCCGGATCGAAGGAAAGTGGCAGACCGTACATTTGCAAGTGCAAGATAACGCTTAGACTATGAAAATTATCGGAATTTTTAATCAAATTTGACCCTTGCCAGCCTGTTCTTCGCAGTCGCAACATGATAAGTATTATCACTTACAAACTCTAGGGTGGGCGGAGTAGGTAATGGCAGGTTCACGATTTTTCTGTTTGTTCAACCGGCACAGGCCAAACCGGGAAACCGTGGAATGGAATGGCCAAGCCTTTGTTGGCACATGCCGCCACTGTCAGGCATCGATCCGTCGGCAGGACGGCGGTGGCTGGCGGCGACGCGTTGGGGACGAAACGCCTATTTTCAACGCCGAATGACCCGCGCCAACCGGTCAGCGCTCATCGCGCGCGGCGTTTAACGATTATGCCGCTTCGCGCGACGTATTAAGGTTATGCCGCTTCACGCGGCTGGCTGGTCAGTGTGACAAACACGTCCTCAAGATCGGCCTCGCGGGTGGATACGTCGACGATGGCATAGCCCTGGCCTTGCACCAGGCTCATCACTTCGCCGGCGTTCATCGCGTCCTTGTCATACCCGATCTCGATCTGCCGCTCCCCCAAAGTCACACTTTTCAGGAACGCAGGATGCTGCGGCGCAACATCGACATCACGGTCAAGCGTCAGGACCACGATCTTCTCGCGGGCCATGTCCACCAGTTCGCGCGTGGGCTTGTTGGCGATCAGCTTGCCGTGGTTGATGATGGCGATCCGGTCACACAGCTCTTCGGCTTCCTCAAGGTAATGCGTGGTCAGCACCACCGTCACCCCGTCGCGGTTCATCGCACCCACCAGTTCCCACAACTGCCGCCGCAATTCCACGTCCACCCCGGCGGTCGGCTCGTCCAGCACCAGCACCGGCGGGGCGTGAACCATGGCCTTGGCAATCAGCAGGCGGCGCTTCATCCCGCCAGACAGCGACCGTGCATAAGCATCGGCTTTGTCGGACAGATGCACCGCGCGCAGCAGATCCACCGTCCGCCGCAGCGATTTGGGCACGCCATAGAGCCCGGCCTGATTTTCCAGCACTTCGGCAGGGGTAAAGAACGGATCGAACACGATTTCCTGCGGCACAATCCCGATAGAGGCCTTGGCGTTGCGCACATCGCGATCGATATCGTGGCCCCAGATTTCCACCGTGCCCGATGTCTTCATCACCAGGCCCGCCAGCGTATTGATCAACGTGGATTTGCCCGCACCATTCGGCCCCAGCAGCCCGAATATCTGTCCCTGCGGCACATCAAAACTCACCCCATCCAGCGCCAGCTTGCCCGCAGACTTTGCGGTGGGCGCATAGCGCTTTACCAGATCGCGGATACGGATGGCGGGGGCAGGATTTTCAACTGAAGACATGAAGCGCTGCCTGCACCACCACGCGCCAAAACGCAATTGTCTGCACGGCGCAGATTTGCTAGCCGCGTGCCCATGATGCAGGCACCCGAAACCGTCTATACCGATCACCACCGCGTCAAATGCGATGGCGCCTCCGATATCCGCGGCGGCGCAGCGCTCGGCCACCCGCGCGTCTGGCTGGAAATTGACGAGCGCGGCTTTGTCGAATGCGGCTATTGCGACAAGCGCTTCGTGCTGAAGGGCGGCCCGGCAGACAACGCACAGGCTGCCTGAACCCGGATGCTTCGACAAGCTCAGCATGAGCGGTTTGAGTAATCTTGAGCGGTTTGAGTAAGCTGATGCAGCCTCAAAAACCCTGCTCAGCTTGAGCGGCTGGGGTAAATTGCGGTTTCCAATAACCCCCGCTCATCCTGAGCCTGTCGAAGGATCATCCTGAGCCTGTCGAAGGATGCCCGACAAGCAGCCTTCCCCCCGGCCCCAACCCACCCTATATCGGTAACATGACCGATATCGACACCCGCTCGCTGCTCTACCGCTCTGGCCTGCTCACCCCGGCTGAGGCGCAGGCGCTTACCGCCAATGCGCTGAAATCGTGCGACGATGGCGAGCTTTACCTGCAATTCATCGCCAGCGAGAGCTTCGGCTTTGATGACGGTCGACTGAAAACGGCAGACTATTCGCGCGATGCGGGCTTCGGCCTGCGCGGCGTTTCGGGCGAGATGACCGGATTTGCCCACGCGAACGAGATTTCCGCCGCCGCCATCGCCCGCGCAGGCGAAACGCTCAAGCTGCTCGATCCCGCACAGGGCCAGCCCGCCCCTGCCCCGCGCAGCAGCAATCGCCACCTCTATACCGAAGCCTCGCCTCTGGATGCCGTGCCGTTCGAGGCCAAGGTCAAACTGCTCGAATCGATCGATGCCGCCGCCCGCGCGCGCGATCCGCGCGTGGCGCAAGTCTCGGCCTCGCTGGCCGGGTCATGGTCGGTGGTGGAAATCGTGCGTGCCGATGGCTTTGTCGCGCATGATGTGCGCCCGCTGGTGCGGCTCAACGTGTCCATCGTGGCCGAACACAACGGACGGCGCGAAACCGGCTCCTTCGGCATCGGCGGTCGCCGCCTCTATGACGATCTGTTCGCCCCCGAAACATGGAACCGCGCAATTGACGAGGCACTGGCCCAAGCGCTGGTGAACCTCGAATCGGTGGCCGCTCCTGCGGGCGAGATGACCGTGCTGCTCGGCCCCGGCTGGCCCGGTGTGCTGCTGCATGAAGCGGTCGGCCACGGACTGGAAGGCGATTTCAACCGCAAGGGCACCAGCGCCTTTTCTGGCCGCATTGGCGAACGCGTGGCCGCGCCCGGCGTCACCGTGGTCGATGATGGCACGCTTTTGGGCGTCAACGGACAGGGCCGTCGCGGATCGCTCTCCATCGATGATGAAGGCACGCCCACGCAGGAAAACGTGCTGATCGAAGACGGCATCCTCAAGGGCTATATCCACGACCGGCTGAACGCGCGGCTGATGGGCGTGGCCCCAACCGGCAACGGGCGGCGCGAGAATTTCGCCCATGCCCCCATGCCGCGCATGACCAACACCTTCATGCGCGCCGGGAATGATGATCCCGCCGAGCTTCTGTCGCGCGTCAAGAACGGCATCTTCGCCAAGTCCTTCGGCGGCGGTCAGGTGGATATCACCAGCGGCAAGTTCGTGTTCTCCTGCACCGAGGCCTATCGCATCGAGAACGGCAAGCTGGGTGCCCCGATCAAGGGCGCCACGCTGATCGGCGATGGCCCCACTTGCCTGACCAAAGTCACCGGCATCGGCAACGATCTCGCGCTCGACGAAGGCGTGGGCGTGTGCGGCAAGGGTGGGCAGAGCGTGCCCGCAGGCGTCGGCCAGCCGACCTTGCTGGTCGAAGGGCTGACGGTGGGCGGAACCGCCTGAAAAGGGTTCAGGCGCTTCGTGCGTTGATTGGTCAGCCCGGGTTCAGCCGACTCGGGCTATCGATCAACGATCGACCTGAAAGGAAGTGCCAGTCATGAAGAATACCGCCAGCAAGTTTGCTGCGGCACTCGCCGCCGGATCGCTGCTCCTCATCGGAGCCGCCGCCGACGCCAAGCCGCGTCTCACGCCCGAACAACAGCTTGAAAAGACACTGGAAGGCCGCGTCGCCGGAGAGCCGGTGAACTGCATCTACCTCCCCCGCGTCCACGGCACCCGCATCTATGACAAGACGGCGATTGTCTATGAGGCGGGCAACACGATCTGGGTCAATCGCCCGGAAGCAGGGGCCGCCACGCTTGATGACAATGACATCATGCTGACCACCCCGTTCGGCTCACAACTGTGCAATGTCGATATCGTGCGGATGATTGATCGTAATGCCGGTTTCTGGCGCGGCTCGGTCGGCCTCGGCCAGTTCGTGCCTTATACCAAGGTGAAAGCCGAAAAGGCGGGCTGACAGGCTTGGAATAGCGGGCCTTGGCAGTTTAAGGCGGTGCGATGATGCTCCGCCTTGCTACGCCCGCCGATGTTCCCGCCCTGTCCGATCTGGGCCGCCGCGCCTTCGTGGCCAAATTCGGCCACCTCTACAGCGCTGAAAACCTTGCGCGTTTTCTCGACGAAACGCATGCGCCTGCCACCATTTCCGCCCAGCTTGCCGATCCCGAAATGCAAATCGCGGTGATCGAGCAGGACGGCAAGATCACCAGCTTCTGCAAAATCGCGCGCACCAGCACCCTGCCGCCCCACACCCCTGCCACCGCACCGATGGAGCTGAAGCAGCTTTACACCGACCCCGACCTGATCGGACGCGGGCACGGCGCGCAGTTGATGGATTGGGCGCTGGCGCAGGCGCGCGCATGGGGCGCGGATGAAATGCAGCTTTCGGTCTATGCCGACAACCCGGAAGCCCAGCGATTCTATCGGCGCTACGGTTTGGAGAAGGTGGCGGACATCACCTTCGCCGTTGGTGACCATATTGACCCAGAATTCCTGTTCGCCGGACCGGTTTGATCGCACTTAGGTGCGTTTAGGTGCTGCTAGGTGCATCTAGGTGCCTTTCAGGATTCACCGTTTGCGCCTATAAGCGCGGTCATGTCATCCATCCGTCCATGGCGCGATATCGCGCGTCGCAAGAGCCGCCAGATCATGGTGGGCACGGTCCCTGTCGGCGGCGATGCGCCGATCACGGTCCAGACCATGACCAACACCCTCACCTCCGATCCGGTCGCCACGATCAACCAGATCCGCCGGTGCGAGGATGCGGGCGCCGATATCATCCGCGTTTCGTGCCCCGATGTGGAAAGCACCGCCGCGCTGGGCAAGATCGTGAAAGCCGCGCGCATTCCCATCGTGGCCGACATTCACTTTCACTACCAGCGCGCGTTGGAAGCCGCTGATGCGGGCGCGGCGTGCCTGCGCATCAATCCGGGCAACATCGGCAGCAACGCCCGCGTGGCCGAAGTGGTCCGCGCCGCCAAGGCCAATGGCTGCGCCATCCGCATTGGCGTGAACGCGGGCAGCCTTGAGAAGGACCTGCTGGAAAAGTACGGCGAGCCCTGCCCCGAAGCGCTGATCGAATCCGCGCTCGACCACATCAAGCTGCTGCAGGACCACGATTTTCACGAATACAAGGTGGCGGTCAAAGCCTCCGACGTGTTCCTTGCGGTCGCCGCCTACATGGGGCTGGCCGATGCGGTCGATTGCCCGCTGCATCTGGGCATTACCGAAGCAGGCGGGCTGATTGGCGGCACGGTCAAATCATCCATCGGGCTGGGCAGCCTGCTCTGGGCGGGCGTGGGCGATACGATTCGCGTCTCGCTTTCGGCAGAGCCCGAAGAAGAAGTGCGGGTCGGCTTTGAAATCCTGAAAAGCCTGGGCCTGCGCACCCGCGGCGTCCGCGTGGTTTCCTGCCCAAGCTGCGCGCGGCAGGGCTTTGACGTGATCCGCACCGTGGAAGCGCTGGAGGCCCGCCTCTCCCACATCAAGACCCCGCTCTCGCTCTCGGTCCTGGGCTGCGTGGTCAACGGCCCAGGCGAAGCGCGCGAGACGGACATCGGGTTGACCGGCGGCGGCAACGGCAAGCACATGGTCTACCTTTCGGGCGTGACCGACCACACCGTTCAGTCCGAAGACATGCTCGACCACATCGTGGCGCTGGTGGAAAAGAAAGCCGCCGAGATCGAAGCGGCAACCAGCGATGCAGGGAGCGTGACCGAGGCGGCGGAGTAGGGGCTTGTTGCTGCTGGTGGCAATATTTGCTACCATTAGAGTATGGGCAAAGTAGAGAAAATCTCCGTCGCGCTAACCGATGAACTGCTTGCTTCGGTGCAAGGCGCCGTGAAATCCGGCGATTACGCATCGTCCAGCGAAGTCGTCCGCGAGGCTTTGCGGCAGTGGAAGACACGCAGGACGCACGATGAACAAGCGGCAGCAGCTCTACGGCAACTGGTCGCAGAAGCTGATGCCAGCGGTCCCTCGCAACCATGGGAAGGCAGGGAAGCCCTGAAGCAGCATTTCCGCACGATGCGGGATGGGCATGACAGGTAGCGAGCCCGACGTCTGGACGATCATCCGCAAGCCCAAGGCGATTGATGATCTCGCTGCAATCTGGCTCTATCTTGCAGAACATGGCGATGATCTGGCCGACCGCTGGATCGACCGTATTGATGAAGGTGTCGGACGGCTGGCCGAGTATCCAAAAGCCGGTGCGGGACGCGCCATTCTTGCCGACGATCTGCGCGTTTGGCCTGTCCCTCCTTATCTCATTCTCTACCGCCTCGACGAAAGTGCCCGGATTGTCGACATTCTGCGCATTGTTGACGGGCGGCGCGATGTTGGAAAGTTGCTGACCTGATGACCCCGACCATCCGCCCCGCCACCGCCGATGATGTGCCGCTGATCGCCCGCCTGATCCGCGCGCTGGCGGAGTATGAGAAGCTGGCGCATGAAGTGCGGTTCGATGAAGCCGTGCTGCGCGAAAAGCTGTTTGGGCCGCGGCCTTATGCCGAAGTGGTGATCGGCGAGGTGGACGGCACTCCGCAGGGGTTTGCCTTGTTCTTCCACAATTTCTCGACCTTCGAAGGCAAGCCGGGGATCTATCTGGAGGACCTGTTCGTGCAGCCCGAAGCGCGCGGGTCTGGTCTTGGCAAGGCGCTGCTTTCGCATCTGGCAGCGCTGGCGGTGGAGCGTGATTGTGCGCGGCTGGAGTGGTCGGTGCTCGACTGGAACGAACCGGCCATCGGGTTTTACAAATCGCTGGGCGCAAAGCTCATGGACGAATGGACGGTGATGCGCGTGGATGGCCCCGCTTTGGCGCAGCTTGGCGCGCAAGCTGGAAATATTGGCGCAAATGTGTAGTATTCTGGCTGTTCACGCCCGAGAAGGGGGCAGCGTGATACGGGACTGGATATGACCAACGGGATCAACAGGCGAAAGGTTCTGGCAGGCGTGGCTGGAGGCATTGCGGCGGGCGCGGCTGCCGCCATTGCTCCTGCACGGGCTGCGGCCGCCATCTATTTTCCCAACGAGCAGCACCGCCGCGTTCTGGAACTGGCCAAGGAAAAGGTCGAACAGCACCGCGCCGCGCTGTGGCGCACCGACATTGTCGGGATTGCCGATTTTGCCATGCCTTCATCACTGCCGCGCTTTCACTTTGCCAATCTGGAAAGTGGCAGCGTGCGTTCGTTTCTGGTGGCGCACGGGCGCGGATCGGATCCGGAACATGACGGGTTCCTCAAGGCCTTCTCCAACGAGGTGGGCAGCCTTGCCACATCGCGCGGGGCCTATCTGACCAACGAATGGTACAAGGGCAAGTATGGCACCTCGATCCGCCTGACCGGCCTTTCGCCCGACAACACCAACGTGCTCGACCGTGCGATCGTGCTGCATCCGGCCTGGTATGCCAATGAAGACATGCTGGAGAAGTGGGGCAAGCTGGGCCGGTCTGACGGGTGCTTTGCGATGGCCGAGAAGGATTTCAACGAGGCGCTGTGGCACTTGTCCGGCGGACGGTTGATCTTCGCAGACCGGCTGGGGTTGGGGTGAAGGTTCACGTTCCTCGCTGTTGTCCTGCTCCCCCGCGAAAGCGGGGGCCTCGGTGTTGTTACGGAACGCTCGCTTAAAAGGCCTGAGGCCCCCGCCTTCGCGGGGGAGCAGGCACTGTTTGCGGATCAGGTACGGACCACCCGCCGCCCCTTGGTGCGGCTGGTCAGGTGCCAGCGCAAGCAGCGGTCGCAGTGATAGGCGTGGAGGACGAGGCCGCTTGTGGTCGCGGCCTCGGTGGCATCCTCACGGCTCGCATAGCGGGCCTTGCGCTGACAGACGCTGAGCCTAGTTCTCACTTTACAGCGGGTTATCCAGCTTGATCACTTCCTCGGTGCTCTTGCGCTGCGTGGTGTGCAATTCGCGCGGTTTGGCGAGGCTGGCGATCACCGGGGCATCGCGGTTGTAGACATCGGTGAACGAGCGCAGCATGCCGTTCACATCGCGCGCGACGGTAAAGTAGGTGATGTAGACCGGGAAAGTCTTGGTCATCGGGATCTTGGTATAGACCTTTGACGTATGCGCCAGCGCCACGTCCTCGGGCGTCATCGCCGCGCCCAGAATGCCCATCGTCATCGCCAGTTCGACCGCGCCTTCCACACGGATGCAGCCGTGGCTCAGCGCACGGACGGGCTGGTTGAATGCGGCCTTGCTGGGCGTATCGTGCAGGAAGATCGCGTGCTCATTGGGCATGTCGAGCTTCATGCGGCCCAGCGAATTGTTGTCTCCGGGCTGCTGCACGACATAGATCGTGCCATCGGCGGTCTTGGTGACCTTGTAGCCTTCGCGCTCGGCCTGCTTGGGGTTGTTCACCAATCGTGCGCCAAGGCCCTCGCCCACGACGATGGACTGCGGGACCGTCCACGTAGGATTGAAGATCACACCTTCGACGGTTTCAGCGAGTTGCGGCGTGGCGGTGCGGCCGGGCTTGCCGACGACGACCTTGTAGCTCTTGATGATCTTGTTGCGCACGGTCAGCCGCAGCATCTGTTCGGGCACATTGGCGAGCAGATATTGCGTGCCGAGATCACGTGCCAGCCAGCGCCAACGGTCCATGTTGGCGCGGATCTGCGCGGACTGCTTGGCCGTGGTGGCTTTGGGCAGGGCATCCTTGAGCGCGGCATAATCGGGGTGGGTGGGCAGCAGCGCATCAAGCGCGCCCTTGATATCATGCTTTTCCAGCGCCGATGCGATAATCAGTTGGGTGGGATTCATGTCCTGATCGGGATCGACCGCGAACCATTGCACGCGCGCCGTCATCGGCGTGCGGCCATCGCGCAAGTCTTCGATCAGCCATGTGAACAGGCGGGTGGCCGTCTCGTCCAGCGCGGGCCCTTCGCCCTTGACGATGGCGGCAGACAGCACTTCGGGCTGATAGTCCTTTGAAAACAGGCCTTCTTTGCCAATGCCCTTGATCGCCACCAGCAGCGCCTGCGCATCGGCCTGCGTCCAGTGCGGCAGCGGCACAGGTTCGGGTGCGACAGGCGCGACAACTCCGGGCGGAAGCGGGGCAGGAGCAGCAGGAACGCTGGGCTGCACCTGCTTGGTCAGGTCAACTGGCTTGGTCAGGTCAACCGGGGCGGCAGAGGCGGGCGCGGAACGCTGCGCAAGGGCCGAGGCCGGGGTCAGCAAGGAGGCGACGATCATCACAGCGATGCCCGACTTGCCGGAAAGGCCGGCCCCTTCGATGTCACGCTTCACGTTTGCAGATTCCCTGTAAGGTCTGGTCGGCAAAATTTCGTACGGCCCATACCGGTGGTTCGTGCCGGAGGTTCGGGCCGGTGGTTCATGGTGGTCCTGCCCCAAGCCGCCTGAACGATCAAGCCCGGCACGATGGTGAGCGGCTCATCAGGCATTGTGCCTTTCTGCAGCCTTAATCGTGATCACAGTCCGCAAAGCGGCGAGAATACGGTTTCGCACAGCAACCTGTTTGCTTATGGCCTCTACCCATGAACAGCCAGCCGCCCGGTCCGGTTCCCAATCTGCTGCTGCCGGTGCTGGCGGCCATGGCGGGTCTGGCCCTGTTTTCGGTGATGGACGGCGTGATGAAGGCCGCGTCGATTGCGGTCGGGGCCTATGCCGCGATGTGCTGGCGCGGGCTGGCGGGGACCATGATCATGGCGCCGATCTGGCTGGTGCGCGGCCAAGGCTGGCCGGGAAAGCCCGCGTTGAAAGTACATGTGCTGCGCGGAGTGGTCGCCTCAGTCATGGCGACGCTGTTCTTCTATGGGCTGGTGCGGCTGCCCTTGGCCGAAGGTATCGCACTGTCGTTTATCGCGCCGTTGATCGCGCTCTATCTGGCGGCGCT
This sequence comes from Novosphingobium sp. 28-62-57, assembly GCA_002256985.1. Taxonomy (GTDB): domain Bacteria; phylum Pseudomonadota; class Alphaproteobacteria; order Sphingomonadales; family Sphingomonadaceae; genus Novosphingobium. Next base: position 101,708 of record NCGO01000002.1, read on the forward strand.
GCTGCTGGGGGAGAAAGTGCGGCCTGCTGCCATTGGCGGATCGGTGCTAGCACTGGCGGGCGTGGGCGTGATTGCAGGCGGGAAATTTGATGGCCCTGCCGATGCCGAAGCAGTGAAAGGCCTGATCGCTACGCTGATTTCCGCCGTGCTCTATGCGTGGAATCTGGTGTTGCAACGCCAGCAGGCCTTGCTGGCGCGGCCCGAGGAGGTGGCGTTCTTTCAAGCGCTGGTGCAATTCGGGTTTCTGGGGCTGGGGGCGTGGTGGCTGGCACCGTTTCCTACAGGCGAAGTGTGGTGGCTGCTGATCGCCTCGGCGGCGATGTCGGCCATGTCGATCATGTTGCTGAGCTGGGCCTATGGCCGAGCCGAGGCGCAAGTGCTGGTGCCGCTGGAGTACACGGCGTTCGTATGGGCGGCGATCGTCGGCTGGATTGCCTTTGCCGAGCCGGTGACGCTGCCGATGTTGATCGGCGTCGTGCTTATTGTGGCAGGATGCCTTTATGCCACGCGCGCGGGTGCGGCAGCGCCAGCCCACTGACGCGGACGGCACACTATTGCTATTGAAATTCAATAAGCGATGGGAACCAGAAAATTGTGCTGCACCTGCGCAAAATGGGGCCTTCCCGCCCTTGACGCATGGCCGGTTTACGCGCATCGCGCACAGGCTTTCAGGCCGTAAACCGCCGCGCAGCCACCGGGTTTCTGGCCCAGGCTTTTCCCCGCGTGGCGCAACCGCATTGCGGCCGCGACACAGAGGGAAGACGCACAGCCATGACTCAGGTTGGACAGGATACACTCGGCACCCGCAGCACGATGAGCGTGGGCGGCAAGGACTTTGCCTACTATTCGCTTGCCAAGGCGGCAGCCCAATATGGCGATATTTCGCGCCTGCCCTTCTCGATGAAGGTCTTGCTGGAAAACCTGCTGCGCTTTGAAGATGGCGGCTTCACCGTATCGACCGATGATGTGAAGGCGGTGATCGATTGGCAGAAGAACCCGACCGATACCAACAAGGAAATCCAGTACCGCCCCGCGCGCGTGCTGCTGCAGGATTTCACCGGCGTTCCTTGCGTAGTGGACCTTGCCGCGATGCGCGATGCCATCGCCACGCTGGGCGGCGATACTTCACGCATCAACCCGCTGGTGCCGGTCAACCTGGTGATCGACCACTCGGTGATGGTGGACGAATTCGGCCACCCCAAGGCTGCCGAACAGAATGTGGAAATCGAGTATCAGCGCAATATGGAGCGCTATGACTTCCTCAAGTGGGGTTCGAAGAGCCTCAACAACTTCTACGCCGTGCCGCCGGGCACCGGCATCTGCCATCAGGTAAATCTGGAAAACATCGCGCAGACGGTGTGGACCTCGGTCGATCAGGATGGCGCGACCGTAGCCTATCCCGACACCTGCGTTGGCACCGATAGCCACACCACGATGATCAACGGCCTGGGCGTGCTGGGCTGGGGCGTTGGCGGGATCGAGGCTGAGGCCGCGATGCTGGGCCAGCCCGTATCGATGCTGATCCCCGAAGTGGTCGGCTTCCGCTTTACCGGCGAGCTGAAGGAAGGCGTGACCGCGACCGACCTCGTGCTGACCTGCACCAACCTGCTGCGCAAGCATGGCGTGGTGGGCCGCTTTGTCGAATACTTCGGCCCCGGCCTTGGCGCGCTGAGCCTTGCCGACCGTGCGACACTGGCCAACATGGCGCCCGAATATGGCGCGACTTGCGGCTTCTTCGGCATCGATGACAAGACGCTGGATTACTTGCGCCTGACGGGCCGCGAAGAAGCGCAGATCGCATTGGTCGAAGCCTATGCCAAGGAGCAGGGCTTCTGGATCGATCCGGCGGTTGAGCCGATCTTCTCCTCGACGCTGGAACTGGACCTTGGCACCGTGGTGCCTTCGCTGGCCGGGCCGAAGCGCCCGCAGGACCGCGTTTCGCTGCCCGAAGTGGACGACGTGTTCAACGCCGACATGGCCAACACCTACAAGAAGGCGCAGCAGCGCGTTCCGGTGGCGGGCATGGACTTTGACATCGGCGATGGCGACGTGACGATTGCGGCCATCACATCGTGCACCAACACATCGAACCCCAGCGTGCTGGTGGCGGCAGGCCTCGTGGCCAAGAAGGCCAATGAGCTGGGCCTCAAGCCCAAGCCCTGGGTCAAGACTTCGCTGGCTCCGGGATCGCAGGTGGTGACCGACTATCTCGTGCGCGCCGGGCTGCAGGAGCATCTCGATGCGGTGGGCTTCAACCTTGTCGGCTATGGCTGCACCACCTGCATCGGCAACTCCGGCCCGCTGGCCGAGCCGATCAGCAAGGCGATCAACGACAACGGCCTCGTCGCCGCTGCCGTGATCTCGGGCAACCGCAACTTCGAAGGCCGCGTTTCACCCGACGTGCGCGCGAACTTCCTTGCATCGCCGCCGCTGGTCGTCGCCTATGCACTCAAAGGCACGGTGATCGAAGACTTTACCACCACGCCGATCGGCGTCAGCAAGGATGGCGTTGACGTTTACCTGAAGGATATCTGGCCTTCGAACAGCGAAGTTGCCACCACGATGGCTGGCTGCATGGACCGCGCGATGTTCCAGGCGCGCTATGCCGATGTCTACAAGGGCGATGCGCACTGGCAGGCGATCAACGTGACCGGCTCGGAAACCTACTCGTGGCGCGCCGGATCGACTTATGTTGCCAACCCGCCGTACTTCGAAGGCATGAGCATGACGCCGGCGCCGGTGAACGACATCATCGAAGCCAAGCCGCTCCTGATCCTGGGCGATTCGATCACCACCGACCACATCAGTCCGGCAGGCTCGATCAAGGCTGACAGCCCGGCAGGCAAGTGGCTGATGGAGCATCAGGTCGCCAAGTCGGACTTCAACTCCTATGGCGCGCGCCGTGGCCACCATGAAGTGATGATGCGCGGCACTTTTGCCAACATCCGCATCAAGAACGAAATGGTCCCCGGCACCGAAGGCGGCTTCTCGCGCTATGGCGACGAGGTCGGCTCGGTCTATGACGTGGCGATGCAGCACAAGGCGGCGGGCACGCCGACGGTGGTGATCGCAGGCAAGGAATATGGCACCGGTTCCAGCCGTGACTGGGCGGCCAAGGGCACCAACCTGCTGGGCGTGCGCGCAGTAATCGTCGAAAGCTTTGAGCGTATTCACCGCTCAAATCTTGTCGGCATGGGCGTGCTGCCGCTGCAGTTCAAGGAAGGCCAGAACCGCACCTCGCTGGGCCTGACCGGGGACGACACGTTCACGATTAAGGGCGTGGCAGGCCTCCAGCCGCGTCAGGACGTGGAAGTGGAAGTCACGCGCCCCGATGGGACCAAGCTGACCTTCACCGCGCTGTGCCGCATCGATACCGCCAATGAGGTCGAATACTTCATGAACGGCGGCATCCTGCACTACGTGCTGCGCAAGCTCGCTTCGTAAGACGCGGGTTCAGCCGAAACAGAAAGGGCGCGGGGACTTCGGTCCTCGCGCCCTTTTCTATTGCCGCTGATCCACTCCCCCAGACCCGTTCGTGTCGAGCGAAGTCGAGACACTGCAGCGCCGGGCAAGCGTGTCTCGACTTCGCTCGACACGAACGGCTTTTTGGGGAGTGCTATCGGAGCTCAGACGTCCGAGATGCACCCGCTGCATTCGGGGTCCTTGGCAATGCGCATCGTGCGCAGCGAGGGCTTGAGGCCGTCGAGGATGTGCAATTGCCTCCATTGGGGATCGCCCAGCGTGGAAACGCCTTCCAGCAGCACGCGCATCGCGGCCATCGCGCCGAACGCGCCGACCATGCCGACCATCGCGCCCAGCACGCCCTGATCGGCGCAAGTATCGCAGTCTTCGGCATCGAAGGCATCGCCGACGAAGCAGCGGTAGCAGGCGTGGTCAGGGCGGTGCCCGGCGAAGTTGGCGACCTGCCCCTGAAAGCGGCCCAAGGCTGCGCTGGTGAGCGGCACGCCTGCCTTTACGCAAGCGTCCGAGACGGCAAGGCGAGTGGCGAAGTTGTCCGAGCCATCGAGTACCACATCGGCCCCGGCGATCAGCTCTGCGGCGTTGTCACGCGTGATCCGGGTGACATGGGCCGTGACGGCCAAAGCAGGATCGAACGCGGCCAGCCAGGCCGCCGCAGCCTCGGCCTTGGGCTTGCCGATGTCAGCCTGCGTATAGATCGTCTGGCGTTGCAGGTTGCTCGCCTCGACCACATCATCATCGATCAGCGTGAGGCGGCCCACGCCTGCGCCTGCGAGGTATTGCAGCGCGGGGGAGCCGATGCCGCCCATCCCGACCAGCACGACATGGCTCTGCGCCAGTCTGGCCTGCCCCATCGCGCCCACTTCGGGCAGGACGATGTGGCGGGCGAAGCGGTCTAGGCGGTCTGGGGTCATGGTTTGCAGGTAGGGTCTGCGGCGGAAAAGAGGAAGGGGTTCGCGCAGAGGCGCAGAGGAAGATTGGTTCACGCGGAGACGCGGAGGCGCGGAGAAAGAACTCTGGGCCGAAAGCCCCCCATACTTCCCTGACCCTGCGCCACTGGCATAGCCAGAGGTGGGAAAAAGGCTGCGCCACCAACGCAATCCCTCCGCGTCTCCGCGTCTCCGCGCGATTTCAAGTTATCTCGGCGACCTCTGCGCGAAACGCCCTTAGTCTTCCAACTGCCGCAGCAAAGTGCGCACATCGCCGTCCATATCGGCATCGCGCGTGCGCAGTTCTTCGATCAGGCGCACCGCGTGGATCACGGTCGAGTGATCACGGCCCCCGAACTTGCGGCCGATTTCCGGGTAGGAGCGCGGGGTCAGGACCTTGGCCAGATACATCGCCACCTGACGTGGGCGCACCACAGCGCGCGCGCGGCGCTTGGAGGCCATTTCGGTGCGGTCGACGCGGTAGAACTGGCAGACCGTGCGCTGGATTTCATCGATGGTGATGCGGCGGCGGTTGGCCGAAAGGATGTCGGTCAACTGCTCTTCAGCCAGTTGCAGCGACACCGGCTGGCCGGTGAGCTGGGCATAGGCGATCAGCTTGTTGAGACCCCCCACCAGCTCGCGCACGTTGCGATTGATCGTGCGGGCCAGAAATTCGATCACATCAGCGGGCACTTGCGTGCTGTTGAAGCGCGCAAGACGATGTTCGAGGATCTTGCGGCGCAGTTCGATATCGGCGGGCTGAATATCAGCGACCAGCCCCATCGACAGACGCGAAAGCAGGCGCTGTTCGACGCCGTCCAGTGCCTGCGGGGCGCGGTCAGCGGCCACGATCAGTCGCTTGCCCGCGCTCATCAGCGCATCGATGGTGTGGAGGAATTCCTCCTGCGTCGAAGCCTTGCCAATGATGAACTGGATATCATCCACGAGCAGCATGTCGAAACCGCGCAGGCGCGCCTTGAACTCGATCATCTCGTTCGAGCGCATGGCCTGCACGAATTCGATCATGAAGCGTTCGGCTGAGCAATAGAAGATGCGCGCGCCGGGCTTGTTGGCAGCAAAGGCGTGACCGATGGCGTGGAGCAGGTGCGTCTTGCCCTGCCCGGTCGAGCCTTTGAGATAGAGCGGCGAAAACTGCGGCGTTTCGATTGCGGCCATGCGCTGGGCGGCATTGAGCGCCAGCACATTGGCCGAGCCCGAGACGAATTCGGCAAAGGTCAGCGAAGGATCGAGGCCGGACTGCGCCGTATCGATCATGGCCGGGCCAGTGCCCAGATAGGCAGGTGCGCGGGCCGGAGCCATGGCTTCACCACCGACGCGCAGTTCGGGCATCGAGCGGCGGCGCGGGTGCACAGTAATGCGCACCTGACGCACTTCGGACCGGGCGATCTTCCATGCAAGGCTGAGGCGATCAGCGAAGCGATCGGCTACCCAGTTGGCGGAAAATTCGGTCGGCAGAAACAGATCGAGTGTGCCGGTTTCCTTGCAGAAGGCACCAAGCTGAATCGGCTTGATCCACTGGGCGTGCAGTTGTGATCCGAGATCCTTCTTCAGACCCTGGCTGATGTCGGCCCAGTCTGCGGCAAGATCCAGCGCCTCCTGGTCCTCGATCATTGTTCCCTCACGTCCCTTCCTGGCTGCCGCAGTTCGATCCTGTATGCGATCACTCATCCTGTCATTGGTGCGGTCAGGATTGACCGCTGCGCCTCTTGCGCCCCCTCCTGCGAAATCGTCCACCTTCACGCTTCGCTGCCCCAACTTCCTGACCTGCGCACCGTTCACGGCGCACAGGCATAAATAACCACTAGCTGCCGCACAGTCTGCGACAGGCCCTGTTCGAAAAATGTCCAGTGACACCGATTGGCAGTGATTCCCGCCGCCGGTCGGAACTGTCTATTGGCCTTGGGGCCCATCGCGCAAGCGGGGAGGGCGCAAAAAAACTGAAATAAATGCCCTTGACTCTCGCTAACCCGCACGAATGCATTAACATATTGTATTTTAAGCATTTTTACTTATGCGTGATGCTTATACGATGCGAATCGCGTAGTTTCCGTGACTTGCTGCGTCTGCACACTGTAACATTGCACGGCCGTGTCACATGGTAGGGGCACAAACAAAAGGGGCCAGCGATGCAATCGCCGGCCACGTTTTGTATTTGTGGTCTCTGCACCGTAGAAACGCGTAGGGCCTTGAGCCTTCAGCGATTCGACCAGGTCCATTTTGGACCCGCAGATAACACTGAAACGGTTTTATCCGAGCGCGGCGACGCGCTTGGTCAGGCGCGACAGCTTGCGCGCAACCGTGTTCTTGTGCAGCACGCCACGAGCAACACCACGGGCCAGTTCTGGCTGAGCCGCCTTCAGCGCTTCTGCCGCTGCCGACTTGTCACCACCTTCAAGCGCGGATTCGACCTTCTTGACGAAAGTGCGGATGCGCGACAGGCGGTTGCCGTTGATTTCGGCGCGGCGATCATTGCGACGGATACGCTTACGGGCTTGCGGCGTGTTGGCCATGGTTTTCCTGTTTCTCGTGCCTTGGCGGACGCGCAAGGCGACCGCGTGAATCTTTGCGGGATGGCGGAATATCCCGCCGGAAAGCGCGGCCCTTAGCGGTGGTGGGCCAAATCGTCAACAGATTCGGCACATCACCAGATGTTCAATCTTGCAGGCAATCTTGCAGGGGCCCCATTATCGAAGTGGCCGCAACTCCACTTTCAAGCCATCGCGCGGCTTGGGGATCGGCCAGGCCTGCCATTGCGGCTCTGCCCCCGGCTGCATCACGATCTCGAAACGTGTCAGGATATGGTTGGTCAGCAGCTTGACCTGCATATAGGCAAAGTGCAGCCCGAGGCACATGTGCGCGCCGCCGCCAAACGGTGCCCATGCGTATTTGTGCCGCGCCGCCACCTTTTCGGGCGTGAAGCGCAGCGGATCGAAGCGTTCGGGCGCGTCCCAATGCGCCGGATCGGCATGGACGGCGGCGGGGCTGATGCCGATGGGCGTGCCGGCGGGAATGTCATACCCACCAAAGCGGAAATCCCGCAGCGCGCGGCGCGGCATATTGGGCACAGGCGGCATGAACCGCAGCGCTTCCTTGAAGGCCATCTCGGTCAATTCCATCCGGCCAAGGTCTTCGTAAGCCAGCGCCAATCCATCCCCGCCGGTAACAGCGCGCGCTTCGGCCCGCAGCTTGTCCTGCCAGTCAGGATTTTTCGCCAGTTGCCAGAACAGCACCGTGGCCGAGGACGTGATCGTATCGTGCGCGGCCATCATCAGAAAGATCATGTGATCGACCACGACGTCTTCGGGCAGAAGCGCGCCGTCATCGCGGGTGGCAAGCGCAAACTGGCTGAACATGTCCTGCCCCGGATTGGCGCGGCGTTCGCGCACCAGCTTGCCGAAGTAATCGACCATCAGCCGCCGCCCGGCAACGCCCCGGCCCATCTTGGTGAACGGCAACGGCTTGCGCACCACGCCAACCGAGGCCTGAACCATATCGACGAAGGCCTTGTTCAGCCGGTCCGCCTCCGGCCCCAGCGGCAGGCCGAGAAAGCTGGAGGCGGCGGTATCGAGCGTCAGTGCCTTGATCGCATCGTAGAACTGCATCTTGCCGCCCCATTGCCCCATGGCCGAGGCGATGCCGGTGTTGAGCACCGAGCAATAGGCACGCATCGGTTCGGGCTTGAAGGCGATCGACAGCGCGCGGCGGTCCACGCGGTGCGCTTCGAAATCCATCAGCATCAACCCGCGCGGAAACAGCAGGTTGAGCACCGGGCCCCAGCCCTGTTCGTTCGAGAACAGCTTGTCACGATCAAACAGCACCAGTTCATTGGCATCAGCGCCGACCAAGTTCACCCCGCGCCGCCCGAAGCTGCGCGTGCGGAAGACGGGGCCATACGTGTCGACCATGCGCCTTTGGAAGCCGAGCGGATCGGCGAGTTGCATCATCGTGGTGCCCAGCACCGGCCAACCATCCTCGCCGGGAATGTGATCGAGCTTGCTGTCATCTCCCAGCCGCACCCAATGCGGGTTGGCGCGATCGGTATGCAGATTGGTGCCGATTTCGGGCGCTAAACTGGCCATGGTCTCTCCCGGCTAATGCTTTAACCGGTCAATTAACACGCCTGTTTGCAGCGGCCAAGGGGGGAGTTCAGATCCAGCCCGAGAGTTCGCGGCGGATCAGCGTTTCGAGCATGTCCATGCCCTCTGGCCCCGCATTCAGACAGGTGAGTGCCGCAAAGTGTGTGCCGCCTGCTTCCTCAAAGTCTTCCTTGCCGCGAATCGCCAGCTCTTCCAGCGTTTCGAGGCAATCCGCCGAGAATGCCGGGGCGGCAATGGCAATGCGGCGCGTGCCTTTGGCCGCTTCTTCAAGCAGGACGGCATCGGTGGCCGGCTCCAGCCATTTGGCGCGGCCAAAGCGGGATTGGAACGTGGTTTCAAGCCGCAGGCCGGGATGGCTGACGGCAAAGCGTTCGGCCAGCAGGCGTGAGGTCTTGCGGCAGTGGCAGTGGTAGGGATCACCCAGCAGCAGCGTGCGTTCGGGCATGCCGTGGTAGCTGAGCAGCAGCAGTTCTGGCGTGAACGACAGCGCCGCCAGTTCCCGCGACATCTGTGCATGGAGCGCGCCAATCAACGCCGGATCATCGAAGTAAGGCGGCAGGGTGCGCAGCGCAGGCAAGCGGCGCCGCGCCTTGACCCAATCGGCCACGGCATCAAGCGCCGAGGCGGTGGTGGCGCCGGAAAAGTGCGGATAGAGCGGCGCGATCAGGATGCGCTCGCACCCCGCTGCCAGCAGCGCATCGAGCTCTGCCGCCACGGCTGGCGATTGATAACGCATCGCGTGGCGCACGATCACCGCATCGCCCAGCCGCTCTTGCAGCGCGCGCGCCTGCGCCTTGGTGATGGCGGCAAGGGGCGAGCCGTCTTCGGTCCACACTTGCGCATAAGCGTGGGCGGATACCTTGGGCCGGGTGTTGAGGATGTACAGGCGCAGGATCAGCTGCCAGATCACACGGGGGATTTCCACCACCCGGCGATCCGACAGGAACTCCTTCAAATAGCGCTTTACCGCAGGCACATCGGGGGAATCAGGCGTGCCAAGGTTGACGACGAGAACGCCGATCTTGCCGGTAAGCACAACGGGATGATCGGCAGGGCGTTGCATCATAGTCCTTGAAATTGAGGCTTAGAGGCCTTCGGAGATAAGTGGTAATCGTCGGAAGCGCACGCCCGTAGCCGAAAAAAGGGCATTGGCGATAGCTGGCGCAACAGCAACCATGCCCAATTCGCCGGGATCGAACGGGTCCTCTTTGCTGTCGGCAAAGGCAATATCAACCTTGGGGCAATCGGCAAGCAGGGGTAACCCCAATTGCGAGAGACGCCCTGCCAGTGGCCGTCCTTTGGCATAGCCGCTCGCCCCGCCCACAGCATGGGCAAGACCGAACATCAGCCCGCCTTCGATCTGCTGGCGCGCAAGGGCCATGTTCACGATGCGCCCGATATCGGCAAAGGCGCTCAATCGCTCCACCCGCACCACGCCCGCTTCGGCCCGCGCGGTGGCGACGACGGCGATAAGGCCTTTGCGCACCGCGCCACTGCCGATGGCAAGCGCCATCTGGTGGCAGGCGATGCCCTGTCCCGAAGCTTCGATCCCCCCGCCCCACTGCGCCAGACGGCCCGCCCCTTGCAAGCAGGCGACAAGGCGCGGCTCGCCCTCCAGCATGCCAACGCGGAACGAAAGCGGCTCCTTGCCCGCCGCATCGGCCAGTTCATCAATGAAGCTTTCGGTGAAGAACGCGGTGTAGCCATGCGCCTGCCCCCGGAACCGCGCAGTCGGCTGCCGCAGGGCGAGCGGCACTTGGTCCACTGCCTTTTCCGGGATGCGATAAAGCGGCATGGCCCCTTCGCAGGCCATTGGATCGGTCTGGTCCTGCAAGTCCAGCGCCTGGCCCACGCCCCAGCCATCGAGCAGCCGCGCGCCGGATTCGATGGCCGTGGCCGGAACCGCCAGACGTGCGCGCCAGCCCAGCACGCGCGTCTTGTCGGGGCTGAGCGCGCCGTCCAGTTGCGCCGAAAGCGGCGTGCGGGGGATGCTCGCCAGCGATTCCTGCCAGCGCGAATAAGTAAGCTGCACCGGCTTGCCCACGACCTTGCAGATCGTGGCGACCTCGGCGGCGATGCGGGTATCGAGCCGCGCATCGAAGCTGCCGCCTGCATGCATCGGGTAGACGATCACATCGCCGCGTGACACGCCCGCCGCCCGCGCCGCTGCACGCCTTGCGCGTTCGGGGGCTTGGGTGGCGATCCATAGTTCCAGCTGGCCATGCCGCATCCGCGCCGTGGCGCTGGCGGTTTCGAGCGGCGCGTGGAACGCCGCCTCCACATCATAGCGGGCCGAGAGTGCGGGCTTGGCCAGCAGCACATCGGGATCGCCTTCTGCCAGCAGGCGCACCGGCTCACCCTTGGTCAGCGCCTTGTCGAGCGCGACCAGCACCTTTTCGCTATCGGCAATCGGGCCATCGGCGCGGAAGCGCGGTTCCATCGCGCGCACGGCCTTGTCTGCCGCGTGCCAGCCAGTGGCGACCGCAGCCAGCCAGCGCTTGGCCTTGACCACTGTCATCAGCCCACGCACCGATGCGGCGGCCTGCTTGTCATAGCTCGACAGCACGCTGGCCCCTTGAGGCCCATGCGCGATGGCCGCAAAGACCATGTCGGGCAGGCGCACATCGCCCGCAAAACTAAAGCTGCCATCGACCTTGGCCGGCAGATCGAGCCGGGGATGGCGCGCAGGGGCACCTTCGGGAAACTGGCCGGGCGCCTCCCGCGGAGGCTCTGCCCGCAACACGGGCACGGCGGGCGGATCGTAATCCACCGCCGCATCGAGCAGTTCGGCAAAGGACAGGCGCTTCTTGCCGTGCGTCACGAAGCTGTCCTTCGTATCGCACTCCTCCCAGCCGACGCCCCATCGGTCTGCCGCTGCCTGCGCCATCATCGCACGCAGCGCCGCGCCAGCCTCACGCAGAGGCGCTTCGAAGGCGGCAAGCGCAGTGCCATCGGCGGTGATCATCAGCGGCCCGCGTTCGGCCTGAAGCCGGGCCAAAGCGCCATCGGCATCCTCCCCCAGCGAGGCGAAGGCGGGCATCCACAAGCTTGCCCATTTGGCCGAGAGCACCGGATCGGCATAAGCAGGACTGATCGGCGCGGCCTCCACGGCCACCTTGCGCCAGTCCGCCCCTGCCTCATCCGCCACGATCTGCGCGACCAGCGTAGTGATGCCCTGCCCCATTTCGCACAGCGGCACGGCAACGGTCAGGATGCAATCGCCCTTGCCGTCTGGTCCGCCCTTTACCTTGCCAAGCTTCAGGAAGGCATCGACGACATGTTCGTCCTTGCCTGCCACCAGCGGCACCGGGTGGCGGCGCTGCAGCAGCGGGAAGGCGATCAGGAGCGCGCCTCCCACCCCTGCTCCTACCAGCAAGCCTCGCCTGGTAAGTCTTAAGGGCCTTAGGCGCATCGGTTTCAGCGCTTCTCGTCAATCCACGCGAGCACGCCGCGCGCGATGGACAGGAACGCGTCGGCCTGCGGGGTGTCTCCAGCCGCCGGTGGATTGCCCGCATCGCTTTCGCGCCGGATCGCCATGTCCAAGGGTACGCGGCCAAGGAAGGGCAGCTTCATCAGCTTTGCCGCCGCTTCGGCCCCACCCACGCCGAACGGATCGCTCTCCTCCCCACAGTGCGGGCAGATATAGCCGGCCATGTTTTCGACCATACCGATCAGTGGCACCCCGCCCTGTTCAAATAGGCCGATGGCGCGCGTGGCATCCATCAGCGCCAGATCCTGCGGGGTAGAGACGATCACTGCGCCTGCGGGCTTGTGCTTGGCCAGCATCGTCAATTGCACGTCCCCGGTGCCCGGCGGCAGGTCGACGACCAGAATTTCGGTATCGCCCCAGTGCGCATCGATCAACTGGCCCAGCGCATTGCCCGCCATAGGCCCGCGCCACGCAATCGCCTGTCCCGGCTGCACCAGATGCCCCATCGACAGCATCGGCACGCCCCACGGGCTTGGGATCGGGTGCATCTTGTTGCCCTCAGCCTCGGGCTTGCGGCCTTCGGTCATCAGCAGGCGCGGCTGCGATGGGCCATAGATATCGGCATCGACCAGCCCCACCTTGCGCCCCAGCCGCGCCATGGCCACCGCCAGATTGGCCGAAAGCGTGGATTTGCCGACGCCCCCTTTGCCCGATCCCACCGCGATGATCAGCCGCGCCTTGCGTTCTGCGGTCATGCCCAGCCGCAGATCGGCCACGCCTGCCTTGCGCGCGGCATCGCGCACGGCCATTTCCAGCTTGTCCCGATCCAGCCGCTCCAGCCCGCCCACATCGAGCATGACCGTGGCCACGCCATCGGCCAGTTTCAGCGTCTGCAGCCGGTCGCCAGCCACCTGATGAAGCGCATCTTGCAGCGCCTGTTGTTCGATGCTCACGCCATTTCCCTGTTTGGCCCAGAAGCCGGGCCTTCCCTTTCGCCCCTAGCAGATGAATTTTCGGGAATGGACACTGTTTTTCGCGGCCAGCGTTCCTATAACGAATGCATGACAGATCTGGTTGGACTATTCGCGCGTATTGGCCGGCAAAAGGGCCTCTTCATGACTGGCAAGAAAAGCCCCTGGGGATCGGGCGGCGGCGACTCTGTGTCTCCGGGCGACAGAGAACTGGGTGAGGCCCCGGATTCCCCCCCATCATCAACGCCTTCGGGCGATGGCCCGCGCAACCCATGGCTGCCCCCGCAATCGGGCAAGCCAGGCGGAAACCCCGGATCAGGCCAGCGCCGTGGCCCCAATATCGAAGACATTTTCCGCAACCGCAAGGGCGGCGGCGGCGGTGGCGGCGGACGCGGCCCCACCATGCCGCGCCTGCCGCAGCGCCCCGATGGCAAATCGTGGCTTCCCGTCGGCATTGCTGTGGTCACCGCGCTGTGGCTTTCCACATCGATGGTTCATCTGATTTCGCCGCAGGAAAAGGGCGTGGTCACCACGTTCGGCGCCTATAGCCGCACGCTGGATTCGGGCACGGCCTTTACGCTGCCATGGCCGATTCAGTCGGTGGCAGTCGAAGATGTCACCTCGGTGCGCAGCGAATCGATCCCGGAAGGCGATGGCGAAAAGCTGATGCTGACCGGCGATCAGAACCTCGTTGACCTCACCTATCTGGTCCGCTGGAATATCAAGGACCTCAAGCAATACATGTTCCAGCTGGCCGAGCCGCAGCAGACCGTGCGCGAGCTGGCCGAAGCCGCCATGCGCCAGTCCATCGCCGAAGTATCGCTGAACGATGCGATGGGCGCGGGCCGTCAGCAGATTGAACAGAGCGTGCGCGATCGCATGCAGAACGTGCTCGATGCCTATCGTTCGGGCGTGGTCATTCAAGGCGTTGATATCAAGAAGACCGACCCGCCGACCAAGGTGGTCGATGCCTTCAAGGAAGTGCTGGCCGCCCAACAGGACGCGCAGAGCGAAGTGAACCGGGCGCAAGCCTGGGCACAGCAGCTTACCGCGCGCGCAGGTGGTGAGGCGACCGCGTTCGACAAGGTCTATGAACAGTACAAGCTTTCCCCGGAAGTGACTCGCCGCCGCATGTACTATGAAACCATGGAACGCGTGCTGAGCCAGACCGACAAGGTCGTGCTCGAAGCGCCGGGCGTGCAAACTTATCTGCCGCTGCCCGGCCTGAAGCGCGCTGAACCCGCGCCGGCGCCCGTTGCTGCAGGAGGCCAATAAGATGAGCACCTTGCAAACGCTGTGGCAGGATCAGAAGGCCATCATCATTGCCGCTATTGTCGCGCTGCTGGCCGCTGCCAGCTGCCTCAAAGTGGTCGATGAAACCACGCAGGCGGTGATCGTGCGGCTGGGCCAGCCTGATCGCGTGGTCAACCGCTTCAAACCCGATGCCGATTTCGGCCAGACCGGCGCGGGCGTGATCTGGCGCATCCCGTTCATGGAACAGGTGGTCGAAGTGGATCGCCGCATCCTCGATCTGGACATGGAACGCCAGCAAGTGCTCTCAGCCGACCAGCGCCGCCTTGAGGTGGATGCCTTCGCCCGTTTCCGCATCATCGATCCGGTGCGGATGGTACAGACTGCGGGCACGACGGACCGTCTGGCAGTGCAGCTTCAGCCGATCCTCAATTCGGCGCTGCGGCAGGAACTGGGCAAGCGGACGTTTGATTCGCTGCTGACCGCAGACCGCGGCCGCGCGATGGAGCAGATCCGCCAGGGCCTTGACCGCGAAGCGCGCGAATATGGCGCGCAGATCATCGACGTGCGCATCAAGCGCGCCGACTTGCCCGAAGGCACCCCGCTCGAATCCGCGTTTACCCGCATGGCCACCGCGCGCCAGCAGGAAGCCGCCACGATTCGGGCGCAAGGCCAGAAGCAGGCGCAGATCATCCGCGCGACGGCTGAGGCGACGGCGGCCAAGACCTATGCCGATGCCTTCAACAAGGATCCGGCATTCTATGATTTCTACCGCGCAATGCAGAGCTATGACGTCACGTTTGCGCAAAAGGGATCAAGCACATCGATCGTGCTTTCGCCTGACAACGAATATCTGAAGCAATTCAAGGGCAAGTGAGCTTGGGGCAAGCTGCCCCAGGTCCGCTTTCTGAACAAACCGCAACAGTATCATTCAAAGTCCGTTCATCGCCGGACGTCTGAATCGAAATGGATTGACTCAAGCCGCGCCGCCCCGGCGCACTTCGGAACAAAGAGGACCAGGCCACGTGCGATACGCTTATGGTGTGACTTCGGCGCTGCTGCTTGCAGGCAGCGCACTGACCCTGGTGACAGGCCTTCCCGCTGGCGCACAAGTTGCGCAAAACGAACAATCGGAAATGCGCACGGTCGTGCCGCGCGCGGGCGCGCCGTCCAGCTTTGCCGATCTGACGCAGCAGTTGCAGCCTGCGGTGGTCAACATCTCCACCCGGCAGCGGGTAAAGGTGCAGAACAACAATCCGTTTGCCGGAACGCCCTTCGGCGATCTGTTCGGCGGCGGGCAGGGCGGCGGACCACAGACGCGCGAGGCGCAGTCGCTGGGTTCGGGCTTCATCATCTCGGCCGATGGCTATGTGGTGACCAACAACCACGTGATCACCGCCGATGGGCAGGGCGAGGTCGAATCGATCACCGTCACCACGCCCGATGGCACCGAATATCCGGCCAAGCTGGTGGGCAAGGATGCCGCATCAGATCTGGCCGTGCTGAAGATCAGCGCACCCAAGGCGTTTCCGTTCGTGAAGTTCGGCGATTCGCGTCAGGCCCGCGTGGGTGACTGGGTCATTGCCATCGGCAACCCCTTCGGCCTTGGCGGCACGGTGACGCAGGGCATCGTCTCGGCGGTCTATCGCAATACCGGGTCAGGTTCTGCCTATGACCGTTATCTGCAGACCGATGCTTCGATCAACCGGGGCAATTCGGGCGGCCCAATGTTCGACATGCAGGGCAACGTGATCGGCATCAACAATGCCATCTTCTCGCCCACCGGCGGCTCGGTCGGCATCGGCTTTGCGATCCCGGCAGAGATTGCCGCGCCGATCGTGGAAAAGCTGCGTGCAGGTGAAGCTATTGAGCGCGGCTATCTGGGCGTGCGCATTCAGGCCCTGTCCGAGGATCTGGCCGCATCGCTTGGCCTGCCCAAGAAGCGCGGCGAATTCATCCAGGCGGTTGAACCCAATCAGGCTGCTGCCAAAGCCGGCATCCAGCCCGGCGACGTGGTAGTCAAGGTTGATGGCAAGGATGTAACGCCCGATCAGACGCTGTCGTTCATCGTGGCCAATACGGCCCCCGGCAAGCGCATTCCGGTGGAACTGTTGCGCAATGGCCAGCGGCTGACTGTGCAGGCCGTAGTGGGCAAGCGCCCGACCGAAGAGGAACTGGCCCAGCAGAGCTTCGATCCCGATGCCGCGCAGGACGAAGACAGCTTTGGCAGCAATCAGCAGCAGGGCCCCGGCGCGCTGCAAAGCAGCCTTGGCATTGCCGCGATCCCGCTCAACGCCCAGATCGCCCGCCAGCTTGGCGTCAGTGAAGATACCAAGGGCGTCGTCATCTCGGCGGTTAGCCCCTCGTCAGACGCTGCGACCAAGGGCCTGCAGCGCGGCGATATCGTGCTTTCGGCCAACTACATCACCGTTGCTGCGGTTGCTGATCTCGAGAAGATCGTGCGCAATGCCAAGACCGAAGGCCGCGATGCCGTGCTGCTGCGCATCCAGCGCCGTGGCCAGCCGCCGATCTATACCCCGGTGCGCATTCGCTGATCGCCAGTTATCAAGCCAAAGAAAGGGCCGCTCCAGCAATGGAGCGGCCCTTTTTCTTGCAGCGAAACGCGCCCGAATGGCCCTGCGTTACACCCGCCCAACGCTGCTATAGGCAAAGCCTGCCGCCCGCGCTTCTGCCGGATCATAGACATTGCGCAGATCGACCAGCACCGGGGCTTTCATCAGGCTTTTCACGCGGGCGAAATCAAGCGCGCGGAACGCGTCCCATTCGGTCACGAGCGCCACCGCGTCGGCCCCTTCAACCGCGGCGTAGGTGCTGTTCACCATCTGCACTTCGGGCATGATCGCGGCGGCCGCCTCCATCCCTTCGGGATCATAGGCCACGATTTGCGCCCCTGCATCCAGCAGGGTCTGCACGATGGCGATCGAGGGCGCATCGCGCATGTCATCGGTGTTGGGCTTGAACGTCAGCCCCAGCAGGCCAACGCGCTTGCCCCGCGCATCGCCGCCCAGCGCTTCGATCACCTTGCGGCCCATTGCGCGTTTGCGGCTGTCGTTGGCCTTGACCACCGCTTCGACTAGCCGCACCGGGCTGCCGTAATCCTCAGCGGTCTTGAGCAGCGCCAGCGTGTCCTTGGGAAAGCATGATCCGCCATAGCCCGGGCCTGCATGCAGGAACTTCGATCCGATGCGGCCATCCAGACCGATGCCGCGCGCCACATCCTGCACATCGCCGCCCACCTTTTCGCAAAGGTCGGCCATCTCGTTGATGAACATGATCTTGGTGGCAAGGAAAGCGTTGGCGGCGTACTTGATCAGCTCGCTGCTGCGGCGCGAGGTGAACAGGATCGGGGCGCGGTTCAGGAACAGCGGGCGATAGACTTCGCGCATCACGCCGCGCGCCCATTCGTCCTCAGCCCCGATGACGATCCGGTCGGGCCGCTTGAAATCGCCAATCGCTGCGCCTTCGCGCAGGAATTCCGGGTTCGAGACGACCGCAAATTGCACTGCGGTGCCACTCTCGCGAATGATGCGCTCGACCTCATCACCCGTACCTACCGGCACAGTGGATTTGGTGACGACAACAGTGGGCGTGCGGATATTGGCCGCCAGTTCCTGCGCCACCGCGCGGACATAGCTCAGATCGGCATGGCCATCACCGCGCCGCGAAGGCGTGCCCACCGCGATGAACACCGCCTGCGCGCCTTCGATCGCACTGCCCAGATCGGTCGAAAACGAAAGCCGCCCTGCCTTGACGTTGGCCGATACCAGTTCGGCCAGACCCGGCTCGTAAATCGGCATCACGCCATCGAGCAGCCGCGCAATCTTGCTCTCGTCCTTGTCGATGCACACCACATCGTGGCCGAAATCGGCAAAGCAGGCTCCTGAGACCAGCCCGACATAGCCCGAGCCTACCATTGCGATCTTCATCAAAACACTCCGTACAGCCCTTGCGCTGGTAGCAAGCATGCCCCGATACCGGAACCCTGCTTGCGAGCGCGCCTCCTAAGCGGCTAACCTTGCGGTAACATGACTGTATCATCCCTGCCCGAAAGCTGGCGGCCCGCGCTTGAGCCCGTGCTGCAATCCCCCACCTTGCGCGCGCTGGGCGACTTTCTGCAGGCCGAGGAGCGTGACGGAAAGCTGATCTACCCTCTGCGCGGCCTGCGCCTTGCTGCGCTGGAACTGACCCCGCTCGATCAGGTGCGCGTGGTGATTCTGGGGCAAGACCCCTATCATGGCCCGGGGCAAGCGCATGGCCTTGCCTTTTCCGTCCAGCAAGGCGTCAAGATTCCGCCGAGTCTTGCCAACATTTACAAGGAACGCGAGACCGACCTTGGCATGCCCCGCGCCACCCACGGCAATCTGACCCGCTGGGCGCAGCAGGGAGTGCTGCTGCTTAACACCGTACTGACCGTAGAATCCGCAAAGGCCGGATCGCATCAGCGCAAGGGGTGGGAGCTGTTCACCGATGCCGCCATCGCCGCCGTCGCCGCGCGGGCCGAACCCTCAGTATTCATCCTGTGGGGCAGCCATGCGCAGAAGAAGGCCGCGCATGTGGCTGGGCTGGCGGATGGTCCGCATCTGGTGCTGAAGGCCCCGCACCCCAGCCCGCTATCGGCCTACCACGGCTTTTTCGGCTCACGCCCGTTCAGCCGCGCCAACGCCTTTCTGGAAGCGCATGGGCGGGGGACGATAGACTGGCAGGTCTGAAATCAGCTGGGGATCGAAGCCGAAGCCGCCTGCCCATCACCTTCCGGTGCGGCCAGAATATCGCGCACAACCTGCCCCTTGGCCACCGTCTGCGTTTCCGGATCGCCCACGGTGGAGCGGATCGAGGCAGCAGCGGTGCCCGAGCGGTTGAGAGCATCGGTTTCCACGCTCGACCGGGCCGATGGGCCGCCGAACAGCGTTTCCAGCGTCTGCTTGCCGGTTTCCGAATCCTGCGGACGCGGCGCGCCGGGGCTGGGCGGGACCAGCGCAAAATCGGGTGGCACGATTAGCGGCGCAGCGCGCGTGACGGCCATTTCATCAGGCCGCGCGCGGTTGAACAGCGAATTGCTGCTGCCGCAAGCTGAAACGAGCATTGCCGCGCAGGCGACAAGACCAAGGGTGGCAGCTTTACGCATCATGCATTCTCCGTGGCGCTATCATCGCCGTTAGTCTCAGGCTTTTCGCGCGATTTGAACGAGCGGGCAAGCAGTATCAGAACACCAAACGTGATCGCCACGTCGGCAAGATTGAAGATCTGGAACGGCCGCCATGCGCCGATGTTCAGATCGGCATAGTCGATCACATAGCCAAACACGAGACGGTCATAGATATTGCCAACGGCCCCGCCCAGCACGAGCGCCAACCCCACAATATCGCCGCGCGCCTTTTCACGCAGCATCCACACCAGCACGCCGGTTGCGATGAGCCCGGTCACGAGGATCAGGCCATAGCGCATTTCCATCGACGTAGCGCTGAACATGCCGAACGATACGCCGTAGTTCTCAGCATAGCGAAAGTCGAAGAACGGCAGCAGTTCGATCAGCCCGCGCTCGCGCAAGGCCAGCGGGCCGACCATCACCGCCTTCACGGCGCGGTCTGCCAGCGCGACCAGCAGCGCAAGGCCAAGGCCTTCGATACGCGGACGAGTGAGCATCAGGCGGCAGCTTCTGCGTCGATCGCCGCAACCACATCATCGCACCGCGCGCACAATGCGCCGTCTTCCACAACTTCGGGAAGCAGGCGCCAGCAACGGCCGCACTTGTGGTCGGTTGAGCGTTCGACGGTCACGTCACTGCCCTGCCCGCGCTTTACTGTCGCGGTGATGAACAGCTCTGCCAGATCGGCTTCCGGTGCGGATTCAGGCACGGTGACGACGGCTTCGAGGCCAGAGCCGAGCACCTTTTCACGGCGCAGCGGCTCGATGGCTTCGTTCACGGTCTGGCGTAGCGCACGAAGTTCGGTCCAGCGCGCTTCGTCCACCGAAACCGCAGGCACCTCCGGCCATTCCAGCAGATGCACGCTGTCGCTACCCGGATAGCGCGACTGCCACACCTCTTCCGCCGTAAACACCAGCACCGGCGCGCCATAGCGGACCAGCGCGTGGAACAGCGTGTCGAGCACCGTGCGGTACGCGCGTCGCTTGGGGTCCGTCACCGCATCACAGTACAGGCTGTCCTTGCGGATATCGAAGAAGAACGCCGACAGGTCCTCATTGCAGAAGTCGGTCAGTGCGCGGACGTAAGTGTTGTAATCGAAGTCATCGACTGCCTGCCGCAGCGTGGCGTCCAGCTTGCCCAGCAGGCCCAGCATGTACTGCTCAAGCTCGGGCATTTCCGCCACCGGCAGCCGCTCGTCCTCGCTGAAGCCTTCCAGCGCGCCCAGCAGGTAGCGATAGGTGTTGCGCAGCTTGCGGTACTGGTCGGCAACGCCCTGAAGGATCTCCTTGCCGATGCGGTGGTCCTCGGTGAAATCGACCGACAGCGCCCAGAGCCGCAGGATATCCGCGCCGTAATCGCGCATCAGATCGATCGGGCTGATCGTGTTGCCGAGCGACTTGGACATTTTCATGCCCTTCTGGTCCATCGTAAACCCGTGCGTCAGCACCGCATCATAAGGCGCACGCCCGCGCGTGGCGCAGGATTCGAGCAGCGAGGACTGGAACCAGCCGCGATGCTGGTCCGACCCTTCGAGATAGAGATTCGCAGGCCATTGCAGATCCGGCCAGCGCCCCGATTCCAGCACGAAGGCATGGGTCGAGCCGGAATCGAACCACACATCGAGAATGTCGGTGACGCGCTCGTAATCGTCGAGCTTGTATTTGTCGCCCAGATACTCCTGCGCGTGCTCCTCGTCCCACGCATCCACACCGCCTGCCATGACGGCAGCGACGATGCGCGCGTTGACTTCTGGATCGTTCAGATACTGGCCGCTCTTGCGATCCACGAACAGCGTGATCGGCACACCCCACGCGCGCTGACGCGACAGCACCCAGTCCGGGCGGCCCTCAACCATCGCGCCAATGCGGTTGCGGCCTTTTTCGGGTACGAAGCGGGTGTCGGCGATGGCTTGGAGGGCGATGTCGCGCAGGGTTACCCCTCCACCAGCCTGCGGCTGGTCCCCCTCCCCGTTTCGGGGAGGTGTTTGCGCGGTGCCGTCCAGAACCTCCCCGGAACGGGGAGGGGGACCGCCAGCCGCAGGGCTGGTGGTGGAGGGGTCAATCGCCCGATCCATCGGCACGAACCACTGCGGCGTGCAGCGATAGATCACCTTGGCCTTAGACCGCCACGAGTGCGGATAGGAATGCTTGTAGTCGGCACTCGCCGCGAGCAACCCGCCAGCTTCGCGCAGGTCCGAACAGATCGGACCATCGGGCGCGTTGAACTTGGGGTTGATGACCGAGCCCTGCCCGCCAAGCCAGCCCCAGTCCTCACGATACTTGCCATCGCCCAGCACCGCGAACACCGGCTCGATCCCGTGCGCCTTGCACAGCGCAAAGTCGTCCTCGCCATGATCGGGCGCCATGTGGACAAGCCCGGTGCCGCTGTCAGTGGTGACGAAGTCGCCGGGAAGCATCGGACGCGGCTTGGCAAAGAACCCGCCGAGTGCGTGCATCGGGTGGCGGCAGATGGTTCCGGCGAGGTCGGAGCCCTTGCCTGACCACACCAAATCCCACCCGTAGCCATGGTCGATAGCCGGGGTTTCAATGCCAGCGCGCTTGAAGAATGCTTCAGCCAACTCGGCTGCAACTAGAAGGGTCTTGCCATCGGTTGAGCGGATAGCCGCGTAAGACACATCCGGCCCATAAGCCAAAGCCTGGTTCACCGGGATCGTCCAAGGCGTCGTCGTCCAGATCACCGCATGCGCACCGACCAGTTCGGCAATCGGCGACTCAACAATCTCGAACCCAACATCGATCTGGGTCGAGACAATATCCTCGTATTCAACCTCAGCCTCGGCCAGCGCGGTCTTTTCGACCGGCGACCACATCACCGGCTTGGCCCCGCGATAGAGCTGGCCGCTTTCCGCAAACTTCAGCAGCTCGCGCACGATGGTGCCCTCGGCTTGGCTATCCATCGTCAGGTAGGGGTTGTCCCAATCGCCATTGATGCCAAGGCGCTTCAGCTGCTCGCGCTGCACATCGACCCACTTCTGGGCATAGGCGCGGCATTCGGCGCGGAATTCCTTGGGGGGAACCTCGTCCTTGTTCTTCTTTTTCTTGCGGTACTCTTCCTCAACCTTCCATTCGATGGGTAGGCCGTGGCAGTCCCAGCCGGGCACATAGGGCGCGTCCTTGCCCAGCAGCGTCTGGGTGCGGCAGACCATGTCCTTCAGGATATGGTTCAGCGCATGGCCGATGTGCATGTCGCCGTTGGCATAGGGCGGGCCATCATGCAGGATGAACTTCTCGCGCCCTTTGCGGCTCTCGCGGACCTTCTGATAAATGCCCTCATCCTGCCAGCGTTGCAGGATCACCGGCTCCTTCTGGGGGAGCCCGGCTTTCATCGGGAAATCGGTCTTCGGCAGGAAGACGGTCGGGCGGAAATCTCGTGGTTCGGTCATGACCGGCGGGCCTTAGCGCTGCGACGGCCTTTGCGCAACGAAGGAGGGAAGGAAGGACGTTTCGCGCAGAGACCGCGGAGGACCGCAGAGACGCAGAGGGGTTGCGCCTGCGGCGAAGCCGTCTCAGAAACTCGGACAATGCGTTTTGCGATACGCCTCAGGGAGAAAGGGCCTGACAGCCAAGCGCGACATCTCTGCGCCTCTGCGGCCCTCCGCGCTCTCTGCGCGAAACCCTTAAACCTTCAAGCCAACAACTGCCGCGCCTCATCGCAATCGCGCGCCATCTGCGCCACCAGCGCATCCAGCCCGTCAAACTTGGCCTCGGGCCGCAGGAAGTGGTGGAACGCCACTTCGATTTCCTGCCCGTAAAGATCGCCCGAAAAGTCGAAGAAATGCGGCTCCAGCAATTCCTTGGGCGGATCGAACGTGGGCCGGATGCCCAGATTAGCCGCGCCTTTCAGCACGCGCCCATCGGGCAGCCGTCCCGTCACCGCATAGATGCCATAGCGCGGGCGCAGGTACATGCCGATGTCGAGATTGGCGGTGGGGAAGTTGATCGTGCGGCCCACCTTGTCGCCATGCTGCACCGTACCGCGCATCGCGAAAGGCCGGGTCAGCAGGCGCGTGGCGGTTTCGCAATCGCCGGAGATCAGCGCATCGCGGATGCGGCTGGACGAAACAACTTCGCCTTCCAGCGTCACCGGCCCCACGGCGCGCGCGGTCAGGCCGAAGCGTGGGCCATCATCGCGCAGCACGTCGGCATTGCCGCTGCGGCCCTTGCCAAAGGTGAAGTCCTCGCCGGTCACCACGCCCACCGCGCCCAGATGCCCGACCAGCCCGGCCTCAATCCATTCAAGCGCGGTCATGCCCGCAACATCCGCGCCGAAGTGGATCACCAGCATCGCATCGGCCCCGGCGGCGGCGAAAAGCTCCTGCCGCTGATCGAGCGTGGTAAGCCGAAACGGCGCGGCATCGGGTTTGAAATGGCGCACCGGATGCGGATCGAACGTGGCGACGATGGCAGGGCGGCCATTGGCCCGCGCCCAGCGGATCGCTTCGCCCACCACGGCCTGATGCCCCAGATGAAAGCCATCGAAATTGCCCAGCGCCACAATGCCACCGCGCATGGCTTCGGGCACGGGTTCAAGACTGCTGAGGCGGATCACCGGGCTTCACCCGTCCGGAATGCTTGTGCTCCCATCACAGGCCATATTTCGGTGCGGGCGGGCACGGCGTCAAGCCCGGTGCAGCGTAACAAAAGCATGGGCCGGGCGCGCACCATCGGCAGCATGCTCCTCGCGCGCCGTCTCGCGCCATTCCGGGCCGAGCGGCGGCATCATGGTATCGCCATCAAAATCGCCATGAACTTCGGTCAATTCCACCCGTTCTGCCAGCGGCATGAACAGGCGGTAGACTTCAGCGCCGCCAACCACAGCAACTTCGCCCTCGCCCGCCAAAACGAGTGCGGCTTCCACCGATGTCGCAACTTCCGCCCCCTCAGCGCTCCACCCGGCGTCGCGCGTCAGCACGATGTGGCGGCGGCCCGGGAGCAGGCCGGGCAGGCTTTCAAAGGTTTTGCGGCCCATGATCATCGGCCTCCCCCGACCATCAAGCCCCATGGTCAGCGCCTTGAACCGCTTCAAGTCCGCAGGCAGCCGCCAAGGTAGCGCGTTGTCCTTGCCGATCACGCCATTGCTGGCTCGGGCATAGATCAGGAACAGGCCTTTGCGAATGCCGCTCACAGCACCAGCCGCGTGACATGACCCATCTTGCGCCCGGGCCGCACCGCCGCCTTGCCATACAAGTGCAGGTGGTTGGCCGGGTCAGACAGGATCGCGGGCCAATCGTGCGCATCATCGCCGATTAGGTTGTCCATCACCACACCCTTGGCCGCGAGCGCAGTGGAGCCAAGCGGTAGCCCGCAAATCGCGCGCACGTGGTTTTCGAACTGGCTGGTGAGTGCGCCTTCGATGCTCCAGTGCCCCGAATTGTGGACGCGCGGGGCCATTTCGTTGAACACCGGGCCCTCTGCCGTAGCGAAGAATTCGAACGTCAGCACGCCGACATAGTCCAGCGCATCGGCCACTTTGGCGGCCAGCGCGCGGGCCGGTTCCACTTGCGCCATAATCACAGGCGCGGCAGGCACCGTGGAGCGATCCAGAATGCCGTTCTTGTGGACGTTTTCCGCCGAATCCCAGAACCGCACTTCCCCGGCGCTGGTGCGCACCAGGATGACCGAGAACTCGGCCTGAAACGTCACAAAGCCTTCGTAGATCAGCGGGACTTGCGGCAGGTCAATCGCATCGGCATCTGCGGGCTGCATGATCCGCCACTGGCCCTTGCCATCATAGCCATCGCGCCGCGTCTTGAGGATGCCGGGCGTGCCAATCTTCGCAATGGCAGCGCGCAGATCGTCAGCCGAATCCACTTGCGCCCAAGGCGCGGGCCGTCCGCCCAGCGCTTCGACGAAAGACTTCTCGTTCACCCGATCCTGCGCCACTTCCAGCGCGCGGGCTGGCGGGTGCAGCCGCGCATGTGGCGCAATCACGGCAAGCGGCCCGGCGGCTACATTTTCGAACTCGTAGGTCACGACCGCGCACTGCTGCGCGAAAGCTTCTAGCGCCGCTTCATCATCGAACGCGCCTTGCGTGAATGCGGCGCAGACATCGGCGGCAATCGGATCAGCCTCTGGCGCGTAAACATGGCAACGATAGCCCAGATTGGCCGCCGCCAGCGCAATCATCCGGCCCAACTGGCCGCCGCCGAGAATGCCGATTGTCTCACCGGGAGGGATCATCGAGGGCTCCTGCTGCGGGCGTCCTTCGACAGGCTCAGGACGAGCGGAACTGGGGGCAAGGTGTCCCAGCCCAAAACCCGCTCATGCTGAGCTTGTCGAAGCACCCGAAACATCAGACCGGCTTCTCCGCCACCGATTCGGTCTGCGCGGTGCGGAAGGCGATCAAACGCTGCGCCAGTGCCTCGTCAGACGTCGCCAGAATCGACGCCGCCAGAATCCCTGCATTCGTCGCGCCCGGAACGCCGATGGCGAGCGTCGCCACAGGAATGCCGCCGGGCATCTGCACGATGGAAAGCAGCGAATCCATGCCCTTCAGCGCCTTGGATTCCACCGGCACGCCCAGCACCGGCAGATGCGTCATCGATGCGACCATGCCAGGCAGATGCGCCGCGCCGCCTGCGCCCGCGATCACCACCTTGAAGCCTTCCAGATGCGCACCCTTGGCAAAGCTCACCAGCCGGTCCGGCGTGCGATGCGCGGAAACGATGCGGCAATCGTGGCCTACGCCCAGCTTTTCCAGCACGGCGGCGGCGTTCTTCATCGTTTCCCAGTCAGACTGGCTGCCCATGACGATGGCAACTTGCGGCTTTTCCGTCATCTCTCCCCTGCCCCTTTCAGGCTTGCCGAAACGCTCAGCGCTCCGAAAGGTAGTAGCGTTCCACTTCGGCGAGGTTGTCGTCGAGTTCGTAGATGATCGGCTGCCCGGTCGGGATTTCGAGGCTCGTGATATCCTCGTCCGAAATGCCCGAAAGGTGTTTCACCAGCGCGCGCAAGCTGTTGCCATGGGCCGAAACGATCACCGTTTCCCCGGCACGCAGCGCGGGCGCGATCTTTTCTTCCCAGCACGGCAGCACGCGAGCGATCGTGTCCTTCAGGCTTTCGGTCGATGGCACAGCGATCCCGGCATAACGCGGATCGGACGCCAGATCGAACTCGCTGCCCGCTTCCAGCACCGGCGGCGGCACGTCAAAGCTGCGGCGCCAGATCTTCACCTGATCTTCGCCATGCTTGGCTGCCGTCTCGGCCTTGTCCAGCCCGGTCAGCCCGCCATAGTGCCGCTCGTTCAGCCGCCAGTCCTTGTCCACTTGCACCCACAGGCGGCCCATGGCCTCCAACGCCAGGTTCAGCGTCTTGATCGCGCGGGTCTGCAACGAGGTGAAGGCGAGTGTGGGCAATACGTCCTTGTCTTTCAGCAACTTGCCCGCCGCAAAGGCTTCGGCCGCGCCTTTTTCGGTCACGTCCACGTCCCACCAGCCGGTGAAGCGGTTTTCAAGGTTCCACTGCGATTGGCCGTGGCGAATCAGGATCAGGCGGGGCATCGGGGCATCCTGTGGCTGACTGAAATGGGAGACGGTAATTGGGCTTTGGGCCCTAGCGTCAGGACGCCGGATTGGAAAGCCCGGTTTCCGGCAAATCTGGCGATTCGCTATCACCTTGCGCCGCGGCCCCCATCGCGCGCGCCTGCGCTTTGCGGCGCTTCAGATTTTCGCGCAGCCGCTGAGCCAGTCGCTCTTCGCGGGTCATGGCTGGTTTCGTGTCGCTCATGGCGCGCTTGATTGCAGTGATTGCCCATCAACTGCAAGCACCGCCAGAACAGTTGCTTGACATTACCCGCGCCCACCGTCATTAGCCCGCCCCTGCCCACCCTGCCGGTTTGCCGGTGAACAGGTGTGGCCAAGCGGAAATGGTGTGCTGCTGTAGCTCAGTGGTAGAGCGCATCCTTGGTAAGGCTGAGGTCGGGAGTTCAATCCTCCCCAGCAGCACCATTTCCCTTCCCCCTACAGGTCATGCGCGCAAATCCGCCCATTCGGGGTGCCACCGGAACGCGGCTTCAACATAACTGCACTGCGGCACGATCCTGAAGCCCTGTGCGCGCGCATCGGCAATCAACGCCTTGACCAGTTCTGCCGCCACCCCGCGCCCGCCGATTGCGCTGGGCACCAGCGTGTGATCGGCTACCACCACATCACCATTTCGCTGATAGGTCAGGCGGCCAATCGCTTCGCTGCCCGCCACTGCCGCGTGGTATTCACCGCGCGCGCCTTGATCCATATGCGTGATGACAATATCCGGCATAGTGTGTTCCCTACCCTTTTGGTGATGCTTGACCGGAAACGCGCAGAGCCACATGGCGGTTTCCGATGAAGTTCTTCTCCGACAATGCCGCCGCCGTCCACCCCCGCGTGTGGGAAGCGATGCACGCCGCCGATACACCCGATGCGGGCTATGATGGCGATGCGCTGTCCGCCCGCATGGACGATGCCTTTTCCACGCTGTTCGGCACCGAATGCACCGCACTGTGGGTGGCCACTGGCACGGCGGCCAATTGCCTTGCCTTGGCGGCAATGGTCCCGCCCCACGGCGGCGTGGTCTGCCACCGCGAGGCGCATATAGAGATGGACGAAGGCGGCGCGCCCGGCTTCTACACCCATGGAGCCAAGCTCATGCTGGCCGATGGCGAAGGCGCAAAGCTGACGCCCGATGGGATCGCGGCGATAATCGATCCGATCCGCAACGATGTGCATCAGGTGCAGCCCCACGCGATTTCGATCACGCAGGCCACCGAATACGGGCGCGTCTATACGCCCGAGGAAGTCGCCGCCATCGGATCGCTGGCACAGGGCCGCGGCCTTGGCCTGCACATGGACGGCGCGCGCTTTGCCAATGCCGTCGCGCATCTTGGCTGCCATCCGGCGGAAGCCGCCGCGCAGGCAGGCGTCGATGTGCTGACTTTTGGCTGCGTCAAGAACGGCGGGATGAACGCCGAAGCGCTGGTGTTCTTCGATATGGAACTGGCCGATGTGGTCCGCTATCGCCGCAAGCGCGCCGGCCATCTGCAGTCCAAGGGCCGTTATCTTGCCGCGCAAGTGCTGGCGATGATCGAGGGCGACCTGTGGCTCGAAAACGCCCGCGCCGCCAATGCCGCCGCGCGCGAAATCGCCGATGCGTGCGCAGACCGGCTGTTCCACCCGGTTGAGGCGAACGAGCTGTTCATGATCCTCTCCCCGGCCGAGCAGGATGCCTTGCGCGCACAAGGCTTTGATTTCTATGATTGGACCGCACCCCAAGGTGCTGCCGGTGCGGCCCGCTTCGTCACCGCATGGAATAGCGATCCTGCACATGTATCGGCGCTTGCCCGCGCGATTGGCGCGCTGTGACCGAGCAGGAATTGGCCCAAGAACTGCCGGGTCAGGCAAAGTTCTGGCAGTGGTCCGTAGCGGGGCCGTTCCTGATCGTCGCGCTGATCTGGGGGTCGACCTGGCTGGTGATCAAGGACCAGATCGGAAGCGTCCCGCCCAGTTGGTCGGTCACCTGGCGCTTCGTCACCGCTGCTGTCGGCATGGGCCTGCTGGCGGTGATCCGGCGCGAATCGCTGCGCATTTCCGCCACGGGCCTGAAAATCGCCGCTTTGGTCGGCCTGATGCAATTCGTGCTGAATTTCCAGTTCGTCTATCGCGCCGAAACACACCTGACATCGGGCATCGTTGCGGTGTTCTTTGCGCTGCTGGTGGTCCCCAATACGTTGCTGGCATGGATCACCTTCAAGCAGCCCGTCACGCGCGGCTTCCTTGGCGGATCGGCTGTGGCGGGCGCTGGCATCGCGCTGCTGCTGCTGCACGAATACCGCATGGCCCCGCCCGAAGGCCAAGTGCTGACCGGGATTGCTCTGATGGCCGCGGCGGTGTTCAGCGCATCATCGGCCAATGTCCTGCAATCGAGCCCGGCCGCGCGCAGCGTGCCGATGATCCCGATGCTGACATATGCGATGGTGTTCGGCGCATTGGTTGATGGCGCGTTCGCATGGGCTGTCGAAGGCCCGCCGCAATTTGATTTCCGCGCGGGCTATGTGTTCGGCGTGCTCTACCTTGGCATCATGGGTTCAGTCGTCACCTTCCCGCTCTATTTCCGGTTGCTCCAGCGTCTTGGTGCAGGGCGCGGGGCCTATAACGGAGTGCTGGTGCCGGTCGTGGCCATGCTGCTGTCCACCCTGTTCGAAGGTTACCAGTGGTCCACGCTGGCACTGGCGGGTTCGGCGCTGGCGATGTTCGGCCTCGTGCTGGCGTTAAGAGCGCGCAACCCCTCGCGATAAGTCGGAAAGGCAGGCTTCCAGTCCAGCAGGCGCTTGGCCTTGCCATTGGCAACGCGCCGGTTCTCGGCATAGAAACCAAGCGCCATCGGCGAAAGGTTCGCCTGCTCCAAAGATTGCATCGGCGGTGGCTCCACCCCCAGCAGCCGCGCGGCCTCTTCGATCACTGCGTTCTGGCTGCACGGCAGATCGTCGGACAGATTATAGACGCCCGATGGCCCTTCCAGCCCGGCGATCACCCCGCTGGCGATGTCCTCCACATGCACGCGGCTGAACACCTGGCCTGCAATATCAATCCGGTGCGCCTTGCCTTCCCGCACCCGGTCCAGCGCACTGCGCCCCGGCCCATAGATCCCGGGCAGACGGAACACCCGCGTACGGTAGGACAGCGCCTGCCAATCGAGATCGGCCTGCGTGCGGGCAGAGCGTCTGCCCGTGCCAACACTCGCGGTTTCATCCACCCACGCCCCGCCCGCATCGCCATAGACCCCGGTTGAGGACAAGTAGCCGACCCACGCAAGCCACCCGGCCGCAATGTCTGCGCCATAAGCCTGCAGTACTGGATCGCCACCATCGCGGGCAGGAGGAACCGAGGACAGCACATGCGTGGCATTGGCCAAGGCCGCCTCCACCGCCGCCCGGTCATCAAAAGCGATATCGCCCGCGCGGCCTGTGCCTCGCACCGTCCAGCCCAGCGCCCGCAATCGCGCGGCGATGACTTGGCTGGTGTAGCCCATTCCGAAGATCAGCAAGTTTCCCATGCTTTTCCCTATAACCGCGATTGCCGCTTTGCGCACGGGTTCCTAAGTTGGCGGCATGAACGATCTTTCCGGCACGCCCGTCATCGCCCCTACTGTCATTCACCGCGCCGATTATCGCCCGCCTGAATGGCTGGTGCCGGAAATCGCTTTGGACTTCGCGCTGTCGCTGAATGCCACGCGCGTTCAGGCCACGCTGACAGTGGCCAAGAACCCCGCAGGAAGCGGCACGGCCCAACTGCGCCTCAACGGCGATGGGCTGGAAGCCAAAGCCGTGACGGTCGATGGCCAAGCGCACAACGATTGGCATATGGACGGCACCGATCTGGTCATCACGCTGCCCGGCGACGCGCACGCAGTGGGCATCGAAACGCTGATCGATCCTGCCGCCAACACCCAGCTTTCCGGCCTCTATGCCTCGAACGGGTTGCTATGCACCCAATGCGAGGCCGAAGGCTTCCGCCGCATCACTTTCTTCCCCGATCGGCCCGATGTGCTCTCGGTCTATTCGGTGAGGATGAGCGGGGACAAGGCGCAGTTCCCGGTGCTGCTGTCGAACGGCAATCCCACCGCTTCGGGCGATGGCCCCGATGGAACCCACTGGGCCGAATGGCACGATCCCTGGCCCAAGCCTTCGTACCTCTTCGCGCTGGTCGCCGGCGAACTCATCGCCAATCGCGACAGCTTCACCACCATGAGCGGACGCAAGGTCAATCTTGCCATCTACGTCCGCCCCGGCGATGAATCTCGCACCGACCACGCCATGCGCTCGCTGATCGCCTCGATGAAGTGGGACGAGGACGTCTATGGCCGCGAATACGATCTTGATGATTTCAACATCGTCGCGGTCAGCGATTTCAACGCAGGCGCGATGGAGAACAAGGGCCTCAACGTCTTCAACACGCGCTATATTCTGGCCGATCCCGAAACCGCCACCGAAGGCGATTATGACGCGATCGAAGGCGTAGTGGCGCACGAATACTTCCACAACTGGTCGGGCAACCGCGTCACCTGCCGTGACTGGTTCCAGTTGAGCCTCAAGGAAGGCTTCACCGTGCTGCGCGACCAGCAGTTCAGCGCAGATCGCGGCTCACCCCCGGTCAAGCGGATCGAGGATGTGCGAATCCTGCGCGCCGCCCAGTTCCCCGAGGATTCCGGCCCGCTTGCCCACCCGATCCGCCCCGATTCCTATCAGGAAATCAGCAACTTCTACACCGCCACCGTCTATAACAAGGGTGCCGAAGTCATCCGCATGATGACCGTGATGGCCGGCATGGAGCGGTTCCTGAAAGGCACGACGCTCTATTTCGACCGCCACGATGGCGAAGCGGCCACCTGCGAGGATTTCGTCAAGGCCATTGAAGACGGCGCCGGGTTGGACCTCACCCAGTTCCGCCGCTGGTACGAGCAGGCGGGCACCCCCAAAGTCACCGTCACAATGGCGCTGGAAGGCACTACGCTTACGTTGACCCTCACGCAGAGCATGGCCCCCACGCCTGGCCAGATGGTCAAGCAGCCGATGGTCATCCCGCTGCGCACCGCCCTGTTTGATCAGACAAGCGGCACCCATCGCGGTGAGGAACTGCTGGTGCTCACCCAGCCGCAGCAGACCTTCACTTTCGAAGGCTTCGATGCGCTCCCGGTCCTGTCGATCAACCGCGGCTTTTCCGCGCCGGTCGAAGTGACCGCGCCCGTCACCGCCGATGATCTCGTGTTCCTTGCGCGGCATGATGACGATCCCTTCGCCCGCTATGAAGCGATGCAGCAGTTGATCGTGCGCCATCTGGTGGGCGCTGTGGCGGGCACGCTCGAAGGCCGTGAAGCCTCGCAAGCCGCCATCGGCGCGGCCATGGGTGCGATTCTGGATGACACCGCGCTGGATGATCTGATGCGCGGCGAACTGTTGATCCTGCCGGGCGAAGCCTACCTTGCCGAACAGCTGACCTGCGCCGATCCCACCCGCATCTTTGCCGAGCGCGAAGGCCTGAAGCGCTGGTTGGGCGAGACGCTGAAAGACAAGTGGCTGGCCCTACACGATGGCTGCTCTGCCGTGCCCTACAGCCTTGAAGCCGCCGCCCGTGGCGCGCGCAAATGCAAGACACAAGCGCTGGTCTACCTTGCCGCCGCCGATCCGGCCGAAGCCGCACGCCGGGCCAAGGCGCAATATGACGCCGCCACCAACATGACCGACCGTCAGGGCGCGCTGATGGTGTTGTGCAGCCTGAACTGTCCGGAACGCGAAGCCGCGCTGGCCGATTTCCACGCCCGCTTCGAAGGCAACATGCTGGTCACCGACAAGTGGTTCTCTCTGCAAGCAGGCTCGCTGAATCCGAACGTGACCGAACACGTGAAGGCCTTGGCCGCGCATCCCGATTTCACCCTGACCAACCCCAACCGCGTGCGCGCGCTGTGGATGGCCTATGCGGTGAACGCGCAAGGCTTCCACCGTGAAGGCGGCGAAGGCTACCGCCTGATCGCCGACCTGATCCTGAAGCTGGACCCGATCAACGGCAATGTCGCCGCGCGCTTCGTGCCCCCGCTTGGCCGATGGAAGAAGGTGGACGAAACCCGCGCCGCCCTGATGCGCGCCGAATTGGAACGCATCGCGGCGGAACCGTCGTTGTCCAAAGACGTCCGCGAGCAGGTGACCAAGAGCTTGGAGGCTTAATGCCCAGAAACCCGCCCCCCACTTCACTCGTCACCCTGAACTTGTTTCAGGGTCCATCTCTCCGCACTCCCGGACAGTGTTTGCGGAGGGATGGATGCTGAAACAAGTTCAGCATGACGAAGTGGGAGGAGCGCGCTAATGAGCGGGGCGGTCGAAGCTCTGACTCACCCACTACTGGCCGGGGCAGCGCACGGCTTCCTTGGCCGCAAGGGCGGCGTGAGCGCGGGCGATCTTGCGGGCCTCAACGTCAGCTACAGCGAAGACGACCCGGTCCTTACGGCCGAGAACCGTCGCCGAGCCGTCGAAGCGGTGCTGCCCGGCGGCACCTTGCAGACCTGCTACCAGATCCATTCGCCCGATGTGGTCACAGTAACCGAACCGTGGGCCGATGCCGACCGCCCCCGCGCCGATGCGCTGGTCACCAACCGCCCCGGCCTCGTCCTTGGCGTCCTGACCGCCGACTGCGCACCGGTGCTGTTCTGCGATGCCAGCGCAGGCGTCATCGGCGCGGCCCATGCAGGCTGGAAAGGCGCGTTCACCGGCGTCACTCATGCCACCATCACCGCGATGGAAGCATTGGGCGCCACCCGCGCGAACATCGCCGCCGTCGTCGGCCCGTGCATCGCGCAGAAAAGCTATGAAGTGGACACCGGCTTTGAAGCCCGCTTTCTCGAACAGGCCGCTGAAAACGAACGCTTCTTCCGCGCAGGCCGCGAAGGCCATGCGTGGTTCGACCTTGAAGGCTATGTCGCCTCACGCCTGCGCGATGCGGGCCTCACGCAAGTCGGCCTGCTGGGCGAGGACACTTATGCGCAAGAAGCCCGCTTCTACTCCTTCCGCCGCGCCACGCACCGCGCCGAGGCCAGCTACGGTCGCCAAATCTCGCTGATCGGCCTGAAAGCCTGAGCGCCCTGCCGATCCTCTACAGCTTCCGCCGCTGCCCCTATGCCATGCGCGCAAGGCTGGCGCTGGCGATCAGCCGCACACAGGTTGAACTGCGCGAAGTGAAACTCGCCGCCAAGCCGCCCGAAATGCTGAAAGCCTCACCCAAAGGCACCGTCCCGGTCCTCGTCCTGCCCGATGGCACGGTGATCGACGAAAGCCTCGACGTGATGCACTGGGCGCTGTCCCTGAACGACCCCGAACACTGGCTGAAGCGCACCGACACCGCCCTGATCACCCGCAACGACGGCGCGTTCAAGCACGACCTCGACCGCTACAAATACCCCGAACGCCACAGCAGCGATTCGCTGGCGCATCGGCAAAGCGGGCTGGCGTTCCTGCACACGCTGGACGAGCGGCTTGCAGCACACGGCCAGCTTTGCGGCCCATTGCGCGGCCTTGCCGACATGGCGATATTGCCCTTCGTCCGCCAATTCGCCGCAGTCGATCCAGCGTGGTTCGAAGCGCAGCCGCTGCCGCATCTCCATCATTGGCTGGCCGGGCACTGCGAATCCGCACTGTTCAGTGCGGTTATGCCAAAGTTCGCACCGTGGCGGGATGGCGATTTGCCAGTGCATTTCATCGGATAAGGACGGTCACCCACAACCAATCCCCGTTCGTGTCGAGCGAAGTCGAGACACCCGCAAGCGTGTCTCGACTTCGCTCGACACGAACGGAACTCATATCAGCTTGCAGCCTAGAGCAGCCCCAGCCCCTGCAACCGCACTTCCAGCACATCGGCATCGCGCACAAAGTGATGCACGTGCCAGCCCAGCGCCCGCGCCGTGGCAATGTTGGCCGCGTTATCATCAATGAACAGCATCGTTTCGGGCGCTCTCCCAAACCGCGCCGCCGCCAGATCGAAGATCGCCGGATCAGGCTTGATCAGCCTCTCAACCCCCGACACCACGATGTCCTGCATATGGTCCAGCACAGGAAAAGTCGGGCGAAACAGGCCCCAAGCATCGACCCCAAAATTGGTGATGGAATATTGCGGCACGCCCCGCGCGGCCAGCCGCTCGATCAGCGCATGCGTTCCCGCCACTGGTCCCGGCAGACTGGCCAGCCAGTTATCGGCATAGAGCGCGATTCGTGCGGCATGTTCCGGAAAC
Source organism: Novosphingobium sp. 28-62-57 (assembly GCA_002256985.1). Taxonomy (GTDB): domain Bacteria; phylum Pseudomonadota; class Alphaproteobacteria; order Sphingomonadales; family Sphingomonadaceae; genus Novosphingobium. The sequence continues at coordinate 136,821 of NCGO01000002.1, forward strand.
TGCGCCGTGCGCGCCGCCACCATTTCGGCAAAGGACACGCCCTCGTCGTGCTGTGCATGCCAGTCTTCGGTCACCACGTCGGCAACGAAGCGCGCACGCTCATCCGCGTCGGGGATCGATTCGCGGTAAATGCCGGTCAGATCAAACTCGACCAGCACCCGGCCAATGTCCCAGACCACCGCTTCGATCACCGCCACAACTCCAGACATCAAAGGCCTACAAACGACAGCGCCCCCGCTGTTGGGCGGGGGCAACGCGCTTCACGGGGAAGCCTGCCGGTGTTTCCGATGCAGTCCCGCCGTCGCGAGACTGCACCGAAACTGAAGAATGATTAGCCCTGACGCGCCTTAAAGCGCTTCTGGGTCTTGTTGATCACATAGACGCGGCCACGGCGACGGATCACGCGGTTATCGCGGTGACGGTCCTTGAGCGACTTCAGGCTGTTGCGAATCTTCATGTCGAATCCCTTTGCCCGAAGCTGACCGGGCTGAAAACTGAAGCGTGGCCGTTAAAGACGGTGCGCACCCAAGTCAACCTTGCGAAAGGCCATTGGCTGCATTTCCCTGATTGCGCGCAGGATTTCGCCGCTATGTGCGTTCATGACTGCGACAGCCCTTCTGTGGGAAGCACAAACATGAACTCCAAAATGCTTATCTGCGCCCTCGCAGCGTTATCGCTCCCTGCCAGCGCCATGGCTCAACCTGCGGGTGGGCGCTGGGGCGGTGGGATGATGGACCAGCGATTCGGCAGCACGCAGCGTCCGTCCTCGCAGCCATCCAAAAGCGTCGAAGTTACCGCCTTCCTGTCCGCCGATGCCGCTCCCCTGCTAGGCAAGGGTCCAATCACCGTTGCCGCCGCCAATGGCGCCGAAGCGGAATGGAAGCTGCCCGTATATGAAGCCGCCGTGGTCGATCAGCTGGCCAAGCTGGGCTACGATACTGCCGTCAGTGGCGCAGAAACGGGCCAGATTGCCCAGATCGGCATCACCCATTCGGTCGTCGTGCCCGAAGAGCAGAAGCGCAAGCCGGTGTCTGGCGCGATGGAGGTGGGTGTCTCCAACCGTGGCAGCTATCAGGCGATGGCACTGAACATCGATCTGTCCAAACCGCGCAAGGCCATCGTCGCCACCCGGCTCGACGTGCGCATTCGCGACAAGGCCACCGACCGCGTGCTGTGGGAAGGCCATGCCGAAGCGCAATCGCGCGAAGATGACGATGGGCTCGATAACGGCGCAATCGCCGCCAAACTTGCAACCGCCCTGTTTGCGCGCTTTGCCGAAGCGCAAGTGGTGCCAACCGGCGGCTGATTGTGCCCTTTGACATTGCAGCACGGGCCAAACGCCCCCACCTTGGGATCAAACAGATGGATGCTGCACTATGAAACGCCTCGCCGCCGCCCTCGCTCTTTCCGCCGTGACCATCACCCCAGCGCTGGCCAAGCCCGCGCCGGTCGAAGTCACCCGCTTCCACACGCCAGAAACACTGGCCCGGCTGAAGGGCGTCGCCGCCATGGTCGAAGCCGCCCCCGGCAGCGATCCCAAAAGCCTTGAGGACAAGACCTGGCTCGCCGCCGTGCAGCGTGAACTGGCCGCGCAGGGCTATGGCCCGGTCAGCGTGGGCGTTGGCGGATCGACCGGCAGCTTCGGTAGCGGGCTGGGCTTGGGCCTTGGCTTCAACCTTGGCGGCGGCCCGAAGGACTTCGTCGTCACCCGCCTGTCCGTGCGCATCCGCGACAAGAGGACCGGCGAATCGCTGTGGGAAGGCCGCGCCGACAACCGTGAAAGCGCCAAGGCCAAAGAGGCCGCCATTGGCGAGGCCGCACCGCGCCTTGCCCGCGCGCTGTTCTCGGGCTTCCCCGGCACCTCGGGAGAGACTATCAGCGTTAAATGAGTGACATCCGCATCAATGCCGCGTTCGATTCCGGCAATATCGAAGTGCTTTCGGTTTCCGGCGCAAGCGCAACCCTTTCCATCCGCAAGGACCGCGATTCGGACTTCTTCCAGTGGTTCCATTTCCGCGTCGATGGCGCGGGCGGGCGCGAACTTGAGCTGAAGATCACCGGCCTTGCCAAATCCGCCTACCCCGGCGGCTGGCCCGCCTATCGCGCGGGTTTTTCCGAAGACCGCGAATTCTGGGGCCGCGCGCACACCACTTATGATCCCGCTGAGGCAGAAGGCACGCTGACCATCCGCCACAGGCCGGATGCAGGCACCTGCTGGTTCGCCTATTTCGCGCCCTATTCGATGGAGCGGCATCACGATCTGGTGGCACAAGTCGCGGCTGAGCCGGGCGTGGACTACCGCTGCCTTGGCACCAGCATCGAAGGCCAGCCGATCGATTGCCTCGAACTGGGCGAAGGCGATAAGCACGTGTGGCTCTATGCCCGCCAGCACCCCGGCGAATCGATGGCCGAATGGTGGATGGAAGGCGCGCTGGAAATGCTGAACGATCCGGCCAACCCGCACGCGCGCCGCCTGCGCCAGTTATGCCGCTTTCACGTGGTGCCCAATGCCAACCCCGATGGTTCCTGCCGCGGCCACCTGCGCACCAATGCCGTGGGCGTAAACCTCAACCGCGAATGGCACGAACCCACGCCCGAGCGCTCACCCGAGGTGCTGGCGATTCGCAACGCCATGGACGAAACCGGCTGCCACTTCGCGATGGACGTGCATGGCGACGAGGCGATTCCCTATGTCTTCATCGCCGGCTTCGAAGGCATCCCTTCATGGACCGAAGCGCTGGGCGATGGCTACACCCGCTACCGCCAGATCCTCGAACGCCGCACCCCCGATTTCCAGACCAAACGCGGCTATCCCACCGCCGCCCCGGGCCGCGCAAACCTTGCCATGTCCACCAATCAGGTCGCGCAGCGCTTCGGCTGCGTGGCGATGACGCTGGAAATGCCGTTCAAGGACAACGACGACCTGCCCTGCACCGAACAAGGCTGGAGCCCGGAACGCTCAAAGCTGCTGGCGCACGAATGCCTTGCCGCACTGCTGGAGTGGCTGGAGGGCTGAACGCTTTGGCACTTATCGCGTCCGCACCCGCCTCCCTTTCTCCGTCACCCTGAACTCGTTTCAGGGTCCATGTCTCAGTCGAGAGCGTCGGTCTGATTGGCGGAATGGATCCTGAAACAAGTTCAGGATGACGGTCGTGTTATTCCACTGCCGAACGGGGCAAGGGCCGTTCGCCTTTACGCAAAGTTAAGAGTTCAGGGCGCATGTCCACCACATGGCCCGCACCATCGCCCTCATCCAAGCGCCCCTGGCAGACCTCTCCCTGCAGAACCTCGCGCGCAAAACCATCGTGCTGGGCTGCGCCGCCGCGCTGATCATGGCGGGCAAGCCGTTCCTGTTTTTCTGACAACCTGAGACGTGGGTAATTGCGACGGGCGAATTTAGCGTCCGGTTTTGGCGTGCGCGTGAAATCAATGGAATGGCGGGAAGTGGGTGGTTAGCGGTCGTTCAACTTGCGGACCTTTAGCCACGTCAATACCGATCCCGCATATAGCGCACCGAGCAGCGTTGACGTGACGAATGGAGTTGCTCCGGTGCGGATGGGGAAAAGAGGGATCTCGAACAAAACGTTGCGAACCAACGTCATAACTAGACCGACAACGGATAGCGCAGCCCACGTCCGAAACGGGAGATAGCGTGCTCGCAATTCAGCGTCGGTTGGAGGTAGCGGCTTCATATCAGAGGGATGCCCCAGTTTACGGAATGTCCGCAAGGGCGTCGTTTGCGGAAAGGCAGCTTTTGTCGATCATAAGCGCATTGCAGACCTTTGCTGCCCGCCTAACCAGCGGCGGGTTTCGTTGGTATGGACAACGACCTGTTACCGCCGCTTTGAGGTAGCCTGCCGCCGATCTACTCAAAAACCATCCGTCGCCCCGTGCTCGACACGGGGCTTGGCTTTTCTTGCGATTTCGCGCTGGGCCGGTAGGCTGATCGACGGGGCCGCTAAGCGAAGTGCGGGAGGTTGGCGTCAAAAGGCAGCCAAGCCCTGTGTCGAGCACGGGGCGACGAGGGTTTAGGGGTTGGTTGGGGCGGAGAGTGCCTCTGCCCCATGCGCTCCCTACAAAATCTCCAGCACCTTCTCCTTCGGCCTACACAGCCGCACGCCCTTGCCCGTCTCTACCAGCGGGCGTTCGATCAGCTTGGGCTGCGCCACCATCGCGGCCAGCACCGTCGCGTCATCGGCAGCAAGCAAGCCGCGCGCCTCGGCATCGGTGCCGCGCAGGCGCAGGCCCTGTTGTGGCGTGATCCCGGCATCGCGGTAAAGCTGGGCGAGCTTCTCCACGCTCGGCGGGGTCTTCAAATAGGGCACGATGGTAACCTCCGCGCCCGCTTCCTGCAGCATCGCCAGCGTATTGCGCGATGTGCCGCAGCCGGGGTTGTGCCAGATCGTTGCCTTCATTGCATGGTCCTTCACGGTCAAAGTCAGCCCGCCCCCGGTGCCACAATCGCAGGCGGCGGCGCGGCGCTGATGATCTCTTCCCCGCGCATCACCCGCGCCGCGCGCTGGATCGCGCGAGTCAGCCGGGGATATACGCCGCAACGGCAGATATTGGTAAGGCTGCGCGCAATGTCCTCGTCCGCCGGGCTGGCGTTCGTCGCCAAGAGGGCCGCCGCCGCCATCACGATGCCCGGCGTGCAGAACCCGCACTGGATCGCCTGCTCGGCCACCAACGCCTGCTGCACCGGGTGCGACCGGTCAGCCGAAAGCCCTTCGATCGTGGTGACATTGCGCCCTTCAGCCTCGCCCAAGGACAATGTGCAACTGACCATCGCCTGCCCATCGACGATCACCATGCACGCGCCGCACTCCCCCGTGCCGCAGCCATACTTCGTGCCGGTAAGATTCGCCGCATCGCGCAACGCCCACAGCAGCGGGGTATCATCCTCAAGCCGGTACTCGACGGGCTGGTTGTTCACGGTCAGGCGAGCCATGGCGCTGGCTTAGCCCGCGATACGCCTGCCAATCAATCCCGCCAACTGCGATCGATCCGGTCAATCCGCCGCGTCCACGCTGCAAAGTCCGCCACGCCAGCCGCGCCGCCAGCGCTAACCTGCCCCAGATCACGCTGGTGTACCGCCACCACATCGTCCGGCACATGAATCGCGGGGCGGCCCATCGAAAGCGTCGCCATCTGGATTTCGCAGGCGCGCTGCAGGCTCCACTGCATCAGGAACATCTGCGGCAGCGTCTGCGCCAGCACCACCGGACCGTGGTTTTTCAGCATCAAAATGCGCTTGTCACCAAGGTTCGCCAGCAGCCGCTCGCCCTCTTCTGCGCGCACCGTCACGCCTTCAAAGTCGTGATAGGCGAGCTGGCCGATGAAGTTGCAGGCATAGAAGTTGATCGGCATCAGCCCTTCTTCAAGGCTGCACACCGCCATCGTCGCGGTGGTGTGAACATGTGAAATCGCATGCGCCCAGGGCAGATGCCGGTGGAAGTAGGCGTGCTGGGTAAAGCCCGCCTGATTCACCGGATAGGGGCTGTTATCCAGCTTGTTGCCATCGATATCGATCTTGACGAGGTTCGATGCGGTCACCTCACCATAAAGCAGCCCGAACGGATTGATCAGGAACGCCCCGTCTTCGTCCGGCACTTTCAAAGAGATGTGGTTGTAGATCGATTCCGACCAGCCGAGGTGGTCATAGATGCGGTAACACGCCGCCAGTTCCTGCCGCGCCTGCCATTCGGCATCGCTGCATTCGATATTGGGCCTGATCAGACTGGCCATCACGCGCTCTCCGGGTATTATCGTTGCTATGTGCAACTTGTATCGCATGACCAGCAACGTGCAAGCCATCGCGCAGATGTTCGGCCCCGTGGCCAATGCGCAGCTGAACCTGCCCGCGTTTCACGAAATCTACCCCGATGCCGAAGCCCCCGTGCTGATCGCCCGCGCCCAGCAGCGGCGCTTGGGGCTGATGCGCTGGGGCTGGCCTCCCTTCGGCGATATCAAGCGCCCCGTCACCAACGTGCGCAACCTCGCCTCACCCATGTGGCGCAGCGCCCTTGAGGACCCCTCGCGCCGCTGCCTCGTGCCCGTCACCCAGTTCTCCGAATGGTCCGCCACGCCCGATCCCGCCACCGGCCGCAAGCGCAAGCACTGGTTCGCGCTGAACGATCAACCGCTGTTCGCCTTTGCCGGCCTGTGGCGCTCCACGGCAGAAGGCCCGCGCTTTGCCTTCCTGACCTGCGCCCCCAACGCCACCGTCGGCCGCATCCACCCCAAAGCCATGCCGGTGATCCTCGCCAGCGCCGAAGCTGCGCACCAGTGGCTCACCGCAGAAGGCGACATTGCTGCCCAAATGCAGCACCCCTTCCCCGATGCCCTGATGCACGAGATTGAGACGCAAGAGGAACCGCCCCCGCCGCGCAAACCGGAGCAGCAAAGCCTGTTCTAGCCGCCTTCCCCGCGCCGCAGGACGCGCCGCTCCACTGCGCGGAACAGCGCATCCAGATCGTCCGCTGCCACGTCGAGCCGCTCGTCCCAGTCGGCCAGCACGGCATCGAGATCGGCGCGGTCATAGGTCACGGTGCGCAGCGGCACAGGCGCAGGCGGTGCGATGGCGCGGTGTGGCCAGGGATGCCCGGTGAGGCTGTTGTAAATCCAGCCGATCAACACCACGCCCAGCACATTCAGCGCCAGCGGCACCAGCGGCCCCGGCCATTGCGCATCGGGCGCAAAGCCCGCCAGCGCGCCCAGAATCGCCGCCGCTCCGCCCGGCGGATGCGTGCAGCGGGCCAGCGCCATCACCGCAATGGCGCACCCCACCGCCACGCTCACCGCGACTGGCGCGCCCAGCCCGGCCAGCGCACAAGCCTTGCCGACAGCCATGCCCACTATCGCCGAAACAAGGCTTCCGCCCACCACCGGCCAAGGTTGCGCCAGCGGGCTGGCAGGCACGGCAAACACCAGCACCGCCGAAGCGCCCACCGGTGCCATGATCCATGGCAACCCTTCTGCCGCCGGAACAAGGTGCCCCAGCAAAGCCGCCAGCCCGATCCCCAGCACCGCCCCGATTGCAGCGCGCGGCCGCACTTCGGGAACCCAGTTAAGCAAGACGGTCATCGCCCCTCCTCATCATTTCGCACCCCGCCTACGTGATCCGCCCCCAAACCCGCTCATGCTGAGCTTGTCGAAGCATCACACGCAACACCAGCGTCCTTCGACAGGCTCAGGACGAGCGGGGTGTGTGGCGCACCTAAGAAAAAAGGGGCCAGTCCGAAGACCAACCCCTTGTTTCTGTTTCGCTTTGCAGCCGAGGCGCGATTGGCGCCCCGAGAACTGTCAGCCGGAGCGCGTTTAGCGCCCCAGGAACTGCCAGCCGAAGCGCGATTAGCGCTTCGAGAACTGGAAGCTCTTGCGGGCCTTGGCCTTGCCGTACTTCTTACGCTCGACAACGCGCGGGTCGCGCGTGAGGAAGCCAGCGGCCTTCACGGCGCTGCGCAGTTCGGGTTCGAACTTCGACAGGGCCTGGGCGATACCGTGCTTTACAGCGCCGGCCTGGCCCGAAAGACCACCACCCTTGACGGTGCAGACGATGTCGTACTGCTCTTCGCGGCCAGCCACGGCGAACGGCTGGTTGATCACCAGACGCAGCGTGGGGCGTGCAAAGTACACTTCCTGATCGCGGCCATTAACGGTGATCTTGCCCGAACCGGGCTTCAGCCACACGCGGGCCACGGCATCCTTGCGGCGGCCGGTAGCATACGAACGGCCCTGCGCGTCAACTTCACGCGCGCGGATCACGGCAGCAGGGCCGGTGCGGATAACCGGAGCGGCAACTTCACCTGCTTCGGCAGATGCAGCAGCGGCAACCGGAGCAGCAGCCGTCAGATCCTTCAGATCAGCCAGGCTCGATACGGTGTTTTCGGTTTCGGACATGGTTTACGCCCCCACCTTGTTCTTGCGGTTCATCGAAGCGACGTCGAGCGCCACTGGCTGCGTTCCGCCATGCGGGTGTTCGGTCCCGGCATAGAGGTGCAGGGCGCGCATCTGCGCACGGCCCAGCGGCCCGCGCGGGATCATGCGTTCCACCGCCTTTTCAAGCACGCGCTCGGGGAAGCGGCCACCGAGGATCTTGTCCGCGGTCACTTCCTTGATGCCACCGGCATAACCGGTGTGCTTGTAATAGATCTTGTCCTTCAGCTTGTTGCCGGTGAACTTGACCTTGTCGGCGTTGATCACGACAACGTGATCGCCGCAATCGACGTGCGGGGTGTAGCTCGGCTTGTGCTTGCCGCGCAGATGATTGGCGATGACGACGGCGAGACGGCCGACAACCATGCCTTCAGCATCGATCAGATGCCACTTTTTTTCCACCTCAGCCGGTTTGATCGACCGGGTGACCTTGCTCAGTGCCTTCATGGCGCTTCGGTTCCTTCGGATTTCGGTTCGTCGATCCGGGCGAAAATCCGCTTGCTTCACGACGAAGGAGGTGGGCCTTTGTTGCATATGGCCTGAAGAGTCAAGCAAACTGCGGGTTTGTGGAGAGGTAAAATAATACCGCTATGGGCAAGTAGCGCTACAACTGCCCTTGCTATAGTGCAACAGTTGCACTACCCTCGGGCATGGTCACGATGTATCGCAGTGCCCGGTGGAAAATCGCGGTATACGCCCGCGACCACGGCATACCGCATTTTCACATTGAGGGACCGGATTTCCGCTGCTCGGTGGCGATTGCATCGTTCGACCTGATCATTGGGACGGTCCCGGCATCAGTCTTGATTGATGCGCTGGAATGGGCACGGCCCAGTCAGGCGTTGCTGATGCAGACATGGCAGGAGTTAAACGGATGAGCACCACCGACAATGCCCGCACCATCAAAGCCGTCCGCGCAACCGGCCCGTCCACGCTGCACCTGTCGTGGTCAGACGGCACCACGGCCAGCCTCGATCTGACGGCCATGCTTGCCGACCGCGCCTTTGCACCCTTGCGCGACGCGGAAGAGTTCGCCCGCGCCGAAGTGGGCGATTGGGGGCACAGCCTGTGCTGGCCATCGGGCGCAGAATTGGGGGCAGACACGCTCTGGCTCGAAACCCTCTCCGCCACTGGCCACGATGACGCGCGCACTTTCCTTGAATGGCGCACCCGTCACGCCCTCTCGCTGTCAAAAGCCGCAGACGCGCTGGGCATATCCCGCCGCATGATCGCCTATTACTCCAACGGCGAAAAGAAGGTGCCCAAGCCGATCCTGTTGGCCTGCAGGGGGTGGGAGGTCAGCGAAGGGATGCATCAGGCAGCTTGAGAGCGCGAGACTACCCCGACATTTCCACCCGTCAGCCGATCTGGACGCTACCCATGTTGAGCAGCGCAACGATCACAGCAACTGTCGCGTCCGCCCCCAAGTCTGCCGGATCAATCATCAAATCGCCGGGCGCGCACAGGCGTTCGGCGAACGGGGCTCTCACGCACAAAGGAAAAGCGGCTCGCCGGATTGCGGAGCACGGATGCGGGTTCAGATACCAGTTTACGCAAGGCAGCGGCGGTTATGGCAACATCCGGCGACCAGTCGATTTCGGGATTCTTGGGCGCTGAGCTGTATTGGCCGAACCACCGCGCGAAGGCTTGGCGGTCCAACAGCTTCTCGGTCACCATCGCATGCAGATCATCAATCGATTCAGCGGATATCTCGCCCGGGTTGGCCTGCAATGCCAAGGCAGGATCGGCATAGCGGCGGTCGGACGCGGATTCATCCACCAGATGCTCGGCCCAACCTGCAAGCAATTCGTCCTGCGATGGCGCGCGAAAGCCGACCGAATAGGTCATGCAATCATCCCCCACCGCCACGCCATTGTGGGCAATGCCGGGCGGCACGTAGAGCACGTCGCCGGGTTCCAATACCCATTCCTGCACAGGTTTGAAGTTGGCCAGCAGGCGCAGATCCGGGTTGGGAAGCAGCGCAGTCGTCTCGTCACAAACCTCGCCGACCTGCCACAGCCGTCGGCCAAGTCCTTGAATCAGAAAGACGTCATATTGATCGAAGTGCGGCCCCACGCCACCGTGATCCGTGGCATAGCTCACCATCACATCGTCAATCCGCCAGTTGGGAATAAAGCGGAACGTATCGATCAGCGCGCTCACATCGGGCACATGATGATCAACCGCATTGACCAGCAGCGTCCACGGCTCCGGGCCTAACGTGCCAAAGCGATCCTCGGCAAAGGGGCCATGTTCGGTAACCAGTTCAGCCCCTGCATGCCGGATAATCCGTGCCTCCACGCCCTCTTCGCACGCCAGACCCGCCAGTTCGTCGGGTTCGAGGGGGTTTGCCAACGCGGGGAACAGCCCCCTGATCAGCAGCGGCCGCTTTTGCCAGCAATCGCGCAGGAAAACGTGCGGATCAAAGGTCATGCCTGTTCCCGGCTGCCGAGCAGGTGCGCGCACCACACTGTGGTGGCAACCAGCAACGCGCCGACCAACTGGTGCAGCACCGCGATCCACAGCGCCACGCCACTATAGACGGTGAAAATGCCCAGCAGCACTTGCGTGCCGAACGCGCTGTGCAGCACGACCGATGCCAAGCGGTGATCCTTGCGCAAGCGGCGCGCCAGGACCACCAGCACCGCCACCACGCCCCAGGCCCACCAGCGGTGGATGAAGTGGACGAGGAACGGATCGGACAGAAACGCATGGGCCGCGCCCAGCGCCCAGTCCACGCCATCGGGATAGACCTTGCCCTGCATCAGCGGCCATGCGTCGGCGCTGAACCAGCCCGCCCCTGCCGATGTGCCCGCGCGCATACCGGCCACCAGCGCGCCATAAAACAGCTGCACCAGCAGCATGGCCAGCGCCAGCAGGCCCAGCCTTTGCAACCGGGCGCGCGGCTTGTCCTTGGCCAGCGCCAGTAGATCGAGCGCGGTCCACACCAGCCCGCCCAGCGTGATCAGCGCCACCAGCAGATGCGCGGCCAAGCGGAAATGGCTGACTTTCACATCATTGACGATGCCGGATTTGACCATCCACCAGCCCACCGTGCCCTGCAGCGCACCCAGCGCCAGCAGTGCCAGCAGGCGCGGCTTGTATCCTTCGGGAATGCGGCCCTTCACCCAGAACCACGCCAGCGGCACCGCGAAGACCAGACCGATGGTGCGCGCGATCAGCCGATGCACCCATTCCCAGAAGAAGATGAATTTATACGATTCCAGCGTCATCCCCGCCGGGCCATTGATCAACTGATACTGCGGCGTGGCGCGATAGGCGGCGAATTCTGCCTCCCACTGTGCATCGGTGATCGGCGGGATCGTGCCCGTCACCGGCTTCCATTCGGTGATCGAAACGCCCGATTCGGTCAGCCGCGTGATGCCGCCCACCGCCACGATCATCACCACCATCAGCGCCACGATGAACAGCCAGCGGGCAAGCGCGCGCGCATGGCTACGCGTATCGGCCAGACGGTTTGCGGACTTTGGGCTGCCGGACCGCACGTCCGGCGAAAGGGCGCTTGCAGACATGAGTTCGCCCTGCTCCCCACGTCAGCGAAGCGCAAGGGGGATTGTCGGGCGGCGGCCCCGAACCTTGGGGCAAAATAGTTCGGTGGCCTACCCTTGCGCCATGTAATACTATAACATATATGCCGACAGCGATGAGCGATGCCCTCCCCTCCTTCCGCGCCCGGCTTGACCGGTTCGGCGTGATCCTTTCGGGCCTGTGCCTGATTCACTGCGTTGCGGGCGTATTCCTCGTGGGCGTTCTGGGCATTGGCGGCGGCGTGCTGCTCGATCCCGATTGGCACCGCTGGGGCCTTGCCCTCGCGCTGGTGATCGGCGCGCTGACCATCGGCCTTGGCGCATTGCGGCACGGGCGGTTCCTGCCGCTGATGGTGGGCAGCACCGGCCTTGCCCTGATGGGCGGCGCGCTGGCCGTGGGGCACGGCGACGAGGAAGTGGTGCTGACCGTCATCGGCGTGGTGCTGGTGGCCATTGCCCACCTGATCAATATCCGCACCAACAGCTGCAATTCCTGAAACACTGAAGCCCCCTCTTCTTCAGAGGAGGGGGTTGGGGGTGGTGCTGGAACCAACACGCCGCTTCGGGACCTACCACCCCCCCGCCCCCCTCCTCTGAAGAAGAGGGGGAGTTTCTGAAGTGCACCTAGATGCACCTAGAAGCACTTAGGCGCACACAACCCGGCCTTGCGCACCTTTGACGCATCGCTAAAGCGTCCCGCATGACTGCAATGCTATCCCTCACCATCAACGGCGAACCGCGCCGCGCCGCTCCCGGATCGATTGCCGATCTGGTGCGTAGTTTGGACCTTGAACCCACCAAGGTCGCGGTGGAGCGCAATGGCGAAATCGTCCCCCGTTCGACTCTGGCCGATGTGCAGATTGCCGAGGGAGATGTGCTGGAAATCGTGCATTTCGTGGGCGGAGGACAGACTGACGTGACCGACTCGAACGCAGATACATGGACCGTGGCAGGCCGCACATTCACTTCGCGCCTGATCGTGGGAACGGGGAAATACAAGGACTTCGCACAGAATGCCGCCGCGGTTGAGGCTTCGGGTGCGGAAATCGTGACGGTCGCGGTGCGCCGCGTGAATGTGTCGGACCCCAAAGCCCCGATGCTGACGGATTTTATCGACCCCAAGAAGATCACCTACCTGCCCAACACCGCCGGATGCTTCACCGCCGAAGACGCGATCCGCACGCTGCGTCTGGCACGTGAAGCGGGCGGTTGGGATCTGGTGAAGCTCGAAGTGCTGGGCGAAGCGCGGACGCTTTACCCCAATATGGTCGAAACCATCCGCGCCACCGAAGTGCTTGCCAAGGAAGGCTTTCTTCCGATGGTTTACTGCGTCGATGATCCGATTGCGGCCAAGCAGCTTGAAGATGTGGGCGCGGTCGCCGTCATGCCGCTGGGCGCGCCGATTGGTTCGGGGCTAGGCATCCAGAACCGCGTGACCATCCGCCTGATCGTGGAAGGGGCCAAGGTGCCGGTGCTGGTTGATGCAGGCGTGGGCACCGCGTCTGAAGCGGCCGTGGCGATGGAACTGGGCTGCGATGGCGTGCTGATGAACACCGCGATTGCCGAAGCCAAAGACCCGATCCGCATGGCCCGCGCGATGAAGCTGGCAGTGCAGGCCGGGCGCGATGCCTATCTGGCCGGCCGGATGCAAACGCGCAAATATGCCGATCCGAGCAGCCCGCTGGCGGGGTTGATCTGAACGCCAAGTAATCGCTGCGCCCCCGCCCTTCGACAAGCTCAGGATAAACTTCCGGCTTTGCCGGAAGGCGGGGGCCTCGGGAGTTTTACGGAACACTTGCGTAGACGGCCTGAGGCCCCCGCCTTCGCGGGGGCGCGCAGATTTCTGTGGAGGTCAGCCAACAACCCCCGCTGCCGCCAGCACCGCCAGCGTCAGCAGATCGGGCGCGAGCGCGGTCATCGGGGCGATCTGGACCGGCTTTTCCATGCCGATCAGCATCGGGCCGATCACGGCATTGCCCGCCAGTTCACGCAGCAGCTTGGCCGAGATGTTGGCCGATTGCAGGCCCGGCATGATCAGCACGTTGGCAGGGCCGGACAGGCGGCTGAACGGATAGTTGGCCATGACCTTGGGGTTCAGGGCCGCATCCGGGGCCAGTTCGCCTTCGTATTCAAAGCCGGGATTATCGGCATCGAGGATCGACACCGCGCCGCGAATCGGTTCGAGGAACCGGCCATTGGGATTGCCGAAGGTGGCGTAAGAGATGAACGCCACGCGCGGTTCGTGGCCCATGCGGCGGGCAACGGCGGCGGTTTCGCGCGCGATGTGCGCCAGTTCTTCGGCGCTCGGGCGCTCGTTGATCGTGGTGTCGGCGATGAACACCGTGTAGTTCTTGGCGACCATCAGATGGATGCCGAAGGGCAGATGCCCCGGCTTCGGGTCCAGCACCCGGCGCACATCCTTGATCGATTGCGCAAAAGTGCGGGTCATGCCGGTGATCAGCGCATCGCCATGCCCCAGCGCCACCAGCAGCGAGGCGAACACGTTGCGGTCCTGATTGACCATGCGGCGCACATCGCGTTCCAGATAGCCGCGGCGCTGCAGGCGTTCGTACAGGTAGGTGACCATATCGGGCACAAGTGGCGAGACCAACGAGTTGTGAATCTCGTAAGATTCAGGATTGCCCACGCCCAGCTCGGTCAACCGGTCCAGCACCGCCTGCGTGCGGCCCACCAGCACCGGGATGCCATAGCCGAAATCGCGGAACTGGATCGCGGCGCGCAGCACCACTTCGTTTTCCGCCTCGGCAAAGACCACGCGCTTGGGGTTCGCCTTGGCCTTGGCAAACACGTTGGTCAGGACCGATGTGGTCGGGTTCAACCGCGCCTTCAGACTGGTGCGATAGGCCTCCATGTCCTCAATCGGCTTTTGCGCCACGCCCGAATCCATCGCCGCCTGCGCCACGGCAGAGGAGACGACTTCCATCAGGCGCGGATCGAACGGCGCGGGGATGATGTAATCAAGGCCGAAGGTGTGGTTGATGCCATAGGCGGCGGCCACTTCTTCGGGCACCGGTTCGCGCGCCAATTCGGCAATAGCGCGGGCGGCAGCGATCTTCATTTCCTCGTTGATCGTGGTGGCCCGCACATCGAGCGCGCCGCGGAAGATGAACGGGAAGCCCAGCACGTTGTTGACCTGATTCGGATAGTCCGAACGGCCCGTGGCCACGATGCAATCAGGGCGCACCGCCTTGGCATCGGGCGGGGTGATTTCCGGGTCAGGGTTGGCCATCGCAAAGATGATCGGCTGCGGCGCCATTTTCGTGACCCAATCGGGACGCAGCGCGCCTGCAGCGGACAAGCCGAGGAAAATGTCTGCGCCATCGAGCGCATCTTCAAGACTGCGCGCGGAGGTGTCGACCGCGTGCGCGCTCTTCCACTGGTCCATGCCGGATTCGCGGCCGCGATAGATCACGCCCGAACGGTCGCACATGATCACATTGTTGTGGCGCACGCCCATGGCCTTGATCAGCGCGGTGCAGGCGATTGCCGCCGCGCCCGCGCCATTGACCACGACTTTCACGTCGTCGAGTTTGCGCCCGGTCAGGTAGCAGGCGTTCAGCAGGCCAGCGGCAGAGATGATCGCCGTGCCGTGCTGGTCATCGTGCATGATCGGGATCTTCAGCCGCTCTTTCAGCGTCTGTTCGATGATGAAGCATTCGGGCGCCTTGATATCTTCAAGGTTGATGCCGCCGAACGTGGGCTCCATCAGCGCCACGGCATTGACGAAGGCATCGGCGTCCTCGGTATCGAGTTCGATGTCGATAGCATCCACATCGGCAAAGCGCTTGAACAGCACGGCTTTGCCTTCCATCACTGGCTTCGAGGCTAACGCGCCCAGATTGCCCATGCCGAGGATCGCGGTGCCGTTCGAGATAACCGCCACCAGATTGCCCTTGGCGGTATATTCATAGGCATCTGCAGGGTTTTCGGCGATCGCACGGACCGGCACGGCCACACCCGGCGAATAGGCCAGCGACAAATCGCGCTGTGTCGCCATCGGCTTGGAAGCGATAATCTCGATCTTACCGGGGCGGATGGTGTTGTGGTAGAAAAGCGCCTCGCGCTCAGTAAAGCGGACGTTGCTTTCCTCGGACATGAATTTCCCCGTAACTGACCAGCCGTGTTCAATATGCCCTGTCCGCACTTTGTCGCTACGTCAAGGCGCGCAGACGCCGGATTGGCGGCATGACATTTCGTTACAGTGGCGCGAGCTTACAGTTCAGGCAATTTCCGGCTGGGAATGCCCAAACGGCGGACCTTGAACAGCAGGCTGCGGCCTTCCTGCCAGACCAGTTGCAGGCGTGGATCGGCACGGCGCGGCAGGCCGGTATCGATCAGCCAGACGTAATCGACCCGCTCAATCGGCGCAGCCTTCAGCGCGCTATCGACATTGCGCCGCCAACCGCCCGCACAGCGGCGCGACCAGACGAATTCGGATGGATCGGCGGTAAAATTGCGGCCCGGACGGAAGCGCGGCACCACCATGTGCAGGCCCGGCACCGCCCAGTTATCGTTGACCCAGGCCTGCCGATAGAGGCTGGCAAGGCTGGCCAGATGATCGCGCCGGGTATTGCGCCACGATTCATCGATGCAGGAATGTTCGACAAAGGCCAGCACACGGCTGCCCGGCTCTACATGGGTGAGCGCCGAGAGCTGCTTTTTGTAATCGACGGCATAGTCGTTGAAACTCCATGCCGTAACCGCCAGCCGCACCGCCAGCAGCGCCATGCCAACATAGGCCACTGTCTTTGCCCATTCAGGACGGCGCGCGCCGCTCCAGTCCTGCAGCCCAAGGCCGAGCATAGCAGCCACCGGCAAGAGGCGGATATCGACAAACGAGGAGCCGTTGATGTCGCTGGGAATGGCAAGGAACAGCAGAAACACCGTGAGCGCGGGCAGACCCTGCCGCCAGCGCCACTTTGCGCCAAGGAATGGCCCCACCAGCACCAACAGCCCGGCGATGATCGACGTGGTGAAATCCAGCAGCTTGGACTGATCGCGCAGCGTCAGCACAAACGACCACGCCTTCTGATCCCAGCGCCAGATATTCATCGATTTGACCGGCGGCGAAAACGCCTTCCACAGCACGATCGTGATGACCGTGGCGAGCAGTGGCCAGCACGCCTGCCACAGGCGCAGGCCGATGGCTTTCCAATCGAGCGACTTCACCCATTCGCGATTGGTGAAATCGCGGAAACGCCAACCTGCGGGCAGTTCGTCCATCGCACGGCCAAAGGCATGCGCGCCGACCAGCAGCGCCAGCAGCAGTCCGCCAATAGCATGGCACAGCATCGCCACAGGCTGCGCGATAATAAGCATCGTGGCGCGGGCGCGCGGGTTCTTTTCCAGCCAGAGCGAGGCGCCGAACGCCGTCAACGAAAGGCCGGTGGCAAGAATATAGTTCAGAAAGCCGGTGAGCAGCGGGAAGCTGAATACGAACATCAGCGACCATGCCGCCGCATGCCCGCCCTTGGGGTTCAGCATGCGGATGGTCCACAGGCACCCGCCCGCAAACAGGCCGGTGGCCAGCACCGTGCTCCACCATCCGGCGGCCAGAATGCCGAACTGTGCGCCCAGCACTTTCATCAGCACGCCGCCGCCGATGTTCAGCGTGAACACCCACTTCCACGTGAAGTATTGCTCAAGCGGGTTGCCGGGACCTGCCGCCTCGATCGCGGCGGCACCCATGTGGCCGGGAATGTCGATCAGCGGGGGCACATCGACCAGCGCGAAAGGCGCGATGATCAGCAGGATCGCCAAAGCAATGCCGGGGCCGGATAGCCATGGCAAAGCTCCGGCCCGCGCCAGCAACGCCTTAACCGAATCCCGCCAGTTGCTTTCGCCGACTTGCTTCAAATTCTGCCAACCCCAAAAAAGACCGCGCCAGAAAGACCACACCTGCCGCGCGCTACGCGCCGCGCCCATAGCGCGCGCAGTTGCGGATATCCAGCTTCAATGGTTTGAGAAACACGCGGCGCTCGTCTAGCCACTTGCGCGTGACGCTTAATGCCCCAACTCCGATGATGGCGCAATATCTCGCGCTGAAAGAGCAGGCCGCCGATTGCCTGCTGTTTTATCGCATGGGCGACTTCTTCGAGCTGTTCTTTGACGATGCCAAAGTGGCCGCCCAAGTGCTCGACATTGCGCTGACCAGCCGGGGTGAACATGGCGGCGTGCCGATCCCGATGTGCGGGGTGCCGGTCCACTCGGCGGAAGGGTATCTGGCCCGCCTGATCAAGGCCGGGTGCCGCGTGGCCATTGCCGAGCAAGTGGAAACGCCTGAGGAAGCGCGCAAACGTGGCGGTTCCAAGACATTGGTGGCGCGCGATATCGTGCGCTTCGTCACCGCCGGCACACTGACCGAGGAAGCCCTGCTCGAACCGCGCCGCGCCAATGTGCTGGCGGCGGTATGCGATGTGCGCGGCGTGATCGGACTAGCGGCTTGCGACATTTCAACCGGGCGGATGGAGCTGGAAGAGTGCGCGCCCGACCAGATGGGCGCGGCGCTGGCGCGGCTGGGCGCGAGCGAAATTGTTGCGGCGGATTCGTGGGAGGCTGCTCCAATTGATTGCGTGCCGCGCCCGAATCGGTCGTTCTCCAGCGATGAGGGTGCAGCGCGGCTGATGGCGCTGCATGGCGTTTCCACGCTGGATGGCTTTGGTCAGTTCAGCAGGGCGATGCTGGCGGCGGCAGGCGGGCTGATTTCATACCTCGACCACGTGGGGCGGGGGAGCCTGCCGCTGCTGCTGCCTCCGCTGGTGCGCGAAGCGGGCACGCATATGGCGATGGACGAGGCGACGCGGGCCAGCCTTGAGATTCTGACCAGTTCCACCGGCACGCGGCGCGGATCGCTGGTGGAGGCGATTGACCGCTGCGTGACCGGGGCGGGTGCGCGGTTGCTGGCCGAGGACTTGTCGGCCCCGCTCACCGATGCGCGCGCCATCAACCGGCGGCTGGAACTGGTCAGCTGGCTGCATGACGATCCGCTGCTGCGCGGGGACATTCGCGGAGTCCTGCGCGCCTTGCCCGATGTTGGCCGCGCGCTGGGCCGCGTTGTGGCGGGGCGTGGGAGCCCGCGCGATCTGGGGCAATTGCGCGATGGTTTGAGCGAGGCGCGGCGGTTGCACGATCTGCTGGCTGCGCGGGCCGACAAGCCGGAGCCGATGGTGGCGCTGCTGCCCGCGCTTTCGGGCCACGGTGCGTTGACCGATCTCTATGCCCGCGCGCTGGTGCCCGCGCCGCCGACCGAACGGTCGCAGGGCGGGTATATCGCCGAGGGCTATGACGCGGGGCTGGACGAATTGCGCCGCGTTTCGGGCAATGCCCGCCGAGCGATTGCAGCGCTGGAGGCCAAGTACCGTGACGAAACCGGCATTGCCGCGCTGAAGATCCGCCACAACGGCGTGCTGGGATATTTCATCGAGGTTCCGGCCAAGCATGCCGACCGGCTGATGGCGCCGGAGACCGGCTTCACCCATCGCCAGACGATGGCGGGCGCGGTGCGGTTCAATGCGCTGGCGCTGCATGAGGAAGCGAGCCGGATTGCCGAGAGTGGGGGGCATGCGCTGGCGGCGGAGGAAGCGCACTTCGAGGAACTCGTTACCCACGCGGTGCGCGCGAAAGAGGCGATTGCCGCCACGGCAGCGGCGCTGGCGCGGATCGATGTGACGGCGGGGCAGGCCGAGCGCGCGGCGGAAGGCGGCTGGGCCTTGCCGCGCGTGGTGGACGAGCCATGCCTTGAGATCGTGGGCGGGCGGCATCCGGTGGTCGAAGCTGCGCTGGCGGTGAAGGGTGAGCGGTTTGTCGCCAACGATTGTTACCTGAACACACCTTATTCCAGTCCAAGTCCCGCTCGTGCTGAGCTTGTCGAAGCACCGCAGCGCGGCGCTCATCCTTCGACAAGCTCAGGAAGAGCGGAAGCGGGAGAGGGTGGGGTAAAATCATCGCGTTTGTGGCTGGTCGGCGGGCCGAACATGGGCGGCAAATCCACATTCCTGCGCCAGAACGCGCTGATCGTGCTGCTGGCGCAGGCGGGCGGGTTCGTGCCCGCACAGGCCGCCACGGTGGGTCTGGTGGACCGGCTGTTCAGCCGCGTGGGCGCTTCAGACAATTTGGCGCGCGGGCGGTCTACCTTCATGGTCGAGATGGTGGAAACCGCCGCGATCCTGTCTCAAGCCACGCCCCGCAGCTTTGTCATTCTCGACGAGGTGGGGCGCGGGACGTCCACTTACGATGGCCTCGCACTGGCATGGGCGGTGGCCGAGGCGGTCCATTCGATCAACCAGTGCCGGTGCCTGTTCGCCACGCATTACCACGAACTCGCCCGGCTGGCCGAGACGTGTGATGCACTCTCGCTCCACCACGTGCGGGCGCGGGAGTGGAAGGGCGATCTCGTGCTGCTGCACGAACTGGCAGAAGGCCCGGCGGACAAGTCCTATGGCCTGGCTGTCGCGCGGCTGGCAGGCGTGCCTGCGCCGGTGTTGAAGCGCGCCAAATCGGTGCTGGAAAAGCTGGAAAAGGGCCGAGCGGCGACTGGCGGGCTGGCGGCGGGGCTGGATGACCTGCCGTTGTTCGCCGCTGCGATCGAGGCTGCGGAGGAAAAAGTCGATGCTTTGCGCGAACGGCTTAACGGACTGGACATCGACGCGCTGTCGCCACGGGAGGCGCTGGATTTACTCTATCAATTGAAGGCGCAGGCCAATGGTTGAAACACCAATTCCGTCATCCCTCTACCCCTCTTCCTCGTTCCCCTACCCCTCTTCGTCATTCGCCTACCCCACTTCGTCATTCCCGCGTAGGCGGGAATCCAGCGCGCAAACGTGGGAACTGGATTCCCGCCTGCGCGGGAATGACGAGGGTTTGGTGTGATGGAACTGACCTCACTCGGCACCACGCGCGCGCTGTTTGTCATGGCCGCTGAGCCGGAATACGGCCCGCAGTTGCGCGCGCGGTTCACGCCGCTGATCACCGGTATCGGCCCGGTTGAGGCTGCATTGCACGTTGGCATAGCGCTCGCTCGGCTGGAAGCGGCGGGCGAACTGCCGGACCTGATCGTCTGCCTTGGCTCAGCCGGATCGCGGCGGTGCGCGCTGGGATCGGTCCACCAGATCGGCAGCGTTTCGTGGCGGGATATTGACGCATCGGCTTTGGGAATTGAGCCGGGGGTGGTGCCCTATCTCGATGAGCCAAAGGACCTGCCGCTGGAAACGCCGCTGGACCTGCCGGTGGCCACGCTATCGACTGGCGGCGATGTAGTGAGCGGTGCAGGCTGGGACCGGGTCAGCGCCGACATGGTCGACATGGAAACCTACGCCGTGGCCCGCGCCGCCCACACCTTTGGCGTGCCGCTGATCGGCCTGCGCGGGGTGTCCGACGGCCCCGGCGAACTGGCGGGCGCGCATGACTGGCACAAGTTGCTGGGCTATTTGGACGGCGAACTGGCCAAGGCAGTGGATCTGCTGGCGGCTCATTTTGGTTGAGCAAATCCACCCACCCCGTTCGTGTCGAGCGTAGTCGAGACACTGCGCGCCGCTTCTCGACTACGCTCGAAGCGAACGGGGTGGTGTGCGGGTGATCGCTAGAGGCTGAGGAACATCCCCGCCAGCGCCGCGCTCATCAGGTTGCTCAATGCGCCAGCCACCAGCGCGCGCATGCCAAGCTTGGCGATGATCGGGCGCTGGTTGGGGGCAAGGCCGCCGGTTACTGCCATCTGAATCGCAATCGAGCTGAAATTGGCAAAGCCGCACAGCGCGAAAGTGACGATGGCAACGGTGTGCGCCGATAGCGCCGTATCCTTGCCCAGTTCGATGAAGGCCACAAATTCGTTGAGCACGATCTTGGAGCCGAACAATCCGCCCGCCCGCATCGCCTCGGTCCAGCCATCGGCGCCGAGCAGGAAGAACACCGGCGCGAACACGTATCCCAGCACCATCTGGAACGACAGCTCCGGCATGCCGAACCAGCCGCCCAGCCAGCCCAGAATGCCGTTGGCCAGCGCCACCAGCGCCACGAAAGCCAGCACCATCGCGCCCACGGCCACGGCCAGCTTCACGCCGGTCTGCGCGCCCTGGCTTGCAGCCATGATGATGTTGGCGGGGCGCTCTTCCTCGTCCGAGGCGAGGCTGGGCTTCACGTGCGGGTTGGGCAGCGCTTCATCGGCCATTTCCGCAGGCACCGGCGGCTCGTCCGGCATGATCAGCTTGGCCATCAGAATGCCGCCGGGGGCCGACATGAAGGCCGCGGCCACCAGATAATCGATGCGGATGCCCATGCTGGCATAGGCGGCAAGGATCGTGCCCGCCACGCCCGCCATGCCCACGGTCATCACGGTGAACAGCTGGCTGGGGTTGAGCGCGGAAAGATAAGGCCGGATCACCAGCGGCGATTCGCTTTGCCCCACAAAGATGTTGCTGGCCGCGCACAGCGATTCGACCTTGCTGATGCCGGTGACCTTTTCCAGCGCCCCGCCGATCCAGCGGATCACCAGTTGCATCACGCCGATGTAGTAAAGGATCGAGATCAGCGCGGCGAAGAACACGATCACCGGCAGTGCCGATATCGCAAAGCTGGTGCCGCCGATGGCAGGGTCGGCCAGCGGCCCGAACAGGAATGAAACACCCGCCCGCGCAAAGCCGAGCAGCCCTTCAACGCCCGAGGCCGCGCCTTGCAGCATCCGGTTGCCCAGCGGCACATAGAGCACCAGCGCGGCAAAGCCCGCCTGCAGCGCAAAAGCTGCCGCCACCACGCGCAGCCGGATGGCGCGGCGGTTGCTCGACAGGGCGACGGCGATGGCAAGGATGAGCAGCATCCCCAGAAGGCTGAACAAGACGCGCATCGGGAAGGACAGTGCTCCACAACTGATCGTAACAAAGGAACCTAATAGCGAATTGGCGCAAGCTGAAAAGCGCGCTATCGGCCTTAGATGCATGATAACGCCCCGGTAGCCCCCGCAATCCCCCGTTCTTTGTTCGCACTATCGCTGCTTTACGGCGGCATGTGCGTGCTTGCAGGCGTGCTGGGGGTGAAACTCGCTTCGCTGGGCACTTGGCCATTGCTGGGCGATCTGGCGGTGGAATCGGGGATTTTCGCGTTCCTGCTGCTGGTGGTCATGGCCAGCGCGGTGGCCGAACTGTTCGGGCAGGATGTGGCGAACAAGCTGGTGCGGTTTGGCTTTGTGCCGCTGATCGTGTCGATGATCCTGCTGACAGTGGTGATCCGCGTGGTGCCGCCTGCCCCGTTCTGGAACGATCAGGATGCCTTTGCCCGCCTGCTGGGCCAGGGCGCGCGGATGCAGTTTGCGGGCCTTATTTCCTACGGCACCTCGCAAACGCTCAACGTCTATCTGTTCTCACGCATCGCGGGCGGACGCGGGCGGATGCTGATGCTGCGTGCGTGGATCGCCTCGATGCTCAGCCAAGTCGTCGATACGATCCTGTTCATCACGATCTCGTTCTATGGGCAGGACTTGCCGCTGATCTCGATCATGCAGGGCCAGATCATTTCCAAGCTGGTGCTGTCGACCATCATGGTCCCGCCGCTGATCTGGGTCTTCGTGCAATTGGGCAAGTGGCTCGATCGTGCGGCATAAAATCCCTCCTCCCGTTCGTGTCGAGCGAAGTCGAGACACCGCGCGCTGGTTGCCAGTGTCTCGACTTCGTGCCGAAGGCACGAAGTTTACCCCGAGCATGTCGAGGGGCTCGACACGAACGGATTTAAAGTTTCAGCATGACATGCTGACAGAGAGGAACCGAGAATATTGGATTCCGCAACTTTTACGCGTAATGGCGCGGGCATGAGCCAGAACCACGACCCCGCCATGCTTGCCAAGGCCGAGACCCTGACCGAAGCCCTGCCCTATCTGCAGCGCTATGCGGGCAAGACCTTTGTGGTGAAATATGGCGGCCACGCGATGGGCGATCCCGAAGCTGCGCGCGATTTTGCCGAAGATGTGGTGCTGTTGAAAGCCGTGGGGATCAACCCGGTGGTGGTCCACGGCGGCGGCCCGCAGATTGGCGCGATGCTCAAGACGCTGGGCGTGGAATCAAGCTTTATCGATGGCCTGCGCGTGACCGACAAGGCCACCGCTGAGGTTGCCGAAATGGTGCTGTCGGGCAAGATCAACAAGGAACTGGTCGGCTGGATCGCAGGCGCGGGCGGCAAGGCCATCGGCATTTCCGGCAAGGACGCAGGGCTCGTAACCGCCACCAAAGTGGAGCGCACCACCAAGGACCCCGGCAGCAATATCGAACGAGCAGTCGATCTGGGCTTTGTGGGCGAGCCGACCGAAATCGACATCAGCATTCTCGATACGTTGAGCGCGGCCGGCATCATCCCGGTGATTGCGCCGATCGGCGTGGGCAAGGATGGCCACACGTACAACATCAATGCCGATACGATGGCAGGCGCCATTGCCGCGGCCCTTGGCGCATCGCGGCTGTTCCTGCTGACCGATGTTCCCGGCGTGCTGGACAAGGACAAGAACCTGCTGACCGATCTTCGCCCCGCCGATATTGCGCGGCTGGCCGAAGATGGCACGATCAGCGGCGGCATGATCCCCAAGCTGGAAACCTGCGTCCACGCGGTGGAGGCGGGCTGCGAGGCTGCCGTGGTGCTGGATGGCCGCGTGCCGCACGCAATGCTGATCGAAATTTTCACCGCGCAAGGTGCAGGCACATTAATCCGGGCCTGAGAAGGACAACGAGCGCTTGCCGAATAACGGGCACTTGTAGGCTGGGGACCGGGTCGGCTAGGTAGCGATCAACTTCGCCAAGGAAACCACGCCAATGTTTTTGTACACGCTGATTGCGATGATCAACTACCTCGTCAACATCATCGTGGTGGTGGTGATCGTCCAGTTCGTGCTCAGCCTGCTGATCTCGTTCAACGTGGTGAACATGCACAACAATGCCGTGGCGGCGATCTGGAAGGCGCTGAACGCCATTCTCGAACCAATCCTGCGCCCGATCCGCAAGATCATGCCCGATACCGGCGCGATCGATTTTTCGCCGATGGTGCTGATCATCGGCCTCAACCTGCTGACCATCCTGCTGAGCGGCATAGCCGCCTCCACCGCAGGCGTTTGACTTTGGCGATTATGTCTCTTGCAGACATGTTTCTCATTGCTTCGTCATTGCGAGCGTAGCGAAGCAATCCAGAGCAGCTCTGCGCGACTCTAGATTGCTTCGCTACGCTCGCAATGACGAAGCTGTGTTGGCCAACGAGATCAAGCCCTTAACTTTACGGAATTTTTCATGACTGCTGCCGTGATTGATGGAAAGGCCTTCGCGGCCACCTTGCGCGCCCGCGTGGGCGAACTTGCCCGCGCCTTCGAAGCCAAGGCAGGGCGCAAGGCGGGCCTTGCCGTGGTGCTGGTGGGCGAAGACCCGGCCAGCCAGGTCTATGTCCGCTCAAAGGGCAAGAGCACCGTGGAAGCGGGCATGAACAGCTTCGAACACAAACTGCCCGCCGATACATCGGAGGCCGATCTGCTGGCGATGGTGGAAACGCTGAACGCCGATCCGGCGGTCGATGGCATCCTCGTGCAATTGCCGCTGCCCAAGCACATCGACGAGCAGAAGGTCATCGCCGCGATCAATCCTGACAAGGACGTCGATGGCTTTCACGTGACCAACGCGGGCCGCCTTGCCGTGGGCCAGCCGGGCTTTGTGCCCTGCACACCGCTCGGCTGCCTGATGCTGCTGAAGGACCGTCTGGGCGACCTTTCGGGCCTTGATGCGGTGGTGATTGGCCGGTCGAACATCGTGGGCAAGCCGATGGCGCAGTTATTGATTGCAGAAAGCTGCACCGTCACCGTGGCGCACAGCCGCACCAAGGACCTGGCCAATGTGGTGCGCCGCGCCGATATCGTGGTTGCCGCCGTGGGCCGCCCGGAGATGGTCAAAGGCGATTGGATCAAGCCCGGCGCAACCGTGATCGACGTGGGCATTAACCGCGTTCCCGGCGCGACAGAGGGCAAGACGAAGTTGGTGGGCGATGTGGACTATGCCAGTGCCGCCGCCGTCGCCTCGGCCATCACGCCGGTGCCGGGCGGCGTTGGGCCGATGACCATCGCGGTGCTGCTGCGTAATGCGCTGGTGGCGGCTTATCGCAACGTTGGATTGGAACTGGCTGCCGACGCGGTTTAAAGGGACTCCAGCCCCCCCACACCGCTCGTCCTGAGCTTGTCGAAGGACGCTGACGCAGCGCCAGATGCTTCGACAGGCTCAGCATGAGCGGATCAAGGGTAACCCTCCGCTTGCACCCAATCCCCAAACTCCGCTCGTCCTGAGCTTGTCGAAGGACGCTGGCGCTGTGCCAGGTGCTTCGACAAGCTCAGCATTAGCGGGACCGGGATCAGCTCTTCCTCCGCCTCCCCGTCCCCCCTTTCGTCATTCCCGCGAAGGCGGGAATCCAGCGACAATAACAACCGTCGCATCGCGACGACCTTTTGCTTACCTGAGTCTGGATTCCCGCCTGCGCGGGAATGACGAAGAGGGTGTGAGCGGGGTGGGCAGCGCGCGACCCATCGGCTAGACAGGCGCAATGAAGCGCCTCCTCCCCCTCGCATTCCTCTTGAGCGCCGCCCCGCTCCTCGCCCAGCCCGGCCCACCAAGCGACGGCAGCGCGGGCCGCCCGCAGCGCGCCTATGCCAACCCCAGCGCGCTGATCGCAGCCGATATCGCCTTTGCCCGCCTCGCTCGCGAAAAGGGCCAGTGGACCGCGTTCCGCGAAACCGCAGCGGAAACGGCCGAAATGTTCGATGGCAAGCGCGTGCCCGCCAAAGTCCTGCTGAAAGACCGGAAGGACCCCTCAGAGCCCGATAAATGGGCCCCGCACGCCGCGTGGATCGCCTGTGATGGATCGGTGGGCCTGACCATCGGCGGTGCCAGCTATCCCGGCGGCGGACATGGCGAATACGTGACGGTGTGGGAGCGCCAACTGAAAGGCAAGGTCGCGTGGAAGTGGGTGCTCGACGATGGCGCACCGCTGGCCAAGGCCCTGCCGGAAGTCGATTGGGTGCAAGGCACCGTGGCCGATTGCCCGGTGCGGCGCGGGCCCGAAGGCGATCCACGGCCGCAGCCAGGCAGCAAGCGTGAGCGCAAGGAGCAGGGCAAGGACGCACCCTTTCTTCCGCTCGCTGGCCCCATCCCCGCCAGCGCCGCACCCGCCGGGGCTGACAGCAAGACCGGCCAATCGCGCGATGGCTCTCTGGCGTGGCGCTCCACTGTCCTGCCCGATGGCAGCCGCCATCACACCGCGTGGATCTGGAAGGGCGGCGCGATGACGCAAGTGTTCGACCGCGTGTTTGCCGGAAAGGTCAGCTAAGACCATGTGGGAGCTGTTCATCTCCGCCTTCATCACGCTGTTCGTGGTGATCGATCCGCCCGGTTGCGCGCCGATCTATGCCAGTCTTACCGGCAATGCCACGGCCAAGCAGGCCTTCAGCATGGCGGTGCGCGCCTGCCTGATCGCCACCGGCATTCTGCTGGTGTTCGCGCTGTTCGGCGAGGACCTGCTGGGCGCACTGCACATCGAACTCGACAGTTTCCGCATTGCAGGCGGCATCATGCTGTTCCTGATCGCGCTCGACATGGTCTTCGAAAAGCGCACCGAACGGCGGGAAGAGCGCGCCGAAAAGGTCCGCAACACGCAGCCGCAGGTGGAGGACGTCTCGGTCTTCCCTATGGCCATGCCGATGCTGGCAGGGCCCGGCTCGATCGCCTCGGTCATGCTGCTGACGTCAAAAGCCCGGGGCGTTGAGGAAACCGCCGTCATCCTGAGCGCGCTGGGCGTGGTCATGCTGATGAGCTTCATCGCGCTGGTCGCCGCCCGCCCCCTGATCCGCGCGCTGGGCTCGCAAGTCGAAGCGGTGATCACGCGGCTGCTCGGTGTGCTGCTGGCGGCCTTGGCGGCGCAGTTCGTGATCGACGGGATCAGAGCGCAGTTTTAAGATTCCTCCCCATTTTCACGAAATGCAAATGGGGAGGGGGACCGCCCGCGCAGCGGGTGGTGGAGGGGGTAAACACCCCTCCGTCATCGGCTACGCCGACGCCACCTCCCCATTTGTGCTTCGCAAAAACGGGGAGGGATGCAGTTACTGAAGCGTCACCCGCCCGCCATCATCGCTGTCGCGCTTGCCGAAGAACTGCATCAGTTGCACCAGCAACTCGCACCGCGCGCCCAGCGAATTGGCCTCAAGCAATGCCTGCTTGGCCGCCGCATCGAACGGGGCAATCTGTGACACGCCATTGATCAGCGACATGTCATCCAGTCGCCCGACCGAATCCCAATCGACCGAATAGCCTTGCGCATCGGCAAACTTGCGCGATTCGCGCTCGAACGAGGCACGCTCGACCGCGCTCAGCACTTCGGTCATGTCGTCTTCGAGCAGTTCGGCTTCGACCTGCCGGAACGGCGTGGTTACTTCGAGTTCGCGGATCACACGGAAGCGGGACTTGCCTTCGAGCAACAGGTTGTAGCGGCCATCCTCCATCGCCTCGACATCCACGATCTTGCCCACGCAGCCAATGTTGAACAGCGGCGCTCCCGGTTCTCCCGATTGCGGCTGGATCATCGCGATGCGCCGGTCGCGCGCCAGCGAATCGCTGACCATCGCCCGGTAGCGCGGCTCAAAAATGTGCAGCGGCAATTGCAGCCCGGGATAGAGCACGGCGCCAGACAGCGGGAAGACCGACAGGCGAGTGGATTTGGTGGCCGTCCCCATCGCGATCAGCCGAACAGCACAGTGGAGAGCTTGCGCCGCGTGGCCGCAACCCACGGGTCTTCAAGGCCGGTCGCCTCGAAGATCTGCAGCAGCCGTGCCTTGGCCGCGCCATCGTTCCACGCCCGGTCCGCCGCGATCATCGCCAGCAGCTTGGCCGCCGCCTCATCACGATCGCCCGCAGCATAGAGCGCGTTGGCGAAAGCCAGCTGCGCGTCCATGTCCGCCGGACGTTCCGCCGCAGCGGCGCGCAGGGCAGCCAGCTCGGCCTCCTCGGGCGCATCCTCGGCCAGCGCCAGTGCCGAGCGCGCCTGTGCAAAGACGGGGTCCGCTGCCATTTCGGCCTGAAGCGAATCCAGCACGCCTTGCGCCTCATCCTTGTGCCCTGCGGCAATCAGCGCGCGCACGAGGCCCGCATGGGCCAGTGCATTATCGGGGGCGATTTCAATGATCTGGGCAAATACGCTGGCGGCACGTTCGCCATCGCCTTCGGCCAGAATCTCCTCGCCCATCGCCAGCAGCGGCGTCACGTCCTGCTGCACTTCGCCGGCCTGAATCGGCAGCTTGGACAGCAACTGGTCCAGATACTGCTTCAACTGCGTTTCCCCGCGCGCAGGCGTCAGGTCGGCCACTGGCTGGCCTTGGAACATCGCATAGACCGTCGGGATCGAACGCACCTGGAACTGCGCGGCGATGAACTGTTCTTCATCGACGTTCACTTTGGCGAGCACGACGCCCTTGTCGGCATATTCAGCCGCCACTTTTTCCAGCACCGGGGTGAGCGCCTTGCACGGCCCGCACCACTCTGCCCAGAAATCGAGAATGACCAGTTTGGTCATCGATGGTTCGACCACGTTGGTGCGGAAGCGATCAACCGCTTTCTGTTCGTCCAGGCTAAGCCCCATGCTGGCCAAGGTAAGTCTCCGACAGGTTCAGGTGCATCTAGGTGCGTTTAGGTGCACTTCAGGAATTGTCGCACAATGTGGTGTCGCCCGCCCAATCGGCAAGAGGAAACGCGCCACGACCCAAAGACTTCACACCCGCTGCAATTTTGCTGTTGCGCTAATGCCGACTCATGGTTAGAGGCCCCCACACCCCAGCCGGAACGGGCGTTCCCACCCGGCCAGAAACGCACGAGCGGGCGTAGCTCAGGGGTAGAGCACAACCTTGCCAAGGTTGGGGTCGAGGGTTCGAATCCCTTCGCCCGCTCCAGTTTGGGCCGCGCGGTGCGTTTGTGACTGCGCTGTTCGTTCCGCCGATCAGGATCGCTTTTTTCAGTTGGTTGCGCAGCCAGAGGTGTCCGCCATCGTTCTGGCGCAACGGGTGATACATGATGATGTCGTCCAAGGTCGGCATGGCCAGCGGCACTTCCCACATGACGAGAGCGAAGCTGCGCAGCGAGGCTTCGGCCAGGCGTCGGTTCAGAATGGCGATGTGCTGAGTTTTGACCAGACAGGCGGGGATGCAGCCAAAGTTTGGCGCGATCAGGGCGGTGCGGTTTCGGCCGGAATAGAGCGCCATCTGCTGTTCTTCCAGAAGCAGGCCGAGGCGATGGCGATCAAATGGCACGATGACTTGCCGCAGCGACAGGACCGTGGCCAGATCAGGCTGTTCCTGCAGGCAGGTGTTATCCTTGCAGCCAAGCACGACAAGCTGGTTGGTTGCCAGAACTTCGCACGCATATTCAGGGTCGGCGTAGATCCCCGGTGTCAGCACGAGGTCCAGCTCTCCGGTTGCCAGCGAGGGGGAGGGATCGCGGCTGGGAGGGCGCACATCGATCATCACGCCCGGCGCTTCGGCAGAAAGCTGGCGCATCAGCATCGGCAGCACCACCAGTTGCAAATGATCGGGCATTTCCACCGTAAACTGGCGAGTGGAACGCGCTGGGATGAACTGGCGTTCGGTTTCGACCAAGCTGCCGATCTGCAGGATCACGTCCTTGACCGGCTTTTGCAGCGTTGCCGCAAGGGCCGAGGGCACCATTTGCCGCCCCGAGGCAACCAGCAGATCATCTTCGAAATGCTGCCGCAGCCGCGCAAGAGCCGCGCTCATCGCGGATTGGCCAACATGCATCCGTTCTGCGGCGCGGGTGACATTGCGCTCTTCCAGCAGCACGTCGAGGGCGACGAGCAGGTTCAGATCAAGACCTCTGAAGCGCATAAGGTATCATCCAAATCGTTGGCTAAGCATTGTATCAAACAATTACCACAATATGCGCGGCGGTCCTATATTGAAACCGCGCTGGACCTCACAGGAAACCGGTCAGCGCGGATAATGACGCGTCGGAGGGGCCATCCCACGAGTTCGAGTCCGCCTGTTCGGGCCCGCTTGTTCGGAATGGTGATCGATCACGAAGCGCGGGATCGAGGAGTGCTGAATTGCGGCACGGCTACGTTCCCTTCGTTGCGTCTTCAGGAGGGAGGATTTCAATGCGCAATCTTACACTTACTCTGTTGCTTGGGGCTGCCATGCCCGGTGCAGCCTATGCCGCCGATGCCACGATGCTGCCCGCCGAACCGCAGGCGCAGCAAGACGCTGCGAACGGCGCTGCGGCGGATCAACCCCGCGATTACGACATCGTTGTCACCGCACAACGCCGCACCGAGCGCCTGCAGGATGTTCCGGTCAGCGTGACCGCGGTTACATCGGAATCGCTGCGTTCGCTTGGCGTCACCAACCTGAGCCAGCTCAATCAGGCTGCCCCCAGCCTGCAAGTGAGCGGCGAGAACAACTTCACGATCCGCGGCGTGGGCACGCTGGCCTTTCAGCAGACGCTGGAATCAAGCGTGGCCATCCAGCAGGACGAAGTGAACCTTGCCAACTCGATCCTGGGCGGCGCAGTCGGCACGTTTTATGACGTGGCCCGCGTTGAGGTTCTGAGCGGTCCGCAGGGCATGCTGTTTGGCAAGAACGCTTCGGCGGGCCTGCTCAACATTGTCACGAACCGCCCGAAGATCGGCACGACCGAAGGCAATGTGCAGCTGGAAGGTGTGCACCGCCCGACAACACCGAACAACGGACTGGGCTTCATCGGTCAGGCGACGGTCAACGTGCCGGTGTCCGAAAATTCGGCGCTGCGCCTGAATGCGGTGTTCTCGACACAGGATCCGGTGGTGAAGTTCATCGGCAGTGGCAAGGGTGATTTCGGCCAAGAACAGTGGGGCGTACGCGCCAAGTATCTGGTCAACTTGAGCGATGCGCTCTCGCTCTATGTCATCGGGGATTACAACAAGGAAAAGGGCATCGCGACGTATTTCGATCGCCCCTACCGAAATCTGTCGCCTCTGGGCGGCGCCGTGCCGCTTAACACGGCGCTGGGCATCGTGCCGAGCAATGAGAACTTGCTGATTGCGGGCAATGGCGATTTCTTCCGCGATGTAACCCGCGGCGGGGTTCAGGCGACGCTGGCCTATGAGCTGTCCTCGGGCATCGAAATCAGCAATACGGTGGCGTGGAAGGCTGCCGATCGCGAGCAGAACTTCGACACCGATTATACGAACAGCAACGGGGCGGACCGCAACTATTCGGACACGCGCTATCGCCAGTTCACCAACGAATTGCGCGTGGCCCTGCCAGCGGGGGATCGCTTTACCGGGCAGGTCGGCCTGTTCTTCTTCAGCGCGCAGACCGATGTCGAGGCGCAGCTTGGCGGCAACAGTCTGCGTCCGCAGAACCTGCTCACGCCATTTCCGTTCTGCGTTGGCGCAACCAACATCGGCGGCCCGCCGCCCGCATGCCCGCGCAGCAACGTGTTCTTCCTCGGCCAAGACCGCAACTATTCGCTCGACAGCAAGAGCTATGCCGCGTTCGGCCAGTTCACCTATGAGGTGGTCGACAACCTGAAGCTGATCGCAGGTGCGCGCGTTACGCATGACAAGCTGAAAATCGACTCGGTCCAGAACAACAGCTTCTACTTCGTCACGCTGGGTGGGCCCCGTCGTGAAGTAAAGGCGACCACGTCGAACACTGACTTCAGCTATCGGCTTGGTGCGCAATACAACTTTGCCCGCGACGTGATGGTCTATGCGACCTATTCGCGCGGGTACAAGGGGCCGGGCTTTGCGGATCTCCTGCCCGCCACGGCAGCCTCGCCGGTGGTCGAGCCTGAAACGAACCGCAACATCGAGCTGGGCCTGAAGTCCACCTGGATGGACGGCAAGCTGTTGTTCAACCTCACCGCCTTCCATTCGAAGTTCAAGAACCTGCAGGTGTCTTCGTTCAATGCACTGGCCGGGGCAAACTTTGTGCAGAACGCTGCGGCTGCGGTGAGCAAGGGTATTGAAGTGCTGACCGTGATCCGTCCGGTGAGCGGCCTTTCGCTGACAGGGTCAGCCACGCTGCTGGATTCGAAGTTTGAAGATTTCCCGGGTGCAGAATGCTATCCCGGCCAGCAGACGCCTTCGTGCCTTACGCCGACGGGGCGCCAGTTCAACGCAGGCGGGTTGCGCACGCCCGTCTCGCCCGAACTGGTTGCCAATGGGCAGGTCAAGTATGAATGGGCGCTCGGCAGTGCGATCGATGCCTTCGTTGAAGGCAATATCACGCATCGCTCCTCGCAGTGGTTCACGGTCAATCAGGTGCCCGGAACGCAGTTCCGCGCGCATCAATTGCTGGGTGCCAGCCTTGGCGTGAGCGGCAAGGGCGGCTGGCGTGCCTCGGTATACTGCCGCAATTGCACTGATGAGCGCGTGCCGACCAATATCAGCACCGATCCTGCTGAAGCCAATGCGGGCCGCGTCGGGCTGGGCCACCTGTTCGGCTTCAACTCCGTGCGCCAGATCGGCGTGACGTTCGGCTTTGATTTCTGAACTGGTACCAAGGCCGGGCGGTTGGCAGCAACTGCCCGGCTGACATTTTTGAAGAAGGCCTGCGATGTCGAAGATCAAACGGGGCGTCAGCCTCTACTCGTTTCAGGAAGAGATGTTTCTGGGCCAGATGGGCGTGGAGGACTGTGTGTCCTTTGCCGCTTCGATTGGAGCCACAGGCATCGAGATTCTGCCTGAACAGAACATGCCGACGTTCCCCGATCTGTCAGACGCGCAAGTGGATGAATGGAAGGCGATGGTTGCCCGCCACGGCTGCCACTTCACCGCCTATGACATGTTCCTCGACACCAAGCTGCGCAAGGATCAGCCGATGTCGGATGACGAGCAGATCGAAAGCATCGTGCGCGATCTGACCTTGTGCAACCGGTTGGGCATCAAGAACATGCGCGTGCTGGTGTTCGTGCGGCCCGATATCCTTGGCCGCTGCGTGCCCTATGCCGAGAAGCTGGACGTGCATATGGGGGTCGAGGTCCATGCGCCGTGGCATCTGGAACATGCGTGGATCTTGCGCACCATCGAAGAAGCCGACCGGCTGGACACCAAGCACCTTGGCATCCTGCCCGACATGGGCATTTTCATGAAGCACTACCCACCCGCCTTCCGCGCCCGCTTTGAACGGCAGGGTGCGCGGCCCGAGGTGGCGCAGTTCATCGTGGATAGCCATGAGGCCAAGATCATGGCCGAATACACGATCTATGAAGTTGCCGTGAAAATGCAGGGCAACAAGGCCGAAGTGGCGATGGCCGAAACGCTGCGCCATGCGCCTTATGCCAATCCCAAGCGGCTGGCTGATTATGCGCCCTATTTCCATCACATTCAGGCCAAGTTCTATGAGATGAACGAGGACTGCACCGACCCTGCGATTGCCTATGAAGACGTGATCGACGCGCTGGTGGGCTGCGGCTGGGAAGGCACGCTTTCCAGCGAATACGAAGGCAACCGCTGGATTCAGGACGTGAGCGAAGTGGACAGTTGTGAGCAGGTGCGCCGCCAGCATGTGATGTTCGAACGGTTGATTGCAAAGGCGCAAGCGCGGCACGGCGTCAGGGAGGCTGCGTAATGTTCGACAAATACATCATCGATCCATCAACCGTGCGCAACACCGGGCCGGAGGACGCGCCCGATGGCTTCGCGTTCGAAACCAAGCTCGGCTATTATCGCGGCTTGCGGCTGTCCATGGTCGAGGAACTCAACGTCGGGATTGATGGCGAGTTGTTTGCACGCGATGCCATTCGTTTTGACGAGGGCGCCGGGCCACTGACGCTGTACGAAATGGAAACCACTTATGATCGGCGCTGGGCCTTTGGCGCTCCGGCGACGATCTATGTGAATTGCCCCGGCGGATTTCCGAAAGGCGATCACACGCTTTCGCTGCAGCAAAAGCTGCGCATTTCGTACATGCCGTTCCCTTCGTTCAACAACGATGAAAAGCAGATCAGGTTCGGGTGATACCGATCCGGCCGGACGAGCCTTGGCTTGGCCGGAACAGCCCCCGCGCACAACGACGATGGGGCCAGAACAAGGTGGAGAGCGACATGAATGAAACGCTGGCATTGACGCGCAAGCCCGGCATTGCGCAGGGCTGGACGATCATTCTGGCAGCGTTTCTGCCCATTCTGGCCATCGTCTCGCTGTTCCCGGCGGTTCCCTCGATCATCGCCCATTTCAGCAAAGAGCCGGGCGCGATGACCAAAGTGCCGGCGATGGTTTCAGCGCCGGGGCTGACGATTGCGATTGTCGCCCTATTTGCGGGGTTCCTCGTCGACCGGTTCGGGCGGCGGCGCCTGCTGATTGCGGCAGCGGCGATCTATGGCGTAGTGGGCATGGCGCCATTGGCGCTGAATGATCTTGATGCGATCTACGTGTCCCGCCTCGCGCTGGGTGTGCCAGAGGCGATCTTGCTGACCGCGCTGAACACGCTGATCGGCGATTACTGGGATGGCAAGGAGCGGCGCAACTGGCTGGCCTTGCAGAACATGGTGGGGCCATTTCTGGCCAGCGGAGCGATCCTGCTGTCCGGCCACCTGACCGGGATATTCTGGAACGCTTCGTTCATGATCTATGGCGTCGGGTTCCTGATCTGCCTGCTGAGCTGGGCGTTCATCTACGAGCCACGGCAAGACATTGGCCTGCCCAGCACCAAGCTGGCCGCAGCCGAAGGAGCAAGCGCCTTTCCGATAAAGGGTGTGGTGACCTACGGCGTGGTCACGCTGCTGTCCTCGGCGCTTTATTACGTGTTCATCATCAATGGCGCGATTGTGTGGGGCGAGATCGGGGTGACCAGTTCGCAGGAAGTGGCCAAACTCAGCGCGATCCCCAGCCTGTTCATCATTGCAGGCGCAGTGCTGTTCTGGCTGACCGGGCGCTGGGGCCTTGGGCCTTATGGACAGATCACGATGTTCCTGAGCTTTCTGGGCACGGGGCTGGTGCTGGTCGGCTTTGCGCAGGACTGGCGCTGGATGACCGCGGGGATGATCGTGCAGCAAACCGGGGCAGGCATGGCCATCCCGGTGCTGATCGGGTGGGCGCAATCGTTCCTGCCGTTTGAACATCGCGGGCGCGGGATGGGCGTGTGGACGGCGTGCTTCTTTCTCGGCCAGTTTACCTCGCCCCTGCTGATCAGCCTTTCGCGTCAGACGATGGGCACGATGCAGGGCGCATTCGTGGTGGCAGGGACCATCGGCATTGCAGGCGCGCTTGCGGTCGGCCTCTTTGCAGGGCTTGGCGCAAAGCCGCGCACAAGTGGAGCCGCAGCATGACCGCGCCGGCCTGTGACTATGCCGTTGGCCGGATCAAGGCTGGCGCGATCTGAACAGAAGAGCCCAACACCCACCTGATTGCTGCTGCTTGCAAAGGACATTGCGATGCATTCTCCCGTCGAGATAAACCGAAGGACCGCACTGCACGGCATCATGCTGTTGCTGGGCGCAGTATCGGCACCCGGCTGCGCCTATCTGCCCGGGTCTTCAGAAAAGACCGCACTGCCTGCGCTTCAACGCCAGTTGCTCGATCTGGTGGCCGACGTGATGATCCCGCAGACCGACACTGCAGGCGCGCTGAAGTCTGGAACGCCGCAACGGCTTGCCGCGATGTACCGCGATTGGGCCTCGGATGAGACGCGCGACCAGCTGTCAGGCGCGCTGGACCGGCTGGCCAAGAGCGCGCTGGATTCCACGCAAAAGACGTTTGCTGCGCTTTCGGCTGCGCAGCGGCTGGCCTTTTTGCAAGGTCACGATGCGGCCGCCCTGAAGCCGGTTCCGCGCAAGCCGGGCGCGCCCGAAGGCAGTTTCTTCGCGCCGATCCCCTCGGTGGTCGACGTTGGCTATCACCGGCTCAAGCAGCTGATCCTGGCCCTGCATTACACCAGCGAAGCCGCGCTTACCTCCGAGCTGGTCTATGACCATGTCCCCGGTCCGTGGGAGCCTTCCATCAAGGTTACGCCCGGCATGCGCCCTGCCGCCTCTATTGGCCCGTTCTGATCGGAGCACCCCTTTTCATGTCATTTGATGCCATCGTTATCGGTTCGGGAATGAGCGGCGGGATTGCCGCCAAGGAATTGTGTGAGCGCGGCCTGAAAGTGCTGGTGCTGGAACGGGGCAAGAATATCGACCCGGCCCGGGACTATATGGACCACCAGATGCCCTGGGAGTTTCCCAACAACATGCAGGTGCCGCAGGACGAGGTCGCGCGCGATTATCCAGTGCAGAGCGAATGCTATGCCTTTAGCGAGGCGACCAAGAAGTTCTGGCCGAAAGACAGCGAACAGCCCTATTCCACCCCCGAAACCAAGCCCTTC
This sequence comes from Novosphingobium sp. 28-62-57, assembly GCA_002256985.1. Taxonomy (GTDB): domain Bacteria; phylum Pseudomonadota; class Alphaproteobacteria; order Sphingomonadales; family Sphingomonadaceae; genus Novosphingobium. Next base: position 173,667 of record NCGO01000002.1, read on the forward strand.
ACGTGGATCAGGGGTGACCATCTGGGCGGGCGATCGGTGATGTGGGGCCGCCAGAGCTATCGCCTGTCGCCCATGGATTTTGAGGCGAACGCCAAGGACGGCCATGGATGCGATTGGCCGATCCGCTATGATGATCTGGCCCCATGGTACGATCATATCGAACGCTTCATCGGCGTGGCAGGATCAAAAGAAGGCCTGCCGCAACTGCCCGATGGCGAATTTCTGCCGCCATTTGCGCTGAACGATGCAGAACTGCAGTTCAAGGCTGCCGTCGAAACCCGCTTTACCGGTCGCAAGGTGATCCCCGGACGCACGGCCAACCTTTCCGTGGCGCAGCCGCATCACGAGGAGCTGGGGCGCACAAGCTGCCAGAACCGGTCTATCTGCGAGCGCGGATGCAGCTTTGGCGCGATGCATTCCAGCCTGACGTCATCGCTGCCCGCGGCGCAGCGCACCGGCAATCTGACGATCGTGACCGATGCCATCGTGCATTCGATCATCCATGATCCCAAATCCGGCAAGGCAACCGGTGTGCGGGTGATCGATGCCAAGACGATGGAGGGCCGCACTTATCAGGCCAAGCTGTTCTTCCTCAATGCATCGACCATCGGCACTGCGCAAATTCTGCTCAATTCAGCGTCAGAAGCCAATCCGCGCGGGCTGGCCAATGGGTCGGATCAGGTCGGCCGCAACCTGATGGACCATGTCTATGGACTGGTCACCATCGCGATCTTTCCGGGGCTGGAAGACCGCTACTATCACGGACGCCGCCCGACCGGGCTCTATGTGCCGCGCTTTCGCAATGTGACCGAACCGGGCGAGGGTTTTGTCCGGGGCTATGGCTATCAAGGCGGGCTCAGCCGATCGAGCGCGCGCGCCTCGGCCATGCAACCGGGGGTTGTCGGTGCACAGATCAAGGAGCGTGCCGGCCAGATCGGGCCGTGGACCGCCTATCTCGGCGGCTTTGGCGAAATGCTCCCCCATCCCGACAACCGCGTGACACTGCACGCCACCCGCAAGGACAAGTGGGGCATTCCCATCACGCATATCGATTGCGGGCACGGCCCGAATGAAAAGGCCATGTACCGGCACATTCTGGATGATGCGCGGACAATGCTGGAGGCGGCAGGTGGCCGCGTGGTGATGCAGACGCCCGAACCTGCCAAACCCGGCGTCGGCATTCACGAGATGGGCACCGCACGCATGGGCCGCGATCCGCGCACGTCGGTGATCAACGGCTTCAACCAGGCGCATGACGTGCCGAACCTGTTCATCACCGATGGCGCGGCGATGGCCTCATCGGGGTGCCAAAACCCGTCGCTAACCTATATGGCGCTGACTGCCCGCGCGGCCGATCATGCGGTCAAGCTGATGAAGGAAAGTGCGATATGATAGTGCGTGCAAGACCTGGCCGCTGGGCCATGATCATGGCGGCGGCGGTCGGCCTTGCTGTGGCCGCACCAGTTCAGGCGCGTGCGCCCCGGTTGCTGGATTGCCCCATGCGCGATGCCGCGTTTTCGCTGGAGAGCCCGCTGATCGACGTGCTGCTGAGCGATGCCGCCAAGGCCGTGATCGACCAGCAGGCCCCCGGCGCGATCCAGCAGATCCCCTCGTTTCTTTCCGGCACCCGCGCGCCGACCTTCAGCGCCATCCTGAAACTCAAAAACCTGAAGGATATGGTTCCTGCGCTGAAGGCGGCCGATGGTGCGGCATTGGATCGGGCATTGCAGGCCCTTCCGGTCACGCGCGCAGACCAGCTGGCGCGGTGCGCGCGCTACGATGACGAACGCCCCAAATTCAAGCTGGGCCAATCGCAGACGAGCGGGGGCAAGCTGCGCGTGCTCGTGTTCGAAAAGATGACCGGCTTTCGCGATGGTCCCTCAGTCGCCGCAGCCCACGCCGCGTTTGAGACGCTGGCCAAGCGCAATGGCTGGGCGATTGCCTTCACCGACAAGGGCGGCGCCATGCACCGTTCGGTTCTGCGCAAATTCGATGTGGTGATCTGGAACAATGTCAGCGGCGATGTGCTGACCCTGTCGCAGCGCACAGCGTTCCGATCCTTTGTTGAAAACGGCGGCGGCTATGTCGGCATCCATGGATCGGCCGGAGACCCGGAGTATTTCTGGGACTGGTATCCCGACACCTTGATTGGCGCGCGCTTCATCGGCCATCCCAACGATCCGCAATTTCAGGATGCCCAAGTCGTGATCGAACCATCGGCCACCGGTGTCGGGCGTGATCTTGGCCCAGGCTGGACGATGAACGATGAATGGTACTCCTTTGCCAAGAGCCCGCGGCTGAGCGGCGCACACATCATCGCCACGCTGAACGAGGATACCTACAAGCCCGGCACCGCGCTGTTCGTCGGCACCTCGCTTGCGATGGGCGCAGACCATCCGATCGCCTGGGCCCGCTGCGTCGGCAAGGGGCGGTCCTTCTATTCGGCCATCGGGCACCGGCCCGAAGTCTATGCCGATGCGCATCATCTGAAACTGCTTGAACAAGGCGTGGCATGGTCCGCACAAGGCGGCGGCTCTGCCTGCTCGGGCGTGTCGGCCCGATGAACCGCGCCAACACAGATCGGGCGCGGTGCCGGTGATGAGCGCGGCTGCACCGGCATGGCCGCCTGCCAACCACCGCTCGATCTTCTGGATCAGCGTGCTGGCGCTTTTCACCGCCGCGTTAAGCAATGCGGTCCGGGCTGGCGCTGCCGGAGCGATCAAGACCGCCGTGCTCGACCCGATCGATGCGCAGCGCGGCGGCGAGATGATTGGCACCGTGCTTGGCAACAGCTTTCTGGGATTTGCAATCAGCCTGCTGGTGATCAGCCCATTGCTCGACCGGATCGGAGCCAAAAGAGTTATTCTGTTTGCCGCCGCCTGCTTCATTGCCGGGCCATGCCTTGTGCTGGCAGCACCCGGGGCGGGGACATCGGTTTATACGGTGCTCAACATGGCCATGATCATCTGGGGGTTCGGCTGGGGCGCAACCGAGGCGACGATCAACCCGCTGGCCACGACGCTCTATCCCGATGACAAGACCGGCAGGCTCAATGTCCTGCACGCGTGGTGGCCGGCCGGTATCGTGCTGGGTGGCGTGCTGAGTGTGCTCTTTTTCAAGCAGTTGGCACTGCAATGGGAACTGCTGGTCGGCCTCACAATCATCCCCGGCGTCGTGCTGGCGTTCTGGACAATGCGCCACACCTTCCCGCAAACGCAAAGCACGGCGCAAGGCGTACCCTTTGGCGAAATGATGGCCGAACCGTTCAGGCGGCCCGGTTTCTGGGTGTTCTTTGTCATCATGTTCCTCACCGCCTCGGCCGAACTTGCACCGGGCGCGTGGGTGGACGTGACTCTGACTGAAACGGTTGGCTTCTCGGGCATATTGGTGCTGGTCTATGTCTCGGCGATCATGTTCGTGATGCGGCATTTCGCCGGGGCGCTGGACCATCGCTTTTCGGACATGGGCCTGTTGTGGTTCAGCACCGTGCCTGCGGCGCTCGGCCTCTATCTGCTCAGCACGGCGACATCGGCGGCGACGGCGCTGGTTGCCGCGACATTCTGGGCCGTGGGCGTATGCTTCATGTGGCCGACCATGCTTGCGGCTGTTGCCCGCCGTTTCCCCAAAAGCGGGCCGTGGGGCATTGGCTTGGTGGGGTTTGCAGGCGCACTCGCCATCCGCTTTGTGTTGCCGCAATTGGGCACGATCTACGATCAGGCCAAAATCGCCAAAGCTGGCGGACCCGAGGCTTTGGCCGCGCTCCAGCCCGGATCCGCCGGGATGCAGGCCGTATTGGCCCATGCCGCTGAAACGTCGTTCCAAACCGTCGCGATCATTCCGGTCGTGCTGTGCGGTTTGTTCGGTGCGGTCTGGTTTCTCGAACGCGGCAAAGTAACGAAATGAGCCATGCATCATGAAAATCGGAATGAACCTGCTGCTGTGGTCGGGGCATATCGGCTCTGAACACGCCGATCTGTTGCGGGCGATCAAGGCAACCGGCTTTGATGGTGTCGAAGTGCCAGTGTTTGATCCTGCCGATACCGATCATTATGCCACGCTGGGCGCAATGCTCGATGATATCGGGCTGGAACGCACCGCCGTCGCCCTGATTCCCGATGAGGCGCATAGCCCCATTTCGCCTGATGCAGCGGCCCGGCAGGGTGCAGTGGACCATCTGACAAGGGTCATCGATTGCTGCGCTGCTCTGGGCAGTCAGGGGCTTGTCGGGCCGTGGTATCAGCCCTTGGGCGTGTTTTCCGGCGCAGGACCGACCGATACCGAACTGGAGCGTTGTGCCGATGTGCACCGTGCCATTGCGGGAAAGGCGCGCGACGCCGGCATGTTCTGCGCGCTGGAACCTCTCAACCGCTTCGAAAGCTACTTGCTAAACACGTGCGAGCAATCCAGCGCCTATCTTGAACGGCTTGGCGAGCCGGGTTTCGGCATCCTTTACGATACGTTCCACGCCAATATCGAAGAAAAGGATCCCGTCGCAGCGCTCACCACGGCGCTTGCCAAAGGGCATGTCAATCATGTCCATATCAGCGAGAACGACCGCGGCACACCGGGGCGTGGCCATGCCTGCATTCGCGAGACAATCGCTGAACTCAAAGCCAGACACTATGATGGCTGGCTGACCATTGAGGCCTTCGGCAAAGCCTTGCCCGAACTGGCCGCGGCCACCCGCGTGTGGCGCGATTTCTTCGTCAATCCCGAAGAGGTCTATGTCGAAGGGTACCGCTATATCACGCAATGCCTTGAGCATTCCGCGTAAGTCGCTTCGCGGGCAGGACATCTGCAGCGCTCCCACGACCAGCAGACAGAATGCAGCGACCCGAGTTTGGCAAGCATCGCTGACGAAGGGCGATAGTGTTCTGGTGCGTCCACCTAAGGGCCATAGCTCAAGGTTATACTGACATAAGATTTTAGCGACTTTTCTTATTGGATAGCCGGTCTAACACCCCACCCATGAACAAGGTGCCGAAGCGCGCCGTAACGACACCTATGGGGAGGGTTGAACAATGATCAGTCTGAAATCGCTTATGATCAGCACGGCCAACATTTGCAGCGTATCTTTGCTGGCGCTGGCATCTGCCGCCCAAGCTTCCGATGCATTCGCGCAAGACGCGGGCGCTCCGCAGTCCGCCGACGAAACAGCCGCCAGCGGTGATTCCGCCATCGTCGTCACCGCGCGCCGCCGGGTGGAAACCCTGCTAGAAGTGCCGGTTTCGGTATCGGTCGCCACCGCAGAACAGCTGGCCCGCGATCAGATTTACACGCTCACCGATCTGCAGCGCATTACCCCTGCACTGGAAGTGAGCCAGACTTCGGGCGGCGAAAACAATGGCGGCGCGCGTCTGCGCGGCCTTGGCACGGCGGTGTTCAACTCATCGGTCACGCCTTCGGTCGCCTTTGTGGTGGATGATGTGCCGCAAGGCAACCTTGCCTTCCCGCAACTGTTCGACATGGGCCAGGTCGAAGTGCTGCGCGGGCCGCAGGGCACATTGTTCGGCCAGTCGGCTTCGGCTGGTGTGGTCAATGTCCGTTCGGTTGCGCCCAGCCTTGATGGCTACAGCGCGCAATTTGGCGTCGATTTTGCCGACAAGGGTACGGGCGGTGCGGAATACGGCCTGCTGGTGCTGCGCGCCGCGATCAACGCCCCACTGTCTGACAAGATCGCGGTGCGCATCGCCAGCCAGCTGCGCGAGGAAAAGGGCCTGCAGCGCAATGTCCGCCTCGGCAACGATTCAAATATCCGCGATGTCGGCGTGCGCGGGCGCATCCTCGCCAAGCCGACCGAGACGCTGACGGTGAACCTGACGGCTGAATACAACAACAACCGCACGCGCGGCACGAACTTCTTCGTCCTCGCCATCGCGCCCACCGGACAGGCCAACAGCACCGCATCCAACAATGCCTTCACCAATCCGGCCGGGAACTGCCGCATGGTAATCAGCGCGCGGGCAGAACAGTACTGTTCCGAGCTGGAGCCTGCGCAGAGCAGCGAAGTGTTGAGCCTGTCGGGCATGCTCGATCTTGAACTCGGCGATGTCACGCTCACCTCGATCACGTCATACCGCAAGCTGGACCGCGAAGTCGTCCGGCAGGACTTCACCCGCCTTGCAGGCGCGGCATCGGCCCGCAGCGAAAACCTGCTGCAGAACGTCAACCAGTTCACGCAGGAAGTGCGCGCCAATTACAGCGGCAATGGCTTCGACGTGATCGGCGGCGTGTTCTATGCCAAATACAACTACGATCAGCTGCCGCTGGGCGGCACGTTCGGCGCACGCACGCCCGCTGATCGCGTCGGCTTCAGCATCTGCAATGCCGGCGGCACTTTCTGCATCCCCGGCGCTGGCACACCAACCTTCACCCGCGAAGATACGCAAAGCACGACATATGCCGCCTTTGCCGATGTGACGGTCAACCTGTCGGACCAGATCGATCTGTTTGGCGGGCTGCGCTATACCGATTTCGATACCTCGCTCGGCATCGGCCTGAACCGCGTTACCACCTCCAACCGGTCATCGATCAAGGACGATAACCTGTCGGGCCGCATCGGCCTGCGCTATCAGCCCAACCGCGATCTGAATATCTATGCCTCCTACGCCCGCGGCTACAAGACGCCTGCGCTGGTGGTGAATGCCGATCCCAGCGTGGCAACGGTGAACCTGAAGCCGGAACTGGCCGATGCGTTCGAAGTGGGCGTCAAATATGCGGTCACCCCGGACATTCAGCTGGAAGCCAACGCCTATTACAACAAGACCAAGAATTTCCAGAGCCAGACGCAGCAGCTGATCAACACCCAGCTGGTGTCGGTGGCCAACAACATTCCCTCTGTCACTTCACGCGGGATCGAGCTGAGCGCGTTTGGCAGGGTCAGCGAAAACCTGACCTTCAACGCTGGCTACCAGTTCAATGTCGTCAAGTATCCTTCGGGCTTCCTGTCGGACGATGGGGCCAATATCGGCGGCCAGCAGTTGGTCTTCGCGCCGCGCCACAAGGCCTCGCTCTCGGGCGAATATTCGCGCGGCGTCTTTGGCGATGTGCAGGCCTTCCTCAACGCCAACGTGGTCTACAAGAGCGCGACCCTGCTGGCTGCGCGCGTTGACCCACGCTATCGCTTCCCGGCCCATGCCACCATCGGCGGTGCCATCGGCATTCGCGAGGCAGAGAACGCCTGGCGCGCCTCGATCTTCGTGCGCAACCTGACCAAGCAGCGCGAGCCGACCGCCTACCTTGCCAACTCGTTCGCAGGCTCGATCGATGGCGGCATCCGCGCATGGCCGGTTGGCGGCCTCACCGCGCGCGTGGTGGGTCTGTCATTCGATGCCAGCTTCTGAAAACGCTGCGGGGCAGCATCGTGCTGCCCCGTGCCACAACGTTTGAATTGTTCTGCACCAACACGCAGCCGGAGTAAGCATGGCAACGCTGATACGCAACGTCCGGATTTTTGATGGCGAAGGCCTGCTCGAAGGCGAACATTCCGTACTGATCGAAGGGGACCGCATCGCCTCGGTCCTGCCAGCGGCTGCGCAGACTGAGATCGCTGGTGCTGATGTGATCGAAGGCGCGGGCCGCACGCTGATGCCCGGCATGGTCGAAGCGCACGCCCACCTGACGTGGGGGTCATCGGTCGAAAAGATCTATCACCAATTCATCCTCCCGCCCGACGAGCTGAAGATCGCCACATGGCGTAATGCACGCGTCCTGCTCGATCACGGATTTACCAGCGCCTATTCCGCAGGCGCACTGGGCGATGGCATCGAGGTTGAACTGGCGCGCGCCATCGAAGCCGGAGAAACGCCGGGACCGCGTCTGGTCCCCTCCACGCTGGAACGCAGCCCTGAAGGCGCTGAAGGCGTTGAAACGGGCGATGTGTTCAACGGACGCGGGCCCGACGCGATCCGCAAGTTCGTCAGCTATTGCAAGGATCAGGGCATCGGCTCGATCAAGCTGGTCGTCTCGGGCGAGGATGCGCTGAAGCCGGGTACGGCCAAGGAAGTGCTCTACACCGACGAAGAAATGGAAGCCGCGGGGCAAGCCGCGCGCGAGGCGGGTTTGTGGATTGCCACGCACGCCTATTATCCCAAGGCCATTGATCTGGCGCTGAGGGCCGGTGCGCGGATCATCTATCACGCATCCTATGCCGATGAGGCCGCCGCCGATGCAATGATCGCAGCCAAGGACGCCACGTTCTACGCCCCTTCGCCCGGCGTCTCCATCGCCGCGCTCGAAGCCACCCCGCCCCCGCACATCGACATGAGCCACATGAAGGCCAGCGCGGCTGAGCGGATGGCGCTTGAGGCAAAGCTAGTCCCTGCACTCAAGGCGCGCGGGATGCGCATCCTGATCGGCGGGGATTATGGCTTTCCCTTCAATCCGATAGGCCGCAATGCGCGCGACCTGCAAATCTTTGTCGATCATTTCGGGTACACGCCCACCGAGGCGCTGAAGGCAGCAACCGCACTCGGCGGCGAACTGATGGGGCTGGAAGTAGGCCGGGTGAAAGAGGGCTGGCTGGCCGATCTCCTGCTGGTCGATGGCGATCCGACGCAGGATGTTTCGATCCTGCAGGACAAGACCCGCCTTGCCATGATCATGAAGGGCGGCGCGCTGCACAAGGCATCTGCTGCATGATCGACGTTGCCATCATCGGGTGCGGCCCGGTTGGTGCGATGGCCGCCAACCTGCTGGGAAGGCTCGGCCTTTCGGTCGTGGTGCTGGAAAAGGAAGCCGATCACTACCCCCTCCCCCGCGCCGTCCACCTCGATCACGAGATGATGCGCCTGTTCCAGAGCGCAGGCGTGATCGAGCGCGTGGCGCCCGACATGATCGCTACTGACGGGCATTTGCACGTGGGCGCTGACCATGGCGTGATCCGCTACATGGGCACCGTGGGCAAGCCCAAGCCGTTTGGATGGGGCAACGATTACTTTTTCTACCAGCCCGAATTCGAAGCACACCTGCGCGCGGCGTTCTCTGAAAATGGCGCGATAAAACTGCTGACCGGAGCCGAGTTTTCCGAACTGGAACAGCACGATAGCCATGTCCGCGTGCGCTATTTTCTGAACGACACCAAGATGCACCTAAACCGCCCAGAGCAGCACTTGGACGCACGCTGGGTGATCGCCGCCGACGGTTCACGCAGCCCGGTGCGCAAGGCGCTGGGCGTGAAACTCGACGATCTGGATTTTGAAGAGCCCTGGCTCGTCGTCGATGCCGAAGTCGAAGGCCCGGTCACCTTCCCGCCGATCACCGGCGTGCCCGAAGGCGCGGACTTGCAGCGCCTGTCGGTGATGATGTGCGATCCGGCGCGGCCTGCGACGGTAGTTCCGGGCCGTCGCAACCATCGCCGCTGGGAATTCATGCTGCTTCCGGGTGAAGACGATACCGAAATGATGCGCAGCGAGAATGTTGCCGCGCTGGTCGGCGCGTGGATGAAGGACACGTCCCACACCATCGTGCGCGCGGTGACTTATCGCTTTCACGGGCTGGTGGCGGAGCAATGGCAGGTGGGCCGGGTATTTCTGGCAGGCGATGCCGCGCACCAGACGCCCCCGTTCTTTGGCCAAGGCATGTGTCATGGCTTACGCGATGTGGCCAATCTGGCTTGGAAAATGGCGGCGATCGTCAAGGGCGGCGCGGATGAGGCGATCCTCGATACCTATCAGCCCGAGCGCGATCCGCATGTGCGCGCCGTGATCGGCGCGGCGGTGGCGGCGGGGCGCTATATCTGCGAACTTGATCCGGCCAAGGCCGCAGCGCGCGATGCCGCGATCCGCGCCCAGTCTGCGCAGAAAGCGGGCGAGACGGCAGCGGACCTGATCCCGGCGATTGCCACAGGTTTCATCCTGCCGGGCTCCCCCGCTGCCGGAACCCGCTTTATCCAGCCCGGACTGGACGATGGGCGCAAGCTTGACGACCTGACCGGCCAAGGCTGGCGGCTGTTCGTGCGCAGTGCAGGCGCAGATGGCGGTCCAGATGGCGGTATCGTGGCTGAAGACCTGCCCGATGGCGGAGCAGTGGCGGCATGGCTTGATGCCCATGGCGCGCAAGCCGTGCTGGTGCGGCCCGATCACTATGTTTTCGGCAGTGGCAAAGCGGCAGACCTGCTGGCTGCGCGCGACCGGATGCTGGGACTGCGGCAGGAGCTGGCGGCATGACCCTGTCGCTGAACGCCGCACAGACGATCATCGCTGCCGCACTGGCCGAAGCCCGCGCCCGCCATGCAAAGCCATTGGCCATTATCGTGCTGGACGCAGGCGGGCATCCGATAAGCTTTGCCCGGGAAGACGGCGCGACGATGTTCCGCCACGACATTGCCCGGGCCAAGGCGCTAGGTGCCATCGGCATGGGCGACGATACGCGCGTGATTGCCGAGCGCGCCAAGGGCAATCCGGCGTTCTTCCAGAGCGTGACGGCGGTCGTTGGCGGCAATATCGCGTTCTCCCCCGGCGGCGTGCTGATCCGTGATGGGGGCGCGGTGATCGGTGCGGTGGGCGTGAGCGGCGATACCGGCGATTGCGATGAAGAATGCGCATTTGCTGGCATTCGCGCCGCCGGGTTCAATCTGGAGACAGCAAAGTGAAGTTGCGCAGCATCGAACTGGCCCTGCCCGATCCGGCAGGCGCGGCGGCGTGGATGGTGGACGTTTGGGGCCTGTTCCCGGCAGAGGTGCGTGGGTCCACGCACTATCTGCGCGGCACCGGCACAATGCCCTATCTGGTGGCGTTCGAGCAGTCTGACGAAGAGTTCGTGCGCTCCACCACGTTCACCTGCACCGATGCGGAACTTGCCGCGATCCGGCGCAAGGTGGCGGCGCACGGCTGGCCCGCCTGCGCGGTGACATCGGACGATCCGGGCGATGGCGCGGGGTTGCTGGTGGAATTGCCCGAAGGCACGATCCTGCGTTTTCTGGCGGGCGCATCCGAAGTGGCACCGCGCGAAGGCTTTACCAAGGCCAGCAAGCGCGTGGCCCCGGTCAAGCTGACGCATGTGGTGTTCAACTCTGCCGATGCCGAACTGCTGGGCCATGCGGTGGAATATGTGCTGGACTTCCGCGTATCCGACCGCACCAAGGGCATGGTCTTCGTGCGCTGCAACGAGAGCCACCATTCGACCGCCTTTGCCCGCGCAGGCTTTGCTAGCCTGAACCACGTAGCATTCGAGATGGACGATCTGGACGCGGTGATGCGCGGCATCGGCTGGATGCGCGACAATGGCTTTGCGCCTGCATGGGGGCCGGGACGGCACGGTCCGGGCGACAATGTCTATGCCTACTACATTGCGCCGTTCGGCCCGGTGATCGAATATTCGACTGCGGTCGAAAAAGTCCCGGCAGATTACCGCACCGGCGTGCCCGAGGACTGGACATGGCCCGAACAGCGGATTGACCAGTGGGGCGTTTCGGACAAGGACTTTGCCGGGCTTCGCGTGGCCGAGGAACGCTTCCGTTGCCGCCGGGACTGGCAGCCCCAAGAGCTTGCAATTTGATCGTAGGGCCTTTGTCGCCAGTTCTGCTGCAGCACTCCTGATCGGAGCGGGCGGCAGCACAACAGCGGCAAGGCCACGGGGAGACACGAGAATGACGCAATACATCAGCTTCCGCCGTCCCGATGGCACCGCCAGCTTTGGCCGCCTTGATGGCGATGCCGTGCATGATCTGGGCGCTCCGGGTGCCGATGCCTGGCTGCGCGATGTGCTGGACGCAGACCTTGCCGCGCTGACGACGGCCGGCACTTTCGCTCGCGCCGATGTGAAGCTTCTTCCGGTTGTGCCCAATCCGGGCAAGATCCTGTGCGTGGGCCTGAATTATGCGACGCACGTAGCCGAGACGGGCCGCGAGCAGAAGGAGTACCCTGCCATCTTCACCCGCTGGGCCGACAGCATGATTGCCGATGGCGACCCGCTGGTCCGCCCGCGCGAGACAACACGCTTTGATTACGAGGGCGAGCTGGCCGTCGTGATCGGCAAAGGCGGCCGCCGCATCCCGCGCGCCCGCGCCCACGAACACATCGCCGGGTATTCGGTGTTCAACGATGGATCGGTGCGCGATTGGCAGCGCCATAATATCCAGTTCACCCCGGGCAAGACCTTCCCCGGCACGGGCGCATTCGGTCCGGCGCTGATCACCCCCGATGCAGTGCCAGACCTTGGCAGCCAGCGCGTGCAGACGCGGCTGAACGGCGAGCTGGTGCAGGATCAGCCGATCTCGGACATGATCTGGGACGTGGCTTTCGTGATCGAATACTGCTCCACCTTCGCGCCGCTTTCTCCGGGTGACGTGATCGTCACCGGCACCCCCGGCGGCGTGGGCGACAAGCGCAATCCCCCGCTTTACATGAAGGGTGGCGATCTGTGCGAAGTGTCGATCGGTGTGATCGGCACGCTTTCCAACCCGGTGATCGACGAGGCCTGATGCAGGCCGCCGATGCGATCAGGGCGATGGGCCAGGAGCTTGGCCCGCACGTGGTCGAAGCCTGCCGCGCGCTTTATGCTGCAGACCATGCGGCGCTGGCGGGGTGCGTGCCGGTGTTGGCAGGTGATTGCGCCTACGGCTCGCACGAACGGCAGCGACTGGACCTTTATCGTATCGCACCTGCAGGCGATGTGCCGGTGGTGCTATTCGTCCACGGTGGAGGCTTCCGCGTGGGCGACAAGGCGGGCGGGGCCAATGTAGCGCGCACGATGGCCCAGGCCGGGTTTCTGGGCGCGGCAATGAACTACCGGCTCCTGCCCGATGCACGCTGGCCGCAAGGAGGCGAGGATGTGGTGGCGGCAGTAGAATGGCTGCGCGCCCACGCAGCGGCGCATGGTGGAAATCCCCTGCGGATCGTGCTGATCGGCACTTCGGCAGGGGCAGTGCACATCGCCACGGCACTGAAACTGCGGCCCGATTTGCCACTGGCGGGCGCGGTGCTGCTTTCAGGCCTTTATGGCCACTCCCCGCTGGATGCACGTGACGAGGCTTATTACGGACCGGACGCGGACTATCCGCAACGGATGCCGCGCAAGGCGGTGGCGCGAACCACGATTCCGCTGTTCGTGGCCTGCGCGCAATACGATCCGCCGCGCTTTCAGGCAGAGTTTCTGGGCCTGATGCAGGACCGGCTTCATGAGCACGGCACGATGCCCGCAGGCGTGATCGCGCCGGACCACAACCACTATTCGCTGGCCATGCATATCGGCAGTGAGGACCGCCGCCTGACCGACGCCATCACGGGCTTTGTCAGGAGCCTGTGAGCGCGTTGGCGCGGGCAATCGCACCAAGGACCGCAGCGCTGGGCTTTGGCGTGCGCACGAAGCTGACCGGATCGACACTGGCGAGGCCAAACTTGGGCTTGTAGCCGAAGATCCATTCGAAATTGTCGATCAGCGACCAGTGGCAATAGCCCAGCACTGGCACGCCGTCATCAATGGCCTGCTTCAACCCGGCCAGCGCCGCCGGGATGAAAGCGGCGCGTACGCGATCATCTTCGGTGCCGACGCCATGTTCGGAAACCAGCACCGGCCGCCCGGTTGCGGCATGGGCATAGCGGACCGCGCCTGCCAGCGATCCCGGCCAGATTTCGGTGCCCGACCAGTTCAGCGTGCTGCCCGGCGGCGGCGCAACGCGGCCCTTGGCGTCCCAGATCGCGCGTTCATAGTTCTGCACGCCGATGAAATCGTCTGCTTTGGCAAGGTCCAGCCATTCGCCGTAAAGTTCGCGGCGGATGCTGTCGCGGATGGAATTGCGGCCAACGGCCTGATCATCAAGCATGGCCAGCGATACGCCGACGGGCAGATCGGCCCGCACCGCCTTGATCGCGGCGCGACCGGCGGCGTGGGCGGCCAGCAGCCCTTTCTGCAGTTCGGGCAGATCATCAATCCCAGCCACATTGGCGCAGACGAACTTTTCGACACCCAACCGCCGCGCGGCGGTTTCGTTGGTCAGCTTCTGGATTTCCCACACCTTAGGCGGCAGCACCGGCTTCAAGATGGCAAGGATATTGGGTTCATTCAGCGTGATCACCGCATGGATCGCATCGCCCAGCGCCTGCGTAATGCGGGTGCAGTATCGCGCGAACAGCGTGGCGCTTTCAGGGTTGGTCCAGCCCCCTTGCGCGCTGAACCAGCGCGGCGCGGTAAAGTGGCTGTAGGTCACGACCGGGGCCAACCCGCGCGCGCGGCAGCCTTCGATCACGCGGCGGTAGTGATCGATCATCGCGCGGCTGAACTGGCCCTTTTCCGGCTCAATCCGCGCCCATTCAATGCCGAAGCGATAAGTGTTGAGGCCGATGCCCTTGGCCAGATCCAGATCGCGCTCCCACAGCAGGAAGCTGTTTGCTGCATCGCCCGAAGGTTCGGCAAAGATCGTGGGCTGCTGGTTTTCAATGAACCACAAGTCCGATGCGGTATTGTTGCCTTCGGTCTGGTGCGGGGCGGTGGCGGCACCCCAAAGGAAGCCTTGCGGAAAAGCCGGGCTGGCAGGAGCGCGGCCCGAAGAGCGGCGCTGCTTTGCGGCCGCATGGGCGGCGGGCGCGAGCGAGATGGCACTGGCCATTGCGCCGGACATCAGCGTGCGACGGTCAATCAATTTTGCTCTCCCCAAAGGCTTTGCTTTGGGTCTGGCTACAGCCTTGGATGCTTTAACGAAAATAGTGATTTCTGTGGCTTCCATAGTCCAGCGCTATGTCTGGGCCAAAATCTCCAGCAGCGCGCGGGCCATGACCGGCAGTTTGCGATCAGCCAGATAGCGCACGCCAATGCTCCGATCGAACGCGGCTTCTGCGATGGTGATCGACCGCAGCGTGCCCATGGTCAGCTCGGTTCTGGCAACGGTGCGCGGCAGCACGGTGATGCGGTCGCTTTCGCGCACGATGGCCTGTGTCGTCAGCAGCGAATCGCAGCGGATCACATTTTGCGGCACCGGCACCCCGGCATTGAGGAACAAGGCATCCACCTGCCGCCGGAACGCACCTTGCGCGGCAGGCAGGACCCAGGGCAAGGCCGAAAGATCACGCAGCGACACGCTTTCAGGCAGGGCATCGTGAGCGCGGCCAACGATCAGCCCAAAAGGATCGCGTGCCATCGTCACCTCGACCAGATCGGGTGGGCATTCAACGATTTCGGTGGTCATAACCGCCAGATCCAGCGCGCCAGTGCGCAGCAGATCGGCCAGTTCGGCATCGGGCCGTTCCACCACGCTGAGCGCAAAGTGCCCGACTTTGCGTTCAAGCTGCGCCACGGCCTTTGGCAACAGGCTGACCAGCGCGCCGGGGGTGCCGCCGACCTTGAGCGGCCCGGCAATGGCGCGGGCGGCGTGGTCCACCTCTATCGCGGCATTTTCCAGCAGGTTGACCATCGCCTCGGCCCGGTCACGCAGCGCCTCGCCCTCACGCGTCAGGACGATGCCATTGCGCGAGCGGGTGAACAGCATGACACCAAGCCGCTGTTCGAGCAGCGCCACGGTGTTCGAGACAGAGGGCTGCGACAGGTTCAGCGCGCGGGCCGCCGCACTGATCGACCCGGTTTCGCACACCCGCCAGAACACGGCGGCGGCGCGCGGATCGATGCGGTTGCGATAGGGGGGTGCGGTCATCCCCTGCGTGGTAGCCGATGGGCGGCCTGCTGCTCAAGCTGGATCACGGCGCCGGGCTGGCCTCGATCACCACCGGCCCGGCAAGGCCCGACGGGCGCAATGGGGCATCGGGGCGATAGGTGGGCACGGTGGTGAAAGTGATCTTCTGCGCATCAGGTTGTGCATCGCCGATCAGGCGGTTCACCCACAAGTTGCCCACGCGCACCTGCAGCGTATTGCGCCCGCGCTTTGCCGCTGCGGAAATGTCTACACGCCACGGCTTGTGCCAGGCATGGCCTGCCAGCTTGCCGTTGACGGTGACCTCGGCAATCTCGCCTACCTGCCCCAGATTGAGCCACAGCGCCTCGCCCGGTTTTGCGGCCTTGGGCAGGGTGAAGGTGGTGGAGTAGGTGGCTATGCCGGAAAAGTGCTTCACGCCCGGATCGGCGTGCTGCTCCAGCGGGGCGAGCTTGGGCAGCGTGATCGAGGCAGGCGCGCCGCGGCCGGGCTGAAACGCCACGGTCCATGCGCCGTCCAGTGTGGCGAGCGTGACCGGCGCGGGGCTGGGCAGCGTCACTGCGGGCTTAACCGCCGGTTTGCGGAACACGACGAAGACCGCGTCTTCGGGCAGGAGCGACATCGGCACCACGGTGTGGCCGCTTTCGCTGCGGTAGGACAGCGGCTCGGCCTTGCCGGTTTCGGCGCGCCATACTTCGGGCTGCAACCCGGTGACGCGGAAGCGCGCTTCGCCTGCAACAGTGGCATTGCGGCGGTTGTTGAGGAACCAGACTTCGCCATCAGGAAGCTTGCGATGGACGAACATGACATCGCCGGTTGCCGCGCCAGACATGGTGAAATCGGGCGCGATTCCGGCCTGTTGCAGGCCAGTGTCGATGGCTTGCGTGGCGATGACCCGGCCCTTTCCGGCATCGCCCGACCACAGCGCATCGGCCAGTGCAGCAAAGCGCGCGGCATCATCGGCCTTGCTCGGCGTGGCGCGGGGCTTTTCGCCGATCACCGTGGCCCCGCCGCGCACCAGTGCGGCAAGCCGCTCCAGCGTGGGCAGCGTCATGGCTTGCGATGTGCCGCCAAGGTAAATCGCGCGATAGCGGGCACCGCCGGTGGAGACGACTTCGGCCCCATCGTTGCGCAGCGCATCGGCCAGCATCGCGGCGTTCACGAAGTCCCACGCATGAGCGGTAGGCAGATTGGCCGGAATCTTCTCGGCATAGAGCGCGGTGACGGGTGAATCCTCGCCGATAAACCAAGCCACGTCGGCCACGTTGCGCCCCTGCTGCAGCATCAGCGATGTGCGTGCGATGTAATCGACCCAAGGCTTGGCAAGTTCGGCCCAGGCCTCGTGCCGGTTGAAATACTGCCCGAAGATCGCGAGCGAGAGGCCGGGCTGCTTGTCATCGGCTGGCTGGTGGACCGAGGTGTGGATGACCGGGCGGTTGATGCCGCTGGCAAATTCCAGATCGATTACCTTCTTCAGGTTCGATGGCGCAAAATCCCACGGCGCGTTGACGGCGGTCATCGATTCTGCCGCCACGAACGGCTTGCCATAGACGTGCGCAACAGAAGCCGCGCCGCGCATGTCGCCCAGCAGGGTGGTGCGCAGCTTGCTTTCGTCAGCATAAGTCCACAGCGCCGCCATCGGCACATCGGCATGGGCGCGCATGGCCAGATCATCGCCCAGCATCGGGCGCTTGTCCTCCAGCGCCTCGCCATAGACTTTCAGGCCCTGTTCGTGCGCAACTTGCGCGATGGTGCCGTAATGCTTGTCGGCCAGCAGCTCTGCCAGCGTGGTGCGGAAATCGAAGAGGAAGCGTTCGGACTGAGCGGGCGATCCGATCACGGTTCCGGCCAGCACCGGCAGCCAGGGCCGCAGCGCATAGCCGCGCCGCGCGGCAAATTCGGCCTCCATCGCAGGTGTCCAGTTGGCGTTGCCCACTTCGATGGAGTCCGTCAGCAGCGCCTGCACCCCGCGCTTACCGATCAGGTCTGGCCCCACCGCATCGCGGTACATGCCAAGATAGGTTTCGATGTAGCGGCGCACGGCGGCGGCATCGTACTTGTCCACTTCAAGCCCGGTCGCTTCGGGCGGAGCGGGGTGGTTGGTCTTGCCGGTGAGCGACCAGCCAAAGCGCAGGATGCGCCAGTTGCTGCCTTTGGGCGCGGTCCAATCGAGCGTGCCATCGGGGCGGACGCGATCGGTGAGGTCGACCACGCGGGCCGGTTCCGCACCGATGGCGCTGGCGTCTGTGCTGGCAATGGCGTGGTAATCCAGCACCGTTTCATAGCCCGCCTTTTCCTCGGCCCGGTCCACCCGCGCATCGGCAAAAAGCTGGAAATCGGCGATGGTGACTGATGTCAGCGGGCCAGTATCGAAGAAGTTGATGGCAACCGCGCCGGGCGCGGCGTTCAGCATATCGAGATTGCCCTTGTCGCCACTATCGGCAAGGGCCAGTCGGAATTCGCTGCCCGTCGTGGCCGGAACGCTGCGGGTGGTGGGCACGCTGCCCAGCGGAATGTCGGCAACCTTGCGCCAGCCTTCGCCTTCGCGCACTTCCAGTGCAGCCTTGATCGGCACGCCCCGGAACGGCAGCTTGATCCCCGGCAGAAACAGGCGGAGCGACCGCACCGTCACCGCACGCGGGAAGCGCACCAGCACTGCGCCAGACAGGCTGGAATCGAGCGGCACCTTCACCACGCTCTGCAAAAACGCATCGTTGAGCGTGAACGCATGGAGCGCAGTGCCATCGGCCAGTGCATAAGTTGGAAGCGGCAAGGCAGGTTCTGTCACTGGCACGGCGATCACGGCCACTTCGCCCGATGCACTGGGCTGCACGCCCGCCACGGCGGCATGGCCGGGCATGTTTTCCACCAGAGGCGCTGTCTGGAACGGGCCGGTCACCTGCGGCAAGGCGGGCAGGGCACCGCGCACCGGCTTGCCCCCGGCCACAGTCAGTTCCGACCAGACCAGCTTTTTCATGCCGTCTTGCGGCTTTACCCAAGGCCCGCCGGTTTCCGACCAGCCGGGCGATGCCGCGATGGCCAGTTCCAACCCCAGCCGGTCCGCTTCGCTGGCGGCAAAGCGGAAGGCGTCTTTCCATTCGGGCGTCATGTAGACCAGCCGCTTGTCCACCACTTGCGGCGTATCAAGATTGGCGTCGAAGTTCTGCAGGCCGCCAATGCCCACCCGCTTCATCCACGCAAGGTCCTTGGCGATGCCATCCTTGCTGATATTGCCGTTCATCCAGTGCCACCATACACGCGGGCGCGCTTCGGATGGCGGATCGCGGAACTGCTGTTCCAGCGTATCGGCAGCGACCGTGGTTTGCGCCGCGGGCGCTGTCTGGGCCAAGGTGGCCGGCGTGAGCAACGTGGTGGTCGCAAGGATCGTGGCGGCGGTGAGGCCTTGGCGGATGGTCATGCTGCTCTCTCCGGTGTTCTTGTGATTATCGGGCTGTCAAACGATGCCCGCGCCCAGCCCCACGGCCTTGCGCTCTTGCGCCTTGCGGCTGCGGTACTGGCTGAGGCGGTAGGCCTCCAGCACGTCAACCGCCCCGCCTGCTTCCATGCGCGCCTTGGCGAGGATCGGTGCGACATCAAGGTTATAGGCGCGGCGCAAGGCCTGAAACGCCATCATCGTGTCATTGGCTTCCTGCGCTGCGTGCAGCGCTGCGCGGTCAACCAGTTGCGCCTTGGCAAAGCATTGGGTGATCGTCTCGGCGCTGGACAGCATCGATTCGATCGGGTCGGTCACATTGTGCGACTGGTCGATCATGTAGCTGGGATTGAAGCCCTCTTTCGGGTTCAGTTCGGCTTCCACCAGTTCGTTGAACACCAGAAACAGCTGGTGCGGGTTGATCGATCCGCTGTCGAGATCATCGTCGCCATACTTGCTGTCGTTGAAGTGGAAACCGCCAAGTTTCCCGAAGCGATGCAGGCGCGCCACGATCTGTTCGATGTTCACGTTGGGCGCGTGGTGCCCCAGATCGACGAGGCACTTGGCCTTTGGACCCAGTTCCTGCGCGGCAAGGACAGAAGAGCCCCAGTCGCTGATCACCGTCGAATAGAACGCCGGTTCGAACATCTTGTGTTCCAGCAGCATGCGCCAATCATCGGGCAGCGCGGCGTAGATTTTGCTCGCGGCCTCCAGATACCGATCCAGGCTGCGGCCCAGATCCTGCTGGCCGGGGAAATTGGTGCCATCGCCCACCCACACGGTAAGGTCGGTCGAGCCCAGTTGCACGCCAATCTCGATGCATTCGATGTTGTGATCGACCGCCTGTTGGCGCGTGGCGGCATCCTGTGCGGCAAGCGAGCCATTGGCGTAAGTGTGCGCCTGCCCTGCCTGATCCTGAAACGTGTTCGAATTGACCGCATCGAAGCCAAGGCCAAGGCTCGCCGCCTCTTCTCGCAAGGCTTTGTAATCGCTCACCTTGTCCCACGGGAAGTGCGGCGACACGCGCGGGGTTACGCGGCCAAGCTGCTGGATGACCGCGCAATCCTCGAGCTTTTCGTGAATGTTGGTCGGCTCGCCCGGAATCGGGAACTTGGCAAAACGCGTGCCGCCACGCCCCGCACCCCATGAAGGCACGGCGACCGAAAAGCCCGCCACACGGTCCTTGATCGCATCGATATCGATCCCGGTGCGCGCCAGCTTGCGGCCCAGCGCGGCGTAATCGTCCTCCAGCGCTTCGGCATGGACGGCATTGCGTGTCGCAATCAGGTCTGCGGAAATCGGAAGGGTCACTTGCTGTCCTTTCGCGTCAGGAAGCCCTGCATCTTGAGCCACGCGGTGAATTCATCGATCATCAGCGTGGTGGTGGTGCCGGGCACGCCCAGACCAAAGCCGTGGTTGCCGGTCTGGTAGCCGTGGATCTCCACCGGACGCTTGGCTTCAAGATAGTTCTGCGCAATCGCGAAACCCTTGTTTGGAAACAGCCCATCGTCCAGCGCGATGGCATTGAACAGAGGCGGCGCATTGGCAGGAATAGGCTCAGGGTCCTGCGGCCCGTAGATGTAGCCAAGGAAGGCCGGGCGGACCGGCGTATCGGCATCAAGCCCGACACGGCGCGCGGTCATGGCTCCTGCCGAAAAGCCGATCATGCCGATGCGTGCGGGATCAATGCCATACTTCGCAGCATTGGCTTGGACCCAGGCCATTGCGGCCTTGCCATCGGCAGGTGCGGCCGATTTTCCAAGCAAGTCACCGCTCATTGGCCGGCCAACCTCTTTCATCAAGGCCTCGCCCATGTACTTGCCAGCCTCGGCCTCGTCCTTCGGCGTCGGGTTCAGGCGGTATTTGAGGACGAACGCGGCAATGCCCCGATCCGCCAGGGCGCGGGCAACCGACCAGCCCTCGTGATCCATCGCCAGAATCATGAAAGCGCCGCCCGGTGCCACAACCACCGCCGCCCCGGTCGCCTTCGCAGGATCAGGCAAAACGGGCGTGATGGTGGGGCGCGTGACATTCCGGGCCGCCAGATCACGGCCCATGAACTTTACCCACTGTTCCGAAGCGGACGTGCCGGGGGTCTTGTCACCATAAAGCGGGATCGCATCGGGTTCTGCCGGAGCGGCAACTGGCACCGACGGTGGCGGGCCATTCTCCGCCATGGCCGGTGCTGCCACCATAAGCGCGAGGGCGGATGCCAGAAATCTTACTTTCATTATCTTATCCTCTCCCGAATGCTCAGCGCGTGAAAGCCTGCGCATTGCCTGCATCGACGTTGATCATGTTGCCGGTAGACTTTGCGCTCATGTCCGATCCGAGGAAATAGACCGCTTCGGCAATGTCTTCGGGCAGGACATCGCGCTTGAGCATCGAACGCTGGCGGTAGTGCTCTTCCAGTTCCTTGCCGCTGTCGATGCCGTGGGCCCCTGCACGTTCCTTGCGCCAGTCGCCGTCCCAGATCTTGCTGCCCTTGATCACCGCATCGGGATTGACCACGTTCACGCGGATGCCATGGGGCGCGCCTTCCAGCGCCAGACAGCGCGCGAGGTGGTTGGCGGCTGCCTTGGCGCTGGCATAGGCGCTGGCGTTGGTCGCCGCCGCCACGCCGTTCTTCGAACCGATGAACACGACCGAAGCCCCGCCCTGCTCCTTCATCCGCTTCAGCAAGGGCCATGCGGCGCGCGCGGTGAGGAAATAGCCTTGTGCCAGAACATCGTAGTTGCGGTTCCACAGTTCCAGCGTGGTTTCCTCAATAGGCGCGGACGAGGCGATGCCGGCGTTGGCGACGAGGATATCGAGCCCGCCAAATTCGCGCGCTGCCACATCGATAGCGGCCTGCACCTGGGCTTCGTCGGTTACGTCGCACACGGCCGCGCGCACCACATCTTTGCCAAACTGCTTGGCGAACCCGGCGCGCACGTCTTCCAATGCATCGGCGGCGCGGTCGGCCAGCACCACGCAGGCGCCTTCGCGCAGCAGGCGCGCAGCAGAGGCCGCGCCGATACCGCCTGCACCGCCTGTAACCAGCGCGATCTTGCCGACCAGCGGCTTTGGCGCGGGCATGCGTTGCAGCTTGGCTTCTTCGAGCAGCCAGTATTCGATGTCGAAGGCTTCCTGCTCATCGAGCGCAATATAGTCGCCGATGGCCTGCGCCCCGCGCATCACGTTGATAGCATTGCCATAAAACTCACCGGCAAGGCGCGCAGTGGTCTTGTCGGTGGCAAAGGTCACGCGCCCCACGCCCGGCACCAGCACGACGACCGGATTGGCATCGCGCATGGCGGGCGAATTGGGCCGTTTGCAGCGTTCGTAATAGGCCGCATACATCGCGCGGTAATCGGCGATCTGCTGCGCAAGGTAGGCGTCGTCCTGCAACCGCGCGGGATCAAGCGTCAGCGGCGCGATCTTGGTGCGCAGGAAGTGATCGGGGCAGGATGTGCCAAGCGCTGCAAGGCGCTCAAACTCCACCGAACCGGTAAATTCCAGAGCCTCGGCATCGTCGGAAAAGTGACCGAGCTTCTGGCGCGCCCCGGTCATGAAGCCGCGCAAGCGGGGCATCAGATCAGCCGCGATGGCGGCGCGGTCGGGATTTGGTGCAACCTTCTGGCCACCAAACGCCGGTTTGCCCGCCAGCTTGCCATTCAGGTAATTCGCCGCGTCAGCGATCAAATGCACGGTGTGTTCGTAGCAGGCCTTGGCGCTGTCAGCCCAGCAGATGATCCCATGGCCCGCCAGCATCACGCCTTCAACTTGCGGGTTGGCCTTCACGTAATCACGCAGCATCACGCCCAGCGTGTACCCCGGGCGCTTCCACGGCAGCCAGCCGATCTTGCCGCCCCAGATCTCTTGCGTCGCCGCTTCGCCGCCCGAGGATGCGGCAAGCGCGATGATCGCATCGGGATGCACGTGATCGACATGCGCAAAGGGCAGCAGCGAATGCAGCGGCGTGTCGATGGAGGCCGCGCGGCCATTCAGGTTGAACGTGCAGTGCGGCAGGAAGCCGACCATCTTGTCGTCATCATCCGGCCCCGTATAGTGCGCCTCCAGCCCCAGCAACTTGGCCTGATAGAGCGTGGCAAAGCCATCAAGCTTCATCGACCCGATGTCGCCGCCCGAACCCTTGACCCACAGGACTTCGACCGCCTCACCGGTCAGCGGATCGATCTCCTGCAGCTTGGCCGAGGTATTGCCGCCGCCGAAATTGGTGACGGTAAGGTCACTGCCGAGCAGGTTCGAACGATAGAGCAGCAGCTGCGCCGGAGACAGCGTGGCAGCAATCGCATCATCCCATCGGCTGGTCGGGACCGCAAACGGCAGGGCAGCAGCGGAAATCGGGGTCTGGGCGTTCATGGCATCCTCGGTGGGCAACATGCGGCCTTGCACCGCTCGCCGAGCCTGATAACAATTTAAGTGGAAATGATCAACAATGATTGATAGTGATTGTTTTGAGGATAGGGCGAGAGGGAGACGCGCGCTTGCCAACAGGCGCCACCATAGTGATCGATCTGGGCAAGACCCTGAGCAAGGTGACGCTCTGGGACGAGGCTGGTCGCCTGCTCGATCGGCAGACCCGCCCAAACGCGCCGGTCGTGATCGATGGCCTGCACTGTCTGGACACAGACGGTATCGGCGGGTGGTTGATCGAAGCCCTGTCGCAATACGCAGGTCACCCGGTTCGAACGATCGTTCCGGTCGGCCACGCTGCCGCCGTAGCCGCGATCCGCGATGACCGGCTGGCCTTCCCCCCGCTCGATTACGAACAGCAGGTCCCCGAAGCGATCCTCGCCACCTATCGTGCGCAGTGCGATCCGTTCGAGGTAACCGGCTCGCCCGCCCTGCCCTGCGGCCTGAACCTGGGCGCGCAACTGTGGTGGGCGCAACAGCGCGATCCTGATGCGCTTGCTGCCACGACCCTTCTGCCATGGGCACAATACTGGGCGTGGTTCCTCAGCGGCAGCGCTGTCAGCGAAGTCACCAGCCTTGGTTGCCATTCGGACTTGTGGTGCCCGCAAGAAGCCGATTTCTCGCCAATGGCCCACCGTCTTGGCTGGGCCGCGCGCTTCGCCCCGCTGGTGTTTGCCGGCGATGTCGTCGGCACCTTGCGCCCGGCAATCGCGCAGACCACTGGCCTGCCCGCAACCGTCCGCGTGCTGGCAGGCCTGCACGATTCCAACGCCGCCCTGCACGCCGCGCGCGGATTTGCACAGATCGCTGGCAGCGACGCAACAGTGCTGTCCACCGGCACCTGGTTCATCGCCATGCGCCGTCCTGCAACTGCGCTACCCGCACTCTCGCCCGGTCGTGATTGCCTGATCAACGTCGATATCGAAGGACGCCCGGTGCCTTCGGCGCGGTTCATGGGCGGGCGCGAAATCGAAAGCGTGATCGGGATTGATACCCGCCGCGTCGATATCAAACCCGATCAGCCCGCCCTGCTGGCCGCGGTGCCAGACTTGCTCGCCAGCGGCACGATGCTGCTCCCCACGCTGGCGCCGGGCTGTGGCCCCTTCCCGGACCTGACCGCGCGCTGGCTTGGCGATTGCGCCGATGGGCCTGAAGATTGGCCTGAAGAATGGCCTGAAGATTGGCACGCCCGCCGCGCCGCAATGTGCCTCTACGCTGCGCTCGTTGCCGATGTCGCATTGGACCTGATCGGCTCGCGCGAGAGCCTGCTGATCGAAGGCCGCTTTGCCGAGGCCGAGGTCTTTGTGCGCGCGCTTGCCGCGCTGCGCCCGCACACCCGTGTGATGACCGCCAACGCGCACAATGACGTCTCGTTCGGTGCCCTGCGCCTGATCGATCCCGACTTGCGCCCGCAAGGCACGCTGCGCCGGGTCGAACCGCTTTGCGGCGACATCCACAGCTATCGCCAACGGTGGCACGCCGCGCTGGAGAATGCCCGATGATCGTCGCCAATATCGCCGATTTCCGCGAAGCGGCACGCCGCCGTCTGCCGCGCTTCCTGTTCGAATACATGGATGGTGGCTCCTATGCCGAAGTCACCCTGCGGCGGAATATCGACGATCTTGCCAATGTCGCCCTGCGCCAGCGCGTGTTGCGCAATGTCGCGGATATCGATCTGTCGACGCACCTGTTCGGCACACGCCAGAGCCTGCCGGTGGCGCTCGCGCCGATCGGCTTGGCCGGGCTCAACGCACGGCGCGGCGAATGTCAGGCGGTGCGCGCCGCCAACAAGGCGAACATCCCCTTCACCCTCTCGACCGTGTCGGCCTGCACCATCGGTGAAGCTGCAGCCGCGTCCGAACAGCCGTTCTGGTTCCAGCTTTACATGATCCGCGACCGCGCCTTCATGCAGGACATGCTGGCACAGGCCACCGCATCGGGCTGCTCGGCTTTGGTGTTCACGGTCGATATGCCCGTGCCCGGAACCCGCTATCGCGATTACCGCTCCGGGCTTGCCGGAGCGCCCGGGCTCAAGGGTTCGGCATGGCGCGCGGCCCAGGCAATGCTGCGCCCGCGCTGGGCATGGGATGTCGGCGTGATGGGGCGCCCGCATCACCTCGGCAATGTCGCACCGGTGCTGGCGGGCAAGACCGGGATCGAGGATTTCTTTGCGTGGATGCGCAACAACTTCGATCCTGCAATCTCGTGGGGCGATCTCGCCTTTATCCGCGCGCACTGGAAAGGTCCGCTGATCATCAAGGGCATTCTCGATGCCGAGGACGCCCGCCTTGCCGCAGACGCAGGCGTTGATGGTATCGTCGTGTCGAACCACGGCGGCAGACAACTCGATGGCGTGCCCTCCACCGCGCGCGCCCTGCCACCCATCGCCGATGCGGTGGGCGACCGGCTGACCGTACTTGCCGACGGCGGTGTGCGGTCGGGTCTCGACGTTGTCCGCCTGCTCGCGCTCGGGGCAAAGGGCGTGCTGCTCGGGCGCGCTTGGTCCTATGCGCTGGCGGCAGGTGGCGAGGCGGGGGTCACCAAAATGCTGGGCCTGATCGAGGCTGAAATGCGCGTGGCGATGGCGCTGACCGGCACGACGCGGATCGAACAGATCAACCGCACGATAGTGGTAGAGGACAACTGACATGACCACGCAGGCTGGCGATAAGGGCCACTGGCGCGACACGATCCTGGCAGGATTGGCAAACTACATTGATTCAGGCTCGATCGTTGCAGGCTCGGTCGCATTGGCTTTGTGGAAGGACCTTTATGGCCTGTCCGACAGCTTCATCGGACTGATCGCAGCGTTCAGCGCCAATGCCATTTCGGCGGGCATCGGCGCATTCATCGGCGGGTGGTTATGCGACCGGCTCGGCCGCAAGAAGATCTACCAGTACGATATGCTGTTTTATGCCTTCGGCATGCTGTTCCTGATCTTTGCCAGCTCTGCGTGGATGATCATCGCGGGCTTCCTGCTGGTCGGGCTCGCGGTCGGCGCAGACATTCCCGCGTCGTGGTCGCTGATCGCCGAACAGGCCCCCGATACCCGGCGCGGCGCGCATTCGGGCGTGGCGCAAGTGCTGTGGTATCTCGGCCCGGTGATTGTCCTGACTACGGCCTATTTCCTCAAGCCCTATGGCATTGCTGGCGTCCGCTGGCTGTTCATCCACCTCGCCGTCCTGGCTCTGGCGCTCACCTTCCTGCGCAGCCGGATGAAGGAATCACAGCGCTGGGAGGAAAGCCGGACGGCCCAAGGGCGCAAAGGCCCGGGCATCGACTGGAGCGAACTGTTCAGCCCCAAATACCTCAAATCCATGCTTTATCTGATCTGCATGTATGGGTTCTGGAACTTGTGGGCAGGCTATAACGGCTTCTTCACGCCCTACCTGATCGCGCAGAACAATCTGCCCGAATGGGCCGAGACGATGGTCCCTGCCAGCTACTTTGCCATCGGCATCGTCTCGATCCTCGTGATCTTCATGACTCTGTCGGACAAGGTCAACCAGCGCACGCTGTTTGGCCTGTCGGCGCTGATGCATGTTGCCGGAATGCTGATGCTGGTGGTGTTCCCCTTCACCCTGCCCGTGGTGATCATCCACATCCTGATCATGGGCATCGCCGGCGGCTTTGGCGCGCAAAGCTTCTTCCAGCTATGGAGCGCCGAGCTGTTTCCGACCGCGATCCGCTCAACGGCGCAGGGCGTGACTTTCGCCGTCGTGCGCATCGGCCTTGGCATCTGGAGCCTTGCCGTCCCGGCGCTGGCATCGGCGGATTTCACGACATTGGCGTGGATCCTGACCGGCTTTCTCGTTGTATCGGGGCTGATTGGCTATGTCTGGGCCCCACGCAACGAAGGCAAATCGCTTGAACAACTCGAAGCCGAGCGGCAAGCAGCGGCTTAAGGCTAACACCTTGACGCAAACACCTTGACGCAAAAACAGGGGCCGGTTCGAAATGCACGCTGCTGAACGCGAACGTCTGATCGAAGCGGCCATGCGTCCGTCAGGGTTTGTCAGCTACCGCGATCTGGAAGTCATGCTTGATGCCTCCCCCGCCACAATCCGGCGTGATCTTGCCCGGCTTGAAGGTGAGGGCAGGATCGTCCGCATCCACGGCGGGGCCAAGCTCCCCGACGAGGACGTCGACACCACGCCCCGCCTGCGCGGCACCCCGTTCGAACAATCGATCACGCAGAACCTTGCCGCAAAGCAGGCCATCGGCCGCGCTGCCGCCGCGCTGTGCACGCCCGGCGAAGGCATCATGGTCGATGGCGGCACCACCACCTTGCAGATGTGCCCGCATCTTGCCGGGCTCGATTGCCAGGTGCTGACCAACTCGCTGCACATCGTCAATGCGCTGTTGCCACAGGCGGGGACGCGCATCCTCGTGCCCTCGGGCGCGGTGTTCCGCGAACAGAATATCATCCTGGCTGCGGCGGGCGAGGAATCGATGCCACGCTTTCACGCGCCCAAGCTGTTCATGGGCGCGGCCGCGATTGGCGCGCAGGGCGTGATGCAGGCCGATGTCGTGCTGGTCGCCGCCGAACGCCGCCTGATCGACCGTGCCGAACAGGTCATCCTGCTTGTCGACAGCAGCAAGTTTGCCAGCCAGTCGGGCACGATCGTCTGCGCCCTCGACGAGATCGACACGATCATTACCGATGCCGTGCCAGAGAGCCTGCAGGCGACGATTGCCGCCGCCGGGATCAAGGTCATACTGGTCGGGCAAGACGGGTCGTCAGGCTGAAACCTGCCGCAGAACCTCCAGAAATCTGTCGCCATAGGCTTCCAGCTTGCGCGAACCGACCCCGCCAATCTGGCCCAGATCCGCCAGTGTCGATGGCCGCGATGCGGCCATTTCGCGCAGCACCGAATCGTGGAAGATCACATAGGGCGGCACGCCAGCCTCGCGCGCCAGATCGCGGCGCAGGCTGCGCAGCGCATCGAACACCGGATCACCCACGGGATTGAGCGCCGCTCCGGTGCCGCCGCGCGCGCGCCTGCCTGAGCGCGGCTCCTTCTGCGGGGCCAGCACCAGCGGCACCTCAGCCTCACCCTTCAAAATCGCCCGCGCTTCACCGCCCAGCGCCAGCCCGCCGTGCTCGGTCGCCACCAAGGCCCCGCGCGCCTGCAAAGCCCGGGCCAGCGGGCGCAGCAGCGGCGCTTCATCGGCACCCACAATGCCGAACACGGAAAGCTGATCGTGCCCGCGCTGCGTCACCCGTTCATCGGCAACGCCAGTCAGCACCTTTTCCAGATAGCCAAAGCCGAACGACTGGCCGGTGCGATAGACCGCCGACAGCAGCTTGCGCGCCACTTGCGTGCCATCGGTAACCCCCGGTGCATTCAGGCAATTGTCGCAGTTGCCGCAGGCTGGCGGCGGGTTCTCGCCAAAGTGGCGCAGCAGCAGCGCGCGGCGGCAGTGCGGCGTTTCCACCAGTTCGGCCAAGGCATTGATCCGCACCTGCTCTCCGGCGCGGCGATGCTCTTCCACTTCGGCAATGCGCTGGCGTGCCCGCACAAAGTCTTCGGCGCCCCACAGCATCACCGCCACCGCCGGATCGCCATCGCGCCCGGCACGGCCGGTTTCCTGATAGTATCCCTCGATGCTTTTCGGGCAGGCGGCATGCGCCACAAAGCGCACATCGGGCTTATCAATCCCCATGCCAAAGGCGACCGTGGCCACCATCACCATGTCTTCGGAATCCACAAACGCCGCCTGATTGGCCGCACGCACCGCCGCGTCCAGCCCGGCGTGATAGGGCCGCACCTCGCGCCCGCCAGCGCTCAATTGCCCCGCCAGCTTCTCCACTTGCGCGCGGGTGGGGGCATAGACGATTCCGGGGCCAGGGTTCTCGGCCATCACCGTCATCAGCTGTCGCAGCGGATTGTCGCGCGGGACGATGGCATAGCGGATATTGGGCCGGTCAAAGCCTGCAACGATCAGCCCCTCTTCGGCAATGCCCAGCTGCGCAAGGATATCGGCGCGCGTGTGACGGTCCGCCGTGGCCGTCAACGCCAGACGCGGCACATCGGGGAATGCGTCCATCAGCGGGCGCAACAGCCTGTAATCGGGGCGGAAATCGTGGCCCCATTCCGAAACGCAATGCGCCTCATCAATCGCAAACATCGCCACCCGGCCCCGGCGCAGCATCTCGAGGAAATGCGGCTGGCTGGCCCGCTCCGGCGCGACATAGAGCAGGTCGAGATCGCCTCCCAGGAACCGCTCGATGGTTTGCCCGCGGTCCATGTCCACACTGGTCAGCGTCGCGGCGCGGATGCCGTTGGCCGTCGCGCTGCGCAACTGGTCATGCATCAGCGCGATCAGCGGCGAGACGACCACGCAGGTGCCCGGCAGCATCACCGCAGGCAGCTGATATGTCAGCGATTTCCCCGCCCCGGTGGGCATGACCGCCAAGGTCGAGCGCCCCGCCAGCACCCGCTCCACCACATCGGCCTGCACCCCCCGGAACGCGGAGAATCCAAACACCGCGTGGAGACGGTCGAGCACATCAGAAGGCGAAAAATCGAGAGTGGAAAGGGTCACGCGCCCGCTATGGCAGATCGCAGGCGGTCATTCCACGCTCGATCATCCCAAAATCACGTGAAGGCGGCTGATGCGGCTTGTCACGATCTTCCAGCCATCGGCTTCGCGGCGGTAGGTTTCGTGATAGTGGCCCATGCCGTGGAGGAACGGCTTTCCATCGGCGTCCCAGATCTGATCCTCCATCGCGATCACCCCGCGCGCTTCATTTTCGCTCATCAATTCAATCTCATGGCAATGACCATGATGGACGGTGCACAAGGGCGCAACGGCGGCTTCGACGAATGCGGCGATGGTGTCTCCGCCCGCATGAATCCAGTTTTCGGCATCTGGTGCCGGTTCGACGGACAGCGAGCAGGCCGCATCGAATGTCGCATCGTCGGCAAAGACCTTGCGCAATCCAGCGTAGTCCTTGGTGTCCATGCAGCGGAAATAGCGGGCCTTGAGCTGCTTGATGTCCTCGATGGCAGTCAGGCGGACGATGGGGTCGATCTCGGGCATCCTCGTGGCTCTCCGGTGCGGTTAGGTGCTTCTAGGTGCATCTAGGTGCACTTCAGAAACACCCTGTCGGAACGGGCCAAAAACGCCACTCTTACTTGTGCGAGAGGCCGCTTCAGGAGGCTTGGGCCGCACGCTCTGCCGCAAACAATGCGTCGAGCCACTGCGGCGGATGCCCGGTCAATAACCATTCGATCCCCCAGGCAAAAATAAAGATCAGCATGGCAAACTGGAACAGGGCCGTAAACAGCCAGTGTCCGGGACCGTGGACCGTCACGGCTTGCGGATTTTCGCGGTTATACCACACCCGGAAAACGCTTTCCGGCTTCCACGAACGCTTTACCTGCCGTCCGACCATGGCGCGGACCCGCTGCCCCTCGGCGGTGGTGAACGCCACTTCATCCTCGGTCCAGCGCATGCCGTCATCATCGCGGATGTTCCACCCGCGCAGCGTGCCAAAAGAGGAGATCGGATGCGCAAAATCATCGAGCCGTTCAAGGTCGCTGTACCCGCTCTTCCAGACCGTGGCGACCGCGACATGCCAGCCGGTCATCAGCGTGACATAGCGATAGAGGCACCAGAACATGCCCAGCACCAGCCCGCCTGCCCAGACCATCACGATGTCGATCATGTCCATAGGGCCCTAAAATACCGGGCAGGCGTTAATGGAGTGTTGGTCCGCTCACTTTCACACCGGCCAGACGGCGCAGCCTTGGCGTTACCATCGGCACGGTCAGCATGGTGCTGAGGACGGCCATCAGCAGCAGCGCGGTAAAGGTCTCGTTGGTGACGATGCCCTTGTCGAGCAGCACGTTGACGAAGATGATCATGATCAGCGCCTTTGTCTGCAGCAGCCAGCCGATGATCGAGGCTTCCCCCTTGGCCCAGCCCAGCAGACGGCCTGCAAGCTGCACGCCCGCCAGCTTCCCGGCAACAGAGGCCGCAAGGAACAGGAAGGCCGCGCCGAACACCGCCGCGCCGCCCACGTCCCACTTGGTGCGCAGGCCAGTTGAGAGGAAAAACACCGGCATGACCGCCAGCAGCAGGAACTGGCGGAAACTATCGAGCCGTTCGCGGGAGAACCACTGCGCATCGAGCACGGCGCCCGCAAGGAACGCGCCGACCATGAAGTGCAAGCCCGACCAGTCCGCCGCAAAACCGATCACCGCCAGCCAGACCAGCGAGACGTACCAGCGGTCGCCCTCCTCCAGCCGCCGGAACAGTGCGCGCACCGCCCATGACGCGATGGAGAAGCCTGCGAGGAAAATGACCTGCCGCCCAACCCGCTCCCAATCGACGAGAATCAGCGCGAGCACGCCCCAGATCGCCACGTCATCAAGGCTGGCATAGCGCAGGATGCGCTGGCCCAGCGGCTCACGAAAGATACCGAGCTTTTCCATCAGCAGCACGAGGATGGGCAGCGCGGTGACCGCGCAGGCCATGCCGATGCCCAGCACGACCTGCCCGAAATTGCCGTCTGGCCCGATCCATCCGGGCGTCTGCAGCAGCAGCGCGGCAGCGGCAGCGCCAAACAGCAGCGGCGTGATCAGGGCGCAGGACGCGGTAATCGTCGTCTCGCGGCGGTTGGCCCAGGCGTCTGAAATGTCGAGTTCCAGCCCCGCCACGAACACGAACATCATCACCGCCCACCACGCGATGCCGTTCAGCGATCCGATCACCTGCGGGTTGAACACGAAGGCATAGTATTCGGGGAACGCCGCACCCAGCACGCCGGGGCCGAGCAGGATGCCGCCAACAATCTGCACCACCACCAGCGGCGCCCAATAATCGGTGCGCAGCAACCGCCACGCAAGGTAGGGCACCGCAAGGATGATCGTCAGCGCGATCAGGAAGATTTCGGTAGTGCCCATGGCCTGCTGGTAGCGACACGATGCCCGTCAAGGCAAGCCGAGACGAAAGGGCGTGGCTGCTTATGCTGAGCGTTGTGAGGGGCTTTGCGTCCTTCGACAGGCTCAGGACGAGCGGGGGTGGGGAAGCGTGCGCCCCCGCCCCTCGACAAGCTCGGGCTAAACTTCCGGCAGAGCCGGAAGGCGGGGGCCTCGGTGTTGTTACGGAACACTTGCGTCACAGCTAGAAGGCGGGGGCATCAGGCGTTTAACACAGACCTTCCGTAACACCACCGAGGCCCCCGCCTTCGCGGGGGAGCGGTTTTTATGTGGGTGTGAGCAAGGAACAAGGAGCAGCGTATGCACTCCCCTCCCGCATGCGGGAGGGGTTGGGGGTGGGCTTTTCTGACAGGCACCACCCCCAACCCCCTCCTCTGTCCTTCGACAAGCTCAGGATGAGCGGGCCGTAGCTTGTTGGGATCAATCGAGGTTCGGGCGCAGCCAGCGTTCCATTACGGGTAGGTCCATGCCGCGACGGACGGCGTAGTCTTCCAGCTGATCGCGGCCGATGGTGGCAACGCCGAAGTACTGGCTTTCAGGGTGGGCGAAGTAGAAGCCCGACACCGCCGAAGTGGGCAGCATGGCCTGCGATTCGGTCAGCGTGATGCCCGCCGTTTCGGTGGCGTCGAGCAGATCGAACAGGATCGGCTTGAGCGTATGGTCCGGGCAGGCCGGGTAGCCCGGAGCGGGGCGGATGCCGCGGTATTGTTCCTTGATCAGCGCTTCGTTGGTCAGCTGTTCACCGGGTGCATAGGCCCAGAGCGTGGTGCGGACGTACTGGTGCAGACGCTCGGCGAAGGCTTCGGCGAAGCGGTCTGCCAAGGCTTTCAGCAGAATGTCCGAATAGTCATCGTTGTCGGCCTTGAAGCGGGCGAGGTGTTCGTCAATGCCGTGGATGCCGACCGCAAAACCGCCGATCCAGTCGCCCTGCGGATCGATGAAATCGGCGAGGCAGAAGTTGGCGCGATCTCGGCTCTTGATCACCTGCTGGCGCAGGAAAGGCAGGCGGACCGAGAGTTCATCGTCATGCGGGTGGATCACCACATCATCGCCATGCCGCGCACAGGGCCAGAACTGGGCGACGCCGCGCGCGGTCAGCCACTTCTCCGAAATGATCTTTTCCAGCATTGCGCGGGCATCGGCATAGAGGCTGCGGGCGCTTTCGCCGATCACTTCATCTTCAAGGATCGCGGGCCAGTTTCCGGCCAGTTCCCAGGAGCGGAAGAACGGGGTCCAATCGAAGCAATCGACCAGATCGTCCAGATCCCAGCTATCGAACACATGGCGGCCGGGCTGTTCGGGCGGCGGGGCCTTTTCCGAAAAATCGGGTTCATAGGCATTGAGCCGCGCATCATCGAGGCTGAGCAGCTTTGACGGGCCCTTGCCCGCGCGGGCATCGCGCACGTGCTGGTATTCCGCTGCCGTCGCCTTGATGAACGGATCGGCCTGCGTATCGGACAGGAGTTGCGAAGCGACGCCGACCGCGCGGCTGGCATCGAGCACGTGGACGACCGGGCCGGTATAGGCCTGATCGATACGTAGCGCGGTGTGGACCTTGCTGGTGGTGGCCCCGCCAATCAGCAGCGGGATGCTCATTTCCGCGCGCTGCATTTCTTCGGCCACGGTGACCATTTCATCGAGCGATGGCGTGATCAGGCCGGACAGGCCGATGATATCGACGCCTTCCTTCTGCGCGGTGTCGAGGATGGTCGACCACGGCACCATCACGCCAAGGTCCAGCACTTCATAGCCATTGCACTGCAGGACCACGCCGACGATGTTCTTGCCGATATCGTGAACATCACCTTTGACCGTGGCCATGATGATCTTGCCCTTGGCCTTGGCACCGGGCTGCTTGGCGGCTTCGATATAGGGGATGAGGTGGGCGACGGCCTTCTTCATCACGCGGGCCGATTTCACGACCTGCGGCAGGAACATCTTGCCCGATCCGAACAGGTCGCCGACCGTGTTCATGCCTTCCATCAGCGGACCTTCGATCACTTCGATCGGACGGCCACCGCGCGCATCGATCATCGCGCGGGCCTCTTCGGTATCCTCAACGATATAGGCGTCGATGCCCTTGACCAGCGCGTGTTCAAGACGGCGCACGACGTCCCAGCCGCGCCATTCTTCGGCGGCCTTTTCGGCAACGGTGTCCTTGCCCTTGTAGCTTTCGGCAAGGTCGATCAGGCGCTCGGTCGCGGTCTGATCGCCGCCTGCGGCAGGCTTGCGGTTGAGCACGACGTCTTCGCAAGCTTCGCGCAGCACCGGGTCGATCTGGTCATAGATATCGAGCTGGCCGGCGTTGACGATGGCCATGTCCATGCCAGCGGGGATCGCGTGATAGAGGAACACCGAGTGCATCGCGCGGCGCACGATCTCGTTGCCACGGAACGAAAACGACAGGTTTGAAAGGCCGCCCGAGATGTGGACGTGCGGACAACGCGCCTTGATCTCACGCGTGGCTTCGATGAAATCGAGGCCATAGCGGTCATGCTCTTCGATGCCGGTGGCAACGGCGAAGACGTTCGGATCGAAGATGATGTCTTCGGGCGGGAAGCCGATGCCGACCAGCAGATCATAGGCGCGCGCGCAGATTTCGACCTTGCGCTCTTTGGTGTCAGCCTGGCCCTTTTCATCGAAGGCCATGACGACCACGGCAGCGCCATAGTCCATGCATTTGCGCGCGTGGGTGAGGAACGCTTCTTCGCCTTCCTTCATCGAGATCGAATTGACGATAGGCTTGCCCGAAACGCACTTCAGGCCCGCTTCGATCACGTCCCACTTCGAACTGTCGATCATCACCGGCACACGGGCGATGTCGGGCTCGGCGGCGATCAGCTTCAGATAGGTGGTCATCGCCTCGACCGCGTCGAGCAGGCCCTCGTCCATGTTGACGTCGATCACCTGCGCGCCGTTCTCCACCTGCTGGCGCGCAACTTCGACCGCCTTGGGGTAATCGCCTGCAAGGATCAGCTTTTTGAACGCGGCAGAGCCGGTGACGTTGGTGCGTTCGCCGACGTTGACGAAGCGGGAGCCGGAGGGGGCCGAGGCGGTGGTGTTGGTCATTTTTTGCTCTCAAGCCCCTCCTCTTCAGGGGAGGGGTTGGGGTGGGGGTTTGATGCAAGCGCAGGGTGTGGGGATAGCCCCCACCCCTGCCCCTCCCCTGAAGGGGAGGGGGAATACGTCAGGCGGCCATGATGAACGGTTCGAGGCCCGCAAGGCGCGTGGCGACTTCTGGGCTGGCCGTGCGGCGCGGGGCAAGGCCCTGCACCGCCTGCGCCATCGCCGCGATGTGTGCGGGCGTGGAGCCGCAGCAGCCGCCGAGCACATTGACCTGCCCGTGGTCGGCCCATTCCTTGACGAGGCCTGCGGTGGTCTGCGGCATCTCGTCATATTCGCCCAGTTCGTTGGGCAGGCCGGCGTTGGGATAGACCATGATCAGCGTGTCGGCGATTTCGGACAGCGTCTTGACGTGTGGGCGCAGCTGGGTGGCGCCGAACGAGCAGTTAAGGCCGATGGTCAGCGGCTTGGCATGGCGGATCGCGTACCAGAATGCTTCGACCGTGTGGCCCGAAAGGTTGCGGCCAGAAAGGTCAGTCAGTGTCATCGACATCATGATCGGGATTTCGCGGCCCAATTCCTTTTCGACCTGACGGACGGACATGACGCCCGCCTTGGCGTTGAGCGTATCGAACACCGTTTCGATCAGGATGAAGTCTGCGCCACCTTCAACCAGCGCGCGGACCTGTTCGGCATAGACATCGACCAAGTGGTCCCAGTCGATCTCGCGGAAGCCGGGGTCGTTGACGTCCGGCGAAAGCGAAAGCGTCTTGTTCGTAGGGCCGATGGCACCGGCGACGAAGCGGGGGCGGCCGTCTTTCGCCGTGAACTCATCGGCCACGCGGCGGGCAAGTTGCGCCGATTGCACGTTGATTTCGCGCACGAGGTGTTCGGCGGCGTAATCGGCCTGGCTGATGCGATTGGCGCTGAAAGTGTTGGTTTCGGCGATGTCGGCCCCGGCATTGAAGTAGGCGCGGTGGATGGACTCCGGCACTTCGGGCTTGGTCAGCGCGAGGATGTCGTTGTTGCCCTTCTGGTCCTTGGCCAGACCCAGCGTTCCGGCGTAATCGGCCTCGGACAGCTTGAAGTTCTGGATCTCGGTGCCGAACGCGCCATCGGTGATGAGGATGCGCTGCTTGGCCTGTTCAAGGAAGGCGGTGCGGGCGCCTGAAGGGATCAAGGTTGAAGGTGTGAGAGTCACGCGGCTTTCTCCAGCGCAGGGCGGGTCGGGCGAAGGCCAAGGAGGTGGCAGATCGCGTAGGACAGCTCGGCGCGGTTGAGGGTGTAGAAGTGAAAATCGCGCACGCCACCGGCATAGAGGCGGCGGCAGAACTCGGCAGCGATGGTCGCGGCGACGAGTTGGCGCGAGGCGGGGTGCGTGTCCAGCCCTTCAAACAGGCCGTCCATCCATGCCGGGATTGCAGCACCGCAGGCGGCGGCGAACTTGCGCGTTTGCGCCACGTTCGACACGGGCAGGATGCCGGGGAGAACCGGGGCATCAATGCTCGCCGCGGCCAGCTTGTCGCGATAACGGAAGAAGGTTTCGGGTTCGAAGAAGAACTGGCTGATCGCGCGGGTGGCGCCTGCATCAAGCTTGCGCTTCAGGTTGTCGATATCGGCTTGGCTGTTGGGCGAATCGGGGTGCGATTCGGGATAGGCCGCGACCGAGATTTCGAACGGGGCGATGGTTTTCAGGCCTGCGACCAGTTCCGCTGCGTTGGCATAGCCATCGGGGTGGGGGGTGAAGGGCACGCCGGGCGCGCCCATGTCTCCGCGCAGGGCGACGATATGGCGCACGCCTGCTTCCCAATAGCTTTCGGCAACTTCGCGGATTTCGGCCTTGGTGGCATCAACGCAAGTGAGGTGCGCGGCGGCGGGGAGCTTGGCGTCCTTGATGATGCGCGCCACGGTGCCGTGGGTGCGATCACGGGTGGAGCCGCCCGCGCCGTAAGTGACCGAGACGAAGTGCGGCGCGAACGGGGCGAGAGTTTCGACCACGTCCCACAGCTGCGCCATCAGCGCGTCGGTCTTGGGCGGGAAGAATTCGAACGACACGTTGATATCGCCCGGAAGGCCCGCGAACAGCGGGGTGTCGAGCGCGGTGCGGGCTTCGCGCAACTGATCGTAACTGGCGTTCATAGGGCTTTCCGGTTCTGCCGTGGTTCTAATTGCGCAACGCTGTCTTCGCGCCGGGTGGCGGTCCACAGCTTGACGACGAGTTCATGGCCCGCAAGCGCGCGTGTTTGCTGCGGGATAAAGCCCGAATCGCGCAGCATCGCTTCGATCTGGGCATCGGAGAAGCCAAGGCGGGCGTGGGCGTGAGTCTGGCGCAAGTCTTCGCGATCATGCGCGGCGAAATCGACGATGGCGATCTGCCCGCCCGGCGCGGTAACACGGGCCGCACCGGCCAGCACGGCCTCTGGCGCTTGCGCATAATGCAGCACCTGATGGAACAGGACGGTATCAAAACTGCGCGCCGGGAACGGCAATTGCGCGAAATCGCCCTGCGCTAGTTCCACGCGCTCGGCGGGCAAGTGCTGCAGACGGGCGCGGGCGATGCGCAGCATGTCTGGGCTTTTGTCAAAGGCAACAACGTGCGCGGCATGGGGAGCCAGCAGTTCGGCGATGCGCCCGGTGCCAGTGCCGACATCAAGCAGGCGACCAAGGCCCGCCTTACCCGCAAGGCTCAGCAGCATTTCGGTCAGCGCAGCTTCTACCGGGCCATCGGCGATGTGGAGCGAGCGCAATTCGTCCCACTCTTCGGCATGGCGGGAAAACCATTCGAGCGCGTGGGTCTGGCGGGCGGAGCGGATCGCATCCAAGTGCTGGCGATCTTCGGCGCAGCGCCGGGCGAAAGCGGCATCCTGCTGTTCGGCAACATCAAGCAGGCGGGCAAGCGCGGCGGTCAGCGGATTGTCAGAACTTTCGGCAAGGCCGCTGCGCAGGAACACCCACGCCCCTTCCTTGCGCCGTTCGGCGAGGCCCGAATCGCACAGGATCTTGATATGCCGGGAAACGCGCGGCTGGCTTTGCCCCAGCACTTGCGCAACTTCGCCCACCGCCAGTTCCATGCTGGCGAGGAGGCGCAAAATGCGCAGGCGCGTTGGATCATCAAGCGCGCGAATGGCGTCGTGAATGGCCATGAACAAGGGATATAAAGAATTCTTTATACGTGTCAACGGATATAAGGATCGCTTTATATAGACTGTTAGCAACACATACTAATGGCAGCCGATCGCCATGTTGCATTTGCCTTGGCCGCGCCGCGCCATTAGAATGCAAGCACTTGCCGGTCCAGCCAGTCTGCACCGGATCGGCCCATGGGCCACAGGAAAGGTGATTTGATGAAGAAGTACCCGAGTCTGGCCATCGTCGCTGCCGCTGCCCTTGCCCTTTCGGCTTGCGGCAAGTCGGATGACGCTTCCGAAGCGGCGCAGGAAGATACCGTTGAAATGCCAGCTGACGAACTTCCGGCCATGGAACCTTCGGCAGCAGCGCCTGCTCCGGCTCCGGTTGTCGATGCCTCTGCCGCGGCTGATGCCGAAGCCAATGCCGTGCTGGATACCGCCAACAACGCCGCCGCTGTCGCCGCCGCCGCTCAGGCCGCCGCTGCTGAGGGCGAAGAAGCACCTGCGCAGTAAACGCGGGAAAGGCCCGGGTCACATGTCTGCCAAACGCACCCTGCACGTCTCGCTTTTGGCGGCGATGCTGGCGGCCATGGCAAGCTGTGGCCCAGCCGAAGACAAGACCCCCGGCGGCGTTTCACCGGATGAGGCCAAGGCGCTCGATGCGGCAGCCGAAATGCTGGACAAGCGACCCTTGCCGGACCTGCCCGAAGCGACGGTTCCGGCTCAGGATGCGCCAGCGCCAGCTGCGTCCTGAGGCAAATCGGCTGCGCGACCGCTTGCGCAGACCAGCCAGATGCGGATTGCCCCGGCAAGGCCGGGCGGTGTGGCGCTGACGATCCGCTCGGCATCAATCCGCGCAACCAGCGCGTTGACCGGGACTCCCTCGGCCGTAGCTGCCGCGCGCAGCATATCCCAGAACACTGGTTCGAGGCTGATCGAAGTCTTGTGCCCGGCAATTTCGACCGAGCGCTTGACCGGTGGGTGATAGGGCGTGGGCAAAAATCCTCCCTGTTTTTGCGCAGCACAAACGGGGAGGTGGCAGACGCCGGAGGCGGCTGACGGAGGGGTTTACCGTCCGGCAACCCCCTCCACCATCCCGAAACGAAACCGGGATGGTCCCCCTCCCCGTCTGCACTTCGTGAAAACGGGGAGGATCCTTGTCCATCAATACATGTGCTGCCCACCGTTGAGCGACATGGTGGAGCCGGTCACGAAGCCGCCTTCTTCGGCGGTCAGGAAGGCCACGCCGCGCGCGATTTCATCGGCCTGACCAAGACGGCCGACCGGAATCTTGGCCACGATCTTGTCCAGCACGGCAGGCGGAACGGCTGCGACCATATCGGTATCGATATAGCCCGGTGCGATGGCGTTAA
The DNA here is from genome assembly GCA_002256985.1 of Novosphingobium sp. 28-62-57. Taxonomy (GTDB): domain Bacteria; phylum Pseudomonadota; class Alphaproteobacteria; order Sphingomonadales; family Sphingomonadaceae; genus Novosphingobium. The sequence goes on from NCGO01000002.1 coordinate 213,614, forward strand.
CCGTCACGCCATACTTTGCGCCTTCTTGCGCCAGTGCCTTGGTAAAGCCGTGGATGCCCGCTTTGGCAGCAGCATAATTGATCTGGCCATATTGGCCAGCCTGGCCGTTGATCGAACCGATGCTGACGATACGGCCCCAGCCGCGTTCGCGCATGCCGGGGAAGGTCGCTTTGGCCATGTTGAAGCATCCGCCGAGGTTGATGCGCATGACCTCGTTCCAGTCATCGAAGCTCATCTTTTGAAGCACGCCATCGCGCGTAATTCCGGCATTGTTCACGACGATATCAATCTCGCCCACTTCGGCGGCGATACGCGCGCAACCATCGAGCGTGGCCTGATGATCGCCCACATCAAAACGGTAGGCGGGAATGCCAGTTGCTGCGGTAAAGGCCTGTGCCTTCTCTTCATTTCCGGCATAGTTGGCCACCACAGTGCGTCCCTGTGCCTTGAGCGCCATGCAAATGGCCTCACCAATCCCGCGTGTACCACCGGTGACAACTGCAACTCGCGCCATTCGCAACCTCCCAAAAATCCTCTTGCCGCTACGGTAGGTTGATGAAAGGAATGCTACAAGTTACGAAATACGCAAATGCTGCAGGTGCAGCATCGAATTGCTGCAGAGCACCCGCTGACAGTTTGCGAAATCATGGACCGAAGCAGATCAGCGTAGCCCCGAGGGCCCCCTGCTGGCAGGTCAAGCTATACTGAACTGGCCTATTCAGGCCCGAGCGTCAGAAGCTGAACTGGGTTCCGACATAGACGGCCTGATTGTCCTGCTTGCCATCGGTGAGCGGCAACAGGCGGTCACGCTCGGGCGAGTAACGCACCCCGGCCGTCACATTCAGGTTGCGCGTCAGGCGATAGCTGCCGCCGAGATCGACCTGATAGTCTCCCTGCCCTTCAAGCGTGTGCGGCGCACGGCCTGCCTGATCGCGGCCTTCAGCCTCAATCCGGGGGGCAAAGCGGCTTGGCTTTGATGGGGGCGTTGCAACCTTGAACTTGGCCAGATCGGGCATCGCGATCCGCTGCATGTTGCCAAGGCCGGAACTGGCCGTGGCCGTCACCAGCGATGGCGTAGTCGGCGAGGCAAAGCTGGCGTAACCACGCGCCATGCCCAGATTGAACGCCATCGGCGCGATGCGTACCGCCGAGGCCGCAGCAGGCGCATTGCCCTCTGTCACGCTCTGCCGAACCGAGAAGGCGGGGGAATTGAGCGAATCGACACGCACCGCAACAGTGACCGAGCGATTCGGGCGGCTGTCGGACCCGGCAGGGGTGAAGCGAAACAGCTTGCCGCTTTTCAGGGCGCGCACAGTGATCTGTGAGGCAAGCCGTTCATCCACCGAGGCAGGAGTGAACGAGCCAATGCCCGCTGGAAAATGCAGACGTTACCGAAGGCGCGACGAGCAGGCCCAAGCCCATAGCCGCGCTCAAGATCGCAGAATGGCGCAAGCCCGAGTTCCAGGCGACAGGCAACTTGGCGACAGGCAGGCGGAGGCGCTGAGCACCCTTTTCCGCTGATTTTTTGCCCATGCCGAACATCATATTACCCCGATGACCCTGACCCTGATCCCTGCCATTTGCCAAGCCGCCTTGCGGCTATGCCCATGACAAAGCTTTATACCTTGCTTTGGTTGCGGTCACATGAACCCGTAACCCGGGCTCGCGCAAGCGCTTTATGACGTATGGCACTACGCTTTGATCGCAGAGTTTTCCAGCCCAGAGGCCCTTCTTTTTGCCGCATTTGGACTCTTGCAGGTCAGGTGTGGCGCATTCTCCACAGATTCCGGTTTGGCCGACTACGCAGATGGCGGCTTCTCCGGCCCGGCGGGTATCGTCAATGGCATGCGCAACCGGTGCAAATTCGCAATTTGCAGATTCCCAATTCAGTGCAGGTTCAGTTGCGCAGCGGCTTTTTCGCCGGGCGAGCGCCGGGCACGCCACGCCAGCGTTCATCGCGCTTGCCGCATGGCGCGCGCCGGTGATAGAGGCTCTATCCATAACGCGCGTTCACATGCGCGCAAACCTGCGGCAATGCCCCGCGCCGGGCACGTGCCAAGCCAAGGACTGTTCAGTAGTGACCAAGACGACCACTGCCTCTGCCATCAATGCCCGGCACCAAACCCGCAAGTTCATCCTTCGGGGCATCATGATCGGCGCAATGGCCGTTCTGGCCACCGGCTGTGGCAAGAAGGAGCGGCCCAAGGCCGATCTGGCAGCCAGCCAGATTACCACGATTGGTGTGAATGCCTATCTGTGGCGCGCCACGCTGGATGCGCTGTCGTTCATGCCGCTGCTGCAGACTGACAGCAACGGCGGCGTGATCGTGACCGATTGGTACACCAACCCGAAAAACCCCGGTGAGCGGGTCAAGGTCACTGTCTCGATCGTCGATCAGGATCTGCGCGCCGATGCGCTGCGCGTGGCCGCCAGCCGCCAGACCTCGCAAGGCGGGCAGTGGGTGGATGCACCGGTGCAGGCCGCCACCGTGCAAAAGCTGGAAGACATCATCCTGACCAAGGCCCGCGATCTGCGCCGCGCTTCTGTTTCGGGCTGATTGCAGGCGAATCTTGCGCGAGTGATGCGCGCTGCCTAGAGGAGCGCGCATGACCGAGAACACCGCTTCCGCCAACGCTACCCCCGAGCGCTTTGACCCCGCAACTGCTGACACGCGCTGGCAGCAAGTGTGGGACAACGAGCAATCGTTCCGCGCCGATGATGCCAGCACGAAGCCCCGCAGCTATGTGCTGGAGATGTTCCCCTATCCATCGGGGCGCATCCACATCGGCCATGTGCGCAACTATACGATGGGCGACGTGCTGGCGCGGTACAAGCGGATGCGCGGGTTCGAGGTGCTCCACCCGATGGGCTGGGACGCCTTCGGGATGCCGGCGGAAAACGCGGCGATGGAAAAGGGGGTCCACCCCGGCGGCTGGACCCGCGACAACATCGCCAACATGAAAGCGCAGTTGAAGCGGCTGGGCTTCGCGCTCGACTGGAGCCGCGAGATTGCGACCTGCGAGCCGGAATACTACGGCCACGAACAGGCGCTGTTCCTTGATCTTTATGCGGCGGGCCTCGTCTACCGCAAGGAATCGACGGTCAACTGGGACCCGGTCGATCACACGGTGCTGGCCAACGAACAGGTGATTGACGGGCGCGGTTGGCGATCAGGCGCGCTGGTGGAGAAGCGCAAGCTGAACCAGTGGTTCCTCAAGATCACCGATTTTGCCGACGAACTGCTCGAAGGGCTCTCCACGCTCGACAAGTGGCCCGAGAAGGTCCGCACGATGCAGGAGAACTGGATCGGCAAAAGCCAAGGCCTGCAATTTGCGTTCGACCTTTCGAGCGGTGAGCGGCTGGAGGTTTACACCACCCGCCCCGACACGATCTTTGGCGCAAGCTTTGTGGCCGTGGCGGCGGATCATCCGGTGGCACAAGGCGTGGCGGCGAGCTCGACCGAAGCGCAGGACTTCATCGCGCTGTGCAAGAAGGGCGGGACGACTGCGGCTGAGCTGGAAACGGCGGAGAAGCTGGGCTTTGACACCGGCATCACTGCCAAGCACCCGTTCACCGGCGCGGACCTGCCGGTCTACATCGCCAACTTCGTGCTGATGGAATATGGCACCGGTGCAATCATGGCCGTGCCGGGGCATGACCAGCGCGACTTTGATTTTGCCACCAAGTACGGCCTGCCGATCCTGCGCGTGGTCGCTGCTGATCCTGCCGATGCCGACAAGCCCTTTGCGGGTGAGGCAGAGGCGGGCGATGGCGTACTGGTGAACTCAGGCTTCCTTGATGGCATGAGCGTGGCCGACGCCAAGGCCGCGGTCATTGGCCGCGCGCAAGGCGAAGGCTGGGGCGAGGGCAAGACCGTGTGGCGCCTGCGCGATTGGGGCGTTTCGCGCCAGCGCTATTGGGGCACGCCGATCCCGTTCATTCACTGCGAAGTGTGCGGCGTTGTGCCGGTGCCCAAGAAGCAGTTGCCGGTGACGCTGCCCGAAGACGTTACATTTGACGTTCCCGGCAACCCGCTGGACCGGCACCCCACGTGGAAGCATGTCGATTGCCCGCAGTGCGGCCACCCGGCGCGGCGTGAGACCGATACGCTGGATACCTTCGTCGATTCGTCGTGGTACTTCTTGCGCTTTGCCAGCCAGCCCGAGGACCGCCCGTTCGATCCCGAAGCGATCAAGCGCTGGCTGCCGGTGGAGCAGTACATCGGCGGGATCGAACATGCGATCCTGCACTTGCTCTACGCGCGGTTCTGGACGCGGGCGCTGGCGCGGATCGGCAAGATCGAGGTGACCGAGCCGTTTGGCAGCCTGTTTACGCAGGGCATGGTGACGCACGAGACTTACTCCAAGACTGAAGACGGACGTGAGGTATACTTTGCGCCGAACGAAATTCGTCGCGTGCATGAGATCGAGATTACCGAAGACCTTTTTTCGGGCAACACGTCCACCAAGGAGGTGACCAAGGCATATCTGAAAGCCGATGGAACTGAGGTTGCAATCGGCCGCGTGATCAAGATGTCCAAGTCCAAGAAGAACGTCGTGGACCCGGACGAGATCGTCGCCAAGTATGGGGCTGACGCGATCCGCTGGTTCATGCTTTCGGATAGCCCACCCGAGCGTGACCTGCCGTGGTCCGAAGCCGGGATCGAAGGCTGCGCGCGGTTTGTGCAGCGGTTGTGGCGCTTGTTCGCGCAATACGATGGCAATGCAACTGGCGAAGACAAGGCGCTCGACCGCAAGGCGCACCAGACCGTCGACCTGGTCGCATCGGATATCGAGGCCCTAAGCTTCAACAAGGCCGTGGCGCGGATTTACGAACTGACCGGCGCGATTGAGAAGGCACAGGCGTCGGCCAGCCGTTCCGCCGCGATTCAGAAGGTGTTGCTGCTGGTGGCCCCGATGATGCCGCACTTGGCCGAAGAGGCCTATGCGCGCTTTGGCAGCGGGCTTGTAGCCGATGCGGCATGGCCCGAAGTGGACCCAGCGCTGCTGGTCGATGATGAAGTGACCGTCGCCATTCAGGTCAAGGGCAAGCTGCGCGATACGCTGACCGTGGCCAAGGGCACGCCCAAGGAAGAGCTTGAGCGCCTTGCCCTAGCGTCTGAGAAAGTGCAGCGTGCGCTGGAAGGGGCGGAGATCAAGAAGGTGATTGTTGTGCCCGACCGTCTGGTGAACCTTGTTGCCTAAGCACCTGCTTTTGCTGGGCGCGCCGCTGCTTTTGCTGGCGGGATGCGGGTTGCAGCCGATGTATGCGGGCGGCGGCAATGGCACGGTTGCGCGCGCGCTTTCCGATGTGGCGATTTCACCGATCGAGGGGCAATCGGGCTGGCTGGTGCGCAATGCCTTGGCTGACCGGCTGGGCGCAGGCGCGAAAAGCGAAGGCACGCGCTATCGGCTCGATATCCGGCTGGATGACAAGGTCGAAGGGCTCGGCCAGCTTTCCAACGACACGATCACGCGCGAACGCCGCACTTTGCGCGCGCGCTATCAATTGGTCGATCAGCAAAGCGGCGAAGTGCTGCTCGATGCCACCGCCGGGTCCGACGCCGGGTTTGATGTGGTGAACAGCGAATATGCGGTGATCGCAGCGGAACAGACCGCGCTGGAAAACATCTCGCAGGAAGTGGCTGATCAGATCGTCACCCGGGTGTCGGTGCGTCTGAGCCAGCCGCGCTAAGGGCCTGCGGTGAAGCGCCTGTGAAAGTTACCCAGAAGACATTTGCCTCCAGCGCGGCGCGGGCCGCAAAGGACTGCCGCATCTTCTATTTCTGCGGGCCGGACGAATCCGGGGCGAGTGACGCGGCGGCCAAAATCGCCAGTCTGATCACCACGGCCTCGGGGCCTGCGGAAAAGGTCGATCTGACCGGTGCCGAGCTGAAACGCGATCCGGTGCGGCTGGCGGACGAGGCGCGGTCGGTTTCGCTGTTTGGCGACAAGCGCATCATCCACGTGCGCGCCACGGGTGACGATGCCCACGATGCGGTGGAAACGCTGCTGCAAAGCCCGGTCAGCGGCTGGCCGGTGATCATCGTGGCCTCCTCTGCCACCGACAAATCGCGCATTGCCAAGCTGCTGGATGGTCGCGCCGATGCGATGATCGGCATGTTCTACCTGCCTGATTTGAAGTCCATCGCCAGCAGCGTGCGGCAGGCGGCCGATGCGATGGGGGTGCGGTTGAGCGATGATCTTGCGGAGCGGATCGCCCGCTCTGCCTCGCTCGATACGCGCCTTGCCCGTTCGGAAATCGAAAAGCTGGCGCTCTATCTTGATGCCAGCCCGCAAAGCCCCTGCACGGCCAATGCTGCAGCATTGGACGCCGTCTGCGCCACGCACGAAGATGATGGCATGATGCCGCTGGTCAATGCGGTGCTCGGCGGCGAAACGCGGCGGATTCCCGCCGAGTTATCCCGCATGCGCGAACAAGGGATCAATCCGGTCGGCCTTGTCCTCGCGCTCGAACGACGCGCCGCGCAGCTGGTCCAGCTTTCGGCCCGCATGGGCCAGCAAGGTAACGTTACGGTCTTCATGCAGCAGGAAAGTGATGCCCGCCGGGTATTCTTCGGCGATCGTCCCGATTTGACCAAGCAATTGACGCGTTGGCGCGGCGCAAAGCTGGCGCGGCTATGCGAACGACTCGTTATGCTGCACCGCAACCTGATTTCAGACAGCCGGAACGGAGAACTGGTGCTGGCACAAGGCCTTGCTGAAATCGCGCGTGCTGCAGCGCGATAGACTGTGGCGGATTTCCGCCATGTGGTGTGCCCAATCGCACTTTCACACCAAAACGGACTTGCTATAGTAAGGTTGCTAGGTATTTTACCGCAGTGCAACAAGAGCTGATAGTTCAGCACAGGTACGCGCCAGGAATTGCCTGTTGAATCTACACAGGCCGATCCCGGCATGAGGGGCAGCAATTCGCAATGACGAAGCACATTCCGGCGAGCGAAATGCGCAAGTCCACGGAACGCAAACGCGTTACCCTGCCGCTGGCGCCGTCGCTGGAGCAACGGCGGCTGCAGCTTTATCTGGTCTTGCTGCTGCTTGATGCCACCGCCATTTTTGCCGGCACCGGCACGGCGAGCTGGCTTTACCTTGGCAACTTCTTCGAAGCCGATTCGCTGCTCCACGCACAAGTGATGGTGCCACTGTACTGGACCATCGCGCTGAGCATGCAGGTCTACACGCTGGGTGCGCTGCGCCGCATCAACTTCGCCCGCCGCCGCGCGCTGATGTCGATGTTGAGCGCAGAAGCGGTTTTGCTGTTCATCGGTTTTGCCACCAAGAGCACCGACGAATTTTCACGCGTTTCAGCCATATTGGGCTTGGGCTTCAGCATGCTGCTGCTGCTGTGGATTCGCGCGCTGGTGCGCCCGCTGATTCAGGCCCGCTGCGGCGAGGCGGCAACCAACACGCTGCTGATTGATGATAGCGGCCCTGCCCTGCGTGTGGCCCATGCCTTTCACATCGATGCGCGTGAGCATCATCTGGCGCCGGATCTGGGCGATCCGCACATGATGGACCGGCTCGGCCTGTACATGCTCAATATGGACCGCGTGATGGTTAGCTGCCCGCCCGAAAGGCGCGCGGCATGGGCTTTGGTATTCAAAAGCGCCAACGTATCGGGCGAAATAGTGGACCCCGACATCGGGACGCTGGGCGTGATCGGCGCACGGCGTGAGCGCGATTACAGCGCGCTGATCGTGGCCAGCGGACCGCTTGGTCTGCGCGCGCGCGCGGTCAAGCGGGCATTTGACTGCGCTGTGGCCGGGAGCGCTGTGGTCGCGCTCGCGCCGCTGCTGTTGCTGGTGGCGGTCCTCATCAAGCTGGAAGACGGTGGCCCGGTGTTCTTCGTGCAGAAGCGCACAGGGCGGGGCAACCGGTTCTTTCCCATCCTCAAGTTCCGTTCGATGCGGGTTGAAAAGCTGGATGCCACTGGCAACCGTTCGGCCAGCAAGGACGATGACCGCATCACCCGCATTGGCCGCTTCATCCGCCGCACCAGCATCGACGAACTGCCGCAGCTGTTCAACGTGCTGCGCGGCGAAATGTCGATCGTGGGTCCGCGCCCGCATGCCATCGGCTCCCTGGCCGGGCAGAAGCTGTTCTGGGAAGTCGATCATCGCTACTGGCTGCGCCATTCGCTCAAGCCGGGGCTGACCGGGCTTGCGCAAGTGCGGGGCCTGCGCGGGGCAACCGATACGGAAAACGATCTGGCACATCGCCTGCAGGCCGATCTGGAATACCTTGATGGCTGGACGATCTGGCGCGATCTGCACATTATATTCAACACCGCCCGCGTCCTTGTGCACGACCGCGCGTTTTGATCGCCCAGCCTGTATTGGTGCCTGCTCCGGCCATGCTGCAGACCCTTCCATCCGTCACAGCCGTGGGCAGCTCTGGCCGGCTTGGCCGGTTCCACGAGCTTGAGCTATTGCGCAGGCTCGGGCTTTGGCGGGCAGGTCAGCAGCGGAATCGCGCTGGCCAGCCGCTCCAGCCGCTTGCCAAACGAACGGTGCGTGGGCGCGCGCAAAAACCCCAGCCAATCGCGGGACTTCAGCCGATCGAACAGCACGATGCCGCGCGCAGCATCGTAATGCGCGCAATGCAGCAACTGCAGGCCGAGCGAATCGGCTGCGTCCTCCATCCGGCGCCGCTTGCCGATCCCGCCGCCCTTGCGATCTGCGTGGATGATATGGGCCAGTTCATGGGCTGCAGCCATGGCAAGCTCGTCATCGGTTTGGGCCAACGTCACCAGCCCGGTGGAGACCGATACGTTGCGCGTATCGCTATGGGCATTCACGCTCCGGTCTGTTTCCAGCACCAGCCGTGCCGCGCAATGCCGGACCGGGGTGATCAGGATATCCGTGGCCACGCCGCCGCGCCGTATCGTCAGGGTGACAGGCTGATCGGGCGGCGTTGCGGCGATCTCCTCAGCCAAGGCTTCGGCGACCAGCGGACCGGGTTTGCGGCGCGCCACGATGGCATTGACCGGCTCCCCACCGATGGCCGCAAGCTCGTCGCCGGGCAGCAGACCACTGTGGGCCGCAGGGCCATCGGGCGCGACCGAGGCCACCACGGGCCACTCTCTCATGCCCAGCGTCTGCGCCAGCAGCGGCCAATCGGCCTTCGCATAGGCCCGCCTGTCGTCCAGCCCAACACCGATATCCGCGGCGCTCTGGCGGCACAGTCCACCTGCCGCCTGCCGCAACCGCCATTCCACCTGCTGCACCCGCGCCATGTCTTGCCGCAACCGCACGGGCCATGGCACATCCTGCGCAGCAAGGCGCGCGGTCGGCTGTGGCAGGACGAGACTGCCCAGCGCCAGCGTTGCTGCCAACAATTGCCGTCCAGCCTTAATCGGGACGGAGATACGAAGCATTTGGCTGAACCTCTCAAGGCGGCCCGATCATATCCAAAACCGAGCAATCGCAACACGCTGAACGTGGCTGAAAACCGACGCGTTTCAACCGTTCATATTGCATTGCACCATTTCGGACTAGCCGCTAGGCTTACTTTAGCTGGCCGCTTGGGCGTGCCAACCCGTTTCTGCCACTCAAGTGGTGCACCTATCGGCCTCATGGCTTCGTCGGGCCTGTCCTTTTTAGGAACAAGGCCTTCTCGTTTCGGGAGTTTACGTTGAAAATTGCCATTCTCGGTCTCGGCTACGTGGGCTGCACGGCCGCTGGCTGCATTGCCAGCCAAGGTCATCATGTCATCGGGATTGATGTTAATCCCGGCAAAGTCGAAACGCTCAACTCTGGCCGCTCACCGGTCTATGAGCCGGGCCTTGATGATCTGATTGGCAAGGCGCGCGCCGAAGGGCGGCTCGAGGCCGTTACCGAAATCGGTGACAAGCTCGACGATTGCGACATTGCGATTGTTTGCGTTGGCACGCCCAGCGGCGTCGATGGCGCACACAACATGGGCTACATCGTGCAGGTCACGCGCGCGATCGCCACGGCCGTAAAACCGGATCGCGCCACGCCGCTGACCGTGGTCTATCGCTCCACCATGCGCCCCGGCACGACCGAGCAGATGATCGCACCGATCTTCCATTCGCTGATTGGTGAGAATTGTGACCGGGTGATCGAGCTGGTCTATAACCCCGAATTTCTGCGCGAAGCGACGGCAATCGAGGATTACTTCAACCCGCCCAAGATCGTGCTTGGCACAATTGGCGGTGAACCTTCCGAAAAGATGGTCGCGCTTCACGAAGGCATTGATGCGCCGATCTTCCATGTCGGCATCCGCGAGGCGGAGATCACCAAATTCGTCGATAACACATGGCACGCCGTGAAGGTCGCCTTCGCCAACGAAGTGGGGCGCGTGTGCCAGAATCTCGGCATTTCGGCCCGTCAGGTGCACCAGATTTTCGTCTCGGACACCAAGCTCAATATCTCGGCCTATTACACCCGTCCCGGCGGCCCCTTTGGCGGATCGTGCCTGCCCAAGGACGTGCGCGCGCTGCAGCATATTGCAGCAGACACAGGCTCGCAGACGCACCTTGTGGACTCTCTGCTGCGCAGCAATGACGCGCACAAACATCACCAGTTCCTGCAAGTGACGCAAGGACTTGAGCCCGGTGCGCGCGTGCTGCTGGTCGGCCTGTCATTCAAAGCCGATACCGACGATCTGCGCGAAAGCCCGGCGGTGGACATGGCGCGCAAGTTGCTCGATGCGGGCTATGCGCTTGATGTCTATGATCCGCAGTTGAAGCCGGAAAGCCTCGTCGGCCAGAACCTGGGCTATGCCTATGCCATCCTGCCATCCATCGATGGCTTGCTTGTGGACAAGGCGACCGCGCAAAGCCGCGATTACGGCGTGATCGTGGCCACCAATCGCCTGATCAAGGACCTCGATCTGGGTGACAAGCGGGTCGTCGATGTGAGTGCGATTGCATGAATGCGGTTGCCGCGCCCGCTTCCTCCACCGTGGCGGACTTTGAATTCCCGACCGAGATTCCCGGCCTTCCGCTCAAGGGCAAGAAGGTGCTGATCGTGGTTGAGAACCTGCCCCTGCCATTTGATCGGCGCGTATGGCAGGAAGCGCGCACGCTCAAGGCAGCAGGTGCGCTCGTTTCGATCATCTGCCCCACCGGCAAGGGCTATGAAAAGCGCTTTGAGGTGATCGACGGCATCGACATCCACCGCCACCCGCTGCCGATCGAGGCCAGCGGCGCGCTTGGCTTCCTGCTCGAATATGGCGCAGCGCTGTTCTATGAAACGGTGCTGACGTGGAAGATCTTCTTCAAGCGCGGCATCGATGTGATCCAGGGCTGCAATCCGCCCGACCTGATCTTCCTCGTCGCGCTGCCGCTCAAACTGTTCGGCGTGAAGTATATTTTCGACCATCACGACATCAATCCAGAGTTGTACGAAGCCAAGTTCGACAAGCGCGGCTTCTTCTGGAAGCTGATGGTCCTGTTCGAAAAACTGACCTTCAAGGCCGCCGATGTCTCGATGGCCACGAACCAGTCCTACCGCCAGATTGCCATAGAGCGGGGCGGCATGGCTCCGGACAAGGTCTTTGTCGTGCGCTCCGGCCCCGATCTCAGCCGCCTCAAGCGCGTGCCTCCGGTGGAAAGCTGGAAGAACGGGCGCAAGTACCTTGTCGGCTATGTCGGGGTGATGGGCGATCAGGAAGGCATCGATCTGCTGATCGATTCGGTTGACCATATCGTCCGGGGGATGGGGCGCGAAGATATCCAGTTCTGCCTCGTTGGCGGTGGGCCGAGCCTGACCAAGCTCAAGGCTCTGGTTGCCGAAAAGGGCCTGGCAGACTTTATCCACTTCACCGGTCGTGCGCCCGATCAAGACCTGTTCGAAGTGCTCTCGACCATGGACGTTGGCGTCAACCCCGACCGGGTCAACGCGATGAACGACAAGTCCACGATGAACAAGATCATGGAATACATGAGTCTCGAAAAAGCCATCGTACAGTTCGATGTAACCGAAGGTCGTTTCTCGGCGCTGGACGCTTCGCTCTATGCCAAGGCGAACGATCCGGTCGATATGGCCGAGAAAATCGTCGAACTGATCGAGGACCCGGTGCGCCGTGCAGAAATGGGACGTTTCGGACGGCAGCGGGTTGAGACCGAACTCAACTGGGGCCACCAGATCACGCCGTTGCTTGCTGCCTACCGCAAGGCCCTGCGCATCAATGCCTGATCGGGCCTCTCGATCCGTAACGCCCCCCGGCGATGCGGGGCCGGTCCGGCTAGCGACGAATCTTCCGCGCCAATACCTGCACATATCGCACAGACGCGCCGCCGACCACGAAGGTCGAACCAATGTCGAGCAGCCAGTTGAGGCGTGGACCGCGGAACAGCAGCACGTCGAGCATGTGCAGGGATACCAGCCGCAGAATCACCAGCATGACCATGGTGCTTGCGGCCAGGATCGCAAAAACCACAATGCGCGAAGGGCCGGAGCGGCGCAGCATCCCGCCTTTGACCATCAGCGCGAATCCGCCCATCGCACCGAGCGAAGTGACCACGATGATGAGACTGGCCAGAATCGCCTGGTACTCGCGCCGCTGCTGGTAGACGCCATCGGCCTGCAGGCCGCCGCGCAGCCATATGCGCAAGGCTTCCTCGATCCCGAACTGGCGCGAAATCGCAAGCGCGACGAACAGCGCTGCAATGATCAGCCACATCCGCCCATGCCACGCAGGAGCACGGACGCCGCCAGCCTTTCCGCTGGTCTTTCCGCCAGCCTTTCCGCCAGCTTTTCCAAGCGCCGCGAGTGCAGCCCAGAAAGCGAGCGCAGCGGCTACGAGATAGAGAATCACAGCAATCGTGGTCAGCATTCAGGTCACCTGCAGTATCAGGGTCCCGGCGTCGTGGCAGACATGCGCGCCGCAGCGCAACATCATGGTGCGCCGAACACGCCCCGCGATCTGCAAAGCGCGCCCTTCCCAGATCGCCGGGCCCCAGATTGCCGGGCCCCAGATTCCCGGGCTCCAGATTCCCGGACGGGGCCCTGCTGGCCAAAAGCAACAGGTTTGGCAAGACTTGCACTCGCATCGGGCCGCGCCTATGCCAAGAATACTTACTTTTTTGACAGGTCTTTCAGGGTGAATGCTGGCATGAACGGAACAAGAGCTCGCTGCACTGCAAGAACCGCAGTGGTCAGCTTACTCGCCCTCGGCATCGCAGGTTGCAGCTCAGGGCCCAGCGCGCGGGTCGGTCTGGTTGATCAGACGCCTTCGGCGGCACTGGGTCAGCAAGACTATTCCGGCGTCGAATCCAGCACTTATACGCTGCGCCCGTCCGATGTTGTTTCGGTCACCGTGTTCCTTGAACCCGATCTTTCGATTGCCAGCGTGCCGGTCGGTGCAGACGGCAATCTATCAATGCCCTTGATCGGTGCGATCAGGGTTGACGGGATGACCACCCGCGATCTGGAAAAGGCGGTCGCCGAGCGGCTGGTCAAAGCTGACATTCGCGAACCGCGCGTGTCGGCCAATGTCATGCAGTTTGGCTCGCACCTCGTCACGGTCGAAGGCTCGGTTGAAAAGCCGGGCATGTATCCGTTCAAGCCGGGTACCCGCCTTTCTGGCGCAATCGCGCTGGCTGCCGGGCTGAAGCGTGAGGCCAAGCTTGGCGAGGTTGCCGTGTTCCGCCAGACCGGGGCTGGTATGGCCGTTGCCAAGTTTGATTACGGGGCTGTGCGATCGGGCACCATGCTTGATCCAATCCTGTTGCCAAGTGACCGGATCGTGGTGGGCACTTCGGGTCTTTCGCTGTTCTGGCAGGATCTGCTCAAGACGCTGCCCGCCTTTGCGCTATTTACCAACCTGTAATGGGCTGATTGGGGCAGGGCCGCCATGGGTCCCTGCCATTTTTGGTTCAGTCCCTCTCCGTGGTCCTACCGAGCCGACTGCACGCTGATTTCTAGAAGGTTTCTCCCGGAATGAACAACGCCACTTACAGTCGATCGCCCGCAGAGCAGGCCCTGCTTGACGATGGCGAGACCGGCGGATCGTTCAGCAATCTGCTGAACATGACCATGGTCCGGGGCATTCTTTACAGGCAGCGCTTCATGCTGCTGGGAATCATCGGACTCGCACTGGTCAGCGCGCTGGTCGTCACGTTGCTCACGCGGCCAATCTACAGCGCATCGGCAACGGTGCAGATTGAACCTTACGCAGCCTATATCGTTGAGGGACAAAGCCTCTCGCCTGATATCCCAGTCAACCAGATTGACCGGTTCATGAAAACGCAGGCCACGGTCATCACCAGCCGCCGCATAGCCTATCAAGTGGTCGATGCGCGCAAACTCGCTGACCGTGAGGATTTCCTCGGGGAAATGGCCACCAAGCGCCCTGAAGACATGAACGAGGCACAATGGAAGAATGCCCGGCGCGAGGCGGCTGCGGCGATGGTATCAAGCGGGACGCAGGTTACGATCCCCATCGAAACCCGGGTCATCACGATCAGCTATTCCTCCCCCAGCCCGGCCTTGGCGGCTGAACTGGCTAATGCCGTAACCGATGTTTTCGTTCAGGAAGAACTGCGCCGCAGCCTTGAAACCAATGCTTATGCGCAAAACTACCTGAAAGGCGAAATCATCAAGCTGCAAGCGCGGCTGCAGGAAGCCGAAGAAGCCACCAATTCCTATGCCCGTATCAATGGCATCGTGGCGCAGGCACCGGTGGTATCGCAAGGGACCGAAGGCCAAGATAGCGTTGCCCAGACCGTGACCGTGGCCAATCTGGCCAGCGTCAACGAAAGCTACACCGCCACGCGCGCCAAGCGCATCGCCGCCGAACAGCGGTGGAATGCGATTGCCAATGTGCCTGCAACCCAGCTTCCCGAAGTGCAGCAGAACAGCGCGATCCAGAACATGATCTCGGATCGCTCAAAGGCCATCACCGAGGTTTCGCAACTGCGCCAGCGCTATGGTGAAACCTATCCGCGCCTGCGCGAACTCAATGCGCAAGTCACCTCGCTGACCGCCCAGATCAATCGCGCGTCAACCGATGTAAAGAACGCCATCCGCGATGAATTCGTGATTGCACAGCGGCAGGAACAGGCGCTCGAAGGCGAACTTTCGAACGTGTCGGGCAAGACGCTGGAAGAGCAGGACCGCCGCGTCCGCTTCAACATGCTCGATCGCGAAGCTTCGGCCCTGCGCACGCAAGTGGCATCGCTGCTGAACCGTTACAACGAGATTTCGGCAGCCGCCAATCTCAAAACTGGCATAAGCACCAAGCTCGATGCGGCGCAGGTTCCCGGTGGTCCGGTATCGCCAAACCTGCCCAAAAACTTGCTGATCGGTCTGTTCCTGGGCGGCGCGCTGGCTCTGGCTGTGGCCGTGCTGCGTGAAGCCTTCGATGATCGTCTGCGCACCACCGAAGATGTGGAGCGCAAGCTTGGCCTGCCCTTGCTCGGCTACACGCCGGATATTTCGGACCGCAATATTGCGGACGAAGTGTCCGATCCGTTCAGCGTGCTGATGGAGGCTTACTCCTCGATCCGCACCTCGATCGACTTCGCCGTGCCGGGCAAGCACCGCGTGCTGCAGATCACCAGCAGTGAACCGTTCGAAGGCAAATCGCTGACTGCGGCGACCATTGCCCGCAAATATGCGCAGCTTGGCCGCAAGACGCTGCTGATCGACGCCGACTTGCGCAAGCCCTCGCTCTTTGCCCTGTTCGGCCAGACGCGCCCCAAGGTGGGCTTCGTCGAAGTGCTGCTGGGCGATGTCAGCTTTGAAGACGCGCTGATCAAAGGCACGCCGGAAAACCTCGATGTGATCCCGGTCGCGCAGTCAAAGGTCAACCCGGTCGAACTGCTCTCGTCGCAAGTGCTGATCGATTTCGTTGAGAAGTACCGTCAGGAATATTCCCTGATCATCTTTGACTCGGTCCCCGTCATGGGTCTGGCGGACGCACCGCTGCTGTCGCGCATTGCCGATGCCACGGTGTTCATCGTCGAAGCCAACCGCGCCCACTATGGTCAGGCCAAGACGGCCATCCGCCGCCTGCTGGGCGCTGGCGCCAAGATCGCAGGCGTCGTGCTGACCAAGTATCGCGCGGCCGATGCCGGCATGTCCTACGATTATCACTACCAGTACTACGCCTATGGTGAGCGTCCGAAGGACTGATCATCCAGCCTGCTGGTCCCAAACAGAAAAGCCCGCGCAGACCTCATGGTTTGCGCGGGCTTTTTCATAGCCGGTGATGCCCGCAGGTTCAGTCGCGGAACACTTCGCCGTGCCAATCCCAGAACCGCTGCGATGCCGGTTTCCACCGTTCCTCGCCCAGTCGCTGCTCCCAGACATCGCGCGGCGACATCCCCGAAGATGTAGCTCTGCCAGTCTCATCATAAGAGACTGAGAAGATTCGCTCACCGCGCATGATCTCGTCTGCAAGCTGAACCGTCACACTTGCGATGCAGGTGGCCAGTTCATCGCGAGCAGGCGATTGCGTTCGAACCTCGTACGCATGGGCACCGATGTGATCGTGAAATGTGGCCGTGCCCAGCGTGATCTCACCCTCGTGAATCGAGGCGGTCAGCGCACCAACAGCCTCGCACGGTGATGGCCAGCGATAGATGCGGACACCATACTGGTTCTCGGACACTTCCGCCTGCTCCAACGGCAGCTTACCGGCGGCGGCGGCAATGAACGCCTGTTCAATCGCTTCCTCTCCCGGAAAATCGGCAGTTTCGTCGTTTTCATCCTCAGGCAGCATGGGGTTTTCGTTCCATGTCACGGATAAAGGCGCGGTTGGCCAATAGCAGCGCCACCGCACGGCCCAGGATGGCCAGCGTGATCGCCATGGCCGCGCCGGTCAGATCGTATAGCGGGATCAGGATCAGGAACAGCGCAATGGTCACCACCGTCACCCCGATTTCGATCCGCATGGCGATATGTTCGCGGTGCGCCATATCGAGCACGGTGCCGATGGGGCCAACCGTCACCGCGATGAACTGGCCAATGCCCAGAATGATCAAGGCGGGCGCGCCGCGCACAAAGCTCGGACCGAACAGGCCGAGCAGCCATTCGGGGAAAATGATGATCGCAATCAGCAGCGGCAGACACAGCGCGCCCCCGATCAGCCCGGTCTTGCGCGCAATGCCCAGCATCTCGCGATATTGCCGGTCGGCATAGCGCGCAGCAATGTGGCTACCGACCATCTGGTCAAACGAGTTGCGCACCAGCGTGAACAGCAGGCCAAACTGCACCGCCACGCGATAGACACCTGCCTCTGCCGGGCCATGCCATGTGCCCAGCGTGACCACCGCGATCCAGTCGCAGAAAAAGGCTGCAAGGTAGATCACCATGATACGCAGGCCCGATTTGAGCGAGACCGACTGCTCTCCATCGGGCCAACCGCGCGTGAGCTTGCGGATGCGAGTCAGGCCAAACAGCATGACAAGCACGCACGATCCGGCATAGACGACTTCAGGGGCCAGCGCTGGCAGATCGCCGCGCCACAGCCACAACCCGCCCAGCGTAAGCAGCGTCAAACCCGTGTAGGAAATCCCGTCAAGCGATTGCGACAGCAGCACATTGCCCGTGGCGCGAATCGAGGCGGAAATGGTGCGAACCATCGCGATCGAAGGCACGGCAATCGCCATGATCATCACCGGCACGAGCAATTCGGGCTGGCCCATCAGCAGGTGCGTCATCGGCCAGGCCAGCAGTGCCATGGCAAGGCCAATGCCCGCCCCCAACATGGCCACCACTCTTAGCGCGCGCAAAATGGCGGTGCGGGCCATGCCCAGATCACCCTTGCGCCATGCCACCGCAACCGAGCGCAGCACCACGGTATCCAGCCCGATGTTGGAGGCAACCGCAAGCAATGTCGCCGTGGCCAGAGCGATCTGATAGACGCCTACGCCTTCGGCCCCCATTGCGCGCGAAATCAGCAGGTTAAGCCCGAAGCTGGCAACCGCGCCGGTGCCCTTGAGGCCAAGGCCGATCAACAGGTCCAACGCGATGCCGCGCTGCATCAGCGCCTTGATTCTGTCTCGCATCGTATCTGCCCGATTCCCTATCGCCCCGGCGGCGCTGGAACCAGCATCACCATGCCGCTGCTATTACACATATGCTGCGCTGCAACCAAGACTGTTGCGGGCAAAACCTGCCCGGGCTAAGCCTCTTTTGCCAAGCTGTTGACGGGCGCGGCGCTCACGCATGCGGGATAGGTTCATGACATCACCACGGCACGATTATTCGGTGGTCATACCCGCCCACAACGAAGCCGCCGTGATCGAGCGCTGCCTGCGCGCCGTGATGGACGATCCGCAAGGGGTGGGCGAGATCATCGTGGCGTGCAACGGTTGCACCGACGATACCGCAGCAATCGCCCGCCGCATCGCGCCCCAGGCCAAAGTGCTTGAAATCGCCAAGGGATCGAAGATTCTGGCTTTGAATCAAGGCAATGCCATGGCGACCGCGACGCCGCGCTTCTTTGTCGATGCCGATATCGTGGTCTCGGGCAAGGCCCTGCGCGCCGTGGCCGAAAAGCTGGATGACAGCAGCGAAATCCGCGCTGCCGCACCTGCGCTGAGTGTTGACCTGACCGGATGCTCGGCGCCGGTGCGGTCCTACTACAAAGTGTGGATGCAGCAGCCCTATGTGCGGGTGGGGATGGTGGGTTCGGGCTTTTTCGGCCTATCCGCCAAAGGCTTGGACGCTGTCGGCACGTTCCCCGATATCATCGCTGATGATCTTTATGTCCGCACCCGCTTCGCACCGGAACAGCGGGCGCGGGTGGAGCGGGATGGGGCGGGAGCGCCGATCAGCTTTACGGTGTTTCCGCCGCGCGATCTGAAAACGCTGGTGCGGATCGAGGGACGGCGGCGGGCCGGAGATATGCAACTGGATCAAGCACATGCGACCGACCATTCCAAGCGGACCACCACCGGCGGCACGCTTTTGAGTGCCCTTGGCAAGGACGGCGTCGGGCTGATCGACCTTGGCTGGTACATGATCATCAAGACCGTCGGCCGGATCAGCGCGCGCCGCAAGGTGAAGGCGAAACAGCCCATCGCATGGGCGCGTGACGACAGTTCACGGGTGAGCTGAAGGCCGTTCAGGCGTTCGCCGCTGCGGTTAGGTGCAGCTAGGTGCATCTAGGTGCTGTTCAGAAAGCCGCGCCTTCGCCCCGCACGATAACCGGAAGTTTGGAACCGGAAGTTTGGGCGAACACGCGCCACCCGTCAGACAGTCTCCACAATTCGATCTTTATCGAAATATAGTTTGACGCATCGCCCTATTTCGCTATTTCGACATTTCTCGAAAGGTGGTGCCGGTGGACGATCTCAACGCGCAAGTGTGGGCTGTCGATGCGCTGGGTGCGCTCGCGCATGAAACGCGGTTGGCGGTGTTTCGGATGCTGGTGAAGGCAGGGCCCGAGGGCATGATTGCTGGTGCGATTGCCGAACAGCTGCGCGTGCCACCGTCCACAATGTCGCACCATCTGGCCACGCTGGAGCGAGCGGGGCTTGTGCAGTCAGAGCGGGAAAGCCGCCTGATCCATTACCGCGCCGATTATCCGGGCATGCGCCGCCTGCTGATGTTCCTGATGCAGGATTGCTGCCAGGGCGCGCCCGAAATGTGCGGTGAACTGTTTGCCGATCTTAGCTGCAACGCACCATGACCCACGGAGCCAGCGCATGACCGATATCGTGATTTATCATAACCCCGAATGCGGCACGTCGCGCAATACGCTGGCAATGATCCGCAATGCCGGGATCGAACCGCACGTGGTGGAATACCTGAAAACCCCGCCAGCGCGGGCCTTGCTGGAAAGCCTGATCGAACGCGCCGGGATCACCCCGCGTGAGCTGCTGCGCGAAAAGGGCACGCCCTATGCCGAACTGGGGCTGGACCAGACCGACCTTTCCGATGCGCAACTGATCGATGTCATGATGGCGCATCCGATCCTGATCAACCGCCCGCTGGTGGTATCGCCATTGGGGGTAAAGCTGTGCCGCCCTTCGGAAGAGGTGCTCGACCTTTTGCCGCAGGGCCAGCGCGCGGCCTTTGCCAAGGAAGATGGCGAGCAGGTGGTTGATGCCTCGGGCAACCGCGTGAAGCAGGAAGGCTGAACCGTGGCGAGCACCGCGCCTGAGATTCCATCTGCATCGCCCGAGGCATCGCCATTGGGCATCTTCGAACGCTGGCTGTCGCTGTGGGTGGCGCTGGCGATTGTCGGCGGGATCGTGCTGGGCAATCTTGCTCCGGCTGCCGTTGCATCGCTGGCCGCGCTGGAGGTGGCCTCGGTCAATCTGGTGGTGGCAGTGCTGATCTGGGCGATGATCTTTCCGATGATGGTGGGCGTGGATTTTGCCAGCATCCGCGATATTCGCCGCAAACCGCGCGGCTTGATCATCACGCTGGTGATCAACTGGCTGATCAAGCCGTTCACGATGGCAGCCATCGCGGTGCTGTTTTTCGATACCCTCTATGCAGGCCTGCTGCCCCGCGATGAAGCGCAGCAATATATCGCCGGGCTGATCCTGCTCGGCGCTGCGCCATGCACGGCGATGGTGTTCGTGTGGTCGCAGATGACCAAGGGCGATCCGGCCTATACGCTGGTGCAGGTATCGGTGAACGATCTGGTGATGATCGTGGCCTTTGCGCCGATTGTCGCGCTGCTGCTGGGCGTGACCGATATTGTGGTGCCGTGGGAAACGCTGCTGCTTTCGGTCGTGCTCTATGTGGTGATCCCGCTGGCCGCCGGAGCCTTTACCCGCGCCCGCGTGATCGAAGCCCATGGCGGTTCCGAAGCGGCGGTCGATGCCTTTACCGCGCGGCTCAAGCCGTGGTCGGTGATCGGATTGCTGGCGACGGTCGTGCTGCTGTTTGCGTTTCAGGCCGGAACGATTGTGGCAAACCCGCTGCTGATCGTGCTGATCGCGGTGCCGATCATCATTCAGTCCTACGGCATTTTCGTCATCGCTTATGCCTGGGCCTTCGCGTGGAAAGTGCCGCACAACATTGCCGCACCTTGTGCAATGATCGGCACATCAAACTTCTTTGAACTGGCCGTGGCTGTGGCCATCGGGCTGTTTGGCCTGTCAAGCGGGGCAGCGCTGGCCACGGTGGTGGGCGTGCTGGTGGAAGTGCCGGTAATGCTGTCGCTGGTGGCCTTTGCCAATGCCACGCGGGGCCGGTTTACCGGGACTGCGGCATGACAGACGGCGTCCCTTATCAGCGCCTGCGCATTCTGGCAGAGCCCGATCACCTGCCCGCGCTCCGGCCCGAATATGCGCACCTCAAGCCTGCTGCAGGTTTGGGGCCGCTAGATCCGCCACCCCGCATATTGCTGCTCTACGGTTCGTTGCGCGAGCGGTCCTATTCGCGGCTGGTGGTGGAAGAGTCCGCGCGACTGCTGCAGTTCTTCGGCTGCGAAACGCGGATTTTTGATCCTTCCGATCTGCCCCTGCCCGATCAGATCAAGGATGACGATCATCCTGCCGTCCACGAATTGCGCGAACATTCGCTGTGGTCGGAAGCGCAAGTGTGGTGCAGCCCGGAACGGCACGGGCAGATCACCGGGATCATGAAAACGCAGATCGATCATCTGCCGCTGGCTTTCAAAGGCATGCGCCCCACGCAAGGGCGCGCGCTGGCGGTGATGCAGGTCAGCGCCGGGTCGCAATCGTTCAACAGCGTCAACACCTTGCGCATTCTGGGCCGGTGGATGCGGATGTTCACGATCCCCAACCAATCGTCGGTCGCCAAGGCCTATGAAGAGTTCGACGCAGCCGGGCGGATGAAGCCATCGAGTTATTACGACCGCATCGTTGATGTGGTGGAGGAACTGGTGCGCTTTACCGTGCTGCTGCGCCCCCATGCGGACCAGTTGGTCGATCGCTATTCCGAGCGCAAGGATCGCGACGAACCGGTTGAAACGCCCGTGGAAGCGGCGGGCATTGCTTAAGGCTCACCCATTCTGACAAGGTCGGCCAGCATGCGCGTGGTTGGCACGTCCACGCCCTGTTGCGCAGCAAACTGTTCAATCGCGCCATTGATCGATTCGATCTCGGTCGGGCGACCGGCGAGGCGGTCTTGCAGCATCGAAGGTTTGTGCGTGCGGTGATTGGCCAGCGCGAAATCGGTTTTGGCCATGAGCCGCGCGCGATCCATCGCGATGCCAAGAGCAGCGGCGGTGGCGATGGTTTCGTCGATCACTGCACCTGCAATGCGGCGGCCCTCGGCGGTATCGAGACCGCCGACCGGGAGCCCTGTGATCGTGGACAGCGCATTAAGCGCTGCGTTGAAGGCGACTTTTTCCCACACGGCGGATTGCACATTTGCGTCCGCTGCAGCGTTGAGATCCCCGGCGTTGAGCCATGCCGCCACAGCTTCGGCATTGGCGTGCGCGGCTGAGTTTATACCGCCGAGCCAGATGTGCCCCTGCCCATGCGAT
Organism: Novosphingobium sp. 28-62-57; assembly: GCA_002256985.1. Taxonomy (GTDB): domain Bacteria; phylum Pseudomonadota; class Alphaproteobacteria; order Sphingomonadales; family Sphingomonadaceae; genus Novosphingobium. Next base: position 236,023 of record NCGO01000002.1, read on the forward strand.
GCGACGACATTCGGCCCTTCCAGATCGGCGGGAAAATCGGTCACGCCCCACAGGATGCGGTCCTGCCCGAACACTTCGGCCATCGCCTCGACATTGCCCAGGCCGTTTTGCAAGGTCAGCGCGAGGCAGCGGCCATCGTTCAGGTGCGCGACCGAGCGGATGGCCGCGGCGCTGTGCATCCCCTTGGTCATCAGGATCACCAGATCGACAGGGCCTGCGACGTCCGCCGCCAAGGCCGCGCCGACTTTGGCCACATGCTCCCCGGCGTCATCGTGCAGGCAAATGCCCTCTCGCCCGATCAGGTCCAGCCGCTCCGCACTGACATCCACCACGGTTGCCTGCTGCCCGCCCAGCGCCAACCGCGCCGCAAACAGGCAGCCCATTGCTCCTGCCCCGACAACCACCACTTTTGCCATATCCGCACAAGTCCTCTCACGTGTGTGCGCGAGTGTCGCTGCGATTCTGGCGGGACGTCAACTCCCGGATTCAAGGGGCCGATTGGAGTGGAAAGTAATCGAGAAATTGCCGCGCAGCGCGGGGCAGGAGGCCCGAGCGCCTGCGGTAGAGCAGGAACCGGCGCGTGGTTTCCATCGCGGGCACATCGAGCTTGCGCATTGTGCCGTTGGCCAGATGCGCAGCGAGCAGCGGTTGCGGCAGCCAGCAAAGCAAGGTGCTGTTCGCGCTGATCGCAATCATCGTTTCCACCGAAGCTGCCTCGACCGCGATGGTCGGCGGCGGAAGGCCAAGGCCCTTGCAGATCGCTTCAAACTGGATGCGCGGTGTCAGTGCGCGGCCGGGCATGACCCAGGCCTGCGCGGCCAACTCGTCAAGCGTTGGCCGGGGCGAAAGGGGATTGGAGAGGGCGCAGTAGGCGGCAAAGCTGTCGGCATAATCGCAAGTTCCAATCAGCTCCACGCCGGGCGATTCCAGTGCGCTGGCCGTAACCGCAAGATCGATCCGTCGCCCGGTCAGTGCATCGCCCAATTCACCATCGACCGCCTCAATCGCCTCGGCAGTGAGGTGCGGGAAATCTTGGAGCAACCGGCCCAGCGACTGCGCAACCAGAGTGCGCATTACCGCCGCAACTGCGCCGATCCGCACGGTGCCCCGGCGCAGGCCGCGCAAGGCATCAAGTTCCGCGCGGGCGGCAAGCATTTCGGATTCGAGCAGGCGCGCGTGCGGGAGCAGCGCTTCGCCCGCTGCGGTCAGCGTCATGCCTTTGCTCTGCCGTTCGAACAGGCGGTGGCCAAGGCCCTGTTCCATGCGCTGAATGACGCGGCTGAGCGAGGGCTGTGTCAGGTTCACGATGGCAGCGGCGCGGCCAAGGCTGCCGGTTTCGGCCACGGCAAGGAAGGCGCGCAACTGGCGTTGGTCCAAATCCATGCAAACCTTGTATGGCTTCAAGCCGAATATGCAATTGCATCTATCGCTTTGCGCAAACACAATCGCCGCAAGCCAGACGCCCGAAGCGGCGCGAGACCTTGGGAGACGCTATGCCAACCGTCCGACACGCCACCGTTGCGCTGCTGCGTGACCTCGGCATGACCACGATCTTTGGCAATCCGGGATCGACCGAACTGCCGATGTTCCGGGATTTTCCCGATGACTTCCAATATGTGATGGGCCTGCAGGAAAGCGTGGTGCTGGGCATGGCCGATGGCTTTGCCCAAGGGACGCGCAATGCCGCGCTGGTCAATCTGCACAGCTCTGCGGGCACCGGACACGCCCTGGGCAATCTGTTCACCGCATGGAAGAACCAGACGCCACTGGTGGTAACCGCCGGGCAGCAGGCGCGTTCGATCCTGCCGTACGAGCCGTTTCTGTTTGCCGAGCGGCCCACCGAGTTTCCCCGGCCTTTCGTGAAATGGGCCTGCGAACCGGCCCGCGCGCAGGACGTGCCAGCCGCCATCGAGCGCGCCTATCACGTGGCGATGGAGCCGCCCTATGGGCCAACGTTCGTTTCGATCCCGATCGACGATTGGGACCAGCCTTGCGATCCGCACCCCGCGCGGCGCATTCATGCGCGGCGGGTGCCGGAGCGCGGTGCGATTGACGAATGCGCCGCGGCGCTGGCCAAGGCTTGTGCGCCTGCAATTGTGGTGGGGGCTGGCGTTGCGCGCGATGGGGCGTGGGATGCGGTGATTGCGCTGGCTGAACGGCACAAGGCGGCAGTATGGGTTGCGCCAATGTCTGCGCGGTGCAGCTTTCCTGAGGATCACCCGCTGTTTGCAGGCTTTCTGACGGCCGGGCGCGAGGCGATTGTTGCGGCGCTTTCTGCCTATGACTTCATGCTGGCGCTGGGCGGGCCGATGAACCTGTACCACGTGGAGGGTGCTGGCCCGCACATGCCCGAACATGCCGAAGTCTGGCTGATCGGCGACAACCATGTTCACGCTGCATGGGCTCCTGCTGGCACAGCGATTGTGGCGAACTGCGATGTAGCGCTGGCGATGCTGCTGGAAGGTCCGGCCCCTGCTTTGGAGCGGATTGCGCCTGCGCCCTGCCCGCGTCCGGCACGGCTGGATGGCAGCGTGATGACCGATGCCTATGTGCTGCAGCAGATCGCCACGCTGCGCCCGCAAGGCGCGATCATCGTGGAGGAAGCGCCATCGAGCCGGGGGCCGATGCACGATCATCTGCCGATTATCGGGCGCGATACGTTCTATACCACGGCCAGCGGCGGATTGGGGCATGGCCTTCCCGCCGCGGTCGGCATGGCGCTGGCGCGGCGTGATGAAAAGGTGGTGGCGGTGCTGGGCGATGGGTCGGCGATGTATGCCATTCAGGGCCTGCACGCGGCGGCGCAACTGGGACTGCCGATCAGCTTCGTGATCCTGAAGAATGGGCGGTATGAGGCGCTGCACAGTTTCGGGCGGCACTTCGGGATGCAAAGCCTTGTCGGCACGCAGTTTCCCGAACTCGATTTCTGCGCGCTGGCGACGGGGCATGGCGTGGTGGGGCGCCGGGCGGAGGATGCCGCTTCGCTCGACGCGGCGCTGGAGTGGTCTTTCGCCGCTGATGGGCCAACGCTGGTGGAGGCTGTGGTAGCATGACCATCGATGTGAGCGCCTATGTCGACGACCGGCCCGATGAAGGCATTTTCCGCGTCAACCGCGCGATCTTTACCGACGAACAGGTGTTCGAGGCCGAGATGGCGCGGATTTTCGAGGGCGGCTGGGTGTTTCTGGGGCTGGAGGCGCAGGCCCCTGCCCCCCACGATTTCTTCACCACATTTGCCGGGCGCGTGCCGATCCTCGTGCAGCGCGATGGCGAGGGCACTTTTCGCGCGTTCGTCAATTCCTGCCCGCACAAGGGCGCGCGGCTGGCGCAGACGCAGGCGGGCAATGCGCGGCTGCACGTGTGCCCCTATCACAGCTGGAGCTTTGACAGCGCGGGCCGCAGCAAGGCGGTGAAGTGGCAGAAGGCGGGATGTTACAGCGCCGCATTTGACCAACAGGATCATGGGCTGGCGGCGGTGCCGTGCTTTGCAAACTATCGCGGGTTCCTGTTCGGCAGCCTGTCCGCCGATGTGCCGCCGCTGGCAGAATATCTGGGCGAGGCGGCCAAGCTGCTCGATCTGGTGGCAGACCAGAGCGAGGAGGGTGCCGAGCTGGTGCCGGGGCAGGTGACGTTCACCTATCAGGCCAACTGGAAGCTGCAGCTGGAGAACTGTTCGGACGCCTATCACTTCACCTCGGCGCACCCTTCGTACATCCGCGTGCTGGAGCGGCGGCAGCAGGAGACGAGCGGCGAGGTGGTCGCCTCGGTGTGGGAGAACAGCGACTACTGGAAGGAAGAGACGCAAGGCATTGGCGGCGGCAGCTATTCGTTTCCCAACGGCCACGTGCTGAACTGGGGGGTGTTTGGCATCACGCCAGCCATCCCACTCTACGAAAGCGCCGCCGTGCTGGCGGAGCGGCACGGTGAGGGCAAGCGCGACTGGATGTTCAACATGCGCAACCTGACGATCTTCCCCAACCTGCAAGTGGCGGAGAATGCTTCAAGCCAGTTGCGCGTGATCCGCCCGATCAGCCCCGGCCTGACTGAAATGCGCACGTGGTGCATCGCGCCCAAAGGCGAAAGCGATGCCGCGCGCCGTCAGCGCATTCGGCAATACGAGGACTTCTTCAACCCCACCGGCATGGCCACGCCCGATGATACGGTGAGTTATGAGAACTGCCAGATTGGCTTTGCCGGGACGGTCGATCCTTGGTTGCAAGGCTATGCGCGCGGGATGACGGCATCGGTGGAGGGCGGAAACCGCTTTTCAGATCGCATCGGACTGAACCCGGCGCGCAGCGTGCTGGCGGATTCGCAACTGTGCGATGAAACGCTCTATCACGCCTATTATCGCGCATGGGCCGAGCGGATGGGAGACGCGGCATGACGGCTCCTTTTACGCGCGCACAAGCCGAAGACCTGCTGTTCCGCGAGGCGCTGATGATCGATACGCGCCGCTATGACGCATGGCTGGCGATGTTCACGCCCGATGTGGAATTCTGGATGCCCGCGTGGCGCAGCGAAACCGAGACGACCACTGACCCCGACCGGGAGCTTTCGCTGATCTACTACAAGGGCCGCCGCAATCTGGAGGACCGGGTGATGCGGCTGACGTCTGGCCTGTCCACCGCCTCCACCCCGCCCCCGCGCGTGGCCCATGTGGTCAGCAATGTGCTGGTCACAGCCGCCGATGCGGACATGGCGCAGGTGAGCGCGGTGTTCACCTGCCACCGCTTCGATGTGCGGATGAACCGCGCCGAATGTTTCTTCGGGCGCTATGAATACACGCTGCGGCGCGAGGGTGCCGACTGGCTGATCGCGCGCAAGAAGATCACGCTGCTCAATGACACGATCCCGACGGTGGTGGACATTACCTCGATCTGAAGGCACGGGTTGGGCATGAAGCTCTCGTTCTTTCGTGCGGCCATCGCCGCCGCCCTGCTGTCCCTCGCGCCCGCTGCTATCGCGGCCGAAACCGCGTTTCCGGCGATGTCGGAAGAGGCGCTGGCACCCAAGACCGCGCCCAAGGGCTATGACGTAACCGTCATCGTCTTTTCCGACTACGGCTGCCCCTATTGCAAGAAGCTGCACGGCACGCTGGTGCAATTGCTGGCGCGTGATCCCAAAGTGCGGATCGTGTGGCGCGACTGGCCGATCTTTGGTGAGCCATCGCTGCTGGCAGCGCGCGCCGCCATCGCCAGCCAGTGGCAGGGCAAGCATGCCGCCTTCAACGCCGCGATGTTTGCACAGTCGGGGCGCGTGACCGAAGCGACGGTCAAGGCTGCCGCCAAGGCAGCGGGGGTGGACTGGGCGCGATTGCAGCAAGACATGAAAACCCGCGCCAAAGAGATCGACACGGTGATCGGGCGCAGCAATGCCGGGGCCAAGGCGCTGGAGTTTCAGGGCACGCCGGGGCTGCTGATCGGCAATGCCCGGTTTGGCGGGGCGGCTTCGCTGGCCCAGTTGCTGGAAGCGGTGGACAAGGCGCGCAAGGCAGGGGTCGGCTGACATCCGATGCTGCGCTGCAATATCGCTTTTATTGCAGAAATTTTGCGCAATATGCGGTTTTATCGATCACTGTTATGAGGCAAACCCGTTGGGAATGGCAGGCCATCTGACCTAACCCCCTGATCAGCCCGCGTTCTTGCGCGGGGATAACAGGAGGAGAGTCAGTCATGACAATCATGAAATTCCAATTGGCCGCATTGCTGGCCGCCGGTTCTATGCTGGCGTTGACCGGTGCCGCCCATGCGCAGGAAGCCGCCGCCTCGCCGGTCATTTCCGAAGGCACCGCCGCCAAGGAATGGTGGCCCAAGAGCGTGGACCTTACCGCGCTGCGCCAGAACGAAGCGGTGAAGGCCAATCCCTATGGCCCGGACTTTGACTACGCCAAGGAATTCGCCTCGCTCGATCTCGATGCGGTGAAGGCCGATATCCGCAAGACTCTGACCACATCGCAGCCGTGGTGGCCCGCCGACTATGGGCACTATGGCCCGTTCTTCATCCGCATGGCCTGGCACAGCGCGGGCACCTATCGCACCGGTGACGGACGTGGGGGTTCGGATGGCGGCGAAATGCGCTTTGAACCGCTCAATTCCTGGCCCGACAACGTGAACCTGGACAAAGCGCGCCGCCTCGTCTGGCCGATCAAGCAGAAGTATGGCCGCAAGCTGTCGTGGGGCGATCTGATGGTGCTTTCGGGCACGGTCGCCATGGAAGACATGGGCTTCAAGACGCTGGGCTTTGCCGGTGGCCGCGTTGATGCATGGCAGCCCGATCTGGTGTTCTGGGGCCCCGAAACCAAGATGCTGGACGACAAGCGCCGCGATGCCAAGGGCAACCTGAAGGGTCCGTTGGGCGCAACGCAGATGGGCCTGATCTATGTGAACCCCGAAGGCCCCAACGGCGTGCCCGATCCGCTGGCCGCGGCCAACGACATCCGTCGTGCGTTCGGCGCGATGGCGATGAATGATGAAGAGACTGCCGCGCTGATCGTGGGCGGGCACACCTTTGGCAAGGCGCACGGCGCGCGCAAGCCCGAGGAATGCGTTGCCGCCGATCCCGGCATGGGCAAGATCGAGCAGCAGGGCCTTGGCTGGGCCAACAAGTGCGGCAAGGGCAATGCCGAGGACACCGTATCGAGCGGGTTGGAAGGCGCATGGTCGGCCAATCCGATTGCATGGAGCAGCCAGTACCTCGATAACCTCTATGGCTTTGAATGGGTGAAGACCAAGAGCCCTGCCGGTGCCACGCAGTGGATCCCCAAGGACCCAGCCGCCGCCAGCCTTGTGCCCGATGCGCATCGCGCCGATGTGCGCCACGCGCCGATCATGTTCACCACCGACATCGCGATGCGCGAAGACCCCGGCTTCCGCAAGATCACGATGGCGTGGCAAAAGAACCCCGATCTGCTGGCCGATGCCTTTGCCCGCGCATGGTTCAAGCTGACTCACCGCGACATGGGCCCGCAGGCCCGTTATCTGGGCAAGGACGCGCCCAAGGTGACGCTGGCATGGCAGGACCCGCTGCCCGAAGCCAAGTATGCGATGGTCGATGCCGGTGACATCGCGCAGTTGAAGGGCAGCATCCTTTCGTCAGGCCTGACCACGGCGGAACTGGTGCGCACGGCATGGGCCTCGGCCTCAAGCTTCCGCGCAACCGACATGCGCGGCGGTGCCAACGGTGCGCGTCTGCGGCTTGCCCCGCAAAAGGACTGGGCGGTCAACGATCCGGCAGAAGTGGCCAAAGTTACGGCCAAGCTCGACGCCATCCGCACCGCCTTCAACAAGGGTGCCAAGGGCGGCAAGCAGGTGAGCCTGGCTGACCTGATCGTGCTGGGTGGCAACGCGGCGATTGAACAGGCCGCCAAGGCTGCCGGGCAGGACGTAACCGTGCCGTTCACGCCGGGCCGCGTCGATGCCACGCAGGCGCAGACCGATGTGGATTCGTTCAATTTCCTTCAGCCCAAGGCCGATGCCTTCCGCAATTACTATGCGGCAGATTCGTTCTATGCGCCGGTGGAAGCCATGGTCGACAAGGCCGATCTGCTGAACCTGACCGTGCCGGAACTGACCGTGCTGGTGGGCGGCATGCGCACGCTGGGTGCCAATGCCGGTGGATCGCAGGCAGGCGTGTTCACCGACCGTCCGGGCACGCTGACCAACGACTTCTTCGTGAACCTGCTGTCGATGGACAACGTGTGGACCAAGGCGGCAACGCCGGGCCTTTATGAAGGCAAGGCCCGCAGCGGCGGCGCGGTGAAGTGGACCGCAACCCCGGTTGATCTGGTGTTCGGTTCCAATTCGGAACTGCGCGCGGTGGCAGAGGTCTACGCATCCAGCGATGGCAAGGCCAAGTTCACGGCCGATTTCGTGGCGGCATGGACCAAGGTGATGAACGCCGACCGGTTCTGATCACTATGTGAATGATTGCAGCGGCGGCAGGGCTTTGGCTCTGCCGCCGTTTGCTTATTCAAACACCACGAACGGCGCCCAGACATGCGGATTTGCCGCGTCGGGCAGCTTTGGATCATCCATCGCGCGCAACATTGCGCGGCGCAGCGCTTCGGCAGGCAATCGGCCCCCGGCTGCCTCGCGCAGCACGCTGCTGGTAATCGCAGCGGCAGCATCATCGCGCACCGGCCAGTGTGACAGCATCAGCGTGCGCGCTCCGGCATAGCGAAACGCTTGGGCAAGGCCCGAATAAGCAGGCGCAGCTTCACCATCACCAACAGCGGTATTGCAGGCCGACAGGATCACCCAATCGGCATCGAGCCGGAGCAGGCTGATTTCCGATGCAGTCAGCACACCATCGCCACTTGCCCTTTCCTCAGGCCGGGCCAGCACCAGCGCGGGTTCGGAAATGCCCTCCATCTCGCCCGCCACAAGCGCGTGTGTGGCAAACAACAGCACGCGATACTGGTCGAGCGGGGAAGCCCGAAAGGCGTCTTCACTGGCCGCAGCACCAGTCAGCACCGTGGCATTGCGGACGCTGCGGGTCACTGTGGCGATTTCGGCGGATTCGAGCGTGGGCAGCGCGGCGAGCGAGGTGGTATCGGCCTTTCCGCCCCGAAATACCGCGCTGGCCAGGACTGTGCGCGCGCCTGCCGGACTGTTTGCGGCCAGATTATTTGCGGCCAGCCGATCAGCCCCGAACGGGGTAGGCGCGCCCAGCGCCAGCATCGTGCCCTGCGCCATCGACCGGCGCGCCTGCCCCCGCACCGGCACCAGCGTGGCGCTGATCGCCATGGCATAGCGTCTGATGAGGAACGGAGCATGTTTGGCCGTGGCGCCTATCGGCTTTTCCAGCAGCGCGGCAAAGGGAATAGCGGCGGCATCATCGCCGGTCACAATGCGCAAGGTGCGCGTGTTGCGCAGGCCCGCTGCGGGAAGGTCGGCAAAGATGGCGCGATAGAGATCGTGCGAGGCCACCGGATCGAACGCCCCGCGATCCAGCGCGCGGCGCAGCTGCACGGCGGTGCCTGCAAAAGCCGCCCGCGTGGGCTTCATGCGCTGCACCTGCATATTGTCGGCGGTTGCAAGCATCACGAAGGACGAACCAAGCGCCGGAATGATGGCCAGCGCCGCCTCATCCTTGGCCAGCGACGCTGCAAGCTCATCGGGCGATGCGGCTTGCCGCGCGGCAAGCACGGCCCATGATGGATCGGCTTGCGCCAGAGCGGCCCGCTGGCCGGTCAACTCTGCCAGTGCAGCATCACGCGCCGCGCGCGCAGCTTCCCAATCACCACCGTTGCCCAGCAGCAACAGGTAGACCGAATTGGCCCGCCGATAGGCCTGTTCGGCATCCTGCAAACCGCGCAGACGCATGGCCAGGGCAGGATCGGCGGCACCGGCACGCGCGGCGGCAAGCCGCGTGGACCTTGCCACTTTGGAGCCGACCAGAATCTGCGATGCGTTCAGCGCCAGCTGCATATCGCCGCGCTGCACGGCCAGCCGCATGGCAAGTTCAAGCGACAGACGATCAGCCGCCAGCAGTTCGCCGTCAGCACTGGCATCCAACCGGTCAGCCACCGCGCGCACCAGATCTTCCCCGGCCCGGCCAACGCAATCTGGTGCCTCAACGCCTGCCAGCGCGGCCATGACACAGGCCTGCGCCTTTCCCAAAGCCGGAACGCGCGGACCTTTGGCGACTGCCAGATGCGCTTGCGCAACAGCGGCTGCGCCTGCGGAATCGCCACCATCAAGCCGGGCCAGCGCAACGCCGGGCAGCAGCGTTTCTGCCGCTCCAGCAGCCTTTGAGCGGCTCCAGATTTCGAAAGCCTGATCGAGTGTTTCGCGCGCCTGCGCCTGCTTCCCCAGTGCCGTGCGGGTATGGCCCAGAAAGGTCAGCGAGCGCAGCCGGTCTTGCGCGCTGGCCCGGTCTCCCAGCGCATCCAGTGTGGCAATGGCCCGCAGCAGCGCTGGCTCAGCCTCCCCATAGCGGCCAAGATCGGTCAGCAGACCGCCGAGGGTGGTGAGCCCGCTGGCAAAGTTACCGTCCTGCGAACCTGTCGTGGCGACGCGAATGTCCAGTGCATGGCGCGCCACCTCAACCGCTTCGCTGCGCTTGCCTGCACCAGCAAGCACCAGCGCCAGCGATTCCACCGCGCGCACATGGCCAAGATCGCTTTTCGGGACATGGGCCGTAACCTGCTCAACCGCGAGCCGGGCCAAGGCTTCGGCCTCGTCATTGCGGCCTGCGCGCATCAGGCGCAGCGCCAGATTATAGCGGGCGCTGATCGTTGAGGGGTGGAATTCGCCCACCGCCCGCACCCGCGCGGCAACCCCCGCTTCCTGCGCACGGACGGCTTCGTCATATTCGCCAAGCTGCAGACGCGCGAGGGCCAGGACATAGGCGATATTGGATTCGGCCATATCCAGCGCCGGTGTCGCAGGCATCTTTCCGCGCCGCTGCTCAAGATAACGCGCCGCTTCGCCCAGCCGCTCGGCGGCCTTGCCATACAAGGCCCGGCGCATCTCGACATCGCCGGCCAGCGCAATTGCCTGAACATAGGCATCGGGCGCATGATCGCGATAGGGGCCGACCACGGCATAGGCCCTGTCGGCACTGGCCAGCGCACCATCCAGATCGCCAGCCTCGCGCGCACCATCGGCCCGGGCCACCAGCCCGCGCGCCAGATACGATGCGGTCACAGCGCTGAGGGGCGCTTTTTCCGCCGCAGCAATCAGCGCCTCTGCGGCTTGCACACTGGCCGCTTGCGTCTCCTGATTGGGATTGGCGTTGCCACGGTTGACCGCCTGACTCAGCGCTTGGTTAAGCGCGACCAGCGAAGCGGGCAGTTCCGCCCCAGCCCACGCCGTTTCACACCCTGCCAGACCAAGCGCAACGGCCAGCGCCGCACCTGCAGTCCGCCCAATTGTGACCATGCAGACCACCCCCAAAAGCCGATCCGTGCTGGCGGCACGCACCATCAGCAACAATCCGCAATGTCGTAATGATCGCACGACCTGGCGCAAGAGGTTCGCAAGGGGGCAAACCGACCTGAAGGGATAAATCGGCGCGCCGTGGCACCATCCGGCCCAGGCAAGCCGCGCTCTACAGAATTTTGCGATAATGGCGCACCCGACAGGATTCGAACCTGTGACCCCTGCCTTCGGAGGGCAGTACTCTATCCAGCTGAGCTACGGGTGCCAAAGCCTGAGGCGCAACTAGCAGTGCGGTTGCGCGGTTGCCAGTGGTTTTTGTTGTCACCACCGATCCGATGGCCCCACAATCGGCAACAGCTTAGGGATTTGGTAGCGCGCTGGCGATTAAACACGTGCCATGCAACCACTTCCCCCGGCCCATTCTGATTCGCGGTCTGCCGAGCCCCGGGCTGAATTCGGCCAGGCTTCGGGCAACGCCATGTCGATGAAATGGTCGGCCCTGCACGATGCATCGGCGGTGGTGTGCAGGCTGGCGGGTATGCAGCCTGAAATGCGCAAACCCGAAGTGCGCAACTTTCCGGCAATCATGCGCGATACTGGCGGCTGGCGTTATGATCTGGCCAAGCAGGGCGTGGATGATCTGGCGGCCTTTATGGAACCCGGCCTTGCCGCGCTGCTGGCGGTTTCGGCCAAAGGCCAGTCCCCAGCCGCTGCTGCCACCGCGCTATGGCAGGAGTTCCTTGAAGCGCGCAGTGCGCTGCTCACGCTGATTCCGCCGTTAGGCATCAAGCGCAGGCCGTAGGCGCGGCCAAAGCTCGCAGGTCTAAAGCCCCCAGACGCCGCAATCGGGATCAAGGCTGACAAGCTGACGCCTTAGCGCAGCGCGCGCCAACCTTTCGACTTCGGCCTTGCGCCGTGCGGCGGCCAGCGGGACCGTGGGCGCCGGGCGCAGGATTTCGGCGTCATAACCATCGGCCACGATCACCCCGCAGGCATGGGGCAGGAAATTCTCCGTTTCCAGCACCGACCGGTCAAGGTGTGGGGCCAGCCCCCAATAGAACCTGTCGCAATGATCGAGATAATCGGTCCACTTGGCATCGCCCAGCAGATCGGCGCGGCTGACCTTGATCTCCACGATCACCACCTGCCCCTTGGCATCAATGCCCATCAGGTCAGCCCGGCGGCCAGAGCGCAAAGGCATTTCGGCAAGGCACCAGATATCGTTGCGCGCGAACAGACGGCATATCCCACGCGCCACGGCACGCGCCTCGCGCTCGACAGTGTCCTGAATCAGGGGCAGCGATTCGATCATGCCACCAGCGTAAGAACAAAAGCCGAACAGGTAAAGCGCTTAGCGAAGCGGTTTACCACAGGCCCAGCGTCTGCACGAACAGCCACACGCCGGTGGCCACCAGCAGCGCTGCAGCGATCATGCGCACCACATCCAGCGGCACGCGCTTGATCAGGGCATTGCCGAAGACCACCGCGGGCACATTGGCCAGCATCATGCCCAGCGTGGTCCCGGCGGTGACCGCCAGCGCTGCGTTGAACCGCGCGCCCAGCGCAATCGTGGCGATCTGGGTCTTGTCGCCCATTTCCACGATAAAGAACGCCACCAGCGTGGTGAGGAACGCGCCATGGCGCGAGGGCTTTGGCGCTTCATCCTCATCCAGCTTGTCGGGCACCAATGTCCACAGGCCCATGGCCACGAAACCCACCGCCACCGCAAAGCGGAACCATTGGCCATCAAGGAACGCGGCTGCGGTTGCCCCCAGCAGTGCGGCGAGGAAATGGTTGGCCAGCGTTGCCACCAGAATGCCCAGCACAATCGGCAGCGGACGCTTGAACCGCGCGGCCAGCACAATGGCCAAGAGCTGCGTCTTGTCGCCGATCTCGGCCAGCGCGACGATGGCGGTAGAGGTGGTGAAAGCTTCGAGGATCATGGCAATTCCGGGGCCGGGTGGAGCGATCAGGCCAACGACAGCGTGCCCCTCCACCCGGCCCGGGCAGAAAGCGCGCTGTCATTGGTCTCGCCCGGAAGACCACAAAGGTCCCGCCGCCTGCGCCATGGTCTCTCGACCAAGCATGTTGACGCTGAGGGCCGCTCCGAAATCCGGAGGCGGTGGCTACTCCCCAAGTGACGTTGCGGCGCGTTAGCCGTGTATGGCCAAAGGTGCAAGGGCGCGCTAGGCGGCATCCATGCGCCCGCTTGCCGCCCTGTCCTTGCTGCAACTTGCCCTCTGGCCGACCGTGGCAGTGGCTGATGAGGCGACTGGTCCTTTCACGATTGCGGCATCGGCCCGGCTGCGGCTGGAATCGATCGACGGGCAGTTCCGCCCCGCGCCGACGCCCGAAAACGACACGATGGTATCGCTGCGCACCGAAATTGCAGCGAGCTATGATGCCGGAGCCGTGCGGTTCAATGCCGAGCTGTGGGACGCGCGCGCATGGGGGCAGGATGCACGGTCATCGGCCAATACCCGGGAGATCAACGCTTTCGAACTGGTGCAGGCCAATGTGCAGGTGCCGCTCGCAGGGAAAAGCATTCTGACGCTGGGCCGTTACACGCTCGATCTGGGCAACCGGCGCATGGTGGCCCGCCAGCGCTTCAGCAACACCACCAATGCCTTTACCGGCGCACATCTGGCGCTTGAAGGCGAAGCCGGGCGCAAGCTGGACCTGCTTTTTGCGCTGCCACACCAGCGCCTGCCTGATGATACCGGCGGTATCCTTGCCGACCGGGTGCAATGGGACCGCGAGAATTTTGACGTCGTGTTCTTCGGCGCGCACGGGACACTCCCCGGCATCGCGCATGGCACGTTGCAGCCTTATGCCTTTGCCCTGATCGAGCGTGACGGCGCGCGGCTGGCCACCACCAACCGCCGCATCGGCACGCTTGGCGCGCGGCACTATGCCAAGGCGGCGGCTGGCAAGTGGGACCACGATCTGGAAGGCGCAGTGCAATTCGGCAAAGCACGGCGCACGTCAGCCCCGACAGACAGCGCCGATCTCGATGTCTTTGCATGGTTCATACACGCCGAAGTGGGCTACACGCTGACCGGAGGCTGGACACCGCGCATTGCGGTGCTGTTCGATGCAGCCAGCGGTGATGGCGGCAAACCCGATAGATTCACGCGCTTCGACACACTCTATTCCGCGCGACGTTTCGAATTCGGGCCGAACGGCCTCTATGGGCCATTCCGGCGCAGCAACATCGTCTCGCCCTCGGCCCGGCTGGAAGTGACGCCCTCAAAGCATACCGACGCCTTCATTGCATGGCGCAGTGCCTGGGCCGAAAACAGCCGCGATCAGTTCGCCTCAACTGGTGTGCCTGATGCGAGCGGAGTTTCAGGCAGCCTCAGCGCGCATCAGATCGAAGGGCGTATCAGGCACTGGATCATGCCCGGCCTGCTGCAAGTGGATGCGGGCGCAGCGCTGCTGCTGAAGCGCAGATTGCTGCGCGATGCGCCCAATGCGCCTGCCAGCGGCAATACCCGCTATGGCTATATCGACCTGACACTGGCCCTTTGACGGGCGGCAACAGCTGCAAGAATCGCGTGTTTGCGGGCGGGGCCGGCAATGCCCCATTCGGCGATCTCATCCAATGTACGGTGGCAGCCCAGGCAAAGCTTGCTGGCTGAATCAATGGCGCAAACCTTGGCGCAAGGGCTGGGCGGATCAGACAGAATCATTTGCCGGACTTTTCCGCCGCAAGCCGCGTCATCAGCAGCGCCGCGCGCTTGGCCTGCGTCCAGAGGCTGGGCACGTCAACCGTCTCGCCCGGCGCGTGATCGCCGGTGGAATGCGGGCCCAGCCCGACAAGCCCATCGAGGTATTCGGCAACAAAGCTGATATCGCCCGCTCCACGCTTCATCGGATCGAGGGGCTGCATTTCAGGCAGGCCCAGTGCGGCATTCACCTGATTGAGCTTGGCCAGCAGCGCCTTGTTGCCGGCCGTCGGAGCCATCGGCGGGTAGCCCTCGCTGAAAGTGATGCTGGCAGAGGTTACGCCGGGAAACTTGCGCGCGACGATGGCTTCCATCTTGCGCATGGCCGCGCGGTTCTGTTCAGGACTGAGCGTGCGCAGATCACCACGCGCGACGACCTTTCCGGCGATGACGTTGGTTTTGCCCTGTGCCGAAACATGCGCATTGTCCGTTGCCACTTCGGCTTCCGCTCCGCCTGCGATCAGGCCGACATTGAGCGTCAGGTAGGGTTCGGGAAGCTCTTCGCGAAAAGCGTTGACCATTTTTGCCGCTGCATAGATCGCGCCATCACCCGCCTTTGCGCTCCACACCCCGCTTGAATGGCCGGATTCCGCCGTGAGTGTAAGCGTCCAGCTTTGCGAAGAGCGGCGGGCGATGGAGCCCATGTCCTTGCCGTCCTCGCGGCTGAGACCTTCGAAATCGAGCGCGACGTCAGCCACCTTTGCCGCGGCGACCAGATCGGCGCGGGCGACTTCGGTGGGGGAGCCAGCCTCTTCCTCGTCCCCTGTCAGGAACACTTCGATGTTGGCGTTCTTCAGCGTGCCTGCCGCCTGCATCGCGCGGACGGCGGCAAGGATCACCGCGATGCCGCCCTTGTCGTCACCCACACCCGGACCGGTGGCTTTATCGCCCTTGAGCACATACGTCTGAAACGGCGAATCCGGCTCGAACACCGTATCAAGGTGCCCGATCAGCAGCAGCTTCTTGCCGCCCTTGCGGCCCTTGTGCGTCAGCACCAGATGACCAGCGCGGCCGACCTTCTCCATCGGGATCCAGCGCGAGGTGAAGCCAAGTGCGGTAAACTCGGGCACCACCAGATCGCGCACTTTGCGCACGCCTTCCAGATTGCGGCTGCCCGAGTTCTGGTTGACCATCGTTTCAAGGAATTTCAGCGTGCGGACCTGTTCGGCATCGACGGTGGCTACGATCTTTGCCTCAGGGCCAGCAGGTGCTGCCAGAGCGGAAGCCCCTGACACCGCAAAACCCATGATAACGCTAGCGACCAGACGCATGCCTTGCTCCTTTGCCGGGTACGTTGGCGGTCAGCGAAGGCCCGCGCAACCTCCTTTTATCGCGAATTTCCTTGCTTTATGCCAACTTCACACCTAAGTGCACGCCAGCAAGACCGGCGGCGGATCATTTCGCTGCAATCCGGGTGCTGGCGTGAGAATCTGCCTGAAGGCATTGGTTCCGCCCCGGACGAACGGTTTTTGCCCCGCCCGCTTCCCCTTTCACGCACGGGTCGCATGATCGACCCCGCATGCGCCTGTCCGGCGTTTGCGTAACGCGAACTCCATTTGCTCGTCGGCTTTTCAGCCGATGGCATCCACGAAAGCATATCCATGTCATTTTTTGCTGAACTCGGCCTTGCCGAACCCATTCTCCGCGCGCTTGCCACCAAGGGCTATAGCGATCCCACCCCGATCCAGCGTCAGGCGATCCCTGCCCTGCTCGAAGGGCGCGATCTGCTCGGCATTGCGCAGACCGGCACCGGCAAGACCGCCGCGTTCGCGCTGCCTTCGCTGCACCGCCTTGCCGCCAATCCGATCGATCGCAAGCCCGCCTCGTGCCGCATGCTGATCCTTTCGCCCACGCGCGAACTGGCAGCGCAGATTGCCGACAATATCGAAGGCTATGCCAAGTACCTGAACATCTCTGTCGCTTGCGTGTTCGGCGGTGTGCCGGTGGGCAAGCAGGCCCGCCGTCTGGTGCCCGGCGTCGATATCCTCGTCGCCACGCCTGGCCGCCTGCTCGATCTGATCGATCAGCGCGCGCTGACGCTCAGCCGCACCGAAATCTTCGTGCTCGATGAAGCCGACCAGATGATGGATCTGGGCTTCATCCATGCGCTGAAGCGTGTGGCCAACCTCCTGCCCAAAACACGGCAGAGCCTGTTCTTCTCGGCCACGATGCCCAAGGCGATCGAGGATCTGGGCAAGCAGTTCATCGTCAACCCGGTGCGCGTCGAAGTCGCCCCGAACTCGACCACGGCTGAGCGCGTTGAACAGTACGTTACCTTCATCAATCAGGCGGAAAAGCAGGCATTGTTGACGCTGCGCATCCGCACGCTGCTGGCTTCGAAGGAAATGGACCGCGCGCTGGTGTTCACCCGCACCAAGCACGGTGCCGACCGCGTGGTGCGCCACCTGTCCACCGCCGGGATCGACGCCCGCGCCATCCACGGCAACAAGAGCCAGGCCCAGCGCACCGCCGCACTGGAAGCATTCCGTCAGGGTTCGTGCCCGGTGCTGGTCGCAACCGATATCGCCGCGCGCGGGATCGACGTTTCGGGCGTTTCGCACGTGTTCAACTTCGAACTGCCCAACGTGCCCGAACAATATGTCCACCGCATTGGCCGCACGGCGCGCGCTGGTGCCGATGGCATTGCGATGAGCTTCTGTGCGCCCGATGAAAAGCCCTACCTCAAGGACATCGAGAAGCTGACGCGCCTCAAGATCGACACGATGGGACTGCCGGACAACTTCCTGTCCGAAGCGGCCAAGCTGCCCGCCCCCAGCCGCAAGCCGGCTGAGGAAGAGCGCGATGCCCGCCACGATGCCCGCGCCCAGCGCGGCAATGGTGGCCGTGGCGGAAGTGGCCAGAACCGTGGTGACCAACCGCGCGGCAATCAGCATTCGGGCCAAGGCTCTGGCCAGAAGTTCGGTGGCAAGGCGCAGGGCCGTGATGGTCGCCCGCGCGATGTCAGCCCGCGTCAGGAGCGCCGCGATGGTGGCGTGAATGATCGTGGTCCGGTCCGCAATCCGGTGCTCGATGCCACCGTCAATGGCGGTGAGCGCGATGCCGCCCAGCCCCGCAACTTTCGCCCCAGAGGCAATGGTGGCGGCAATGGCGGCGGCGCAGCTGGCGTTGGCGCGCACCGCAACAAGGTGCGCCGCGCAAGCTGATCTGGCCTATTGATTTTGGCTTCACTGGATTCCCGCCTTCGCGGGAATGACGCAAGCATTGAAAATTCGTCATTCCCGCGCAGGCGGGAATCCAGCAACCAACACCATCCGGCCCTGCCCTGGACCGGGATGACATTACATTGATCCAACACATGTCCCGTTCGTGTCGAGCGAAGTCGAGACACCGCGCAAAGTGTCTCGACTTCGGGCGTTGCCCGAAGTTACAGACATGCAACAGCCCTGCCCTAAGGCAGGGCTGTCCCCCGCTGCCAAACCTTGGCATAGCGGCGCACGATGACCAGCGTCTATGCCTCTGCCTTTGCCATGACCGTGATCGTGGCCGTGCGCTATCTGCTCACCAGCGGCCTGTTCGCATGGGCCACGCACAAAGTGCGGCCCGGCCATTACGCTGGTCTGGGCAAGCAGATCCGGTCCGAAATCACGTGGAGCCTTGCCACCGCCGCCATCTATGGCGTGCCCGCAGGTGTGGTCGCGTGGGGCTGGCAACAGCGGGGCTGGACGCAGATCTACACCGATCCTGCCGCCTATCCGCTGTGGTGGATGCCGGTGTCCTTGCTGGCTTACCTATTCATCCACGATACCTGGTTTTACTGGACTCACCGCTGGATGCACCGCCCGGCGGTGTTCAAGAGCATCCACGCAATCCACCACGCCAGCCGCCCACCCACCGCGTGGGCCGCGATGAATTTTCATCCCGTTGAGGCCGCCATCGTCTCGCTGCTGATCCCGGCGCTGGTCTTTGTGATCCCGATCCATGCCGGAATGCTCGGCCTTGTGCTGCTGGTGATGACCGTGATGGGCGTGACCAACCACATGGGCTGGGAGATGTTTCCCCGCTGGCTCGTTCATGCCCGCGCAGGGAACTGGGTGATAACAGCCAGCCATCATAGCCGTCATCACGAACTTTACCGCTGCAACTACGGTCTCTATTTCCGTTTCTGGGACCGGCTTTGCGGCACCGACAAGGGACTTTCTGCCCCATGAAGCGCACCCATTTTCTCCTGCCCCTGCTGGCAGCGCCCCTGCTGGGCGCAAACGCGCCTGCCCCCACCTCGATCACGATCGACATTGTCGGCCTGCGCAATGCCAAGGGCCTTGTCCACTTGTGCATGAGCGGCAGCGCCAAGCTGTTTCCCGAAGGATGCGACAAGGACCCGAACAAGCGCATCGCCACCGCCAAGGCCAGCGAAGCAGGCACGCTGGTGATCCGCGATGTGATGCCGGGCCGTTATGCCATCGTCCTGCTGCACGATGAAAATTCGAACAAGAAGATGGACAAGACGCTGTTCCTGCCCAAGGAAGGCTTTGGTTTTTCGCGCGATGCGCCGGTCAAGATGTCCGCTCCAAAGTTTGAAGCGGCCGCCTTTGAAGTGACCGGGGCCCCGGTGCGCATAAAAATGAAAGTCCGCTACCTGTAGTGCAAACAACGCCGGTTCAGACTGCCCAGGGCCAAACTGGTCAGGCAAGCGCGCTCGCCCCGTTCCGCTACCCCGCCTTCCGCGCCATCTGGACGGCGAACCTGTTTTCCAACATCGGCGCGATGATCCAGTCGGTCGGCGCAGCTTGGCTGATGACCGAGTTGACCGACAGCCACGTGCTGGTGGCACTGGTGCAAGCCTCGGCCACGATCCCGATTCTGCTGCTGGGCCTGTTTGCAGGCGCCATTGCCGACAATTTTGATCGGCGCCGGGTGATGCTGGCTGCGCAAACCGGGATGCTGGTCGTCTCCGCAATCCTTGCCACACTGTCGTATACCGGCAACGTCGGCCCGTGGTCGCTGCTGGCGCTCACGCTGATGGTGGGCATGGGCACCGCGCTCAATGGCCCGGCATGGCAAGCCTCGGTGCGGCTGCAAGTGGGGCGCGCCGATCTGCCGCAAGCGATCTCGCTCAACGCCATATCCTTCAACCTGGCGCGCAGCGTCGGCCCCGCGCTTGGCGGCATTCTCATATCGCTGTGGTCCACCAGTCTGGCGTTCGCGCTGAACGCGGTCAGCTACATCGGCATGATCGTGGTGCTGATGCTGTGGCGACCGGTGGCCACACCGCCCCGGCGCGAGCCAATGCTGGCGGCCATTGTGCGCGGATTGCGGTTCTGTGCGGCATCGCCGCCGATCCTCAAAGTGCTGGCGCGCGGGTTGCTGATCGGCTTTGGCGCAGCGGGCCTGCAGGCGCTGATGCCCAGCATTGCGCGCGATATGCTGCGCGGCACCGAACTGGACTATGGCCTGATGCTGGGCGGCTTTGGCGTCGGCTCAATCCTGACAGCATTTCGGATTTCGCGGGTGCGGCAGCGCTTTGGCAGCGAAGCGGTGGTAACTGCGGCCACCGTGATTTTTGCCGCTGCCTTGGTGCTGATGGCTTCGGCCACCAGCATCCCGATGGCTGTGGCCGCCACCTTCCTTGGCGGCATGGGCTGGGCCAGCACGATGACCAGCCTGAACGTGGCCATGCAATTGCGCAGCCCCGAAGATATTCTGGGCCGGTGCCTTTCGATCTATCAGGCCATCACGTTTGGCGGCATGGCGCTCGGCGCATGGGTCTGGGGTGCGCTGGCCGATGCGACCAGCCTTGAAACGGCATTGCACGGCGCGGCGATCTGGCTCATCGCCTCGCTCGCCATGCACTTCATCGCCCCCATGCCCACGCGCGAGGAAGGCCGGATTGATAGTGTTCCGGCCCGATAACTTCTCGGAGACAAGACCTTGATCGATTCCCGCCCGCTTCGCTCGGTTCTTTACATGCCGGCCAGCAATGCCCGCGCCATGGCCAAGGCCCGCACGCTCGATTGCGATGCCGTCGCGCTCGATCTGGAAGACGCGGTTGCGCCCGAAGCCAAGGCCGATGCCCGCACCGCCCTCGTGGCCGAGGCGCAAGCAGGCGGCTTTGGCCACCGCCGCCTGATTGCGCGGATCAACGCGCTGGCAACGCCATGGGGGCACGATGATCTCAAGGCGCTGGCCTCGGCCCCGGTCGAAGCCGTGCTCGCGCCCAAGGTGGATGATGCCGCCGATATTGCCGCGCTCTCCGCCGCCATGGACCACGCCGGGTTTGCGCCTGATGTGGCGCTGTGGGTGATGATTGAAACGCCGCGCGCCGTGCTCGCGCTTGAACGCATTGCCGCTTGTGCCGCCACCACCCGGTTGCGCGGCTTTGTGCTGGGGCTCAACGATCTGGCCAAGGACAGCGGCATCGCGCAATTGCCCGGCCGCAGCGCGTTTGTGCCCGTGCTGACCATGGCGGTGCTGGCCGCCCGCGCGCATGGGCTGCTGATTCTCGATGGGGTGTGCAACGCCATCGAGGATCAGGCACTGTTAGAGGCGGAATGCCAGCAGGCGCGCGATTCGGGCTTTGATGGCAAAACGCTGATTCACCCGGCGCAACTTGATCTGTGCAACCGCGTGTTCTCGCCATCGCCCGGCGAAATCGGCCAAGCGCGAGCCATCGTTGCCGCTTTTGCCGATCCGGCCAATGCGGGCAAAGGGGCCTTGCGGGTGGACGGAAAAATGGCCGAACTTCTGCACTTAGCGCAAGCCGAGCGCCTGCTCGCCAAGGCGGAGGCCATCGCCCAGCGTTAACCCGCCGGAAGCCCTGTTGGCGCAACTTAAGCACTTCTTCACGAAGTTGCGCCAAAACACCCCCAGACACTTAGGGGGCCGAGTGGGTTTCATGGATACTTTGCGCGGATTTGATCGGGACAGCAGCGTTGAAAGCGCGCTTGATCTTTCGGGTTACGAAGACCGGTTCGAGGACGATGTGCCGAGCGAGCCGCCGCCGCAGGCCTTTGGGCAGGATGAGCGCCGCATGCAGGTGCGCGCCTACAACTATTGGGCCAGCCTGCTGGACAGCCATTCCTTCCCGCTGGTCGATAGCCTGCTGGGCGGGGACTATCCCGATTTTGCCGACAACATTGTGCTGCTGCATTTCGATACTGGCATCGAAGACCCGGCCATCACGTTTCTGGGCACGAAACTGGCCGACGAATGCGGCACCGAATGTTCCATCGAACGGTTGAGCCATGTTCCCGGTCGCTCGCTACTGTCGCGCATCACCGATCACTACATGCAGATCATCGCCAATCAGGCACCGATCGGGTTTGAGGCCGAATTCGTCAACCAGCATGGCCGCACGATCCTCTATCGCGGTATCCTCCTGCCCTTCTCGTCCGATGGCGCTGCGATTGATTACATCATGGGCGCGATCAACTGGAAAGAACTGGCCGATCAGGCCACGACCGACGAGCTTCTGCTCGAAATCGGTCAGGCACTGGAAGCTTCGCCCGTCCGCAAGCCACCACGGCGTCCGCTGATCGAAACTGCCGATGCCTGGGCCGATGGCCCAACCTCGCTTCATGCCAGCCTTGGCGATGATAGCATGTTCGATAGCCTCGAACTGCCCGAGCCCGCTTTTGCGCTGAATGACGATAGTCTCCCCGCGCCCACACACGTCAGCGAACCCGAGCCGGAAGCACTGGCCGATTGGCTCGCTTCGGCGCGGGAACTGGCGCTGGCGGCCAATTCCAGCGAAGACCGCACGCGCGCCACGCTCTATGCCGCCATCGGCCGCGCATGGGACTTCGCGCTGGCCGCGCAAGCAGAGCCTGAGGACTTTGCCGAACTGCTCGAAGATGCCGGCCTGACCATGCAGGACCGCGCGCCGATGACGCCGGTGGTCAAGCTCGTGTTCGGCGCTGACTATGACAAGACGCGCCTGACCGAATATGCCGCCGCGCTCACCCATGCGCAGCGTATCGGCCTTGGGCAAGGCGAACTGGCAGCCTATCTCTCCGCTGCGCCGGGCGGGCTGAAGGGCGTGATAAACACCGAACGCCGCCTGCGCCGCGAAGAGGCGGGCAAGGCGCTGGCCAAGCGCGGCCCCGAAGCGCTTGCCGAATCGCTGCGCGCGCTCCCGTTGCGCAAGGTTGCCGAGATTGCCGTGCCCGCAGGCGAAGAGTTTGCGCTGGTCATGGTGCGCCGTCTTGAAAGCGGTGAAATCGTGGCGCTGGGCGAAGTGGCAGGGGACGCCGCGCTGTTTGAAAAGGCCGCGCGCCACCTGATCGGTTAGGCCTCTTCCACCCCGCCCATCGCCCTGCTAGCCCCTGCCTGATGACGGGCACGGCAAAAGGCAAACGGCGCATGGGATGGATCGGCTGGACCGTACTGGCCGTCTTCCTGCTGGGCGGCATTGGCGTCTATGCGTTCCGCCGTGCGCTGGAAAACAATGCCGTGGCCGTGCTCGATGGTGCGGACAAGCTGCTGAACGGCGGCGATGGCGCGATCCGGCAAGTGGCCGATCTGCGCTATGGCATGGACCCTGCCCAGAAGCTCGAAATGTTCGTGCCGCAAGGGGCCAAAGGCCGCTTGCCGGTGTTGATCTTCGTCCACGGCGGCAGTTGGGCAGGCGGTGATCCGCACGATTACCGCTTCATCGCCCGCACCTTCTGCGCGCAGGGCTATGCCGTGGTGCTGGCAGGCTATCGCCTCTACCCCAAGGCTCAGTTTCCCGCGATGCTCGAAGATGGCGCCGCTGCCGTGCGCTGGGTGCACGATCACGCGGCACAGTTGGGCGGCGATCCTGCACGCATCGCGCTGATGGGCCATTCCGCCGGAGCCTATAACGTCGCCATGCTCACCCTTGATCCGCAATACTTGCGCGCGGTGGGGCTTGGTGACAGCGCCATCCGTGGCACCATCGCGCTGGCAGGGCCGTTCGATTTCCTCCCGCTCGATAGCGACGCCACGATCCATTCTTTCGGCAATGCGCCCGATCTGGCAAAGACTCAGCCGATCACCTTCGTCCGCAAAAACGCTCCGCCGCTGCTGCTGGTCACCGGCGACGCCGATACGCGGGTGCGCCCGCGCAATTCAAAGCGGCTGGCGCAATTGCTCACGCAGGCAGGCGTGCCGAACCAGCCGGTCCTGCTCGATGGCGTCACCCATGAAAAGATCATCATGATGTTCGCCCAGCCCTTCGCGCGGGATCGCCGCGCGATTGATGCGGTGCTGCCGTTTCTGGAACGGGTGACCGCACAGTCAGTTGCGGTTCAGGCGGCAGGGGGATAGTCCCGCAACGTGACCCAGATCCTAGCCCGCATTGTTGCCCTGTTCGCCGCAGTATCGCTATGCGTTCAACCGGTAGCGGCGCAGTCGGTGCTGCGCGATGCCGAATCCGAAGCGATGTTCCGCGAGGCCTCGGCCCCGATCTTCAAGGCTGCTGGCTTCAATCCCGATGCCATCGATCTGGTCCTGCTCAATGATGGGTCGATCAACGCCTTCGTTGCCGGTGGGCAGGCGATCTACATTCATTCAGGCTTGATCGGCGCGGCCAACAGCGTCAACGAACTGCAAGGCGTGATCGCGCACGAGCTGGGCCATATCACCGGCGGGCACATCGTCCGCTTTGATGAAGGGCTCAAGCCTGCCACCGGCATCACCGTGCTGTCGCTGCTGCTGGGCGGGCTAGCTGCTGCCGCCGGGTCTGCCGATGCGGCCATGGGCGTGTTCATGGCCGGGCAGCAGGCGGCGATGGGCAAATTCCTTGCCTTCAGCCGCGCGCAGGAATCCTCGGCCGATGCCGCTGGCGCGGATTTCCTGTCGAAGGCCGGGATTTCGGGGCGCGGCTCGATTGAATTCTTCAAAAAGCTGCAGAACCTCGAATTCCGCTATGGCTACAGCGCGCGCAGCAATCCCGATGCCGAATTCTATCGCACCCACCCGATGACCTCGGACCGCCTCTCCACGCTGCTCGACACCTATTCGCGCGATCCGGCGTGGAACACCCCGCCGCCGGCCTCGCTCGAAGCGCGGTTCCTGCGGGTAAAGGCCAAGCTTTATGGCTACCTGGCCGATCCGCAAGACACCTTGCGCGCCTATCCCGAATATCTGACCGACGTGCCCGCCCGCTATGCCCGCGCCTATGCCTTCCACAAGGATGCGCTGGTGGAAAAGGCGCTGGCCGAAACCAAATCGCTGATCGCCAGCGACCCTGAAAATCCCTATTTTCTGGAACTTCAGGGGCAGATCCTGCTCGAATCCGGCCGCCCAGCCGAAGCGCTTGGCCCCTTGCGCACCGCCACGGCGCTGACCAACAATTCCCCGCTGATCGCCACCACTTTCGGCCACGCGCTGATCGCCACCGAAGACAAGGACAACTTCACCGAAGCCGAAAAGGTGCTCCGCGCCTCGGTGGTGCGAGATCGCGACAACCCCTTCACTTGGTACCAGCTGGGCGTCATCTATGAAGCCAAGGGCGATATCCCCCGCGCCCGCCTTGCCAGCGCCGAACAGCAGCTGATGAACATGCAACTGGGCAATGCCGTGCGCAGCGCTGAAGCGGCCGAAGCGGCCTTGCCCAAAGGCACGCCCGATTGGCTGCGCGCGCAGGATATCGCCATGTCCGCCCGCGCGATGATGGAACGCCAGCGCAAATCGCGCTAGGCCCGCCGGATGACCGACACTCCCCCCCGCCGCATCGGCCTGTTCGCCGCAACCGCCGTTCTGTTCGCCCTTGCCGGTGCTGGCGGCGGCTGGTGGTATGCCAATCAGCGCGCCACGGGCACTACCGGCGAAGATGCCCAGCTCGAAGCCTCGCTCGCCAGCGCCGGGATCAGCGGCAAGGAACGCGCCGCCATCGAAAGCCTGGTGCGCAACTACATCCTCGAGAACCCCGAAGTCCTGCCCGAAGCCATGGACCGCCTGCAAGCGCGCGAGGCGCAGGCCCGCATCGGCCCGATGCGCGGCGCGCTGGAAACGCCGTTCCCCGGCGCGGTGCTGGGCAACCCCACGGGCAAGGTCACGCTGGTTGAATTCACCGATTTTGCCTGCGGTTATTGCCGCCAAAGCGTGAAAGCGCTCGAAACGCTGGTCGCCCAGAACCCCGATCTGCGCGTAGTGGTGCGCGAACTGCCGATCATCGCGCCTGAAAGCGCACCCGCCGCCCGCATGGCGCTCGCCGCCGCCGCGCAGGGCAAATATCCCGCCTTCCACAAGGCTATGTTTTCAGGCGCGCGCCCATCCGATGCCAGCATTGCCGCTGCTGCCAGTGCCGCCGGTGTAGATATGGCCTCTGCCACAACCTTTGCCGCACGCCCTGACGTAGAAAACGAACTCAAGCGCAATCTTGAACTCGCCCGCCAGCTTGGTATCAACGGCACGCCTGCATGGATCATCGGCGGGCGCATCATCAGCGGCGCAGTCCCGCCTGAAGAATTGCAATCGGCGATCGATCAGGCCCGCAAAGGCTGACCACTAGCCTAGCCCCCTACAAACGGTTACAAACCTTTTCATGGCAGCCTTGCCGTTCAGACCCACGCCGTTCTTCGGCAACAAGAACCGCGCTTTCTGGCGCCTGCAGTTCCTTGGCTGGGGCGGCGCGATGCTGTTGCGCGCGATGTCCTCGGTTGCCAATGGCCAGCCGTGGTCCTTCCTCGTCATCGTCGTCATCGCCACGATCACCGGCTTTTCGATCTCGCTGATCCTCTCGGTGATCTACCGCGCGCTGATCAACCGGCGGCCACTGGTCACCTGGGGCGTCACATCGCTCGCGCTCTCCACGGCGGTCGGCCTCTATGCCTTCATCGATTCTTGGGTGATCAGCCTGTACCGGCAGGGCGATGATGCCAGCTTCGCGCAGCTGTTCCTCGGCGTGTTCTACCTTGATCTCACGCTGCTGATATCGTGGACCGGGCTCTATTACGCGATCAACTTCTTCCTGCAGGTGGAAGAGCAGAACGACCAGCTAATGCGATTGGAAGCACAGGCCACATCGGCCCAGCTGGCCATGCTGCGCTACCAGCTCAATCCGCATTTCCTGTTCAACACGCTCAATTCCATCTCCACGCTGGTTCTGCTCAAGCAGACCGAGCCTGCCAACGCGATGCTCTCGCGCCTCTCCTCGTTCCTGCGCTACACGCTGGTGAACGAGCCGACCGCGCGCGTGACCGTGGCGCAAGAGATCGAGACGCTGAAGCTTTACCTCGATATCGAACGCATGCGCTTTGAAGACCGGCTGCGCACAGAATTTCGCATCGATGATGCCGTCCGCAATGGCCTGATGCCTTCACTCCTGCTGCAACCCTTGGTTGAAAACGCCATCAAATATGCGGTCAGCCCGCTGGAATATGGCGCGGAAATCACGGTCGAGGCGCAACTCGTCGGCCCGATGCTGCGGGTCATCGTATCGGACAGCGGGCCGGGCTTGCCAGCGGGCACCGATCCCTCAACCGTCTTTGGCGCAAGCAGCGACAGCACTGGCATCGGCTTGGCCAATATCCGGGATCGTCTGGTGCAGGCCTATGGTGAAAACCAGCGCTTTGACATTTCCAACCGCACGGAGGGCGGCTTTCAGGTGGTGCTGGAATTGCCCTTCGAAGCCAAGGCCGATGCACCCGCCATCGCACCGACACGGCGGCCCATCGGGGTGCCGGCATGAAGGGCCGCGCACCTTGGAACCCAATTTCGGCCACCGGATTTCGGGAACCGAATCCCGGTTGCACCGTCCTTCCCTCAGTAAAGCTCCAACGGGGGGTAAATCACGGGGGCACAACGTGATGAACAAAGGATCCGCATGACCATCCGCACCATCCTCGTCGATGATGAGAAACTGGCTATTCAGGGCCTCCAGCTGCGCCTTCAGGCCTTCCCCGATGTCGAGGTGATCGACACCTGCTCGAACGGGCGCGAGGCGATCCGCAAGATCAAGACCGAAAAGCCCGATCTGGTGTTCTGCGATATCCAGATGCCCGGCTTCGATGGCTTTTCGGTGGTCAAAGGCGTGATGGAGATCGATCCGCCGCTGTTCGTCTTCGTCACCGCCTATTCCGAACACGCTATCAAGGCATTCGAGGCCAATGCGGTCGATTATCTGCTCAAGCCGGTGGACGAAGACCGCCTTGCCGATGCGCTTGACCGCGCGCGCACCCGCCTTTCTGAAAAGCGCGGACGCGAAGAGGCCGACAAGCTCAAAAGCGTGCTGGCCGAAGTCGCCCCCGGTGCCATGCCGGAAATGGACGACGAGGAGGAACACGCCGCAGGCCGCTTTGAAAAGCTGATCAACATCAAGGATCGCGGCAAGATCTTCCGCGTCGATGTCGACACGATCGAACGCATCGAGGCCGCGGGCGATTACATGTGCATCTACACCGGCGACAATTCGCTGATCCTGCGCGAAACGATGAAAGACCTCGAACGCCGCCTCGACCCGCGCGTGTTCCAGCGCGTCCACCGCTCAAAGATCGTCAACCTCGATCAGGTCCGTCAGGTAAAGCCCCACACCAACGGTGAATGCTTCCTAGTGCTGGAATCGGGCGCAGAAGTGAAAGTCTCACGCTCCTACCGCGATGTAGTGGCCCGCTTCGTCCACTGATCCCATTCCAATTTGCTCTAACTCTGTCCCCTGATCCGTTCGTGTCGAGCGAAGTCGAGACACATTGACGCTATCGTGTCTCGACTTCGCTCGACACGAACGGAGAGGGTGGTATTGGGCTGCAAATGAGCAGCTTCTCCATTCCCGGCTTTGATCTGAAGGCCTTTGTCTCGACAACGCTGGCCGAAGATCTGGGCGAAGGTCTGCCCGGCGGCGGGCATGACGTAACCTCGGAAAGCGTGATCCCGGCAGATGCGCGCTTTACCGGCGTGATGGACAGCCGCGATGCGATCACCGTCTGCGGGCTGCCGATTGCCGCCGCCTTCTTCCGCGCGCTCGATCCGGCGATGGCCATCGAAATTCTGGTGGAAGAAGGCGCGCGCGTCGCCCCCGGCACCCATCTCATGCGCCTTGAAGGCAATGCCCGCGCGATGCTGACGGCAGAGCGCAGCGCGCTCAACACCGTGCAGCACCTCTCGGGCGTCGCCACGCTCACCCGGCAATATGTCGATGCGATGGGCAATGTGAAAGCCCGCCTGCTCGATACCCGCAAGACCATCCCCGGCCTGCGCCACTTGGAAAAATACGCGGTGCGCACCGGAGGCGGCGCGAATCACCGCATGGGCCTGTGGGATGCCGCGATGATCAAGGACAACCATGTCCTTGTCGCAGGCGGCGTGGCCGAAGCGGTGCGCCGCGCGCTGGCCGCTGGCGTGAAGGACGTGATCTGCGAAGTCGATCACCTCGACCAGATCGAACCTGCCCTTGCCGCCGGAGCCACGCGCCTGCTGCTCGACAACATGGGGCCGGATCTGTTGCGCCAGGCCGTCGCGCTGATCGCGGGCCGCGTGCCGTGCGAGGCTTCGGGCGGCGTCCGACTCGATACCATCGCCGCCATTGCCGCCTCGGGTGTGGACTACGTCTCGGTCGGCCGCCTCACGCAAAGCGCTCCCGCCGCCGACATCGGGCTCGACTTCACGCCGCTGGGCTGAAAGAACGGCTTGATGACCAATCCCCGCCCCACCACGATCCGCCTGTTCGAACAGGGCGTGATCCTTAGCCAGTTGATGCGCATCGCCAATGTCGCCGCGCACCTTGGCGCAATGGCCATAGCGCTCGAAGCGCCGCCGCTGCAGATCATGATCGGCCCCTTTGCCAATGCCCTGATCGCCATCGGTCTTGCACTGGTGATCGCACGGGGCGGCTTTGCCATGGCCCGCTGGTTCCTCTCCGTGGTGGTCGCGCTTGATGTGATCGGCCTTGCCGGCATTCCGGTGGTCGCCACGATGATCGGCATGCCCTTTGCCATCGTCTCGGCCATCGCGATCCTGCTGATGCTGGCCGCAGGCGTGCTGATGTGGCTGCCCGCCTCCAGCGCATGGCTGGCCGCGCGCAAGGGAGGCTGACTGCGATGCGCGTTGTTTTGGGCCTCCTGCTGCTCGCGCTCTCCAGCCCAGCCATTGCCCAAGGCTGGCAATGCGAAGTCCCGCCGCAGCTTAGCGTCCCGCCGCTGCCCGAGCCGGACGCTCCGCCGCGCGTCACCCCGATCACCAGCTATACGCTTGCCGCCAGCTGGTCCCCCGAATTCTGCCGCACGCGCAAGGCCGATCCGCGCCATGCCACGCAATGTTCGGGCAAGCAGGGCCGCTTCGGTTTCATCCTTCATGGCCTGTGGCCCGATGGGAAGGGCGGCAAATACCCGCAATACTGCCCCTCGCGCCGCCTGCCCGATGCGCAGACCCTGCGCCGCAATTTCTGCACCACGCCCTCGGCCGATCTGATGCTGCACGAATGGGCCAAGCACGGCACCTGTATGAGCGCTGATCCTGCCGCCTATTTCGACAAGGGCCGCACGCTGTTCCAAACGCTACAATTCCCCGACATGGCGCGTCTTTCCCGCACCGAAGGGCTGGACGCGGGCAAAGTCCGCCAGGCCATGTCCCTTGCCAACCCGCGCCTGAGGCCGGACATGTTCCGCCTGCTGCTGGGCCGCGATGGCTGGCTGCGCGAAGTGCACGTCTGCTATTCGCGCACGTTCAAACCCATGCGCTGCCCCACCGGCAGCGGCCCGCCAAACACGGTGCCGGTCAAGATCTGGCGTTCTTTTTAGAGCCACCGCACCGTAACAACACCACTTCAGGCTCGTCACCCTGAACTTGGTTCAGGGTCCATCTCTCGCCATAACCGGCAGCTTGATAGGCAAAATGGATCCTGAACCAAGTTCAGGATGACGGCGCTTTGTTGTGGCTCGACAATCCCTGTCAAAACCCGCTCATGCTGAGCTTGTCGAAGCATGCTTGCGCAACGGCGGCACCCTTCGACAGGCTCAGGGTGAGCGGAGTGTATGTGGTGCAGGTCTTACCGACACATCACCGCCGCTCGCGAAAAAACCCCCGCAACAAATCCGCCGCCTCAGCCTCGCCCATGCCAGAGTAAACCTCGGGCCGGTGCAGGCAGGTCGGCTGATCAAACACCCGCGCCCCGTGCTCCACCGCCCCGCCCTTGGCATCAGTGGCCGCATAATAGACCCGCGCGATCCGCGCATGAACGATGGCCCCTGCACACATTGCGCACGGCTCAAGGCTGACCCACAAGTCGCACCCCTCAAGTCGCTCCTGCCCCAAAGCCGCCGCCGCAGCGCGAATCGCCAGCACTTCGGCATGGGCAGTAGGATCGCACAGCGCGCGCGGCTGGTTATGGGCCGCAGCAATCACCACACCGTCCTTGACCACCACCGCGCCAATCGGCACTTCGCCTGCATCGCCTGCGCAGGCGGCTTGTTCCAGCGCCATGCGCATTGGTTCGGGCAGGGGCCAGCGTGTCATGCCAAAAGCCATACCTGCCGCATTGTCGCTTTCAAACGCCGAATCCTTGACTTCGCCCGGTGAATCGATAAGAGCCGCGCCTTCCTGATAGAGTTTATCGAACACAAGCGAGTTTTAGCCATGTCGCGTATCTGCGAACTGACCGGTAAGGGCCGCCAAGTCGGTCACAACGTAAGCCACGCCAACAACAAGACCAAGCGTCTGTTCCTGCCCAACCTGCAGAACGTCACGCTGATGAGCGAGAAGCTGGACCGCAGCTTCAAGTTCCGCGTTTCGACGCATGGTCTGCGTTCGGTGGAACACAACGGTGGCCTTGATAACTGGCTGCTCAAGCAGGCTGACACCAAGCTGTCGTCGCGTGCCCTCAAGGTGAAGCGCGATCTGGTGAAGGCGAACGCCGCCTAATCAGCTTTCCCGCAAGGGAGATAGCCAAGGCCCCCTTTCCTGCGCGGAATGGGGGCTTTTGCTATGCCTTGTCTCAGCGCGGCCCGCCTGATTGCGGCAGGCTTTGCGGATCAAACCGCAGCTGCAGCAGCAGCGTTTCCTGAAACGCCGAATCATTGGCATCGGATATCAGCCACAGCGCCAGATCGCGCGGATTGGCGCCGGGCATCAAGGCCATGCCCTCCCAGTTTTCGCGGATGGGCGAGCCGTCAAGGCGCGCCACCTCTTGCGTGGGCAAAGGCCGCTTGGGATCAAGCGCCGCAAAATCGGCCAGCACAATCTGCGCTTCGAAGTGCAGCGGAAACAGCACCAGCCGCCGCGTCAGGATCAGCACGCGCCCATCTGGCAGGGTGGCCGCATCCACCGGATCGAAACCGGGCGGCATGATCAGCCCGAATTTTTGCGCTTTGGCTTGGCCCGGGTTCCCTGAAAAGATCAGGCCCAGATGCAGGCCGCCTTTCCCGCCGCCGCACGATTCGCACAGCATGATCCAGCGCCCATCGTTCAGCCGCGCCATCGCCTCGGCCCCGCCGTTGCGTGGCCAATCGCGCAGTTCGGGCACGGGGAAAAAGCGCGCCTGCGCGGTGCGCATATCGGCGCGAACCACGTGGAAGGCATCTTCCAGCCCCAGCCACACCGCACCGTCCGTGTCACGCACAGCCGATTCGGGATCGTAACCCAGATAGTACCCCCGGCCGATGCTGCGCACGATCAGGCGCGGGATCGCCGCCTCTTGCCAGCCGGTCCTGACCGGCAGATCGATCTGCAGCGTCCGGTTGCGGTCACTGATCGCGCGCAAGGCCATTCCGTCCCGGCGCAGCACCAGCGCGGAATAGCCTCCAAACCGCCGGTCCGCCCCCTTCAAGCGCCACATCGCCACCGGCGCGAATGGCCCCAAAGCGCGGCGTTCGGGCGCACCGATGCGGGCTGTCACATCATCCACGCGCATCCGGTTATCATAGTGGCGCGGATCAAACCTTGGCGCGGACCAGCCGAGCCAGAGCAATGGAATAAGCAGGAAAACAAGGCCGAGCCATCTGCGCACGCGCTTGCGTTGGCAGATTGGCCTGCCTGGTCAACCACCAATGCCGCGCTGCAACAAAAAAGCGCGCGCGCGACCTCAGGCCGGCTGGAACTTCAACGATAGCCCGTTGATACAATAGCGCAGGCCCGTAGGCGCAGGGCCATCGTCAAACACATGGCCCAGATGCCCGCCGCACTGGTTGCAGTGCACTTCGGTGCGCGTCATGCCCAGCGACCGGTCAATCGAACTGCCAACAACCTTGGGCAGCGGCTTCCAGAAACTGGGCCAGCCGGTGCCGCTGTCGTATTTGGTGGAAGAGGCAAACAACGGCGTGCCATCAGCCGCGCACACGAACACGCCCTTGCGCTTTTCCTTGTTGAGCGGCGAGGTAAAGGGCCGCTCGGTGCCCTCCTCGCGCAGGATGTGGAACCGTTCGGCCCCCAGCAAGCGCCGCCACTCTGCCTCGCTCTTCATGATCGGGAAGGTGCCCTTGGCCGCAGGCTTGGCGCTGCAGGCCGAAGCCAGCGGCATGACCGCGCCCGCACCCAGCAAGGCGATGAAGCGACGGCGATCGGAGGCAAAGCGGTTCATCATAAACCTTGGGTGTCCTGCTGACAGGCCGGGAGGCGAACCTCGGGGGGCGGTGGCCCACCAGCAGGACATGGCCCGTTCTAGGCCCGCCCTGCTCCGGCAATGGTGACGCAAGTCATAGCACGCCAACCTGTCTACCAGATTACCGCTTTTCGACCGTGACCTCCAGCTTGCGGAACCCATGCACGAAGTTGGCGCGCACCCGCTCGACCTGCCCGGCCACACGCACCCGCATGCGGCGTTCGTGCATTTCTTCTAGCAGGATGCGCAATTGCAGCTCGGCCAGCCGCGCCCCCACGCAGCGGTGCACGCCATAGCCGAACGACAGGTGCCGCCGCGCATTGGGCCGCTCGACGATCAGCTTGTCCGGGCTCTCGAACACGGTCTCGTCACGGTTGGCCGAAAGATACCACAGGATCAGCTTGTCCCCCGCCTTGATCTCCTGCCCGAACAGGTCCGCATCCGCCGTAGCGGTACGGCGCATGTGCGCCAGCGGCGTGACGAAACGCAGGCATTCCTGCACCGCATTGGGGATCAGCGCAGGATCACGCTCCAGCAGATCGCGCTGATCGGGGAACTGGTCGAGCGCGTGGACGATGCCTGACATCGTGTTGCGCGTGGTATCGTTGCCGCCCACGATCAGCAGCACCAGATTGCCCATGAATTCCTGCGGGCTCATGTGGTTCATGGCCTCGGAATGGATCATCATCGAGATCAGATCGCCGGTGGGTTCGCTGCGCATCCGCTCGCCCCACAGCCGCTGGAAATAGTGCGCCATCTCGCCCAGAAACGAAAAGCGCATGTCCGAAAGCTCGCGCGCCAGGATCAGCTCCACATCGCCCGCCCAGTCGGACCAGAACGTCAGCAGCCGCCGGTCCTGCCACGGAAAGCCGAACAGCAGCGCCAGCATGCCGGTGGTCAGCTCGATCGAGACCTTGTCCACCCAATCGAACTTCTCGCCCCACGGCAGCGAATCGAGCACTTCACCGGTGCGCTTGCGGATTTCGGCCTCCATCTCGGCCATCTTGCCCGGCGTGAAGGCCGGGGCGACCGTACGGCGCTGCCCCGTATGCTCTGGCCGGTCCATCGCGATGAACATCGGCAGTTGCCGTTCAGCCAGCAGCGCTGGGTCGGTATCGGCGGGCGGATCGCCAATGGTGATCCCGCCGTACTTCCACGATGACGAGAACAGCTCGGGCAGCGCCTCCACATGGCTCACCGCCTTATGGTTCACCACGTTCCAGTACGCGCCATAAGGCGATTCGGGCACGAAGTTGACCGGTGCCTGCTCTCGCATCTGCGCAAAGATCGGCTGCCAGCGATCCTCCACATAGATGTCCGAACGGCTGACATCCCACGGGTGCGTATGGGGCGGAAAAGCTTGCGGATTATCCCGCAACCACGCGGAAAAAGCCTCAATCGCGGTGGGTGAGCTGCGATAGGCAAACTGTGGCGCTTCGGGGGCAAGCTGCGTGGCCATGGTCATCCTCTCTTACGGGCCGCACCTTCGCGCGCGGTCCTCGTCAAGCTGACAAGCTGCCACAACCTACATCAATGTCAATAAGCCTTTGCGCGTTTGAAGACGCGCGCCCACACGCTCCTGCTCCCGGTGGCCGGGCCGGATTTCATTACCGTCCGCCGGAACAGCTGCGCCCCACTGCGCACGATCACGATCACCCACAGCCCCTGCCAGCCCAGCGCCGCCAAATGCGGCCAGACTTGCGGGTCCTGCGCCGCGCGCGCCAGCATCGCATAGGGCGAACTGACCGGGAAAATGATCGAGGCCCACTCCACCCACGTGCCCGGTGATGACAGCGCGTAGCTCGAAAAGAAGAACACCATCAGCTGGAACATCGACACTGGCATGGAAAGCGTCTGCACCTCGCGCACCGTCGTCGCCATGCCACCAATCGAGAGGAACAGCGATCCCATCAGCAGATAGGCCATCGTGAAATAGAGGAAGCCCAGCGTCAGGAACAAGGGCCAGCCCACTGCGGGGACCGACATGACCGGCAGCGCCCTGCCGCCCGCCAGCACAATCGCGCCGCCCACGCCGCCCCAAACCGCAATGCCCACAAGGCTCACAGCCAGCATCGCAAACAGCTTGCCCATGAACATCGCGTCCATCGGGATGGCGGCGGCCAGCACTTCGATGATCTTGTTGGCCTTTTCCTCCACAAGATTGGAAAGGACCATGCCCGCCAGCAGCATCGTCAGCAGGAACAGCACCACCTGCGATCCTTGCGCGGTGAAGATCTGCCCGGTCTTCACTTTGGCAACAGACGTGGCGACTTCTGCCACCGCGACTTCGGGATAAGCCGTGGGCGTGGCCGATTTCGCCCGCGCGGCAAGGTTCGAAACGATCCCCACCCACTGCCGCGCCCGTTCGCGCGGCGCGGTCATCAGCGGCGCGTCCAGCGTGCCTTCGACCACGGCGGACACTGGCGTATCGCCATTGGCCAGCGCCGCGCGTGCATCAAATTCCTCGCCCGGCTTCACATCCTGCAGCACCACGATATCGGGAATGAACCCCGGCACGCGCCCCTGCAATTCATCCCGCGCGGCCAGCAAGGCGCGCGAATCGTCTGCGCTCATCGCAAGGCCAATCGTGGGCCGGTCCACGTTCTCCTGAACCTTGCCACCGATGCTTCCGGCAAGCCCGCCCACCAGCACCGGGAAAATCGGCCCGATCAGAAAGAAAATGAACGTCTTGGAAAAGACCACCGCCACAAAATCACGCCGCGCGATCACGAGCATGGCCTGCAGCTTGTCGCCAAACATGCTCATTTTGCGTCTCCCGGGCTTTCTTCCAGCGCTTTGGCCGCGGCCTCTCCGGCAATGGCGACGAACGCATCGTGCAAACCGGCGCGCTCAATGGACAGGCTGAGAATGCCCGCATCCCCTTCGATCAGCGCGCGCAGCAGCGGCTCCACCCCGGTTTCAGGCAGCGTGAAATGCCAGAATGATCCTTCATGCCGCGCATCGGCAGGAAGCGCTGCGCGCCAAGCCCCCTCCTGCGCGCGCGTTTCCAGCCGCACTTGCGGCCGCAACCGGTCCCGCGCCAGATCGACCGGCCCGACAAACGGCACCTTGCCGCCCGCAATGATCGCCACCTGATCGCACAGCCGTTCGGCGTGCGCGATGACATGGGTCGAGAAAATCACCGTCGTGCCCTTTGCCGCCAGATCGCGGATCATCCGCTCCAGCTTGCCCTGGTTGAGCGCGTCGAGGCCCGAAAACGGCTCGTCCAGCACCACCAGATCGGGTTCGTGCACCAGCGTGCCCAGCAATTGCACGGTCTGCGCCATGCCCTTGGACATCTGCCGGATCTGCCGGTCCGCGGCATAGCCCAGCCCATGCGCCTCCAGCATCTCGCGCCCCTTGCGCCGCCCTTCCTTCAAGGACATCCCGCGCAGCGCGGCCAGAAAACCGATGGCTTCATAAGCCTTCATCGCCGGATAAAGCCCCCGCTCTTCGGGCAAATAGCCAATGCGCCGCGCCACATCGGTGGGCCGTTCCGCCCCCAGCACCCGGCGATAGCCCTGATCCGGGTCGATGATGCCCAACAGCATCCGCAGCGTGGTGGTTTTCCCCGCGCCGTTCGGCCCCAAAATGCCGTAGATCGCGCCCTTGGGCACCGAAATGTCCACGCCATCAACAGCTGTAAAGCCATCGAACCGCTTCACCAGCCCGCGCGCCTCGATGGCAAGTTCCACGCCGGTCAGGTCAACCGCATTGCCTGTCAAAGGCCACTCCCCTAATTCAATCTTCACAGATCATGGCCCCGGCATGATAGATTGGACTCACTTGTCAACTCACCCGTCGTCACCCTGAACTTGTTTCAGGGTCCATTTCTCACCCACCACGGACAGAGTGTGGCGGCGAAATGGATGCTGAAACGAGTTCAGCATGACGGCTGATACAGAAGACAGCGCAAGGTCATTCCCTAGCGGCGGCCAATGAACGAGCGGGACAGCAAGTTTGGTTAACGGTGCATCAGGAACTCTAGAGGATCGGCTGAAGGCCGAAGCCGCGCGCCTTGGCTTCGCCGCCTGCGGCATTGCGCCTGCCGCCGACGATCCTGTGCGCGCTGAGCGGCTCGAACAATGGCTGGGCGACCAGCACCACGGCACAATGGAGTGGATGGAAAGCCGCCTCCACCACCGCCGCGGCCCGCAATCGCTGTGGCCACAGGCGCGCAGCGTGATCGCGCTGGGCATGAGCTATGCCCCCTCCACCGATCCGCGCGCGCTGGAAGCCCACCCGGACCGCGCACGCATTTCGGTCTATGCCCAAGGGGGCGATTATCACGATGTGGTGAAGCGCAATCTGAAGGCGCTGGCCCGCTGGATCGTGGCGGACCAACCGGGCGCGGAAGTGAAAGTCTTCGTCGATACCGCCCCAGTCATGGAAAAGCCGCTGGGCGAACTGGCCGGCATCGGTTGGCAGGGCAAACACACCAATCTTGTCAGCCGCAGCCACGGCTCATGGCTGTTCCTCGGCGCAATCTACACCACGCTTGAGCTTTGCGCAGACCAGCCTCACGAAGACCGCTGCGGCACCTGCACCGCTTGCCAGGTGGCCTGCCCCACCGACGCTTTCCCCGCGCCGTACCGGCTGGATGCGCGCCGCTGCATTTCCTACCTGACCATCGAACACAAAGGCCCGATCCCGCACGAATTCCGCGCCGCAATGGGCAACCGCATCTATGGCTGCGATGATTGCCTTGCCGCCTGCCCATGGAACAGTTTTGCCGCCGCCGCACAGGCCAACCGCGCCTTCCTGCCCCGCGCAGAACTTGCCGCGCCAAAGCTGGCCGAGCTGCTGGCGCTTGATGATGCCACGTTTCGTGCCGTCTTCAGCGGCTCCCCCATAAAGCGCATCGGGCGCAACCGCTGGGTCCGCAATTGCCTCTATGCCGCAGGCAACAGCGGCGATCCGGCGCTGTTGCCGGCGGTGCAGGCCCTCCTTGCCGATCCCGATGCGGTGGTGGCCGAAGCCGCGCAATGGGCGGCAGACCAACTGCACGGCGCGCTTCCCCGCAAGCCCGCTTGCCCCACCGCCGCCACCGCGCCATGACAGGCGGCATGACCGCCGTTCACCGCTTCACCCTGCCCTCCGGCCTGCAGATGGCCTATCGCCACCTTGCAGGCCCCGGCCCGACAATCGTGTTCCTGCCCGGCTACATGTCCGACATGGCGGGCAGCAAAGCGCAAGCCGTGCTGGAATGGGCAGAGCAACGGGGCCGCGCCTGCCTGCTGCTCGATTACACCGGCTGCGGGCAAAGCGATGGCGAGTTTGCCGATGGCCGCCTGTCACAATGGCGTGACGAGGTCGTGGCGCTGATCGATCACCTCGGCATCGAGGCCGTGCAATTGGTCGGCTCCAGCATGGGCGGCTGGTTGATGCTGCTGATCGCCGATGCGCTTGGCACCCGCGCCAAAGCCTTGGTCGGCATCGCCCCCGCCCCCGATTTCACCGAATGGGGCCTGTCGCAATCGCAACGCATCGCGCTGGCCGCCGGGCGCACGATCTATGAAGACAACCCTTACGGCCCTGAACCCACGCCAACCCACGCCGGGTTCTTTTCCGATGCCGAACGCCATCGCCAATTGGGCGGAGACATTGCCTTCGATGGCCCGGTGCGGCTGCTGCACGGGCAGGCCGATGCCGATGTGCCATGGGATATCTCCGTGCGGCTGGCCCGCGCCTTGCGTTCAGCCGATGTGCAGGTCCACCTTATCAAGGACGGCGATCACCGGCTTTCGCGCCCCGCCGATATTGCCCTGCTGCTGCGCGAGCTAGCCGACCTTGAAGGATAAGACGCGCATGTTCGATCTTCCCGCGCCCATATTCGCCGTGGAACAGGCGCAGCATGCCGCGCTGATGCAGATTGGCCCCGCCACCATCCCCATGCGCCCGTCCGACCTGCCGATCCCGCGCCGCCGCTCCCCTGAACAGCAGCGCGAGGTGGAACGTGAAGCGGGCCTTGAACGCCCGGACCTGCCCGAGCAGGACCGTCTGGCCGATTGCCTGGCCAAGGCGCAGACCAACCCCGATGCCGCGCTGGTCGAGGCGCAGACCTGGCTGGGTGAAAGCCGCGATACCGGCCAGCAAGTCCGCGCCAACCAGTGCCTTGGCATGGTCCGCTCAAGCATGGGCGATTTCGAAGGCGCGCTCGAAGCCTTTGCGCAGGCCGTGGCAGGCGTGCCAAAACTGCAGGAAGTGGCCGCCGTGCCGCTGATGGCGATGGCCGGAAACGCCGCCCTTGCAGGCGGAAAGGCCGAAGCCGCCCTTGGCTGGTTTGACCGGGCACTGGCGGTGAAGGACTATTCCGATCCGCTGGCGCTGGGCGCAATCCAGATTGACCGGTCGCGCGCGCTGGTGGCGCTGGCCCGCAATGCAGAGGCTGACGCCGCGCTGGTCGAAGCGCACCGCCTTGCCCCGGAAGACGGCGAAGGCTGGCTGCTGTCGGCCACGCTGGCACGGCGCATGGACGATCTGCCCCGCGCCCAGCGCGACATTGAAATGGCGGCAAAATATGCCCCGCGTGATCCGCTGGTAGGGATCGAGGCAGGCGTCATCGCCGTGCTTTCGGGCCGTGATGACGCTGCTCGCAAATCGTGGGAATCGGTTGTGGCGATGGATCAGAACGGCGAAGCGGGAAAGGTTGCAAAAAGCTACCTTGAACAGCTTGGCCCCGCCCCTACATCAAGTGCTTCTGCAACAACCGAAAAGCCCGCCCCATGAAACTCTCCATCCTCGATCTGGTCAGCGTGGTCGAAGGTGGGACAGCGCGGCAAGCGCTCGACAATTCCGCCGCCGCCGCCCGCGTGGCCGAGGAATGCGGCTTCCAGCGCTATTGGGTGGCCGAGCATCACGGGATGGAAGGTCTGGCGGGCGCGGCCACATCGGTGGCGCTGGCGCATATCGGGCAGGGGACGTCGCGCATCCGCATTGGCGCGGGCGGGATCATGCTGCCCAACCACAATCCCTTTGTTATCGCTGAACAATTCGGCACGCTCGACGCACTCTATCCGGGCCGTGTAGACTTGGGGCTGGGCCGCGCGCCGGGGGCCGACCAGCGCATCATGCGCGCGCTGCACAAGGACACGAACCGCGCGGCGGAGGACTTTCCGCAGGACGTCGTGGAACTGCGCGCCCTGTTTGCAGGCGATCCCCGCGTGCCGCTTCAGGCCTATCCGGCGAGCGGCGCAAAGGTGCAGATGTGGATTCTGGGGTCCAGCCTGTTCGGCGCGCAACTGGCGGCGATGCTGGGCATGCCCTATGCCTTTGCCTCGCACTTCGCGCCCGATCACCTTGATTCCGCACTGAAAATCTATCGCGAACGGTTCCAGCCGTCCGAGCAGCTTGACGCGCCCTATTGCGCCGCTGCGATCAATGTCGTGGCCGCCGATACCGATGAGGAAGCGCAGTTGCTCGCCTCGTCGATGGATCAGGCCTTCGTGGCCTTGCGCACCGGCAATCCGGGCAAGCTCAAGCCGCCCGTGCCCGGCTATCGCGACTCACTTCCGCCGCAAGCCCACGCCATGCTGGAGCATGTGCGGCAAGTGAGCGCAACCGGATCGGTGGAGACGGTGCGCGCCGGTCTGGCCGCATTTGCCGAGCGGACAGGCGTGGACGAAGTTATTGTTGCGGCATCGATTTTTGACCAGACAGCGCGGCTGAAATCGCTGCGGTTGACGGCGGAAGCAGCGCGCGAATTGGTGGATTCCTGAACTGCACCTAGATGCACCTAGCAGCACCTAAATACGCCTGAACGATAGCAAAGCACTCCTACGGCACCATTTTCCGCCTCAAAGGTTCACAACCGCAGGTTAAGCCGTTCGCGCCAGTGAACCGGACTTGTGGCTTGGCCTCGACTGGATTAGCATCTGGAATAATGATGCAAAAACGTGTTTCATAATTACAAGAGAGAGAAATATTTCTCTCGCGCTGGAGAGCCGGAAAATCATCATGGCGTCAACATCCGCAACCCTGTCCGACTCCGCCGATGTTCTGGCCTTTGCGCTAGCCGAGCGCTTCGCCGCTGCCCTCCTGCCCGATGAAGCCCGCGATTTTGATACGGCGCGCTTGGCCGAGGCTGCTCGCTTCACCGCCACAGCCGCCTCCGTGCGCAAGGGTAGCGCGCCTGCCATCGCCATCGAAAGTGTCAGCGGATCGGGCAGTGCCGGGCGCCACCTGCGCCTTGCTGTTATCAATGACGACATGCCCTTCCTCGTCGATTCAATAACTTCTGCGATCACTGCACAAGGGCTGACCATTGACCGGCTGGTCCATCCGGTAACCGCCGTGCGCCGTGATGCCGATGGGCGGCTGACCGACCTCCCGGCAGGCGATGCCAGCGGAGAGCGGCGCGAATCCATCGTCTATCTTGAAACCGAACGTGCCGATGCGCGCCAGCGCCGCGCCTTGCTGGCCGCGCTGGAAGAGACGCTGGCCGATGTGCGCGCGGCGGTGGCCGATTGGCCGACGATGCAGGCCGCGATGCGCGCCGATGCCGATAGTCTGGCCGATCCAGAAGGCGCGGCGCTGCTGCGCTGGCTGGCCGATGGCATGCTCACGCAACTGGGCTGCGTCACGCGCCTGCGCGATGGCACCGAAGAAAAGCCGCTGGGCATCTGCCGCGCCAGCGATCTCAGCCTGCTGGCCGATGCCTCCTATGACCGCGCCTTTGCGTGGTTTGAAAGTGGCAAGGGCCGTGCGCCGCTGATCGTCAAAGCCAACCGCATCGCCAATGTGCACCGCCGCGTGCCGCTGGACCTGTTCATCGTGCCGCGCATCGAAGGCGGCGCGGTGGTGGCGCTGTCTATCCATGCAGGCGTGTGGACCAGCGCCGCGCTGGCCGCCGCGCCTGATCGCATTCCGCGCCTGCGCACGCAGCTTTCCGAACTGATGGACAAGTTCGGCTTTGCCCCCAATGGCCATGCCGGAAAGGCGCTGGTCCATGCGATGACCGCGCTGCCGCACGATCTGCTGATCTCCTTCGCCGAGGCCGATCTGGAACGGGTCGTCACCGCGACGATGAGCCTGGTCGACCGGCCCCGGCCCCGCCTTGCGCTGGTAGAAGCGCCATTGGCGCGGCACATGTTCGCCTTCGTCTGGCTGCCGCGCGATGTTCTGTCCACGCAGATGCGCCTTGCCATTCAGGCCACG
This sequence comes from Novosphingobium sp. 28-62-57, assembly GCA_002256985.1. Taxonomy (GTDB): domain Bacteria; phylum Pseudomonadota; class Alphaproteobacteria; order Sphingomonadales; family Sphingomonadaceae; genus Novosphingobium. Next base: position 278,244 of record NCGO01000002.1, read on the forward strand.
CTGGAAAGCGCCGCGGGCGCGCAAGTGATCGACTGGGCGCTACAGGTAGAGGCCAGCACGCTGGCCATGCTGCGCTTTGTGCTGGATGTGCGCGAACAGAATGCCCGGGCAGACGAGGACGCGCTGGACCTGCAATTGCAATCGATGGTGCGCGGCTGGGCAGGCGCGGTGGAGGCCGAACTCGCCAAGGCCGAAGACCCATCGCGCGCTGCGGCGATTGCCGCGCGCTTTGCCGATGCTTTCCCGATTGCGTACCGCAATGCCGCAGGCCCGGCAGAGGCCGCCAGCGACATCCGCGTATTGCGCACGCTGGCCGGCAGCAGGGCCCCGCGCCGCGCCGCGCGCCTGCACCGCCATGCTGGTGAAGTGGCGCTGCGGCTCAAGCTTTATCAGCGCGAGGGCGCGATTGTGCTGTCTGATGCAGTGCCGGTGCTGGAAAACTTCGGCTTCCGCGTGCTGGAGGAAATACCCACCCCGCTCGATGGCGGGAGATTGGGCTATATCCACGATTTCCTCGTTTCCCATCCGGCCGATACATCGGTGGACGATCTTCTGGCTCGCGCTGCGTCGATCGAAGGATCGCTGGCCGCCGTGCTCAATGGCGCGGCAGAAGATGATGCCTTCAACCGCCTGATCGTGGCCACCGGCCTGACTGCAACCGAGGCCAACTGGCTGCGCGCGTTCTATCGCTATCTGCGGCAGGCGGGCTTGACCTTCAGCATTGCCACCGTGGTCGAGGCGCTGAAAGCCGCGCCTGCGGTGACGCGCGGGCTGATCGACGCCTTTGTCGCGCGGCACGATCCGGCTTTCACGGGTGAGCGTGATGCCGCCTTTGCGCAGGCCGAAGAGCATATCAAAGCGGGCCTTTCCGGCGTGGCCGCAATCAACGACGACCGGCTGCTGCGCCAATTCCGCGCGCTGGTGAATGCCATCCTGCGCACCAACGCTTTCGCCCCTGCGGCCACAGAGGCGCTGGCGTTCAAGATCGACTCCTCAATGGTGCCCGGCCTGCCCAAACCGCTGCCATGGCGCGAGATTTTCGTCTATTCTCCGCGCATTGAAGGTATCCATCTGCGCGCTGGGCCGGTGGCGCGCGGCGGCCTGCGCTGGTCTGACCGGCGCGACGATTTCCGCACCGAAGTGCTCGGCCTGATGAAAGCGCAGCGCGTGAAGAACGCGGTGATCGTGCCGACCGGGGCCAAGGGCGGGTTCTATCCAAAGCAGTTGCCCGATGCGGGCAAGGACCGCGAAGGTTGGCTGGCCGAAGGCAAGGCCAGCTATCAGGTGTTTATCCGCACGCTGCTTTCACTAACCGACAACATCGTGGACGGAGCCGTGGTCCATCCCGATGCCGTGGTCGTGCGCGATGGCGAGGACCCGTACTTCGTGGTCGCCGCCGACAAGGGCACGGCGACTTTCTCCGACGTGGCCAATGCCATCGCGGAATCCAAAGACTTCTGGCTCGACGATGCCTTTGCCAGCGGCGGATCGAAGGGATACGATCACAAGGCGATGGGCATCACCGCCAAGGGTGCGTGGCTTTCGGTACGGCGGCATTTCCTGGAAATGGGCGTCGACGTGCAGCACGAGCCGGTGCGCGTGGCCGGTTGCGGCGACATGTCGGGCGACGTGTTCGGCAACGGCATGCTGCTGTCCAAGGCGCTCAAAGTGGTGGCGGCGTTCGATCACCGGCACGTGTTCCTCGATCCCGATCCCGATCCGGCGAAAAGCTGGAACGAGCGTGCGCGCCTCTTCGCGCTGCCCCGGTCCAGCTGGGACGATTATGACAAGAGCCTGATTTCCACAGGTGGCGGGGTATTCCCGCGCAGCATGAAGGCGATTCCGCTATCGCTCGCAATTCAGGCGATGCTCGATCTGGATGTGGCGGAAATCGACCCGGATTCGCTGATCACCGCCATCCTGCGCGCGCAAGTGGACCTGATGTGGTTTGGCGGCATCGGCACGTATGTGAAGGCCAGCGCCCAGAACAACGTGGACGTGGGCGATCCTTCGAACGATGCGGTGCGCGTTTCGGCCAATGAAGTGCGCGCCAAGGTGATTGGCGAAGGGGCGAATCTGGGCACCACGCAGGCAGCGCGCATCGAGTTCTCGCTGAATGTCAAAGAATCTGGGGGTGGCCGCATCAACACCGACTTCATCGACAATTCGGCAGGCGTCGATTGTTCGGACAACGAGGTGAACATCAAGATCGCACTGGCCGCCGCCAAGCGCACCGGCAAGCTGACCGAGGACGCGCGCGTCGATCTGCTGGTGTCGATGACCGATGACGTTGCCCATCTGGTGCTGGAGGACAACCGGCTGCAAGCCCTGGCCCTGTCCATTGCCGAGGGCGGCGGGGCGGCGGCCATGCCATCGTGGTCGCGCCTGATCGATGTGCTGGAGGAATCGGGCGATCTGGACCGGAAGACCGAAGGGCTGGCAGGCGCGGAAGACTTGGCGCGGCGGGCGGCAGCGGGACAGGGGCTGACCCGGCCCGAACTGGCTGTGCTGCTTTCCAGCAGCAAGCTGGCGCTGCAGCGCGCGCTGGAAGACAGCCCGCTGGTGAGCGATCCGGTGCTGGAAGCCGAACTTGTCGCCGCATTTCCGCCCCAAATGCGCGAGGCTTTTGCGGCCGAGATCACCGCTCACCAGCTGCGCCGCGAGATCATCGCGACCAAGCTGGCCAACCGCGTGATCAACCGGCTTGGCCCGATCATGCCGTTTGAACTGTGCGAGGAAGAAGGTGCTTCACTGGCGCAAGTCGTAGCCGCGTTTGTGGCGGCAGAACGGCTGTTTGATCTGCGCGCCACGTGGGACATGCTCGATACAGCGGCCATGCCCGAAGCGCTGCGGCTGGCGCTGTTTGAACGCACCGCGCTGGGCGCTCGCGGGCAGATTGCCGATGTGCTGCGCGCGGGCCACGGGTCGGTGCAGCCGGGCGACCTGATCAAGAGCCTGTTCGGTGGGGTTGAACTGCTGTCACACACCGTGGCGCAATTGCTGCGCGGCGAAGCGCAGGCTCAGGCGCAGGCCATGGCCAATGAACTGGCCGCAGCCGGAGCACCTGCGGCCATCGCGGCGCGGCTGGTGCATCTATACGACATGGACGGCGCGGTGGGCCTTGCGCATCTGGCGGGCGATCTGAACGTGGATGCCGCCGTGCTGACAGGGGCCTTCGCCGATCTTGGCGCAACGCTGGGGCTGGACTGGGCGCAACAGGCGGCGCGGCGGATGAACCCGTCCGATCCGTGGGAGCGCCTGCTGGTGGCCGGGCTATCGCGCGATTTCGAACAGATGCGGCTGGATTTCCTGACGCGGTCCCGCGGCGGAGCGCCCGATGGGTTCGTGGCCGATTGGCTGTCGGCAAATGCGGTAAACGTGAAGCAGTTCCGCAGCCTTGTCGCCCGCGCGCAGTCGGCCCCCGTTGTGGCCCCGGCCATGCTGGCACAAGTGGCGAGCCAGGCGCGGACAATGCTGGGGCGGTGAACGGTCGGGGGTAGCAGGTTGCGGCTTTGCGCTACTCTACACACCTCCATCTTCGTCACCCTGAACTTGGTTCAGGATGACGAAAGTAAAAAGAGAAATGCGAGAATTCTGATCGCTGGCGAGGCTACTTCCCCAGCCCCGCAATGATCGCGTGGAAGCCCTTCACCGTTTCATCCACCACGCCCGCCGGTTCCGGGTTGGGGAAATGGCTGAGCTTCACGATCACCGTGTTGCTGGCCGGGTGGACATAGATGAACTGCCCGGCAAGGCCGATGGCCGAATAGGCACCAGGCTCTGCGTCCAGCTTCCAGATCTGGTAGCCGTAAGCATCGCGGGTGGGCTTGGCGGCGTTGGGCGCGAACGGGACCATGGTGGTCGCTTGCTCCACCCAGCTTGCGGGAATAACTTGCCGTCGATCGACTCGGCCTTTGTTCAGCAGCATCAGCCCGATGCGGCCAAAATCGCGCAGGCGGGCGTTGTAGCCCATGCCTGACAGCTCCCGGCCCACTCCTTCCGGCCCATCGGCGATGAAAAAACCGTCCGATTCGGCGCCCAGCGGCTGCCACAGGCGGCGGCTCATGTACGGGGCCAGCCTCTCGCCCGTGGCGCGCTCCAGCACCCAGCCGAGCACGGCGGTATCGAGCGTGGCATAGTTGAAGCGGCTGCCGGGAGCGGCCGCGCGGCCAATGGTGCGGGCACGATCGGCAAAGCGTTCCGTATTCGCCACGATGGCGTTCATGTGGATCTGCGCGGCAAGGCTGGGGTTCGCGCCGAAATCATAGCGCTCTTCATAAGCCACGCCCGAGCGCATCTGCAGCACATGGCGGATCGAGACGCCTTCGTACCCGCCGCCCTTCAATTCGGGCACGTATTTGCTGACCGGATCGTCGATCGAGGCGATCTTGCCATCTTCAATCGCAAGGCCGACCAGCAGCGCAGTGATCGTCTTGGCCATCGAGAACGAGATGAAGCGGTCGGTCGGCGTGGTGCGGTTGCGATAGTCTTCGAACACCACTTTGCCATCGTGAATCACCATGAGCGCATTGGTGAAGGTGCGGCGTGCCCAGCCATCGTAATCGGCGGGCATTGTGGCTGCGGGGCCTGCGGCAAGCGGCCAGACCGCATCACCCTTGGCCACGGTGCGGGTTTCGAAGATTTGCGCGGAATTGCGGAAATTGAAGCTGTTGATATCGGCATCAAGCCAGTGCTGGCGCATGGCGATGACCGGGTCCTGTGGAACAGCTGCGGTGGCGGGGGCGGGGCTTTGCGCGGCAGCTGGCAGGCACACCGTGGCAAGCGTGGCTGCGATCAGGCTTGTGGCGATCTTCGTGCGCATCTCTCTCAACTCCCGGTCACAATTGTGTTATGCACCATAGCATATCGTGGTCTCACTTGCAGGCAAGCGCCGATATTTGCTTGGCCGCAGCGGACTTTTTCGCGCTGGCCGGTTGACGCTACGGCACTTTTCGCCAAACGGCAGATGCAAAGCGGGAGAGTTGTGATGGAACAGGCAGACGTCATCATCGTGGGAGCGGGCCATGGCGGTGCGCAGGCCGCGATAGCCTTGCGCCAGAACGGTTTCGAAGGCCGGGTGCTGGTGATCGGGCGCGAGCCGGAGATTCCCTATGAACGCCCGCCGCTCTCCAAGGAATATCTGGCGCGCGAAAAGACGTTTGAGCGTATCTGCATCCGCCCCGAGCAGTTCTGGGTGGACAAGAATATCGAGATGAAACTGTCGAGCGAGGTCGTCTCGCTTGATCCGGCGGCACACACCGTGAAGCTCGGCGATGGGTCCGAAATCGGCTATGGCAAGCTGATCTGGGCCACCGGCGGCGATCCGCGCAGGCTTTCGTGTGTGGGTGCGGATTTGGCAGGCGTGCATGCGGTGCGCACGCGCGAGGATGCGGACCGGTTGATGCGCGAGCTTGATGCCCTTGATTCAACGGGGGGAGCAAAGCGCGCCGTTGTGGTTGGCGGCGGCTATATCGGACTGGAAGCCGCCGCAGTGCTGACCAAGTTCGACGTACACGTGACGCTGCTGGAAGCCCTGCCGCGTGTGCTGGCGCGCGTGGCCGGAGAGGCGCTGTCCGAATTCTATCAGGCCGAACACCGCGCCCACGGCGTGGATTTGCGCACCGGTGCGGCGATGGACTGCATCGAGGGTGACGGCACCAAAGTGACCGGGGTGAAGATGCAGGACGGATCGGTGCTGCCGGCCGATATCGTGATCGTGGGCATCGGCATCATCCCCTGCATCGCGCCGCTGCTCTCGGCAGGCGCCGCAGGGGCAAACGGCGTGGACGTGGACGAATTCTGCCGCACATCGCTGCCCGATATCTATGCCATCGGCGATTGCGCAGCGCATGCCAATGATTTTGCCGATGGCGCAGTAATCCGGCTGGAATCGGTGCAGAACGCCAACGATATGGCGACCACGGCGGCCAAGGACATCTGCGGCGTGCCGGTGCCCTACAAGGCCACGCCATGGTTCTGGTCCAACCAGTATGACCTGCGCCTGCAGACGGTTGGGCTTTCGACCGGCCACGACAACGCGGTGCTGCGCGGCGATCCGGCCACGCGGTCGTTCTCGGTGGTCTACCTCAAGGGCGGCAAGGTCATCGCGCTCGACTGCGTAAACATGGTCAAGGACTATGTGCAGGGCAAGAAACTGGTTGAAACCCGCGCGCACATTGCGCCCGAAATGCTGGCCGATGCGAGCGTGCCGTTGAAGGAAATGGCAGGCTGACCAGCCTGATCATGCGATTTCCCTGACGCCTGCCCTTTCAGCGGCGGCTTTCCTGTGGCAATGCTCCGGCGCAATTGCGTCAGCCAGACGCCATTAGCCAGATCGCTTAGAGAGTCCCCGATGTCCGAACTGCTGAAGATCACCCTGCCCGATGGTTCCGTGCGTGAGGTTGCGCCCGGCACCACTCCGGCTGACATTGCCGCTGCGATTGGCCCCGGCCTTGCCAAGGCGGCACTGGCGGCGAAGGTTGATGGCGAGCTGGTGGACCTGTCATGGCCCTTCACGGCGGATGCGCAACTGGCGCTGGTGACCGCGAAGGACGAGGCCGAGGCGCTCGATCTGGCGCGGCATGACTTTGCGCATATTCTGGCCGAGGCGGTGCAAGCGCTGTTTCCGGGCACGCAGATCACGTTTGGCCCCAGCACCGACGACGGCTTCTATTACGATTTCGCGCCTGCCGAGCGGCCTTTTACCGAAGAAGACCTGCCCGCAATCGAGGCGCAGATGCGCAAGATCATCGGCGCGAACAAGCCGCTGCGCCGCGAAGTGTGGAGCCGCGAACAGCTGATCAGCCGCTGGAAGCAGCAGGGCGAAAGCTTCAAAGCCGAATGGGCAGCGGAACTGCCGGGGGATGAACCGCTGACCGTCTACTGGTCAGGCGATGATTGGCTCGACATGTGCCGGGGGCCGCATTTGCCCTCCACCGGCAAGCTTGATCCCAATGCCTTCAAGCTGACGCGCGTTTCGGGCGCTTACTGGCGTGGCGATCAGAACAACGCGATGCTCAGCCGCATCTATGGCACCGGCTGGCTGAACAAGAAGCAGTTGGACGCGCATCTGACGCGGCTGGAAGAGGCGGCCAAGCGCGACCATCGCAAGCTGGGCAACGAGATGGACCTGTTCCATCTGCAGGCCGAAGCGCATGGCAGCGTGTTCTGGCATCCCAAGGGCTATGTCATCTGGCGCGAGCTGGAAGCATACATGCGCCGCGCGATTGATGGCGCGGGCTATCGCGAGGTGAAGACCCCGCAGGTGATGGACGCGCGCCAGTGGGAGCAGTCTGGCCACTGGGGCAAGTACCGCGAAAACATGTTCGTGATCCCCGATGAAGTGCCCAACGTGGACGATGAAGGCCCGGTGATTTCGGGCGAGGCCGACTGGATGGCGCTCAAGCCGATGAACTGCCCGGCGCACGTGCTGATCTTCCGGCAGGGGCTGAAGTCCTACCGCGATCTGCCGCTGCGCTTGTATGAAAACGGCTGCTGCCACCGCAACGAGCCGCACGGCGCGCTCCACGGGCTGATGCGCGTGCGCCAGTTCACGCAGGACGATGCGCACATCTTCTGCCGCGAAGACCAGATCGTGGACGAAGTGCAGGCCTTCTGCGAACTGGCCGACCGCGTCTACAAAGACTTCGGCTTCACCTATTCGATCAAGCTGGCGCTGCGCCCCGAAAAGCGGTTCGGCACCGAAGAAATGTGGGACATGGCCGAAAGCGAGTTGCGCGCCGCCGTGGTGCGCGCAGGCCTTGCCACGCCGGAGTATGGCTGGGAAGAATTGCCCGGCGAAGGCGCGTTCTATGCGCCCAAGCTGGAATGGCACCTGACCGACGCAATCGGCCGCACCTGGCAGGTCGGCACGATCCAATCCGACCGCGTCCTGCCCGAACGGTTGGATGCCAACTATGTGGGCGAAGATGGCGACAAGCACCGCCCGGTGATGCTGCACCGCGCGATCTTCGGGTCGTACGAACGCTTCATCGGCATTCTGATCGAGCATTTTGCCGGGCGTCTGCCGGTGTGGCTGGCCCCGGTGCAGGCCGTGGTGGCGACGATTGTGTCTGACGCCGATGACTATGCGCGCGAGGCTTTGGCGAAGCTGAAGGCGGCTGGCATCCGCGCCGAGAGTGATCTGCGCAACGAGAAGATCAACTACAAGGTCCGCGAACATTCGGTGGCGAAAGTCCCCTACCTGCTGGTGGTGGGCAAGCGCGAGGCCGAAGAAGGCACCGTGGCGATCCGCATCTTGGGCGAACAGCACCAGAAGGTAATGCCGCTGGACGAGGCGATTGCCTTGCTGAAGGGTGAGGCGCTGGCGCCGGATTTGCGGTGATGTCGTGAACCACTCCAAACTTCCGTTCGTGTCGAGCGTAGTCGAGACACGCCAGCGGGATGGAAGGGTGTCTCGACTACGCTCGACACGAACGGGTTAGGGACGTGCTTGATGTGCCGCTCCTCTCCCTCGCCCTTTGCGCACTCGCCGCGTTCGTCGCGGCATTCGTGCGCGGGATCGCGGGGTTTGGCATGGCGATCCTGCTGGTGCCGCTGATTGGTCTGGTGATCCCGCCGGGTGAGGCGGTGGTCGTATCGAACATGTTGGCCCTGATGATCGGGCTGGTGGGTGCCCGCAAAGTCTGGGCGGCGGGGGAAAAGAGCGCTGGCGTGATCGGCGGCGCAGCCATGCTGCTGACACCGGTGGGGCTGCTGGCGCTGTTTGCCACGCCGCCCGAAGTGGCCCGTGTGCTGATCGCCATCGTGGCGCTTGCCGCATTCCTGATGGTGCTCCTGCCCGCAAGGCCCGGACATGCACCGGGCAAAGTGGAAACCGGGCTGACCGGCGCTGCTGCCGGATTGCTCACCGGATTTGCCGGGATGCCCGGCCCGCCAGTGGTGCCCTATTACTTGCGCCGCCCGATCCCGCGCGAAGTGGCGCGCGCTTCGATGCTCACGGTATTTCTGCTGACCTCCATCGCCAGCACCGCAGCGGCATTGGCGCTGGGGCTCGCCTCATGGCGCGATGCGCTGTTTGCGGCGCTGCTGTTCGGGCCGGTGCTGGTGGGCAACCATCTGGGCGCCAAAGCTTTTGGCAAAGTGAGCGATCCGGTGTGGCGCGGGTTCGTGGGATTTCTGCTCGCGATGTCGGCGCTGATGGCAGTATTGCGGCTGATAACGCCAAATTAAGCGGTTCCCCTTAAATCGGGCACAGATTGGACGTTCTGGGGACCGATACGCATGACCTTGCATTTCCGCGCTCTGGCCGCACAGGCCGCCGAAGACAGCGCGATCTCCGCACAGGAAATTCTGGCGCTGCGCCGCGCCGCCTGGCCTGATGGCAAGATCGATCCCGAAGAGGCCGAGGCGATCTTCATCCTCAATGACCAAATCAAGGAACCGACCCGCGAATGGTCTGACTTCTTCCTCGAAGCGCTGGTCGAATTCGTGGTCAATGGCACCGATCCGCGCGGGCACATCTCGTCCGAAAATGCGCGTTGGCTGATCGAGCGGGTATCGCACGATGGCAAAGTGGACAGCCTGACCGAACTGGAGCTGCTGGTCCGCGTGCTGGAAAAGGCCTACTCCGCCCCGGATGCCTTGCGCATGTTCGTGCTGGAGCAGATCGAGCGCGAAGTGCTGACCGGCGAAGGGCCGACCCGCTGCGGCGGCATGCTCGATCCCGGAAGCATCACCGCCGCCGAATGCACGCTGATCCGCCGCACCATCTTCGCCTCGGGCGGGGACCGTCCCGCCGGCGTGAGCCAGAGCGAGGCCGAAATGCTGTTTCGCCTGAAAGATGAAACGCTGGGCGCAAACAATGCCCCGGCGTGGGAGCGCCTGTTCGTGCAGGGCGTCGGCAATTATCTGCAGGGCTGGAACGGAGCCAAGGGCATCACGCGTGAGCGGGCGGCCGAGCTGGAAGGCTTCATGAACGACCGCAGCAGCCACATCGGCGGCTTTTTTGGCCGCATGGCGAAAACCAGTGCGAGCGGCTTTGCCCAGGCCGTGCGGGATGTCACCTTTGGCCGCAAACAACCGCAGCGCGACATTGCCGGTGAAGCCGCGCGCGATCATGCCGTGACCGATACCGAGAACCTGTGGCTGCAGGCGCGGATGGACGCTGACGGGCAGATTGACCCACTGGAAGAAGCGCTGCTGGCGTTTCTGGCTGAAGAGGCCTGATTTCAATCCTCAACGATCAGCCCGGCCGAGCGGCAGTTCCTGCCTTGGCCGGGCGGTACTTCGCACCATCGCTGGTAAATTCGGCGTGACCCAGCGTGCCGAGGTAGCGTTTGAGGTTTGACGTCAGCTGCCGGTCAGCAATCGCACCGATCACCGGCACCTTCTCCGCCGCGCTATAGGCGCGCATCCGCCCGAACACGTGGGCACCAACGGCGGTGGCGCGCGCCCGATCCAGCGGAGTGATGCGCACGCCAAACTGTCGGGCTTGCGCTTCCTTGCCCTCGCAAAAGTTCTGCAGGAAATAGAGCTTGGCAAAGCTCTTTTCAAACCGTTCGCGCAGTGCGCCTGCGGGCGTCGAAGTATCGGTGAGTTCGGCCTCCAGCGTCGCCTTCAGCAACGCACCGCACGTTGCGGGATCAAACCCGCGCCGCAAGGTGAGCATGCGCGCATTCCAGAAATCGACGATGTCTTGCGGATTGTCGCCCAGCAGATCCTGCGGCAGGCCCAGCAGAAAGCAGCGATAGCGCGACAGTTCCACTTGCGCGCGTTCATCGGCGTTGAAGGTCTTGCGGCCTTCCTTAAGCGCGCCTGCCGAAAGGAAAAAGTCGCCGATCAGCCCGGCGGGCATCTGGTCCACTTGCGGGATCGGGATGCCGAAGACCTTTTGATCCCAGCGCCCTTGCGACAGCACGTTGAAGCGCACCATCGAATGCATCAGCCGCACCATCGCCGCCGCCTTGAACCCCGGCCCATGGCGCTTGAGCGCGCCGGGCAGGGTGCTGGTGCCAAAGAAGTTCGCGGTTTCCTTGATCCGCCGCGCCGCCGTCTTGTGTGTCAGCGTGCCGGTCAGCGCCATCGGCAGCGCGGCATACTTGTTCATGAACGTGGCGATGAAACCGCCCCGGATTGCCCAGGGTGCGAAATTGGCCATGGCATTGCGCTGCAACCGCGCGCCGCGTTCGATCAGCGCCATATCGACCCAGGGCGGCGTATCTTCCATCGCGCGGATGAACCGCACCAGTTCGGGCGGCGCATCAGGCATGGCGTCCACGCCCTTGTCGCAGGCGGTCACCAGCATTTCCACCAGCGGGCGAAAGCCGAATTGCGGCATCAGCGCGGCATAGGGATCGGCCACGGTATCGCCAAGCATGGTGTAAAGCGCCATGCGGCCCATCAGATCAGGATCGGCCAGCAGGCGCGAGGCATCGGCAGCAAAGCGGCCACGCAATTCGGAAAGGTGTGCCTCGCCCGCCAGCAAGCGTTCAGGCCGGGCGGCAAAATCGATGCCGCCAAACATCGCGGGGTTATCGGCCCTCTGGCTTTCGACTTTCCGGCGCAGGTCTTCGAGGCTGTGCATCGCGCTACTCCGCTGGCGGCTTGCGCTGCCGATCAAGCCTGCACTTGAAAGCGAATACAAGCGCCCGTTAGGACCGGTTCAGACCGTAAAGCTCTCACCACAGCCGCACGAACCCTTGGCATTGGGGTTCTGAAACACGAAACCGGCGGTGAAATCGTCCTCCTGCCAGTCCATCGTGCTGCCGATCAGATAGAGCACCGAGGCGCTGTCGATAAAGAACAGGCCGCCAGGGGTTTCGATCTTCTCGTCAAACGGATCAGCCGCGGTCACATAGTCCACCGAATAGGCGAGGCCCGAGCAGCCCCGGCGCGGGGTGGACAGCTTTACGCCGATCGCATCGGCAGGCGCGGTGTCCATCAGATGCTTGACGCGCGCCTCTGCACTGGCCGTGAGGATCACGGCGGCGGGGCGAGGGCGGCGGGTTTTTACTTCACTCATTTCAAGTTTTCCGTTCGTGTCGAGCGAAGTCGAGACACCTCTTGCCGAACGTGTCTCGACTTCGCTCGACACGAACGGATGTGGGGTGTTTGACGAAGGTTACAACATGCCCAGCTCAAGCTTGGCTTCATCGCTCATCTTCGAAGGGTCCCATGCCGGATCCCAGACAAGGTTCACTTCGGCATCGCGCACGCCGGGCACAGCCGAGACGCGCAATTCCACTTCGCCCGGCATCGTTTCGGCCACCGGGCAATGCGGCGTGGTCAGCGTCATCGACACAGTCACGTCGGCATCGGGAGACACTTCGACGCCATAGATCAGGCCAAGATCATAGATATTGACCGGGATCTCCGGGTCGAAGATTTCCTTCAGCGCGGCAATCACGCCTTCATAGATGTCGCCGCCGGGCTCTGCCGGGGAAACAGCTTCGGGCTTGGCTGCAAGGAAGCCCTCGAGATAGTCGCGCTTGCGTTCCGCGTTGTCGGCTGCGGTCTCTTCAACCACATCCTCGACAAAGGCGCGCTTTGGTGGAGCCACGGCCTCGACCTCTTCCACCACGAACTTGGTTTCGTTCTCGCTCATCCGAAGATCCTCTTGGTCCTCTCGATGCCGCGCACAAGCGCGGCAATATCGCTGTCATCGCTATACAAGCCAAAGCTGGCGCGCGCCGTGGCGGGGACGCCAAGGTGCGCCATTAGCGGCTGCGCGCAGTGGTGCCCGGCGCGGATGGCCACGCCTTCCTCGTCCAAAATGGTGCCGAGATCGTGCGGGTGGACGCCTTCCATCGCAAAGCTCAGAATGCCTGCGCTGTCCTCCGGCCCGAACAGGCGGATGGAATTGAACGCCTGCAAAGCCTCGCGCGCCTTGGCCACCAGCGCCGTTTCGTGCGCGTGGATGGCAGACAACCCTTGCGCATTCACGAAATCGACCGCTGCGCCAAAGCCGATGGCTTCGACAATGGCGGGCGTCCCGGCCTCAAACCGCTGCGGCGCGGGGCCATAAGTGGTGCCATCGAACGACACCCTGTCAATCATCGCGCCGCCGCCTTGCCACGGGGGCATGGCGTCGAGCAATTCAGCCTTGGCCCACAATGCGCCGATGCCGGTGGGACCGTAGAGCTTGTGCGCAGAGAAGACGTAGAAATCGCAGTCCAGCGCCTGCACATCCACGGTCAGCCGGGCGACCGACTGGCACCCATCGAGCAATATCTTCGCGCCGACACTGCGGGCGAGCGCCACGGCGCGGGGCGCATCCAGCACCGAGCCGAGCACGTTGGACACGTGCGCGAAGGACACCAGCTTGTGCGCCGGGGTCAGCATCCGCTCTGCCGCATCAAGATCGATCTGGCCGTCAGCGGTGATCGGGCAAACGTCGATCTCCACGCCGGTGCGTTCGCGCAGCATCTGCCAGGGCACGATATTGGCGTGGTGTTCCAGCGTGGAAAGCAGGATGCGGTCACCCGCTTTCAGGTTCTGCTGCCCCCAAGTCTGCGCGACGAGATTGATCGCCTCGGTCGCGCCGCGGGTGAAGACCAGTTCGTTTTCTTCGCCGCCGATCAGCGTGGCCACCTTGCGGCGCGCGGCTTCGAAAGCCAGCGTCATGTCGGCCGAGCGGGCATAGACGCCGCGATGGACCGTCGCGTAATCGCGGCCCATGGCATGAGCCATCGCATCGATCACTTGCTGCGGCTTCTGCGCGGTGGCGGCAGTATCGAGGTAGTGCCAGCGGGTGCCGTCAGGGTTGATCAGGCCGGGCCAAGTTGTAGCATCCTGCTCCCCCGCGAAGGCGGGGGCCTCAGGCTGCGTGGCGCTTGGTTGCCCGAGGTCCCCGCCTTCGCGGGGACGCAAGGTGGTGGCGGGCTGGCTCACAGCATCGCCTCCAGCGCCTTTAGCGCCGTCTCGGTCAGCGCTTCCTCATCAGCCGCGCCAACAAAAGCCTCAGCGATGAACGCCTGCAGCATCAGCTTCTTGGCCTCGGCAGGCGGCAGTCCGCGCTGGGCGAGGTAGAACAGGCTCTGCGGATCGAGTTCGCCCACGGCACAGCCATGCGCGCACTTCACATCGTCGGCATAGATTTCCAGCTCGGGCCGGGCGTTGGCGGTGGCGGTGCGATCAAGCAGCATCGCGCGGATCGATTGCGAGCCATCGGTGCCGATGGCCCCGCGCGCGACAGCCACTTTGCCAAGGTAAGTGCCAGTGGCGTGGCCGCCGAGGACCGAGCGCACGACCTGTGTAGACACGGCGTCAGGTTCAGCATGAGTGACCTGCGTGACGATCTCTACCGTCTGGTCCCCGCCCGCGATCTGCGCTGCGCCCAAGTGAAACTTGGCCGCCTTGCCCAGAGTCACAGTCACCGCAACGCGCCCATAGCCGGACCCGGCATTCAACACGCGCAGGTCAAACTCCGCGCCGTCTTCCAGCGTGATGGCAATATCGCGCGCTGCGTCGTTCGCGCCATCGAGGATCACAGCCAGCGCGCCCTGTTCACCCGCGGCAACGTGGATGTCCTGCACCGAAACCGGCCACAGTGGCTCCAGCGCGGCCAGATCGGCGTAGCGAAACGCCTCGTCTCGCCGGGTGGGAAGCGTGGTCATGCCGCTACCGCCTCATAGCCATGCTCTTCGAGTTCCAGCGCCAGTTCGGGGCCGCCGGTGCGCACGATGCGGCCACCGGCCAGCACGTGGACGAAATCGGGCTTCACGTAATCGAGCAGGCGCTGATAGTGGGTGATCAGCAGCACGGCCTTGTCGGCTTTACGCATAATCGCGTTGATGCCTTCGCCACAGATGCGCAGCGCGTCGATATCGAGGCCGGAATCGGTCTCATCCAAGATCGCCAGCTTGGGATCGAGAATGCCCATCTGCACCATCTCGGCGCGCTTCTTTTCACCGCCGGAAAAGCCGACGTTTACCGGGCGCTTGAGCATGTCCATATCCATGCGCAGCAGCGCGGCCTTTTCCTTGGCCAGCTTCAGGAACTCCCCGCCCGAAAGCGGAGCCTCGCCGCGTGCCTTGCGCTGGGCATTGGCGGATTCGCGCAGGAACTGGACGAACGACACGCCTGGGATTTCCACCGGGTACTGGAAACCGAGGAACAGGCCAGCAGCAGCGCGCTCATGCGGTTCAAGGTCGAACAGGTCCACGCCATCCAGCGTAGCGGTGCCGCCGGTCACTTCATAGCCGGGCCGCCCGCCGAGCGTGTAACCGAGCGTCGATTTGCCCGCGCCGTTCGGCCCCATGATCGCGTGGATTTCCCCCGCGTTGATGGTGAGCGAAAGGCCCTTGAGGATCTGCTTGTCGGCGATGGTGGCCGAGAGGTTTTCGATATTCAGCATCATTGGTCCGTTTCACAGTCTGGCAACCCTGAAAGCCCCTCCCCTTCAGGGGAGGGGTTGGGGTGGGGGCTTCGCCGATCAGGCAGACATTCGAGCGCGCCCAAAAGCATCTGCTGCACCCCTTCAAGATTTGACATCACATCGTAATTGGTCACCCGGACGACCCTGAAGCCAAGCGCTTCGAGCCGTTTGGTACGCCTAGCATCAGCATCAGGGTCGGTCTGTGTTTGACCATCGACCTCGACGATCAAACCCTTTTGCGGGCAAAGAAAATCAGCAATGGCATTGCCTATCACGGCCTGCCTTCGGAACTTGTAGCCGCCAAGTTGGCTTCCGCGTAGCACTTGCCATAACCGTTTTTCGGGCTCGGCAGGCTGATTGCGCATATCGCGGGCATGGCCGTGCAATTCATCGAGGCGCTGTGCCGATAGCCCCCACCCCCGGCCCCTCCCCTGAAGGGGAGGGGAGTTTGTTCTTGCAGAGGTGTTTCGCGACGATTGCGTCATCGGCTTGACCGCTGCGGTCGCGCGCCGGAGCGCGAGTAGCTGGGCCGTTGCGGGCGGGCGGCGCGCAACTCGTCGTAGCGGGCCTTCATTGCCGAAAGCAGCGCGCGAGACGCGCCTTCGGGGTCGGCCAGTACTTCGGCGGCGTCATAACGGATGACCTTGAGGCCGACGGCGGCAAGGCTGGCATCGCGGCGCTGTTCGATCTCGGGATTGTCATCCCGGTTCAGATAAACCACCAGTTTCAGCGGCTGGCTGGCGAAATCGACAATGGCCGAGCCGATCACGGCAAAGTGCTTGAACTTGAATTCGCCGAGGTCTTCCTTGGCCAGCTCATCGGCCAGCGCGGTATGCGCCGCATCAGGATCACGCCGCATTTCGCGCGCGGTGTCGTGGATCGAATCCAGCCGTGAGCCCGAAATCGCCCAGCCGCGACCCTTCTTCTGGATCTTCGGCGCATCGGCACGTTCGCTGGCGGGGCGCAGGGTGAGGGTTTTTTTCATGCTGCGCACGCCAATCCTGTCATCTTCAATTTCGTCACCCCGGACTTGATCCGGGGTCCAGCTTCTTGTTGTGCCCGCTGCGAAAGGAAGCGGGACCCCGGATCAAGTCCGGGGTGACGGGGAAGTATTGGGAGAGGGGAGGGCATCACCCCACGCTCCCCTCAAGCGAAATCCCCAGCAACTTCTGCGCCTCCACGGCAAATTCCATCGGCAACTGCTTCAGCACATCACGCGCGAAGCCGTTGACGATCAGTGCGACGGCGCTTTCCTGATCGAGGCCGCGTTGCATCGCGTAGTAGAGCTGATCGTCGCTGATCTTGCTGGTGGTCGCTTCGTGTTCGATCGTGGCGCTGGGGTTGCGCACTTCGATGTAGGGCACGGTGTGCGCGCCGCAGTCTGCGCCCAGCAGCAGGCTGTCGCACTGGGTGAAGTTGCGCACGCCTTCGGCCTGCGGGGCCACGCGGACGAGGCCGCGATAGGTGTTGTTTGATTTGCCCGCAGAGATGCCCTTTGACACGATGGTCGAGCGGCTGCCCTTGCCGTTGTGGATCATCTTGGTGCCGGTATCGGCCTGCTGATAATTGTTGGTGACGGCAACCGAGTAAAACTCGCCGACCGAATCCTCACCATTGAGCACGCAGGAAGGGTACTTCCACGTGATGGCCGAGCCGGTTTCCACCTGCGTCCACGAAACCTTGCTGCGCGCACCTTGGCACAGAGCGCGCTTCGTCACGAAGTTGTAGATGCCGCCCAGCCCCTCGGCGTTGCCGGGATACCAGTTCTGGACGGTGGAATACTTGATTTCGGCATCGTCCATCGCGACCAGTTCCACCACGGCGGCGTGGAGCTGGTTTTCATCGCGCATTGGCGCGGTGCAGCCTTCGAGGTAGGACACGTAGCTGCCCTTTTCGGCCACGATCAGGGTGCGTTCGAACTGGCCAGTGTTTTCCGCGTTGATGCGGAAATAGGTGCTGAGCTCCATTGGGCAGCGCACGCCTTCGGGGATGTAGACAAACGTGCCATCCGAAAAGACCGCGCAGTTCAGCGTGGCGAAGTAGTTGTCGTGCATCGGCACGATCTTGCCCAGCCACTTGCGCACCAGATCGGGATATTCGCGCACCGCTTCACTGATCGAGCGGAAGATCACGCCGGCCTGTTCCAGCTCCTTGCGGAAGGTGGTGGCCACTGAAACAGAATCGAACACCGCATCGACCGCAACCTTGCGCGCGCCTTCAACCCCGGCGAGCACTTCTTGCTCTGCCAGCGGAATGCCGAGCTTTTCATAGATGCGCAGGATTTCGGGATCGACTTCATCAAGGCTGCCAAGCTTGGGCTTGGCCTTGGGCGCGGCCCAGTAATAGGCGTCCTGATAATCGATCGGCGGCACGTTCAGCTTGGCCCAATCGGGCGTGGGCATGGTCAGCCAGTGGCGATAGGCCTTGAGCCGCCATTCGAGCATCCACTCCGGCTCGTCCTTCTTGGCCGAGATATAGCGCACGGTATCTTCGGACAGGCCTTTGGGGCCGTATTCCTGTTCGATGTCAGACGACCAGCCGTGTTCGTAATCGGCCACGCGGGCGGCGGCATCGTGTGCGGCCTGATCTTTGAGTTCTATATTATCAGTCATGCCATAACCTCCGCCCCCAAGGCCGCAGCCGCTATGGAAAGCGGGGCGGCAGGACGGGACAATTGGGTGAGCGGGATACCGGCCAGCGCACCGCGCAGGGCGGCGTCGACCGCGGGCCAGTGCGGACGGACGGTGCAAGCCCCTTCGAGCGTGCAATCATGGCGCCCATGATCGCTGCACGGTGCCAGTGCAATAGGGCCTTCGACCGCCTCGACAATATCGGCCAAGGTGATGGCCGCAGCCGGGCGGGCCAGCTTCAGCCCGCCACGCGCGCCACGCACCGATTTGAGCAGGCCTGCGGCAGAGAGCTTGCTGACCAGTTTTTGCACAGTGGGTGCGGGCAGGCCGGTTTCATCGGCCAGTTGCTGGGCCGAAACACGCTGCCCGCCACAATGGCGCGCGGCGGCGCTCATCGTGACGACGGCATAATCGGCCATGCTGGAAAGGCGCATCAGCGGAGTTCCGGGTGAACGATCTGCAAATCAGACCGAATCGCTCCACTTATCTAGGCGCGCATCGCCATTGGCGCAAGAGCGACAAAAAAGGGCTGCGCAAGAGGCACAAAAAAAGGGCGGCCGCGCTCCTCATAAGGATCATCGGCCGCCTTGAAGTGGAGAACCCAGCGCACTGCTGCACCGAGCCCTTCGGGTCGCAGCGCCTTCCTAGGCAGAAGCCGTAATCGTGAATTGTATGGATTCGACAAATTGGGTGACAATCGCGCAACATATGTGGCGCAATCCATTACAAATGCCGTCATTTTCGACAGAAACGAACTTGGCCCACGGCGATATTCGTCGCAAGGATAGGCAACGGAGTGGGGCCACTGCAAACAAACACGGCCCGGACTGGCTCCGAATCGCCATTATCCGATCGCAGAACCGGAACCGCTTGCCTGTGACGCCCTATTCCATCTTGCGCCCCCTGATCTTTCGCATCCCCGCCGAACCTGCCCATCGCCTGACGATCAAGGCACTTGGCCTCAATCAATCCGGCGGCGCGAGCGCGCCTATGCCCAACCTCGCGCAGCGTGTGGCGGGGATCGCTTTTCCCAACCCGGTTGGCATGGCTCCGGGGTTTGACAAGAACGCCGAAGTTCCCGACGCGATGTTGGGCATGGGCTTTGGCCATGTTGAGGTGGGCACAGTCACCCCGCTTCCGCAGGAAGGCAATCCCAAGCCGCGCCTGTTCCGGCTGGTTGAAGACCGCGCGGTGATCAACCGCATGGGCTTCAACAACGAAGGCGCGCAGGCCGTGGCCAACCGGCTGATCCGGCGGCGCGAAACGGGTGACTTCGGGCTGCCCGGCGTGGTCGGCGTGAACATCGGCGCAAACAAGGATTCGCCTGATCGCATTGCCGATTATGCGCAGATGACGCGGATGATGGCCCCGCTCGCGTCGTATCTTACTGTCAACATATCCTCGCCCAACACACCGGGCCTGCGCGCGCTGCAGGATGAAGGCGCGCTTTCGGCGCTGCTGGATGCGGTGATCGAAGCGCGCGGCAATATCACCGTGCCGATCTTCCTGAAACTGGCACCCGATCTTGAACCAGCCGACATTGATGGGATTTGCCGCATCGCGCTGGAAAAGCAGCTGGCCGCGCTGATCATTTCCAACACCACGATCACCCGCCCCGCGCTCAACTCGCGCCATGCCGCAGAAACGGGCGGCCTTTCGGGGGAACCGCTGCGCGCACTGGCGCTGCAGCGGCTGCGCGATTTCCGCAAGGCCAGCGGCGGCGCGATTCCGCTGGTCGGGGTGGGCGGCATTGCCACGGTCGAGGATGCCTGGGCGCGCATCCGTGCAGGCGCCAGCCTGATCCAGATTTACAGCGCGATGGTGTTCGAAGGCCCCGGCCTTGCCCGGCGGATCGTGGCGGGCCTTGAAAAAAAGGTGCGCGAAGCGGGCCTGACTTCCATTGCAGAGGCTGTCGGCAAGGAATAGCGTCGGGCTCATGAACGCTTCACTTCTGCTTCGCGCGCTTTCGCTCACCGCTGTCCTGCTGGCTTCGGCTTGTGTCCCGCCGCCCAGTGCATCGGTCTCCGCGCCCGATCCAACGCCGGTCGCCTCGGCGGCCGATGGCGTGCCGGTTAATGGCCCCGGCCTTGTTTCTGCCGCCGATACGCGCGCGGCGCAGGCCGGTGTGCAAATGCTCCGGCTGGGCGGCAGCGCCACCGATGCCGCCATCGCCACGATGCTGGCGCTGACCGTGGTGGAGCCGCAAAGCTCCGGCATCGGCGGCGGCGGGTTCCTCGTGCTGGGCGATGCCGCTGGACGGGTTGAAACGATTGACGGGCGCGAAACGGCACCAAAGGCGGCCACGCCGGACTGGTTCTATGTCGACGGCAAGCCGCTGGTCTGGCCAAACTCGGTGATCGGCGGGCGCAGTGTGGGTGTGCCCGGCAACTTGCGGCTGGCCGCGATGGCGCACAACGAACGCGGCAAGCTGGCCTGGCGCACGCTGTTCCAGCCGGCCATCCGGCTGGCGCGCGACGGGTTTGAGATTACGCCGAGGATGCGCACCATTCTGGGCGCGGCCAAACGGACCGGTGCATTCGATCCCGCGGCGCGTGCGCTGTTCTATGACGCTGCGGGCGAACCGCTGCCGGTAGGCACGGTGGTGCGCAACCCCGCGCTGGCCGATACGCTTGAATCCATCGCATCGCGCGGGGCTGACAGCTTCTACACCGGCGACAATGCGATGCTGCTGGCCAGCAAGGTCGGCACCGCGCCACAAAACCCCTCACCGCTGACAACGGCTGATCTTGCGGCTTACAAGGCGGTCAAGCGCCCGGCGGTATGCGGGCAGTATCGCCAGTACCGCGTGTGCGGGATGGGCCCGCCCAGTTCGGGTGCGACCACGGTCTATGCGATCCTCAAGCAGCTTGAGCGGTTCGACATGAAGGCGCTCGGCCCCACCAACCCGGTGGCGTGGCACCTGATCGCCGAATCGCAGCGGCTGGCCTATGCCGACCGCGAACAGCATCTGGCCGACAGCGATTTCGTGCCGGTGCCGGTGGCGGGGCTGATCGATCCTGCTTATCTTGCCGCACGATCCGCGCTGATTTCCGATAGCGCCACCATGCCCACCGCCCTGCCCGGCACGCCTGCCGGGGCCAAACTGGCCTTTGCGCGGCCAGCCTATCAGGAAGAGCACGGCACCACGCACTTTGTTAGCGTGGACCGCTGGGGCAATGCCGCCACCTATACCTCGACCATCGAAGGACCGTTCGGATCGGGGCTGATGGTGGGCGGGTACTACCTGAACAACGAGCTGACCGATTTCAACATCGTGCCCGACAAGGATGGCAAGCCGACTGCAAACCGCGTCGAAGGCGGGAAGCGCCCGCGCAGTTCGATGTCGCCCACGCTGATCTATGGCCCGGATGGCAGCTTGCGCCTCGCCGTGGGTGCAGCTGGCGGCACGACCATTCCGGCGCAAGTGGCCAAAGCGATCATCGGCGTGCTCGACTGGAACCTGTCAGCGCGCGAAGCGATTGCGCTGCCGGTGATCTTTGCGCCGGGCAATGCCGTGTCGGTGGAAAAGGACACCAGCCTTGAAGCGATGATCCCGGCCCTGCAGGCGCTTGGCCATGCCCAAGTCACGGCGCGCCCGCCGGGATTCAAGGCCAACGCGATTGAACGGGTGCGCGTGGGCGGCAAATGGGTCTGGCGCGGCGCGGCCGATCCGCGCAGCGAAGGGGCGGCTGTCGCCCCCTGATCGGTGGAACACCAGTTGCCGTAAGGGCGGCGCGTCACTAGGTTCCGGTGCAACAATGCGAGCGGCCCGCCAATGGCCGCTCCGCTAGCCATCGGGCCGAGGAACCAGACGTGCAGCTTTCCGATTTTGCAGGCTTCCCCAATCTTGTCGCGATGTTCCTGAACCGAGCGGACTATCGCGGTGACAGTCCGTTCCTCTGGGCCAAGAAGCAAGGCACCTGGCAGCCGATCAGCTGGGCCGAAGCCACGCGGCAAGTCTGCGTTCTGGCCGAATCGCTGCGCAAGCTGGGCCTCAACCCCGGTGACCGGGTGGCGCTGGTTTCCGAAAACCGGCCCGAATGGTGCATTGCCGATCATGCGATAATGGCCGCCGGGCTCGTCACTGTGCCCACCTACATCACCAATACCGAGCGCGATCATCTGCACATTCTGGAGAATTCCGGCGCGCGGGCGGTGATCGTGTCCACCGCCAAACTTTCGCAATCCCTGCTGCCCGCCGCGCTTGCCGCGCCGGGGGTGGAACACGTGATCGGCATGGAACCGCTGCGCCAGATGCAGGCGGGCAAGCTGTCTTTCCACGATTGGCAATCGATGACCACTGGCGATGGCGCAGCAGCCCGCCGCGCCGTGGATGCGCGCCTGTCCGCGATGGGCCGCAAGGACCTGGCCTGCATCATCTACACCAGCGGCACCGGCGGATCCCCGCGCGGGGTGCGGCTGCACCACGGATCGATCCTGTGCAACGTGGAGGGCGCAGCGCACATTCTGGCCGAGGATCTGGGCTGGGGCGAGGAAGTGTTCCTCTCATTCCTGCCGCTGTCCCACGCCTATGAGCACACCGGCGGGCAATATCTGCCCATCGGCATGGGCGCGCAGATTTACTACTCTGAAGGGTTGGAAAAGCTCGCCTCTAACATCGAAGAAGTGCGCCCGACGATGATGGTGGTGGTGCCGCGCCTGTTCGAAGTGCTGCGCACGCGCATCATGAAGCAGGTGGAAAAGCAGGGCAAGCTGGCCAACTACCTGATGGACCGCGCGCTGACCATCGGCGGGCGCAAGGCGGCGGGCAAAGGGCGGATCACCGATCTGCCGATGAACCTGATCCTTGAACGCACCTTGCGGCCCAAGATTCGCGCGCGCTTTGGCGGGCGGATGAAGGCGATGGTATCGGGCGGCGCACCGCTCAATCCCGATGTCGGCGTGTTCTTCGATGCGATGGGGCTGACCATGCTGCAGGGCTATGGCCAGACCGAATCCGGGCCGGTGATTTCATGCAATCGCCCCCGCGTGGGCATCGGCATGAACACCGTCGGCCCGCCGATGAAAGGCGTGGAGGTGAAGATCGCCGAGGATGGCGAGATCCTCGTGCGTGGCGAACTGGTCATGCACGGCTATTGGCAGAACGAGGCCGAAACCGCGCGCGCCATCCCCAAGGACGGCCCCAACGCGGGCTGGCTGCATACTGGCGATATCGGCCATCTCGACAAGAAGGGCCGCATCGTCATCACCGATCGCAAGAAGGACATGATCGTCAACGACAAGGGCGACAATGTCTCTCCGCAGAAGATCGAAGGCATGCTGACGCTGCAACCCGAAATCGCGCAGGCGATGGTCAGCGGCGACAAGCGGCCCTACATCGTCGGCCTGATCGTGCCCGATCCCGAATGGGCGCTGGCCTGGGCACGCGCGCAGGGTGAGACGTTCGATTTCAAGGCCCTGCAAGACCTGCCCGCCTTCCGCAACGCCATCCGCGCGGCGGTGGACCGGGTGAACAAGGACCTGTCGGTGATCGAAAAGGTCCGCCAGTTCGCCTTTGCGGACGAGGCCTTCAGCATCGACAACGAGGAAATGACGCCAAGCATGAAAATCCGCCGCCACAAGATCCGCGAACGCTACAGCGCGCGGGTGGATGCGCTGTACAAGGCTTGAGCGTCACACTTCAGACCCCGCACTCCGCTCATTCTGAGCCTGTCGAAGCCCGCTCATCCTGAGCCTGTCGAAGCCCGCTCATCCTGAGCCTGTCGAAGGATGCCCGCACAGCCTATCCCAACAGGGGCCTTCGACAAGCTCAGGCTGAGCGGGATGTGGGGTGGGTTTTGGGCTCAGCGCCCCGCCATCGCCTTGACCCGAGCCAGATAGGTGCGCCCGATGCGCTGCATCGTGCCGTCCACCAATTCGGCTGACCACACGCCCAGCCCATCGTGCTTCAGCCCGGCAATGCGGTCCCGCCGCACGATGGTGGAGCGGTGCAGGCGGATGAAGCGCTCGGGATCAAGCCGCGCCTCAAGCCCGGCGATGGTGTGGAGCATCAGATAGCTGCGCGCCTGCCCGCCTGAATGGCCAACATGCAGCCGCACATAGTCGCGCTCGGCATCGATCCGGTCCAGATCGCTTGCGGCCACCCGGATCAGTTCCGAACGGTGCGGCACCCAGAATTCCTCGATCCATTCGCTGGCGGGCTTTTCCGGGGTAAGCGGCGTCTCTGCGGGCGCGGCGCGGCGCGCCTGCACACGTTCAACCGCGCGTTCCAGCCGGTCTTGCGCCACCGGTTTCAGAACATAGTCCACCGCATCACAATCAAACGCGGCCACCGCAAAATCATCATGCGCGGTCACGAAGACCACGGCGGGGCGATTCGCCTGCCCTGCCAGCGCGCGGGCCACGCCAAGGCCATCGACTTCGGGCATGGTCATATCGAGCAGGACCAGATCGGGCTCAAGCGCCGCGATCAGGCGCAAGGCCGCCGCGCCATCGCTGGCCGTGCCCACCACCTGCAGCGCCGGAATGCGCGCGCACAGGATCTGCATGCGCTCCACCGCCAGGGGTTCATCATCGACAATCAGCGTCCGCATGCGGGGTCCCTCAACATATATTGCGCACGACCGGCATGGTCAGCACCGTGGCATAGCCCCCGGCGGGCAGCGGTCCGCTTTCCACTTTCGCCTCATCGCCAAAACGCGCGATCAGGCGGCTTTTCACATTCTCCAGCCCGATGCCGGTGCTGCCGCTCTCAACGCCCTCACCCGGCCCATCATCGGCCACAGTCAGGATCAGGAACCCGCCCGCCTCCCGCGCGGAAATGCGGATGGTGACCGGGCGCGTCGTGGCCGAGACGCCATATTTGATCGAATTTTCCACCAGCGGCTGCAGGATCATCCCCGGCACACAGGCGCTCATCAAATCATCGGGCACATCAAATTCGCACACCAGCCGTTCGGGAAAACGCACGGCCTCAATGTCCAGATAGTGCCGCTGCAGCGCGATTTCGTCCTCCAGCGGCATGTCGGTGGTGGGGTCGCCCGCCAGACTGTGGCGATAGAACCGCGAGATCGACTGAATCATTCGCTCGGCCTGCTCAGCGCGCCCGACCATGACCAAGGCTGACAGCGAATTCAACGTATTGAACAGGAAATGCGGGTTCACCTGATAGCGCAAGCTGCGCAGCTCTGCCGCCTTGGCAGCCCGGCGATATTCGCCCTCACGATATTCTGCCGCGCGCAACTGTTCGCCATTGCCCAGCGCCAGATAGAGCGCGGCCCACGCGATCAGCAGGAAATAGCGGCCCAGCGCCACATCGGTCAGCTGTCGCCACAGGCCTTCCTGTTCCACCAACTGGCGGATGACGGTGACTTTGCCAGACTTTTCTGCTGCCTCGCGAAGCTCAGCGTCGATTGCGGCAATCTCCGCTTCGGCCCGTGCGCGCGCGATTTCGGCCGCATCGCGCGCCGCCTTTGCAATCACCGCGCGCCGCTCTGGCTCCCCTGCCAGCATTTCAGCCTCAACCTTCTGCCGTGCCGCTTCGCGCGCGGCATCGGCAGGTGTTTCGGGCGGTGGCGGAGGCATGGCACTGGCAGAGGGTTCGGGCGGCACCGGCGGCACGGGCAGCTCGAAACCTTCATCAAGCAAATCGACCATCACATTGCCAGCCATGTCCCGGCGGATCTTCACCGATGGCACGCGTGATCCATCGGCCGCCCTGTCTTCATCGGATGCGGCCGCGCTCTTGTCGTCGGCAATCGTGGTGATCCTTTCCAGCATGCGCTTTTCGACCGGCGCAAAGGCCCACTGGTTCACCGCTGCCAGCGCCAGCGCCGCTGGCAGCATGATCACCAGCGCCGCCGCCCCGCGCACCACCAATGGCTTTGCATCAAAGCGGCGCAGCAGCGGCCAGCAGGCCACCGTCACCACGATCCCCGCCATGGTCACCAGCCCGCGCCGCCACAGCAGATCGGTAAAATCGCCCAGCTCCACCACCAGCCCGCGCACGGTGATCAGCACGAAATAGCACAGCCACAGCGCCGCCGCCGACAGGATGACCTGCCGGGCCGGTACGCGCGGGATTCCGGGATCGATGGGCAAGGCTGTCATCGTCAGAACCCTAAACGCGATCCGCCCGACACGCCATAACGGCGGTCGGGCGGTGTAAGCTGTTCATCGGAGCGAAAGGTTAGGCCAGAAGGTTAAGCAGGCAGCAGGCCTTCGTCCGCAATTTTCTTCTTCCACACCAGAGGCGCGGATTTGTGGACGTTCTCGCCCTCGCTATCCACGGCCACGGTCACCGGCATGTCCTCTACGGTGAATTCGTAGATGGCTTCCATGCCAAGGTCTTCGAAGCCGACAACCTTCGACTGCTTGATCGCGCGCGCCACCAGATAGGCCGCGCCGCCCACCGCCATCAGATAGGCGCTCTTGTGGTTGGCGATCGATTGCGTTGCCGCAGGGCCGCGCTCGGCCTTGCCCACGCTGGCCAGCAGGCCAAGGTCGAGCATCAGGTCGGAGAAGCTGTCCATACGTGTCGCCGTGGTCGGGCCAGCCGGGCCCACCACTTCCTCGCGCACCGGATCGACCGGGCCAACGTAATAGATCACACGGCCCTTGAAATCGACGGGCAGTTGCTCGCCCTTTTCCAGCATGTCCTTGATCCGCTTGTGCGCGGCATCGCGGCCGGTGAGCATCTTGCCGTTCAGCAGCAGGCGGTCTCCGGCCTTCCAGCCCTGCACCTCTTCCTGAGTCAGCGTATCAAGGTTCACGCGCTTGGCAGCACTATCGGGTGCCCAATGGACTTGCGGCCACTCATCCAGCTTCGGGCGCTCCAGATAGGTCGGCCCCGATCCATCAAGCGTGAAGTGCGCATGCCGGGTGGCGGCGCAGTTCGGGATCATCGCCACGGGCTTTCCAGCGGCATGGCACGGCGCATCCATGATCTTCACGTCGAGGATCGTGGAAAGCCCGCCCAACCCTTGCGCGCCGATGCCCAGCGCGTTGACCTTGTCGAAAATCTCGATGCGCATGCGCTCGATATCGGTCTGAGGCCCGCGCTCTTTCAGCTGGGCCATGTCGATCGGCTCCATCAGCGCCTTCTTGGCCAGGAGCACGCAGTGTTCCGCCGTCCCGCCAATGCCGATGCCGAGCATCCCCGGCGGGCACCAGCCCGCGCCCATCTGCGGCAGCATCTCGATCACCCAGTCGACGATGTTCTCGGACGGGTTCATCATCTTGAACTTCGACTTGTTCTCGCTGCCGCCGCCCTTGGCTGCGACATCGACCGTCACTGTGTTGCCCTTGACCATCTCCACGTGCAGCACGCAGGGCGTGTTGTCGCGCGTGTTGCGGCGGGTGAAGGCGGGATCGGCCAGCACCGAGGCGCGCAGCTTGTTGTCCGGGTTCAGATAGGCGCGGCGCACGCCTTCATCGACCACGTCCTGCAGGCTCATGTCGGATTCGAGGCGGCAGTCCTGCCCCCATTCGATGAAGACGTTGACGATGCCGGTGTCCTGGCAGATCGGGCGGTGCCCTTCGGCGCACATGCGGCTGTTGGTCAGGATCTGCGCAATGGCATCCTTGGCCGCCGGGCCTTGCTCGGCCTTGTAAGCCTCGCCCAGCGCGCGGATGTAATCCATCGGGTGGAAATAGCTGATGTACTGCAGCGCATCGGCAACGCTTTCGATCAGGTCCGCTTCCTTGATCGTCACCATTTCGGCCATCCGGAACTCCCTCCAAAGCCTGAGAAACTGCCAACGCCCCTTACGCGTCGACAATCGACATGCAAATCCCTTGGAAACGGCAAGTCGATAATCTACAGGCACATGCACGTTACCACACAGGGGACGCAGTGTTTCAACAGCGTGCCTTTTCGGACATGAGGGTTGCAATGACCGTGGTTGAAGATCGACCAGCATCGGACGATATGGCAGTTGCGCGCCGCGCAATGATCGATAGCCAGCTTCGCGTCAGCGGCGTCAATTCCCCCGGCATTCTGGCCGCTTTTGCCGCCGTTGCGCGTGAAGATTTCGTGCCCGCTGACCGTCGCGCCGTCGCCTATATGGACCGCGCAGTGCCTTTGGGCGAAGGGCGCTTCCTGTCGCCTGCGCTTACCTATGGCCAGATGCTCGAAGCGGCAGGCACCACCGCCAGCGATTCCGTACTGGTGATCTCGCCCAACGGCTATCTTGCCGCACTGGCAGAGCGTCTGGCCGGAAGCGTCACGCGCGCCGATACGCTGGCGGCGGTACAAGGCGGCCCCTACGCGCTGATCCTGATCGATGGCGCCGCGCAAGTCCTGCCCGAATCGCTGGCAGCGCTGCTCACCGATGAAGGCCGCGTGATCACCGGCATGGCCGAGCGCGGCGTGACCCGGCTGGCCGTGGCCCGCAAGGTTCTGGGCAAGATCGCTGCCACCGCGCTGGGCGAGGCCGATTTCGCGGTGCTGCCAGAATTTGCCGCCCCAAAGACGTGGAGCTTCTGAGCCTCATGACAGCTCCCCGCGCGCTGCGCCTGCTATCGGCGGCCAGCGCCATTGCTTTTTGCACTGCACCTGCGCTGGCCGATGATCTGCGCGAAGCGCTGACCAGTGCCTACAACACCAACCCCACGCTGCAGGCCGCCCGCGCCAACCAGCGCGCCACCGATGAAGGCGTGCCAATTGCGCGCGCCCGCGCCCTGCCCAGCCTGGCAGGGCAAGGCAGCTACAACCGCACACTCAGGGCCAACCCCAACTCGTTCCTGATTACCGACTGGTCCACCAGCGTCGACCTGAACCTGCAGGTGCCGCTCTATTCGGGTGGGTCGGTCAAGAACGCCATCCGCGCCGCAAAGACCCGCGTCGAAGCGGGGCAAGAGGATTTACGCGGCACTGAAGCGGGCGTGTTCAGCGAAGTGGTCGCGGCCTATATGGACGTTATCCGCGATGCGGCCATCGTCGGGTTGAACCGCAACAATGTCGAAGTCCTCTCGGTCAATCTTTCGGCCACCACCGACAGGTTCGATATCGGCGACGTGACCCGCACCGATGTGGCGCAGTCCAATTCCCGCCTCGCTCTGGCCCGCAGCGATCTGCGCACGGCCGAAGCAAACCTGCAATCGAGCCGCGAACGCTATATTCAGGTGGTGGGAAAGCCGCCGGTTGATCTCGCGCCGCCGCCGCCGCTGCCCGGCTTGCCTGAAACGCCCGATGATGCGGTCGTTTTCGCGCTTGAGAATAACCCCGATCTCCTCGCCGCGCGCGAGCGGAGCAAGGCTGCGGCCTTTGACGTGAAAGTGGCCGATGCGGCCAAAAAGCCGACCATTTCGGCAAGTGCCAATGGCAGCAGGCAGGAGTTCAAGGGCAGCTTCCTTGGCACCAACGAAGTGCTCCAGCAGGCCAATACCACAGCGCAGGCCGGTGTGACTGTGTCGGTGCCCCTGTTCCAGGGAGGAGGCCCTGCGGCGCAAACCCGCCAGGCACAAGCGCGCGAAACCGCCGCTCTTGAACAGGAAGTCGGCGTCGAACGTCAGGTCATTGCCACGGTGCGCTCCGCCATGGCATCGTTACGCGCCGCGAATGAAATCATCGCGATGAACCAGACCGCGGTCGATGCCGCCGCGCTTAGCCTCGAAGGCGTGCGCGCGGAAAACAGCGTGGGCAACCGCACCATCCTGAACATTCTCGATGCCGAACAGGAACTGCTGCGCGCGCAAGTGCAACTCGTCGCCGCACGCCGCAATGCCTATGTCGCGGGCTTCAACCTGCTCTCGGCCATGGGCAAGGCCGATGCCGATGATCTCGGCCTCGATGGCGGCGCGCTCTATGATCCGCAGGTCAATTATGAGCGGGTTCGCCGCCGCATCTGGGATTGGGACCGCGATCCTGACCCGGCACCCGTATCGACACGCACCGTTGACACGCCCGCGCAGGATGCGACAATCGCGCCCGCTGCTCGTCCGTAAGAGAATCGGCGCAATCGAAGCAGTCGGGGAGTTTAAAGTTGCTATGCGTCAGGCCGGTGAACCGTCCGTCGAGGAAATTCTCGAATCGATCAAAAGCGTGATCGCGCGCGACAGCAAGGTTGAAGCGCAGGCTCGCCTGCGTTCGGAATCGCGCTTTGATTCCAAGCCCACCCCCCGGCGCGAGGTTCTGGAACTCACCGAAACCGCAGAGCATGATGACACCGAAGACGAGGCCGAAAGCGGCGGTCTGATCGCCGATGCCGCCGCTGCTTCGATGCGCGAATCGCTGGCGGCGCTGTCGATGCTTGCCCAGCCCGGCGCTGCGCCGCAGATCGTGCGCTCCGGCGAAACCTCGCTCGAAGGGCTGGTGCGCGAATTGCTGCGGCCAATGCTGGCCGAATGGCTCGACAAGCACCTGCCTGCCATGGTGGAAAAGATGGTCGCCGCCGAAATTGCCCGGATTGCCGGAAAGCGCGGCTGATCGGGTAGGCTTAACCCTGCGATATCACAGGACTATTTTTGACCGAACTCTCTCTTGAAGCGACACCTGAAGCGATTCTTCAGGCCGAAATCGCCCTCGAAAAGCTGGGCGGTTTCGCCCCGCAGCGGCACATTCTGCTCTGCGCCGGGCCTGACAAGGACAAGTGCGCCCCGCGTGAAGTGGGCGATCAGGCGTGGAACTATCTGAAAAAGCGCATGGGCGAACTGAAACTGGGCGGCGCGCAGGGCATCTTGCGCAACAAGGTGGGCTGCCTGCGCGTCTGCCTCGTCGGCCCGGTCGCGGTCGTCTATCCCGACAATGTCTGGTACCATTCCTGCACCCCGCCGGTGCTCGAACGCATCTTGCAGGAACACATCATCGGCGGCGTGCCGGTCGAGGATTATCGCCTCAAGGCACCGCCGGTCCTCACCGGCTAATCATTACCCTGCATCGCCTGATAGACGCATCGCCCGATAGACACTGGCCGCCCGCCGGATATGCGTGTTGGCCAGCGCCTTTGCCCAGTCTTCGTCGCGCATTTCAAAAGCGCTGACCAGATCGCGATGATCGCGCTGGCTCTGTTCCATGTCTTCGCGCGAATATTGCTCGGCCGTGCGATGGACCACGATCTGGCTGACGACAAACTTCATCAGTTGCGCCAGCCGCTCTGATTGCGCAGCGGCCAGGACCACCGCGTGGAAATGGCGGTTTCCTTCAACAAAGCCTGAAACATCAGGGGCATCTGCCTGCGCAATCGCCTTGTCGATAAAATCGCAGTGGCGGCGCAATTCGGCAATCTGATCGTCCGTGATCAGCCGGGCCGCCCGCGCCGCGCAGTGGCTTTCCAGAATCGCGCGCAGCGTGAACAGCTCCTCCTCGTCCTCGTCGGACCAGACCGGCACGAACACCCTATTGGTGCCCGAACGCTGGAGCAGCAATTCTGCTACGAGCTCGGCAATCGCCTCGCGCACCGGGGTGCGTGACAGGCCGCAGAACGCGGCGAATTCATCTTCGGGCACGAACTGTCCCGCCGGGAAATGCCCCGAAAGGATCCCTGCGCGGATCATGCGATAGGCTTCCTGCGAGGCTTTGGACACGATGACTCCTCGCCCGGAAACAGCAGGCGCTTGTGGGGATGGCTCAGAAGGGGAGCGAACGCATGCCCGCTCCCCGCCCTATCATCAGAACGTAGCGCCCACTTCAACCCCGATCAGGCGGCGTGCGCCCGGTGTGATGAACGATCCGCCAAACTCAATGGCCGGAATCGCCTCGGAGATATAGCGCCGGTCCAGCAGGTTTTCTGCAAATACGGCAATGCGATAGCGCTCCAGATTGATCCCCGCGCGCAAGTTCAGCACGCCAAAGGCGTCGCGCTGCGCCACGTCATAACGGGCATTGCCAACAAAGCCGGGAGCCGCCAGCGCCGAGATCGGCAGCAGGGCCGAGAAGATCGTCGGACGCTCCTGATCCTGCACCGAATGGAACCACGTTGGCCCGGTGATGCGATAGTCTGCGCGGAACAGCAGCTTGGCACTGTCGCTCAGCGGTGCGGTGATTTCCGACCCCAGATTGATCGTCCAATCGGCAGTATAGGGCGATTTGTTGCCCACAGTGTAGGGGCGCGAGGAGTTCTTCTTGATCTCGCTGTCGGTCACGTTGAACGAGCCGAAGACCTTCCACCCATCGACGATCTTGCCGGTCACGTTCACTTCGGCACCCTTGATGTCGACCTGATCGATATTCGACACCACGCGCAGCAGGCCAAAGCTGCCGACGAAGAATTCGAAGAACTGCAAGTCGGTCACGCGGGTGTAGTACCCGGCCAGATCAAACGTGATCCGCCCGTCCCACAGCTCACCCTTGATGCCCGCTTCGAACGCGCTCGACCGTTCCTTGCGGTACAGGTCATTGATCGTCACATTGGCATCGATCGTACCCGGCGTCACACCATCGTTAAAGCTGGCATTGACCACCGCGGACGAGCCCTGGTTGTTGAAGCCGCCCGATTTGAAGCCGATGCCCCAGTTGGCATAGATGTTCAGATCGGGTGTGGGCCGGAAGCTGAGCGTGACCTTGGGCTGAAGCTGCTTGAACGTGGCGTTCTTGGGCACGAACGGACCGAAGGCGAGGCCGGGGTTGATCGGCCCACCGGTGAACGGGTCCAGCACATTGGGTACGAGCGAGCTGGCCGCGCGGTCCTCGATGTCATAGCGCAGCGCAAGCCCTGCCGTGAACTGCTCCGAAGGCTTCCATTCCGCCGCACCGAACGCCGCATAGACATTCGTGCTGAACTCGTCGGCCAGCAACAGCGAGGTCGGGTTGGCCGAATTGGGCGCGTTATAGAGCTGCTTGATCACGCCTTGGCCGGTGTCGGCACCCAGGCTGACGCCAGTCTTGCGGTCGATGTGCAGGTAATAGGCCCCCAGCTGCCAGGTGAGCGGGCCATCGGTGTTCGACAGCAAGCGCACTTCGGCGCTGATGTCTTCCTGCTGGCGCAACTGGTACTGCGTGCCATCGCATGTCGTCGGGCTATAGGGGCCGAAGGTGGAGCCGTTGGCAGGGGCAAAGATGAACGGCACCGGGATCGCGCCGATGGCTCCGGGCGGATTGACCGGGAAGCCGGTGAGCGACGCCGTGCTGGCAAAGCAGCTGTTTACCGAACTTGCCACAGCGGGGTTCGCCGCGCTGATGAAGCGGGCAAAGTCTGCTGACGTACCATCGGCGACAAGGTCTTGATCGGTATCGGAATAGAGCGCCCAGGCGGCCACTTTCATGCCATTGCCAAATTCGTGATCCAGCTTGATCGAAGCATCGATGCTCTTCTGGTCATTGGTGGCGCGGATGTTGTTGTAGAAGTTGAACGGGTGCCTGTTCACGTCTTCATAGAACGCGCCGCCAAAGTTCGGCAGGTGGAACGCGGCATTGAACGGCAGCGATGCGCCCGAAAACTCGGCATAGCGCGCCTTGACATCGATCTGCGTGGCCGTGCCCTGGCCCAGCATGAACCGGCCATCGACAGCCCAGTTTTCCTTGTCATCCACGGTCTTGGAATTGTTCAGGAACGTGTTGCGCCACCAGCCGTCGGTGGTGAAGTAATAGCCCGAAAGCACGAACCCGGCATTGTCGCCCAGCGGCCCGGCGATATGCCCGGTCGCTTCATAAGTCGCCTCGTTGGCATAAGAGGCGCGCAGGCCCCCGGTCAGCGTCTCGGTCGGCTTCATGGTCTGCAGCACGATCGCGCCAGCCGCAGCGTTGCGGCCATAGAGCGCGCCTTGCGGGCCTTTGAGGATTTCGACCTGCGTCAGCGTGCCTTGCGGCTGGTTCAGCTGCGCGGTGTTGGTCTTCAGAATGCCGTCCACGACCAGCGCGACCGAGCTTTCGGCATCGCGCGCGCCATTGATCCCGCGAATGTTGATCTGCGTATCGCCCGCCTCAGCCGTGCCGGTGACGATGGTGACGCCGGGGGTGAGCTGGGTAAAGTCCTCAGCCTTGACCGCGCCCGTGTTTTGCAGCGCGCTGGCCGTCAGCACCGAAACCGAAGCAGGCACATCCTGCAGCCGCTCATTCTGGCGGCGGGCGGTCACGATGATGCCGTCTCCCTCTTCGGTTACGGCTTCATCCTGCGGCGCTTCTTGCGCAAGCGATGGCGTGGCAGCCGCAAACAGCCCGATTGCAGCGGTATTCAACAGAAAACGGGTGGCACGCATTCTCAAACCTCCCTGATGGTTCGACGTCGCTCGTTCGATCACGACCTGATTTTGTTCTTGCCTGCGCTCGGGCTTTCACCCCCCTCTTGACGCACGCTTGTGACAAGGGCAGCTTATTGTATACAAAGTGCAATGGTCAAGCGCCTTAGAATCCTGCACCTACGGGCAGGTTTTCGGGTGATTCCCATTGGCCTCACAGTAAGATTGAATACGAAGTGATACGGAGAGAACAGATTCCCACCCTGCCCCGCCTTGCAAGGATTTCAGCGGTATGACCGCGCGGGCGATCACTTTCGTCGAGGTCGGCCCGCGTGACGGGCTCCAGAACGAAAAGACGCTTGTCGCCACGGCCGACAAGCTGGACCTGATTCGGCGCAGCATCGCCGCAGGGGCACGGCGGATCGAAGTGACGAGCTTCGTCAATCCCAAGCGCGTGCCGCAGATGGCCGATGCCGAAGACGTTTGTGCCGGACTGCCTGCAACGGGCGGCGTCAGCTACATCGGCCTTGTCATGAACGGACGCGGGGCAGAGCGGGCGATTGCCACCGGCACTTTGCACGAATTGGGCGCGGTGTGCGTTTCCACCGATGGCTTTGCCATGGCCAATCAGGGCCAGACCAGCGCCGAATCGGTGGACGCAGCCAAAGCCATCATCGCCATGGCGCAGGCCGCGGGCCTCAAGGGGCAGGCCACCATTGGCGCGGCGTTCGGCTGTCCGTTCGAAGGCGAAGTCAGCGAGGACCGCGTGGTGGCCATGGCAGCGGCTCTCGCTGAAGCAAACCCCATCGAAGTGGCGCTGGCCGATACCATCGGCGTGGCCGACCCGGCGCAGGTCACTCGCCTTGTCCGCCGCGTGGTCGCAGCCGTCGGCCCGATCCCAGTGCGCGTCCACTTCCACAACACGCGCGGCACCGGCATCGCCAATGTCTGGGCCGCGGTCGAGGCTGGAGCCACAGTGGTTGACGCTGCGCTGGGCGGCCTTGGCGGCTGCCCCTTTGCGCCGGGAGCCGCAGGCAATGTGTCGAGCGAGGACGTCGTCTACATGCTGCACCGCGCCGGCGTCGAAACCGGCATGGACCTTCAGGCACTGATTGAAACCAACCGCTGGCTGGCCGGCGTGATGGACCGCGAACTTCCTTCCATGGTGGCCAAAGCGCCGCCGTTTCCCAAACCCGTTCAGGAGATTTGAGACCATGGGCTATCGCCTTGGCGTGGACGTGGGCGGCACTTTCACCGACCTGCTGCTGTTTGATACGACCTCCAGCGCATTCTGGCGGCACAAGACGCCATCCACCCCGCACGACAGTTCGGAAGGCATCCTCAACGGCGTCACCGCGATCTGCGAAAAGGCCGGGATCACCCCGTCTGCGGTGGAATTCTTCCTCCACGGCACGACCGTGGCCACCAATGCCGTGCTGGAAGGCAAAGGCGCGCGCGTCGGCCTCGTCACCACCGAGGGCTACCGCCATGTCATGCAGATCGCGCGCAGCTTCGTGCCGGGCGGGCTTGCCGGATGGATCGTCTGGCCAAAGCCGCAGCCTTTGGCCGCGCTCGAAGATACCGTCACGATCAGAGGCCGCATGAGCGCCGAGGGCACCGAAATCCGCCCGATCGACGATGCCGATATCCGCACGCAACTGGGCCTGCTCAAGGCCAACAATGTCGAAGCCATCACGGTCAGCCTGATCAACGCCTATACCAACGGCACGCATGAGGCGCGGGTCGGTGAACTCGCGGCTGAAATCCTCCCCGGCGTTCCGGTCTCGCTCAGCCACGAAGTCCTGCCCGAAATGCAGGAGTACGAACGCACGCTGACCACCGTGGCGAACGCGGCGGTGCGCCCGATCGTCAGCAAGTACGTCTCCAACTTGCGCTCGCGCCTCGCCGATGCCGGAATGAACGGCAAACTCTCGCTGCTGCGCTCCGACGGCGGCTTGATGAGCGCGCAAAAGGCCGAGGAGCATCCGGTCAACATTCTGATGTCCGGTCCTGCAGGCGGTGTGACGGGCGCGATCTGGGTCGGCCGCAATGCCGGGATCAAGAACATCCTGACGCTTGACGTGGGCGGCACCAGCACCGACGTCGCCCTGATCGAAAACCTCGAAGCGCGCCGCCAGCGCACCACCGAAGTTGGACACCTTTCGGTCCGCGCCTCTGCGCTCGACGTCAAGACCGTCGGCGCGGGCGGCGGATCAATCGCTTATGTTCCTGAGCTGACAAGAGCCCTTCGGGTCGGGCCGCAAAGCGCAGGAGCAGTGCCGGGGCCGGTCGCCTATGGAAAAGGCGGTACCCTGCCCACTGTAACCGATGCCAACGTGGTATTGGGTTACCTTCCCGAGAACCTTCTGGGCGGCACATTCAATCTGGATCGTGAAGGCGCAAAGAAGGCGGTGCAGACCATCGCCGATGCGCTCGGGATCGATCTGATGGCCGCTGCGCGCGGGATCATCGACATTGTGAACGAGAACATGTTCGGCGCATTGCGCATGATCTCGGTCCAGCAAGGCTATGACCCGCGGGACTTCGCGCTGATGGGCTTTGGCGGAGCTGGGCCGCTCCACGTTAACGCCGTCGCCCGCCTGATGGGCTCATGGCCCGCCATCTCGCCGGTCAGCCCCGGCGTGCTCTGCGCGCTGGGCGATGCCACCACGCGGATGCGCACCGAAACCGCGCGCTCGTTCAGCCGCCTCGCCACGCAGACCGAGGCGGCAGACCTGATCGCCATCCTCGATGAAATGGCCGCGCAAACCCGCGCCGAGCTGATTTCAGACGGCGTTCCCGAAGGCGAGATCACCACCGCTTTCGAAGTCGACGTGCGCTATGCCGGCCAGGCCTTCGAAGTGCCGCTGACGATCACCGCCGATGTCCTGACCAGCGATGGCATCGCCGGCATCCTCGCCCGCTTCGATGCCGAGCACAAACGCCTGTTCACCTTCAACATGGACACCCCGCACGAGATCGTGAACCTGCGCGCGGTCGCTATGGGCCGCGCACTCGATCTGCCCGCCGCGCCGCTGGAACAGGGCGATGGCAATCCCATAGCCGCCAAGATGCGCGATCACACCTTGTGGATGGACGGGCGCGAACAGCCCGCCGTGATCTATGACCGCGCGAAGCTGCGCGCCGGAGATGTTATCCCCGGCCCGGCCATCGTTTGCGAAATGGATTCGACCACGCTGATCGAATCTGGCTGCACCGGCACTGTCGACGCCGTCGGCAACATCCTGATCACCCTGAAGTGAACGACCTTCTCCCTCCTCCGGCAGGGTAGCAATTGATGGAGCATTATGATGCCCGCGACGATCATTCAGACCAACGAAACCCCCTTCAACCGCGTCCCCATCGATCCGGTAACGCTCGACATTATCGAGAATGCGCTGCGCAACGCGCGCATCGAAATGGACGCAACCTTGGTGCGCACCGCGATGTCGCCGGGCATCCGCGAACAGGGCGATGCCTTCCCGCTGATCGCCGATCACACCGGCAAGATGATCGTCGGCCAGTTCGGCAGCTTCATCGGCGGCTTCCTCGATAACTATGCCGGAACGCTGGAAGATGGCGACATGATCTTCCTGTCGGATCCCTATTCGGTCGGCGGCGCGGTCAGCCATTCGAACGATTGGCTGGTGCTGCTGCCCGTGTTCAAGGACGGACGCCTGATCGCCTATACCTCGATGTTCGGCCACCAGTCCGATATCGGCGGCAAAGTCGTCGGCTCGATGCCGATCAACGCGCACTCAATCTTCGAAGAAGGCGTGCGCATTCCGCCGGTCAAGATCTGGAAGAAGGGCGAATACAACGAAGACCTCGTCCGCCTGGTCATGCACCAGACGCGCAAGCCCGATTGGTGCGCGGCAGACCTCAACGCCCTGATCGCATCATGTCGCGTCGCCGCGCGCCGCGTGATCGAAATGGCGCAGCGGTTCGGCGATGATGTCTATGTCTCGGCCACGCAAGAGCTGCTGGCGCGCAACCATCGCGCGATGAAATCGCTGATCGGCATGGCGATTGCCGAAGAGCCGGTCAGCTTTGAAGACTACATCTGCGATGATGGCATGGGCTTTGGCCCCTACAAGATCAAATGCACGATGTGGCGCGATGGCGAAAAGGTCGTGCTCGATTTCACCGGCACCGATCCGCAATCGGTCGCCTCGATCAATTTCCTGCTGAACGAAAACATGTTCAAGATGTTCTTCGGCATCTACATGATCATGGTCTTCGATCCGCAGATCCTGTTCAACGACGGGTTCTATGATCTGATCGATGTGCGCATCCCCGAAGGATCGCTGC
Organism: Novosphingobium sp. 28-62-57; assembly: GCA_002256985.1. Lineage (GTDB taxonomy): Bacteria > Pseudomonadota > Alphaproteobacteria > Sphingomonadales > Sphingomonadaceae > Novosphingobium. The sequence continues at coordinate 316,596 of NCGO01000002.1, forward strand.
TCAAGCCCAAATTCCCTGCCGCGCTCTCGGGTCGCACCCATGCGCTGGGCCGCATTTTTGATATTCTGGGCGGATTGCTGGGGCAAAAGACCCCGGAATTCCTCAACGCGGCCGGATTCTCATCGAGCCCGCACCTGTTCTATTCGGGCAATGATGAGCGCGCGGGCAAGAATGCCGAATGGTTCCAGCTGTTCCAGATCGGCTTTGGCGGCGTGCCCGGACGCCCGATGGGCGATGGCCCCGATGGCCACTCGCTCTGGCCGGGCTTTACCAACGTGCCCAACGAATTCCTCGAACGCTATTTCCCGATGGTGATCGAGCGCTACGAATGCGAACCCGATTCGGGCGGCGCAGGCCTGCATCGCGGCGGCAACGGCATCCGCATGACCTACCGCTTCCTGTCCAAGGGCACGATCGCGATTCACGATGACCGCTGGTTCGTGCCGCCATGGGGCGTCAACGGCGGTGAGCCGGGCGCCCGCGCGCGCAAGATCCTTGAAAAGCCCGATGGCTCGCAAACCATCGTCGGCAACAAGGTGGAAGACCTTGAAGTTGAAGCAGGCGACATGCTGCACTTCATCACTTGGGGCGGCGGTGGCTGGGGCGATGCGCTGGCGCGCGATCCCGCGCTGGTGGGCCTCGAAATCCGCCAGGGCCTTGTCACGGCAGAGGGCGCCAAGGCCTATGGCGTCGTCGCCGATGCGCTTGGCACTATCGATGAGGCCGCCACCGAAGCCTTGCGCACCGAACTGCGCGCCACGCGCGGAGACTTGCCGCTGTTCAACTACGGCCCCGGCATCGAAACCCTGCGCGCCAATTGCGAGGCAGAAACAGGCCTGCCTGCGCCGATTCAGCCCGAATGGCCGCTACTGGAGGCGGCAGAGTAATGACAATGAATGCCAACAATCCCGGGGCCCTGCGCAACATCCGCGTGGTCGAACTCGGCCAGCTCCTTGCAGGCCCGTTCTGCGGCCAGTTGCTGGGCGATATGGGCGCCGATGTGATCAAGGTGGAACCGCCCGTAACCGGTGATCCGATGCGCGATTGGGGGCAAGGCGCGGAAAAAGTGCAATGGGAAGTGATCGCGCGCAACAAGCGCTCGGTCAGCGCGAACTTGCGCGTGGCGGAAGGTCAGGCACTGGTAAAGCGGCTGATCGCCCACGCCGATGTGCTGATCGAAAACTTCAAACCCGGCACCATGGAAAAGTGGGGCCTTGGACCTGATGTGCTGCTCGCGGAAAAGCCCGACCTGATCATCGCGCGCATGTCGGGCTATGGCCAGACCGGGCCTTACTCCAACCGAGCGGGCTTTGGCGGCATTGGCGAGGCGATGGGCGGATGGCGCTATATCGTCGGCGAACCGGACCGCGCGCCTTCCCGCATGGGCATTTCCATCGGCGATACGCTGACCGCCACCTATGGCTGCATGGGTGTGCTCGCCGCGCTGCACGAACGCGCGCAGACCGGGCGCGGGCAGGTGATCGATGCAGCGCTCTATGAATCGGTGCTGCAGGTGATGGAAGGGCTGGTCCCCGAATATGACCGCACCGGCTATATCCGTGAACGCTCCGGCTCGGTCCTCAAAGGCATCGCCCCGTCCAACGTCTATGCGTGCAAGGACGGCGAATTCATGATCGGCGCGAACAAGGATTCGCTGTGGCGGCGCCTTGCCGTGGCGATGGGTCGTCCCGAACTGGGCGAAGACCCGCGCTATGCCACGCACCTTGCGCGCGGCGAGAATCAAGACGAACTCGACGCGCTGATCAACGCTTGGACCCGCACCCTGACGATGGAGCAAGTCGATGCGCTGATGATCGAACACTCGATCCCCGCAGGCCGCGTCTACCGCGCGCCCGACATGCTCGAAGATCCGCACTTCAAGGCGCGCGAGGCGATCATCGAGGTCGAGACCGAACGCTTCGGCCCGCTGAAAATGCAATCCAGCTTCCCGAAGTTTTCCGCCACCCCCGGCTCCATCCGCCGCCCCGCCCCGTCAAAGGTCGGCCAGCACAACGCCGAAATCTACGGCGAACTGCTGGGATTGGGCGAGGCGGAACTGGCGCAGATGGCGGCGCAAGGGGTGATTTGAAAACCCGCAAACACGCTCCAACCACTGTCCAAATTCGTCATTCCCGCGCAGGCGGGAATCCAGCAAACGCAACGCCAGACTGGATTCCCGCCTGCGCGGGAATGACGAAAAAAGGCTCAGCCGCCCACCTCTTCCCGCTCAATCTCGCGCCAACCAATATCCCGGCGGCAGAAGCCTTCAGGAAAACGGATCGCATCCACCGCCGCATAAGCCGCATCGCGCGCGGCTTTCACACTGGCCCCGCGCGCCGTCACGTTCAGTACCCGCCCGCCATTGGCGCTCAGCACGCCATCACCCGAAAGCGCGGTGCCGGCGTGGAACACCTTGGCCCCATGCGCCTCAGCCGCCGGAATACCATCAATCCGCCCGCCCTTCTTCGGCGTGCCCGGATAGCCCTGCGCGGCCATCACCACCGTCATCGCCACATCTGCTGAAAAGCGCGGGGGCTGAATGCTGGCGAGCTTGTTGTCGGCACAGGCGAGCAGCAGCTCCACCAGATCGCTTTCCAGCCGCATCATCAGCACCTGGCATTCGGGATCGCCAAAGCGCGCGTTGTATTCGATCAGCTTTGGCCCCTGCTCGGTCAGCATCAGCCCGGCATAGAGCACGCCTGAATAGGGCATGCCTTCATCGGCCATGGCCTTGACCGTGGGTGCCACGATCTGCGCAATCGCGAGCGCTTCCAGCTCGGGCGTCAGCACCCGCGCAGGGCTATAGGCCCCCATGCCGCCGGTGTTCGGGCCGGTATCGCCATCGCCCACGCGCTTGTGATCCTGCGCCGATCCGAAGCTCACAATGGTTGCGCCGTCGGTCAGCGCAAAGAAGCTGGCTTCCTCGCCGGTCAGGAATTCCTCGATGACCACTTCGGCCCCGGCAGAGCCGAACGCGCCGTCGAACATGTCGTCCACCGCCGCTTGCGCATCGGCCATGGTCATCGCCACGACCACGCCCTTGCCCGCCGCCAGTCCATCGGCCTTGATCACCACCGGCGCGCCGAAATCGGCCAAGGCCGCCCGCGCCGCTTCCAGCGATTTGGCCCGCACATAACCCGCCGTCGGGATATTTGCCCGCGCGCACAGATCCTTGGTAAAGCCCTTCGATCCTTCCAGTTGCGCCGCCGCGCGGCTCGGCCCGAACACCGAAAAGCCTGCACCGCGCAGCGAATCCGTCAGTCCATCCACCAGCGGCGCTTCCGGGCCGACCACGATCACGCCAATCCGCTGCGTCTCGCAAAACATCACCACCGCTGCATGATCGGTCAGGTCCAGCGCCACGATCTGCGCATGATCGGCGATGCCGGGGTTTCCGGGCGCCGCATAAAGCTTGCCCGCCAACGGCGATTGCGCCAGTTTCCAGCTGAGGGCATGTTCGCGCCCACCCGATCCCAGCAGCAGGATATTCATGGCTTCCCCTTCCGCGCCCTTTGACGACGACGATAACAACGGCTCGGGGCGGCTCCTAGCGAGGGAATCGGCGGGCGACAACGCTCCGGCCCTCTCCATCTCCGAGATTTCCGCCCTGCTGAAGCGCACGGTCGAGGATCGCTTCGGCTTCGTGCGCGTGCGCGGAGAGCTTTCGGGCGTGAAACGCGCCGCCTCCGGCCACCTCTATGCCAGCCTGAAGGACGAGAATGCGCGGCTGGATGGCGTGATGTGGCGCGGCAATGTGCAGCGCCTGAACTTCCGCCCCGAAGACGGCGTCGAAGTCATCGCCACCGGCAAGCTCACCACCTATCCCGGCCGCTCGAACTACCAGATCGTGATCGACCGCATGGAGATCGCGGGCGAAGGCGCGTTGCTGGCGCTTTTGGCCAAGCTGAAAGCCCGGCTCGAAGGCGAAGGCCTGTTCGATCCTGCCCGCAAGCAAACCCTGCCCTTCCTACCCCGCGTCATCGGTGTCGTCACCTCGCCCACCGGCGCGGTGATCCGCGATATCCTGCACCGCCTGTCCGACCGCTTCCCCACCCGCGTCGTCGTCTGGCCGGTGCTGGTGCAGGGCCAGGGCGCGGGCGCGCAGATCGCCAACGCGGTGCGCGGCTTCTCCGCTCTGCCCGAGGGCGGCCCCATCCCCCGCCCGGACCTCGTCATCGTCGCGCGCGGTGGCGGCTCTATCGAAGACCTGTGGTGCTTCAACGAGGAGGAGGTCGTCCGCGCCGTGGCCGATTGCACGATCCCGATCATCAGCGCCGTGGGCCATGAGACCGACACCACGCTGTGCGATTTCGCCGCAGACTTGCGCGCCCCCACCCCCACCGCCGCAGCCGAACTCGCCGTACCGGTGCAGGCTGAACTTGCCGCCCTCGTCGCCGATCTCAATGCCCGCCAGCGCCGCGCGCTTGCCCGCCAGCTCGCGCAGGCCAAGGAGCGCCTCGAAGCCCGCAGCCAGCGCCTGCCCCAGCCGCAAACCCTGCTGCAAGGCCAGGCCCAGCGGGTGGACGATCTGGCCGAACGCCTGCGCCGCGCGCTGCTTCACCGCACCGAAATTGCAGGGTCCCTGCTCGCCCGCCACGCCGGAGCCTTGCGCCCCGCCCTGCTCACCGCGCGGCTGGAGCGTGAGGGCGAACGCCTCGCCGCTCGCCGCTTGCGCCCCGAAGTCCTGCTCCAGCGCATTGATCATGCGCGCGGCAAAGTGGAAGCGCTAGATCGCCTGCGCCGCTCGCTTGATCCAAAAGCACCGCTGCAGCGTGGCTATGTGCTTGTCACGGCACCCGACGGCCATGTCGTCCGCACCCGCGAGGATGCTGCTCTGCGCCCAGTCCTGAGTCTCGAATTTGCCGATGGCAAACTCGATGTCAGCACCGGCGCTGCGCCCCCGTCAGCCCGTCAAGCGCCCAAACCGCGCACCGCTGCGACGCCTGGCAATCAGCAGGAATTGTTCTGAAGCGCCATGCGCGCTACATTGCCCCCATGTTGATGTCCCAATCCGGCCGCCTTGCGCGCCTTCACTACCTTCCCGGCTCCTTCCGCCAGCTTTCGGGCGGAGACCACGTGCTGTGCGCCGTCTCGGGCGTGCAGATCCCGCTCGATGCCTTGCGCTACTGGTGTGCCAAGCGGCAGGAGGCCTATGCCACGGCTGAAATCTCCACCAAGCGCCACCTTGAAGGGTAACGTGATGGAGCGCCGGGCTTTTCTTGGCGGTTCAGCAGCAACCTTGGCAGGCCTTGCATGGGGCACCGATGCAGGCGCCGTTACGCCTGCAAGCCTCGTAATGATCGAACCTGTCAGCCGCTTGACGCAGGGCGGATGGCTGCGCGGCAAGGTCGCCCCCGGGGTCAGGGCGCTGAGCTTTGCCGGAAAGCCGCTGCCCTTTGCCAGCGACGGCAGCTTCATCGCCGCGTTTGACCGGGACGCTGCAGCCACCGCCAGCCTGATCGCTACGCTGGCCGATGGCCGCACGATCTCGCGCGATCTCGTGGTCGCGCCGCGCGCATGGCAGATCGAACATATCAACGTGGCGCGCAAACCCGGCGGCGTCACGAACGAGGACTATCTGCGCCTGCGCCGCGCCGAACTGGCCCGCATCGGCGCGGCCCGCGCGATGGAAACCACCGCGCAAGGCTGGCGGCAGGATTTCCTCCGCCCCGCCCCCGGCCGCTTCTCGGGCCGCTTCGGATCGCAGCGCGTCTACAAGGGCGAACCCGCCGCCTACCATTCCGGGCTGGATATCGCAGGCGGCGCAGGCACCACCTATCTTGCTCCCGCCGATGGCGTGGTGATTCTCGCCGCGGCCGACAAGCCGTTCAGCCTCGAAGGCCACCTGCTGATGCTCGATCACGGCATGGGCCTTAACAGCGCGTTCCTGCACAGCTCGGCTTTGCTGGTGAAGGAAGGCGACCGGGTGGCCCGCGGCGATCCCCTTGGCCGCATCGGCAGCACGGGCCGTGCCACCGGCCCGCACCTGCATTGGTCGGTCAAATGGCGTGATTTCCGGATCGATCCGCTGCTGCTGCTGGAGCCAGCGCAAGGATGACGAATTTGTCGGCGTAGGCGCGCTGACAGGCCGGAACCGGCATTTCAAAGTGTTGCCACAGCTTGACCAAAGCCTGCGCCATCATGCAGCTTGTTTCCTGAAATCCGGTAGCATTTGAAATTATCGGAAACCCGTCAGACCGGCAGTGTAATTTTCCTGCACCACCTGCAACCCCATGGAATCGCTGTCCCCCACCCCCTGTCCTTTAGGGGGTGTGTCAAAATTGTGACATGCATCGGGGATTTAGTCGCCTACTTACATTCCTGTTTTGAAGGACCGGATTATTTCCGCCACATAGCTCTATCTTTTCTCGTTTGTAACCAAATGGCCGGTAGGGAAAACCTTACGGCTTTGGACAAGACGTGATGAGAATGTGCTTGCAGCCAGCCATTTCAGGGGGCGCAGGCGAGCAGGATAAGAGGGACTGAACACGTGAACATCAAAACTTTCTCGGCGCTCCGGGCGAGCGCCGCGCCACTGGCGCTTGTCGTCGCTGGCTTTGCTGGATCGCTTGCCTATGTCGCGCCTGCCATGGCGCAGAACGTTACGTCTGCCACGCTTTCGGGCACCGTCGTCGATGATGCCGGCAATCCGGTTCCCGACGCCAGCGTGACGGTTGAATCCAGCAACACCGGCTTTACCCGCACCACCACCACCGCCAGCAACGGCACCTTCTCGGTCGTTGGCCTTGCTGTCGGCACTTATGAAGTAACCGTGTCGGCCAACGGTCTTTCGACCACCCGCACCGAAGGCGTGGCTGTCAGCCTTGGCGGCAACAACTACGAATTCACCGTCACCAACGAAGCGCCCAGCGCTGGCGAAATCGTGGTGCGCGGCGAACCGGTTCGTCGTGTCGATTTCTCGGGCACGGCCACGGGTCAGGTCTATTCGGTGCAGAAGGTTGCTGAAACCCTGCCGGTTGCGCGTAACATCGAAGGCATCCAGCTGCTCACGCCGCAGGCCACTTCGGGCGACAGCGCATTTGGCGGCGTTTCGCTCGCCGGTTCGTCGGTTGCTGAAAACATCTTCTACATCAACGGCATGAACGTCACGAACTTCCGCACGTTCGTGGGCGGCACCACCGTTCCGTTCGAGTTCTACGACCAGATCCAGGTCAAGACCGGCGGCTATCAGGCAGAATTCGGCCGCAACACCGGCGGCGCGGTCATCGCGCTGACGCGTTCGGGCTCGAACACCTTCCACGGCGGGTTCAACGTTTTCTACGAACCCAACAGCCTGCGCTCTGACGTGCCGAACACCTATCAGGCACGCAACGATCAGGACTATCAGCAGCGGATCGAAGGCAACATCTGGGCATCGGGTCCGATCATCAAGGACCGTCTGTTCTTCTTCGGCTTCTTCAACCCGCGCTACAGCACCCGTGGCGATACCGCGCAGACGCAGGGCATCAACGATGATGGTTCGCCCGACGGCGCCTTCTTCAATACGCAGCGTGTCACGCGCAAGTCCAACACGCCCTTCTACGGCGGTAAGCTGGACCTGAACCTGTTTGACGGCCACCGTGTTGAAGCGACCTACTTCAACGACAGCGATGAAGATCGTGTATTCGTCCGCAACCTTGGCAACGGCGACCTCAGCCAGGTCAACGAATCGCGCGGCGGTGAAAACTACATCTTCAAGTATACCGGTTCGTTCACGAACTGGCTGACGGTGTCCGGTCTCTATGGCCGTTCGAAGTTCAACCAGACCGACGCTGGCCCGCAGGACGCCGATCCCTATGTGGTCGACCGTCGCAGCGGTGTGCCCCAGCTGATCGCGGGTAACCCCAACGCGCTGGTCGCCAGCGGTCAGGACGACCGTGAAAACTTCCGCATCGATGTTGACCTCAACTTCTCGTTGCTGGGTGAACACAAGCTGCGCTTTGGCTGGGACTATGAAAAGCTGTTCGCAGCCAGCATTGGCGAATATTCGGGCGGCATCGCCTACATCTTCGAACGCGCCGGACCTGACGGTGCGCGCGATGGCCTGATTGCGCCAAACACCGACTATGCGCGCGTGCAGACCTACAATGCAGGCGGCAACTTCAAGTCGAACAACACCGCCTACTACATTCAGGACGACTGGGACGTGACCGATCGCGTCAACCTGTCGCTTGGCCTGCGCAACGACAAGTTCGTGAACAAGACCTCGCTCGGCACGAACTTCGTGTCGATCGACAACCAGTGGGCACCGCGCGTCGGCATCAACTTCGATCCCACCGGTGAGAAGAAGGCCCGTCTCTCGGCGTTCTATGGCCGGTATTACCTGCCGGTTGCTGCCAACACCAACATCCGTCTGGGTGGTGCAGAACTGTTCCTGCGCGATTTCTACACCCTGCCAACGGGTGCTGGCGGTGCATACACCGGCGGCCTGACCAGCCCGACTCTGGGCACCAAGGTTGATGGCGTGGTCTTCTCGGACGGCACCGTTTCGCCGCCCGAAACGCTGGTTTCGCAAAACCTCAAGCCACAGTACATGGACGAATTCATCGTTGGTGGTGAATATCGCTTCGACAACAAGATGCGCGTGGGGATCAACGTGATCCACCGCAAGCTTGGCACTGTGCTGGAAGACGTCGATCTTGATGGCGATGGCGGTGCCTATGCATCGATCATCGGGGCCTTCTGCGCCACGCAGACGCTGGCCTATTGCAACGCCACCACCGAACCCACCGTCAATGGCGGCGGCTACATCCTGATGAACCCGGGCCGCGATGCGGTCTTCCAGGTAACCGATGAAGACGGCAACCTGCAGCCCATCACGATCCCGGCCTCGTTCATCGGCATCCCCCGCGCCAAGCGCGATTACTGGGCGGTGGAACTGAACTGGGAACGTCCGTTTGATGGCACCTGGGGCCTCAACGCTTCGTATGTGTGGTCGCGTTCGTTCGGCAACTACGAAGGCGGCGTGAAGTCGGACACCAGCCAGGACGATACCGGCATCACGTCGGACTTCGATGAACCCGGCTACACCGATGGTGCAACCGGCTTCCTGCCGAACCACCGTGCGCACACGTTCAAGGTGTTCGGCAGCTTCAAGCCGACCAAGCGCTGGTTGCTGGGCTTCAACGCCCTGCTGCAATCGCCGCGCAAGTTCGGTTGCATCGGCACCTATCCGATCGACGATGGTCGCGGTGCGGATTCGACCGCAGCTTCGTGGTACTGCAACGCGCAGATCTCGGCTGGCGTGATCGATGGCACGCTGAACCAGCCGGTCGGCCGTGGCCGCGCCTTCCAGAGCGACTGGAACAAGCGCGTCGATCTGACGGTGGCCTATACCCTGCCGCTGGAATCGCTGCCGGGCGGTATCACCTTCCGCGCCGACGTGTTCAACGTGTTCAACTTCAAGAGCGCGCTGGACTTCCAGGAACTGGGCGATCGCAACGATGCCTCGATCCGCGAATGGTTCTATCGTCAGCCGATCGGCTATCAGACCCCGCGTTATGTCCGTCTGGGCGTCTCGGCGAACTTCTAAATCTCGCTGTTGCGTTCGAAACCGAATGTAACCTGCAAAAAACTGGCGGCGGTTCCTTGCGGAACCGCCGCCTTTTTGTTGGCGCATGGCGTTGGCAAACACACTTGTCGTAAGCCCACGCCCAGCCCCTTCCCTAGAGCCTGATCCGACAGTCGCCGGTTGAGGGCTGGCGAGGGATTTTTTGTGCTGATGAGGAGTGATCGCAGCCACGATGTGGGTGCATCGCGGCAAGATCGCGACGAAATCAGCGCGAAAAAGACTCGTCAGGCCGACCCGGAGACTTTCGGATCAGGCTCTTAGAGCCGGATGAGTTTACACTGATCCAACACAAGTCCCGTTCGTGTCGAGCGAAGTCGAGACACCGCGCGCCTGTGCCACAACCTCGGGCAGCAGAACCTTATGGCTGCTCAGCCCGCTTGATCCGCCACACTTTCACGCCGCTTTGCGGGGCAATCGACACCGGCTCCAGCCAATCAGGCGCTTGGCCCTTGGCAAGGTGCGCGATGAACCCATCGGGAGCATGGCGGCGGTAGATCGTTTCCTCGTTCCCCCGCGGGCAGATCATCAGCCAATCGGCCCGGTGCTGCGCCAGCAGGCGCCGCGCACTGTCGTCGGTCCCGGTAAAGGCGCTTATCACATCACGCATCGCTGCATTGCCGCGATGGTGGCCCGTGGCCACGACCGCATGGTGCGTGCCCTCCAGCAATGGCGGGCCAAGGTCGAGCGGCGCAAACACTACGCCGGGGGCCATCGCATCGAAAGCGGGCAGGAAATCCCAATAGCGGCAGACTTTTACCGCCGTGCTCGTCTTGGCTGAAACCAGCGGGGACACGATCAGGAACGGCAGCGCCGGAAACGCAAATGCCGCCATCACCAGCAGCATAGGCACGCGCCGCCGCGCGTCCTGTTCGGCGCGATACTGCAAAAACAAGCGGTGCACCTGCCATGCCACCGGCACGGCTGCAAACAGCCCCGCCGTCGCCGATGCGCGCGCCACCAGCATGCCGGTAACCGTAGCCCCGCCCAGCAGCAGCGCATAATCGAACCAGCGCTGCCACGCACCTCCCGCGCGCCAATCGGCGTAGGCTGCGCGCAGGGCAAGGCTCAGGCCGACAAGCGGAAACAGCACCAGCAGCGCTGCATTGCCCAAAGTGTGCCGCCAGAATGGCAGGCCCTCCAGCACCCGCTCGTACCACATGGTGCGCACGATCGGATCGAGTTCGGCAAATGCTCCGCCGCGCAAACAGGCAGGCGCCACCAGCCACAGCGCGAGCACAGCACCGCCGCCCGCCAAACCGAGCACACCAATGGCCAGCGGCCTTCCGGCCTTCCCGCCATAGCGCAGCACCCCTTCGGCCAGCAGCCCTCCGGTCGCGCAACTCGTCAGAGCCGCCAGATAGCCCGGCGAAATGCTGTCACAATGGCTGGCCAGATCGCCAAGGCCTCGTGTGGCAAGGAATAGCGCGAGGCTGCTTGCCCCAAGCCCCGCCGCATAGCCTCCAAGCCAGCCCTGCTCCCCCCGCACCAGCCGCAGCGCACAGGTCGCGCCAAAGACCGCGGCCAGCGGCAGTGTCTCCAGCGAAATCGAAAGCGATGCGGCCAATGCGGTCCCGGCGGTAGCTCCGCCCGACCAACTCTTTGGCGCAAACATCGCGCTCAGGGCCAGCAGGCTCAGCAGGATTTGCCAGCCGTGATGGTCCACCCGCAGCGGGGCCAGTTGCAGCATCGCAGGCGGAATCAGAAAACACAGGATCACCGCAAACAGGCCCGTGCCCGGGTCCACCATGCGCCGCCCCAGCCGCCCCACCAACAGCAGGCAGCCCAGCAGCAGCACCAGCGGCACCAGCAGTGCCGTCAGCATATCCGCCGCAGCCTCGCCCAGCAGCGGGCGCAACAGCATGATGGTCGCCGCCAGGGGCAGATCCACCAGCCGGCTCCAATGCATCAGCACCCCGTCGGGGGGATTGATGCGGTATTGGTGGAAGTCAAACCAGCTCTGGCCGTTCACCAGATCGCGCACTTGCACCATGCGCAGTGAATCGTCGGCGTCAGGGAACAGGTGATACCATGCCATCGGCCCCGCAATGGCGAGCAACACCGCGCTGCAGGCGATCCACAGCCCGACGATCCGCGCGTGGAACCCGGCCTTGCGTGCTGTGTCCGTCGATGTGCTGCTGGGTATCCGGGACATCGCTGCCCTCATCTGAAGACGACACGCTCACGCATCAGCCAGGTTGCCACAAAGCTGGCCGCAATGGCGATGACTTTGGCGTACCGGGCATCGAAGCCCAACCTGTCCAGCGTCCCCACGATCACGGCTGTCAGCACCAAACCCACCAGCGCCGATGCCAGAAACAGCGCCTTCTGGCGGTTTCTGCCCCGGCTGTCGCGGGCCACGCTGGCGGCAAAGACCTTGCGGCTCGATAGCAGCCAATGCGCCACGATGCCGCAGCAATAGCCCACAATCGAGGCCGCAATGGGCGATGCGGCTGCCATCAGCAGCATCAGGAACACCCCGGTATCCACGGCCAGCGCACCAACGCTGGCCAGCAGATAACGCACCAGTTGCAGGTTGAAGATGCGCTGCACAATCGCTCCTGCCGTTGCGGCCCCGTTCATGGTCAAGCCGCCTTGCGGTTGCCCGCAATCCTTTCGGGCACGTCGCGCACCGAAGCCAGCGCCGCCGCCTGATCCTCGCTCAGCGCCACGCGCGCCGGGATCGCCTGTTCAGCGCCCTCGTCGCCCGCTTCGTGATACTCGGCGTCCTCGTTCACGCACCAGGTGTCATAGATGCGCGCGCCTGCGGCAATGTTCTCCACCGTCAACATCGCGGTCATCATCGCATGATCCTGATTGTTGTAGCGGTGCATGCCGTTGCGGCCCACCAGATGCAGCGTCGGGTGCGCCGCTTCCAGTTCGGTGCGCATCGCGGCCACGTTGGCGGCATATTCGTCGTCATAGACAGGATAGGCCTTTTCCTGACGCACCACCACGCCGCCGATCACCTTGTCCGGGGTGACGAGGCCAAGGATCGCCATTTCCTTCGTCGCCAGCGCGATCAGGTCATCGTCCGATGAATCCCACAGATCGTCGCCTTCAAAGCAGAAGTATTCCAGCCCCACACAGGCCACGCTGTCATCGGGCACCATCTCGGGCGACCATGAACGGAAGTTCTGGATGCGGCCGACTTTCACCTTGCTGTCGTGGATGTAGATCCAGTTGTCGGGGAACAGCTCCTCCGACCGGATCTTCAATGCCACGGTCAGGAAATCGCGATAGCGCAGGCGGCTTGCTTCCAGCGTGGTCTGCGGCAGCGGATGGAGGCGCGCGGCCAGTTCGCGCATCGGCGCAGAGCTGATCGCATGGGCCGCTTCGATCACCACATCGCCCTCAGGCCCGGTGGCGGCCATGCGCCAGCCGCCCTGCCCATCGGCGGCCAGCTGCCGCAAGGCGTGCGCCATCAGCACTTCGCCCTTGCCGGTGGCCACGATCTTGTCGCGCGCGGCATCCCACATCATGCCCGGCCCAAGCCGCGGATAGCGGAAGGTTTCGAGCAGCGTCTTGGTCTGCATCCCGTCGTTCGGGCGCTTGTTCAGTCCCAGACTGCGCTTGAGCCCATCGGTGACGGCACCCCACAGCGACAGGCCCTTGATGCGCTGCGCCGCCCAGTCGGCGCTCATTTCATCGCACGGCATGCCCCATACCTTCTCGGTATAGGTCTTGAAGAAGATCGAATAGAGCTTGCTGCCAAACTGGTTGATCGTCCAGTCCTCAAAGCTTTTCACATTGCGGTTGGGAAACGCCTTGGCCTTGGCAAAGCTTGCCATGCACAGCGTCGAGCGCACGATCCCCAAATTCCACAGCGCTTCGAATGCGCGCAGCGGATAGGAGTAGAACTTGCCCTCGTAATAGATGCGGCTCATGCGCGGGCGCTGAATGAAATCGTCGGGCAGGATCTCGTTCCACAGATCCACCACCTGCTGCGATTTGGAAAAGAAGCGGTGCCCGCCGATGTCAAAGCGGTAGCCTTCGTGCTCCACCGTGCGGCTGATCCCGCCGACATAAGTCGCGTCGCGCTCGATAATTGCCACCGTAAAACCGCGCTTGGTCAGCAGATATCCGGCGGTCAGGCCGGCAGGCCCTGCACCGATGATCGCAACGTCCACTTTGCGGCTCTTTGGCGTGGCAGCTTCACCGCCCGCCCGAATCGTGCCGTTAACCATCAAAACCCCCGTCTGCAGCGTTTTTCGCCACGTCAGAAGTGAAGGAAAATGGATAAGGGATGGTTAACGCTAAGTGCGGGTTTCGCGAAAATCGCACCCCGGCACGCAAGCGGTTTTCATTGGATCAAGAGCGGCGGAACCGGTCCGCAGGATCGCCAGCATCATGCGCCGGGTCACCGATCTGCAGCGGCCCTGCGATGCGGGCCAGCTCGTCCAGCTTGAAGGTCTGCTCAAACAGCAGGCCATAGCGCGGGTGGCTGCGCCAGCGCACTTTGGCATAGATCGGCGGCAGGACATTGGTCTCCAGCCGCACCAGTTCGTTCATCATCAGCCACTTGTCGCATTCCACGCAGGCACCCTGCTGTGAAATGTCGTGAAAAGCGATGCGCACCGCTTCCCCGCCCGAATGCAGCAGCGCGTCAAGCTGGATGCGCAGCCGCACCTGCCGCTTGGGAAAGGCGCCGTGGGTTTCATCCAGCAGCCGCTCGATATCCACCTCGTTGCCAAAGCGGAAACCGCCAAATTCGCCGTCGCTCCACACGTGTTCCAGAGGATAGCGATCACCGTTGCTCAATTCCACGGCCAGGCTTTGGTGCGGCGGCAGCGGATGGAACAGCCGGATTTTCAGGCCCGAAGAGGACGCATCGCGGATCACGCACAAGAATTCACGGGTATCATCGACGATCAGCTTTGCCGCGCGAATCATCAGCATGAAGCGCGGCGCAGTGCGCTGATCGGCACCGGCATTTGCGCCGGAGGCCGAAGTCTCGCCGGTTCTCAGGGCGTCAGGCATGTCATCGTCCGGCTGGGCCAAGCCCCGTCCCCTTGCGCATGGGTCCCCACATCCGGGGACTCGCGCAAGCCCCGGATGCGGTCAAACTACCGCACAAAGTCCTACCGTGAAGTTACTCAGCGCACATTCGATGCATTTTTAACGTAGTTTATTGCTGAATTGATTGGATAACTTGGTCCCAGCCAAGCAACTTGAAGTTCTGTGCGGCAGGCGCATTGTCGCCATCCTGCGCCACAAACAGGCCGCCGGGAAAGGCCGGGCCAAAATCGCCCAGCGCCAATTCGATCCCATCGGTGTCGCTGGTCGCGCCAAACTTGCCCGCTGCAATCCGGAAACGGCCCTTCGGCCGGGCTGTGGCCAGATCGAACAGGACATAGGCATTGTCGCCCTGGCTGGAGGCTACAAGATGACCGCCATCGGTGCCTTGCGGGGCCAGCGCCAGCCCTTCCACATCATCCACCAGCCCTGCATCCGGCCCGACCATGGCAAAAGCCTGCGCGGTCAGCGCTGCCGCCTTCAGATCGACCTTCCAGATGCCGATGTCTTCTTCGGCCACAAACAGCGTGCCCGTGCGATCATCCACCACGCAGCCTTCCGATTGCGTCGCAAACTTTACCGACCGCAGATATTCCGCGCGGATCGCCCCGCCTGCCTCGATCAGGCGGCTTTCGGCCACTTCCCCGTCTTTCAGCACCACATAAGCGCGCGCCAGTTCGCCTGCGGCCATGGCCTTGCCCATGCAAAAGCCATAAGCCTCCACCGGCGCCCGCCCAGCAGGCATAAAGGGTTGCGCACCAAGGGCCGTCAGCTTGGCCGTGGTGCCATCCAGCATGAACAGCGCAATCTTGGGCACTGCGCCATCGGTGCGGTCGCTCGCGCCCACCACAATGCGCCCCGGCAAAACTTCGCGCAGGTCCACATTGTTCAGCAGCCCCGCCGCCACAAAATCGCGCACCTTGCCGTCCAGCCCATAGACATAGAGCCCGGCCTTCTTGTCCGTCCCCAGTATCAAGCTGGCCGCCGGATTGGCCGCATTGCGCCAGATCGCCGGATCATCAGCCGCATCGGCCTTATTTCCAGTGCCCACCGGCGCAGTCTCGCCCGTGGCTTGAATATCGGTCGCCGGATAGAAAGGGCGCGGCGCAGCCTGCATCCCCGCACAACCAGCCAACAGGCCAGCGCAAAGCGAAACGGCCAAAGCCGGGAGCAATGCCCCCGGCCCTGACTTAACAGCAGAAGTCCGTTCCATCAGAAGGCATACCGCGCAACGATCTGAAACACTGGCCCGGCTTCTTCGGATTCCAGCTCGTATTCGTCAAAATTGCGCGCGATCTGGTTGCCGGAAGTGGACCGGTCATCACCGGCGGCAAACTTGTTGAACACTTCATCCTTGCTGGAATTGAGCAGGTTCGAGCCCACCGCACGGATCGTGAAGCTCTTGCCAAAGCGCTTCTCGACAAAGATTTCGAGATCGGCCCCATAAGTCGTGGTCACTTCCTCGCCCACGGTGCGGTCAAAGGCCGAACCCTGCTTGCGGTAGGTCGCACCGAACGAGGCACCCGCTTCAGGCAGGTTCTGGATCACGCCGAAGTTGTAGACAAACTTCGACTGGCCGTTGAAGCGGCGGCTGCCGAACTCATCGCGCACCGAACTGTCGATCAGCGAAAGGTTTCCGAATACGCCGGTATTGGGCAGGCCGATCACGTTCAGGTCTGCCGAAAGGTCAAATTCGACACCCCACACATTACCGTCGCCCACATTGCGCGGCTGGTAAATGAAGGCCAGCGTTTCGGGCGGATCGCTTTCCGAACCTTCAAGACCGGTGTTGGTCAGCTCAACCAGATTCTGAATCTTGCGGTAGAATACGTTCACGCCGACCACGCCGGTGCGACCAAGCCGGTGTTCATAGCCAAGGTCACCGCCCCATGCCGTTTCCGGGCGCAGATTGGGGTTGCCCTGCAGGTCGTTGTCACCGACTTCGGCTTCCAGCAGCGCTGGCGAGATATAGTCAAAGCGCGGACGGCGCACGGTGCGCGCAGCCGAAGCAGTCAAGCGGCCATCGCCAAGCTGGACTTTGACCGAGGCCGACGGCAACAGGAAATTAAATTTCGTGTTGGTCTGCGCCAAGGCGGCTGCCACAGTCTGATCGTTGATGCGGACAGTGGTGTTTTCCCAGCGCACCCCCGCTTCGAACTTGATCGGTCCGTTCGAACCTTCGACCAGCGCATAAACGTCGCGCCGATCTTCCTCGATCGTGTTGAGGCCGCCGTTGATGGGGGCGACGGCACCAAACGCAATCGCATATTCTTGCGGCGCATTGCTGAACTGGCTGTAGCGTGTCAGCGTCGTGCGCGAAACGTTGAAGCGGTTGCGCGGTGCCTCAGAAATGTTGGTGTCGCGGTCCTTGTTCTGCAGGAAACCGCCAACGGCAATGGACATTCCTTCCGAGAACTTGAACGTCTGCTCAAGCTGCGCCGACATTTCATCGTCCCGGATCCGCGTTTGCAGCTGATCACCGGTGTAGCGCGGCGTGCTACGGTTGAAGTCGATCTCGTGCTCGAATTCTTCTTCCTCGTTGTCAAACCGGGCAAAGCCGATCCGCACCGAGGTCTTGCCGAAGTCCCAATCCTTCACATACTTTGCCGTTGCGGCCCAGCTTTCCTGCTTGATGAAAAGCGGATTGTAGTTGTCGGTCAGCAGGTTGCCGCTGGTGTTGATGTTGATCGGTCCCGAAATGGCCGTTTCGTTGTTGTACTCGAACGACCGTTCGATCTGATCGCGGTCGGTGCGCACATAATTGCCCGCGATCTCGAACTTGTTTTCGCCATCGTCATAGGCCCAGCTCAGGTTACCGGCATAGTCGGTGCCATCGCGCACATCGGTCTGGTCTTCGCGGTTGTCGAAATCTTCGGTGGCAAAGTTGGGATTGTTTTCCGGCGAATCGCCAAAGCGGCGGCTGCTCTTCTTCTTGGGGTTGTACCGCCCTTGCACGTTGATCCCTGCCAGCAAACGCCCAGGGCCAAACTTGCCGCCATAATACAGGCCACCCGATGGCTTGATCTCGCCATCGTCAAAAATCAGCGCGCCACCACGCAGATATCCGCCATCCATGCTCAGCGCATCGCGCAGCACGATGTTGAGCGTGCCCGCCACCGCATCGCCGGTGCGGCGCGCAGAGTTGGAGCGGACGATTTCGACCTGCTTCACCAGTTCGGCCGGGATGCGATCAAGGAAGAACGAACGGTCAACGTTCGAGCCGGGAATGCGATCGCCGTTGATCAGGATCTGCGTATAACCCGGATCAAGCCCACGCAAACGCGCGCCATCCGATTCCAGCACGTCCGAAAGGAACGTGACCGAAGGAACGCGCTTCAGCGCATCGCCTGCGGTTAGCGGTTCAAAGCGGCGGAAATATTCTTCATCATAGACCAGCTTGGGTTCGGCTTCATCGCTGTGGTTGCGAAAACCGATGGAGCCCTGAACCACGATTTCGCGCGCGGTGCGCGTCTGCTCGTTCGCCATGTCGTCGGCCACTGCCGGAACCGATTGTTCATCAGCTGCAAAGGCGGGCGTGGCAAGGCACAAGGCAGCGCCGCACAGCAAAATCGCGCGCTGTGTGCGCGTTGAAAGCTTGGTCATTGTGAAATCCCTCATGGAAACGCTTTGCTTTGCGTCGCCGTCTAGGGATCGTTGCTGACCGTTTTGCGACGGTACGAAGACGGTTTGGCGACATCCGCCGAGTGACTGTCGCAGAAACGCAATATGATTGGTGCGGACGGCGGGACTCGAACCCGCACGATCAAGGATCAGGGGATTTTAAGTCCCCGGCGTCTACCATTCCGCCACGTCCGCTTGCCGCAAAAGCGCCTGCCACAGCACAAGGGACGCTGCAACGCTCGGTTGCCGCGTCCCTTGCGATTTTGCGCTATGCCATCGGTGTCAGCGATGGCAGTGTCTAAAGCGTCTGTGTCAGTCCGCGTTCAGGCGCTGGCGCATTTCCTTGCCGGCCTTGAAATAGGGCACGCGCTTGCCCGGCACTTCGACGGTTTCCCCGGTGCGCGGATTGCGGCCCTTGCGCGGATCACGTTCGCGGGTTGAAAACGCGCCAAAGCCGCGCAGTTCAACCCGGCCGCCTTCGGCCAGACGCTTTCCGATTTCATCGAAAAACACGTCCACCACCCGCTCGATTTCTTCGCTGCGCATCCCCGGGCTCTCTTTTGCGAGTGCCTGGAGCAGCTCTGATCGTATCATGCTTATCCCTCCGCCTGGCATTCCTGTGGAATGCCCCCCAAAATTGTATCGATCCCCGCGCCCAAGACCCCCGTCACAGGCGCGTTTCACAGTCCTGCCACGCTGCAGGGATCATTACAATCGGTTGATAGCGTCGATTGTGCTCAAAAATGGACCAGTTCAGGCATTTTCAGCAAGATCAGCCAGCGTCAGGCCAAGACGCCGCATCCGCAGCGCAATATCGGGCCATTCCTCGCGCAAAAAAGCCGCACGCTCGCGGGTGCGCAAGGCCGCTTGTGCACCGGGCGCCACGAACATTCCGATGCCGCGCTGCACGGTAACCAGCCCTTCATCCTGAAACTGCTGATAGGCCTTCGCCACCGTCAAGGGATTGGCCCCTTGGCTTGCCGCATAAGCGCGCACCGATGGCAGCATCGCGCCTTCGGGATAGACCCCATCAAGGATCGCCGCGCAGATTTCGTCACGCAGACGCAGATAGACCGGGCGGTTGGCGCTCATGGTGATGCAGTGCCATAATACAGCGAAACGCACAACGCCCGAGAGACCCCGCGACCTGCACCATCGCGCATGAGCGGCACACTGGTTGCGAATGAAAATAGTTTCTTGCCTTTCACGTTCGTGGCACTAGTGCCCCTCGCTTTGCTGCGCCCATGGGGCGCGGCACTGCCAAGACTGATGCAACAACAGCGAGAACGCGCGCCCGCATGGCTCAGGAATCCGTGAATACCTCCTCTGGCCCAACCTCTGGCCCCGCTTCCGCTGCTGGCGAATGGTTTGGCCACCCGGCCCAGCTCAAACGCCTGTTCACCACCGAAATGTGGGAGCGTTTTGGCTATTACGGCATGCGGGCGATCCTGACGCTCTATCTCGCCAAGCATTTCCTGTTCAATGACAGTACTAGCACCGGCATCTACGGCGGTTTCACCGCGCTCGTCTATCTCACCCCGCTGATCGGCGGATTGCTGGCCGACCGCTATCTTGGCTCCAAACGTTCGGTAAAGTTCGGCGCGATCATGATGGCCATCGGCTATTTCATGCTCTGCTTCGGCGGCGATGCGGCCAAGCCTTATGCCGTGATCGAAGGCCAGCGTTATGACGTGACGATCACCGAAGTCGCCGGATCAGAAATCCGCTCGCTCGAAATGGCGGGCCAGCGCCTCGAAATCGTCGGCAATGACGACAAATCCGTGTCGCTCAAAACGGCTGACGGCACCGAGGCAAAGCGCGTTGCCCCCGGCGGCTTCCAGTCCGATGGCGAACGCTCCCCGTTTCACATCGGCATCCTGCTGATCGGCCTCTCGCTCGTCACCGTGGGCAATGGCTTTTTCAAACCGAACATCTCCACCATCGTCGGCACGCTCTATGCCGATGGCGATCGCCGCCGCGATTCAGGCTTCACCATTTTCTACATGGGTATCAACCTCGGCTCACTGATCTCGCAATTCTTCTGTCCGATCCTGGCCGAGGCGGTGGGCTGGTGGGCAGGCTTTGGCCTTGCTGCATTGGGCATGACCTTTTCGTGGCTGCTGTTCCAGTTCGATGGCGGGCGGCTTGATGGCTATGGCGAACGTCCCGCCGGGGCCGATCCGCGCAAGGACTGGCTGATCTATGGCGTGGCGCTGGTCTGTGTGCCGCTGTTCTTTTTCCTGTTCATCAACCTGATGGCCTATGTCCCGCCAGAGGCAGGCGAAGGTCTGGTCGGCTATGTTCTGGGCCTGCCGATCATGGGCAAGATGATGTTCGGCACGTTCCTGATCGCCGTGCCTGCCATCCTGATCTGGGCGCTGTCGGCGGGCAGCAGGCAGGAATTCCAGATGATGCTGGCTGCCATGGTGCTGATCGTGTTCAACACCGTGTTCTGGACCCTGTTCGAGCAGGCCGGCTCCTCGCTCACCCTCTTTGCCGAGCGCAACACCGTGCTCGAAGTGGGCTGGACGCGCCCGCTCTTTGCGATGTTCCGGGCAACACCGGCCAGCTATTACATCTTCTTTGCCCTGCTGCTGGGCGGACTGGGCTGGGCGCTCACATGGTTCTTCGGAAATGGCGAAGCGCCCGAAAGCAAACGCAAAATGGCCATGGCCTTTGGCCTGGTCATGGTCGCCGGGTTTGTCGGCATGGTCTATGCCCGCTCCCTCGGCTTTGGCAATGATCCGGTCTATGTCATGCCCGCAGGCCAGACGCAGATCTTCAACGCGCTGTTCATCGTCACGCTTGCCCCGCTGTTCAGCGTCATGTGGAACGCGATGGCGCGGCGCGGGGTGGAACCTTCGATCCCGGTCAAATTCGCCATCGCGCTGATGGGCGTGGGCGGCGGCTTCCTGCTGCTAGTGTGGGGCGCACAATTTGCCGATGCACAGTTCAAGGTCGGGCTGGTCTGGCTGGCCGGGCTCTATCTGATCCACTCGATGGCCGAGTTGTGCATTTCGCCTGTAGGCCTGTCGATGATCACCAAACTGTCGATGGCCCGCATTGTCGGCATGATGATGGGCGTGTGGTTCCTGTCGATTGCCGTGGCGCAATATGTGGCCGGCATGGTCGCACAGGTCGCCAGCGTCGAAACGGTCGGCGGTCAGGTCACCAACCTGAAGGTCAGCCTCGATACGTATGTCGGCGTGTTCACCACGATTGGCTGGGCCTCGGTCGGTATCGGCGCGCTCTTGCTCATCGTGGCAATCCCGCTGAAGAAACTGATGCACGGCGTCACATGACAGGATCGGGCGCCGGGAACCTGTTGCGCAAATCGCAGTTTATCGGGCGGCGAGGGATGTTTGGTTCCGATGCGGCGTGATTGCAGCCACGATCTGGGCTCATCGTGGCAAAATCGGCGCGAAATCAGCGCGAAGCAGACCTCTCCGGCCGACCCGGAGACTTATGAATCAGGCACTTACTCCGCAATGGATTCATCTGTGTTGCGTGTCGCTTGTGATGCTCTGCACGGCCTAATACTGTAGCAACAATAACAAGGGTTCGGCGCATGTCGAACCAACAAGCATGAGGGCGCAAATGGAGGCTTCGTTGCTCCACCTTCTGGTGGCAACTTCCAGTTTTGTGGTGTCACATTTCGTGATGTCAGGTGCCTTGCGCTCCGCGCTGATGGCGCGTCTGGGCGAACAGATGTTCATGCTGGTCTACTCGTTCGTTTCGCTTGGCACGCTGGCATGGACCATCGTGGCCTTTGATCGGACAGAACCCGGCCCCGGCCTGTGGGAAGGAACGCACCCCCTGCCTTGGCTATTGGCCAGCGTGTTGACCATTGCCGCCTTGGCCTTCCTGCTACCCTCCTTCGCCCGCAACCCCGCCCTTCCCGGAAAGAATGCCGCGGGGCTTGGCACTGTGATCCCCGGTGGCGTGTTCAAGATCACGCGCCACCCGATGATGTGGGGCATCGCGCTATGGGCCTTGGGCCATGCCATCGCCGCCCCCACGGGCCGGTCAATCGTGCTGATGACAGGCATGATCGTGCTCGCCCTTGTCGGATCACACCTGCAGGACAAACGCAAACTCGCCGGAAACAAGCGCGAATTTCAACCCTGGCAACGCCGCACCAGCTTCTGGCCACAATTCTCGCAATTCGGTGCCATCGGCATAGTCTGGATCATCGCCTTTCTGGTGTGGTTCCTCATCACCTGGGTCCACATCCACTTCTTCGGCATCCCCGCCGGCATCTGGTTGTGGGTGGGGTGATCCACACCGGTTTCGCTTGAACGAGACCTGATCAGACTTAGAGCCAGATGACGTGAGGTTGCACCACCGTGACGGAGCCAATTTTGGCCCAGCGCGAGGAGAGAGGAGGGAGCCATGCCGTCGCATAGTGACCGACGATCGACGCTGCGATGGGCCAAAATTGGCCCGCCGCTTGCGGTTGCGTCAGGAAGCCCCTCGGCCAAGCACTCTGGCAGCGTCGTGTTGCTTGGACGGGCAACCAGCCCGCCCTGCACAACGCTCCTTGCCGAGAAGCTTCCTGACGCAATCCCGGTGGCGCAACCTCACGTCATCTGGCACTAATATCTGTGGCCTAGGCAGCGGGATCTGCTGAAGGCGCAGGAGGCGGTCTATGCAGGCGTTGGAAGCTATCAATTGGGGCAGCCTTCCCGATTGGGGTATGCTTGCCGTTGCCGCCATCGCGGCCTTCATTGGTTTGCGACAGTTGAAGGCGGCGGTCGCAGCAACCAACGTTGCCCGTGAAGCAGCCCGTTCCCAAGCACAAACCGCTGCCGATGCCGCAAAGCAGCAAGCAAAGGAATCGGCTGATGAGGCACAGCGACAAGCTGAAGCCTCCGCAGTGGCTGCGCAAGTGCAGCTCGAAATTGCCGCTGACGCTGCAAAGCATCAAGCTCAGATTGCCCGAGCATCGCTCATTCTGGAAATCGACCGTGATTTCGAATCGGATGAAATGCAGGAGTGCCGGCTCGCGCTGCGCGCACTTCACAATGAACTGAAAGCCTTTTCACTCCGGGTCGAACCTCATGCAAACACGCCACAGCGAAACGCGCATATCAACAAACTGTTTGGCGATTACCTCAACAAGCTGTGGGCGGATTTCAAAAAATCAGATCGCGAAGTGAAGGAGAACTCGATCGATCAGCTCATGGCGCTGCACCTGAACAAGATCGATGAGAACCCCCGTGAAATCCAACCCCACGAACGCGCCGGTGGGCACTACCAGCGCTTGACCAGAATTTTCGGATGGCTGGAACGCGTGGCGTTCATGGTGCATCGCGGATTGCTGCCGAAAGACGACATCATCAAGCTTTACGATGAGGTGTTCGTGCAGATCGTTGGGTGGATGTTCGAACACATCAGAACCCGGCGCGAGGATTCCGGTAACATGGACTACCTGATTGAAACTACAAAGATGCGAGACCTCATCCTGAAAGAACGCGCAGAACGCCAGAAAGCGCTGGATGATAACCAAACGCCCAATGGCCAAGGCGTCTTCTAGAGACAGATAGCCCTGTCTTCCTGAAAGCCGTGCCTGAAAGCCCTGAATGCGCAAACCTGCAGCCGGAAAAGCGATGGCGATTGCCCCGCGCGCCAAGTTTTGTCTTTGGCGACCATGTCGTTTGCAATCGCGCGTGCCGTAAACCCACCCCCAGCCCCTCCCTTAAGGGAGGGGAGCGAGACTTATCGAGCCGCAGGCGAGATTAGTCGCAGCGGGGAGGGTTTCCTCGGCGAGCGCGTTTTTGAAATACATGAAATCCTTGGCTTTTATCGTCATCCTGAACTTGTTTCAGGATCCATCTCGCCAATCAGACTAAGGCTCCAGAGCTAAAGCCAGCTGACTTTACGATCAGAAACGAACCCCAGATCATGTCCGGGCTGAGCAAGATGGAAGCGCCCTGAGTGAAGGGGATAAACGCCAAAAGCAATCGGCCCGCCAGGAGTTTTCCTGGCAGGCCGTCGCTTCAGTTCAATTCCTTGTTCCGCATCTCAAACTCCTTGCGGGAGGATATGGGGCTTGTCGGCTGAACCGACAATGATGGAAGTGTTACTGGAACTACCAGCAAAGTATGAAACAGCGGTTAGCGCAAACCAGCCTCTGTTGGCAAGACATCGTTGAAATACACAAACAGGTCAAAGAGTTGTGACGTTGACTTGATGGACAAGCGCAACATCACGCCCGCGCCTCGCTCACGCCTGCAGAGTTGTGGCGCAGTGCTTTCAGCACCATGTCCACGATGTGCGGGGCGTTCAGCCCGGCGGTGTCGTATTGCTTGTCCGGGGCATCGTGGTCCTGGAACAGATCGGGCAGGCGCATCGTGCGGATTTTCAGGCCCGCATCGGTCAGCCCTTCGTCGCTCGCCATCGTCAGCACATGCGCGCCAAGGCCGCCGATCGATCCTTCCTCGATCGTCACCACCACTTCGTGCGTCGTCATCAGCTGGCGGATCAGATCATGGTCCAGCGGCTTGGCAAAGCGCAAATCGGCCACCGTGGTCGATAGCCCCTTGGCCTCCAACTGGTCTGCCGCCTTAAGCGCTTCAGCCAATCGCGTGCCGAGCGAGAGCAGCGCCACCTTGTTGCCCGCGCGCACGATCCGGCCCTTGCCGATTTCCAGCCGCTCCGGCACATCCGGCAGGGCCACGCCAGTGCCATTGCCGCGCGGATAGCGGAAGGCAATCGGCCCGCTATCGTGGCAGGCGGCGGTATAAGTCATGTGGACCAGCTCGGCCTCGTCTGCCGCGGCCATCACCACCATGTTTGGCAGCGTGGCCAGATAGGTCACGTCAAACGATCCGGCATGCGTCGCGCCATCGGCCCCCACCAGCCCCGCCCGGTCAATCGCAAAGCGCACCGGCAGATTCTGGATCGCCACGTCATGCACCACTTGGTCAAACGCGCGCTGCAGGAAGGTGGAGTAGATCGCGCAGAACGGGCGCATACCCTCGGCGGCGAGCCCTGCGGCAAACGTCACCGCGTGCTGCTCGGCAATGCCTACGTCAAAGGTGCGGTCAGGGTGTGCCTTGGCAAATTTATCCACGCCCGTCCCGCCCGGCATTGCGGCGGTAATCGCGCAGATCGTGGGGTCGGTATCGGCAAGCTTGGCCAGCGTTTCGCCGAACACGTTTTGATAGGCAGGCGCGCCGGGCTTGGCTTTCACCTGCTCGCCGGTCACCACGTCGAACTTCTGCACGCCGTGATACTTGTCCGCCGCTTCCTCGGCCGGGCCATAGCCCTTGCCCTTCTGCGTCACGACATGGACCAGACACGGCCCTTCGGCGGCATCGCGCACGTTTTCCAGCACCGGGATCAGCTGGTCGATATTGTGCCCGTCGAGTGGGCCAACGTAGTAAAAGCCCAGCTCTTCAAACAAGGTCCCGCCCATCGCCATGCCGCGCGCGAATTCATCGGTCTTGCGCGCCGCCTGGTGCAGCGGGCGCGGCAGATTGCGCGCCAGCTTCTTGGCAATCTCGCGCAGGCCCAGGAACGGGCGTGACGATACCAGCCGCGCCAGATAGGCCGAAAGCCCGCCCACTGGCGGCGCAATCGACATGTCGTTGTCGTTCAGGATCACCACCAGCCGGTTGCCCGCAGCGCCTGCGTTGTTCATCGCCTCATAGGCCATGCCCGCGCTCATCGCCCCATCGCCAATCACGGCAATGCCCTTGCCCGAACGGCCCGAAATCTTGTTGGCAATGGCAAAGCCCAGCGCAGCAGAGATCGACGTGCTCGAATGCGCGGTACCGAACGGATCGTACTCGCTCTCGCTGCGCTTGGTAAAGCCCGATAGCCCGCCGCCCTGCCGCAGCGTGCGGATGCGGTCGCGCCTGCCGGTGATGATCTTGTGCGGATAGGCCTGATGGCCCACGTCCCACACCAGCTTGTCGGTTGGCGTGTTGAACACATAGTGGATCGCCACGGTCAGCTCCACCACACCCAGGCCAGAGCCCAGATGCCCGCCCGTGGTGCCCACGGCAGAGATCATTTCGGCACGCAATTCGTCCGAAAGCTGGCGCAGCTGCGATGGAGCAAGCTTGCGGAGATCGTCAGGTGTATTGACCGTGTCGAGCAGCGGCGTGGCCGGTTCTGAATTCATCCCTTTGCCTTTACACAGATGATTTCGCGCTGTCGAACCCGATCATCGCTTTGCACCCTTCCCCAAGGTCGATGCATTGCGTTTTCCGAGCAGCACTGACGAAATCATCAGCAGCACCCCCGCCACCACAAAGGCATAACCCGGCGCTGCCAGATCCCCGGTCCGCGCCATATACCGCGTCAGCAGCACCGGCGTGAAGCCAAAGGTCAGCGCCACCACCACGCCATAGCCGATGCCCACCAGCCCGGCGCGGTGCCGCTTGGGCGTAATCTCGACCAGCGCGGCATAGGACACGGCGGCCGATACCGTCGCCATCAGCAACAGCAACGCCGCCGCCAGCGCCAACTGGCCCAGCGTGCCGCCCGCAATTCCCCAGCGAAACAAGGGCAAAGACACCACCGCCGCCAACAACGCGGCGGCAAAGTTCACCTTCTGCCGCCCGATCCGGTCCCCCAGCCAGCCCCCGCCCAGCAGGCCTGCGATCTGCGTCGCTGCCGCTGCCATCTGCAGCACATAGCCATTGGTCACCGGGATTTTGAGGAAAGTCACCGCATAGACGAACAGAAAGTCCCCCGTCGCCCCTGCCAGCAAAAACCCGCACACGCCCAACAGCGCTGCGGCATAGGCGCGCACATCCAGCTCGATCACCACGTTCGGCCCCACTTCGGGCAAGTGCAGCGTCTCATCCAGCCGCCGCCGCAGGATGAAGGCCAGCGGCACGATCCCCGCCCCGATCGCAAAGGCGATTCGCCAGCCATAGGCATCAAGCTGCGCTGGGCTCAGAACGCTGGCCAGCACCAGCCCCACCGTCCCGCTCGCCAGCACCCCAATCCGCATCGCCACCAGTTGCAGCGCAATCAGCATGCCGCGCTTTTCGGGCGGAGAACTCTCGGCCAGAAACGCCGTCGTCGGCCCCACATCGCCGCCCGCCGCCAGCCCCTGCAACAACCGGAACACCACCACCAAGACCGGGGCCCACACGCCAATCGCCGCATAACTGGGCGTCAGCGCCAGCCCCAGCGCGCTCACCCCCATCAGCGCAAACGTCGCCAGCATCGTCGGCCGCCGCCCAATCCGGTCGCCCAGCAGGCCAAACAGCACCGCCCCCAATGGCCGCGCACCAAACCCCGCGCCCGCCGTCATCAGCGTCAGCAGCAGTGCACTCCCCGGCGCGCCAGCCGGAAACATCACCCGCGAAACGTTCACCGCAAAGAAGCTGAAGCTCAGAAAATCATAGAATTCCAGCGCATTGCCGGAAATGACCGCCACAAATTGCTTGGGCGTCGGCAAGTGCTGCGGCGCATGGTTCTGATCGTGCAAGCAGCCCTCCCCCAAAGGCACAGTGTTATTGTCCTGCAAGTCACTGTAATTCAAGCCACCGTCATCCTGAACTTGTTTCAGGATCCATTTCGCCAATCAAGCCGCGGCTCGGAAGGATAGATGGACCCTGAGCCGAAGGCCAGCGTAGCTAAACAAGTTCAGGGTGACGAAAGAAGGATTGAGATCGTCATCACAGCGCGGCCCCATTCGAACCCGGCCCTTATTCCCCGCGCGCGCAATCCGCGCAATGCCCGCGAATCTCCACCACCGGGCGCACTTCGGCAAAGCCCGCCCCTTGCGCAGCCAAGCGCAGCGCGCCGGTCAGCTTGTCATCATCGCTGTGCACGGTCTTTCCGCACAGATCGCAGATCAGGAAGATGCAATCGTGCCGGCAGCCCGGATGGCTGTTGGCCACATAGGCATTGGCGCTTTCTACCCGCCGCGCGAGGTTGGCGCGGACGAACAGGTCAAGGATGCGATAGACCGAATTGGCCGCCACACGCTTGCCCCGCGCATTGCCCACCAGTTCGGCAATGTCATAGGCGCTGGCGGGCTTCTCGCACCCGGCCAGTTGTTCAAAAACATCGGCGCGCATGTCGGTCCATTGCTCGCCCGATTCGATCAGCGCATCACGCGCCGCCAGAACCAGCGTTTCGCCTTCCAGATCGCGGTGTTGATGCTTTGTTGCCATGGGCCCTAGATAGGCAGACCACGGGCAAACCGCAAATCAGTTCCGCGTGAAGGCAGTCTTGTACAAATCGGGGAACATCGCCTTCAGCGCCCGCACTTTGGGCGCGTCCCACCGGCGGATATAGCCGTGGTCGGGGTTCTTCGCGGCAAAGTCCTGATGATAGTCCTCGGCCGGATAGAACGCCTTGTACGGCTCCACCGCCGTCACGATCGGCTGCTTCCACAGGTCCAGCCGCTTCAACTGCGCCAGATAGCCTGCCGCCACCGCCTTTTGCTCAATGCTCAGCGGCACCAGCGCATTGCGGTACTGCGTGCCATGGTCCGGCCCTTGATAGTTCAGCTGCGTCGGGTTTGCGCCCACCGCAAAGAACACGCGCAGCAACTGGTCATAACGGATCACCGCCGGATCATAAGTCACCCGCACCGATTCGGCATGGCCCGTCTTGCCGCTGTCGATCAATTCATAGGCGGCGGTCTTTTTCTCGCCGCCATGATATCCCGAAACAACGCTGCTCACGCCCTTCAGGTGGCTGAACACCGCCTCGATGCCCCAGAAGCATCCGCCTGCAAATATGGCGACCTTCTTGCCCGGCGTCTCACGCGCTTCCACAGCGGCGGCGGGCGTGGCCATCGTTTCCTGCGCTATCGCCGGTTGCTGGCAAGCAGCGGTCCCGATCCCCAGCGCCACCATCAGTGTCAGGACCGGGCGACGCATATTACTGCACAACCTGTTCGGTATCCGGCGTGGCCAGCGCGGTCGTGCCAGTAGAGGCCGCCATCACGGCAGTACCCAGCAGAAACCCAAGGGCCAGCGAGCGGAAAAAGTCAGGCTTGAACAGGCCCATCGGAGGTCTTTCATCTGTGGTCTTTGTCGCCCGTCACTTGGCCAGACCCGCATTAACATCCGGTGACGCCCTGCACAGCCGGACCAAAGTGCCACGCTGGATTCTGCCAACCGTTCGCCACATGCGACGAGTGGTTTAGGCAGCTTCAATTCCCCCCACACACAGGCTCGTCATTGCGAGCGTAGCGAAGCAATCCAGAGCGGTTTGCAAATACCCTGGATTGCTTCGCTGCGCTCGCAATGACGAAAAGCGAGTACGAACGCCGAAATCAGGCGCGCAGTTCCACCCACATCGGCGCGTGATCGCTGGCCTTTTCCCGCCCGCGATAGGCCTTATCCACGCCCGCGCTCACCATGCGATCAGCCAGTTCGGGCGAAAGCAGCGCGTGATCGATACGGAACCCATGATCGCGCTGCCATGCGCCTGCCTGATAGTCCCAGAACGTCCACACCCCGCCCTGCGGGTTCAGCGTGTCGATCGCATCGGTCCACCCATCGTTGAGCAACCGGCGATAGGCATCGCGCGATTGCGGCTGCATCAGCGCATCATCGGCCATCGCCTTGATCGAGAACGTGTCCTTGTCTTCAGGGATCACGTTGTAATCGCCGATCACCACTGCAGGCACTTCCTCGGCCCGGATCTGTGCCATTCGGATGCGCAGCCGCTCCATCCAGCGCAGCTTGTAATCGAACTTCGGCCCCGGCTGCGGATTGCCGTTGGGAAGGTAGATGCACACCACGCGCAGGCCGAACACGTCCGCCTCCAGATAGCGCGAATGCTCGTCCTCCGGCTCGCCGGCCAATCCGCGCTGCACTTCAACCGGGGCGACGCCATCGGCCAGTATCGCCACGCCGTTAAAGCCCTTCTGCCCATGCCAGATCGCATGGTAGCCGATCTTCTCGAACTCGGCGGCGGGGAAACCCTCGTCCTGCGTCTTGATCTCCTGCAGGCACGCCACAGAAGGCCGCGTCTCCTCCAGCCACTCCAGCAGTCGCGGCAACCGCGCCTTGATCCCGTTGATGTTGAAGCTGGCGACTTTGATCATGGAACACGCACTCTTTGCGCAATGCAGAACGGTCGGCCCCTAGCTTCGTCATCCTGAACTCGTTTCAGGATCCATCGTGCCGAACAGGCCGCGGTTCGTGGTGAGAAATGGACCCTGAACCAAGTTCAGGGTGACGGCCAAATGGAGGTTGCGGAATTCGCCAACCCAGAAATCAAATCGCAAAACTCGATCCGCATCCGCAGCCCGAAGCTGCCTGCGGATTGGTCACCTTGAACGCGGCCCCGCCCAGCGATTCGACATAGTCCACCTCGCTGCCTTCCAGCAGGCCCAGGCTCACTTCGTCCACCAGCAGCTTCACGCCATCGGTTTCGGCCACGCAATCGCCCTCTTCCGGGGCATCGGCCAGTTCGAACTTGTATTGAAAGCCCGAACAACCCCCGCCCTCCACCGACAGGCGCAGGATCGCAGGCTTGCCCTGCTTGGCGGCGATCGCGGCAACCCGCGTGGCAGCATTACGGGCCAAGGATACGGGCGAAGCAAGAGCGGTCTCAGTCATGCCGCTAACATAAGCACGATAGTCCAAAACCTCAACGGTTGCGCTCGTCTTCCAGCCGGTCTTCGATGCTCTCGTCATGCCCGGTGCCGCTGGACAGGAACACCAGCCCCATCAGCGCCGCCATCAGCATGATCGTCAGCCAGATGCCCAGCGCGCTGGCGATATAAAGGTGAATCGAAACCAGCCCGATTTGCCAATACAGCACGCTCAGCGCCACAGCGACCACGGCGGTGCTGAACCACGCCATGGCCCGCATGATCGCCCAATAGCGCGCAAAGGCAAAGCGCGCGTTTTCAGGATCATCAAGGGGGGATTGGCCGTGCATCGTCAGGGTCCTTTGCGCATCGCAATCAGGGTTTGCAACGGCTTTGACAATGGGCCGTAAACTGTCATGATCGCTAGTGGAGATACGGCGGTCCGCAAAGACGCCCGAAGGCGCACGGTCCGCACCCTGTAAAGGAGGATGCCATGACCATTGCGCAGGTAATTGCAGGACGCAGCGAAGTGTGGAGCGTTTCGGCCGACGCACAAGTTTCAGACGCGATTGACATGCTGGCCCGCCACCGCATCGGCGCGCTTCCCGTGGCGGATGACAGCAACGGCGTTGCCGGGATCTTCTCCGAACGCGACATGATTCGAACCTTGCACAAACACGGTGAAGCCGCCCTGCACATGAAAGTGCGCGACATGATGACCGCCCCGGTCATCACCGTCACCCCGCAAACCCCGGTCATGGAAGCGCTCACCCTGATGACCCAGCGCCGCTTCCGCCACCTCCCCGTGGTCGAAGGTCAACGCATGGTCGCCTTCATCTCAATCGGCGACCTCGTCAAACACCGCCTCGACGCAATCGAAGCCGAAGCCGGCGCCCTGCGCGAATACATCCAGCAAGCCTGATCCTTCCCCTCCGCTCATCCTGAGCCTGTCGAAGGAGGAGGGGGACCACCGAAGGTGTGGAGTGACACCCCAATACCTCCCCGGCACGGGGAGGGGGACCACCCGCAGGGTGGTGGAGGGGTACGCGCCGTAAAGCGCGCCCTCTCCACCCCGCCCAAAATCCGCACCCATGCCATCCGATTCCGCTTGGCCAAGCGCCGCCCCCTTGCCATGATCGCAACTCACCTCGGGGGAGTTGCACAACATGGGCGGTCTGCTGGCCCCCGAAAATCTGCCGTTCGCCGTCGCACTGGCGCTGCTGGCCCTGCTCGTGGTGGTGCAGGTCACCGGCCTGTCCGATATCCTTGGCGATGCAGACAGCACCGACGGCGATATCGACGCGGGCTCTGCCCTTGCCAGCGTGACCGGCATCGGCACGCTGCCCTTCATCGTCTGGCTCTCGTTCTTCCTCGCCACTTTCGCGCTGGTCGGCCTGTCGCTGCAGCAACTGGTCGCATCGTTCTTCGGCAGCCCGTTCGGCCCCGGCGCGGCCACCGCCATGGGCCTGATCGCTGCGTGGCCGGTCAACACCGCGATCACCCGCACCGTCAGCCGCATCTGGCCGCATGATGAAACCACCGCTGTCCCGGTCGATGCGCTGGTGGGCAAGCGCGGCACTGTGCAAATCGGCAAGGCCACGCGCGGCAGTCCGGCGCGCGTTGCTGTGCGCGATGTCCACGGCCAGACTCATCTGGTGATGGCCGAACCGCACGAAGACAGCGCCATTCTGGGCGAGGGCGCACAGGTCCTGCTCGTCCGGCGCGAGGGCGAATTGTTCTTCGCGATCGATGCCGATGGCCCGCTCAAACTCACTTAAGCTAACCTCAAGCTCACTTCATATTCGCTGAATAGGCGGGAGAATTTTCGATGAATCAGCTTATCCCCATCGGCATCTATGCAGGCACCGGCCTTGCCCTGCTGCTGATCATCGCACTCACGCTGACCCGGCTCTATCGCCGCGCCACCAAGGAAGTGGGCTTTGTTCGCACCGGCTTTGGCGGCGAAAAGGTCGTGATCAATGGCGGCGCGCTGGTCCTGCCGGTGCTGCACGAAACCATGCCCGTGAACATGAACACCGTGCGCCTTGCCGTAGAGCGCAAGAACACCGACGCCCTGATCACGCTCGACCGTTTGCGGATCGATGTGAAGGCCGAATTCTACGTCCGCGTCCGTCCCGATGCCAATGCCATCGCCATGGCCGCCCAAACGCTGGGCATGCGCACGATGCAGCCCGAAGCGTTGAAGGACCTCGTCGAAGGCAAATTCGTCGACGCGCTCCGCTCGGTCGCGGCGGGCATGACCATGAACCAGCTGCACGAACAGCGCGCCGATTTCGTGCAGAAGGTGCAGCAAGTCTCGTCCAACGATCTGGCGATGAACGGCCTCGAACTCGAATCCGTCTCGCTCACCGGGCTTGATCAGACCAGCATCGAACACTTCAACGCCAACAATGCCTTCGACGCCGAGGGCCTGACCAAGCTGACCGAGCAGATCGAACTGCGCAAAAAGGCGCGCAACGACATCGAACAGGACACCCGCGTCCAGATCGAGACCAAGAATCTCGAGGCCGAACAGCAATCGCTCCGCATCGCGCGCGACAACGAATTTGCCCGGCTCGAACAGCAGCGCGAAATCGAAATGCGCCGCGCCGAACAGGCCGCCGAAGTGGCGCGCGAGCAGTCCTTGCGCAGTCAGGAAGCCGAAGGCGCGCGGATCGAGGCCAAGAAGCTGGTCGACAGCCAGCAGATCGAGGCCGACCGCGCAGTGCAGCAGGCCCGCATCGCTCAGCAGCAGGCGCTCGAAATCGCCAAGCAAGAACAGCAGATCGCGATCCAGAACAAGAGCCGCGAGGAGAGCCAGGCCAAAGCCACCGCCGACGAAGCCCGCGCCAAAGCTGCTGCCGCCGAAGAACAGGTCGTCACCTCGCGCGAAACCGAAATCGCCGAACGCGGCAAGCGCATCGAACTGATCGAAGCAGCCAAAACCGCCGAGCGCGACGCGATCCGCGTCAAGGTCGAAGCCGAAGCCGAAAAAGCCGCCGCCGCCAACCGCGCCGAGGCCGTCCGACTAGAAGCCGAGGGCGAGGCCGAAGCCGAAAAGCTCCGCGCCGAAGCCGCCCGCGTGCGCTTCGAAGTCGAAGCCGCTGGCCAGCGCGCGATCAACGAGGCCGCCAACCTGCTCTCCTCAGACCAGATCTCGCTGCAAACCAAGATGGCCCTGCTCAAAGTCCTGCCAGAACTCGTGCGCGAATCCGCCAAGCCATTGGAAGCCATCGATTCGATCAAGATCGTGCAAGTCGATGGCCTCACCCGTTCCTCAGCCGGGGCCGGGGAGGGCAGTGCAAACGGCAACGGCAACCTCGCCAGCGACGCCCTCACCGCCGCACTAAGCTATCGCGCCCAAGCCCCGATCATCGATGGATTGATGAAAGAACTCGGCCTCGATGGCGGCTCCCTCGAAGGACTGGTGAAGGGCGCGCCAACGGCAACAGCTGACGAGTAGCAACCAAAATCCTCCCTGTTTTTGCGTAGCACAAACGGGGAGGGGGACCGCCAGCGAAGCTGGTGGTGGAGGGGGTGAACGCCCCTCCGTCATCGGCTACGCCGACGCCACCTCCCCATTTGCACTTCGTGAAAACGGGGAGGGTCAAGAACGTCAGCCTAACCGCGCCGCCACCAGCGCCTTCAAATCCGCCTCAGGCCGCGCGCCATAGTGCGAGATCACTTCCGCTGCACAAACCGCGCCCAGCGTCAGGCTCTCGGCCAGCGGCCGCCCACGCACATAACCGAACAGGAACCCGGCGGCGAACAAGTCTCCCGCGCCGGTCGTATCGACCACCTTGGCAATCGGCTCGGCCGGGACGTGGGCGTGTTCGCCCCCGCTTACCGCATGCGCGCCCTTTTCGCTGCGCGTCACCACCAGCGTCGGCACCTTGGGTGAAATCGCGGCAAGGCCCGCGTCAAAGTCCTTGATCCCGGTCAGCGCGGCCAGCTCATGCTCGTTGGCGAACAGGATATCGATCTGCCCTTCGTCGATCAGCGCGCGGAAATCATCACCATGGCGCGAGATCACGAAAGCGTCAGACAGCGTGAACGCCACCTTGCGCCCGGCATTGCGCGCCGCCGCAATCGCGCGGCGCATCGCGCGGCGCGGCTCTTCCGGGTCCCACAGATAGCCTTCGAGATAGAGCACCTTGGCCGCCGCAATCGTCGCATCATCCAGCGCGTCTGCGGGCAGGAACTGCGATGCACCCAGGAACGTGTTCATCGTGCGCTGCCCGTCGGGCGACACGAAAATCAGGCACCGCGCCGTCGGCGGCTCGTCGGCGCGCACCGGCGTGGCATAGGCAATCCCGCCCGCACGGATATCATGCGCAAAGACCTCGCCCAGCTGGTCATCCGCCACCTGCCCGATGAACGCACACTTCGCGCCCAGCGCCGCCATGCCCGCCAGCGTATTGGCCGCCGATCCGCCCGAAATCTCGCGCGCCGGGCCCATCGCGTCGTACAATTCCTGCGCCCGCGCGGTATCGACCAGCGTCATCCCGCCCTTGGCCAGCCCCAGCCGCTCGATGTCGGCATCCTCGCAAGGTGCCATCACATCGACAATCGCGTTGCCAATGGCAATCACGTCATAAGCGGCTTCAGACATGCAGGCAGTGCTCCGTAATGGTGTAAACTCCGCTACCGCCTAGCCTGTTCGCCGCATTGCAGCAAGAAGCGCCGGACCGCCCCGCCCCTGCGCCACATCGCAACTTTCTGCGGTTGACCGGCCCGCGCGCAGCCGCCATCCCCGCAGCGTGATCCTGCGCCCCGCCCTCCTCGCCCTGCCGCTCGCCCTGCCTTTGGCCCTGCTGCTCGCATCGTGCGGCGGAGACATGGTGCCCCCGGGCCGGGCCACGCCTGTCCGCACCACCAAAGTCCCTGCGCGCACCACCGTCCCGCGGCCCGCCCCGGTCCAGCGCCCCTCGGCCCAAGTGCAAATGGCCCCCGGCCTCGAAGGCGTGATCGGTGCCGACGCACTCCAGCTTGGCCGCGTGTTCGGCACGCCCCGGCTCGATGTGATCGAAGACGACGCGCGCAAACTGCAATGGTCCGGCACAGCCTGCATTCTCGACGTCTATCTCTACCCGCAGGCCGGCGGCGCAAGGCCCACCGCCACATATGTCGAAGCGCGGCGCGGCGACGGCCGCGAAGTCGATCGCGCCGCCTGCGTCACTGCGCTGCGCAAGGCTCCGTAACCGCGCACCCCGGAACCGTGGGCAAGATCGCCCATGGCGCGAACGCAGGCACGCCCTCACGCGCCACATCGGCCAGTGTATAGCGGTCCAGCACCCCCAGAAACGCCTCCAGCGCCTCAGCCAGCACACCGCTTAGCACACAGTCACCCTTCAGCGCGCAGTTCGCACAATCGGCCAGCCGCAGGCCCCGCTCCAGCTTGCGCACCACATCGCCAACGCCAATCTCTGCCGCCGGTCTGGCCAGCGCAATGCCGCCACTGCGCCCACGCTGCGATGTCGCAAAACCTGCCTGCACCAGCCCCTGCGCCACTTTGGCCACGTGATGGTAGCTCAGCCCCTGCTGCGCAGAGAATGCGGGCAGACTGATCGCAGCGCCATCGCGCGCCAGCACGATCAGCAAGCGCAGGCCAAAGTCGGTGTGCTGGGTCAGTTGCATCGCGCCAATATCGAATTTCGGCTTGCACAAATCAAGCAAATCAAATACCGGTATTTGTAATACCTGATTGGAGATTCCCCATGCGCACCGCTTCTGCCCACGCCCGCACCATCGTCAAATCCACCGCGCCGATGATCGAAGCGCGCGGGCTGGAAATCACCACCGCGATGTACAAGCGGTTGTTCCAGAACGAAGATGTAAAGGCGATGTTCGATCAGGCCGCGCAGGAATCGGGCGAACAGCCGCGCCGCCTCGCCAATGCCATCCTCGCCTACGCGAAGAATATCGACAAGCTCGAGAACCTCGGCCCCGCGGTCAGCCGCATGGTCCAGCGCCACGTCGATTGCGGCGTAAAGGCTGAACACTACCCCTATGTCGCCGACGCTCTGCTGCCTGCGATTCGCGATGTCGTGGGCGCTGATGTGGCCACCGACGAAGTACTCGCCGCCTGGGGCGAGGCTTACTGGATGCTGGCCTACATTCTTATCGCCGCCGAAGTTGAAGCTTACGCCGAAGCAGCCTGATCAACCCCCGAACGATCAAACCGCCAAGGCGTCCCGCCTGCCCGTCCCCTCCGCCGGGCAGGCGGAATTCACGCATCACGCTTCTGCCGCAAAGCTGATTTCCGCATGTTCGCGCAACCGCTGCACCAGCGCCTCGCCCAGAATTGCACCCGGCGTGCCAATCCCGCCCGCCGCATCGCTGGCCAGCAGCGCAATTGCCGTCTCGGAAATCATCCGGCTGGTCGATCCATAGCCCGGATCGTACCGCCCCTTCACGCCATAGCGCACTACCTGCCCATCGGGCATCTCGCCCACGAACAGCACGTCATAAAACCCCGTCTCGCGCTCTTCAGGTGAAGGCCCTTCGCCCGGCTTTGGATCATCGGGCCGCCCGATCATCGGCGTTTTCGCCAGATGCTCGGCAATCGCCTTGCCCTGATCGCCGGGTCCAGTCAGCACCATCTCGTCATAGACAAAGTCCGTGCCCCACGGATGGCCCAGCAAGGCATTGGTGCGGTGGACATTCTTGGTGTTGATCGCCGCCATGATGAACGGCGTCTCCCAACTGTCCAGCGCCGCATCATACTGCACCACATTGCCTGCAGGCTGCGCCGGCCCTTCAAACCCCGGCGTCAGGCAAAACGCGCTCTGCATCAGCGCGATCAGCGAAGGATCGCGGCCCATGGCCGCCAGAGTCGCCTTCAAACTCGCTGCCGTGCCGCCAGAAGCGCCACCCTTCATCCCGCGCATCCGCCCTTTCACGCGCGGGGCAGGGCGGCCAAACTTGGCAACCGCCTCTTTCTGCAGCATCAGCACGCCCAGATCGAACGGGATCGAATCGAATCCGCTGGAAAAACAGATGCGCGCGCCGCTCTGTTTCGCTGCCTCGCCGTACTTGTCGATCATCTGCCGCATCCACACCGGCTCGCCGCACAAATCGGCATAGTCGGTGCCCGCTGCGATGCAGGCCGCCAGCAAAGGCTCGCCATAAAGCTGATACGGCCCCACCGTGGTAATCACCACGCGCGCCTGCTCCACCATCGCGGAAAGGCTGGCCGGATCGGCGGCATCAGCCACGATCAGCGGCGTGTCTGCGGGCGCGCCAATCAGGTCACGCACCTCGGCCAGCTTGTCCGCCGAACGTCCTGCCATCGCCCAGCTTGGCCTATCTTTTCCGGGACCTTCCTGCCCGTAATGCTGCGCCAGATATTCGGCCACCAGCCGCCCGGTAAACCCCGTCGCCCCGTAAACCACGATGTCATAGGGCCGCGCCGACTTGTCCATGTGCCTCTCCGCTAGGAATGCTTGCACTCCAGCTTGGCAAAGTCAGGGCCGATTGCAACAGGATTTAATCGCGGGGTTAAATTGAAAGCCGTTCAGCCATCCCACCCCAAACTTCGTCATTCCCGCGCAGGCGGGAATCCAGCGACCAATAGTGTCATCGCCGTGCGATGTCTTTCTTGTGGGACTGGATTCCCGCCTTCGCGGGAATGACGATGAAAATTGGGCGAAGTTTTACAAAGCCACCCCAAACCCCGCTCGTCCTGAGCCTGTCGAAGGACGCCCGCCAAACGCTGGATGCTTCGACAAGCTCAGCATGAGCGGATGTTGTGTAAAGAACCGCTCATCCTGAGCTTGTCGAAGGATCGCCGCGAAGACTCACAACTTCGGCAAAGTCACCCCACGCTGCCCCATATACTTGCCCGCCCGGTCAGCATAACTCACCTCGCACGGCTCATTGCCCTGCAAGAACAGGAACTGGCACGCGCCTTCGTTGGCATAGATCTTGGCGGGCAGGGGAGTGGTGTTGGAAAATTCCAGCGTCACATGGCCTTCCCAGCCCGGCTCCAGCGGCGTCACGTTCACGATGATGCCGCACCGCGCATACGTGCTCTTGCCAAGGCAGATCACCAGCACATCGCGCGGCACGCGGAAATATTCGACCGTGCGGGCCAGCGCGAAGGAATTGGGCGGGATCACGCAAACGTCGGTCTCGCGGTCCACCAGACTCGCCCCGTCGAAATTCTTGGGGTCCACGATGGCTGAGTCCACGTTCGTGAAAATCTTGAACTCGCGCGCCACCCGCGCGTCATAGCCATAGGACGAAAGCCCATAGCTAATGCACCCATCGCGCCGCTGCGTCTCCACGAAAGGCTCAATCATCCCCTCGTTCAACGCCTTCTCGCGGATCCACTTGTCGGAAAGTATGGCCAACTGGCTCTCCCTTGAATTTCTCTTACGCCCTACCGCTTGCGGGAGGGCCGCGAGACTTGGGCTTGCGCAGCAAGCCTTAGTCGCAGCGGGGTGGGCACTTGCACAGCGCAAACGTCACCCCAAAACCCCTACACCAAATTCGCAGGCCCAAACGCATTGGGCAAGAGCACCGACAACCGCATTTCCACCACTTCGTCAGCCCCCACGCACAGCACCAGCGGATCGGTGCCGCCCAGCGCGGCCAGCTCGTTCACCACCTGGCGGCAGCGCCCGCAGGGGCTGATCGCGGCATCCACCGCGCCGCCCATGCCGCCCATCACCGCCACGGCCAGCAATCCGCCGCGCCGCCCACCTTGTGATGCGCTGGCGCAGGCCACCGTCTCGGCACAGAGCGACAGGCCATAGCTGGCATTCTCGAAATTCGCGCCGGTCACGATCGCGCCATCATCAAACAGCAGCGCCGCGCCTACGTGAAAGCCGGAGTAGGGCGCATAGGCATTGCCCATCGCCGCCCGCGCTGCCGCAATCAACGCCGCACGGCTTTCGGAAATCACCACATCGCTCATGCCATCCTGCCTCTCACGGCTGCACCACCACCCACCGCAGCGGCGTGTTTGCCGCATTCAGCCGCAACTGGCTGTTTGCCGTCCACATCACCCAGGGCCGCCCGGCATAGGCGGGTTCGAAAAAGTCCTGCTCCACCCAGATATTGCGGTCAATCCGCGCGGCCAGATGGAACTGCTTTTCCAGCGCCGATGATACCATCAGGATCACCGGTTTTTCCGTGTGCTTTTCCACCTGATTGAGGAACGTGGTCAGTTCGCTCTGCATCTGCGCTTCGCCCGGAACATCGGGGCAGGTGCGCGATGAAATGTCGATGCGGATGGCTGGCGGCAGCAGGTCCTTGTCGCGCGGCACCAGCGTCACAAAGTTGGCCGCCTGCTTGTCTGCTGGCGCGCACAGATCGTAAACATGCACCGCGCCCACTTGCATGCCCCGGCTGCGCGCCGCCGCCACACCTTCGGCAAAGGCCATGTCGCGGGTATCGGTGCCTTCACTGGCGGTCAGATAGGCAAAATCGGCACCGCCCGCGCGCAGCAAGCGCCAATCCACCGCACCGTTGTCATCGCTCAACCACACGCCTTGGACTGCAAAGTCCTTGCGGTCGGGCAACCACGTGCGCGCTTTCCACCAACCAATCCCGCCCGCCACCATGGCCAGCAGCAGCACGGCGCCCAGCACGCGCCGCCGGGTGCTGCCTGCCCGCCGTTTCGGCGCGCGCGCAGCTTGGGGGCGGACCCTGTTTGATTGCTTGGCCATGGAGAGAGAATCGCGCCCCGAGAATTCGAATGGTCAGCCCCTGATATGCAGCACGCAGATCAGGGTAAAGAGCCGCCGGGCGGTGGAGAAATCGGTCTCGATCTTGCCCTCCAGCCGCTCCAGCAGCGTATCGGCCGCATCGTTATGAATGCCGCGCCGCGCCATGTCGATCGTCTCGATTTCCATCGCGGTCGCCTTGCGGATCGCCTGATAGTAACTGTCGCAGATCGCAAAATATTCGCGGATCGGCCGCCGAAACCGCCCAAGGCCCAGAATCACCGTTTCCAGCGGACTACCGCCATCGTCGGAAACCGCCAGCACCAGCCGCCCGTCATCCACCGAAAGCTTCAACCGGTATGGACCGGTATGCCCCGCCTCGAATGCGCGCAACGGCTTGAACGTGTTTTCCTCGATCAGATCGAAGATCGCAATGCGCCGCTCCTGCTCGATATCGGCGTTGCGCCAGATGATCGTCGCATCATCCAGCTCGATATGCGAAATGCGCGGGTCAGCCATAGAGGGATACTGTGTTGCAGACGCGCGCGGGGCAGGCAAGGGGGTGCAGGCAAGACAAGCTGGTGTAACTCCAAATGTGGCCCATACGCATCACGAACCACATGTTCCAGCGCAGGGCCTATAAGCCCCCTCCTCTTCAGAGGAGGGGGTTGGGGGTGGTGCGGACGATAAGCTCCCCTCTCGTTGTGCGGTTGACACACAACCCCCCAGAACACTCCCCGCTATCCACAGCCTCCCCGCATTGCCGGATCGGACCGCATCGGGCACAACACTGCCCATGTCCGCCAGCGAAGCCATCCTCACCCGCGAACCCACAGAGATTCGCGCGCTCCCCTCCAACGTTGAGGCCGAGGCCGCCTTCTTGGGCGCAGTCCTGATCGACAACCGCATCCTCGAAGAACTGCAGACCCCGCTCAAGCCCGAACACTTCTTCGCCGCCGTCCATGCCCGCGTGTTTGAACGCATTCACACACTGGTGGATCGCAAGGCCGTCGTGACTCCGGTCACGCTCAAGCCCTATTTCGAATCGGACGAGGGCCTGAAGGAACTGGGCGGCGTCGCCTATCTCGCCCGCCTCACGTCAGACGGGCAGGGCCTGCTCAACCCACGCGAGCTGGCCGAACAGATCTATGACCTCGCCCTGCTGCGCGAACTGATCACCGTTGGCCGCAACCTGGTCGAAGGCGCGCTCGATACCAGCGAGGCGGTTGCGCCCTTGGAGCAGGTCGAGAAAGCCGAAGCCGCGCTCTACGCCGTGTCCGAAGGCGCGCAGACCGGCAGCGAAGCGCAAAGCTTCGCCACCGCCACCCGCGCCTCGCTTGAAATGATCGAAAAGGCGCTGCTTTCAGGCGGCCACATCTCGGGGAAAACCACCGGCCTCACCTCGGTCAACGAGAAGATCGGGGGCCTCCACGATTCGGACCTCATCATCCTCGCCGGCCGCCCCGGCATGGGCAAAACCTCGCTCGTCACCAACATCGCCTTCAACGCGGCCGATCGTCTGCGCCGTGACATGGCCGATGGCATCGCGCTCAAGGATTCGGTCGGTGCCGCCGTTGCCTTCTTCAGCCTTGAAATGAGCGCGGACCAGCTCGCCACGCGTATCCTTGCCGAACAATCGGGCATCAGCTCCGAATCGCTGCGCATGGGCCGCATCAGCCGCGAGGATTTCCAGCAGCTCTCCTTCGCCAGCCAGCGCCTCGCCGAACTGCCGCTCTATATCGACGATACGCCCGCACTCACCATCGGCTCCCTTCGCGCCCGCGCCCGCCGCCTGAAGCGCCGCCACGACATCGGCCTGATCGTGGTCGATTACCTCCAGTTGCTGCAGGGCTCAGGCCGTGCCAGCGACAACCGCGTCAACGAAATCTCCGAAATCTCCCGCGGCCTCAAGACCTTGGCCAAGGAACTCTCGGTCCCCGTGATCGCCCTCTCGCAGCTCTCCCGCGCGGTCGAACAGCGCGATGACAAGCGCCCGATGCTCTCGGACTTGCGCGAATCCGGCTCGATCGAGCAGGACGCCGACATGGTCTGGTTCGTGTTCCGCGAAGACTACTACGTCGCCGCCAAGGAACCCAAAGTCCCCCAAGGCTCCGACGACGCCAAGACACAGGAAGCCCACGCCGCCTGGCAGGCCGAAATGGAGCGCGTCTTCGGCCTTGCCGAACTGATCGTGGCCAAACAGCGCCACGGCTCCACCGGCAAGGTGCGCCTCCGCTTCGAAGCCCGCATCACCCGCTTCAGCGATCTGGCATCGGACGATCTGCGCGCGGCCTATGGCAACGACGAGTAGGAAAACTTGACTTTTCCACACCCCCGGCCTAGCTGCAGCCCTTTCCACACCCTTTTGCATATCGGAGTGCCCGGATGGCGCGCGTAACCGTCGAAGATTGCGTCGACAAGATCCCCAACCGTTTCGATCTGGTCCTGATCGCCGCCGAACGCGCCCGCGCGATTTCGGGCGGGGCAGAACTCACCGTCGATCGCGATCGCGACAAAAATCCCGTCGTCGCCCTGCGCGAAATCGCCGAAGAGACTGTGCGCCCCACCGTGCTCAAGGAAAACCTGATCCAGTCGCTGCAGCGCGTCCTGCCGGATGACGATGATGAAGTCGATGAAATCGGCTCGCTCTCGCAATCGGCCGAAGCGCTGCGCATCACCGCTGCGGCCCCGGTGCGCAACACCTCGCTAGGCGCCGATTACGACGGTTGATTTCTAAAAGAAATCAAAGCCTTACGAAAAAGCCCCGGCGTCAAACCCGGGGCTTTTTCACGTATTCTCCAGCCGCACCGCCATCTGTTCCCACACTTTGTTCATGGCTTTCAGCGGCCGCACCATCACCTTGAAGTCCACGATCCGCCCTTCCAGATCAAAGCGGATCAGGTCGATGCCGTTGACCTGCACCCCATCCATCACGCATTCAAACTCCAGACACGCCTCGGGCCCGTCCACCAGCTCGCGCACATAGCGGAACGTGCCGTTGCCAAAGACCTGCCCCGCCGCCGTCAGGTACATCAGCACCTTCTCGCGCCCCTCTTGCGGGGTGTGCACCACCGGCGAATGAAACACCGCGTCATCGGCGACCAGTTCATCGAGCAGCGCTGAATCGCCGCTGATCATATACCGGTGCCACGCTGCCAGCCCAAGTTTCATCGCCGTTCTCCCAATAGCCCGCATCCGTATAGGGCAGGGGAGCCGCACCGCCATTGATCCGGCGCAACTCCCGCCAGCAATCACCCCAGATGTTGGGCAAAAAAGTCCCGCGTCCGCCGGTCCGCCAGATTGGCCCCGTCTTCATCGCGCCGGTCACCCATCTCGGCGGCAAAACCGTGGTCCAGCCCTTCGTAATCGAACAGCGTGACCTTGGGGTGCGGGTCCAGCCCGTCATGTATCGCCTTCTGCGCTTCCGGCCCCACAAAGTGGTCGGCGGTCGGTATGTGCAGCATCAGCGGATTGGCGATGGCGTGCGATTCGCCCAGCATCTGGT
Source organism: Novosphingobium sp. 28-62-57 (assembly GCA_002256985.1). GTDB lineage: Bacteria > Pseudomonadota > Alphaproteobacteria > Sphingomonadales > Sphingomonadaceae > Novosphingobium. Next base: position 360,500 of record NCGO01000002.1, read on the forward strand.
CGATCATCACCCCGTAATAGCCCACTGACGCATCAATATCGGTCCGCGTCGCCGCCATATAGGCCATGCGCCCGCCCAGACAGAAGCCCACCAGCCCCACCTTGGCGATCCCTTCAACCCCGCGCAAATGGCGAATCGCCGCCTCGATATCCTGCACGCCCTTGTCGGCATCGTATTGCCCGAAATAGCCGAATGCCTCCTGCAACTGCTCGGGCACATCGGGATCCAGCTCTACGCCCGGCGCAAAGCGCCAGAAAATGTCCGGTGCCAGCGCCATATAGCCAAGATCGGCCCAGGCCTTGCACTTGTGCCGTATGCCAGCGTTCACCCCGAATATCTCGGGCACCACAATGATCGCCGCGCGGATCGGCCCGTCCGGCGTGGCCAAAAAGCCCGGAATCTCGCCTTCGCCATCCAGCGCTGCAAACGTGATATGCTCACCCATGGTTGTTCATCCTGCAATTCTAACGGTTTGGTCGATCACCATGTTGGCCCCGCCCATGGACTTTGCCAAGCACGCATGACAGTCTTGGGCATTGCCGCGGGAAGGAATGCGAATGAAAGTCACCATGGAAGTCGATTGCACCCCCGAAGAGGCCCGCCGCTTCCTCGGCCTGCCCGATGTGTCAAAGGCGAACGACGTCTATGTCGAATCGGTGGCCAAGGCGATGCAAGGCGCAGGCAGCCTCGACCAGCTGCAAAGCTTCGCCAAACAGATCGCCCCGATGGGCGAGATCGGCCTGAAACTGTTCCAGAACTTCATGGAACAAAGCACCATGGGCGCTATGAGTGGTTCGAGCTCGAAGAAGCCCAAGGAATAAGTTTTTCGCGCGGAGACGCGGAATCGCGGAGAAGGAAAGCGCTTCGTTCGTAAAGCGGTTGTGTGCGCCCCAGGCCTTCAATACGCCGTCGAAACTTCGCCAAAGCAAATTGTGGTTAAACTGACCACGCGGCATCTTCGTGCCGTAGCATCCTCCTTCCCTTCCTTCTCCGCGTCTCCGCGTCTCCGCGTCTCCGCGTCTCCGCGTCTCCGCGCGATCATTCCTACCACCTTCTTCTCAACCCCTCAGCGCGAACTCCCAAAATCCTCACTTGATCTCTGCGCTCTTTGCGTTCTCTGCGCGAACCCCATAAACCCGCCAGATGTCCCAAGACACCATCTTCGCCCTGTCCTCCGGCCCGCCGCCCGCAGGCATTGCCGTCATCCGCATCAGCGGCCCGCAAGCTGGCCCTGCGCTCACCGCCCTTGTCGGAAAACTCCCCACGCCCCGCCGCGCCACACTCGCCACGCTTGCGCATCCGCAAGACGGAGCGCACCTCGATCGCACCATGATCCTGTGGCTACCCGGCCCCGGCACCGCCACCGGAGAAGACAGCGCCGAACTTCACCTCCACGGCGGCCGCGCCGTCGTTGCTGCGGTCGAAGCTGCCCTTGCCACGCTGCCCGACCTGCGCCGCGCCCAAGCCGGAGAATTCACCCGCCGCGCCTTCGCCCATGGCCGGATCGATCTGGCCGAAGCCGAAGGCCTTGCCGATCTGCTCTCCGCCGAAACCGAACTCCAACGCCGCGCCGCCCTTGCCATGGCCGAGGGCACATTTTCACGTGAAGTCGAAAACTGGCGCGCCACGCTGCTCCAACTCTCCGCCCGCCTCGAAGCCGCGCTCGATTTCTCGGATGAAGACGATGTCGGGGCAGGGGAAGACGCACTGCCTTCGGGCTTCATCGCCGATTGCACCAAACTTGCCCAAAACCTCGAAGCATGGCTCACCCGTCCGCGCGCCGAACCGCTGAAAGAAGGCTTCCGCGTCGTTCTGGCAGGCCCACCCAACGCCGGAAAGTCCACACTGTTCAACGCGCTGGTCGAACAGGAAGCCGCGATCACCGCCGCCGAACCCGGCACCACCCGCGATGTCCTGACTCACGCCTGCGCACTGGACGGAATACCCTTCGTCTTCGTCGACACCGCTGGTCTGCGCGATGAAGGCGCAGGCGAAATCGAACGCATCGGCATAGCCCGCGCCAAAGTCGCCGCGCAAAAGGCAGACCTGATCCTGTGGCTAGGCCCAGAAGGTGAAGGACCAGAAGGAGAGGGCCCCGATCTCTCTTCGTCATTCCCGCGAAGGCGGGAATCCAGCCTCTGGGAAGTCTCCGCCCGCGCCGACGATCCCACCGCCCCGCGCAAAAGCCCCACCGCCATCCACCTCTCCGCCCGCACCGGCGAAGGCATGAATGACTTGCGCCAAGCCCTCATCACCCACGCCCGCCAATCCCTCCCCGCCCCGGGCGAAGCCGCCCTCAACCAACGCCAGCACACGCTGCTCAGCGATGTGGCGCAAAGCCTCCACCACGCCACCACCGAACCCGACCCCTTGCTCGCCGCCGAAAACCTCCGCCTCGCCCGCCGCAGCCTCGATTCCCTGATCGGCCGCACCAGCACCGAAGACATGCTAGACACCCTCTTCGGCAAATTCTGCATCGGCAAGTAGTTCCTCCCCGGCACGGGGAGGGGGACCACCGAAGGTGGTGGAGGGGCACGTGCCGCATCTAATTGTTCCATGTGAAACACACTACTCGCGCATCTTTTCCGTGAAGGCGGCCATCCACCGCAGACAGCTTCATTGAAACAGCCTCAGGCACCCAATCCCGTTCGTGTCGAGCGAAGTCGAGACACATGTCGCTGTGTCTCGACTTCGCTCGACACGAACGGAGACATGCTCAAAGTCAAACCCCGTAGAATTAAGGAGCCCCCTCCTCTTCAGAGGAGGGGGTTGGGGGTGGTGGAGCCCAAAACAACCGTTCCACGTGAAACACCTCGGTAAAGCAGAAGGGATTTCGCGCAGAGGCGCAGAGGCGCAGAGGCGCAGAGAAGGGAGCTTCCCAGACGGCCCTATTCGGCTCAATCATCTGCCGAAGGCCCTCTCATCTGAAATGCCTGAAACACCCTAGCACCGAATTGAAGCCTCTGCGCCTCTGCGCGAAATTCCCCTCCCTGCGTTACGGAGGACGGCGCACGCGCAACCTGACACCCGATCCAAATCTTTGACGCGAATCTCCAACTCGCGTATCGCCCTCAACATGCACCAGTTCGATATCATCGTGATCGGCGGCGGACACGCCGGCGTTGAGGCTGCCGCCGTGGCGGCCCGCATGGGCGCACGCACTGCGCTCGTCTCGTTCGATCCCGCCACCGTCGGCGCGATGAGCTGCAATCCCGCCATTGGCGGCCTCGGCAAGGGCCACCTGGTGCGTGAAGTTGACGCGTTCGACGGCCTGATCGCCCGCGCCGCTGATGCTGGCGCAATCCACTACCGGATGCTCAACCGGTCAAAGGGCAGCGCAGTGCAAGGCCCTCGCGTTCAGGCAGACCGCAAACGCTTCAAAGCCGCAATCCAGCAACTGATTAGCGCTCAGCCCAATCTCACCCTGATCGGTGGAGAAGCCGCTGCGCTTCACATGGAACAGGGCCGCGTCGCCGGAATCGAGCTGGCCGATGGCACGCGACTGCAGGGCAGGGCGGTGATCCTTTGCACCGGCACCTTCCTCGGCGGTCGCCTGTTCCGCGGTGAAGAGCGCATGGAAGGCGGACGCATCGGCGAAGATTCCGCGCACAAACTCGCCCAGCAATTGCGCGCCGCCGCTTTGCCGATGGCCCGCCTCAAAACGGGCACACCCCCGCGCATCGATGGCCGAACCATTGATTGGGCGCGCCTGCCCGAACAGCCAAGCGATGCCGAACCGTGGACCATGTCGCCGCTCACCACAGCGCGCCCGCTGCCCCAGGTGTTTTGCGCCATCGCCCGCACCAACGAGCGTACACACGATATCATCCGGTCGGGGCTGGACCGTTCCCCGATGTTCACCGGCGCCATCGGCGCGCAAGGCCCGCGCTATTGCCCCTCGATCGAAGACAAGATCCACCGCTTCGGGGATCGCGACGGGCACCAGGTTTTTCTCGAACCCGAAGGGCTGGACGATCCCACCGTCTATCCCAACGGCATCTCCACCTCGCTTCCCACCGATATCCAGATCGCGATGATCCGCTCGATGGAAGGGCTTGAGCAAGCCGAGATCACCGTGCCCGGCTATGCAGTGGAGTACGACCATATCGACCCACGCGCGCTGCGCCGCAGTCTGGAAGTCAAAGCCATTCCCGGCCTCTACTGCGCCGGACAGATCAACGGCACCACCGGATATGAAGAAGCCGCCGCGCAGGGCCTGATCGCCGGGATCCATGCCGCTGCCGAAGTGCTGGGCCGCGATGCGCCGGAACTGGACCGCGCCAATAGCTACATGGCGGTCATGGTCGATGACTTGACGCTCCACGGCGTCAGCGAACCCTACCGCATGCTCACCGCGCGCGCCGAATACCGCCTGCGCCTGCGCGCCAACAATGCCTCCACCCGGCTGACCCCGCTTGGCCTTGCGGTTGGCTGCATAGGTGCCGAACGCGCACGCTGGTTCGATGATCGCCGTGCCCAGCGTGAAAAGCTTGAAGAAGCCCTGGCCCAGCAGGTCACGCCCACCGATCTCAACCGCGCCGGAATGCCGGTCCGCGCCGATGGCACGCGTCGGACGCTGCAGGAATGGCTGCGCTTCCCGGAAGTCAATCTGGCGGCGCTTAAGCCATGGGTAGGCGATCAGTCCGTCGATCCCTTGCTGGCAGAGGAAGTCGAAGAGGACGCAGCCTACGCGCCCTATCTTGACCGGCAGGAGGCTGAGTTGCGCGATCTGCGGGCCTCGGATGCCGTGCCTCTGGGGGAGGGCTTTCCCTTCGCAGAGATACCCGGCCTTTCACGTGAAATGGTCGAGCGTCTGGAAAAGGCCCAGCCCGATACACTCGCCGCCGCAGGCCGCATTGCCGGGATCACGCCCGCCGCACTTGCCAGTCTGCTCGTTCACGCCCGCCGCCGGATTGCGGCATGACCGTGATTGCGGATGAGGCTGCAGCGCAGGATTGGCTGCGTCAGACGCTTTCCGTTGGTGATGGCGGCATGGCGCGGTTGACGGCGCTTGTGGACTTGCTGCTGGACGAGAATCAGCGCCAGAACCTTGTGGCGCGGGGCACCTTGCCCCATGTCTGGGTGCGCCACATCGTCGATTCCGCGCAGCTCCTGCATGTTTCACGTGAAACACTGCCTCACGGCGATTGGCTCGATCTCGGCACCGGCGCGGGCTTTCCCGGACTGGTCATCGCTGCGTTGGAACCAGATCGCCCGGTAACGCTCGTCGACTCGCGCCGATTGCGCACCGAATGGCTACAGCGCGCAGCCGATGCTCTGAACTTGCGCAACGTCCGCGTGGTCCTGTCCCGCGTCGAAGATCTGCCCTCTGGTCAACACGCCGTCATATCGGCACGCGCCTTTGCTCCGTTGGACAAGCTCGTGACTCTTTCCGCCCGCTTTTCCACACCCGACACGCTTTGGCTGTTGCCGAAGGGGGCAGGGGCAGCGCAAGAATTGCAGATGCTCCCCGAATCATGGAATCACCTGTTCCACGTGGAACACTCGCTGACCGATGCCCACGCCGGCATCATCACCGGCCGCCTCCTCGGCCAAAAAGCGCCGCCTGCGCATGTATTTCGTCAACGAGGTCCCAAATGATCACCATCGCTGTCGCAAACCAGAAAGGCGGGGTGGGCAAGACGACCACCGCAATCAATATCGCCACCGCCCTTGCCGCCACCGGCTGGAAGACGCTGCTGATCGATCTCGATCCCCAAGGCAATTGCTCCACCGGCATCGGCATCTCGGCGGCGGAGCGGGAGCGGTCGTCCTACGAATTGCTGATCGACCAAGCGTCGGTTGCCGATTGCCTGATGCCCACGCGGATTCCGGGCTTGGATATTGTGCCGGGCACAATGGATCTGTCCGGTGCCGAAGTTGAGCTGGTGAGCGTTGAGGACCGCACGCACCGCCTGCGCAAAGTGCTGACCGGGGATACCGGGCACGACATCTGCCTGATCGATTGCCCGCCATCGCTCGGGCTGCTCACGCTCAATGCGCTGACGGCGGCGGATTCGATTCTGGTGCCGCTGCAATGCGAATTCTTCGCGCTCGAAGGGCTGAGCCAGCTTTTGCAGACGGTCGAGCGGGTGCAGGAGCGGTTCAATGCAGACCTCAGCATTCTCGGCGTTGTGCTCACCATGTATGACCGGCGCAACCGGTTGACCGATCAGGTCGCCGATGATGTGCGATCGTGCCTGCGCGATCTGGTGTTCGAAAGCGTGATCCCGCGCAACGTGCGCCTGTCCGAAGCGCCGAGCCATGGGTTACCCGCGCTGATCTATGACCACGCCTGCCCCGGATCGCAGGCCTACATGAAACTGGCGCGCGAGCTGATTGGCCGGTTGCCCGAACGGAGGAAAGCGGCATGAGCGGCGATGATACAGCGGTAAAGGCGCCAGCAACCGCGCGGCGCACCGGCCTTGGCCGCGGGCTGGGCGCGCTGATGGGCGAGGTGCGGCGTGAGGAGCCGATTGCGCGGGTTTCGGTATCGGGCGAGGATGCTCCGGTCGCGCGCGATGGCGGGCTGGCGATGCTGACGGTTGCCTCGATCGAACCCCACCCCGATCAGCCGCGGCGGCACTTTGATGAAGAGGCGCTGGAGGAGCTGGCGCAGTCGATCGCCGCGCGCGGGGTGATCCAGCCGGTGGTGGTGCGGCCCATGGGCAACGGGCGCTACCAGCTGGTGGCGGGGGAGCGGCGCTGGCGCGCATCGCAGAAGGCGCGGATTCATGAGATTCCGGCCATCGTGCGCAAGCTGGACGACCGCGATGTGGCCGCGTTGGCGCTGATTGAAAACCTGCAGCGCGAAGACCTGAACCCGGTGGAAGAGGCCCGCGCCTATCAGCGTCTGGCCGACAGCGAGGGGCTGAGCCAGACCGATATCGCCAAGTTCGTCGACAAATCGCGCAGCCACGTGGCCAACATGATGCGCCTGCTCGGCCTGCCCGACGAAGTGCTCGACATGGTGGTGCGCAGCGAGCTTTCCATGGGCCACGCGCGCGCGCTGATCAATGCGCCCGACCCGGCCAAGCTGGCGCGCGAGGCCGTGGCCAAGGAGCTTTCGGTGCGCGATGTGGAAAAGCTGGTCCGCAAGGCTTCGCGCCCCGAAGGCACTCGGCGGCAAGCCCGCGCGGGCAAGGATTCCGTCAGCGCCGCCGATCTTTCGGCCATTCAGCAGCATCTGGAAGACTTCCTCGGGCTGAAAGTGCAGATCCAGCCCGATGCCGATCCAGCCAGCGGTGCGGTGACGATCCGCTACAAGAATCTGGATCAGCTGGACCTGATTTGCCAACGGCTGACGGGCGGTGAGTTTTAACCGCCAGACTTGCACCATCAGGCATTAATTAGGCGATTAAATTCTCGTTGACCGGGGGACTGGGTCGCGCTTACGCTGTGCGCAACCAGACCATAAACCGGAGAGAATGCGTCATGTCGCTCGACCTGATTCCGCGCAGTGCCTACAACGAAGATCACGAAGCCTTCCGCCAGAGCGTCCGCCGCTTTCTGCAGGAAGAAATCGCACCACATTCCGCCGAATGGGCCGACGCGGGGATCGTGCCCAAGTCGGTTTGGCCCAAGGCCGGCGAAGTGGGCATGCTGTGCCCGACGGTGCCCGAGGAATACGGCGGGCTGGGCCTGGACTTCGGCTACAACGCCATCGTGGACGAAGAGAGCGCCTATTACGGCCGCGTCACCACCGGCTTTTCGCTGCAGTCCGATATCGTGGTCAACTATCTGATTTCATACGGTTCGGAAGAGCAGAAGAAGAAGTGGCTGCCCAAGATGGTCTCGGGCGAAGTGGTAACCGCCATCGCCATGACCGAACCCGGCACCGGGTCCGACCTTCAGTCCATGCGCACGACCGCGAAAAAGGACGGCAACCATTACGTGATCAACGGATCCAAGACCTATATCACCAATGGCCAGAACGCCGACCTGATCCTGGTATGCTGCAAGACCGACACCGAAGTGCAGCCCGCATGGAAGGGCGTGTCGATCGTGCTGGTCGAGGCTGACCGCGAAGGCTTCAAGCGTGGGCGCAATCTTGACAAGATCGGGCAGGACGAGGCCGATACGTCAGAACTGTTCTTCGAAGACGTGCGCGTGCCGATCACCAATTGCCTGGGCGAAGAGGGCAAGGGCTTCATTTATCTGATGAGCGAACTGCCGCAGGAGCGCCTGTCGATCGCGATCAGCGCGCAATCCTCGGCGCAGAAGGCCTTTGACGATACGGTGGAATTCACGCGTGAGCGCAAGGCCTTCGGCAAGCCGATTCTGGATTTCCAGAACACCCGCTTCACGCTGGCCGACCTCAAGACCAAGCTGCAGGTGGGCTGGGCGCATCTGGATTGGGCGCTGACGCGGCACCTGAAGAAGGAACTGACCGCCGAGGAAGGCGCGGCTGCCAAGCTGTGGCATACCGAACTGCAGTGGGAAGTGATGGACAAGTGCCTGCAGCTGCACGGCGGGGCCGGTTACATGAACGAATATGCCATCGCCCGCGCATGGCGCGGCGCGCGTGTGACGCGCATCTTTGGCGGCACCAATGAGATCATGAAGGAGCTGATCGGGCGCAAGCTCTGATTGCGGGTTTGATGGGGTGGGGCGGGTTGCACGCGCCTCCTCCCCCACCCCGCTCACCCTGAGCTTGTCGAAGGGTGGTAGCACCTAGCGCGGCGCAAGCATGCTTCGACAAGCTCAGGGTGAGCGGTGTTGGGGGTGAGAAATGCCAATCGGTCCGCCTCTGCCACTTCAGCAACCATGAAGTTGAGCTGACGCGCGTCGATTGACGCTGGATTCCCGCCTGCGCGGGAATGACGACTTTTTTGGGTTCAGGGAATGACGAGATTTTGGTTCGGGTAGTGTCGAGGATTTTGGTTCATGTAATGCTGAGGCCTTCGGTTCGGGTAATGCTTTACCCAACTCGACTTTCGTCATTCCCGCGCAGGCGGGAATCCAAGTGATCCCCTGCTCGACGGTGTTGAACGCAAAAAACGGCCCGCCTTCCATTTCGGAAAGCGGGCCGTTTTTGTTTCCCATCAGCGCCAGCGCGAATCAGCCGGTGTAGACGCGCTTTTCCTTTACGCGCTTGTCCGGGACGATCCGGGTGCGCTTGTGGATCACCCGGCGGCGGGCAGGGACGCTCACCCACTTTTCGGTTACGACCGTAGTCTCAACGCAGGGCTTCTGCGGGCCGGAGACGACCGGCACCCACATGTAGCCATAAGGCGCAGGCGGATAGCCGGGGTAGGCACCGGGATAGTAACCGGCAGCGCCCTGCGGCGGCAGCGAGGCGAAGTAATCATCGCATTCGCGGCGCAGGTTCTTGTCTTCGCCCTTGTCGATCAGATTGCCCGCCACTGCACCGGCCACGCCGCCGATGACCGTGCCCAGCACGCGATTGCCGCTTCCGGCCACGCGATTGCCGATCACGCCGCCAGCCACGCCGCCCAGCACGGTGCCGCCGACGTGGCGATCACCATAGACCTTGGTGCACCGCTCATTCATTTCAGCCCACCGAGGATCAACGGCGCGCGGATCAGGCCCGGGATAGCCACCCTGTGCGACGGGCGGATAGGCCTGTGCGTTTTGTGGGTAACCTTGGGGGTAACCCTGCGGATAGACTGGCTGCTGCATCGCGCCGTTCACCGGCTGCGTCATCACCACGGTGGGGTACGGCGGGCCTGCCATCGGCGGGTAATAGACCGGTCCCGGCATGGGACCGGCACCATAGGATACGCCAGCGGGGACGCGTGCCTGATTGGCCAGAGCGGGCGAGGCAGTGGCACCCAGGATGAGCGCGGCGATAGTAAGACGGGCAAGCATTGCGGATTCCCCCTGTTGGGAAAGGTCGTTAACCGCAAACTTACCATCATGACCGGCAGGAAACCAAGGTTTCCACAGCGGCAGAATCCCACCTGTCCCGAATCGGGCCGGTTCGGGGTGGGGGGTGCCGATTTTTGGGGCGTTTGACGACGCTGGCGTGGCAGGCCCACCCCCAACCCCTCCCGCATGCGGGAGGGGAGCGAGACTTACTGAGCCAAAGGCGAGGTTAGTCGCAGCGGGGTGGGTAACTTAACCGCCGTATTTCTCCCTACGAAAGTAAGACAGATTTCGCGCAAAGGGCGCGGAGAACGCAGAGATGTGGTGCCTGGCTGAGGGGCTGCTGATCCCGGCAAGCTTGCGATAAGCTTTGAATTCTCGTCGCCCCGTGCTCGACACGGGGCTTGGCTGCTTTGTGGCGCATTCCTCGCTGGATACCGCTGGTATGCTGTCTTCAGTTAAGCGGTGATGCAGAACGGACAGCTGCAAGAAAAGCCAAACCCCGGGTCAAGCCCGGGGCGACGGGTCAGTGTTGGCTATGGCGCGAGCTGGATCAAAAGTGGACTGGCAGGACGCAGCCCCAAATAGTCATTTCTCCAAGGGCGAACTGGGCCTAAACACAGTAATCGAAATCCAGACTGGGCACCGGAATATGAAACGACGCCGCGCATTTCTTTTTGCAGCGCTTATCGTGGTCGGCGCGGTCTATTTTGCCAATGCATCGTGGCTTGCGCCTGCGCCTGAGGGTGAGGCGCGGTTGATGGCGCACAGGGGAATTCATCAGCTTTACCAGCGGGTTGGGATTGACAAGGACACCTGCACCGCCAACCGCATGCTGCCCCCGACGAACCCCTATCTCGAAAACACCTTGCCATCGATTGCCGCCAGCTTTCGGGCAGGCGCCGACATCCTTGAGATTGATATTCACCCGACGAGCGACAACGCGTTCGTGGTCTTTCACGATTGGACGATCGATTGCCGGACCGAAGGGCGCGGGGTCACGCGTGAGCAGTCGCTGGAGTATCTCAAGTCGCTCGACGTGGGCTATGGATACACTGCCGATGGCGGCAAGACATTCCCCTTCCGCGGCAAGGGCAAGGGGATGATGCCCTCGCTGGCCGAAGTGCTGAAGGCCTTTCCCGAGCAACGCTTCCTGATCAACTTCAAAAGCCGATGGATAGAGGAAGCGGATCTTTTGCGCGCCTATCTCGAACGGCATGGGATCATGATCGATGACAGAATCATGGTCTATGGCCATGACAAGCCGGTTGGGCGCTGGAAAACCATCAATCCCAAGGGCTTTGCATTCTCCAAAGCAGAGATGAAGACGTGCACTCTTGATTACATGAAAGTTGGATGGACCACGACATTGCCCGAATCTTGCGCCGGCAGCGTTATCGGGGTGCCGATCAACTACCGGCATCTGTTATGGGGATGGCCTAACCGATTCCTTGAACGGATGCGCCAATCCGATACGACCGTGATCTTCCTTGGCAACATCGAAAACCAAAATGGGGCACCCGGCATAACGGAGCCTGACGATCTCGATGCTGTTCCTTCCGGCTTTAACGGGTTGATCTGGACCGACGCGATCGAGCAAGTCGGGCCAGCGTGGGCAAAGAAGGCGGGCAAGCGATAGGGTGGAGCTTAGGCTTATGGCCGCATGACTGCGCCGCGAGACTGCAAGAAAAGCCAAGCCCCGTGTCGAGCACGGGGCGACGGGGTGGTTGTTTGCGATGGCAATTTCCTGCGCAAAACCCTGAAATCTGCGGTTGGTCTGGATGGAGCGCGAGCGTCGGCTATCGCGCTATCTGAAATAAAAGCGGACAGGCAGGAAACGACCCCTTAGTGGTCATTCAGTCGAGAGCCGACTGCCCAAAAGCAGCGAGGGTTTGACCTGCGCGATCCCTCATCACAGCCCAACATTTGTCGCCTTCGATCAGTTCTGAAAGGTTCGTGCGATCGTACAGCATGGTGCACCTACCCAAGCGCTCGATCGCCTCTCGAAGCACCGCCACAGCTTCACGCTGCGGCTCTGTTAGTTTGGCGTGTGTCAGGGGCATTTCCGCTCGTTCGCAAAAGTGCCAAGCGTCATTGAGTATCTCGTCGGGCACGAGATACTTTTGGGCTGTCCCGCCAATGACAAAGCGACGCTGTTGGCCGATGGAGGCAAGCGGCTCAAGCAAGTCGAGGGGTGGCTCTGTCATACGTGGATTTTGGGTCGAGGACACATGATCAGTCAATGTCCATTTCCCACCCAGTTCCAGCCATCCCGGTAATTCCAGCGTCTTCCCGATAGCGGACTCTACCTCGGTTTCGAACCTGCCCCGCCGCCACACTTTCTCTGCGTTCCCTGCGCTCTCTGCGCGAGACCTCTTTAATCGGCAGGGGTTGGCTCAAATCCGTGCGGCAATAGCCTGCGCTAACGCCTCAATCCCCAGCGCATCGTCGGCATCGAAGCGGGCGGGGGTGGGGCTGTCTAGGTCGATGACGGCGATGACCGTGCCATCGCGAATCACTGGCACGACCAGTTCCGATTGGCTGGCGGCATCGCAGGCGATGTGGCCGGGGAAGGCGTGGACGTCGGGCACGAGTCGGGTCTCGCCGCTTGCCGCTGCTGCGCCGCATACGCCGCGCCCCACCGGGATGCGGATGCAGGCGGGTTTGCCGATGAAGGGGCCGAGCACCAGTTCGCCGTCCACCATGCGATAGAACCCGGCCCAGTTGAGATCGGGCAGGAATTGCCAGAGCAGCGCGGCAAGGTTGGCCATGTTGGCAATGCCATCGGGTTCATCCTGCGTGAGCGCGCGGGCGGCCTCCAGCAGGTCGGCGTGGAGATCGGCCTTCGATTGGCCTTCGGTGGGGGCGAATGTGAACATGGCGGGGCTTTAGCCCGGTGTGACGGGAATGTCGCGCAGCACCTGCGTGCCATTGCTCTGACGCCGTGTAGCGCCTAGATTTGATTCATGAACCTGATCAAGACCATCGCGGCCATGCTGGCCACTGTCATCGCCATTGCCGGAGTATGGGTGGCCTGGTCCGTCCGCGGGCCAGAGGCGGAATTCGCGCTGAGCGAAACCACCGGGCCGCGGCCCAAACTGGCCGAGCCGGACGAGCAGACCGTGCCTTCGATCAAGACCGCCGAGCCGGTGGGCTGGAAAGACGGCGAATTGCCGGTGGCGGCGCAGGGGCTGCAAGTGTCGCGCTTTGCCGACAAGCTCGATCATCCGCGCACGATGTTCACGATGCCCAATGGCGATGTGCTGGTGGCGCTGACCAATTCACCGCCGCGCGATGAAAGCGGGATTACCGGCATGGTGATGGGCTTTCTGATGAAGAAGGTGGGCGCGGGTGGGCCTTCGCCCAACAAGATCGTGCTGCTGCGCGATGCCGATGGTGATGGCACGGCCGAGCAGCGCTTTGAAATGAGCAATCCGGCGCTCAGTTCGCCCGCGGGCATGGCGTTTCGCGATGGGCGGCTGCTGGTGGCCAATCACGATGCGGTGCTGTCATTCCCCTATCAGCCGGGGCAGACAGCGCTGACGGGCAATCCCGAAAAGCTGATGGACCTGCCGGGCGGCGGCAACCACTGGGTGCGCAACCTGTTGTTGACGCCCGATGGGGCAAAGCTGTTCGTGACCGTGGGATCGGCTTCGAACATTGCCGAGGGCGGAATCGAGGCCGAGGCGGGGCGCGCAACGATCCACCAGTATGATTTTGCATCGAAGAAATCGATCGAGTATGCAGGCGGCTTGCGCAATCCCAACGGGCTGGACTTCAACCCGCACAGCGAAGAGCTGTGGACCACGGTCAACGAGCGCGACATGCTGGGCCCCGATCTGGTGCCCGATTACCTGACCAACGTGCCGTTCGGATCGAACTATGGCTGGCCGTGGGTCTACTGGAAGCAGAACATGGACTGGCGGGTTAAGCCGCCGATGCCGCAGTACCTGCTCGATTACGTGCGCAAGCCCGAATATGGGCTGGGATCGCATGTGGCGCCGCTGGGGCTGGCCTTTGCCAAGGGCGGCAACCTGATGGGGGCGAAGTTCAGCCAAGGCGCTTTCGTGGCGCGGCATGGATCGTGGAACCGGCGTCCGCTCGCGGGTTATGACGTGGTGTTCGTGCGGTTTGACGAGCGCGGCAATGTGCTGAAGCAGCCGCCGCTGCCGGTGCTGACCGGGTTCCTCAACGCCGATCAGGCGGCGCATGGGCGGCCGACGTGGGTGGCCTTTGCCAAGGACGGCGCGCTGCTGGTGAGCGACGATACTGGCGGGGTGATCTGGCGCGTGGTGGCACCGGGCGCTGCGCCTGCACCGGCGATCACGCCGCTGCCCAAGCGGGTTGCGCCGCCGCAAGGGAAGGGTTCGGGCAAGTTCATCATGAAGCCCAATGCGGAATCGGATTTGATGAAGCCGGAGCGGTAAGCTCGAAACCCTACCACCGTTCGTGTCGAGCGAAGTCGAGACACCATGGCGCGGTGTCAGCGTGTCTCGACTTCGCTCGACACGAACGGAAAAGGGGAGGAGCTTTAAAGCGACCGTCCAGCGCGGCCTGCCAGTTCGTTGACATATTGCCAGGCGACGCGGCCCGAGCGGCCGCCGCGCCGTTTTGACCATTCGAGGGCGTCGGCTTCTTCGTAGGTCAGGCCGTAGTTTGCGGCATAGCCTGCGATGATCGCGAGGTAATCGTCCTGCGTGCAGTTGTGGAAGCCGAGGCTGAGGCCGAAGCGGTCGGCCAGGGCGAGGCGATCATCGATCACGTCGCGGGGGTTGATCGGGTCGTCCTGTTCGGACAAGTGCCGCTCGACTATCGCGCGGCGGTTTGAGGTGACGGCGAGGCGGACGTTGGCGGGGCGGGCTTCGACGCCGCCTTCGAGCCATGAGCGCAGCTTGCGCGCGCCATCGCCATCGCCCGCGTCAAAGCCAAGATCGTCGAGGAACACCAGGAAGCGGCGGTCAACCTTGCGCAGGGTGGCGAAAAGATCGGCAAGGCCCGCATCCGGGCTGGCCTGCACCAGCGCGATGGAGCCGGGGTTTGCCTGTTGCGCGGCGAGCGTGGCAGCGCGCAGGAGGGCGGATTTCCCCATGCCGCGTGCGCCCCACAGCAGCATGTCATGCGCCGCGGCCCCGCGCGAAAGGCGCGCGACATTTTCGACCACGGCGGCTTTCTGCTTGGCGATCCCTTGCATCAGGTCGAGCGCGGGGGCCTCAAGCGGGTCGATCCCGCGCGCAGCCTTGCCGTCCCAGACATAGGCGGGGAAGGCGTGCCAATCGGCGCTTGCCTCACGCGGGGGAGCGAGACGTTCGAGCGCTTCGGCAATGCGGGTGAGCAGGGCTTCGTTCATCCAGCCAGCGCTTCAGTATCGAGATCGTAGAGCAGTGCGGCACCGGCCATGGCTGAAGAGCCGAGCCCGCGCGCTTCGGGGACGATCACGCGGTTGAAGAACTTGGTGACCGCGATCTTGGCAGACAGGCCCGAGGCGCGGGACTGGCGGCCGAGCTGCCATCCGGCGACGGCGACAGCGCACATCGTGGTGAAGGGAACCGAGCCTGCCAGCTTGTCATCCAGCGATGCAGTGGTGCTCATCCACTGGCCGATGGCGGCGGCGTCCTTTGCCAGCGCTGCGACTTCGGGCACGTCTTCCATTTCCGCCGCGATTTCGGCCATCAGCGATTGGAGCACGCCGCCGTTTTCATAGCCCAGCTTGCGGGTGACGAGATCGGCGGCCTGAATGCCGTTGGTGCCTTCGTAAATCGGCGCAATCCGGGCATCGCGCAAGTGCTGGGCCGCGCCGGTTTCCTCGATGAAGCCCATGCCGCCGTGGACCTGAATGCCGAGACTGGCGACTTCGCAGCCGATATCGGTGCCCCACGCCTTGAGCATCGGCACGAGCAGTTCGGCGCGCTTCTGGGCGGCGTCATCGCCCAAGGAGCCGCGGTCGACCTGGCCTGCGGTGTAGTAGAGCAGGGCGCGGCTGCCTTCGGTCAGCGCGCGCATGCGCATCAGCATGCGGCGCACATCGGGGTGTTCGATGATCGCGACGGGGGTCTTGTCGGGGGAGCCTGCGCGGGCAGACTGGACGCGGTCGCGCGCATAGGCGGCGGCTTGCTGCAACGCGCGCTCGGCAATCTGGACGCCCTGGCTGCCGACATTGATGCGCGCGGAGTTCATCATCGTGAACATCGCGCGCAGGCCGCCGTTCTCGTGGCCGACCATCTCGCCGATGCATTCGCCATTGTCGCCATAGGACATGACGCAAGTGGGCGAGGCGTGGATGCCGAGCTTGTGTTCGATCGAGACGCAGCGGACATCATTAGCTGCACCGATGGACCCGTCCTGTTCCACGTGGAACTTGGGCACAATGAACAGCGAGATGCCGCGCGAGCCTTCGGGCGCGCCGGGGGTGCGGGCGAGGACCAGGTGGACGATGTTCGATGCGGCGTCATGTTCGCCGAAGGTAATGTAGATCTTGGTGCCGGTGATGCGGTACTTGCCCGCGTGGGGGCCATCGGTGATCGGCACGGCGGTGGTGCGCAGCGCGCCGACATCGGACCCGGCCTGCGGTTCGGTCAGGTTCATGGTGCCTGACCATTCGCCCGAAATCAGCTTGGGCAGGTAGACCGCCTTCTGTTCCTGATTGCCGTGGTGCTCCAGCGCCTCAATCGCGCCGACGGTGAGCATCGGCAGGAGCGTGAAGCCCATGTTGGCCGCGCCCAGCGTTTCCAGCGCGACCGTGGCGAGGGTGAAGGGCAGGCCCTGTCCGCCGAAATCGGCAGACCCGGCGATGGAGTTCCAACCCTGTTCAACGAAAGCCTTGTAGGCACCGACATAGCCGGGCGGGAGGGTGACGACGCCATCGCGCCATTTTGCACCGACCTGATCGCCTGCGCGGTGGAGCGGTGCCCATTCGCCTGCGGCAAAGGCGCCCACGCCTTCGACGATAGCCTCGACCAGATCGGGCGTGGCAGCGGCGAAGCGCTCGCTCTGCGCCAGTTCATCGATACCGGCGCTGACACGGATCGCGAGGATCTGGTCGGCGGTGGGCGGGGTGAAGGTCATCGCTCTCTCCTGTGGCGCAGCGCTTGGCGCAGGGCTTACTGCTCCCTATAGCCGGGCTTATGGAGCCGACAAAGCCTTCGAAAGTGCAAGTGCCCGATGATCAGGGGCTTGCGCATGCGGCGCAAGTGATTGCGCAAGGCGGCACCGTGGCCGTGCCGACCGAGACGGTCTATGGCCTTGCCGCGCGCGCGGATCAGGATGCGGCGGTGGCGGGTATCTATCGTGCCAAGGGGCGGCCCGACTTCAATCCGCTGATCGTGCATGTGCCCGACGTTACGGCAGCGCGGGGCTATGCCCTGTTCGATGACCGCGCGCTAGCACTGGCAGAAGCGTTCTGGCCGGGGGCGTTGACCATGGTTTTACCGCGCCGGAGCGATGCCCGATTGGCGGCGGCCGTGAGTGCAGGGCTGCCAACCGTGGCGTTGCGGGTACCGGCCCATCCAGTGATGCAGGCCCTGTTGAAAACCTGTGGATACCCGCTGGCTGCACCATCTGCGAATCGCAGCGGCGGGGTGAGCCCGACCAGCGCTGCACATGTGGCGGATTCGCTTGCGGGTCGGGTGGACCTGATTCTCGACGGCGGCGAGACCGAGCGCGGGATCGAATCGACCATCGTGGGGCTGCGCGATGACGGGACCTGGGCCTTGCTGCGTCCGGGCCCGATACCCGAGGCAGAGATTGCAGCGGTGCTGGGGCAGGGCAGCACGGCGGTCCATTCCACGCGGATCGAAGCGCCGGGGCAACTGGCCAGCCACTATGCGCCGGGAAAACCGGTGCGGTTGAATGCGATGGCAGCGCAGGAAGGGGAGTTCCTGATCGGGTTTGGTGCGGTTGGGGGAGACGTTTCGCTTTCAGCTTCCGGCGATTTGGCGGAGGCGGCTGCGCGGCTCTATGCCTGTCTGCATCTGGCGGCAGCTGCGCCTGAAGCGCTGATTGCAGTCGCCCCCATTCCCGATGAGGGCATTGGCACGGCGATCAACGACCGGTTGCGGCGGGCAGCCGCCTGAACGTCACTCCGGCCCGTAGGGTATGGTCGCGCGCAGGTCCGTCATTTCATCATAGATGCGGCGGGCATCACTGCACGCGATTTCATCCCCATCACGGCATTCGGCGCGCGCACGATCATATTTGCGGGACAGCCGCCCGTAGCGTTCTTCTCGCTGGCGGATCTGACGGCCACGTTTCTGATCCCGCTCTGAATCGCTGACAGTGGCACGATCATAGATATCGGCACCAGCGCGCACGGGCAGGGTGGCCACATCCAGCACCGTTTTCGCCACGCAACCCGTCAAAAGCACGAAAGCACATGGCAGCATGGCGGTGGCAAAGTGCATGGGATTCTCCCTCTGGCTGGAAAGTCCCATTGTGCAGCGAACATAGCAAGTAAGGGATGCGCCGGTTCGGGGGATTTTGGAGGTTGGGGCAGGTTGGATGGCTGGTGTGTAACATGCCCTCCCCCAACCCCTCCCGCAAGCGGGAGGGGGGTAAAAGGGGCGACCTCCCGCCTGCGGAAGGAGAGTCGCTTGGCCTTATTTTTCGGCAGCTTCGCTTTCATCGCTGCTGGGTGTTACGCCGTTTTCGCAGACCAGCTTGCCCGAGCCCATCGAACTGACCGTGCAGGTGGCGCGGCCAAATACGCGGACTTCGCCTGAGCCCATGATGTTGGCCTTGACCTGCCCGTTGGAAGCGAAGCGGGCGTTGCCCGATCCGGCCACATCGACTTTGGCAGTATCGGCATTGAGGCCGTCCATTTCGGCATCCCCGCTGCCCGCGATGGTCAGATTCAGGTCCTTGGCCTTGCCCGCGGCGCGCAATTTGCCCGAACCGACAACATCGACTTCAAGCTTTTGCGCATCAATGGCCCGCGCCTCGACCGTGCCGGCTCCGGCAATCACGATCTTGGCATCGGCACCGCCCATCTGATCGGTCACCAAAGTGCCCGTGCCCGCGAGCATGACATCGCTGAGCATGGGCAGCGTGACGTTGACGGTGGCGGCCTTGGTCTGCTGGCCGATTTTCCAGCCTTCGCGCGCGATGCCGAGCTGGCCTTCGGACAGGGCAAAACGCAGCGTGTCGGCCCCTTCGCCTTCGACGGTGATGGCCAGCTTGTCTCCGCGCACGACCCGCACATTGTCTGGCCCGAGCAGGGCGATGGCGGTGGGTGCAGGGCCGGTGGTGTCCAGATCGGCGAGGGGCACGCCCTTTTCGCCGTTGAATGCCATGCTGGGGCCATCACACCCGGCAAGCGCGGTGGCGAGACCAAACATGGCAACGCCAGCAATGGCACGAACGACATTTTGCAACATGACCGAAGCTCTCCTGACTGTGTTGCTGATGTAACACGGTGGTGGTGGCAAGGCCACGTCGTTCGTGGGAAGGGGGATGGTGTTGGTCGGGTGGGCTTTGTGCCTAAGAAAGAGAAAAATGAATCGCGCGGAGGCGCAGAGGCGCGGAGAGAAGAAAAGGGGGTCTCTGCGCCTCTGCGCCTCTGCGCGAAATGCTTTCAAGCCTTCGGCGCGACATACGAAAAAGGCCCCCGGTTTCCCGGAGGCCTCTTGCTTGCGCCAGCGCGCGGAACGGATCAGGCCGTTTCGTAGTACTTGGGCGCGTGTTCGTTGAGGATCTCGAGGATCTTCTTGAGCGCAGCGGGCTCGTCCGTCTTTTCCATGGCGGCAAGTTCGCGTGCGAGGCGCGAGGAGGCAGCTTCGAAGATCTGGCGTTCGGAATAGGACTGCTCTGGCTGATCATCGGCGCGGAACAGATCGCGCGTCACTTCGGCGATGGACACGAGGTCACCCGAATTGATCTTCGCTTCGTATTCCTGAGCGCGGCGCGACCACATCGTGCGCTTTACCTTGGGCTTGCCCTTGAGCGTATCGAGCGCTTCGCGCAGCGTCTTGTCCGAAGACAGCTTGCGCATGCCGATGGCTTCGACCTTATTGACCGGTACACGCAGCGTCATGCGTTCTTTTTCGAAGCGCAGCACATAGAGCTGCAGCTTCATGCCGGCAATTTCTTCGTCCTGAAGTTCGACCACACGGCCGACACCATGCTTTGGATAAACGACGTAGTCCCCAACATCGAAGGCGAGAGCCTTGACTGCCATTGGTAATCCTTTCGACGCGGGCAGGGCTGGTGATGCGGGTGCAAGCAAGACCTTTTGGGGAAAGGTCTGAGGTTGTGATGACATGGGGCCGTCAATCAGACGGTCATGCAGGGCTTGCGATCCGATTACCTGTTTTGTCCTGCCGGTTTCGTGGTGAAAAGACGCCGGACAGGCATAAGCCCACCGGCGCTCGGACTCTCACATAGCAGTTGAGCAACAAAATTACCACCCCTGAACGCGCAGGGCCAAGGCACAAAGCGTTTATTGCCACCAATCCTGTGACAATTGATGGTCAAATCCGCGTTCCGCCGCGCGCCGCAACGCACCGCTGGCCTGGTAACTGGCTGGAATCAGTCACCTTCGCCGGGTTCGGGCGAGAAGTACTTTTCGAACTTCCCATCTTCGCCCTTGTGCTCGTCCGCATCTGCCGGGGCATCGCGCTTGGCCGTGATGTTTGGCCATTCGGCAGAGTACTTGGTGTTGAGTTCAAGCCACTGTTCAAGGCCGGATTCGGTATCGGGCAGAATCGCCTCGGCCGGGCATTCGGGCTCGCACACGCCACAATCGATGCATTCGCTGGGATTGATCACGAGCATGTTGTCACCCTCGTAGAAGCAATCCACGGGGCAGACCTCGACGCAATCCATGTACTTGCAACGGATACAGGCGTCGGTGACGACGTAGGTCATGGCAGAAGTGATCCCTCAGGTGTCCAATTCAGGCCGTGCTAGAGGCGATTCCCCCGGTGCGTCAAGCGGCCATTCGGACGAAGGTGGGGCCGCGCTGTAGTTCGCCGAGTCCAGCAGGCGATAGCAGGTGGCCGCTTCGGTGGCGGGTCCGCGCCGGGCGGGGATCTCCAGCACCTCGATCACGGTCACCCGGCTGCGCATCGGCAGGACAAGCACATCGCCCAGCTTTACCGCCGCGCTGCAGCGTTCGATGCGGCGCCCGTTGAGCCGCATGTGCCCGGCGCTGACCCAATCCTGCGCCAGACTGCGGCTGCCGGCAAAGCGGGTGAACCACAAAAACTTGTCGATGCGCAAGTGCGGCCTCTCCTTTGGCGGTTATCGGGCGACCAGTGCGGCAAGCGCCGCAAAAGCACCGGTTTGCGGGGCGGATGGAATGCGTTCGGGCACGGGGTCAACTTGTGGAGAAGGCCGCTGCGGCCGCCAGTCCCACAGCGGCGGCTGCGGCGGGCCAAAGGCCTTGTCCGGCAGGGCCTGCCCCATATGCACACGAAATCCGCCTGCCCGCAGCAAGGCGGCATAAGCGGCGGTGGACAGGTTCATCGAACGGGCCACGGCAGGATCAAGGAACACCCGGCGCGCCTTAGCGTTCATGCGTGTGGCGTGGGCGGCGTGAAGCAGCTTTTCCGCCAGATCAACACGCAGGGATTCGCGCCCGAGACGGCGATAGCCCGCAGGCGCGATGCTGGTGTGAACCACTGGCTGCAGGGCTTCGGGCGGGAGCGGGGCGGGGTCATGACCGCTTCTCGCGTAGACTCTGGCAAGGCGGTGCCAGGATTGCAGCGCGGCAGGGCGCAGTGAAGCGGGCACGAACAGATCAAGCGCGCCGATGCGCACGCCCAGCTTTTTGAGGCGCGTGCGCTGGGTGGGATCGAGCCGCTCCAGCCCCGAATCTTCACGCGCAAGCACGCCGCCGGATTCGACCAGGTGGAGCAGCAGAGCGCGCAGTTCGGGGCCTGAGGCGGGATCGCGGCTTGCCTCGTCCAGCGCAATCAGCGGGGCGAGTGTGCGGGCGTGATGGTGGGCGAGCCATGCTTCGAGCGCGGCGATAACGCGGGCCTTGTCTGACGCGGACAGGCGATCGAGCGCCGGATCGGGGCGCAGGCGCGGATCGAGCAAGCGGCGACCGCGTTCGAGCCGGGCGATGACGTGGCTTTCCCAGACCAGTGCCGTGTCTTCGAATTCCAGACCTTGCGGCTGCGTGGCGGCTTGTATCAGCGCCCCAGCGCGGGAAGCGAGCAGGCCGGGCAAGTGGCGTTCGGCCGCGGCGAGGAGGAGGCGGCGGTCTTCGGCCCGGGCCAGCGGATCGACCATGAAGCGGAAGCCTTCGATGTGGCCGATGGGTTCATCGTCCACCAGCAGCGCGCCTTCATCGGACAGGCGCACCGGCAAGAGGCCCGCATCGGCCCCGGCCTTGCGCATCAGCACCGTGGTGCGGCGATTGACGAAGCGTTCGGTGAGCCGCGCGTGGAGCGCATCAGACAGGCGTGCCTCTACGGCACGGGCGCGGGCGGCCATTTCGTCGCGGGCCAGCACCCAATCGGGGCGTTGCGCAATGTAGGACCATGAACGGATCGCCGCGATGCGGGCCTGCAGCGTATCGATATCGCCCGAGGGGTTATCGAGCTGGGCGATGGCCTGGGCCACGAAATCTGCGCCGAGGTAACCGGCGCGCAAGTCTTGCCACAGCCGGGCGACGAAACGGCCATGGGTTTCCGAACCCTGCTGACGGAAATCGGGGAGGCGGCAAACGTTCCAGAAGCGCTGGACCGAACCCTTGCCACGCACGCTGGCGGCAACTTCGGGATCTTCGGCGAGAAATTTGAGCACGGCGAGATCAATCGCCTGCGGCGGCATGGCCAATTGGGGGAGCGGGGGGAAACTTTCCAGGTCATCGATCAGCGCGGTGATGCTGTCAAAACGCGGCTCGGCCTCGCGCCAGTAAAGGCGAGTGAGCGGGGCGAAGCGGTGTTCTTCGATCGCGTAGATTTCATCATCGGTGAATTCGGGATCGTGGCCGCCGGTTCCAGCCAGCGTGCCGAAAGTGCCATCGCGCTGATGACGCCCAGCCCGCCCTGCGATCTGGGCCATTTCGGCGGTGGTCAGGCGGCGCTGGCGGTGACCATCGTATTTGGACAGGCCTGCGAAGGCGACATGATGGACATCGAGGTTGAGGCCCATGCCGACCGCATCGGTGGCGACGAGATAATCGACCTCGCCCGCCTGATACATCGCGACCTGGGCGTTGCGCGTCTGCGGGGAAAGCGCGCCCATGACCACGGCAGCACCGCCCCGGAACCGGCGCAGCATTTCGGCCATGACATAGACCTGTTCGGCACTGAAAGCGACGATGGCGCTGCGCGGCGGGATGCGCGAGAGCTTCTTTGCGCCGACGTGGCTGAGCGTGGAGAAACGCGGGCGGGTGACGATCTCGGCTTCGGGGACCAGCGCCTTGACCATCGGTTCCAATGTGGAGGAGCCGAGCAGCATCGTCTCTTCGCGGCCGCGGGTGTGGAGCAGGCGGTCGGTGAAGATGTGGCCACGTTCGGGATCGGCGGAGAGTTGGGCTTCGTCGAGCGCAACGAAGGCAAGATCGGGCCGGGAGGGCATGGCCTCAACGGTGCACAGATGCCAGCGCGCGCCCTTCGGTTCGATGCGTTCTTCGCCGGTGATCAGCGCGACGTTTTCGGTGCCCTTGATCGCGCAGACGCGGTCATAAACTTCTCGCGCCAGCAGACGGAGCGGAAAGCCGATGGCACCGGACGAATGCGCGCAGAGGCGTTCGATGGCGAGGTGAGTCTTGCCAGTGTTGGTGGGACCAAGCACCGCCTTGACCACGCCGGTGTGGGCGGGCTTGCGTGGTTGCGCTGGCGTGCGGTTGGCCATGGATTGGAATGTGGCGGGCAAGCCAAGCAGAAACAAGCGATGGCAGGGAATTTATCCCCTGCCCGAAGTGTCGCGCCAATCTTCGTCATTCCCGCGCAGGCGGGAATCCAGCGGTGAAAAAGCCGTCGCAAAGCGACGACGTTATTTGAAAGCTGGACCCCCGCCTGCGCGGGGGTGACGAAAAGGGGGCTGGGAAGTGCTCGTCAACGAAAGGAGGCCCGGATTTCTCCGGGCCTCGCATCTTATTGATTCATCGTCGCGAAGAAATCTTCGTTGGTCTTGGAATCCTTGATCTTGTCGAGCAGGAATTCCATCGCGTCGATCGTGCCCATCTGCATGAGGATGCGGCGCAGCACCCACATCTTCGACAGCTGATCCTTCGGCACGAGCAGCTCTTCCTTGCGGGTGCCGCTCTTGCCCACGTCGAGCGCGGGGAAGATGCGCTTGTCGGAAACCTTGCGATCCAGCACGATTTCCGAGTTGCCGGTACCCTTGAACTCTTCGAAAATCACTTCGTCCATGCGGCTGCCGGTATCGATCAGCGCGGTGGCGATGATCGAGAGCGAGCCGCCTTCCTCGATGTTGCGGGCTGCACCAAAGAAGCGCTTAGGGCGTTGGAGCGCATTTGCATCGACACCGCCGGTCAGGACCTTGCCCGATGATGGCACCACGGTGTTGTAGGCGCGGCCAAGGCGGGTGATCGAATCGAGCAGGATCACCACGTCGCGTTTGTGTTCGACCAGACGCTTGGCCTTTTCGATGACCATTTCGGCGACCTGCACGTGGCGGGTGGCAGGCTCGTCAAAGGTGGAGGAGATGACCTCGCCCTTCACGCTGCGCTGCATGTCGGTGACTTCTTCGGGGCGTTCATCGACCAGCAGGACGATCAGGAACACTTCCGGGTGATTGTCGGTGATGGCCTTGGCCATGTTCTGCAGCAGCACGGTTTTACCTGTACGCGGCGGGGCGACGATCAGCGCGCGCTGGCCCTTGCCCTGCGGGCTGACCAGATCGATCACGCGAGCCGACTTGTCCTTGACCGTCGGGTCGAGCGTATCAAGCCGCAGGCGCTCGTTCGGGTAGAGCGGGGTCAGGTTGTCAAAGTTGACGCGGTGGCGGACGGCGTCAGGCTCGTCAAAATTGACCTTGATCAGGCGGGTGATGGCAAAATAGCGTTCGCCATCCTTGGGCGCGCGGACTTCGCCTTCGACCGTGTCGCCGGTGCGCAGGCCCCATTTGCGGACCTGGTTGGGCGAAACGTAGATATCGTCGGGCCCGGCGAGGTAGTTCGCTTCGGGGCTGCGCAGGAAGCCGAAGCCATCGGGCAGGACTTCGATGGTGCCGATGCCAAGGATTTCTTCGCCGTCTTCGGCCATTTCTTTGAGGATAGCGAACATCAGGTCCTGACGGCGCAGCGTGCTGGCGCCTTCCACTTCCAGCTCTTCGGCCATCTGGACCAGCTCGGCAGGGGTCTTTTTCTTGAGTTCTTTCAGGTGCATTTTCGTGTGATTCCAGTGGGAATGCAAAGGGGTAGGTCGATGGCCGGAAGCCTCTGAAGGGCTTGGAGAAAGCAAGAGGGCGGCTGCAGCAAAGGCAGCGCATTTGTTTCCGGACGACGCGTGGATATGCCGTGGGGCAGGTTTAGTCAATTGCGGAAAGCGGGGGCTGAGCCATGTTGATGGCTCAGTTTGTTTTCCTGTTTCACGCAGAGACGCAGAGGATAGGGGAGAGCGCAGAGAGGCAATGCTGCGACGTGAGTGCTTTTCGCAGAAGCGCGTCAGAAGCGGCGTTACCGATCAGGAACCTTTGCGCTCTCCTGCTTTCTCTGCGTCTCTGCGAGAAACCGGGGCACAGCACATCCTGCAGAAGTCTAAAACGGCTTTACGATGACCATGATGACGATGATGGCTGCGGTGACGCCGGGGATTTCGTTGAGCAGGCGCAGCTTTTTGCCCGAAAGCTTGCGAATGCCAGCGGCAAGGTTTTGCGCATAGGCGGCAAGCCAGAAGTGGTAGGCGGTAAGCACCAGAACGGCGAGCAGTTTCACATGGAACCAGCCCTGCGTGAACCATTCGCCGCTGACAGTGAGCAGCAAGCCCAGCACCCAGACCACGACGAGTGCGGGCCACATGATGATCTTCATCAGCTTGCGCTCACGGTCCACCCAGATCGCGTTTTCGGGCGAACCTTCGGGCGCTTCCTGGTGATAGACGAAGAAGCGCGGCAGCATGAACAGGCCCGCCATCCAGAAGATCACGAAAATGACATGGCCGGCTTTCAGCCAGAGATAGAGCATCGCCAATACCTGCTGCATGTGTTGCGCTCTCGCCTGCCGTTTGCGCCCCTCAGGCGGCTATTTCGGCGTGTAAGGCGCGGTTTGCAAGGGTCCATCATGCCGTGCCCGGTGCCGGTTCCATTTCCAGCGTCCGGAACATGACCAGCGCATCGACGAACCCGAGCAGTGGATGATCGAAGGCAAGCGGCAAGCAACCGACTTCCGCAAAGCCGAGCGATTTCCACAAGCCGACGGCGCGTGTGTTGGAACTGACCACGAAATTGAACTGCATTGCGCGAAAGCCGCGCCTGCGGGCTTCGCTCAGCGAGTGCAGGCACATCGTGCGGGCAATGCCTTTGCCGGTGGCATCAGGGGCCGTCATGTAACCGCAGTTGGCCACATGTGCGCCGCCGCCCTGCTGGTTCTGGCGAAGATAGTAGGTTCCCAGAATCGCGCCATCATGGGCTTGCGCGACAGAAGTGAATCGGTCTGCGCCGCACCAATAGGCCAGTGCCGCTTCTTCGCTCATGCCCCGGTCGAGCGCATAGGTTTCGCCCGCCCGGATCACCGGCAGGACGATGCGACTGATCGAAGCATGGTCCGCCGGTGTGGCGGGCCGAATGATCAATGCGACCAGGCCCGCACGATCTTCAGCAGCGCCTCGACGTTTTCGATGGGCGTATGCTGGCCGATGCCATGGCCAAGGTTGAACACATGTGGGCGGTCGGCGAAGGCTTCGAGCACGCGGATCGTGTGCTTTTCCAAGTCTGCGCCGCCTGAGAGCAGCAGCAGCGGATCGAGATTGCCCTGCACCGGCATGCCCGCAGGCAGTTCGCGCGCGGCCCAAAGCGGGTCGATGGTTTCATCGACACCCACCGCGTTCACGCCGGTTTCGCGAGCATAAGCGGCAAGCTTTTCGCCCGCACCCTTGGGGAAGCCGATGATCGGGACGTGCGGATAGCGGCGCTGCATTTCGGCGGTGATCTTGGCGTTGGGGGCAATGACCCAGCGTTCGAACTGGGCGGGCGAGAGGCTGCCGGCCCAGGAATCGAACAGTTGCAGGCCTTGTGCGCCGGCATCGGCTTGCCCCGAAAGGTATTCGATCGTCACATCGCAGATCGCGTCGATGATCGCCTGAAATGCCGAGGGATCGCGATAGGCCAGCGCGCGCGTATCGTGATGATCGCGGCTGCCTTCGCCTGCGACCATGTAGGTGGCGACCGTCCACGGAGAGCCTGCAAAGCCCAGCAGCGTGGTTTCAGGGCTGATCAGCGCCTTCACCTTGGCCACCGTCTCATAGATCGGGGAAAGACGCTCAGGCACGGCGGTGAGGCTTTCCAGCGCTACATCGAGCAGGCGGGGCGAAAGGTCAGGACCTTCGCCGACGAGGAATTTCAGATCCTGGCCCATCGCATAAGGCACGATCAGGATATCGGAAAACAGGATTGCGCCATCGAAGCCGAAGCGGCGGATCGGCTGTACGGTGACTTCAGCCGCAGCATCGGTATCGTAGACCAGCGCGAGGAAACCGCCCTTCTCAGCACGGAGCGCGCGATATTCGGGCAGATAGCGCCCGGCCTGCCGCATCAGCCAGATCGGCCGGGACGCAAGGTTTTCCCCTTTGAGCGTGCGGAGAAGAGGGCCGGCTTCAGGCGTATCGGACATCGTGTGTCGATCCATTCTACTTAAACTAGATTCTTAGAATCAGGTTGATGGTGTTAGTTGGCCCTGTGGATATCGGGGTTTGCGGTTATCTGCCCGATTTGTGAGTCCGCTTCCACACTTTTCGGTGTCTGCGACTCTGGACAGAGTCGGAGGAGTCTTTCGTCAAGGCGAAGTTCTCACCACTCTCCACAGGCTGGGGAAAAGCCTGTCCACCTGTTCACAAGCGGGCATGAGCAGGACTCGCAGCGAGGGTGAAAAAGGGGTCTGAACTTGTCCCTGATCCTGTCCCGTGGTTTATCGGCGGGGTTTCCACAAGTCTGTCCCGATAGCGGGATGGGCTCTCCACAAAGGCCTCACAGATGCGTTTGCACCTGCATCTTCTGTCGGATTCCACCGGCGAAACGCTGGAAATGATCGCCAAGGCCGCGCTGGCGCAGTTCGATGGGGCCGATGTGGTGCGGCACTTTTGGCCGATGGTGCGATCGATGCAGCATCTGGACCGCATCATGGGCGAGATTGCCGCAAATCCGGGGCTGGTGCTCTATACGCTGGTCAATACTGAAACGCGCGAACGGCTGGAGCAGCGCTGCATGGCGCTCGGCCTGCCGAGTGTCGCGGCGCTCGATACGGTGACCGATGCCTTGCAGCAGCAGCTGGGCGTGCAGGCCAAGGGCCGTCCGGGCCGCCAGCACATCATGGACGAGGCCTATTTTCGCAGGGTCGATGCGATTCAGTTCACGATTGCGCATGATGACGGGCTGAACTGGGAGAACTGGGAGGAGGCCGACATCGTGCTGGCGGGCGTTTCGCGCAGTTCCAAGACGCCGACATCGATTTACCTCGCCAACCGCGGATACAAGGTGGCCAACATTCCGATCGTGGTGGAAAGCCCGCCGCCGCCGATGCTGTTTTCGCTGCGCCGTCCGCTGGTGGTGGGGCTGACGACCAGCCCGGAGCGGCTGATCGCGGTGCGGCGCAACCGGTTGCTTTCCCTCAACCAGGCACCCGAAACGGCCTATGTCGACAATGAGCACGTGACGCGTGAAGTGCAGTATGCCCGGCGCATGTTTGCCGATAATGGCTGGGCGGTGATTGACGTTTCGCGCCGCTCTATTGAAGAGACGGCGGCGGCGGTGATCAATCTTTACAACGAACGTGTGGCCGCCGGTGGCAGCGGGGATGGGGTGAAGCCGATATGACCTTGGTGCTGGCAAGCCAGAGTGCATCGCGCAAGATGATGCTCGAAGCCGCAGGTGTGCCGTTTGAGGCGCGGGCTTCTGATGTGGATGAAGGGGCGATCAAGCGCGAATTGATCGGGGTGCCGGGCTGCCAGATCGCCAGCGTTCTGGCCGAGGCCAAGGCGCTGTGCGTGTCGTCGGCCATGCCCGGGCGGCTGGTGCTGGGCGGGGATTCGCTGGTGGAAGTGGCAGGGCGGCAATTCGACAAGCCGGTGAGCCGCGAGAATGCCGTGGAGCATCTGGAATTCTTTTCGGGCAAGCAGATGCACCTACATTCCGCCGCTGTGCTGATGCGCGATGGACACGTGGTGTGGAAAACCTGCGAGACCGCAAAACTGCAGGTTCGAGCGCTTTCTCCACAATTTATCCAGAGCTATCTCGACAGGGAATGGCCTGCGGTTGCAGGCTGTGTCGGGGTGTTTCGCATCGAGGCGCTGGGGGTGCAGCTGTTCGAGCAGATTGACGGCAGCCACTTCAGCGTGCTGGGGATGCCGTTGCTGGCGCTGCTGGCGGCCTTGCGTGAGCAGGGGGAGCTGGCGTCTTGAGCGGGCCTTATGCCGAAGTGATCGGGGATCCGATTGCGCAATCGAAATCGCCGGTCATCCATGGGTTCTGGCTCGAACAGCTGGGGATGGAAGGACGCTATGACCGGGCGCATGTGACGGCAGACGGGCTGGCTGACTATCTGGCCGCGCGGCGGGTGGACCCTGACTGGCGCGGTTGCAATGTGACGATGCCGCACAAGCAGGCGGTGATTCCGCTGCTCGACCGGCTGGATCCGCTGGCCGCGCGGATCGGGGCGGTGAACACCATCGTGCCCGAAGATGGCGCGCTGGTGGGATACAATACCGATGCGCCGGGGTTTCTGGAGCCGTTGCGCGAAGAGCTGGGCAAGACGCACTATTTCCGCATGGCGCGGGTGTTGGGCACAGGCGGGGCGGCGCGGGCAATCATCACGGCGCTGGCCGATGCGGGGATGGTGATCGTGCTGGCTGGGCGCAATGGCGACAAAGCGCGCGCACTGCTGGACGAGCTGGACCCGCGTGGGGAGCACCACGTTGCGCCGCTCGATCACTTTGCCGATGCGACCGACTTTGCCTTCGACGACCGGGAAGGGTGCTTTGATCTGGTGGTCAATGCTTCGTCGCTGGGGATGAGCGGGCAGCCGCCGCTGGTCTTTGACATGAGCCATGCGCCGCCGGGGTCGATCTTCTACGATATCGTTACTTCTCCGTTGGATACGGCATTCCTCAAGTCCGCTAGAGGTTTGGGATTCCGGACGGTGGATGGGCTATCGATGCTGATCGGGCAGGCCGATCATGCGTTTCGCCGGTTCTTTGGCGCTGTACCGCCGCGGGGTGAGGCGGACGCGGAATTGCGGCAGAGGATTGCGGGTTGAGCAGGCCCTATGTGCTGGGGCTGACCGGATCGATCGGCATGGGCAAGTCTGCCGTGGCGATGATGCTGCGCGAACTGGGCGTGCCGGTGTTCGATGCCGATGCCGCCGTGCATCATCTGCAAGGGCCGGGTGGAGACCTGCTGCCCGCGATCGAGGCGGCGTTTCCAGGCACGACCGGGCCGCAGG
Organism: Novosphingobium sp. 28-62-57; assembly: GCA_002256985.1. GTDB lineage: Bacteria > Pseudomonadota > Alphaproteobacteria > Sphingomonadales > Sphingomonadaceae > Novosphingobium. The sequence goes on from NCGO01000002.1 coordinate 390,891, forward strand.
GCGTGAAGCGGCAGGAACTGGGGGCAAAAGTCTTTGGCGATGCAGCGGCGCTCGCGCAGTTGGAGGCCATTGTGCACCCGGCCGTGGCGCGGATGCGCGAGGCGTTCATGATCGAGCACATGGGCGAGGCGATTGTCGTGTTCGACATTCCGCTGCTTTATGAAAAGGGCCATGGCAGTGATCTGGACGCGGTCATGGTGGTCTCTGCGCCTGCCCTTGTGCAGCGCGAACGCGTGCTGGCGCGGCCCGGCATGACCGCAGAAAAGTTTGCGCATATCCTGTCGTTGCAAGTGCCCGATGCGGAAAAGCGCGCGCGGGCCGACCATGTGATCGATACCGGGGTGACGCTGGCGCAGACGAAAGCGCAAGTGGCGCGGCTGGTGGCGCAGATACGGGAAAAAAACCCGCGCGCTAAGCCCTAGCGCCTCTTGCCAGCCCCCTGTTGCAGGTCCACATATCTGTGAATGCGTGAGATCGTTTTCGACACCGAGACGACTGGACTGGACCCCAAGAGCGGGGATCGGCTGGTAGAGATTGGCTGCATCGAGATGGTCAACCGGGTGCCCACGGGCGCGGTTTTCCATTGCTATTTCAACCCCGAGCGCGACATGCCGGCCGAAGCTGAGGCTGTGCACGGCCTGTCGATCACGTTCCTGGCCGACAAGCCGAAATTCGCCGAGAAGGCGGGGGAGTTCCTCGAATTCATCGCTGATGCGCCGCTGGTGGCGCACAATGCCGGGTTCGATTTCGGCTTCATCAACAACGAGCTGGAAATGTGCGGGATGGAGCCGGTCAGCCGTGACCGGATGATCGATACCGTGGCCATCGGCCGCCGCAAGCACCCCGGTGCCAAGCTGAGCCTTGATGCGCTGTGCTCGCGCTATGGCATCGACCGCAGCCACCGCACCAAGCATGGCGCGCTGCTCGATGCGGAACTGCTGGCGCAGCTATATGTTGAGTTACTGGGCGGGAGGCAGATCGGGCTCGAACTGGCAGCTGAAGTGGCTGCAAGGGCCGATGCCGCTGTGGCGCAGGAGACCGTTGTGGTTTCTGGAAAAGCTCCCCGCCCCTATCGTTCCCCGCGCCCGCATGCCGCGAGCGCGGAAGAGCTTGCCCGCCATGATGCGTTCATGGCGGGTTTCAGCGAGCCGATCTGGTCGCGCGGATAAGCGCGGCAGATGGGTTGGCCGGAGCGATCCGGCCAGAGCAACAGGAGAAGTAAACTATGGATATTCGCGTTTCGGGACACCAGGTCGATACCGGTGCTGCACTGCAGACTCATGCCGAAGAGCGCCTTGGCGCCATCGTCGAGAAGCATTTTTCCCGAGCGCTTTCCTCTCACGTGACCATGGGCAAGGCGCCGCACGGTGGTTTCCGATGTGATATCGTGACTCATGTGGCGCAGGGCCTGATCCTGAAGGGCAGCGCCGTGGCGCAAGACGCGCACATTGCGCTCGACCAATCGGCCGAAAAGATCGAAAAGCAGCTGCGCCGCTATCGCCGCCGGATCAAGGACCGGCATGAAGGCGCCGACCATGCGCGCAAGGCCGATGAGGCCAACTTTGTGGTGCAGGAAGCGGCCTACACGGTCTTTGCCCATGACGAAACGAGCGAGGACGAACCCGCCGATGCGCCGCTGGTCATTGCCGAGACGCGCGTTGACGTGCCCACCGCCAGCGTTTCAGACGCAGTGATGATGCTCGACCTGCGCAACACCAATGCGCTGCTGTTCAAAAATGCCGCAACCGGCACGCACAACATGGTCTATCGCCGCGGTGACGGATCGATTGGCTGGGTTGAACCGGGCTGAACCTCGATAGGCATGCTGGCGACTTGTTCCCGAAGGCTGAAATTGGCCCTTGGGAACAGGCTGCCTTTGACAAAGTGTGACGAAACGCTTTGCACTTGCCTTCGCCAACATTCGGGCGCATTGCCCGCCGCACTTGAGCATGTTTTGAACCACTGAGCCCGTATTTACCGGGCTTTTGCACCTTAGTGATACCTTTCTGGCAGCATGTCCGCTCTCTTCAACCTCGATCCTCAGGCCGTGCGCGTTGTTCGCGCGGATTCAAAGCAGCAGATCCTGACCGATCTGGCCGCCTGCTTTGCATCGGTCTATGCGCTTGATGCCGACGTGGTGATCGATGGTATTGAAGAACGTGAAAAGCTGGGCAGCACCGGCTTTGGACGCGGCGTGGCCATTCCTCATGCCCGGATCGACGGGTTGGAACGCCCCGTCGCGGCGTTCTTTCGCCTGACTGCGCCGGTCGAATTTGCCGCTGCCGATGGCATGCCGGTCGATTGCGTGTTCGGCCTGCTCTCACCATCGCAGGCAGGCGCATCGCACCTTCAGGCGCTGGCCGCCATTTCGCGGCTGATGCGGGACGAGCGCATGCACGAACGGCTGGTTGCCGCGACCGATGCCGAAGCGCTCTATGGCTTGCTGGTCAACATCATCGATCGCGATGCCGCCTGATTCAGCAGGTGGCGCAATAGCCGACAGCGCCAGCCTGCATTGGCGCGCACTGGAGGGGCTCTACGGTTCCGCGCCGATCAACGGTTTGTTCCAATCCCGGCTGGAAATCACCGGCGAGGGCCTGTCACGCATCCATTTTGATGTGACACCTGCGTGTTTCCATGCCGCAGGCGCTGCGCATGGCACGATCTATTTCAAGATGCTCGACGATGCCGCGTTCTATGCCGCCAATACGCTGGTGACCGACCGTTTCCTGCTGACCACATCGTTCAATCTGTTTTTCAGCCGCCCGATCAAGGGGGGACGGGTCATTGCCGAAGGGCGCTGGGTTTCAGGCCGTCGCCGCGTGCTGGTGGCGGAATCGCGGTTGATCGATGAAGCTGGCGAGGAAGTTGGCCGGGGCACCGGCACGTTCCAGCGTTCGCGCATCGCCCTTTCCAGTCTGGATGGATACAACGCGGGCTTGCGCGCTGTGCTGGCGTGATGGAGCAGCGGCTTCCGGCGCATCTTGAAGTAAGCGGTCTGGTCCGCGCTGCGCAGGCAGCGGGCGACTTTGCCATGATCCTCAACAAGGGGGAGCGTGACGCGGGTACGATTCTGGTGGTTGTCATGGAAAATCAGGGGCTTGGCGTTCTTTACGAACGGATGCCCCAGCGCGATGGCACCCGCAAATGGACCGAAACCAAAGCGCAAGTATCTGATAATAAATCAGACTTTGATGACTACTTGGACCGCCGAAGCAGGCAGGACCCCGATCTCTGGATAGTTGAACTGACTGTCGCAGATCGCGAACGCTTCATCCGCGATACCCTGTCTAACGCCTGAACGCGGGTTGACTCTGCGGTGAAGCGGAATAAAGGCCCGCTACCGATTTTTGCGCAGGCGGTGATGTGAGGCATGAAGCCAAGCACGCTGGCACGCAGACGGGGGGTAACCGACATGGCCCTTCGGTACAGCAGCAGTCTGCGGATGTCCGCATGCTGCCCATGTATCGCGCCATGACCGGAAATCCACCGCCCAATGACGAACCTTGATGAGCACGAAATTCAAATATGCAGCGGCAATCAGCCTTGCAGCGACATTCTTGACTACGCTTTTCAGCTCGGCCGGTTCCCAGGCCTCTGCACAAAGCTTTAATGCCCCCGCTGCCATTGCAGCGACGTTCATTTCCCAGCCCGTGGTACAGCCGCTCGCCCCGACGCTGAGCGACACCCCGGAAGTCAGCCCCGAAGCCCGCGCTTCGACGCTTGCCGAGCTGGTGGCAGAAACTTCCATCCCCGCCACGCTTTCAAAAGATCTGGAATGCCTTGCTGGCGCCGTGTTCTTTGAAGCCAAGAGCGAATCGCTGGCCGGACAGCTGGCTGTTGGCCGCGTAATCGTGGCCCGTGCGAATTCAGGCCGATTCCCCGCATCGTATTGCGGCGTGGTGTTCCAGCCTTCGCAGTTCTCGTTCGTTCGCGGTGGCGCGATGCCCGCGATCAACCGTGACAGCCGCGCCTGGCAGACCGCTGTGCGCATTGCCAAGATCGCCGATGAGGGCGAATGGAAAAGCCCGGTCGAAGGCGCTATGTTCTTCCACGCTGCCTATGTCTCGCCGCGCTGGGGCAAGACCCGCATGGCCAAGGTGGACGGACACATTTTCTACCGTTGAGCCTGCCGATCAGATGACGTGAAAAAGGCCGGTCCCCGGGTGGGTCCGGCCTTTTTCGTTCTGCACTTTGCAGTCCAGCAGGGAAAAAGGTTTCGCGCAGGGTGCGCAGAGGAAGCAGAGATGAGGCGCTTGGCCGCGAGGCCATGTCACTCAGCTTTCTTGTCTAACACACGGCGTCAAGATTCTTGAGACGGCTTCGCCGCATCTTCAAATTCTCTGCGGTCTCCGCTTCCTCTGCGCTCTCTGCGCGAAACCCTTTGACTGCGCGATCAGTGGCGGAAGTGGCGCATGCCGGTGAAGACCATGGCAAGGCCCGCTTCATCGGCGGCCTTGATCACTTCTTCATCGCGCATCGAACCGCCCGGCTGGATCACGCATGTGGCTCCGGCTTCCACTGCGGCCATCAGGCCATCGGCAAACGGGAAGAACGCATCGGAGGCGACGGCTGAGCCGTGGGTGCGCACGGTGCTGAAACCGTGCGTTTCAGCCGCCTCCTTGGCCTTCGCCGCAGCAATGCGCGAGCTGTCGCGGCGGTTCATCTGGCCTGCACCGATCCCTGCGGTGACGCCGTCCTTGGCATAGACGATGGCGTTGGACTTGACGTGCTTGGCCACGGTCCACGCAAACAGTGCATCGGCAAGTTCCTGTTCCGTGGGTGCGCGCTTGGTTACGACCTTGAGATCGGCCTTGTTCACTTTGCCGCAATCGCGGTCTTGCACCAGCAAACCGCCCGCGATGGGAACGGTGACCAGCCCGGTGCGATCCGCATCAGGGAGGCCATCAACCAGCAGCAGGCGCAGGTTCTTCTTGCGCTCAAACGCTGCCTTGGCGGAATCGTCTGCGCCCGGAGCAACGACGACTTCGGTGAAGATTTCGCAGATCGCGTTGGCCGTGGGGCCATCGAGCGGGACATTGGTGGCCACGATGCCGCCGAAGGCCGAGACCGAATCGCATTCCAGCGCGGCTTTCCACGCATCGAGCAATGTATCGGCAGTGGCCACGCCGCACGGATTGGCGTGCTTGACGATGACGACGGTGGGCTTGGCACCGTCAAATTCGGCAATCAGTTCCAGCGCGGCATTGGCATCGTTGTAATTGTTGTAGGACAATTCCTTGCCCTGCACCTGTTCGGCCTGCGGCAGACCGGTCACTGCAGGATTGCGCGGCACATAGAGCGCGGCGCTTTGATGCGGGTTTTCGCCATAGCGCAGCGTGGTGACGCGGGTGTGCGCGGCGGCCAGCACAGGGGGGAAGTGCTCACCCTGATCGACCGTGGCAAACCACTGCGAAATGGCCGAATCATAGGCCGCGGTTGCGGCATAGGCCTTGGCCGCCATCTTGCGGCGGAAGGGTAGCGTGGTGGCGCCGCCGGTCTCGTCCAGTTCCTGCAGGAAGGTGGCGTAATCGGCAGCGTCGGTCAGGATCGTGACGTAATCGTGGTTCTTGGCGGCAGAGCGCACCATCGAGGGGCCGCCGATATCGATGTTCTCGATCACTTCATCGCGCGCTGCGCCCTTGGCCACGGTCGCTTCGAACGGATAGAGATTGACGACGACCAGATCGATGGCGCCGATGGCATGTTCGGCCATGGCGGCGGCATGTTCGGGATTGTCGCGCACGGCCAGCAGTCCGCCGTGGATCGTGGGGTGCAGCGTTTTGACGCGGCCGTCCATCATTTCGGGAAAGCCGGTGTGCTCTGACACGTCTTTCACCGTCAGGCCTGAGTCGCGCAGCGCCTTGGCGGTGCCGCCGGTGGACAGCAGTTCCACGCCGCGCGCGGCCAGCGCCTTGCCCAGATCGACAAGGCCGGATTTGTCGGACACTGAAAGCAGCGCCCGCTTGATGATCACTTCGCTCACGTGAAAAAATCCTGTCGTTTAACGCATTTTTTTGAGCAGCCAGGAGAAGCTTTCTCCGCTGCGGGGGACCTTGGCCGTGATGACCAACTGGCGTGTGCCAATAGGCCGCCCCTGTCCATCTGCCCAGAGGCTTTCCTCAACCGAGATCGGATCGCGGCCCGACCGGAACTGCCACAGGCTGCCATCGGGCAGGGCCAGCGAGATGCCTTTTCCGTCGGTGCTGGTGGCCAGTTCGATATGCGGACCAAGGTGGAAGCGCAGGGCGACTGCGATGGTGCCGCGCTTGCCTTTGCGTCCGGCAGGCACCAGCAGGTCTTCGCCGCGCAATTCGCTGCCATCATCGCGCAGGATCAGGATGCGGCGGTGGACGAGGCCATAGCGGCTGACATAGCCGTTGTGGCTCGCCTCAATCCGGGTGGCACCGCCGCCTGCGCCACTGGGGCCGCTGGCTTCTGCCGAAAGCGTGCGGCGGTCCACCTCAACCTCGGACACGCCAGAGCCGATGCGGCCGTTGATCAGCACGGCAGTGGAATTGAAATCGTCAATCGTCAGCGTGGAATGGGCAGCCGTGGCGCGCAGGCCCTGTTCGAGCCGCAGCGGGATCATCCCGCCCGCAAAGGCCGCACCGCCGCAATTGACGATCAGGCGGTCCTTGCCATGGCTGAATTCAAACGCCAGCGTGGAGGCGCAGCCATCGCGCGCGTGGCGGGCGACGGGCGGGGGGCCGGCATCGAACTGCAGCACCGATTTGCCCGCAGTAGCGCGCTGGTATCCCCACTGCCGTGCATCGCGCAACGGGCGGGTGCGCACACCGCTGGCCTTGACCAGCGTTTCGATCTGTTCGGCAGAAATGGCCCCTGCGCCCTGCCAGTTGCCCAAGCCGCCATCGCCGTGCAGCAGCGCCAGCAACGGCGGGACCAGCAAGGTCAGCATGGTCTGGATCTGCGGCAGGGGATCGGCGCGCACCGCTTCATAGCAGGCGCGCAGTTCGATCAGCAGCTCGATCGCTTCGATCTGGCAAATCGGGCTGCGTGAAAGCACGCCGCCATCATCGCTGACCAGTTCGCCCAAGGCGCGGACCAATCCGGCCTCGGCATAGAGGCGGCGCGGTTTGGCATCGGCCATGATCAGGCCGGTGGCAACCAAGCCGCACCAGCCCGCCACTTCGCTCAACCGGTCGTCCACCTTGGTCACCCGCCGGTCAAGCCAGCGAGCGGTATCCTCGATCGTGTTCAGCACTTTGGCGCGGAAGGCGCGATCCTGGCCTGAAAGCACCAGCGGCGCGTGGACCATCCAGTTGAGCAGGCGGTGGCCGACATTGCCCACGTCCCACGCAGGGGTGGGATCGGGTTTGGGATTGGCGGTGAGCCACGTGGCCAGAATGCGTTCGGCCACTTGCGCGCATTGGGCGCGCGTGCCGCCCGATTCCAGATCGCGCAGCCAGCGAAAGCCGTGGACCATGCGTTCGAACGGCGGGGGCAGGCGCGGCCCGGAAAACGTTGTGTCGGCAATCGCCGACTTGAAGCCGTGGATCAGGAAATGCCCCGCACGCAGCGCCTTTCCGGTGGCGGGATCACCCGGCAAGGGTGGCTGCACGGTTGCGGTCAACCGCGTTTTAGCGCGTTTGCGGAACGGGTGAATCGTGCTGGCCGGAAGGCCAAGGCTGTAGGCAAAGCGCACCAGCCTGTCGCCCGCGCCAAGGGCAGGCGGGGCAAAATCGGCAAGGGCCAGCGCGCGGCCCGGTTCAATCACGCCGGGTTCAACACCGCCGGTATCGGGCAGGACAGCAGAAGCCGGGCTGCTTTTGGCAGAAGCGCTGGCGCCGATGGGGCTGGAATCGTGCAGTTCGGCCAGCGGTTCCTCCTGCAAGGCATCAAGCGGAATGGCGCGGCGGGCATCGGCCGCCGGGCGGCTTCCAGTAAGGGGGAAGCCGCTCTCTGCCATATCAGCCAAGGGCCTTCAGCGCTGCAATATTTGCGGCATATTGCGACGGGCCGCCTTTGAACGAGGCGGTTCCGGCCACCAGCACATCGGCCCCGGCATCAACGCAGGAGCGGATCGTGGTGGTATCGACGCCGCCATCAACCTCAAGATGGATATCGCGGCCCGACTTGTCGATCATCTTGCGCACCGCTTCGATCTTGCGCAGCTGGCTGGAGATGAAGCTTTGCCCGCCAAAGCCGGGGTTCACGCTCATGATCAGGACCAGATCGACATCATCGATCAGGTAATCGAGCATCTTGGCAGGGGTTCCCGGATTGAGCGAAACGCCCGCCTTCTTGCCCAGCGCCTTGATGGCCTGAACCGAGCGATGGATATGCGGCCCGGCCTCGGGATGGACGGTGATGATATCGGCCCCGGCATCGGCAAAGGCTTGCAGGTAGGCATCTACCGGCGAGATCATCAGGTGCACATCAAACGGCTTGGCTGTGTGCGGGCGCAGCGCTTTTACCACCATCGGGCCAATCGTGATGTTGGGCACGAAATGGCCGTCCATCACATCGATGTGGATCCAGTCTGCGCCTGCGGCATCGATCGCGCGCACTTCTTCACCCAGGCGGGCAAAATCGGCAGAAAGGATGGATGGCGAGATCAGCGGAGTCATCTGGCGGCAATATCCTGCAGGTGGCGGCAGCGATTGCAACGCATTGCTCCTACCCCACACTCTCGCGCTTAGCTTTGGCGAATCGGGTGAACAAGCGGCGTTTGGGCTATTATCCACACGGAATGTCCCGGATTGGACGCGCTTTACCGTTGAACGGCGGCTTGCGGCAGGGTTCAGCGATGGTTCACGGCGGGAATCTTACTTAACGGGCCAGAAATATGCCGTTATGGCGCGAACAGACGCAGTCGGAACAAAGATGTAATGAACCGGGTTCATCGTCTGCCGGCTCGAAAGACACATCGAAATCGGGGCAATTTGAATATGAACACGCCGACACGCCGGCCAATTGGTTTGAAGGCCGCGGCGCTGGCCTTTGCCGTTGCCGCTTCAACGCTGGCTGGTGGTATCCCTGCCGCCATGGCCGCTGCGCCCAATTGTGCCGGGCCAAAGAGCGATACGTGGATCAATGTGACCGTCGATGGCGTGCGCAATGGCAACGGCCTGATGGCGGTGACGCTTTATGCCGATGAACCGCGCAAGTTCCTGGCCAAGAAGGGCTCGCTCTATGTCGGACGGGTTGATGCCGATGCGCCCGAAACCCGCATGTGCCTGTTCGTGCCCAAACCGGGCGTCTATGCCTTGGCCGTCTATCACGACGAGGATTCGAGCACGAACCTGAAGCGCAGCGGTGTGCTCGGCCTGCCCGAGGAAGGCTTCGGCTTTTCAAACAACCCGCCGACCATTGCGAGCATTCCCTCGTTCCGGTCCGTGCGGCTGAACATCGCCAAATCGGGCCTGTCGACCCGCATTCACCTCAAGTATCCATAAGGGCAGAGCAGAAAAAAGTTTTCGCGCAGAGTTCGCAGTGGAAGCAGAGACGTAGAGAGTGAGCGCTGGGCCGACAGGTTGCTGATCCCAATGTCGCTGCGGAAAACGCAACATCCTGATTCTTGAAACGGCTTTGCCGCACATCCAACCTCTCTGCGCCTCTGCGCGAAACCTTTGTCCTTGATAGAGGTGCAGGTTTTAAGAAGTGAGCAGGCTGGCCGCCGTTCAGGGTTTGGAACCCTGCGTCCTAAAGACCTTCTGCCGGAACCCCGATTTCGGCAAAGGTCCGGGCGAGGTGCCAGGGTGCCAGTTCTTCGGCCAGCGCATGAGCGCGGGGATCGTCTACGTCCATCCACCAGGCATCTTCGATGTCCATCGTGGCCGCGCGCCCTGCATCGGCAAGGCGCTGCATCCCGTCTGACAGGCTGCCGGGCTTGCCATCGGCAATGGCATCGCGAATGGCCAGCGCCAGTTCGGGCGTTGCCAGAAATGCCCCGCAATCCACAGCATCGTAAGGCGTGATGGTCTTGCCGATGGCGGTGATGCGGCCTTCGCTGTCCATCCTGACCCATGTGGCATCATCAGGATCGACCAGCGGATTATCAACGCGGCGGTCAATCGCCAGCGTGACGCCGCGGGTTGGCCGGTCTTCGAGCATCAGCCGGGCCAGAATATCGGCATCGAACATATGGTCGGCCATCATCAGCAGGTAGTTGCCATCGCAGCGCGTGGCCCCGGCCATGACCGAATAGCCATTGGGCGTGGACCAGTTGGTCAGCCTCACCGGCACGATTTCCACCCCGGCCCGCAGCGAGAGATCCGCCAGAAAGGCTTCGAGCATCTCGGCATGGTGCCCGGTGACCACGACCACGCGGGTTATGCCTGCCAGCATGGCCTGACGTATGCCGATTTCGATCAACGGCACGCCCGCAACCGGGGTGAGCGGTTTGGACGGCGATAAGTCGGCAAGGCGACTGCCGAAACCTGCGGCGATGATCAGGGCATCCATGACGGCGCTCCGGGTAACGGTTTCGCTGGCAAAAGAAAAGGGCTGACCAGACATTCGTCCGGTCAGCCCTGGTTCTTCAGGTCAACAAGCGGTGCTTATTCGGCAGCCAGCTTTTCGACCGAGGCGTATTCATCAACCATCTGCGCAGCAACATCATCGTTGAACTGCTGCGGCGGGTGCTTGCAGAAGTAGGCCGACGGGCCGATCAGCGCGCCGCCTTCACCACGATCCAGCGCAACCTTGCAGCAACGGATCGCATCCATCACGCAAGCGGCCGAGTTCGGGCTGTCTTCCACCGAGAGGCGCAGTTCGAGGTTCATGGGAACATTGCCCCACTGCTGGCCTTCCATGCGGATGAAGCACAGCTTGTTGTCCTTCTGCCATGGCACATAGTCCGAAGGGCCAACGTGGATGTTTTCATCGGCCAGACGCGTGGCAAGCATGGCCTGCACGGCTTCAGTCTTCGATTCCTTCTTGCTGCCCAGACGCTGACGATCGAGCATGTTCATGAAATCGGTGTTGCCGCCGGTGTTCAGCTGGTACGTGCGCTCAACATTCACGCCGCGCGCTGCGAACAGGCTGGACAGGACGCGGTGGACGATCGTGGCGCCAACCTGGGCCTTGATATCGTCACCCACGATCGGGATGCGCTTTTCGCGGAACTTCGCTTCCCATTCCGGCGTCGAAGCGATGAACACGGGCATGCAGTTGACGACGGCAACGCCGGCTTCAAGCGCACATTCCATGTAGAATTCAGTGGCTTCCTGCGACCCGACGGGGAGGAAGTTGAGCAGCACTTCTGCGCCCGAATCCTTCAGAGCCTTGACGATGGTTTCCTGCGTGGCTTCGGCTTCATCAGCAACGATAAAGCCCTTTTCACCGACCGACGTCATGTGCGCGGCAACGCCATCGGACACGCGGCCCATGATGACCTTTGCGCCGGTCATCGGCACATTGGCCTGAAACACGGTGGTGTTGTTGGGGGCTGCGAAGATGGCTTCGGCAATGTCCTTGCCAACCTTGCGCGCATCGACATCGACGCCGAGCACGAAATCGACGTCCCCTGCACCATATCCGCCAATACGGTCGTGGATGAGGCCCTGCGACGAATTGTTGTTGCGGTAATAGGCAACGCCCTGCACCAGCGAGCTAGCGCAGTTGCCCACGCCGATCACGGCGACCTTGATTGGCTTCATGAATAACGATCCCTTCAGACAGGCGCTTTGACAGCGGCTGTAATCAAACTGACTCAAAATACCGAAATGCTACCGAATGCAAGCCGATTCCTCAGTTGGTCACGAGGAATCGAGGAACAGACATGCTGGTTTAGCCCCGCTTGCCTCGTCCAGTCTCCTGCGCCCTCATCCGCAATCTGCTTCCTGCGCTGCACCAAGGACCAGGCGCGCAGAACACAGCATCTTCCGATGGGACGCGGCCCTTAACCGAAAAATGCCGCATGTGATAGTGCGTTTCCGCAAGGTCCATCGCATGCTATCAACCGTTTGCGCAAACCGTGGCAAAAACGTCACCAAGTTCAGCAAGGGATGACAGGGTTTTCGTGCCTGGCACGGCTTGTTCAAAATCGTCCATCGTGAACGCTTTGGTCAGCAATGCGCAGAACCGCACCCCGGCCGCGGCCGCGATGTGGGCGTCGTTGGGTGAATCTCCGGTGAACAGAAAATGCGCGCGGTTTATGCCGAACCGGTTTTCCAGGGCCAGAAAATGCGCTTCCCCCTTGGCAAAGCCGGGATCTTCGGACGTTCTGGCCCGATAGCCCAGCGCGCAGTCCACTGGCCAGTCTTCCGAAAGGCGGTCAACATAGGCTTCCAGATTGTTCGACGAAATCGCAACCTTCAGGCCCTGCGCGCGCCAATCGGCCAGCAATTCTGCGGTGGCGGCCGGAAGCGCGATACCTGTCAGATATCCGTCCTTCCACGCTTCAAACTGCTCTGCCACCGGGTCCGTCTGCGCGCCGGGATAAAGTTGCCGCAGCTGCCGCTCGAACGGCAGGCCAGAGGTGGCAAAATAGGCGCGCCGGGCATCGGCCAGCGGTGTGCCAAAGGCTTGCGCCATCAGCTCTGCGGCCTTGTCGGCATAGTCCTCCATGGTTGGCACGAGCGTGCCATCCAGATCGAACACCAGCACCTTGATATGGGCAGGAGCTTGCTTCCTTGCGCGCGGCGGCGCGCCGTGATCGATCACGCAGCCAGACTTTCGCGCGCCACGGCCAGATCTTCGGGCGTATCCACTTCGAACCACACCAGCCCCGACAGCCAGCAGACTTTAGGAGAGAGGTCACTTTGGCCCGCGCGCGACGCAGTCCGGGCAAGCTCATCGAGCACCATTTCAACCGATGCTGTTGCCAGATCGCTATGGGCATTCACCCGATCAAAGGCGCTCCAATAGCCGTCCGTCGCGCTTTGTGTGACACATGTCGTGCCGATGTAGGCCCCGTCATATTTCGGCAGAGTCTTGGAAATGGCCATCAGGTGACCGTTTATTTCGATCACTTTCATCTCATCAGACAGAACCGGACGCTCGCGTTCGCAAGCGATACCGATGCCATCGCTTACGACTGCGAAATGGCGGGTATACATGTCGACCGGGAAAAGGTGGTCTGCATTGGTGAGGATGAACGCTTCTGTCCCGATCAGCGCGCGCGCAGCCCCCAGCGATGTCAGATTGCCAGCCTCAAGCTGCGGATTGCGCACGGTTTGTACCGGAGCACCAGACCAGTGTGTGGCAATATGATCCTCAACAAGGTCTGCGCGGTAGCCGGTGACCACGACGATCCGATCGACCACGGCCAGCAGCGCATCGATCGCAAAATCGAGACACGTTCTTCCGGCCACGCCGATCAGAGGTTTGGGCAGGGCTTCCGTTTCAACCCCAAGCCTGCTTCCGCGGCCCGCAGCCAGGATGACGCCAATCATTCGTTTCTCGGTTCCCGGTTACAGAACTGTTACTACCCAATTTGGGGTAACCAACGGGATCGTGCAAGAGGGGGACCGATTGAGGCTGGTCTTTACGCTTTTGTCACAACTGGCGCATGTGCGGCGGCAACAGCAATCCTTCGCCGTCTGCAGCGATCAGCGGCGCACACCATGCCACCGCGCCAAGCCAGATGCACAGGCCGCCCAGCAGCATTCCGGGGATCAGCCATGCCAGGCCCGACAGGCACAGGCAGCACGCGAGCAGCACATAGACATCGCGTTTGAACAGGCGTTCGAGCGTGAGCGTGACTTTCTGCAGCGTGGGGCGGCCTTCAAGCCGGTTCGTCAGCGCCGCGCGCAGCACATCGAAGCTGCCCCGCTTTGGCCCCATGCGCACCAGCACGCTCATTGCGCCAATACCGCACACCAGCAGCGCCACGCAGGCCAATCCGATCCACGCATAGCCAAGGCCATAAGTGCCGACCACGCCGATCATCAGGCCGATCACGAAGCCAAGGTTGGCCACCATATCGCAGGCCGTATCCAGCAGCGCCCCGCGCCGGCTCATCGACCATGAAACGCGCGCGATATCGCCATCGACGCAATCGGTGATCGACACCACCTGAAACAGCACGCCGCCCAGCGCCAGCCAACCATAACTGCCCTGGGCAAGGACCACCGCCATGACTGCGGCCAGCAGCAGCGTGAACCACGTGATCGGATCCGGGCCGATGCCCAGCTTCATCGCCAGCGCCGACATGCGGAACGAGATCGGGCGGTTGATCCAGCGGCCGACCGGCCCTTCGGTGGGCTTCAGCGTGGCGTGTAGCAAGGCCATGACCGTGGCCCTTTCGGTGTCTTCGCGCACAAGACGCGGATCACCGCGCGCAAGCACCAGCGCGGGTTCTGCGGCCAAAGCTTCGAGCGCGGCTTTGGTCGGCAAGGCATCGCCGGGGAGCAGGGCCGTGCCTGCTGGCAAGTCTGCGGCAGACGGCAGGACGGTGACTTTGGGCAATGGGCGCGCGCGCAGGGCAAAGCTTTTGCGCCAGTCTTCATCAATCGGCTCTTCATCAATCGGCTCTTCATCAACCGGCTGATCGGCGATGATGAAGATGGCTTGTGCGCCTGCCACATCGGCCAGAATAACGCCGCGCGCAATTCCGGTAATGCCGCCAATCCGGCGTCGCAGAAAGGAACTTGCTGGAATTGCGACGAAAAACGGATTGCTCAAGTGCGTTTGCCCCATACCGTGCGTCGCAGGCTCTTTCCACGCCCTATAGACCCGGCTACCGGTTGCGCCAAGTCGGCTTCCAGAAGAGGGATTGCAAGGGTGAACGTGGCAAAACGGGTAGGGACGATCGAGCGCCCAAAACGCCCGCGTGAATTGCAGGACGGCCTGAACTATCACCTTTACCACCCGCTGGCATGGCGTCTGGCGCGCGCGCTGGCGCATACGCCGCTGACGCCCAACATGGTCTCGGTATTCGGCGGCTTGCTCGTCGTGGCGGCAGGCGTGGTCTATTTCAACATGGATGCCACTGGCGGCACTTGGGCGCTGGGCTGGCCATGGGGCGCGCTGCTGGGGCTGGTGCTGCACATGAGCTGGCACGTGGTTGACGGGGCCGATGGTGATCTGGCGCGGATCACCGGCAAGACCAGCCCGATTGGCGAAATGGTTGACGGCATTTGCGATTATCTCAGCCATATCGTGCTTTATGTGCTGCTGGCCTTCGTGCTGACCCGGCAGATTGGTGCAGGCGCGGCCTGGGCCTGGACGCTGGCGGCAGGGGCCAGCCACATCGTGCAATCGAACCATGTCGAAGTGCAGCGCCGGTTCTACCAATACTGGACCTATGGCGTGCCCTGGCTGAACAATGCGAAGGACAATGGCGCGGGCCTGTTCGGATCGGGCGGACTGTTTGCGCGGCTGTTTGAACCGATTGCGCGGGCCTATCTGCGCCTTGCTGCCGGGATGACGCCGCATGCCCGCCAAATTGACGCTGCTGTGGGCGCGGCGATGGCATCGGGCGATGATGGCAGACTGGCCGCAATCCGGGCCGAAGTGGCGCGCGAACAAAAGCCGCTGCTCGATTTCCTGAAGCTGCTTGGCCCCAATCCGCGCGCTATCGTGCTGGGCCTTGCGATGCTTGCGGGCAGCCCGGTGTGGTATTTCTTCTATCAGGCCGTGGTGCTCAACGTGCTGCTGATCATCTCGGTCCAGCTGCACAACCGCGCGGCGATGGCCACGGCCTCACGGCTGGATGGCCCGCCCCCTCCGGGTTCCCCGGCGTTTAGTTGAAGCTAAACCGCGTCCTTGCGCACGGCAAAGACGCACAGCACCACGACCGATAGCGTCAGCGCCTCGATCACGCCCCAAACCAGCCATGGCGAATGGCCATAGAGCCACACGCCAATGGCAGGCGCGGCGATATAGGCCGCACCATTGACCGATGTGACGATGCCTGCGGCCTGCCCCTGCTCTCCGCGACCGACGGCAAGGCTGGCGCCCGATGTGAAGCCGGGGCGGAACATCCCGAATCCCAGCGAAGCGACGGCAAAGCCGACCGCGATGGTGTGCAAGTCGCTCCCTGCGGCAATTGGCAGCACGCCCAGTGTGGCAAGGCCCATGCCCCACAGCGTGGAGGTGCGCGGGCCCATGCCCAGCATCGGGATCAACCCCCACTGCGCCAGCAAAGTGGCCACCGCCCCTGCCATCAGCACCAGCCCGACCGGGCCCGCCCCCGCATCGGGATCACCGCGCAACCCCAACCGGTCCAGCAGCAGGAACCCGATCACGCCCAGCACCATGGCTTGCGCATGGCCACCGATCAGCCCAGCCAACAGCCATGGACGCAGGCGCTGATCCCGCAGCCGCAGCCGTGCAGCTTCGACCGGTTGTTCGGCGGTGTCCTCTGCTGCCATCGGTGCATTCGATGATCCGCCATAAGGATCGGCCATGACCTCGCCGCGCCCGGCAAAGCGCGGGTCATCATCAGGCAGGCGCGTGCGCAGCAGCACCAGCACGATCACGCCCATGATCGCAAAGACCGCAAAAGGCCCGACCAGACCGATGCCGGGCAGGATCATCAGCGGGGCGAGCGCCGGGCCCAGCACGGTGCCAAGGCCAAAGCTGGACGCCACCAGCGCGAGCGCCTTGGTCCGCTCGGCCCGGCCCGTTCTGCTCGCCACATAGGCCTGCACCGCAGGCGGCGCGGCCGATCCCAGCAGCCCGTAGAACGAGCGCGCCAGGGCAAACAGGCTCATCGTCATCACGCCGCTCAGCCAGCCATTGAGGCCGAAATGGAGGATGGCCCCGCACAGGGTGAACGAGAGGATGAAGCCGATGACGCCCAGCGCCATCATCGCCTTGCGGCCCCGGCGATCAGACCGGCGCGCCCAATAGGGTGCGAGCATGACCCACAAAAGCGCCGACCATGAATAGGCAAGGCTGACCCACACATCGGCGATGCCAAGCCGCGTGCCGACCGATGGCATGACCGATTGCATCGCCGTATTCCCGGCCGCTGTCACCAGCATCACCGCAAACAGCAGCGCCATGCGTTCCCGTGGCAGCCGAACCGCGCCCTCGGTCATCGTCTTTCCTGCCCGCTTGTCTGCTGGTGGATCATTCTGGACGGTTAGGCGCGCTGCTCCGTGCTTGCAATGCCGTTACAAATTTGCGACTCGCATGAATTGTTCAGACCGGCAGAGGATGTCTTCCTGCAATGACTTCGACCCAGGTTGCGCGCGCGCCCCTTCTCCAGCGGGCAAAGCGCAAGGCAGAACGCCTGCTCGGCCCTGCCGGGATCTTCTTCCGGGGCTTCCTCAAGCACCCGGGCATGGTGGGGGCCATTGTTCCGTCATCAAACCGCACGATTGAGCGGGTTTTGTCGGTGGTAGACTGGGAAGAATGCCAGCTGTTCGTGGAATATGGCCCCGGCGTTGGCACATTCTGCCGCCCGGTGCTCGACAAGCTGCGCCGTGACGGGCGGCTGATCGTGATCGATACCAATCCC
Source organism: Novosphingobium sp. 28-62-57 (assembly GCA_002256985.1). GTDB lineage: Bacteria > Pseudomonadota > Alphaproteobacteria > Sphingomonadales > Sphingomonadaceae > Novosphingobium. Next base: position 408,268 of record NCGO01000002.1, read on the forward strand.
GATTTCATCGACTACCTTCAGAAAACCATCGGCGACAGCCGCTTCATCGCGGTGCATGGTTCCGCGACTGATGTGGAAGAGATCGTGCGCGCCAATGGTTTTGAGCATGCCGATTACGTGCTTTCTGGCCTGCCCTTCTCGAACCTGCCCGAAGGGGTAGGTCCGGCGATCATGGGCGCCACGCACAGCGTGCTGCGTCCCGGTGGCGCATTCCTCGTCTATCAGTACACGGCGCGCGCGCGCGATCTGATGGGCCAGTTCTTCCGCCGCATCGACAAGGGCTTTGAGCCGGTCAACCTGCCGCCTTGCGTGATCAGCTGGGGCTGGAAAGAGTAGGCGCTTTTCAGCGATCTAGAATGAGATAAAGTTGAACGAACTCAGGTCTTCGCTCGACCCGAACGGGACTTGTTTTGGATCAGAGTAATGTCATCCGACTCTGATCAACCAAAGATGTCGCCAATCTCTTCTGCGCCATCGCCCGCCAACTGGCGATAGACCGCCGCCAGCATCGCCACGAAATAGACCAGCGCGCCTGCGGTCAGCGTGCTGGAGACCGCAGCGGTCAGGACTTGTTGCACGGTGCCGCCGGTGGTCAGCACCAGCACCACGCCCACCAGCATCATCGCCAGGCCATAGATCACGGCAAATAGCAGTCCGGCCAGCACGAAGAACGTCAGCAACCGGCCCGAATTGCCACTGGTCAAGGCCCACGAGCGTTTCAGCGCCTGCACGGGATTGCGCTCTGCCTCAATCGCCAAGACCGGCGCGACCAGAGCCAGACGCACGCTGCACCAGATCATCGCGATGAATGCGCCGATGATGGCCACGGCCGCAATCGCCTGTTGCCCGGTCAAGGCCGCGGCGCTGACCAGCACCAGAAACCCCATGCCCAGCACCGCGCCGACCATGATCTGCGCCAGAATATAGGGGCCAAGCGCATGGAACCCGCGCCGGATCGCCTGTGCCACGGTGGGCAGGTGCCGGTCGGTCATCACGATCAGCATCGAGACGGTGCCGGCCATCTGCAGCAAGGTGACGACGATCAGCAGCGGCAGGGATTCGGTCCATGCATCGGCAATGGTTTCCATCATCTCGCGCGGGGGGGTGCCCGGTGCCATCTGCGGTTCGGGCACGAAAACCGAGAACGCCAGGCTGGGGAACAGGAAGAACACACCGGCAATCGCGATCAGCACATCACGGTTGGCGGCGACAAGGCGCGTGGCGGTTTTCCAGGCAAGGCTGCTGTCAAGACGAGGGGTCATGGCGCGTCTCTAGCAGCGCAAACCCGGTTGTGTCGAACGCCGCGTTACGGTTTTGGAACGCGCGGCGGTGGCTGCTCCCTCTTGATGCAACGGGGCGTCTGCGCCATGCGGTGATCATGTCCGGTCAGCCTTCCATCGAAATCCGCCGTGAAGCCGCGCAAGTGCCCTATCGCACCGCGCTTGATGCCATGGCCGCGCGCAATGCGGCGATTGCCGATGGCACCGCGCAGGAACTGCTCTGGCTGCTCGAACACCCCCCGGTCTACACCGCCGGAACCAGCGCTGCGCCCGAAGAGCTGCTCGATCCGCGGTTCGAAGTGGTCGAGGCCGGGCGTGGCGGGCGCTATACCTATCACGGGCCGGGCCAGCGCATCGGCTATGTCCTGCTCGATCTGCGCACGCGCGCACGCGACGTGCGCGGTTTTGTCCATGCGCTGGAAGGCTGGGTGATCGATACACTGGCCGATTTCGGCGTGGATGCCTGGCGGGCCGAAGGGCGCGTTGGCATCTGGACCCATGGCGCAGACGGGCGCGAGGCCAAGATTGGCGCAATCGGCGTGCGCATCCGTCGCTGGGTGACGATGCATGGCTTTTCGGTGAACCTGTCACCTGATCTTGCACACTTTGGCGGCATCGTGCCTTGCGGGATCGACGAATTCGGCGTTACCAGCCTTGCTGCCTTGGGCCGCCCTGTAACATCGGAAGCGTGGGATGAGGCGCTGCTGGCCCATCTTGATCGCTTCCTTGCCAAGCTCGACATGCCCTGCCCACCGGAGTCTGCATGAAGTATCACCGCCCTATTGTGCTTGCCCTGTGCGTGGCTTTGGCGGCCTGTGATCAGCAGGGCGGGGATAAGAGCGCCCCTGCCGGCAGTGGCGAAGTGCTGCCAGGATCGATTTCGGATGACATGATCGATCTGGATACATCCACGGCAGCCCCGCCGCTGGCTCCGGCAAAGGTGAAGGCAGCGGCAAAGAGCGCGCCCGATGCGAGTTCGGCGGCAAGCGAGCCGGAACCCGCTGTTGCCGCGGCTGCAGAAGCGCCTGCCGAAAGCTCAGGCCGAACCGAGTAGCTGCCGCGCCATCCGCAAATGTGGCTGATCAATCATCCGGCCATTGTATTGCAGCGTCCCGGCATCGGGATTTTCATCGAACAGGGCAAGGATTGCCTTGGCCTCGGCCAGTTCCGCCTCGGTCGGGGCGAAGGCGGCGTTGATGATCGGCACTTGTGACGGGTGGATCGCCAGCATCCCGGTAAAGCCATCAGCCCGCGCGGCTTCGGCGGCGCGTTTGGTCGCCGCTTCGTTGCGAAAATCGTCGTTCAGCGTGTCGATCGCCCACACGCTCCGGGCGTGGGCCACCAGCAGGCATTGTGCGCGGATAAAGCGGAAAGCATCGGTCCATGCTCCATCGGCATCGCGCTTGCGCGTGGCACCCAGCACCGCCGAAAGGTCCTCTGCGCCCCAGGTCAATCCAGCGAGGCGCGGCATCGGGGCATCGGCATAGGCCGGAATGGTCAGCGCGGATCGCGCGGTTTCGCTCACCAGTGGCAGGATGCGGGTTGATCCGTTGGCAAGGCGGTGGCGCTGTTCCATCTCATAGATCTCTGCGGCCAATTGGCGCAGTTGTTCGGGGCCTTCGCACTTGGGCAGCATTACGCCATCGGGCGCGCCTGCCATGACGGTGGCCAGATCGTCCTGCCACACGCCGGTATCAAAGGCATTGATGCGCACCCAGCGCGCCACCGGTTTGCTTTCGGTCAGGTGATGGCGATGGGCCGCCAGCCAATCGCGCGCCAGAATGCGTGCGTGTGGCTTGGCGGCAGGCGCCACCGCGTCTTCCAGATCGACAATCACCGCATGCGCGCCGGTGCTCATGGCCTTGCCCAGCTTCTTCTCGCTGTCACCGGGAACGAAAAGCCATGAACGTGGCGGCATGCGGGTGTTCTCCTTGGATCAGGCCGTTGCAGATTCCTCAGCCGCAGTTTCCTCGGCCGCACCTTCCTGCGCAAGCGTCGGATAGTCGGTATAGCCGTGTTCGCCGGGGAAATACCACGTTTGCGGCACACCGATGTTGGGATTGAGGTGCGCGCCCTTGTGGATGCGCTCCACCAGATCGGGGTTCGAGATGAACGGGCGGCCAAAGCTGATCGCATCGGCGCGGCCCGATGCCACGTCTGCGGCGGCTTCTTCCGGCGTGTAGTCGCTGTTGAGCACCAGTGGCCCGGTATAGATCGCGCGGATCACGCCATCCTGCTTGGGCACTTCGGTTGCGCCGAAAGTGCCGCCCGGCCCCGGCTGGCGCAGTTCGACAAAGCTGACGCCCAACTCCTGCAGCACGCGCGCGGCCTCGCCAAAGGTGGCGGCAGGGTTGCTGTCGTCGGTCCCTTGCGAATCGCCATTGGGTGACAGGCGGATCGAAACCCGGTCCTTGCCCCAGACTGCGATCAGTTCTTCCACCACTTCGCGCATCAATCGCACGCGGTTTTGCGGGCTGCCGCCGTAATCGTCATCGCGCAAGTTCGTGCCATCGCGCAGGAACTGGTCGATCAGATAGCCATTGGCGGCGTGAAGCTGCACGCCGTCGAACCCGGCCTTTTTCGCGTTTTCAGCAGCGCGGCGATAATCGCCGATCAGGCGCGGCATTTCATCGATGCCAAGGGCGCGCGCCTGTTCATAAGGCTTGGTGCCCTCGGCAGTGTGGGCGTGGCCCGGTGCAGTCGTGGCCGATGCCGAAACGGGCGGCTCTCCGCCAAGGAAGCTGGAATGCACCACGCGGCCCATGTGCCACAACTGCAGCACGATGCGCCCGCCTTCGGCATGCACGGCCTCGACAATCGGCTTCCATGCTTCGGTCTGCTCATCGCTCCAGATACCCGGCGCGCTGGGCCAGCCAAGGCCTTCGCGGCTGATGCCGGTGGCCTCGGTGATGATCAGCCCGGCGCTGGCGCGCTGGCGATAGTATTCGATCATGATCGGCGTTGGCACGCTGTCACCGGTGGCACGACCACGGGTGAGCGGGGCCATGATGATCCGGTTGGGCGCTTCGATCGCGCCGAGACGGATGGGCTGGAACAACGGTTCATGCATGCTAGGAGGCCTTTCAATTCAACACTCGGCGAACCGCACTGGGTTTCGCTTTGAAACTGGATTAAGCAGCGCCGATGGTGAATTCAAGTGACGCGGACCAGTCATTTCGTCCCGGACCCAAGCATTTCCTTGCCCTGCTGACAGGAAACATTGCGCTGGCTTTGGGGCCATGGTTCGTGCGCGTGGCCGATAGCGGGCCGGTTTCGGCAGGGCTGTGGCGGCTGGCGCTGGCCTTGCCCCTGCTGGCGCTGTTCGCCTTCCGCGCGCGCGAACCGATGTGGGGCTTTGCGCGCAAGGACTGGTGGATCATCATCGCCGCAGGGGTCGTGTTCGCGCTTGATCTGGCCAGTTGGCACGTCGGGATCGAGATGACGAAGCTCGGCAATGCCACGCTGTTCGGCAATTCGGGCAGCGTGATCCTGATGATCTGGGGACTGGTCGCGATGCACCGCCGCCCGCACCTACGCGAGTTCGCGGCGGTGGCGATGGCGCTGGGCGGGGCGGGCCTGCTGCTGGGCCGATCTATGGAGATTGACGCGCGGACCTTGGCCGGAGACCTGTTCTGCATCCTCGCGGGCCTGTTCTATGTCGTCTACATCCTGCTGGTGCAGGGCATTCGCGGGCGCTTCGGATCGTGGAGCCTGCTGTTCTGGTCAAGCCTCGCCGGGGTGCCGGTGATGCTGGTGACGGCACTTGCGCTGGGCGAGCCAGTCTGGCCCACCGACTGGCGTCCAGTCATCGGGCTGATGTTTGCCAGCCAGATTGTGGGGCAGGGCCTGCTCGTCTATTCGCTGCGCCACTTCCCGCCGCTGGTGATCGGCTTGGTCCTGCTCACCCAGCCTGCAGTGTCGGTGCTGGTCGGCTGGGTGGCTTTCGACGAGACGCTGGCCCTGCCAGACGCCATCGGCATGGCGCTGGTCGGCGCGGCACTGGTGCTGGCTCGGTTGGGTGAGAGTAAGGGCCCGGCCAACGAAGAAGCGGCCTGAAACCGCCATTCTCGACTTGGTCCCGCTGGCCTGCTATATGTGATTCACATAGTCAGGGTGGATGGAGTTCGAATTCGATCCCGCCAAAGATGAAGCCAATCGCTTCAAACACGGGTTGCGGCTGGCGTTTGGGATGGGGGTGTTCGGCGATCCCTTTCATCAGGTGATAGCATCGTTCCGACCCATTGATGGTGAGAGCCGATACAAGGCTGTCGGCTATATAGACGGCAAGCTTTTCACGGTGGTTTATGTTTGGCGTGGCGAACGTGTCCGTCTGATTTCAGTACGTCGGAGCAATGGCAGTGAACAAAGAGACTACGATCGCGATTCCGGCGGACCCGAATGATCCCGAGGATTTCGATGTCAGCGTTGCGGCGCTTGAGCGCGCCCACATGGGGCGACGCTTCCGCATCCTGCGGCATCGCTTGGGATGCAGCCAGCAGGAGTTTTCGGCAGCCTACGGTATCCCGGTAGCAAACCTGCGCCAGTACGAACTTGGACGCCACATGCCCCCACCCGCAGTACGCGCCTACCTCAAGGTAATCGAGGCAGAGCCGGAAATGGTGCGGCGGGTGATGGCTGCCGGCTGAACCCTAACCCCCAAACGGCCGCGCACCCAGATCGCCCATGCCGACGGTGCCACCGGCCATGTCCAGCATGCGGTCGAGGCTCTTCTTGGCGGCGAGGCGCAGGGGTTCTTCGATTTCGATGCGCGGCTGCAGGTCGCGCAGGGCGATGTAGAGCTTCTCCATCGTGTTCAGCGCCATGTAGGGGCAGATGTTGCAGTTGCAGTTGCCGTCTGCGCCCGGTGCGCCGATGAAGGTCTTGTCGGGGATCGCCAGCTGCATCTGGTGGATGATGTGCGGCTCGGTCGCCACGATCAGCGTGTCGCCGGTGAAGGTCTTGGCGAATTGCAGGATGCCGCTGGTCGAGCCGACATAGTCGCAATGATCGATGATGTGCGGCGGGCATTCGGGATGGCCTGCCACCGGTGCCCCGGGGTGCTGGGCCATCAGCTTGAGCAGCTCGGTCTCGCTGAAAGCTTCATGCACGATGCACACGCCCGGCCACAGCAGCATATCGCGCCCGAACTTGCGGTTCAGGTAGCCGCCCAGATGCCGGTCGGGGCCGAAGATGATCTTCTGTTCGGGCGGGATCTGCGCAAGGATCGTCTCGGCGCTTGATGACGTGACGATCACGTCCGACAGCGCCTTCACCTCGGTTGAGCAGTTGATGTAGGTCAGCGCAATGTGATCGGGGTGGGCTTCGCGGAAGGCGCGGAATTTGTCGGGCGGGCAGGAATCCTCAAGGCTGCACCCGGCTTCCAGATCGGGCAGGACCACGATCTTCTGCGGGGACAGGATCTTGGCGGTATCGGCCATGAACTTCACGCCGCAAAACGCGATCACATCGGCATCGGTGGCCGCTGCCTTGCGCGACAGCTCCAGACTGTCACCAACGAAATCGGCAATGTCCTGAATTTCGGGGCGCTGATAATAATGCCCCAGAATCACCGCATTGCGCTCCTTGCGCAAACGATTGATCTCTTCGCGCAGGTCAATTCCGGAAAGGTTGGTCGGCTGGGCAGTCATCGCAGGCATCCTCCCGCCCGCTTGGCACGCGGACGAGAGGCGGACTTAGGGTCCTCAGCCGCCTGCCGCAATACCTTCTGCCAGTGAAACGAACGGCGGGAAGGCGGCCAGCGCCAGAATCGTGCCGGTCACCAGCATCAGCACGGCTCCCACGATGCGCGTGGCTGGATGGACTGCGCCGGTCATTTTGAGATCATGCCCCGCGATGATCGCCACCACGCCAAGTTGCAGTGCCAGCTGGATCATTGGTGTGAACACTGGTCCGAGGATCGGAGCGGGGACAAGCCGTCCGAATGCCGGTTCCATCACCAAAATCGTCGCGCCAAACATCAGGCGGCGGTGCCACTGCGTGTGCTTGCGCATGGCGATGCCGGAACCCACCATCACCGCAAAGGCCGTGGCTTCCACATGGGTCAGCGCGAGGAAAAAGGCATTGGTGAAGAACGGCGGCACGCGGTGCAGTTCCACCGCCATGCGCCCGGTAAACATGCCAAGACCGGCGATGATGATGACCAGCGCAAAGCTCAGCCAGCCCAACTTCCGGTGCAAGGCCATGTTCTGCCCGTCCGCCAGCAGGTTCTGGGTCACGAACAGGCCGAGCCAGCCCAGCATGGCTAGCCCGTGCAAATGCACCCAGACCGGGACCGTCGTCGGGCTGACAAAGCCGCGCAAGGCCCATTGGGCAAAGGCAAACACGATGAACGCGGCGACGCCCATGGCCAGACGCGCAAAGAAGCGCTGGTCGCGGGTATAGGGATATGTGTTCAAAGCAGCGGCGGTTGCCATAGGGTGTCTCCACCAGTCCCGCCGTGCCCGCTAGGCAACAATATCCGAATCGGCGGTGATCCTGATCACACCGGGATTTATGGCCCGTCGAACGTCACCACAACCTTGGCCTTGCGATAGCCTGCCACTTGCAGCGGGATCGCAACATTCTGGCTGATCGCGTCCTTTGCGGCTTGGCGCGCAAAGTTCATCAGCACCGGATTGGCCGCCTGCTTCACCGCCTGCGCTTCGGCAAGGCGCGTGTTGTCGCGCGTCAGCTTGTCCTGCGCGTCGCGCGTGATCCAGATGCCATCGCGCAGATATTGCGCGCGCGCCTCGTCAAGGTTGGGGCGGCTGACGGTGAGTGGCGGCAGGCGCACGCCCAGCGTCTGCGTTTCCATGTTCCAAGACAGCCGATCACGCCCCACTTTGGCAAGGTCGATGGTATATTCCACCCGCGCCGGGATGACGGCGACCTGCTTGGAATTGACCAGCCCGAACATCCGCGAATCGTTGCTGGAGACGACCGGCGCAAGCTCGGCGCTGAACACGGTCAGCTTGTTCTGCTTTTCAAACGCGACCAGGCTGGTGGCCAGCGGATCGCCGATATCTTCGGGCTGCCACCACTTCCACGCAAAGAACACAGCGGCCGCCAGCGCCAACAGAAACAGCGCCCAAGGCAGCAGCGATGCCCGCGCCAGCGAGGCTTCGCGCTTCACGATTGGGGCAGGCGGAGGGGTTACCGGAGAATCATCCATCGTTCACCTTCAACGGCCACGCGGCCCTGCCGTTCCAGATCGATCAGATGCGCCAGAACCGAACGCCCCGCGGCACCGCGGAGGCGTTCATCGAGGCCCTTGTACATCGCACTTACAAACGCAGGGATGACATGCGGCCCCTCTTCTTCCAGCAAGCGCACGATCTGGCGTTCGCGCTGCCGCCGGTGCCCCATCATGCCGCGCACAAGCTGGCGCGGATTGTCGATCTGGGGGCCGTGTGCGGGATAGAGCACCCGGTCTTCGCGGTCATAAAGCTTCTGCAGGCTGGCCATGTAGGCGGCCATATCGCCATCGGGGGGTGATACGACCGAGGTGGACCAGCCCATCACATGATCGCCGGTAAACAGCGCACTGCTTTCCACCACGCTATAGCACAAGTGGTTGCTGGTGTGGCCGGGCGTTGCCACCGCTTCCAGTGTCCAGCCATCGCCCGAAATCCGCTCACCATCAGTCAAGACGCGGTCCGGCGCATAGTCTGCGTCAAAGGCCGCATCGGCGCGCGGGCCATCATCATCCAGCATCAGCGCAGCACAGCCGATGATCGGCGCGCCTGTGGCGGCTTGCAAAGGGCGCGTGGCGGGGCTGTGATCGCGGTGGGTGTGGGTGCAGACGATGGCGACGATTTTTGCATCGCCCACGGCGGCCAAAATCGCCTCGACATGGCCTTCGCTTTCCATGCCGACAGCGTCGCCCGAGCCATAAGGGCCGGGATCAATCACCGCCACTTCGGCCCCTGCGCCAACGATATACGTCTGTGTGCCGGTGAAGGTATAAGGCGAAGGATTGGGTGCCAGCACGCGCCGGACCAGCGGTTCCAGCTGTTCGGCGCGGCCTGTGGGCCATTCGCTGCGATCGGGGATGGGGGGCATTTGGGCCATAGGACCGGTATGGGCATAGTCCCTGCGCCATGCAACCTTTGCAGAATGGTACCGGCTTGCACAACGGGGCTGCCCGTATCAGGATGCTGCCCATGGAAAGCGGAATGGACGTGCCCTTTGATCTTGCCGTGATCGGCGGCGGGGTGAATGGCGCGGCGATTGCCCGGGATGCGGCGGGCCGGGGCTTGTCGGTGCTGCTGCTGGAACGCGGCGATCTGGCGCAAGGCACGTCGTCTGCCTCGACCAAGCTGATCCACGGCGGCCTGCGCTATCTGGAACACCGCGAATTTGCGCTGGTGGCCGAAGCGCTGCACGAACGCGAAGTGCTGTGGGCACAGGCTCCGCACATCGTCTGGCCGATGCGCTTCGTGCTGCCTATCGTGCCCGAAGGCCGCCCCTGGTGGATGCTGCGCACCGGCTTGTGGCTCTATGACCGGATCGGCGGACGCAGGACTTTGCCACCCACCCGGCGGGTGCGGCTGGAAGGGCGCATGGGTCTGCAATCCGATATCCGGCGGGGATACGAGTACTCCGATTGCTGGGTCGATGATGCGCGGCTGGTCGTGCTGCTGGCGCGCGATGCGGCGGATCGTGGCGCGGAAGTGCGCACGCGCTGCCCCGTCACCGCGCTGCGCCGCGAAGGGCATCTGTGGCGGATTGACGCTGGCGGAGAGGTGTTCCACGCCGCGATGACAATCAATGCCGCGGGGCCGCAGGTGGGCCAGTTGCTCGATGCGGCCCACGCGCCACGGCCCGGCACGCTGCGCAAAGTGCGCGGCTCGCACATCGTCGTGCCGCGCCTGCATGATGATCCGCGCGCGCTGTTCCTGCAACTGGCCGATGGCCGGGTGTGCTTTGCCATCCCCTGGCAACACGCCTTCACCCTGATCGGCACGACCGACAGCGAAGACGGCGCCGACGCCGATCCACCGCAGGCCAGCGAGGCCGAAATCACCTACCTGCTCGATGCCGCCAATCGCCACTTCCGCCGCCAGCTATCCCGCGCCGATGTCGTCTGGACGTATGCCGGGGTGCGCCTGCTGGCCGATGATGGCAGCGGCAAGCCGGAAGCGGCCACGCGTGGCTACCGGTTCGAGCTTGACCGGGGCCGCGATGGGCCCCGTGACGGGCACGGCGCGCCGCTGCTGTCGGTGCTCGGCGGCAAGATTACCACGCATCGCACGCTGGCCGAGGCGGCGCTCGAACGGCTCGGCCTGATGGACAATGCCGGATGGACAGCCAGTGCCCCTCTGCCCGGGGGCGATTTCAAGCCTGATGGGATGGACGAGGCCGATAACCTTGCCCCACTGGAGCAGGAAATTCGTGCGCAGGCGCAGAACCTGTCACGCGCCACGGTCCACCGCTTGGCCCGCGCCTATGGCACCGAAGCGCTGGGGTTTGTGCGCGGCGATATGGGGCGGGCCATTGGGCAAGGGTTTACCGAGGCAGAGCTGGATCATCTGGTCACGCGCGAATGGGCGCAGACCGCGCAAGACGTGCTGTGGCGGCGGTCAAAGCTGGGCCTGTGGTTCAGCGATGATGAAGTGACGCTGCTGGAAAGTTTGCTTCCCACTGCGTCATGACGTCAATCTGATCGCATTGAATCAGGCCGCACTGGGCGCATCGCCAACCGCGCGGATCAGCCGTTCGCGCAAGCGGCGCACCGCGCTTTCCCCGGTCAGGTTCGTTGTGCGCCATGATGCTTCAAGCCGCTGAATGCGTTGATAAAGCCGCTCGCTTTCATGGACGAGCGCTTGCACATCGGCAGGAAGGCTTTCCACGACAGCAAGCTCGCTCGCGGGGAAATTGGCGATCAGTCGCCCATGGCGGCGGAGCTGCAGTTCGGACAGTTCCCCTGCAAAATGCGCGCGATGATTGAGCAGCCATGCAAGGCAGTGCATGACCCGCGTGGTCGTGCGCAACGCCTCACAGCTTACTTGTACCCGGCGCAGATCTTCGTCGTCCTCGCCGCTGTTTGCCGCAGTTTCCACGCGCAGCCGCTCAAACCGCTGGCGCACGGCTTCGGCAAGACCGAGCGCTTCGGCATAGAGCGCTTCAACAATGCGCGGGTTGAGGCTGGGCAAAAGGGCCATGCAATCCGCATAGGCCCGCTGTTGCGGTTTGGCCAACCGGCCAGCGGCCCACAGACTGTCCCATTTCCTGAACGTTTCTTAACGGGACAGATGCCTGTCTCGGCGGGCTGGCGTCATCGCTTTGAAATCAGGCAATAATATCCGGGATCAGATAGTCCTCGATCATCGCGATCTGATCCTTGAGCAACAATTTGCGTTTCTTGAGCCGGGCAATTTGCAACTGGTCGCGCGTTCCGGCGGCGGTCAGCGCGTCAATCGCCGCATCAAGATCGCGATGCTCGATGGTCAACGCGGCAAGCCGTTTGCGCATTTCCTCTTCGGTCACGTTCCGCCCAACTCCCTCGCACGCAAATCACGCCACATTCTGCCAACGCCACATTCTCGGCACGGCCTGCAAAAATCTTGCCAGCGACCTACGGATCAACCCGTAAACCGGCACGATCCAGCGCGGCCGCTCTTGCAAGATACGAGTAATGTGGGAGCATGACAACGCGTTGACGGCGCGAGTCGGAATCATGACGAAACCGAACCCTGCTGTGCAGCGCAAGCCTGCGGCAAATCTCCCTGTCGGGATGGCTTGGTGCAGGCGGTTGAAGGGGGCTTTCCCCAAAGGAGGAAAACGAATGGAATCAACGCATATCAGCGCTCTCCAGAACAAGCATGCCGGTCTTGAAAGACAGATTCAGGCAGAGATGTCCCGGCCCCTCCCCGATGACAGGCTGGTTGCCCAGCTCAAGCGAAAAAAGCTCAAGATCAAGGAAGAGATCAACGGTCTCCACTGATCGCCGCGCATTGTGTTTCGCTTAGGGAGCCGCCCTGCAGGGCGGCTCTTTTGCATTCCAACTTTCGGAACAATACATTTCGTCATCCCCGCGCAGGCGGGGATCCAGCGTCAAAGAGGCCTTCGCATCGCGACGACATTTCCTCTGGCTGGATTCCCGCCTGCGCGGGAATGACGAATGGAGGGGGATTTTCCCACTCATACCAATTCATCACAATCCCCACCGCATCGGATTTCACGCAACATTCCCAAAACATCTGCGGTAGGGTAGTCCTATGCCCATGCTCAGCGCCGTTACCGCCGCCCGCCTGATTTTAACCTCCTTGCACGAGGTGATGGCCTCGCGCGCCGGTGCGCAGGCCAAGCTCAACCAGATCGTCGAAGTCATCGGCAACAATCTCGATTCCGAGGTCTGCTCGATCTACCTGCTGCGCGAAGGCATGCTCGAACTGTTTGCCACACGCGGCCTCAATCAGGCGGCCGTCCATGTCACCCGGCTGGCCGTGGGTGAGGGTCTGGTCGGCACGATTGCAGGCAATGTGGAAACACTGAACCTTGCCGAAGCTGCCGCCCATCCGGACTTCGCGTTCCGCCCCGAAACCGGCGAGGAAAAGTTCCACTCCTTTGCCGGGGTGCCGATCGTGCGGCGCGAACGCGCGGTGGGCGTGGTGGCGGTGCAGCATGTTGAGCCGCGCCGCTATGAAGAGGTCGAGATCGAGGCGCTGCAGACCGTGGCGATGGTCCTGTCCGAACTGATCGCCAATGCCGAACTGATCGATGATGAAGAAGTGCTGGGCGTGCCTGCACACTTGACCGGGCCGGACCGGATCACCGGCCTCACGCTGGTCAAGGGCCTCGCCAGCGGCGTTGCCGTGTTCCACCAGCCCCGCGTCACCATCGAACATATCGTTGCCGAAGACACCGAGGCCGAGCGTCAGCGCGTGTATCTGGCGTTCGATAAGATGCGCGAACAGATTGATCGCATGGCGAGCCAGGCCGAATTCGGCATGGGCGGAGAGCATGAGGAGGTGCTCGAAACCTACCGCATGTTCGCCTATGACGAAGGCTGGTCGCGCCGCATCAACGAAGCCATCGATTCCGGCCTCACCGCCGAAGCCGCGATTGAGCGTGTGCAGCAGCGCACCCGCATGCGCATGCGCCAGATTGATGATCCGCTGCTGGCAGACCGGATGCACGATCTTGAGGATCTGTCCAACCGCCTGCTGCGCATCGTCTCGGGCCAGCTGGGCACCGCGGCCACGATGGGCCTGAAGGGCGATGCCATTCTGATTGCCCGCAATCTGGGCCCTGCGGAACTGCTGGAATATGACCGGCGGCGGCTGAAAGGCGTGATCCTCGAAGAAGGCTCGCTCACCGCGCACGTGGTGATCGTCGCGCGCGCCATGGGCATTCCGGTGGTGGGCCGCATGCGCGCGCTGCGCGGCAAAGTGCGCGAAGGCGATCACTTGCTGCTCGATGGCGATCAGGGCGTCGTCGATGTGCGCGCCGCGCCTACGCTGATCGAAGCGTTCGAGGCGCGCTTTGCCAAAAACCGCGAAAAGCAGGCGCATTATGCCACGATGCGCGATGTGGAACCGTTCAGCCGCGATGGCACCCGCGTCACCGTGCTGATGAACGCAGGTCTGCGCGATGATACGCCGATGCTGGGGCTGACCGGCGCGGACGGGATCGGGCTGTTCCGCACCGAATTCCAGTTCCTCGTCTCGGCCACGCTCCCCTCGCGCGAACGGCAGACGCGGCTCTATCGTGATGTGCTCGAAGCCGCCGGAGACAAGCCGGTGGTGTTCCGCACCGTGGACATCGGCGGGGACAAGGTCCTGCCCTATCTGCGCCACAACGAAGGCGAGGCCGAGGAAAACCCCGCGATGGGCTGGCGCGCGCTGCGCGTTGCGCTCGAGCGCGATGGCCTGCTCAAGGTTCAGGCCCGCGCCCTGCTCGAAGCCGCCGGGGGCCGCACGCTCAACGTGATGTTCCCGATGGTAACTGAACCGTGGGAATTCGATGCCGCCAAGGCCGTGTTCGATAGCCAGCTCACCTTCCTGCGTCAGCGCAAGAAGCTGCTGCCCGAAGCGATCCGCTATGGCGCGATGCTCGAAGTCCCGGCGCTGGCCGAATGGCTTGATGTGCTGGCCCCGCGCCTGTCGTTCCTGTCGATCGGCACGAATGACCTGACGCAGTTCCTGTTCGCCGCTGATCGCGCCAATCCCAAACTGGCCGAACGCTACGATTGGCTCTCGCCCGCAATCCTGCGCTTTTTGCGCCGCGTGGTGACCAGCGTTGCGCCCTTCGGCACCGATGTCACCGTGTGCGGCGAAATGGGCGGTCGGCGGCTGGAAGCATTGGCGCTGCTCGGCCTTGGCATCACCCGCCTGTCGATCACGCCCGCTGCCGTCGGCCCGGTCAAGGAACTGGTGCGCAAGATCGATATTGCCGAAATCCGCGCCGCAATGGACCGCTGGCTGGCCGAACCGCCGCACGATATGCGCGCCACGCTGGCCGCATGGGCGGCGGAACGCGGAATTGAGTGCGATTAGGTCCATCTCAAGACCATTTCATCGCGGAATTCCGCCATTCTTCCGCGAACAACGTTGACTTTTGTGGCTTTGCAGCGAACCCTTCACAAACGGTTGCCAAATACTAAGACCAAATACCAAGCAAAAATACGGGAGTCGCGTTTTGACCGAAGCTGGCGGGTTGCACGCCATGAGCATTGATACGGATGCTCCCATCCCAGCGGGTGAGCCGAACCAGTCTTCGGCGGGCAAGCTGTCGGTGGGAGAAACCTTGCGCGCTGCGCGCGAAGCGGCCGGGCTTGACATAAAGCAGCTGTCACAACGCACCCGCGTAACCTCGCGCCATCTCGAAGCGCTGGAAAGCGGCGATTACGCGACCTTGCCCGGACGGCCCTATGCGCTGGGCTTTGCCAAAAGCTATGCGCGCGCGGTCGGCCTTGATGATGCGGTGATTGCCGATGCCATCCGGGCAGAGTTGGAAACACAGGCCCCGCCTCCCCCGCCGCGCGTAATCAACCAGTTCGAAGTGGGCGATCCGGCCAAAACCCCGTCACGCCTTACCACGTGGCTGGCGCTGGGCCTGACTGTCGCCATTGCCCTGGCTGGGCTCGTTTTCTGGCGCAGCTATTATCTGCCCGCAGGCGATTTGCCCTCGCTGTTGACGGCAGAGGAAGAGGCGCCAGCTGCGGCATCTTCAGGTCAGGTTGCCGTTGTGCCGCTGCCCAGCGCCGCCCCTTCCGGCCCTGTCGTGTTCACCTCCACCGAAGATGCGATCTGGGTCAAGTTTTATGACGGTCAGGGCCAGCAGATCCTGCAGAAGCAGCTTGCCATGGGTGAGAGTTTCACCGTGCCCGAAACCGCCCAGAACCCGCAATTGTGGACCGGTCGGCCCGATGCTTTGACGGTGACGATCGGCGGCCAGCAGGTGCCGAAAATCGCCGAGCGTGAGGGCATTGTGAAGGATGTGCCCGTCAGCGCAGCGGCGCTTCTTGCACGTGCCGCACCACAAGCTACAGCGGCTGGCACACCTGCGCCTTCGCAGAATGCTGCCCCGGCAAGATCGGCGCGTCCGGCTGCGCGCCAATCAGGCTCGCGTCGCACCGCATCTGCTCCTCAGGTGCAGGCACCAGTTGCGCAAGAGGTGCCGCCCTCGGCTCCTGCACCTGCTGCGCAAACGCCGCCAGCATCCACCGGGCCAGCATCCACCGGATTGCGTTGAGCTGTCTCGACTTGCGGGCCGCTCTGGGGCATTCAGGCAATTGGGGTTATGGCCTTCAGGCTTCAGGATGCGCACCCGGATCGGGCGTATCTGCTCAACGGGAACGATGATGACTGTAAAATTCCGCACTATCACTCCGCTTGCTGCATTTGTGCTGGGTGTTGCCGCGCCGATGGTGGCACCGGTCCACGCGCAAACTGCCACGCAGGCTGATTCCGAAACGCGTCTGCGCCGGATCGAGGCGGAAGTCCGCGCAATCCAGCGCAAGGTTTTCCCCGAAGGTGCAGGCAAAACCTTCGTGCCCGAAATCACCCCGGGACAAGCCGCTCCTGTCACCACGGGCACGCCTGCAGCATCGGCTGTGTCAGATATTCTGGCGCGGATCGATGCGATGGAAGCGCAGATGGCGCGGCTGACCGCGCAGGTTGAGGAAGGGCAGAACCGTGCGGCCAAGCTGGAAGAGCGTGTCGCCCGGCTTGAAGCCGCCGCTGCACCGCCGCCCGAGGCAACGCCTGAACCCGCACCTGCGGCCACGCCTGTGGCTGTTGCGCCCACCGCCGCGCCCACACCAAAGCCTGCAACGCCTGTTGCGACGAAACCTGCCACCACCACGCCTGCCAAACCGGCCACGCCTGCCGCCGCACGCGTCGCTGCGGTGCAGGCCATCGAAAAGCCGTCAACCGGCGATGCCGGGCAGGATGAATACATGTATGGTTTCCGCCTGTGGGAGGCCAAGTTCTATCCCGAAGCGCAGCAGCAGTTGCAGATCTTCGTGGACCGCTATCCCAAGCACAAGATGATCAGCCATGGCCGCAATCTGCTGGGCCGCGCATGGCTTGATGATGGCAAACCGGGCACTGCGGCGCAGTTCTTCCTTCAGAATTATCTGGCCGACAAGAAGGGCATGCGCGCACCGGACAGCCTGCTCTATCTCGGCAATGCCATGGTCAAGCTCAAGGACACCGAAAAGGCCTGCGGTGCCTTTGCCGAAATGGCCGCGACCTATCCCGAAGAGACCATCGGTCGCCTGAAGACTCAGTACGACGCCGCACGCGCGTCGGTTAAGTGCAAGTGAGCCGCCGATGACGGTGCCGGGAATAGCCTGACCGCTGCTGCTGCTGCGCGCTTTGCTGCGCAGTGGCGGGCGGTCGCTCCGCACGGAAAAGTGGGCCTAGCCGTATCGGGCGGGTCGGACAGCCTGGCCCTGCTGCTGCTGTTCCATGAAGTTGCGCCGCGCAACTTCTGCGTCGCCACGGTCGATCACGGCTTGCGGGCAGAAGCTGCGGCAGAGGCAGCGATGGTGGCAGCACTCTGCGGCCGGTTGGGCGTGGCCCATCATACGCTGTCACTATCTTTGGCCAAAGGCAGCGCCGTGCAGGAACGCGCCCGCACCGCCCGTTATGCAGCGCTTGGCCAATGGTGCACAGACCACGGCCTTGCCGCGCTCGTCGCCGCACATCATGCCGATGATCAGGCCGAAACCATGGTCATGCGCCTCAATCGCGGCGCAGGCTTGCGTGGGCTTGCCGGGATGCGCTCTTGCGCGCCTGTGCCGGGGATGGCGGACCTGCCCCTGCTGCGCCCTTTGCTTGATTGGCGCAGGGCCGAATTGGCGCAGGTCGTGCAGGCAGCGGGCCTTGCCGCAGCAGACGATCCCTCAAACCGCGATACGGCCTTTGAACGGGTGCGCGTGCGTGCCGCCATGACCGCAACCGATGCCTTTGATGCAAAAGGCTTTGCGGCCAGCGCGCAGCATCTGGCAGCGGCGGATCAGGCGCTGGATTGGGCCGTGGACCGGCTCTGGCAAGACGTGGAAGAGCATGAGGACCGCATCACGTGGAACCCGCCCCATGGGCTGCCGCCGGTGCTGGCCTTGCGCATTCTCGAACGCATTCTAACTGCTTATGGCCGTAACGACTCGCGCGGTGCAGACCTGTCACGCTGGCTGGACACTTTGCAGGCGGGGGGCGTTGCCACGCTCGGTAATGTCAAAGGCGATGCCCGCCGCGCGCCATGGCGTTTCACGATTGCGCCCAAGCGACGGCACTAAGGGACATCCCACCACAGGGCAGGTCGCTCAAAAAGCATGAACGCGCTATATTGCGCTTTAACCGGTCAGTCCTACATTGGCTCGGGACAGCGCCTGTTGTGGCGAATGTGGAAAGACTCCCGATGAACGATGATCAGCCCCCGGCCAATCCGTGGATCAAGAGCCTCCTAGTCTGGGGCGGCATCTTCCTTGCTCTTTTGCTCGTGGTTTCGATGTTCGGATCGCGTGTGGACCAAACCGCCACGTCGATCCCCTATTCCGCGTTCCGCGGCCAGGTGGCCGAAGGCGTCGTCCGTTCGGTGGAAATCGCGCCGGATCGCATCATCGGCACGCTCAAGAATGGCGGCCAGTTCACCACGATCCCCGTTCCCGGCGATTCGGACCTGCCCAAATTGCTGCAGGAAAACGGCGTGCAGTATGCCGGCAAGGCGGCTGAACAGCCAAACATGCTGATGTGGATCATCGCCAATTCGCTGCCGTTCCTGCTGATCCTCGGCGTTGCGTTCTTCGCCCTGCGTCAGGTGCAGAAGGGTGGCGGATCGGGCGCGATGGGCTTTGGCAAATCGAAGGCCAAGCTCCTGACCGAACGGTCGGGCAAGGTCACGTTCAATGACGTTGCCGGTATCGATGAAGCCCGCGAAGAACTTGAGGAAATCGTCGAATTTCTGCGCGATCCCTCACGCTTTTCCAAGCTCGGCGGACAGATCCCCAAGGGCGCGCTGCTGGTCGGTTCGCCCGGCACCGGCAAGACGCTGCTGGCCCGCGCCATCGCGGGTGAAGCAGGCGTGCCGTTCTTCACCATTTCGGGTTCAGACTTCGTCGAAATGTTCGTCGGCGTCGGCGCAAGCCGTGTGCGTGACATGTTCGAACAGGCCAAGAAGAACGCGCCGTGCATCGTCTTCATCGACGAAATCGACGCGGTCGGCCGCCATCGCGGCAACGGCATGGGCAATTCGAACGACGAGCGCGAACAGACGCTGAACCAGCTGCTGGTCGAAATGGACGGCTTCGAAGCCAACGAAGGCATCATCATCATCGCCGCCACCAACCGCCCCGATGTGCTCGATCCCGCGCTGCTGCGTCCGGGCCGGTTTGACCGTCAGGTCGTGGTGCCGATCCCCGATATCGAAGGCCGCGAAAAGATTCTCGGCGTGCACATGAAGAAGGTGCCGCTGGCGCCAGACGTGAACTCGCGCACCATCGCGCGTGGCACGCCGGGCTTCTCGGGCGCTGATCTTGCCAATCTGGTGAATGAAGCTGCCCTGCTGGCTGCCCGCCGCAACAAGCGCCTGGTTGCCATGCAGGAATTTGAAGACGCCAAGGACAAGGTCATGATGGGCGCAGAACGCCGCTCAATGGTCATGACCGACGATGAAAAGAAGATGACCGCCTATCACGAAGCGGGCCATGCCATCGCCTCGGTGTTCGAACCGGCGTCTGACCCGATCCACAAGGCCACGATCATCCCGCGCGGTCGCGCATTGGGTATGGTCATGCGTCTGCCAGAGCGTGACAGCTATTCCTACCACCGTGACAAGATGCACGCGAACCTCTCGGTCGCCATGGGTGGCCGCGTGGCCGAAGAGCTGATCTTCGGGCATGACAAGGTCTCGTCGGGCGCATCGTCAGACATCCAGTACGCCACCTCGCTGGCACGTTCGATGGTGACGAAGTGGGGCATGTCCGAAAAGCTGGGGCCGCTGCAGTATGAAGACCAGCAGGAAGGCTATCTCGGCATGGGCGGTTCGGCCCGCCTGTTCTCGTCGGATGAAACCAACAAGCTGATCGACAGCGAAATCCGCAGCCTTGTCGACGGCGCCCATGCCCGCGCGACCGACATTCTGAAGTCCAACGAAGACAAGCTGCATCTGCTTGCTCAGGCGCTGCTCGAATACGAAACGCTGACCGGCGATGAGATCAAGGAACTGCTCGACAGTGGCAAGATCGATCGCCCGCAAAACCCGAGCGGCTCTTCGCGGCCCGTAGCGGCGCAAGGTTCAGCCGTCCCGCGTTCGGGCAAGAAGTTCGGCGGCACGGCCAGCCCGCAACCAGCCTGATCGCTGTTGAATTGAAACGGAAAGGGCGGGGGGAAACTCCCGCCCTTTATGCGTGCGCAATCTCAAGCCCACCCGCCCACCAAAAAGCCGCTCGTCCTGAGCCTGTCGAAGGACGCCAAACCGCGCAGCAACCCGTGCTCATTCAGCGCAATTTCACCGAACATTAACCTTGTCCGTGCAGTCCGGTGCTGAAGCGGCTACAGGGCAGGGCGTGTTTACACCGCGTGATCAGATGATGGCGTTTGCAGGCGCTGGTGGGGGGAGCGGGTTTGGCCTTCGCTCCGCGCCGCCTGTTGCGCCCGAATCCGATGCCATCCTGAACAGCACCAAGATGCACCTAGCAGCACCTAAGCGTGCCTTGGCTGCCGCAATCGAGCGCTGGTTTGCCGCAAACGACCCCGCCATGGACCTGGCCGAAGACATCGGCAGCGCACGCTGGTTTCGCGGCTTTGGCACGATGCTCACGCTGGGTGCCGCCGCTGTCCTGATGTGGCCCAGCTTCGCCCCGCTCCAGGCCGCACCGCTTGCCGCG
This sequence comes from Novosphingobium sp. 28-62-57, assembly GCA_002256985.1. Classification (GTDB taxonomy): domain Bacteria; phylum Pseudomonadota; class Alphaproteobacteria; order Sphingomonadales; family Sphingomonadaceae; genus Novosphingobium. Next base: position 428,884 of record NCGO01000002.1, read on the forward strand.
CTTGATGAATCGTCCATCGACGAATTCCGCGTTCAGGGAATCCGCCCGTTGAGCTTCGGCGCGGACAGTGGTCGCCACATGACTGCCACCGCCGCCGTCATCCCGCTCGCCGCCGCGCCCGAGCGGCCGAGCATCGATCTGACCGCAACGCTGGGCACAGGTGACAGCTTTCAGCGCATGTTGCAGCGCGCGGGCCTTGCCAGCAGCGATATCGTGCAAGTGCTTGATCTGGTGGGCGCGCAGATCACGCCCGGCACGATCCCGCCCGGCACCCGCTTTGCCATCCGCCTCGGCGCGCGCACATCGCCATCGCAGCCGCGACCGCTGGAGCAACTGACATTCCGCCCGCGCTTCGATCTGGCGCTCGACGTAAAGCGCAGCGGTGGCGGGCTGGCACTGGTCACCAACGCCATCGCAGTCGATACCGCGCCGATGCGCATTCGCGGGATCGTGGGCGGCAGCCTCTACCGCTCGGCTCGCGCTGCCGGAGCGCCGCCATCGGCCGTGCAGGACTATCTGCGCACCATCGACGAACATATGGCGTTTGAAGAAATCGCGCCCGGCGACGAATTCGACCTCGTTTTTGCCAACCGCCGCGCTGCCAGTGGCGAGCAGCAGGCGGGTGACCTGATCTATGCAAGTGTGGTCCGCGCGAACAAGCCGGTGCTGCAATTGCTGCGCTGGGGCAAAGACGGCGCGTTCTATTCGCCGCAGGGCATGGCCGAAGGGTCACAGGAAACCACCGGTTTCCTTGGCTCCCCCGTCAATGGCCGGATCACATCCTACTACGGCGCGCGCCGCCATCCGATCCTGGGCTATGTGCGCATGCATGCCGGCGTCGATTTTGGCGCAGGCTGGGGCGCACCGATCTATGCCGCCACCGATGGCCGCGTGAACTTTGCCGGATGGCACGGCGGCCACGGCAACTATGTGCGGATCGATCACGGCGGCGGCATCGGCACCGGCTATGCGCATATGAGCCGCGTGGCGGTGGCGCCGGGCATGTCTGTGCGGCGTGGGCAGGTGATCGGCTATGTCGGCTCTACCGGCCTGTCCACCGGGCCGCACCTGCATTACGAGATGTACCGCAACGGGCAGACCGTGAACCCGCTCTCGATGACATCTATCGTGCAGCGTGCGACGGTCGATCCCGCACAACTGGCCGCGTTCAAGGCCAAGCTGGCGCAAGTGACTGCGATCAGGGCCAACGCTTCTCGTTGATTGCAGGAGCCGCGCGCAGTCGCTAGGCCTTGGACCCATGACCACATATCCCCTGACTCGCCTGCGCCGCACCCGTGCCACTGCATGGAGCCGCGCCCTGCACCGTGAAGTGCTTGTGACTCCCGCCGATCTGATCTGGCCGCTGTTCGTGACCGAAGGGCAGGGCGTGGAAGACCCGATCGCGTCGCTCCCCGGCGTATCGCGCTGGTCGGTCGATGGTATCGTGGCGCGCGCCAAGGAAGCCGTCTCGCTTGGCATTCCCTGCCTCGCGCTGTTTCCGAACACGCAGCCCGACCGCCGCAGCGAAGATGGCAAGGAAGCGCTGAACCCCGACAACCTGATGTGCCGCGCCATCCGCGCGATCAAGGACGCCTGCGGGGATGATATCGGCGTGCTGACCGATGTCGCGCTCGATCCCTATACCAGCCACGGACAGGACGGGCTGATCGATGATGCGGGTTATGTGCTGAACGATGCGACGGTTGAAGTGCTGGTCGGCCAGAGCCTCAATCAGGCCGCCGCCGGGGCTGACGTGATCGCGCCGTCCGACATGATGGACGGTCGCATCGGTTCGATCCGTGAGGCGCTGGAAGAAGCGGGCCACGCCAATGTGCAGATCATGTCCTATGCCGCCAAATATGCCTCGGCGTTCTATGGTCCGTTCCGCGATGCTGTGGGTTCCAGCGGACTGCTGAAAGGCAACAAGAAAACCTACCAGATGGACCCGGGCAATGCCGAAGAAGCGCTGCGCGAGGTGGAGATGGATCTGGCCGAGGGCGCGGACAGTGTGATGGTCAAGCCCGGCTTGCCCTATCTGGATATCGCGGTGCGCGTGAAGCAGGCGTTTGGCGTCCCCGTCTTCGCCTATCAGGTGAGCGGCGAATACGCGATGATCGAAGCGGCGGTAGCAGCGGGCGCGGCAGATCGCGATGCGATGGTGCTAGAAACGCTGCTGGCGTTCAAACGCGCGGGCTGTTCGGGCGTGCTGACCTATCATGCGGCCCATGCTGCAAGGCTGATGGGCAAGTAAATGACCTACCCCGATGTTTCGATCATCACGCTGAACGGCAAGACTCCGCGCATTCACGAGAGCGCCTTCATCGCGCCGGGGTGCCGGATCATCGGCGATGTCGAGATCGGGCCCGACGTGTCCATCTGGTATAATTGCGTGCTGCGTGGCGATGTGAACCGCATCCGCATCGGCGCGCGCACCAATGTTCAGGATGGCAGCGTGATCCATGTTGACAGCGCGTGGCCTGAAAAGCCCGACGGCTTTCCCACCGTGATCGGCGAAGATGTGCTGATCGGCCATCTGGCGATGGTGCATGGCTGCGTGATCGAGGATCGCGGTTTCGTGGGGCTGGGGGCCATCGTGATGAGCGGCGCGCATATCGAAAGCGATGGCATGCTGGCGGCAGGCGCGATGCTGACCGGCGGCAAGCGCGTGCTATCGCGCCAGCTGTGGAGCGGGCGGCCTGCATCCTACATGCGCGATCTGAACGATGCGGCCATCGTGGAAATGCAGCGCGGCGTGCAGCATTACGTGCGCAATGGGCAGGCGCACAAGGCTGCGGTTCTTGGCACGCCCGAAGGCTGATCTGCCCGCAGCGGCTGATCTCCAAGCGCTGGCTGACGCCGAGGGACGGCTGGCCGTGCGCGTGACGCCCGGTGCGCGGAGCGAGGGCATCGAAATTGCAGATGGCCGCGTGCTGGTGAAAGTGCGCACCAAGCCCGAAGACGGTAAGGCCAGCGCGGCGGTGCTGGAATTGCTGGCGCAAGCGCTGGGCGTTGCGCCATCGCAAGTGGAAATGTTGCGCGGCGCAACTTCGCGCGAAAAGCTGTTCAGGATTCCGCGAGCGTAGCTCCGGGTGGAAGCCTGAGGGCCACTGCGACCATCAGCGCACAATAGGCTGCGGCCAGCCACAGACATCCGGTGGGCAAGCGGTCCTGCAGGAAAGCGCCCAGCACCGCGCCGGCCAGCAAACCGCCCCAGAGGCTGGCCCAGGCTTGCCACCCGCTGTTGGCCTTGCCCGCCAGAGCATTGGCGATGCCTTGTCCGAGCTTTACGAGGGCGCCAGTCATGTAGGTCAGGCCGACGGTCACCTCGCCGCCGCGCTGAAAGGTGTTGTTGAGCGCACCCATCGCCACAACCAGCCCGCCGAGCATCAGGGCTGGCAGGCCAACCATTCGCCCTATCGCCGCAGTCAGCAGCATCAGCGCGACCAGCGAGAGCACCACAGGTTTGCGCCGTGGCCCCGCCCAGTGCGAAAGCAGCGCGCCGCCGGTCACCCCGCCCAGAAAACCGACAATCAACAGCGCGGGCATGGCCGCATGCACCGGATCGGTGCCGAGCGACACGCCAAGCCGCGTGGAATTGCCCGACATGAACGACACGAAATAGCCGTCTGCCGACAGAAAACCGACCGCATCGATAAACCCGGCCATGGCGGCAAGCGCGATGGCAAAGCGGCGGCGCGGGCGGTCATACTCGATCATGCGCGCAACGTAGTGCGAAGGTTAGTCCCGCGCCATACTCATGGCCATGCGCGCCAGCACGTCGGTCAGGGCATCGGCGATTTCGTGATCCCGCAAATCGGCATCGGCGATGGCGCGGGTCATGCAATCGGCCCATTGCTGAGCGGTCTTGCGCGTGATGGGAAAGGGTTTGTGCATCGACATCATGCACTTTCCGGGGTTGGCCTGCGCCCAATCGCGCGGACCGCCGCACCATCCTGCCAGAAAAGCCGGAAGCGATTCGCGCATCGGCGCAAGGTCTGCCGTATGCATGGCCCGAAGCGCCTTGAACGCCGGGTCCGTGTCCATCAGATCATAGAACCGCTCGGCAATTCGGCGCAGCGCCTGGCTGCCGCCGACCCGTTCATAAGGGGTGCTGGCAAGAGGCGCAGCGGCTTGGACTTGGGTGGACACAGGGCAGCTCCAGCTGGGAATCGGGAGCCTCAGGTGTGCCGGGCGGAGTGCCCACCAACATTGACCGGGATCAACCCCGCTCAGGCAAAGCCATCACCGCAAGGCCTGCCGCCATCCCGCCAAGCGCAGCCCCGATGGCAAGATGGGTCGCCACCGCATCCCATTGCCGGTGGCGCATCCATTCACCGCCCGTACGCAGCGAAACCCACGCAAGTTTACCCAGCATCACAGCAGGTGCGGCCAGCAGCAGGCTTGGCATGTCATGCTCTCCCCGTTGTTTTGCAGATAACGGAGAGGGCGGGGCCGGGTTCCTGTTCAATCCGCTCCCATCCAAAATCCGCTCATCCTGAGCTTGTCGAAGGATGCCGACCCCAGCGCAAACATCCTTCGCCCATCGACAAGCTCAGGATCTCAGGATGAGCGGGGGTGGGGGAGGGTCGTCTTAATCGGCTATCAGTGCCTTGAGCGCATCAAGCCGGTCGGCTTCGTGCGCGGGCTTGTCGGTGCGGATGCGGCTGATGCGGGGAAAGCGCATGGCGACGCCCGATTTGTGGCGCTTGCTGGTGTGGACCGAATCGAACGCCACTTCGAACACGAGCGACTTGTCAGTCTCGCGCACCGGGCCGAATTTGCCGACCGTGTGCTGGCGGACGTGGCGGTCGAGGAACTTCAGCTCCTCGTCGGTGAAGCCGAAGTAGGCTTTGCCGACAGGGAGCAGTTCCGCGCCCGCATCAGGATCGCCGTTCCAGCAGCCGAAGGTGAAATCGGAATAGAACGACGAGCGTTTGCCGCTGCCACGCTGCGCATACATCAGCACGCAATCGATCAGCAGCGGATCGCGCTTCCATTTGTACCACAACCCGGTGCGACGCCCGGCGACATAAGGCGAGTCGCGGCGTTTGAGCATGACGCCCTCGATGGCCTCATCGCGGGCGCGGCTGCGGATTTCGGCGAGGTCCTCGAAGTTCTTGGCCGGGATGACCTGCGACAGGTCAAAGCGGGAGGGATCAAGCCGCGGGACAAGCGCTTCCAATCGGGCGCGGCGCTGCTCCCAGGCCCATTCGCGCAAGTCTTCCCTGTCCTCGATCAGCAGGTCGTAAAGGCGCACGAAAGCGGGGGATTCGGCGAGCATCGCCTTGGACACGGTCTTGCGGCCAAGGCGCTGTTGCAGTGCGTTGAAGCTGGCCGCACCGCCAGTTTCGCCGCCCTGATGCGCGCCGCGCACCAGCAGTTCGCCGTCCAGAACGCACGGTGTGGTGAGGGCGGCGGTGACTTCGGGGAACGTGGCGGAAATGTCATCGCCGCTGCGTGAATAGACGCGCGTTTCTCCCGCTACATGGACGATCTGCACGCGGATGCCGTCCCATTTCCATTCGGCGGCATATTCGGAAAGGTCCAGCGTCTCGGCTTCGAGCGGATGGGCGAGCATGAAGGGGCGGAACAGTGGCAGCAGATCGGTGCGCGGCGGGGCTGCACCATTTGCCGCCCAATCGAACAGCGGGGTGTAGGGCGGGGACTGGCCGTGCCAGTATTCCTCCACATCCTCAACGCTGACGGAGAATGCTTGCGCGAAGGCGACCTTGGCGAGGCGCGCGGAGATGCCGATGCGCATCGCACCTGTCGCAAGCTTCAGAAGTGCATAGCGACCGTTGACGTCAAGACGGTCAAGCAAGTCGGCCAGAATGGCGGGCGCGGTGGTGCGGGTGGTGGTGTGGAGGGTGGCGACCACTTCGGCCACGGTGGGAGCGGGCATGCGTTGCCCAAGGGGTTCGGGCCACAGCAGACTGGCGGTTTCCGCCGTATCGCCCACGTATTCGCGGCTCAAGGTCCACAGTACCGGATCGACGCGCTCGGCCATCAGGCTGCGGATCAGGCTGGCTTTTACCGCAGGGAAATCGAGGCCGTCAGTGAGTGCGGCAAGTGCCCAGCCCCGGTCAGGGTCAGGCGTTTCGCGCAAGTAATCCGCCAGCAGCGCCAGTTTGGCATTGCGTGAGGGGGTGAGGACGAGGGCATCGAGCAGGGCGGCGAAGCGGTTCATGGCAATCCTCCCCGGCACGGGGAGGGGGACCAGCGAAGCTGGTGGAGGGGCACCATCGGCGAAGCGCTACCCTGCGGGTGCCCCTCCACCATCCTGCGGATGGTCCCCCTCCCCCGGTGGGGGAGGAATGGTGCGCGCTTAATCATCCTCATCCTCATACCCCACCAGCGCCAGTGCGCGCGCCTTGCGCTGGGTGAGTTCGCACCAGCGCAGCAGGGCTTCTTCACGGCCATGGGTGACCCATGTTTCGGTGGGGTTCACTTGAGTGATGGTCTGGGTCAGTTCGTCCCAGTCGGCATGGTCGGAGATGATAAGCGGGAGTTCCACCCCGCGCTGGCGTGCGCGCTGGCGCACGCGCATCCAGCCTGATGCCATCGCGGTAACCGGATCGGGCAGACGGCGGCTCCAGCGGTCGTTGAGCGCAGAGGGCGGGCAGATGATGATCGCGTTGGTCAGCGCCGCCTTTGGGACACCGGCCACCGGTTGTAGATCGCCCAGATCGACGCCGTGGTCTTCGTAAAGGCGGCACATGCGCTCCATCGCGCCGTGGAGCCAGATGGTGTCGCGATATCCGGCGGCGCGCAGTTCGGCGATCACCCGCTGGGCTTTGCCCAAGGCGTATGCGCCGACGAGGACGCAGCGGCCCTGCTCGTTCTCGCGCGCTTTCAGCAGCTTGGCCATTTCATCGGCAATCGGTGGGTGGCGGAAGACGGGCAGGCCGAAGGTGGCCTCGGTCACGAACACATCGCACGGTGTCACCTGAAACGGAGGGCAGGTGGGATCGGCGCGGCGCTTGTAATCGCCCGTCACGATTACCCGCTCGCCTGCGTATTCCAGCAGGATCTGGGCAGAGCCAAGGACATGACCGGCGGGGACGTAAGTCGCCTTGACGCCGCCCTTGAGCGTGACGGTTTCGCCATAGGCCACGGGCGTTGAGCCTGTTTCGATCACGCCATAGCGCAGCGCCATGATCGCCAGCGTTTCGGGCGTGGCTACGGTCAGGCCATGGCCGCCGCGCGCGTGATCGGCGTGGCCATGAGTGACCAGCGCCGTATCCACCGCGCGCGCCGGATCGATCCATGCGTCGGCGGGGGCGACGTGCAGCCCGAAGGGTTCGGGTTTGAGCCAGGAGAAGGGCGGGGCCATCGTTGTGAAATGGACGGTTCGGGCTTTGGGTTCCAGTGCCCATCATGCCGTGAAGTTGCGCCGCGCTACTTTCAGTTAGAAAAGTGGTTCGCGCAGAGACGCAGAGGAAGCAGAGAGCGCGGAGAAGCAGAATTGGAACGGCTGCGCCGCAGGCAGCTTTTTCCTTCCCTGCGTTCTCTGCTTCCTCTGCGTCTCTGCGCGAAACCTCTTCTATACAAAGAAAAAGGCCCACCCCCGGAAGGGCAGGCCTTGATCTTTGGCAGAGGGCCGAAGCTTATTCGGCTTCGTCGGTATTCGGCTCTTCCGTGGCGGTGGAACCGGCCTTGCCCTTCTTCGCCTTCTTCTTGACCAGCTTCGGGGCCGCAGGCGTCAGTTCGAAGGACAATGCGTCTTCCTTCAGGCTGACGTGGACTTCGCCGCCGTTGGCGAGCTTTCCGAACAGCAGTTCTTCGGCCAGCGGTTTCTTGACCTTCTCCTGAATCAACCGGGCCATCGGGCGGGCGCCGTAGAGCTTGTCATAGCCCTTCTTGGCCAGCCATCCGCGTGCGTCGGCATCGAACTGAATGTGGACGTTCTGATCGGCCAGCTGCAGTTCAAGCTGCAGGATGAACTTGTCGACCACGCGGCTGACAACTTCGGTCGGCAGGTAGCTGAACGGCACGATCGCATCCAACCGGTTGCGGAATTCAGGGGTGAACATCTTCTTCACCGCCTCATCACCTGCGTCGGCCTTGGACACATCGCCAAAGCCAATGCCCTGACGCGCCATGTCTGATGCGCCCGCGTTGGTGGTCATGATCAGAACCACGTTGCGGAAGTCCACCGTCTTGCCGTGGTGGTCGGTCAACCGGCCATTGTCCATCACCTGCAACAGGATGTTGAACAGATCGGGGTGGGCCTTCTCGATCTCGTCGAGCAGCAGCACGCAGTGCGGTTGCTGGTCGATGGCATCGGTGAGCAGACCGCCCTGATCGAAGCCGACATAGCCCGGAGGCGCACCGATCAGGCGCGAGACCGAGTGGCGCTCCATGTATTCGGACATGTCAAAGCGCTGCAGCGGAATACCCATGATCTGGGCAAGGCTGCGGGCGACTTCGGTCTTGCCGACGCCGGTGGGGCCACTGAACAGGAACGAGCCGATGGGCTTGTCCGCATCGCGCAGGCCTGCACGGCTGAGCTTCATCGCCGAAGACAGCACCTCGATGGCGCGGTCCTGTCCGAACACCAGACGCTTCAGATCGCGGTCAAGATGTTCAAGCACCTTCTTGTCGTCGCTCGACACCGATTTGGGCGGGATGCGGGCCATCGTGGCGATGACCTGTTCGATCTCGCGCGCGGTGATGGTCTTCTTGCGCTTCGAAGGCGGCACCAGCATCTGCATCGCGCCCACTTCGTCGATCACGTCGATCGCCTTGTCGGGCAGCTTGCGGTCATTGATGTAGCGCGCCGACAGTTCGACCGCGGTCTTGATCGCGTCGGGCGTGTACTTGACCTTGTGGTGGTCTTCGAATGCGGTGCGAAGGCCGCGCAGGATCTTGATCGTGTCCTCGATGGTCGGCTCGTTCACATCGATCTTCTGGAACCGGCGCAGCAGGGCGCGGTCCTTTTCGAAGTGGTTCCTGAATTCCTTGTAGGTGGTCGACCCGATGCAACGGATCGTTCCGCCCGAAAGCGCAGGCTTGAGCAGGTTCGATGCATCCATCGCGCCGCCGCTGGTGGCGCCAGCGCCGATCACGGTGTGGATTTCATCGATGAACAGCACCGCATGCGGCATCTTTTCCAGTTCCGAGACGACCTGCTTCAGACGTTCTTCAAAATCACCGCGATAGCGGGTTCCGGCCAGCAGGCTGCCCATGTCGAGCGAGTAGATCACCGCTTCGGTCAGCACTTCGGGCACGTCGCCTTCGACGATCTTGCGCGCCAGACCTTCGGCGATGGCAGTCTTGCCCACGCCCGGATCGCCCACATAGAGCGGGTTGTTCTTGGACCTGCGGCACAGAATCTGGATCGTGCGGTCCACTTCAGGCCCGCGGCCGATCAGCGGATCGATCTTTCCGTTCAGCGCCTTCTCGTTGAGGTTGACGCAGAACTGGTCAAGAGCGGTTTCCTTTTTCTGGCCCTTGGAATCGGCCTTTTCTTCCTGCTGCTTGGGCGCGTCTTCCTCAGCCCCCTTGGGGTTGCGGCCTTCGACCTGACGGCCGCCCTTGCCAATGCCGTGGCTGATGAAGCTGACGGCATCAAGGCGGCTCATGTCCTGCTGCTGCAGGAAATAGACAGCGTAAGAATCACGTTCAGAGAACAGCGCGACCAGCACGTTGGCGCCGGTCACCGTGTCCTTGCCTGACGACTGCACATGCAGGATGGCGCGCTGGATCACCCGCTGGAATCCGGCGGTGGGCTGCGGATCAGCCTTTTCCTGTGTCTTGAGCGATTGGTATTCCTGATCAAGGTACTGGCGCACCACATCGCCCAGATCGCCAAGGTCTACGCCGCAGGCCTGCATGACTTGCGCTGCATCTGCATCATCGATCAGGGCCAGCAGGAGATGCTCCAGCGTTGCATACTCGTGGCTGCGCTCTGACGCATTGGCGAGTGCGGTATGCAGCGTCTTTTCGAGGCTCTGGGCGAAACTTGGCATGATGCGGCTACTTTCTGGCTGGCGCCGATGGGTTCCCTGATAGGAAGAGTGCACACGCGTTATTAACTGAGGCTAAACCACGTGTGGGTGTGAAACCAGATGCCCCTAAGGCATCGGCATTAAGTGCGATATGGGAACGCCCTTGCGCAAAAGGAAGGGCGGCCAAATTCATCCGGCGTTGCCTGAAGGTGGCGGCTTGCCAAACAAAGCTTCGGCAGCGGCGCGGTGAGCGCTGGCCTTGTCCCGATGGGCCACGGTGCGCGCGATTTCGCGTTCGAGCAGCTGGATGCGCGTGTTCAGTTCATCGTGCGAATAGGGGTCGAGCGCCTCTGTTGCCAGTTGGCTGGCCAGATCCCCTTTCGGGCGAGGGCGCTCGTCTATGTCCATTAAGGGCCACATTGTGCGCTGCAATGCCTTGCTGTCAACGCCCTGCGTGGCTAACCCAAGCGCTTCGTGGTTTTTGTGGCTTACAGGGGCGATTTGATGACTGCCATACCGGCAACGATGATGGCCATCGGATGGGATGCACCGGGGGGACCAGAGGTTTTGCGGCCCGAGTCGGTGCCGGTTCCGCAGCCGGGGCCGGGGCAAGTGCTGATCAAAGTTGCCTTTGCCGGGGTCAACCGCCCCGATGTTATTCAACGGCAGGGCTTCTACCCGCCGCCCGCCGATGCTTCGCCCCTGCCGGGGCTGGAAGTTTCGGGGCAGGTCGTGGCCATGGGCGAAGGGGTGACCTGGCCCTTTACCGGCACAATGGTCTGCGCGCTGGTGGCGGGCGGTGGCTATGCGCAATATTGCATCGCCGAAGCCGCGCAGTGCCTGCAGGTGCCAACCGGGCTTTCGCTGGCAGAAGCGGCGGCTATCCCTGAAACGCTGTTCACCGTGTGGCACAATGTGTTCGAACGCGGGATGACTGCGCCGGGAGAGACGATCCTGGTTCACGGCGGCACCAGCGGCATCGGATCCATGGCGGTGCTGCTGGGCAAGCTGTTTGGCGTGACCGTGATCGTCACCTGCGGCGGGCCTGACAAATGCGCGCAGGCGCTGGAAATCGGCGCGGCCCATGCGATTGATTACAAGGCGACCGATTTCGTGGCCGAAGTGGCACGCATCACCGAAGGCCAGGGCGTGGATATGGTGCTCGATATGGTGGCGGGCGATTATGTTTCGCGCAATATCAAATGTTTGGCCGAAGATGGTCGCCACGTGACCATTGCTGTGCAGGGCGGGTTGAAGGCCGAAATCAACATGGCCGAAGTCATGCGCCGCCGCCTGACCTTGACCGGTTCGACGCTCCGCCCACGCTCAAAAGCGTTCAAGGCCGCGCTGGCTTCGGAAATTCGCGAAACGGTGTGGCCGCTGGTCGCCACCGGAGAGCTCCGCCCGATCATGGACCAGACCTTGCCACTGGCCGAAGCGGCAGCGGCGCACACGCGGATGGAGCGGGGCGCGCATATCGGAAAGATTGTGCTGGCGGTGGAGTAACCTGCCAACTGCCATCCCGCGCGGCCCTCGACCAAAAGCCGAGGGCATACGCGGCGGATCAGGCCGCGCCAGCGTCTCCAAAGTTCCACATGCGTTCAAGGTTGTAGAACGTGCGCACTTCGGGGCGGAACAGGTGAATCACCACGTCGCCTGCATCCACCAGTACCCAGTCTGCCGCAGGCAGGCCTTCGATCCGCACGTGGCCAAAGCCGCCGTGCTTGATCCGCTCGGCCAGCTTTTGCGCCATCGTGGCGACCTGGCGTGTCGAGCGGCCCGAGGCGATCACCATGTAATCGGCGATCGAGCTTTTGCCTTCGAGCGGGATGGACACGACCTCCTGCGCCTGATCATCATCAAGCGAAGCGAGCACGAGATCGTGCAGCGCGGCAGGGGTGTAGGGAGTCTTGCTGGCTGTGTCGGCTTTGGCCGACAGCGGTTGAACACTGGTCATGGTGCGCGAAAAGGCCTCCGTGGCTCAAGAGTCAAGTGATAACGATTGGAACGCGCAAGAGTTTCGGTGCGCCACAATAGGGCGGTAACCGGGACAAGTGCTTGCACAATCAGCGTTTTTCTCGGGAAATAGGGCGATGCGTTACAGCATCGCGCAGGCCCGCCGTTTGGCTGCGGGCGGCCCAATCGGGGTCATTTGCGCGAATCGCGCTGGCCGAACGGGCATCAGGATCGAAACGAAGCAGGGTCAGCGCAGGTGCGCTCCGCCTTGCGCCGGAAACATGCTGTCCGGGCCGCTGGCGCCAGCGGCGCAGCCAGGCCATGGCAGGGCTTGCCATGGCTCGCCCATCATACCCCGGACGCGCGATCACCGCAATCGGCATCTGCCGCGCAATCTGCCGCCAGTGTTTCCACCGATGGAACTGCGCCAGATTGTCTGCTCCCATGATCCACACGAAGCGCCGCTTGGGATAGCGGCGCTGGATTGCGCGCAAAGTGTCGATGGTGAACCGCGTGCCCAAGGTGCGCTCTATCGCGGTCGCGCGGATCGGCGCACGCCGTGCCATTGCCTGCGCTGAGGCGAGGCGCGCCTCCAGCGGGGCCATGCCTTCAACGGGTTTGAGCACATTGCCCGGTGAGACCAGCCACCACACCTCGTCCAGCCCCAGCGCATCCATTGCAAACAGGCTGACGCGGCGATGGCCGCCATGGGCGGGATTGAAGCTGCCGCCGAACAGGCCGGTCAGAGGGCCTTTCAGGGCCTTACCTGCCCGGATCCGCGCACCAGCCACTTGTAGGTGGTGAGCCCTTCCAGCGCGACCGGGCCGCGCGCGTGCAGCCGCCCGGTGGCAATGCCGATTTCCGCGCCAAGGCCGAATTCGCCGCCATCGGCAAACTGGCTGGAGGCATTGTGCATCACGATGGCGCTGTCCACTTCGGTCAGGAAGCGGTCGGCCACGGCCTGATCCTGCGTCACCACCGCATCGGTGTGGCCCGATGCATGGGTGGCCACATGCGCCAGCGCCTCGTCAATGCCGTCTACCACCGCGACCGAAAGGATCGCGTCGAGGTATTCGGTATCCCAATCGTTGGCGGCGGCGGGCAGGATGCGCGGATCGATGGCGCGGGCGCGGGCATCGCCACGCAGTTCGCATCCGGCATCAAGCAGCGGCTCTACCAGTCCGTGCGGATCAGGATAAGTCGCGTCGATCAGCAGCGTTTCCATCGCCCCGCAAATGCCGGTGCGGCGCATCTTGGCGTTGAGCACGATCGCTGTGGCCATCGCCGGATCAGCCGCGGCGTGGACATAAGTGTGGTTAATGCCGTCCAGATGGGCAAGCACCGGCACGCGTGCATCGGCCTGCACCCGCGCGACGAGGCTCTTCCCCCCGCGCGGCACGATCATGTCGATCAGGCCCGCCGCGGCGAGCATGGCACCCACAGCGGCACGGTCTTGCGTGGGCAAAAGCTGCACGGCTTCGGCAGGCACGCCACCTTCGACCAGTCCTGCCACCAGCGCCTTGTGAATCGCCCGGTTGGAATGGACAGCTTCGGACCCGCCACGCAGGATCGCGGCATTGCCCGACCGTACGCACAGCGCGGCAGCGTCGGCCGTCACATTCGGGCGGCTTTCATAGATGATGCCGATCACCCCCACCGGAATGCGCAGGCGTTGCAGCACCATGCCGTTGGGCCGCGCAGATTCCGAAATCACTTCCCCAACCGGATCAGCCAGCGAGGCAACCTGCTCCACCGCATCGGCCACACCAGCAAGGCGTTCCGGCGACAGCTTCAAACGGTCAAGCATAGCGCCGGTCAGCCCGTTCGCGGCGCCATTGGCCATGTCCTGCGCGTTGGCGGCCAGAATCTCGGCTTCAGCAGCGCGCAAGGACGCGGCGGCGAGCTTGAGCGCATGCTCCTTGGCCGGTGCGTCCATCCGCGCCAGCACGCGCTGGGCCGTACGCGCGGCGCGGGCAAGGTCTTCGACCATGGGAGTCACGGAATCGGCGGGTGCTGCAGGCTGAGTAGACATGCGCGCGCTCTAACACCCGGTTGCGTCGATGTCATCCATCCGCGCGACTCGACAGACCATCTTCAGGTGCAATCCGTGTCCGAAATCACATCGCTGCAAACGATTCATCGGGGGACTCACACGGTTCGGCGTGGTTAACCGGATTCGGATTCGCCAGTAGGTACACCCGCGTATACCGCGCTCCCCGACGGGAATACGAAGACAGACGCAAGAACGACGGGGGTCGCCTAACTGTGCCATCACCAAAGCCAGTCCGCTTGCGGATCAGCGATGCCGTGTTCACGGCCATCGCACAGGCACGCGCATGGTTTCCCGAGCGCGAGTTCTTTATGCGCTCGCAGGGGCAGGTTCGCTTTATCAAGGTGTCCTCGCGCCTGCAGATGGGCGTGGCAGGCGGCATTGCTGCTGCGGTCTTGCTCTGGCTCGGCGCAATGGGTGTTGCCCTGATCTCGCAACTCACCGCCGCGCGCGATCATGCGGTTCTGCTTGAGCGCGAAGCGGCCATTGCCACAGCCGAAAGCCGCGTGGCCAAATATCGTGGCGGGATCGAAGGCGTGGCCGATGATCTGAGCCGCCGTCAGGACTTTATCGAAAAGGCCATCGAAGGCACGATCGGCGCACTGCCCAAGGACCTGCCGCAGGGCACCGTATCCGACAGCAGTGCCGAAGCGGCCAAGACCGTGCGCAAGATTTCGATGGAACTGCCCGAGGCCAAGCGTTTGGCCGAAGTGGAAGCGCGCCAGCTCGTCTTCATCGAACGGCTCACCCGTTTTGCCGATGCCCGCGCCACGCAGGCCGAAACCGCGATCCGGCGTGTGGGGCTCAACCCCGCGTTGCTGCGTGCGTCGGCGCGTGAAGCGCAGGGCGGCCCATTGATCCGGCTGTTCACAGGCGCTGACAATTCCACCGACCCGCGCTTTGCCCGGCTTGGTGCCAGCCTTGAACGCATGGCGGCGCTGGAAAAGGGCTTGGCCCGCATCCCCAACACGTTGCCTGCCAGTCTGGAATATATCTCCAGCGGCTTTGGCTATCGCTCTGACCCGTTCACCGGGGGGCCCGCCTTCCACGCCGGGCTCGATTTCCGCGGGCCGAAGGGCGCGCCGATCTATGCCGCGGCCGCAGGCACGGTCAGTTTTGTCGGCGTGAAGCAGGGCTATGGCCGGGTGGTGGAAATCAGCCACGGCAACGGATTGATGACCCGCTACGCCCACATGTCGCGCACCGGGGCGCAATTGGGCCAGAAGGTTGATGCTGGCGCCGGCATCGGCCAGATCGGCAGCACCGGGCGCTCCACCGGCCCCCATCTCCATTTTGAAGTGCGGATCAATGACCGCCCGGTCAATCCGCGCCCCTTCCTTGAGGCAAACAGGCATGTTCAGGAAATCCGCGCCGGAAACGTCGCGCAGCACGATGACCACAAGCACGGGGAATAATGCGGGTATGGCTGCGACGTTTTCCATTCTGGGTGCTGATGTCAGCATAAAAGGCGATCTTTCCGCCTCGGCAGACCTGCATATCGATGGCACGGTCGAAGGCGACATTACCTGCGCCGCGCTGGTGCAGGGCGAAAAGAGCACGGTCACCGGCGCAATCACGGCGCAGAGCGCGCGGCTTTCGGGCACGGTCAAAGGCTCTATCGAAGCGGGCGAACTGGTGATTTTGAAGACCGCACGCATCCACGGCGATGTGACTTATGATGCCTTGACCATTGAACAGGGCGCGCAAGTGGACGGCAAGTTTGCTCACCGGCTGCAATTGGTCGAGGAAGCTCCATTGGCTCTGGTGCGCTAGTCGCATCAAACAAAAACTTGCCGTTTTCGCATTCCGGGCTTACATCGGCGAGGTTCAAGGCCGCTCCGCAAGGGGCGGCCCTTATTGTATCCGCTTTTCAGGTCAGGTTCGCAATTTGCTGGACCGGCCCTTCGGGAGACTGTCCGTGAGCAACCAGCCCACGTATCCGCTGATGCCACATGCAACCGCATCGTGGCTTGTCGACAACACCGCGCTGACGTTTGAGCAGATTTCGGAATTCTGCGGACTGCACATTCTAGAAGTGCAGGCCATGGCCGATGATCTGGCAGGCCAGAAGTACACCGGGCGCGATCCGCTGCATTCGGGCGAACTGAATCAGGCCGAGATCGACAAGGGCCAGGCCAATCCCGAATACAAGCTGAAGATGCAGCGCGCGCCGATCTCGGTCAGCCGCACCAAGGGCCCGCGCTATACCCCGGTGTCCAAGCGTCAGGACAAGCCCGATGGCATCGCATGGATTCTGCGCAACCACCCCGAAGTGTCGGACGCGCAGATCGGCAAGCTGATCGGCACGACCCGCACCACGATCGCTGCGATTCGTGATCGCAGCCACTGGAACATCGCCAACATCAACCCGAAGGACCCGGTCACGCTGGGTCTGTGTTCGCAGCGTGAACTCGATTCGCTGGTGGCCAAGGCCGCGAAGAAGGCCGGCATCGAAGACGATGGCTCCGCCGCGGTCCGCCTCGGCACTGATCGCGATGCCCTGATCGAAGAACTGCGCGCAGAGCGTCAGGCCTCGGTCAAGGCCGCATCAGAAGCCGCACAAGAAGCCGAAGCTGCCGCATGGCTCGCCGCCCGCCGCGCCGAAGGCATTTCGGACAGCTGAGCTTTGGCTGAGCGTTGCATTGAAAGGGCTGTCCCTGCAAAGGGGCGGCCTTTTTCATGACCGGTAACCTGCTGTTGCGGGATTGCAGAAATGCCTGCGGAGTTAAAATGTCTGCGGAGTTTCAGGGATTCATTTCCCCGCCAATCCCGGCTAGACCCCGCCCATGCTGCTGCACATCATCGCCCGCGGAAAGATTGGCCGCTCGCCCGAGGCGGAGCTGGTGGAGCGCTATGCCAAGCGCATTGCTTGGGGCCTGAAGGTTACCGAACTGCCCGACCGGGGCGGCACCATCCCCGCGCCTGCGCAAACGCCGGTCCGCACTGTGGCGCTGGACGAGCGGGGCAAGCAGCTGACCTCCAGCGAATTTGCCGAGATCCTCGGGCGCTGGCGCGATGATGGCGTGCGCGAGGCGCGGTTCTTGATCGGCGCAGCAGACGGGCATGACGATCCTTTGCGTGATTCTGCCGATCTGCTGATCGCGTTTGGCAAGGCCACCTGGCCGCACATGCTGGCGCGCGCGATGCTGGCTGAACAGCTGTGGCGGGCGACCAGCATTCTTGCTGGCCATCCCTATCATCGCGAGGGATAAGCGGCGGCATGACGTCACGCTTTGCGTTCCTTTCCCTATGTTTGGCGCTTGCCGGCTTTGCCGCATGGCAGGTCAGTGCCCAACAAGGCACGGCCTATGCCGATGCGGATGAGGCCGGCGAAGTGCTGCGCCGGGCAAGTCAAGCATTGAGCCAGACGCGCGCGCGGGCCGAGCAACTGGAGCAGGCCGCACGCAAGGCGACCGCAGAGGCCGACCGCACTGCGCGTGAGGCCGCAGCCGTGGCCGCGCGCATCCAGCAGTCCGAAGCCGAAATCCAACTGGCGCAGGCGAAAGTCGCCCTGATCGAACGCCAGCGTGAAACCTTGCGCACCCGCATGGCGCAGCGGCAGGAGCCGGTCGTGCGGTTGACCGCGGCGCTGCAGATGATGGCGCGCCGCCCGCTGGCCTTCAGCCTCGTGCGGGCCGAATCCTTGCGCGATACGGTGCATCTGCGCGCGGTGATGGAGACCATGCTGCCCGAAGTGCGCCGCCGCACCGCTGGCCTGCGCGCCGAGATCGAGCGCGGGCGCAAGCTGCAGGCCGAAGCGCAAAGGGCGGCGAACGAACGGCGTGAGGGCGAAAAGTCGCTGCTCGCTCGCCGATCCGAACTGGCCGCGCTGGAAAGCCGCCAGCGCCTTGCCTCACGCGATGCCCAAGGGGTGGCAAGCCGTGAAGCGGACCGGGCGATGGCGCTGGCTGAACAGACGCGCGACTTGTCCTCGCTGCTGGATCGGCTGGAGGATGACGGATCGCTGCGGCAGCAACTGGCTGCGCTGCCTGGTCCGATCCTGCCGCCCTCTCGTCCCGGCGATCTGCTGCAGGTGATCGATGTGCCGCCGCCCTTGCTGGTGGCCAATGCGCCGCGCCTGCCGTGGATCATGCCCGTCAGTGGGCGGCTGGTTTCAGGGTTTGGTGCGCAATCGCCCACCGGGCTTACCACCGGAGTTACGCTGGCCCCGGCGGCGGGCGCGCAAGTGGTCTCACCCGCCGATGGCCGCGTGGCCTTCGCCGGGCCCTATCGCGGCTATGGCACCATCGTGATTGTCGAACATGCTGGCGGGTGGACCACACTGGTCACCAATCTGGGCCGGATTGCCGCAACCGTGGGGGAAAAGGTGGTGCAGGGATCGCCCCTCGGCACCGCCGGGCCGGGCCGACCTGTGCTGAGCGTGGAACTGCGGCGCGATGGTGCGCCGGTCAATCCGCTGGAGCAGCAGGGCGGCTGACTTGCGCGATGATAACCCGCAGACTGTCCCGGACTGCACCAAAACCTCATCTGGCGTTAATTCCCCGGCGGCTATACACTGTTCCCTATGCATGGTTCTTCGCGAAAGGCCCCAAGGGCAATGAAGTTCGCTCCTCTCCTGCGCGTCACCGCGCTCGTTACCGCTGTTGCGCTGATACCAGTGGCCACCTCGGGCCTTGCCGCGGTCGATGCCAAGACCGGGCCTGAGTTTGGCAAACTGCTGGCGGTCTATGAGCGGATCAAATCGAACTACGTCGAACCGGTTGAGGACGACAAGCTGCTCAAGGGCGCGATTGATGGCATGCTGGCCACGCTCGATCCGCACAGCGCCTTTCTCGATGCCCGCGATTTCGAAAATCTGCGCACCCAGACCGAAGGGTCTTACGGTGGGCTTGGCCTGTCGGTGACGCTCGATGATGGCGCGGTCAAAGTCATCGCGCCGACCAAAGGCAGCCCCGCCGATCTGGCCGGGGTCAAGGCGGGCGATTTCATCACGCATCTGGATGGCAAGCTGATCTATGGCGGCTCGCTCGATGAAGCGGTCGATCAGATGCGCGGTGTGCCCGGCACGCAGATCAAGCTCAGCGTGTTCCGCCCTGGCCGTGATGAACCCTTTGATGTGACCATCACCCGCAAGATCATCGAACTGAAGCCGGTCGAATGGGAACTGCAGGGCAATGTCGCGGTGATCTCGGTCTCCAGCTTCAGCGCCGATGTTGGGGCCTCGGTCAAGAAGGCCTGGGCCGAAGCGAAGGCGAAAGCAGGCGGCAATGTCTCGGGCCTCGTGCTCGATCTGCGCGGCAACCCCGGTGGCCTGCTGGACGAGGCGATTGCCCTGTCCGACCTGTTCCTGGAACGCGGCACAATCGTTTCGCAGCGTGGCCGCTATGCCCGCGATACCGAGGTTTATCCGGCGGAAATCGATACCAAGGGCGATATCGCCAAGGGCACGCCGATGATCGTGCTGATCGACGAAGGCTCCGCCTCGGCCTCTGAAATCGTGGCGGGCGCGCTGCAGGATCAACACCGCGCGGTGGTGATGGGCCAGCGCAGCTTTGGCAAGGGCAGCGTGCAGACGCTGATCCCGCTGACCAAGGATACCGCGGTAAAGCTGACGACAGCACGCTACTACACGCCATCGGGCCGGTCGGTGCAGGAAGGCGGGATCGATCCCGATATAACCGTGCCGCAGATTTCCGATCCCGATCTGCGCAAGCGGCAGGCGCGGTCCTATCGTGAGAGCGATCTGCGCGGCCACTTGATCAACGAGATCAAGCTGGAGGACAAGGATCTTGAGAAGGACAAGATCGACGATCCTCGTTTCAAGATGACGGCGGAAGAGCTGAAGGCCAAGAATATCAAGGACTTCCAGCTCCATTATGCGGTGCAGGCGCTGGGCCGCACGGCACCGCGCGGCACGCTTGCGGTCAAGGCAAAGCGGTAATAGGGCACTGGGCATGAATTCCCGCAATGCCGCCTATGCCCTTGCCTTGGTCGTGCCTGCCGCAGCGATGGGCGGAGCGCTGATTTCGCAATATGGGTTCGGCCTCTATCCGTGCGAGATGTGCTGGTGGCAGCGCTACCCGCACATTGCGGCCATCGTGCTGGCGCTGCTGGCCTTCACGATGAAAGGCCGGGGTGCGGGCGATATGGCCGTGATCCTTGCCGCCATCGCCGTCGGTATTTCCGGGCTGATCGGCGGGTTTCACGCAGGGGTGGAGTATGGCTGGTGGGAGGGCATCACGGCTTGCGCCACAGTGGCCTCGGGCACCGGAAACCCGCTTGATGCGATCATGAACGCGCCTTTGGTCCGCTGCGACGTTGCACCATGGTCCCTCTTTGGAATCAGTCTCGCCGGGTTCAATTTCCTGATATCGACAGGGTGCGCGGTGTTCATTTTTGCGCTGCTCGGCAAGGCCCGCAATCCGGGCCGCAAAGGACTTTGAGATGACTGCCAAAACCGCTGAAATGCTGCGCGTGGATCAGGCTGGAGAATTCGGCGCTACCCGCATCTACGCCGGGCAACTGGCGGTGATGGGCAACCGCGCGCCGCATTCGGCCGAGATTGCCGCGATGGCCGAACAGGAAGCGGGCCACAACCAGCGCTTCGATGCCCTGCTGATCAAGCGCGGCGTGCGCCCCACGGCTCTGCGCCCCGTGTGGTCCATCGCGGGCTTTGCGCTGGGCGCAGCTACGGCGCTGATCGGGCCAAAGGCGGCCATGGCCTGCACCGCCGCGATCGAGACCGAGATCGACAAGCACTATACCGAACAGCTTGAAGAACTGGGCGACAGCGACCCGGAACTGTCCGATATGATCCGCGAATTCCGCGATGACGAGCGCGAGCACCGCGATGCTGCGCTGGCCGCAGGCGCGGAAGAGGCGCCAGCCTATCCGGTCCTGTTCCACGCGATCCGCCTTGGCTGCCGCGCGGCCATTGCGGTCAGCAAGCGGATCTAAGCCGACCTGCCTTCCAACCCAACCCCCGCTCATCCTGAGCTTGTCGAAGGATGGGTTGGCGCAACATGCTTCGACAAGCTCAGCATGAGCGGGCAGGGTGTTGTTGGGAAGCCCGCTCAACCCAGTGGGGAACCCAAGCCCTTCATCTACCATTCACAGCAGGCGCGCCCTATATCGGGGGCAAGCCTGACTGGAGATTCACAATGAAGCGCCTGATTCCTGCCGCCCTGCTGCTGTCTAGCGCGCTCGCCGCTCCGGCTTTGGCACAAGATCAGAATCTGGTCGATCCTTCGGGCGAGCGGGTGAACCAGTTGATCGTCTATGGCGATGATCCTTGCCCCAAATCGGATGGCAACACGATCACCGTCTGCGCGCGCAAGGAAGAGGAAGAGCGTTTCCGCATTCCCAAACCGTTCCGCGATAATCCCTCTGCCCCCGGCAATCGCGCATGGACCGACCGGGTCCGGGCTTATGAAACCGTGGGCAATTTTGGCACAAACTCCTGTTCCGCCGTCGGTGGCGGCGGAGCCACCGGCTGCCTCACCCGGCTGATCGACCGCGCCTATGCCGAAAAGAAGAACGGCCCCGACGTGCAGTTTGGCCAGATGATCGAGGAAGAGCGCGAAAAGCGGCTCAGCACGATTGATGCCGATGCCGCTGCCGAACAGGCCCGCGTCGAACAGATCGAACGCGAATATGAAGCAAGGTTGAAGCGCGAACGCGACGGCGTGCCTGTGCCTGCGGCCGAGAGCGATAGATAACTTACCACCTTGGCGCTTGCAGTTAACAAAATGCTGACAAGCTGTGGAAAAGCTGTGTGCTGGACTCGCTCTAGTTGGCCGCAGACGGGATTATAACCATGACGGTGAAGTGGGAGCCGAGTCGTTACCTCGGCCCCCTTCACTCCACCACGAAGGCAATCGCCGGTGGACAGGCTTGTTCAGCGATAGGAATCCTATTCCTTTTGCATCTTGGGTCAAGGGCGATTGCGATTAACGGAGGGCCATATGGGCACCTACATCGTAACGTACGACCTGCTGAAGCAAGGTCAGAACTATGACTGCATCACCAAGAAGCTTAAGGCATATCCCACGCATTGGCATATGCAGGGATCTGTTTGGCTCATCGAAACGAGCCAAACAGCTGTTCAAGTCAGGGACAATCTTTCGCCTTGTTTGGATCAGAATGACAAGCTTTTTGTGGCCAGTCTTGATGGCGAAGCTGCGTGGTCAGGTTATTCCAACCAAGTCAGCAATTGGGTCAAGGCGCGTCTAGAAAAGACCGCGTAAGTCGAGTTGATGGGCTGTAAGGTTCATTCTTGCAGCCCATCAGCTCACCCCAGCGCAATATCCGGCGCGTCTTCCTGCTTCATGCCCACCGTGTGATAGCCCGCATCCACGTGATGCGTTTCACCGGTGACGCCTGAGGCAAGATCAGACAGCAGATAGAGCCCTGCGCCGCCCACATCATCAATGGTCACATTGCGGCGCATCGGGCTGTTCAGCTCGTTCCACTTCAGGATGTAGCGGAAATCGCCGATCCCGCTGGCGGCCAGTGTCTTGATCGGCCCGGCGGAAATGGCGTTCACGCGCACACCTGCAGGGCCGCAATCGTTGGCCAGATACTTGACGCTGGCTTCCAGCGCCGCCTTGGCCACGCCCATCACGTTGTAATGGGGCACAACCTTTTCCGCGCCGTAATAGGTCAGCGTCACGATGGAACCGCCCGCTGACATCATCTCCATCGCGCGCTTGGTCACCGCAACAAGGCTGTAGGCCGAGATGTTCATCGTCATCAGGAAGTTGTCGAGCGTGGTGTCGTAAAACTTGCCGCGCAGCTGGGTCTTGTCGGAATAACCGATGGCGTGGACGATGAAATCGATGGTCGGCCAGCGCGCCTTCAGCGTTTCGAACGTCTGGTCCAGCGCGTCCATGTCGGACACGTCGCATTCGATCAGGAAATCGCTGCCAAGGCTGGCCGCCAGTGGCCGCACGCGCTTTTCCAGGGCTTCACCCTGATAGGAAAAGGCCAGTTCTGCGCCGTGTTCGTGCAGTTTCTGGGCGATGCCCCAGGCCAGCGATTTGTCATTGGCGAGGCCCATGATCAGTCCGCGCTTGCCTTGCATAAGTCCGGTCATGCGTCTTTGTTCTCGCTTCTAGTGTCGTTCCCGGCGCTTGCCATGCTGGCGCGCGCCCGATTGTCTGCTTGCCCCAGCATGTCGCGTTCTTCCGGCGTTTCGGCAAGTGCGGCGTTGAGTTCGGCTCCTACCACCATCCCTAAGCCCACCAGCCAGAAAAAGAAAAGGGCGATCATGATCCCGGCAAGGCTGCCATAGGTCAGATCATAGGAGAAAAAGGTCCGCAACAAGCCGGGCAGGGCCGTGGTGACCGCGATCCACCACAGAGTGACGAACAGCGCGCCGGGCCATTTGGGATAGTTGCGCCCGCGATAGGCCCCAGGTGTCAGCGAAATGAACAGGAGCCACAGCGCGCCATAAAGCACAAAGGCCGGAATGAAACGCGACAGCGCCAGATCTGTCACCAGATTGCCGAACTGCGGCAAAAACGCCTGAATCACTTGCTGTGCGGTGCCAATGATCACTTGCGCAAAAATCGCCAGCAGGATCAGCACGACCGATCCGATGGTGATCCCGGTGGACATCAGCCGGTATCGCCAGAAAGCATGTTCCCACCGCGTGCCATAGGCGCGGCGCAGAATGTCACGGATCGTTTCAACCAGACTGCCCACGGTCCACAGGCCGATGAAGCCGCCGATCCACAGCAACCAGCCACTGCGCGCCTCGATCACACTGCGCGCCACCGGCTCGATCGTGGCGGCCACCATCGGAGGCATGGCGATCAACACTGCGTCAATTGCCGCCGCGCGCTGGCTGGCCTCGCCGATCAGGGAGAACATGGCCGCGCTGGCAATGAAGAACGGAAACAGCGCGATGACGATCATATAAGCGAGATTGCCGGCGTGGATTGAACCGTCGTTGAACACGCCGACCCACACCCGCTTGGTGACGTCCCATGCCCGGCCGATCCATGGTGGACGCGCACGGCTCGGCAGATTGCGCGCGCCTCTTGTGCGATCTGCCTGCCAGCGCATGGCCTCATGCCGCCGAGCCTCGGGCGAGAGGTTGGGCATGAACAGCATGGGCGCTGGGTCGCCCGGATCATCCCCCGGCGGTGGCTGGCCGGGATCGGTCACTTATACACCCAGTTTGCTTCGAACGTTTCGCATATCCGCCCAACCATCGAGGCGGGCTTTCAGGTCCGGATCATCTGCAGGCAAATCGATCTGCAGCGTGACCAACTGGTCACCGCGCGTGCCATCCTTGCGCGAAAAGCCCCGGTCCTTGAGCCGCAAAGTGCGGCCGCTGGAGCTTCCCGGCGCTACCGTCAGCATCACCGCGCCATCCACTGTGGGCACTTTGACCTTTGCGCCATGCACCGCTTCGCTCAGGCTGATCGGCAGGTCGAGCCGGATGTTGTCGCCATCGCGTTCGTAAAAGGGGTGGGTGCCGATCTCGATTGTGACAATCGCATCGCCATGGCCGCCGGGCCCCGGTTCACCTTTGCCGGACAGCCGCATCTGCTGGCCGTTCTCGATACCTGAAGGAAGCTTGAGGTCTATCGTTTTGCCATCAGGCAGCGTGATCCGCTGATTGGCGCGGGTGGCAGCATCCTCGAACGGCACTTTCAGACGATAGCTGACGTTTGCCCCCTTGGGCGGCGGGCCGCGCCTTGCGCCAGCGCCACCCATTCCGGCACCGCCCATTCCGCCGCGCCCGCCGAACAGGCCTTCGAAGATATCGCCGATGTCGATCCCTTCGGCCGCACCGCCAAAGCCGCCTTCAAACCCGCCATCATGGCGGAAGCCGCCCTGATTGCTACGAAAGCCACCAGCGCCTCCGCCAAAGCCGCCGCCGAACGGGCCCATCGGGTTGCCATCGGCATCGATCTCGCCCCGGTCAAACTTCGCGCGCTTGTCCTTGTCCGACAGCAGATCATAGGCGCGCGTTACCTCGGAGAACCGCTCCGTGGCCTTGGGGTTGTCCTTGTTCTTGTCCGGGTGCAATTCCTTGGCCAGCTTGCGATAGGCGGACTTGATGTCCTTCTCGGTCGCGCTGCGGGGAACACCCAATGTCGAATACGGATCAGCCATGGCCCATAGCTAGGGCGGCGCGGCCCTGCCCGCAAGGTTGGCTTTCCTACATTGGTCAAGGGGAGTAGGCGGTTTGCATGAATTTGATCCCTGTCATGGAAAAAC
This sequence comes from Novosphingobium sp. 28-62-57, assembly GCA_002256985.1. GTDB lineage: Bacteria > Pseudomonadota > Alphaproteobacteria > Sphingomonadales > Sphingomonadaceae > Novosphingobium. Next base: position 454,033 of record NCGO01000002.1, read on the forward strand.
GCCCTGCTGCGAGCAAGAGAAGCACCTCGCGTCCCCGCGCAGGCGGGGACCTCGTGCCGTTTACCCAGACGTCTCGTAATACGCCTGAGGCCCCCGCCTTCGCGGGGGAGCAGCATGTCATAGCGCGAACGGCTCACGCGTCCCCGCGAAGGCGGGGACCTCAGGCCGAAAAGCGCAACCTCTAAACAGCCCCTGACTGTTTCTCCTCAGGACCGTGTAAACTGTGTAAACTTATTCAGGAAAACGCCGTGAACGCTGAACAGAATTCGCCGGAAGGCCTTGATGCGATTCCCCACGCTGATCCCTACGGCATCTTCGAATCGTGGTTTGCGCAGGCCCGCGAAAGCGAGCTGAACGATCCCAATGCCATGGCGCTGGCCACTGCCACGCCCGATGGGCTGCCCTCGGTGCGGATGGTGCTGCTGAAGGGCCACGGACCGGACGGCTTTGTGTTCTACACCAACTTCCACAGCCGCAAGGGCGGGGAACTGGCTGCCAATCCCCATGTCGCCCTGCTGTTCCACTGGAAATCGCTGCGCCGCCAGATCCGCATCGAAGGGCCGATCGCGCAAGTCAGCGATGCCGAGGCCGATGCCTATTTCAACAGCCGCCATCCTGAATCGCGTCTGGGCTCCGCCGCCTCGGCCCAGTCGCGCCCGCTGCCGGATCGGCAGACTTATCTTGATCGCGTGGCCTTGCTGCGCGCCGATTATCCCGATGGCAATGTGCCGCGCCCGGCGCACTGGTCGGGCTATCGTGTGACGCCGAGCGCCATCGAATTCTGGCAGGACCGCGACTATCGTCTGCACGAACGCCGCCGTTTCGTCGCCGATGGAAAGGGCGGCTGGACCAGCAGCCTGCTTTACCCGTAAAGACGCAGGATATGGACGCGACCACCACCACTCACAATGATCTGAACCGCAAGGCTGCGTTGGCCAGCATTGCGGTGGCGCTGCTGCTGGTGGGGATGAAGGTGTGGGCTGTGCTGTCTTCCGGGTCCACCGCGATGCTGGGGAGCCTTGCCGATACGGCGCTTGATCTCGTCGCCAGTCTGGCCACCTTGCTGGGCGTGTGGATAGCCTCGCAGCCCGATGACCAGAACCATCGGTTCGGCCATGGCAAGGCCGAGGCGCTGGCAGCGATGTTCCAAGTCGTGCTGATCTCGATCTCGGCCATTGGCCTTGCCTTCCGTGCGATCGGCCAGTTCTTTGGCGGCGCGCGTGTGGCCGAGGCGGAGTCCGGGGTCATCGTTTCGACCATCGCGCTGGCTGCCACCTTTGCGCTGCTGGTCTATCAGCGCCACGTGATCCGCCAGACCGGCAGCCTCGCGATCAGCACCGACAATGTGCATTACAAGTCCGACGTGTTTCTGAACCTTGCGGTGATCGCGGCGCTGGTGCTCGATACCTATCTCGGGATTACGGGAGCGGATGCGGTGTTCGCGTTCGGCATCGCGCTGTGGCTGGCATGGGGCGCATGGGGTGCCTCGCAAGTGGCGGTGGATCAGCTGATGGACCACGAATGGCCGCTCGAAAAGCGCGAGCGCTTCCTGGAGCTTGTCTCGCAACACCCTGAATTGAAGGGCTTGCACGATCTGCGCACGCGCACCAGCGGCAACCGCGATTTCGTGCAGTTCCACGTCTGGGTTGATGGCCGGATGACGGTGACCGAGGCGCACCGGGTGATGGACGAGATCGAGGACAAGCTGATGGCGGCCTTTCCGGGCGTCGAGATCCTGATTCATCCCGATCCCGAAGGACTGGTGGATGAAGAGGCCATGGGTGCCGAAAACCTCCTCGCGCCCGATGCCGACGCGACCAGCCCCGCCCTTCTTGCGCAAGGAGCGCCGGTGAAATGAGCAGCAAAGTCCCATACTTCCACGTCGATGCCTTCACCGCGCAGGCGCTGTCCGGCAATCAGGCGGCCGTAATGATGCTGGAAGCGTGGCCCGATGATGCGACGTTGCAGGCCATTGGCGCGGAAAACATGTTCGCCGAAACCGCGTTTCTGGTGCCCGATCACACCGGCGCGGCCGATTTCGAACTGCGCTGGTTTACGCCTGCGGTGGAAGTGGCGATGTGCGGCCATGCCACGCTCGCCTCGGGCCATGTGGTGCTGGAACAAGACCCGATGTTGGGGCGCGTAACCTTCGCCACGCGCAAGGCTGGCGTTCTGGAAGTGGCGCGCGATGGGGATCGCTATGTCCTGTCGCTGCCTACCGTGCAGACCGCGCTCGGCGCGTTCGATGCCGCCGTGCCCTTGCTCGGCACGCCGGTGCCGCACGAGGTCTGGCAGTGCGATGGCTATAACGTATTTGTTTATGCCAGCGCCGATGACGTTCTGGCCCTTTCCCCTGATTTCAAGGCGTTGCTGGCGTTCGGCGACGTTCAGTTCATCGCCACCGCACCTGGCGCGGGCCACGCTTCAGGCGCGGACGTGGTCAGCCGCGTATTCGTGCCCGGCGGCGGGATTGACGAGGATGCGGCAACCGGCTCAGCCCATGCCGCGCTGACGCCGATCTGGGCGCAAAAGCTGGGCCGCACAGCCTTTGCCGCGCATCAGGCCTCGGCGCGCGGTGCAGATTTCGCGTGCCGCCTTGAAGCGGACCGCGTGCTGCTCGGCGGGGATTGCGTGACCGTGGTCGAAGGCCTGTTCAGGCTACCCTGAGCCAAGCCTGTCCATAACAACAACCCGTTCGTGTCGAGCGAAGTCGAGACACACGGCGCGGTGTCTCGACTTCGCTCGACACGAACGGGTGATGGGATCAATCTTTCAAGTCCCTAGCGGTAAAGCGCCACCACTTCGGCAAGTCCATCGACAACCCTGCCACCCTGATCGTCCTGCGTCTTGCCGAGCCGGACGACGGTGATCCCGCGCGATGGACTGACCAGCACATATTGGCCCAGATGGCCGATGCAGGCGAACAGATCCTTCGGCCCCCGGTCCGGGAACAGCGAGGATTCGCCATTGGTGGCCTTACGGTTCAGCCAGATCTGCGCGCCGTACTGCGCCTCGCGCGGGGAGGGGGTGACCATGAAATCAATCCACTGGCGCGGCATGATCTGCGCGCCTTTGACTGAACCCTTGTTGCGCAGGAATTCGCCAAACCTTGCCCAATCGCGCGCAGTGCCGTGGATCAGCGATCCGCCGACCAGCGTGCCGGCCCGGTCAAATTCGGGCAGCATCGATTTCATCCCCGCCGGTTCGAACAGGCGCGTGCGCAGATAATCGGCCACCGCATTGCGGCGGCTTTCGGGATCAGGAGCGGGTGTGAGCACGCGCGCGGCGAGATCGGCGAGGATCACGCTGGTGGCGCTGGAATATTCGAACTTGCGGCCCGGCTCTGCCTCCAGCGGCTGATTCTCGGCATAGCGCGCCATATCGTTGCGCCCATCGAGGAACAGCATGCGCACTTCATCGGATTCATAAACCGGCTGGATCGCTTCGGAATGCCTGAGGCCCGAGCGCATCTGCAGCAACTGGCGCAAGGTTATCTCGCCGCGTGGATCGCCGGGGCGCTGCCATGCCGGGACCGGCGCGGTTTCATCGAGGCGCAAGCGGCCATCGGACACGAGCATGCCGATCATCACGCCGGTGACCGATTTGGCCATCGACCAACTGACAAAGCGCGTATTCTCGTGATAGCCATCGGCATAGCGCTCGGCGACGATCCGCCCGCCCTTCATCACGATCACCGCGCGCGTCTCGCCCATGTCTTCGGCAAACAGATTGTCGACCGCGCGGGCGAGCTTTTCGCGGTTTGCCCCCGGTGCTTTCACCACCGCTTTAAGTGCCTGATCGGTCAGGGGCGGCGGGCCTTCGGGCGCCGTCGTCCCCTGCGAACAGCTGGCCAGGGCTGGCAGCAGCGCGAGCGACATTATAAGGGAGAGCGAACGGCGGGCCATGGGGCCTGTCCTTCCACCAGAATCGGCAGTCATGGCAACCGGCAACCACAGTTCCCCCACAGCTCCGTCGCTGACAATTGGACCGAAACGGCGCTGGTGGCCGCGCATTGCGCTGGGCTTGCTGGTGCTGGTGGCGATTGCGCTGGCGGTTTTCTGGTCCACCATCCGCAGTTACGCGATGACCGGCACCAGCTATGGCGCGCGGGTCGCCTGTTCGTGCCGCTATGCCGGGGGGCGCACCCTGTCAGACTGTGCCAAGGATTTCGAGCCAGGCATGGAACTGGTGAGTCTGAGCGAGGATGCCAGTGCCAAGAGCGTAACCGCCCGATTCGCACTGATGTTCAGCCAGACCGCAACTTACAAGGAAGGCTGGGGCTGTGTGCTGGAGCCTTGGGATTAAGCTCTGCCCCTAAAGTTCTGGACGCTTGGTCGAATCGATCCAGCCCCCGCCGATAACTCGCTCACCGGCATAGATCACCGCCGCCTGTCCGGGGGCAACGCCGTATTCGGGCTGGGTGAAGCGGATCGTGGCGCTGGCGCCTTGGCCGAACGGGCCTTCGAGCGTGACCGGCACCGGCTTTGCCATTGAGCGCACTTTGGCCATCAGCGGTCCTTCGGGCAGCTGGCCGATGCGGTTGGTTTCGGTGATCACGGCGCTGCCCACCGCCAGCATCGGGCGCGGGCCGACCAGCACGCGCCGTGCCGGGGCATCAAGCCCGACGACATAGAGCGGCTCAGCCAAGCCGCCGATTTCAAGGCCGCGCCGCTGGCCTACGGTGTAGTGAATGATCCCGCGATGGGTGCCGAGCACTTCGCCGGTGGCGGCATGGACGATCTCGCCGGGGGCATCGCCTTCGGGGCGCACGGCGCGCACGATCTTGGCATAGTCGCCATCGGGCACGAAGCAGATGTCCTGACTGTCGGGCTTTGCGGCGACGACCAGGCCCATGTCCTGCGCCATGCGGCGCGTCTCGGTCTTGGGCAGGCCGCCCAGTGGGAAGCGCAAGTACGAAAGCTGCTCTTCAGTCGTGCCATAGAGAAAGTACGACTGGTCGCGCGCCGGATCGATGGCGCGGTGCAGTTCGGGGCCGTTTGCGCCCATGACGCGGCGCACATAGTGGCCGGTGGCCAAGCAATCGGCCCCCAGTTCGCGCGCCATATCGAGCAGGTCGGTGAACTTTGGCCCCATGTTGCAGCGAACGCAGGGGATCGGCGTGCGACCGTTCAGGTAATCATCGGCGAACCGTTCGACCACATCTTCGCGGAAGCGCGATTCGTGATCGAACACGTAGTGCGCGATGCCGAGGCGGTCGGCCACGGCCCGCGCATCGCGGATATCATCGCCCGCACAGCACGCGCCCTTGCGGCCCGTAGCTGCGCCATAATCGTAGAGTTGGAGCGTAACGCCAATGACTTCGGCGCCTGTCGCCGCGGCCAGTCCGGCCACCACCGAACTGTCCACGCCGCCCGACATGGCCACGACGATGCGCCGTGCGGAAAGCGGCCCGGCGAGGTCGAAAAGATTGGTGGTCAGGGAGTCTGCGATCATCGCCAGCCCCATAGGCGCAAACCGACCGCAGCGCAAAATCTGCGATCAGATGACCGAAACACGACGAACCGAGCCAAAAATGCAATCGCTGAACAAAAGGTAATGGAGGCCTTTACCGGACCTTAGCCATCTCGGGCCTAAAAGGTTTGGCGATGGACATGAGCTTTGAACCTTCTGCCTTTCTGCTTCCCGGCGAAACGGCACCCGGCCTCAGGCCGCTGACGTGGCACGGACTGTGCGCGCAGATTACCGCGCTGCAGGATCTGCGCCGGTCGATGGCGCACATTTCCGGCGCGTCGGACACTATTCCCGGTGGCAGCTTTGACGGAGCCACTGCCCGGCTCATTGCGACGGGATTTTCGGGCAATCCAGCGCAGATAATGATTCGTAAACAGGGCGTTAACCCAACCTCTTCAGCGAATGGAAAACCACTTTTGGGCACACCGGACGACACAAAACCGAGCGTCTGGACGGGCCACGCTGAAGCACGAGATTGATATGATTGAAAACCAGAAAATCCGCCCGGCACAAGTGATCGGTCCGCTCGGCGAACCGCTGACGATCGACAGCCTGCCGCCGCCATCGACCACGCGGTGGGTGGTGCGTCGCAAGGCAGAGGTTGTGGCGGCCGTCAACGGCGGGCTCCTGACCATCGACGAAGTGTGCGAACGTTACAATCTGACGCTGGAAGAGTTCGCTTCGTGGCAGCGCGCGGTCGATCGCTCGGGCATGCAGGGCCTGCGAGTGACCCGCATTCAGCATTACCGCGATTTGTATGAGCGTCAGTTGAAGTACTGACCTTATCAATCCCGATGAGTTTCGACGGCCGTTTCCTTCGGGAAGCGGCCGTTGTTCTTTGGGCCATCTGTTGCACGCGGTCGCATCGCGGCAAGAAGCGCGGCGAAATGAAGCGCTGACCGGGACCGTTACAGAAAGTTACAGGTGCACGAAAGACACGTGCGCCAATTTGGCGTAAGTCCTTCGTCGAGACTGAATTGCACCTCGTCGGAAGGCGGTCTATTACGGGACGCTGACCTGCCAGGGTGCGGGGGGCCACATCCGTGGCTGGTGCGTTATGCCGGTGCGTTGTGAATATGATGCACTTACTCGAACAAAAGGGGCCGGTCCTTGTTCCAACGCGGAAGGTTGCCAGTTCGGCAAAGCACCGCGGAAGGACGATGGCGGGATAGACGATGAACTACGAAACGACCATTGATGCCGATGGCGCGCTGGCCCTGAACGGCTTGAACGAAGATCGCGACAGCGAACGCGCCGGACGTCGGCGCCTTTGGATCATCGCTGCGGTGGTCATCGCAGTGCTGATCGGGGCATGGTATGCCATGCACAACGGCGGTGCGACTTCGGCTGACGCAACTGGTGAAGCGCAGGCGCAAGTCGTCTCGGTGATCGTGCCCGGACAGACCACCATCGCCAACGTGATCTCGGCCAGCGGCACAATTGCGGCCCGCCGCGAAATGCCGGTGGGCGTGGCCGGTGAAGGCGGACAGGTGGCCCGTGTGCTGGTGGATGCTGGAGACTGGGTCCAGGCCGGACAGGTTCTGGCCGTGATTGACCGGGCGGTACAGACGCAGCAACTGGCCAGTCAGGCCGCCAACGTCGAAGTTGCCGCTGCCGATGCCCGTCTGGCGCAAGCCAACCTTGATCGCGCGCTCAAGCTGGTTGAGCGTGGCTTCATCTCGAAGGCCGACGTCGACCGGCTGACCGCCACGCGCGATGCAGCCGTGGCGCGTGTAGGCGTGGCGCGCGCAGGCCTTGGCGAATTGCGTGAGCGTACGGCGCGGCTGAACATCGTGGCGCCTGCGGCCGGTCTTGTGCTGACGCGCGCGGCAGAGCCGGGCCAGATTGTCAGCCCCGGGACGGGCGTGCTGTTTTCGATGGCGCGCGATGGGCAAATGGAAATGCAGGCCCGTCTTTCGGAATTTGACCTTGCCCGCCTGTCGGTCGGATCATCGGCAGAGGTGATCCCGGTGGGATCGGAGCGCACGTTCAGCGGCGAAATCTGGCAGCTGTCGCCCACTATCGACCAGAATTCGCGCGAAGGCATCGCCCGGATTGCGCTGCCTTATGACAAGGCGCTGCGGCCCGGTGGCTTTGCGAGCGCCAAGCTGCGCTCGGGCACCGTCACCGCACCCTTGCTGCCGGAATCGGCGATCCTGAGCGATGAAAAGGGCTCGTTCGTCTATGTTGTCGGAAGTGACGACAAAGTGGAGCGCCGCGCGGTGAAGACCGGTGAGGTCAATGCGCGCGGGATTGCGGTGATCGAAGGGCTTTCAGGCAAGGAACGGATCGTGCTGCGCGCGGGCGGGTTCCTGAATGCGGGCGACAAAGTCCAGCCGGTAGTTGCGAAGTAGGGCTCTGGGCAGGGATCTGGCATGAACTTTCAGAACATTTCAGCCTGGTGCATCCGCAACCCGGTGGTGCCGATTGTCCTGTTTATCGGGCTGACGCTGGCTGGTCTGGTCTCGTTCATGCAGATGAAGGTGCAGGATACGCCGGACATCGAGTTTCCGGTGGTCATCGTGCAGATCTCGCAGCCGGGGGCCGCGCCGACCGAAATCGAGAACCAGATTACCCAGCGCGTGGAATCGGCCGTGCGCTCGATTGCCGGGGTCGACACGCTGACCTCTACCGCATCGGAAGGCAGCAGCCAGACGCAAGTCCAGTTCAAGATCGGGCAGGACATCAACGCCGCGGTCAACGAGGTCAAGAATCAGGTCGACCAGATCCGGTCTGACTTGCCCGAAGGCATTCTGGAACCGCAGGTTTTCAAGGTCGAGACATCGTCCAATCCGATTGCCTACTTTGCGGTTGCCGCCGATGACATGACGCTGGAACAGCTTTCGTGGTTCATCGACGATACGATTGCCAAGCGCCTGCTGACCGTGCCGGGCATGGCCGAAGTGAGCCGGTCTGGCGGGGTGAACCGCGAGATCGCGGTTACGCTTGATCCGGCAAAGATGAACGCGATGGGTGTGACCGCAAGCCAGGTCAACGCCGCGCTGCGTCAGGTCAACATCAACGCGGCAGGTGGCCGTACTGAAGTTGCCGGGTCACGCCAGTCCGTGCGCGTGCTGGGCAATGCCAAGTCGGCCTTCGATCTTTCGCAAACCGAAATCCAGATCACCGGCAATCGCACGGTGCGCCTTTCCGACGTGGCGGATGTGCGCGATGCGTATAGCGAGCTGACCTCTGTCGCCAAGTTCAATGGCAAGCCGGTCGTTACGTTCTCAATGTCGCGCGCGCGCGGCGAATCCGACGTGTCCGTCTATGAAGGCGCGCTGGAGGAGATGAAGAAGATCGAGGCCGAGCAGGGCGGCAAGATCCATTTCGAGCTGCTGTTCACTTCGGTGACTTATACGCAGGATCAATACCGCTCGTCGATGAACGCCATGGTCGAAGGCGCCGTGCTGGCCGTGATCGTGGTGTTCTTCTTCCTGCGTGACTGGCGCGCGACAATCGTTTCGGCCATCGCCATTCCGCTTTCATCGATCCCCACGTTCTGGGTGCTCGATCTGATGGGCTTTACGCTCAACCAGATGTCGCTGCTGGCCTTGGGGCTCGTGGCGGGCGTGCTGGTTGACGATGCGATCGTGGAGATCGAGAACATCGTGCGCCATATGCGCATGGGCAAAAGTGCGTTTCAGGCTTCCATTGATGCGGCCGACGAAATCGGCCTTGCGGTGGTGGCAACCACATTTTCGATCGTTGCGGTGTTCTTCCCCGTGGCTCTGATGCCGGGCGTATCGGGGCAGTTCTTCAAGAACTTCGGCATGACCGTGGTGATCTCGGTGATGTTCTCGCTGCTCGTTGCGCGCATGATCACGCCGATGGTGGCCGCCTACTTCCTCAAGGCGCATGGCGAGGCGGATCATGGTGGCGGGCCATGGATGGACAAGTACATGAAGGTGTTGAGCTGGTCGCTCGATACCTCAAAGGCAAAGGCTTATCGCGCCCAGCATCCGCGTCGCCGGTTCCTTGCGCGCCTGCATGACCACCGCTTGTGGATGATGGGCGTCGGCTTTCTGGCATTGCTGATGACGCTGGCGATGTTCTTCGTGATCCCGTCGCAGTTCTTCCCCGACACCGACAGCGATGAAAGCACGGTCACGATCGAGATGGTGCCCGGCACCACCTTGCAACAGACCGAGCGCAAGGTGGCTGAAATCGTGGCGTTGATCGGCAGCCAGAAGGAAGTGGAATCGCAGCTTGCCTCTGTGCGCGAAGCCAAGGCGAACATTTACGTTAACTTGCGCAAGGATCGCGAACGCACCAGCCTCGTGTTCGAGCGCGAACTGACGCCGCAATTGCAGAAGATTTCCGATGTCCGCGTGAATTTCCAGGCGCAGGGGCCAGGTGGGCCGGGCGGCGGATCGGGCCGACCGATCAGCATCATGCTCGCCGGGTCCAATCCGGAACTGCTGCAGAATACCGCGCAGACCCTGGTCGATCAGATGAGCACGCTGCCTTCGGTGGTTGCGCCACGCATCAGCGCTGATTTGCGCCGCCCCGAAGTGATCATCAAGCCGCGGCTCGATCTGGCCGCGAACCTTGGCATCACGACGCAGGCGCTCAGCCAGGTGATCCGCATCGCCACCCAGGGCGAGATCGATCAGAACAGCGCGAAGTTTTCGCTGTCTGACCGTCAGGTGCCAATCCGCGTCAAGCTGCCCGAGGAATCGCGGCGCGATCTGTCAGTGATCGAAAACCTGCCAGTGCCAACTGCTGGCGGAGGATCGGTGCCCCTGTCGCGCGTGGCGGAAATCGGGTTTGGATCAGGACCGACCCAAATCCAGCGCTACAACCAGAGCCGCCGCGTGTTTGTCGGCGCAGATTTGCAGCCCGGCGTGGTCAAGGGTGATGCAATGGCAGCGATCATGAAGCTGCCGATCATGAAGAACCTTCCGCAAGGTGTTTCGAACACCGCGGCTGGTGAAGACAAGTTCCAGCAAGAGATGCTGGACAACTTTGTCATCGCCGTGGCGGCGGGCATCCTGCTCGTGTTCTCGGTGCTGGTGCTGCTCTATCGCCGCTTCATCTCGCCACTGGTTAACATGGGATCACTGTTCCTGGCTCCACTGGGCGGATTGATTGCGATCTGGATCGTGGGGCAATCGCTGTCCTTGCCGGTGTTTATCGGCATTCTGATGCTGTTTGGCATCGTGGCCAAGAACTCGATCCTGCTGATCGACTTCGCGATTGAGGAAATGGCTACGGGCAAGGCGAAGCTTGAGGCAATTACCGAGGCTGGTCACAAGCGCGCGCAGCCGATCATCATGACCACCGTGGCGATGGTCGCGGGCATGATCCCGACGGCGGTTTCCATCGGCGGCGATGGCGGCTGGCGCGCGCCGATGGGCATTGTCGTGATCGGCGGGCTGACATTGTCTACGGCGCTGACGCTGCTGATCGTGCCGGCCGGGTTCAGCCTTGCTGATGGTCTGGAAAAGCGGATTGGCCCGTGGCTTGCACGGCACGTGCTGGGCCATGAGCCTGATCCCGTGATCGATCCTGCACCTGCCGGGGCGCATCATGGCCCGGCGCATGCAGCACCCATTGCTGCGCGCAGGAACGAACCGGAGCACGAGGCATTCCCAGCGGAGTGACCGCTGATCGCCCTGAACGTGCCGAAACTGCAGCTGCGGCCAGCGGTACTGCTGGCCGCTATGGGTTGAGGCGCGCGCTGCCCACAGTTGATCGTGCCCGGCGCATGCGCATCGTGGCGACCTGCTTGCTGCTGGCGATGGCCGCGGTCTATATCGTGACGCGCCAGTATGAAGGGCTGCACCCGGCAGTCGGCTATATCCGCGCCTTTGCCGAGGCGGCGATGGTGGGGGGACTGGCAGACTGGTTTGCCGTCACGGCGCTGTTCCGCCACCCGCTTGGCCTGCCCATCCCGCACACCGCGATCATTCCTGAAAACAAGGACCGCATCGCCGATACGATGGCCGCGTTCCTGCAGAACAATTTTCTGACGCCCGGCGTGGTGGCGCGGCGCATGGCAGCGGTCAATACGGCGGCTGCGGCGGGGGCATTTCTGGCCGACCCACGCACGGGGGAAAGCCGGTTGCGCGATGGCGCGGCGGGGCTGGTGGCCGATGTTCTGGAATCGCTTGACCCGGAAAAGTTGGGCGGCTTGGCCAAGGGTGCACTGCGCGGGCAGCTGGAAAAGTTTGAACTATCCCCGCTGCTGGGCCAGTTGCTGGGCGCTGCGATTGCTGATGGGCGGCACATGCCGGTGATCGAAAGCCTGATCCGCAAGACGGCAGAGACGCTGGAGGCCAATGAGGCGCTGATTCAGGAAACGATCCACGAGCGCGCCAATGCCATTCTGCGCTGGACCGGACTGGACGAAAAGCTTGCCAACAGCATTCTTGATGGCCTGTACAAGCTTCTGGCCGAAACACTGGTGGTCCCCGATCACCCTTTGCGCCGCAAGATCGAGGATGGCTTGCAAACGCTGGCGCACGATCTGGTGCATGACCCGGCCACGCGGGCCAAAGTTGAAGCGCTGAAGCGCGAAGTGCTGGCCAATCCTGCCTTCGCGAGGTGGCTTGATGCCTTGTGGGAGCGAGGCCGCACCCGGTTGCTGCACACAGTGCGCAATCCGCAAGGCGCGCTGGGCGGGCAATTTGGCGCGAGCCTTGCCGAACTGGGCCATGCCTTGCAGCGCGATGTGCAGCTGCAGCGCGTGGTCAACCGCTTTGCCCGGCGCACGATGGTGGGCGTTGCCACGCGCTATGGCGCGCAAATCGTCCGGCTCGTGTCTGAAACCGTCAAGCGCTGGGACGCGCGCACGGTGACCGACCGCATCGAGGGCGCCGTGGGCCGCGATCTGCAATTCATCCGCATCAACGGCACGCTGGTTGGCGGACTGGTCGGCTTGTTGTTGCACGTTCTGGACAGCGCAATGTGATCGAGACCGAACGTCTTGTGCTGCGCCTGCCCGAGCGTGACGATTACCTTCTGTTGCGTGATCTGTTGGCCGATCCTGCGGTGCATCGGTTCCTTGGCCCTCAGCCGGAAGACCTGACCACCGAAATGTTCAGCCGCGCGTTGCGGGCGGCGGGATCGTGGCAATTCTATGGCTATGGCGTGTTTGTGGTCTGCGAAAAGGCCAGCGGTGCGTTCGTTGGCCAGCTTGGCATGTTCCACAGCTTGCGCGGATTCGGCAAAGGGATGGACCATACAGCTGAGGCCGCGTGGATGATTGCGCGCGAACACTGGGGCAGTGGCTATGCCGAAGAGGGCATGCGCGCGGCACTGGACTGGTTTGACAAGACGCAAGGGCAGGATCGCATAGCCTGCATGATCGAGCCCGAAAATGCCGCATCGGTGAGGCTGGCGCAGAAGCTCGGGTTTGTGCGCTATGCCGAACATCTGCTTGATGATGGCGCGACGGTTGATCTGTTCGAGCGGGTCAAGCCATAGCAGCCTTGCTGCACTCCCTGCCGCTCACCTCGCCATCGGAATCACGAAAAAGGGCTGGAAGGTCTCCCCTCCAGCCCCTGACCGTGTTTGGCGTAAAGTGCGTTGGACTTAGAAGTCCATGCCGCCCATGCCGCCCATGCCGCCACCCATCGGGGGCATGGCAGGCTTGTCGTCAGGACGATCGCTGATGGCAGCTTCCGTCGTGATCAGCAGGCCCGAGACCGATGCTGCATCCTGCAGCGCGGTGCGCACGACCTTGGTCGGGTCGATCACGCCAGCGGCCTTCAGGTTTTCATAGACGTCGGTCGAGGCGTTGAAGCCCTGATTTTCGTCGTTTTCGCGCAGCAGGTTGCCAGCGACAACGGCGCCATCGTGACCAGCGTTCTGCGCGATCTGGCGCAGCGGGGTCTGGATCGCACGGCGCACGATGTCGATGCCCTTGGTCTGGTCGTCGTTTGCACCCTTGAGGCCTTCGAGAGCCTTGGTTGCATAGAGCAGCGCGGTGCCGCCACCGGGGACGATGCCTTCTTCAACCGCAGCGCGGGTTGCATGAAGCGCGTCATCAACGCGATCCTTGCGCTCCTTCACTTCGACTTCGGTCGCACCGCCAACCTTGATCACGGCAACGCCGCCAGCAAGCTTGGCCAGACGTTCCTGCAGCTTTTCACGGTCGTAGTCCGAAGTGGTGACTTCGATCTGCGCACGGATCTGCTCGACGCGGGCCTTGATCTCTTCAGCCGAACCAGCGCCATCGACGATCGTGGTGTTGTCCTTGTCGATCGTGACCTTCTTGGCCTGGCCGAGCATGCCGAGCGTGACGCTCTCAAGCTTGATGCCGAGGTCTTCGGAGATCATTTCACCGGCGGTCAGCGTGGCGATATCGCCCAGCATCGCCTTGCGACGGTCACCAAAGCCCGGAGCCTTGACGGCTGCGATCTTCAGGCCACCGCGCAGCTTGTTGACCACGAGCGTTGCGAGCGCTTCGCCTTCGATGTCTTCGGCGATGATCAGCAGCGGACGGCCCGACTGCACAACCGCTTCGAGGATCGGCAGCATCGCCTGGAGCGAAGACAGCTTCTTCTCGTGGATCAGGATGTACGGGTTTTCGAGTTCGACCGTCATCTTTTCCGGGTTGGTGATGAAGTAGGGCGACAGATAGCCGCGGTCGAACTGCATGCCTTCAACGACATCGAGTTCGAATTCGAGGCCCTTGGCCTCTTCCACGGTGATCACGCCTTCCTTGCCGACCTTTTCCATGGCCTGAGCGATCTTTTCGCCCACTTCCACGTCGCCATTGGCCGAGATGATGCCGACCTGTGCGATTTCGGCCGAGCCGGTCACCGGGGTCGAACGCGCCTTGAGGTTTTCGACAACCTTGAGCACGGCGATATCGATCCCGCGCTTCAGGTCCATCGGGTTCATGCCGGCAGCAACGGCGGTCATGCCTTCGCGCACGATGGCCTGAGCCAGAACCGTGGCGGTGGTGGTGCCGTCACCGGCTGCGTCGTTGGCCTTCGAAGCCACTTCGCGCAGCATCTGGGCGCCCATGTTTTCGAACTTGTCCTTGAGTTCGATTTCCTTGGCGACCGAAACACCGTCCTTGGTGATGCGGGGCGCGCCGAAGCTCTTGTCGATCACCACGTTGCGACCCTTGGGGCCGAGCGTGACCTTTACAGCGTCAGCGAGAATGTCGACGCCGCGCAGAATGCGTTCGCGGGCGTCGCGGCCGAACTTTACGTCCTTGGCTGCCATGTTGATTAATCCTTTTTAAATTCAGCGTGTCCCCACAAAGGCGGGGACATCAGGCCTGAGACCCCCGCCTGCGCGGGGGAGCGGTATCAGGGGAACGTGATCAGCCGATCACACCCAGGATGTCCGATTCCTTCATGATCAGCAGGTCTTCGCCGCCAACCTTGACTTCGGTGCCGGACCACTTGCCGAACAGAACGCGGTCACCGACCTTGACGTCCATCGGGGTGATCGTGCCGTTTTCGGCGCGGGCACCAGTGCCAACGGCGACGATTTCGCCTTCAGCGGGCTTTTCCTTGGCGCTGTCGGGGATGATGATCCCGCCAGCAGTCTTTTCCTCGGCTTCGACGCGGCGTACCAGCACGCGATCGTGCAACGGACGGAATGACATGGGTTTTCTCCCTCTTCCATACTAAAAAATGGGGCTTGGCACTCTCAGGGGGAGAGTGCCAGCGAGCGGGATATGGTCGCATGCCATGGGAGCGTCAATGGGTGTGGCGCAGATTCTTTTCACGCTGATGAACGGTTCGTGCGGATATGCCGCAAGTGTTCATCCGGCAGGCAACAGCCCAAGGCGCGCGCGCATGCTCCACCGCCATAGCAGCAGCCCAGCGACGAAGACCAGCCCGACCAGCAGCCCGATCCACACGCCAAGCCCGCCGACGGATGTGAACAGCCCCAGCCACAACGCCGTGCCAACGCCCGGCACCCAATAGCCGAAAATGGCGATCAGCATCGGGAAGCGGGTGTCCTGCAATCCGCGCAGCATGCCCGCAGCAACGGCCTGCGCGCCATCGAACAGCTGGAATGCGGCAGCAACGACCATGTATTGCAGGGCAAGGTTCACCATCCGCGCATTTTCGGGCGCGGCGGGGTCGATATAAAGGTGCAGCAGCTGACCGGGAAAGGCCATCATGATCCCGGCCGAAATAACCATGAAGCCAATGCCGAGTTGCGTTGCGACCTTTCCGGCCAGTGCAATCGCCGCGCTGTCGCGCGCGCCGAAGGCAAGGCCGACGCGGATCGTGGCGGCCTGGCCCACGCCGAACGGCACCTGAAAGGCGATGGCCGCAAATTGCAGCGCCAAGGTGTGGGCGGCCAGTTCCACCTCGCCGATCCGGCCCATCACAAAAGCCGCGCCGTTGAACATGCCAGCCTCGGCAATAATCGTGCCGCAGATCGGCAGGCCGATGCGCAGGACATCGGCAAAGCGCTTCCATTCCGGCTTCCACCAGCGACCGAGCAGGCGATAGCGATGCAGGCGCCGGTCAAAACGGATCACGAGCATGAAGGCGATGAGCATCGCGGTGCTGGTGATGACGCTGGAAATGGCCGAGCCCTGCAGGCCCATTTCGGGGGCGCCAAGATTGCCGAACACGAGCATCCAGTTGCCCAGCGCATTGACGGCCACGGCCATGCCGGTGATGGCTGTGCCAATGCCGGGGCGGCCAAGTGTGGCCACTACGGTGCGCAGCAAGGCGGCCATGACAGCCGGTATGGAGGCAAGGCTCAGCACCGCGAGAAACGGAATGGCGCGCGCGATGACGCCGGGATCTTGCCCGGTCACCTGCATCAGCGGTCCACCGAGCAGGCACACTCCCATGGCCACGAAAGCCGCCAGCAGGCCCGCCCAACCGGCCATGCGCACGGTGCGGCGCACTTCGCGCACCGCATGGCGGCGGCTGCCCAGTTCTGCGGCGATCAGCGGAGATGCCGCGCCGACCAGCCCGCTCATCGACCAGATCAACAGGCCGAACAGCGAAACCGAGAGCGACGATGCCGCCAATGCCTCAGGCCCAAGCCGCGCCACAAACACCACATCGACCGCAAACACGGCCATCTGCAAAAGATTTGCACCCACCAGCGGCGCAGCGAGCCGCAGCATCGCGCGCATTTCATCGATCCAGCGGAGGGGTTGTTTCTCGAACATGGCGGGCGCGGCATAGGTTGAGAGCGGCGGCAAAGAAAGCGCAATGTCCCGCTGGCTGAATGTTTGGCCACACAATCGCTCATGTCCGAAGGTGCGCGGCATGTCACAAAACATGTCCGAGGGCCCGTGCCTGTTGACCGTATTGTCCTGTAGTGACAGCGTAAAAATCATGGAAAGAGCTGCCGACTCCGTGCTGAAGGCCCGCGGGACTACTGTTCCAGTCGAAGCGGGTAACGCGCGAGGGCGCGGGCCTTGGCGCAAGTTGCGCGACAGCCTGCAAAGCTATTGGCAACACGGGCCAAATCTTTCGCGCCTTGCGGTGCGCGCAGCCACGCTTTTGCTGGTGCTTGCGGCAGTTCAGGCCGTTGCCAGCATGGCTTTTTACAATGTGATCGACAAGGAAACCTTGCGCGAAGATCACGCCCGGCGTGTGGCGGAACTGCTGGTTGTCAGCAACCGCCTGCACGAGATTGCGCCGAATGACCTCGGCCGGACGATGAGCACGAGCCACCTTGAAGTGGAACTGGCCAATGCCCCGCGCGCCATATCCGGCAGCAGCGAGGAAATGGTGGCCGAGATCCACAGCCATATCCTGCACTGGGAGCCCACCTTGGCCGGCAAGCGGCTTGTGCTGGGGCTTGAGCCTTCGCGGTTCGGCTACGGCAATCTGGTGGGCGCGATGCAATTGCGCGATGGGCACTGGCTCAATTTCCGCTCGCTCGATGTCACCTCGGGCTGGCCGATCGCCTTGCGCGCCACGGTGCTGACACTGATCACGGCGGTTGTCGGTTTTGCGCTGGCGCTGTGGTCCTTGCGGATCATCACCCGCCCATTGCGCGAACTGACCGATGCGGCTGACGCGATTGGGCAGGGCTTGGTGGTGCCGGTGCAGGAAAGCGGCCCGGATGATCTGCGCACGCTGGCCCGGTCGATGAACGGCATGCAGGCGCGCATTGCTGCCACGATGGAGGATCAGGCCCGCTCGTTTGAGGCGATCAGCCACGATCTGCGCACGCCGCTGTCCCGCGTGACCATTGCCGCCGATCTGATCGATGATGACGAGATCGCCGGGCTCGTGCGCGAAAGCACGCATGAAATGGAAGCGATGCTGATGTCGTTGCAGCAGTATCTGCGCGCGCAGCATATCGCGGTAGAGCCCACGACCATGGATCTGGGGCTGGCTGTTACCGATCTGGGCGAGGGCATCTATCACGGCAAAGTGGTGGTTGATGCGGCACCGGGCGCCGTTGTGCGGACCTGGCGCGAGCCGCTGTTGCTGGCACTGCATCCGCTGATCGAAAATGCCGTGCACCACGGCGGAATGGCCCGCATCGAAGTGAAACCGGACAGCGAAGGGCGCTGGCAGGTGATCATCAGCGATTCAGGGCCCGGCATTCCCGAGGACCAGTACGAACGCATTCTCGCCCCGTTCTATCGCATTGACGAGGCACGCGCGCGCGATACGCCGGGGTTCGGCCTTGGCATCCCCACCGCGCATCGTCTGTTGCAGCGCTTTGGCGGCGGACTTGCGTTTGCGCGCGCGTCAGGCGGCGGGCTGCAGGTGACAGTGACTGTGCCGCAGGCGGTTGAACCGGGCTGATCTTAGCAGCCCGGTCTGATTTCAGCAGCGGGGGTGCACGAAAAAGGGCGGAGCCGAGGCCCCGCCCTTTCCAATTGCGAGCGCTTCAAGACACCCGCAAAACTTGTGTGGATCCCCGTCTGCACGGGGATGCCGGGTGGCAGGGCCTTGCGGCCCTGCACGCCGTCACTTGATTTCGACGGTGCCGCCGGCTTCTTCGATCTTCTTCTTGATGTCTTCGGCTTCAGCCTTCGACACGCCTTCCTTCACAGCCTTCGGAGCTGCTTCGACAAGGGCCTTGGCTTCGGTCAGGCCGAGAGCGGTGATAGCGCGGACTTCCTTGATGACCTGGATCTTCTTGCCACCGTCGCCGGTGAGGATCACGTCAAATTCGGTCTTTTCTTCGACAGCTTCGGCAGCAGCAGCGGGAGCTGCAGCAACAGCGACAGCAGCAGCGGCAGAAACGCCCCATGCTTCTTCGAGAGCCTTGGCGAGTTCAGCGGCTTCAAGAACGGTCAGCTTCGACAGTTCGGCAACGAGATTGGCGATATCGGCCATGATATTTCACTCCTGATGTATTGGTGCCCGCCGGCCCGTGTGGCGCGGCGCGCGAAAATCGCATGAACAATCTTATGCGGCTTCCTTGGCGTAAGCACCGAAGACGCGGGCCAGCTTGGCTGCCGGAGCAGTCGTGAGCTGAGCGATCTTCGTGGCCGGAGCCTGGATGAGGCCGATGAGCGTGCCGCGCAGTTCATCGAGGCTCGGCATCGTGGCAAGCGCCCGGATACCAGCTTCGTTGAGGACCTGCGTTCCCATGGCACCACCGACGATTTCGATCTTGTCGGTGGTCTTGGCGAATTCGACCACGGCCTTGGCGGCTGCGATCGGATCGGCGGACGCTGCGATTGCGGTAGGGCCGGTGAACAGATCACCCAGACCTTCGTAATCGGTGCCCGCGATGGCAAGCTTGGCAAGACTGTTCTTCGCAACCTTGTAGGTCGCGCCCGCTTCACGGATCTTGTTGCGCAAGGCGGAGGACTGGGCCACCGTCATGCCGAGGTTGCGGGTGATGACCACCGCGCCGGCCTCGTTGAAGACACCGCTCAGGAAGGCGACCGAATCGGCTTTCTGCGAACGATCCATGCCTAACTCCTTCACATGTGATTGTGCGGTAAGAACCGGACAATCGGCTACGTTTGTCGATGGCCCGAAGACCACCGGCGAGTCCGTGACAAGGGAAGGAGATGCGCCGAAAGCCGAAGCTTCCGGGCGCGAGGGGCACCATGGATCCGGTTGAGGACCTGAGGAGCCTGAAACTCTTTTCCCCGTCTAGGCTGGAAATTAAGTGCGGGCAGATCCCGCACACCAACTGTCTCGGACGGATGATCGGCGTGCATTGCTGCGCGCCGGTCCGACCGGGCCAATGGCGCAAGCATGGCGAAGAGTCAACTGCGCAAGGCAGGTTTGGCGCGCGATACCCCGCCGCTTGGCAACGCAGGCTTTGACTTCGCAGCCCGTGTCTCCTATAGGCCACGCAGTTCGAGCTTCGAGCAAGGCTGTCCCATGCGCGGGGGATGGCCACGGAAGGAAGCAAAGGGCTTTACCATCTGACGCAAAAGGCTGCGGGCCATGGCTACCGGTAAACGGTATGCTGTGCGCTGTGCGGCCTTTTCCCGTTTGATGGTGCCATCACCGCGGCGTGGCAAGTTTTCGCCGGATTTCCGGCCAATTATTGAGAAAAGGCTCGTAACCTTTATGGCTACTTTGGCGACGTCTACCCGGACTCCCAGCCGTCCCGGCGTGAAGAAGCGCATCCGCAAGATCTTCGGGAATATCCACGAAGTCGTGCAGATGCCCAACCTGATCGAAGTTCAGCGCGAATCGTATGAGCAGTTCCTCCGCTCCGATCCGTCGACGGGCTACGTTTCGGGTCTGGAAAAGACGCTGCGCTCGGTTTTCCCGATCCAGGATTTCGCCGGCACCGCCAGCCTCGATATCAAGGAAAAGGACGGCTACGTCCTTGAAGCGCCGAAGTATGACGTGAACGAATGCCGCCAGCGCGGCATCACCTATGCGGCGCCGATGAAGGTGACGCTCAAGCTCGCCACGTTCGAAGTGGACGCCGAGACCGAGACCAAGTCGCTCATCGATATCAAGGAGCAGGACGTTTACATGGGCGATATCCCGCTCATGACCGAAAACGGCACCTTCTTCATCAATGGTACCGAGCGCGTGATCGTATCGCAGATGCACCGTTCGCCGGGCGTGCTGTTCGATCATGACCGCGGCAAGACGCACTCTTCGGGCAAGTATCTGTTTGCCGCTCGCGTGATCCCTTATCGTGGTTCGTGGCTCGATTTTGAATTCGACGCCAAGGACATCGTCAACGTGCGTATCGACCGCAAGCGCAAGCTGCCGGTCACCGCGCTGCTGCATGCGCTGGGCCTGAGCGACGAAGGCATCCTCCACCACTTCTACGATCTTGCAAAGTGGGAGCGGGCCGAAGGCGGCTGGAAGGTGCCGTTCGTGCTTGAACAGTGGCGCGGCAGCAAGCCTGCGTTCGATATCGTGGACGGCAAGTCTGGCGAAGTGATCTTCCCTGCTGGCACCAAGATTTCCCCGCGCGCTGCCAACAAGGCGCTGAAGGACGGTCTGGAAGAACTGCTGATCCCGACCGACGAAATCTTTGGCCGTTATGCCGCGCGCGACCTGATCGATGAGACGACGGGCCGCATCTGGATCGAAGCCGGTGATGAAGTAACGCCAGAAAACCTTGATCTGCTCGACAAGGCCGGGATCGACAGCCTCGAACTGCTGGATATCGATCACGTATCGACCGGACCGTGGATCCGCAACACGCTGAAGGCCGACAAGGCCCCGGATCGTGACCACGCGCTGGCCGACATCTATCGCGTGATGCGCCCGGGCGAACCGCCAACGCGCGAAACCGCCGAAGCGCTGTTCGATGGCCTGTTCTTCGATGCTGACCGCTATGACCTCTCGGCCGTGGGCCGCGTAAAGCTCAACATGCGTCTGGGCCTCGATGCCGAAGACACCATCACCACGCTGCGCACCGAGGATATCCTCGCTGTGGTCAAGGAACTGGTGAACCTGAAGGACGGCAAGGGCGAAATCGACGATATCGACAACCTCGGCAACCGCCGTGTGCGTTCGGTGGGCGAGCTGCTGGAAAACCAGTATCGCGTCGGCCTGCTGCGCATGGAACGCGCGGTCAAGGAGCGCATGTCCTCGGTCGACGTCTCGACCGTCATGCCGAACGACCTGATCAACGCGAAGCCCGCCGTGGCTGCGGTGCGTGAATTCTTCGGCTCCTCGCAGCTTTCGCAGTTCATGGACCAGACCAACCCCCTGTCCGAAGTGACGCACAAGCGTCGCGTTTCGGCCTTGGGGCCAGGCGGTCTTACGCGTGAACGCGCAGGCTTCGAAGTGCGCGACGTTCACCCCACGCACTATGGCCGCATCTGCCCGATTGAAACGCCGGAAGGCCCCAACATCGGTCTGATCAACTCGCTGTCCACCTTTGCGCGCGTCAACAAGTATGGCTTCATCGAAACGCCGTACCGCAAGGTGATCGACAACAAGGTCACCGGGGACGTGATCTATCTGTCGGCCATGGAAGAGCAGAAGCACACCGTGGCGCAGGCTTCGGCTGAGCTGACCGCAGACGGCTCGTTCGTCGACGAACTGGTCTCGGCTCGCCAGAACGGCGAATTCGTGATGAGCCCGCGCGATCAGGTTACGCTGATGGACGTCAGCCCCAAGCAGCTGGTTTCGGTTGCCGCCTCGCTCATTCCGTTCCTGGAAAACGACGACGCCAACCGCGCGCTGATGGGCTCGAACATGCAGCGTCAGGCCGTGCCGCTGATCAAGGCCGATGCGCCGTTCGTGGGCACCGGCATGGAAGAAACCGTGGCGCGCGATTCGGGCGCTGCGATTTCGGCCCTGCGTTCAGGCGTGGTCGATCAGGTGGACGCCACCCGCATCGTGATCCGCGCTTCGGGTGACATCGAACCCGGCCAGTCGGGCGTTGATATCTATCGCCTGCAGAAGTTCGAACGCTCAAACCAGTCAACCTGCATCAACCAGCGTCCGCTGGTGAAGGTGGGCGATCTGATCGAGAAGGGCGATATCATCGCCGATGGTCCTTCGACCGAGTTCGGCGAACTGGCGCTAGGCCGCAACGTGCTCGTCGCGTTCATGCCCTGGAATGGCTACAACTACGAAGACTCGATCCTGATCAGCGAACGCATCGTGAAGGAAGACGTCTTCACCTCGATCCACATCGAGGAGTTCGAAGTCATGGCCCGCGATACCAAGCTTGGGCCGGAAGACATCACGCGCGATATCCCGAATGTTGGCGAGGAAGCCCTGCGCAACCTCGACGAAGCGGGCATCGTGTATATCGGCGCAGAAGTTCACCCCGGCGATATTCTTGTCGGCAAGATCACCCCGAAGGGTGAATCGCCGATGACGCCGGAAGAAAAGCTGCTCCGCGCAATCTTCGGTGAAAAGGCGAGCGACGTGCGCGACACCTCGCTGCGTCTGCCGCCGGGCGTTGCCGGCACGATTGTTGATGTGCGCGTGTTCAACCGCCACGGTATCGAAATCGACGACCGTACCCGCGCGATCCAGAACGAGGAAATCGAACGCCTCGCCAAGGACCGTGAGGACGAGCGCGCCATTCTCAACCGCGCGACCTTCAACCGCCTGAAGGACATGCTGATCGGCCAGGTTTCGGCTGCGGCACCGAAGGGCATCAAAAAGGGCGAAGTCATCGACGAGCAGACGCTGGCCGATGTCGAGCGCTATGAATGGTGGAAGTTCGCCGTGGCCGACGATGCGCGTCAGGCGCAGCTCGAAGCGGTCAAGGCGCAGTACGACACGGCGGTCAAGGCGATCAGCGAGAAGTTCGAAGATCGCAAGGAAAAGCTGGAGCGCGGTGACGAACTGGCACCGGGCGTGCTCAAGATGGTCAAGGTCTTCGTGGCGGTGAAGCGCAAGCTGCAGCCGGGCGACAAGATGGCTGGCCGTCACGGCAACAAGGGTATCATCAGCCGCATCCTGCCGCAGGAAGACATGCCGTTCCTCGAAGACGGCACGCCGGTCGACTTCGTGCTCAACCCGTTGGGCGTGCCTTCGCGCATGAACGTCGGGCAGATCTTCGAAACCCACCTTGGCTGGGCCGCGCGCGGCCTGGGCAAGCGGATCGGTGCAGCGCTGGATTCCTGGCGCGAAGCCAACCCGAACCCAGAAGCTGGCCAGCCACCCGAAGCGGTGCGTGAACTGCTGCAGGAAATCTACGGCAGCAACTACACCGACGAGATCGCCGCGCGCAGCGACGAACAGATCATCGACTTTGCCCAGTCGGTCCGCCTTGGCGTGCCGATGGGATCGCCGGTGTTCGATGGCGCGGTGGAAGCTGACGTGACCGACATGCTGCGTCTGGCCGGGCTCGATGAATCGGGCCAGGTCACGCTGTTTGATGGTCGCACCGGGGAATCGTTCGACCGCAAGGTGACGGTGGGCATGAAGTACGTGCTCAAGCTGCATCACCTTGTTGACGACAAGATCCACGCACGTTCAATCGGGCCGTACTCGCTCGTCACGCAGCAGCCGCTGGGTGGTAAGGCGCAGTTCGGTGGCCAGCGCTTCGGCGAAATGGAGGTCTGGGCTCTCCAGGCCTATGGCGCGGCCTACACGCTGCAGGAAATGCTCACGGTAAAGTCGGACGATGTCGTCGGCCGCACCAAGGTTTACGAGGCGATCGTCAAGGGCGACGACACCTTCGAGGCCGGCATTCCCGAAAGCTTCAACGTGCTCGTCAAGGAAATGCGCTCGCTCGGCCTCAACGTCGAACTGTCGTCGCTGGATGACACGGATGACGATGGGCTGGCGCAGGCGGCGGAGTAATGCCGACAATGATGCCCAGTGTCTTGGTTGCTGTGGCGCTGACTGGGATGGCTTTTGCCGCCACCCCGGCCAGTGCGGCAGCGCCAAGCCTCGACAAGATTTATCAGGACGCGCTGGGATGCAGGGTTGCTGCACAAGCCGTGTTGATGAGCTTGAAGAAGGCCCAACCCAAGAACGCTGACGAAGCCAAAGCCCTTGATACCGTGGCAAGCACTGAAACCTTTTATCGTAAGCTCAGCTTGTTGCTGGGCCGCACCTTGGGAAAGCGTGATCCATTGATCGGTATGGATGTCGCCAATCTCCAACTCGCGCTGGCGCAGAAGATTCTGACAACGCCAAACGCGATGGCCGAGATGCTGAACAAGACCAAGACGTGCGGCGACGCAATTTCCGAGGCGGAGAAAGCCTAATGAACGACCTGACCAAGTTCACCAACCAGATCGCCAAGCCCGAAACGTTCGACCAGATCCAGATCGGTCTGGCGAGCCCCGAGCGCATTCGCAGCTGGTCCTTCGGCGAAATCAAGAAGCCGGAAACCATCAACTACCGCACGTTCAAGCCTGAGCGTGATGGCCTGTTCTGCGCCCGCATCTTCGGCCCCGTGAAGGACTACGAGTGCCTGTGCGGCAAGTACAAGCGCATGAAGTACAAGGGCGTCGTCTGTGAAAAGTGCGGCGTCGAAGTCACCGTCACCAAGGTGCGCCGCGAGCGCATGGGCCACATCGAACTGGCAGCGCCGGTTGCGCACATCTGGTTCCTCAAGTCGCTGCCTTCGCGCATCGGCCTGCTGCTCGACATGCAGCTCAAGATCCTTGAGCGTATTCTCTACTTCGAAAGCTACGTGGTTACCGAGCCGGGCCTGACCCCGCTCGAAAAGTACCAGACGCTGACCGAAGACGAACTGCTCGACGCGCAGGACGAGTATGGCGAAGACGCCTTCTCGGCCGGCATCGGCGCAGAAGCGGTCAAGCACATGCTGATGAACCTCGATCTGGTTCAGGAGCGTGACGATCTGATGGAAGAGCTGCGGACCACCAAGTCCGAACTCAAGCCCAAGAAGATCATCAAGCGCCTCAAGGTCGTGGAATCGTTCATCGATTCAGGGAATCGT
The DNA here is from genome assembly GCA_002256985.1 of Novosphingobium sp. 28-62-57. Lineage (GTDB taxonomy): Bacteria > Pseudomonadota > Alphaproteobacteria > Sphingomonadales > Sphingomonadaceae > Novosphingobium. The sequence goes on from NCGO01000002.1 coordinate 479,236, forward strand.
CCCGAATGGATGATCCTCGATGTCGTACCGGTCATCCCGCCAGAGCTGCGCCCGCTGGTGCCGCTCGATGGTGGCCGTTTCGCCACGTCGGACCTGAACGACCTCTACCGCCGCGTGATCAACCGCAACAACCGTCTGAAGCGCCTGATCGAACTGCGCGCGCCGGACATCATCGTCCGCAACGAAAAGCGCATGCTGCAGGAAGCCGTTGACGCGCTGTTCGACAATGGCCGCCGTGGCCGCGTCATCACCGGTGCCAACAAGCGCCCGCTGAAGTCGCTGTCCGACATGCTCAAGGGCAAGCAGGGCCGCTTCCGCCAGAACCTTCTGGGCAAGCGCGTCGACTATTCGGGCCGTTCGGTCATCGTGACCGGGCCGGAACTGAAGCTGCACCAGTGCGGGTTGCCCAAGAAGATGGCGCTCGAACTGTTCAAGCCGTTCATCTACGCGCGCCTCGATGCCAAGGGTCTGTCGATGACCCTGAAGCAGGCCAAGAAGTGGGTCGAAAAGGAACGCAAGGAAGTCTGGGATATCCTGGACGAAGTGATCCGCGAACACCCGGTCATGCTGAACCGTGCGCCGACGCTGCACCGTCTCGGCATTCAGGCGTTCGAACCCGTGCTGATCGAAGGCAAGGCGATCCAGCTTCACCCGCTCGTCTGCTCGGCCTTCAACGCCGACTTCGACGGTGACCAGATGGCCGTCCACGTGCCGCTTTCGCTGGAAGCCCAGCTGGAAGCGCGCGTGCTGATGATGTCGACCAACAACATCCTGTCGCCCGCCAACGGCAAGCCGATCATCGTGCCTTCGCAGGACATGGTCTTGGGCATCTATTACCTTTCGATGGACCGCGCAGGCGAGCCGGGCGAAGGCATGATGCTGGCCGACATGTCCGAAGTGCATCAGGCGCTGGAAGTGAAGGCGGTAACGCTCCACTCCAAGATCATCGCCCGCGTTCCGCAGACCGACGAAAACGGCAAGCAGTACCTCAAGCGTTTTGAAACGACGCCGGGCCGCATGCTGATTGGCGAATGCCTACCCAAGAGCCACAAGGTGCCCTTCGAAATCGTCAACCGCCTTCTGACCAAGAAGGAAATCGGCGACGTGATCGATCAGGTCTATCGCCACACTGGCCAGAAGGACACGGTGCTGTTTGCCGACGCGATCATGTCGCTCGGCTTCCGCCACGCGTTCAAGGCCGGCATCTCGTTCGGCAAGGATGACATGATCATCCCCGACAGCAAGGATGCGCTGGTTGGTGAGACCAAGGAACTGGTGGCTGACTACGAGCAGCAGTATCAGGACGGCCTGATCACGCAGCAGGAAAAGTACAACAAGGTGATCGACGCCTGGAGCCGTTGCGGCGATCAGGTGGCGAATGCCATGATGGAAGAGCTGAAATCCTCGCCCATCGATCCCGAAACCGGCCGTCAAAAGCCGATCAACGCGATCTACATGATGTCGCACTCGGGCGCCCGTGGTTCACCGGCACAGATGAAGCAGCTGGCGGGTATGCGCGGGCTGATGGCCAAGCCTTCGGGCGAGATCATCGAAACGCCGATCATCTCGAACTTCAAGGAAGGTCTGACCGTTCTTGAATACTTCAACTCGACCCACGGCGCGCGTAAGGGCCTTGCCGATACCGCGTTGAAGACGGCAAACTCGGGTTACCTGACCCGCCGTCTGGTAGACGTGTCGCAGGACTGCGTCGTCATCGAGGAAGATTGCGGCACCGAACGTGCGCTGGAAATGCGCGCCATCGTTCAGGGCGGTGCCACCATCGCCTCGCTGGGTGAGCGTATTCTGGGCCGGACGCTGGCCGAAGATCTGATCGAGGCGAAGACCGGCGAAGTGATCGCACACAAGGGCGATCTGCTGGACGAAGCTTCGATCACCCGCATCGAAGCGGCTGGCGTGCAGTCTGCCCGCATCCGTTCGCCGCTGGTCTGCGAAGCCCAGCAGGGCGTGTGTGGCAAGTGCTACGGTCGTGACCTTGCACGCGGTACGCCGGTCAACATCGGTGAAGCTGTCGGCGTTATCGCCGCGCAGTCGATCGGTGAGCCGGGCACGCAGCTGACCATGCGCACGTTCCACATCGGTGGTGCGGCGCAGGTGAACGAACAGTCGCACCTTGAAGCGATCAGCGACGGTACCGTGGTTTACCGCGATATCCCGACGATCACCGACAAGCGCGGCCGTCGTCTGTCGCTCGCGCGCAACGGTGAAATCGTGCTGATGGATACCGATGGCCGCGAACGCGCGATCCACCGCGTGCCCTATGGTACGCACCTGCTGCATGAAAACGGTGCAACCGTGGCGCAGGGTGATCGCATGGCCGAGTGGGATCCGTTCACCACGCCAGTGATCACCGAAAAGCCCGGTATCGTGCGCTATCAGGACCTTGTCGATGGCAAGACCCTGACCGAGGCGACCGACGAAGCCACCGGCATGTCGAGCCGCGTCGTGACCGAAAACCGTGCGGGCAACCGGGGCAAGAAAGAGGATCTGCGTCCTCGTCTGACCCTGCTGGACGACGATTCGGGTGAAGCGGCACGCTATCTGATGGCGCCGGGCACGACGCTTTCGGTCGAGGACGGCCAGAAGGTCGAAGCGGGTGACATTCTCGCTCGTGCCAGCCGCGAAGCTGCCAAGACCCGCGACATCACCGGCGGTCTGCCGCGCGTTGCCGAACTGTTCGAAGCCCGCAAGCCGAAGGACAATTCGATCATCGCCAAGATCGCGGGCCGCATCGAATTCGTGCGGGACTACAAGGCCAAGCGCAAGATCGCGATCATCCCGGAAGAGGGTGAACCGGTCGAGTATCTGGTGCCGAAGAGCCGCGTGATCGACGTGCAGGAAGGCGACTACGTCAAGAAGGGCGATAACCTGATCTCGGGTTCGCCTGATCCGCACGACATTCTGGAAGTGATGGGCGTTGAGGCTCTGGCCGAATACCTCGTTGCCGAAATTCAGGAAGTCTACCGCTTGCAGGGCGTGAAGATCAACGACAAGCACATCGAGGTGATCGTTCGCCAGATGCTGCAGAAGGTTGAAATCACCAACGGTGGCGACACCACCCTGCTGCCGGGCGAACAGGTTGACTTCGAAGAAATGAACGAAGTCAACAGCAAGCTGGAAGAGGGCATGCAGCCCGCCGAAGGCAAGCCGGTGCTGCTGGGCATTACCAAGGCCTCGTTGCAGACGCGTTCGTTCATCTCGGCCGCTTCGTTCCAGGAAACCACCCGCGTGCTCACGCAGGCGGCGGTTGAAGGGAAGAAGGATTCGCTGATCGGTCTGAAGGAAAACGTGATCGTTGGCCGTCTGATCCCCGCCGGTACCGGCGCGGGCATGAACCGCCTGCGTGTTGCCGCCTCCAGCCGCGATGCCGCCCTTCGTGCTTCCTATCGCAAACTGCAGGAATCGCTGATCGCTCCGGCATCGGCAGCTGAAGAGCATGCTGCCGAACTGGCGCAGGGACCAGAAGCGGCCATCGGTGATGATCCGCTGGCAGCAGTCGAGGGCGAAACCCACGGCCTTGATGCTGATGCCGGTGATTACCTGATCAAGGGCGACGACGAGGCCTGAGCCGCGGACTTGACCTGACTGAAACAAGCCCCGTCGGAGCGATCCGGCGGGGCTTTGTTCATCAAGTCCTGCTGATTTGTCCCCGCATTACATTGTCCTAAGCAATTGGCGAAACAGCGCCACACGCCAGAATTAACCCTGATCGCATAGACTTGCGGGAATTCGCTTTCCGCAAGGGACCTGTGCCATGATCAGGGAACGTACCGCCATTGGGGCCAAGATTGTTCTTGGCATGATAATCATCGCCATCGCGCTGGCGGCTTGTGCTGTCGGCTACATCCGCTTTGGCGGACCGCTGCATCGCCAAAATCTGCTGCAGGATGAACTGCTGGCAGACATTCTTCCGCCCCCGGCCTTTGTCGTCGAACCCTATCTCCATGCAACATGGGCGATAGCCGATCCGGCACATGCGGAGGAGGCCGCGGTGGCGCTGGCCGAGGAGCATGCCCTATTTGAGCAGCGCAAGCAGTACTGGGCCAATGCGCCGGTACCGGAGGAATTGCGCAAGGAGGTCGATTCAACAATCGCCACGGCAGATGATTTCTGGGCCGCGCTCGACAGCCGCTTCCTTCCGGCGATGAAGGCGGGAGACATGGCAACCATGCACCAGGTCCACGCGCAAGACCTTACTCCAGCCTATCGCAAACAACACGATGCGGTCACGCACCTGGTGGCGGAATCGGGCAAATACCGCGCCGGGCTGATGGAGTTCGCGCAGACGCTCGTGCTGTCCTTGCTCGGGCTGTTCTCGATTGTGGCGCTGGCGCTTCTCGCCATTGTCCATCGGGCCGGACGCCTGATCCGCAACACTGTGGTCGGCCCGCTGGTGCAGACCGCACAAACGATGGAGCGCATGGCCGAAGGGGACTATGCGGTGTCGATCGAAGGTGCAGACCGGCAGGATGAAATAGGCATCATGGCCCGCGCGATGGCCGTATTCCGCAGCCACGGTTTGTCCCGCCAGAAGGCCGAAGTTGACCAGCGCGAAGTGGTGGCGGCGCTTTCGTCCGGCCTTGATTGTCTGGCGCGTCAGAACCTTGAATACCGCATTGGCGAGGCCTTCCCCGAAGGCTACGAAGAACTCCGCACCAATTATAACATGGCCTGCGATGCTCTCTCGTCAGCCATGCGCACGGTTCGCGTCGGCGCCTCCAGCGTTTTGAGTTCGATCACCGAAATCCGCGCAGCGACCGATGATCTGGCGATGCGTAACGAACAGCAGGCGTCGAGTCTGGCGCAGACAGCAGGCGCTATGAACGAGGTTACCAGCAGTGTGCGTGATACTGCCCTTGGCGCAAAGAGCGTGCAGGATGCCATCGCCGCAGCGCAGGATCAGGCCAATGCCGGAGGCGAGGTCGTTCGGCAGGCCGTGGCGGCGATGGACCAGCTCGAAGCCTCCGCGCAGGAGATCAGCCAGATCACCGCCGTGATCGATAGTATTGCCTTCCAGACCAATCTGCTTGCCCTCAACGCCGGGGTAGAAGCGGCGCGTGCTGGGGAATCGGGCAAGGGCTTTGCCGTGGTGGCGACTGAAGTGCGCGCCTTGGCGCAGCGCTCTGCCGATGCGGCGCAAAACATCAAGACGCTGATCGAGAACAGCACCTCTCAGGTGGGGGAAGGCGTTCGGCTGGTGGGTGCGACCGGCGAGCGGCTGACCGTGATCGTTGATCAGATTGCCACCGTGGACGGGCTGGTGTCGCGCATTGCCGATGCCGCCGCCAGTCAGGCTGAGAGCCTCGAGCAGGTCAACACGGCGGTCGTCGCGATGAACCGCATGACGCAGGCCAACGCGGCGATGGTCGAGCAATCTTCTGCGGCAACGCGCAGTTTGTCGAGCGAGGCCGAGGCGCTGACCGAACTCGTCTCGGGCTTTCGCACGCGCGATGCCGGTTCGCGCCCAGGACAGGTCACCCATCCCGACAGCCTGCGCCGCGATTCGGCGCTCGAAGCCGAACGGTCAATGCCGGTGCTAGTCCGCTATGGCACCTGATGCAAAAAGGCCCGGCGAGCCTGCGCATGCCGGGCCTTTGCCAAGTTTGCGAAAACGGAAAGTCTCAGCGGCCCTTGCGGTGCTCGCCCTTGACCCAGCGCACCGTGCCCGATGATGCGCGCATGACCACGCTTTCAGTGGTCATCACGCCGCTCTTGTGGACCTTCACCCCTGCCAGCAGCGATCCATCGGTCACGCCGGTGGCGGCAAAGATGCAGTCGCCCTTGGCCAGTTCCTTGAGGTCATACTGCTTGTTCAGGTCCTCGATGCCCCACTTGCGGGCGCGCGCCTTTTCGTCCTCGTTGCGGAATAGCAGGCGGCCCTTGAACTGCCCACCCACACAGCGCAATGCGGCTGCCGCCAGGACGCCTTCAGGCGCGCCGCCGGTGCCCATGTACATGTCGATGCCGGTTTCCTCGTTGGTCACCGCGATCACGCCAGCCACATCGCCATCGGGGATCAGGCTGATGCCGCAACCCAATGCGCGCAATTCGTCGATCAAGGCGGTGTGGCGCGGACGATCGAGCACGCACACGATGATATCGCCGGGCTCCACGCCCTTGGCCGCGGCCACCGCGCGCACGTTTTCGCTGGGCGATTTGTCGAGGTCGATGATGCCATCGGGATAGCCCGGCCCCACGGCCAGCTTGTCCATGTAAACGTCAGGCGCGTTGAGCAGACCACCTTCTTCGGCCACGGCCAGCACGGCCAGCGCATTTGGCCCGGCCTTGGCGGTGATCGTGGTGCCTTCCAGCGGATCGAGGGCGATGTCGATCTTCGGCCCCTTGCCCGGCGCAGCGCCGACCTTTTCGCCGATATAGAGCATCGGCGCTTCGTCCCGCTCGCCCTCACCAATCACCACGGTGCCGTCCATGTACAGCTCGTTGAAGGCCGCGCGCATGGCTTCGACTGCGGCGGCATCGGCGGCCTTTTCATCGCCGCGCCCGATCAGCCGCGATGCGCCGATGGCTGCCGCTTCGGTCACGCGGACCATTTCGAGCACGAGGACACGGTCCAGCACTTGCGATGCAGGAACCTGAGATGCGGCGGGGCTTGGGGTCTGGTCGGTCACTTTGGCTCCAGCTTGGTCTTGTGGTGACGGGTAGGTGCGATATTACTCAATCGGTTCAGCCGCCGTGCAGCAACAAAACGGCAAAGCCGGGTCTACGACACACAGGGACTGTGCAAACGTATGCGTTCACGTCATAGGCTCATGCAGTTGGCATTGCGTTGCACAAATGACATTGGTGTGACTTGGCACTAGACGCGAGGGACGGGTCTTGTCGAGACGGACAGTAACAGTTCTGGCAGTCTTTGCGCTTCTTTTTGGAGCGCCCTCTGTCGTGGCTCAGCAAACCGCAGCCTCCAGCAGTGGTGCGGTGCAGGGCCCGGCGGCGCCGAATGCGCCGCTTTCCGATGCAGAACTGGCGCGCAACCTGATGTCCACATCGCAAACCCAGCGCTGCCGTCCGATGCAGCGCGCGGACGGCACGATCGTTGTCTGCGGCGGGAAGGAAGCGAGCGAGCGGGAGCGCATACCGCTGCGCGATGAAACCGATGGCGCCAAATCGACCGATACCGGCGTGCCGCGCGCGCCGAATGTTTCGGGCCTGCGCGATTGCAGCCGTGGCTGCATCGGCTTGGGCGGTGTGCCACCGGCGATGTACTACTTCGATATCAAGGCCTTGCCAGCGCCGCCCCCGGGATCAGATGCAGATCGCATTGCCAAGGGTGAGATTCCCGCGCCCTGATGCGCTGGGTATCGTCAGTCCCGCAGAATGTGCATGACCAGCGGCGGATCGGCCAGTGCAGGCGATCCATCCAGCAGCCGCAGCGCCTCGGCAATCGCGCTTTCCGGGCCTTCGTGCGTGACCATCGCCACCATGACCTGCGCGTTGTCCGAATTGCCTTTCTGGATCAGGCTTTCGATCGATACTCCCGCATCGCGCATGGCCGCGGTGATCTCTGCCAGCACGCCGGGCCGGTCGGCCACGTTGAAACGGATATAGGCCTTGCCGCGCCGGTGCCCGGTTTCGGCGGGAGCCGCTTTGTCGAGCTCGGCCACGGGGATGGAGAACGGCGCGCCGATATCGCCGCGCGCAATGTCGATCAGGTCGGCGACCACGGCGCTTGCCGTCGGCCCATCGCCTGCACCTGCGCCCTGAAACAGCAGGCGGCCCACAAAGTTGCCCTCGGCCACCACCGCATTGGTCGCGCCATCGACATGGGCCAGCGGATGATCGCGGTGCACCAGATGCGGGTGCACCCGCTGAAACAGGCGGCGGTTACCCGCAGCGTCAATCTCGGTCTCGGCCATGCCGATCAGGCGGATGTAATAGCCCAGCGCATCGGCCTGCGCGATGTCAGCAGCAGCCACACGGCGAATGCCGGTCGCGGCCACCGGCTTGAAATCGACCGCCGTGCCGAATGCGATGGACGAAAGGATCGAAAGCTTGTGCGCCGCATCGATGCCGTCGATGTCAAAGCTGGGGTCGGCTTCGGCATAGCCTTTGGCCTGTGCTTCGGCCAGCACATCGGCAAAATCGCGGCCGGTGTCTTCCATGGTGGAGAGGATGTAATTGCAGGTGCCGTTGAGGATGCCGTAAACGCGCGCAATCTCGTTGGCGGCGACGCCTTCTTTCAGGCCCTTGATCACCGGAATGCCGCCCGCCACCGCGGCTTCAAACTTCAGCGCCACTTTGGCCGCTTCGGCCTTGGTCGCCAGTTCCACGCCATGGTGCGCGATCATCGCTTTGTTGGCCGTGACCAGCGCCTTGCCCGCTTCAAACGTGGTCCGCGCAAGCGCGAGCGCCGGGCCATCCGCCCCGCCGACCAGCTCGACCACCACGTCCACATCGGGCCGCTCGCCCAGAATGACCATGTCATCCTCCCAGGCATAGCGCGACACATCAAAGCCGCGATCCTTGCCGCGATTGCGCGCGCTGACCGTGGTGATCACAATTGGCCGTCCGGCACGCCGAGCGATCAGCGCGGCGTTGGCCTCGATCAACCGGATCACTCCGCCGCCCACCGTGCCAAGCCCGGCCAGCGCGATGCGCAAAGGTTCGCTCATGTCAGTCCCGTCTGCTGAAAAGTGCAAGAATCTGCGCGCCGGGCCTTAGGCGACAGCGCGCATCGGGGCAACATCCCCGTTTGCGCGCCAGTTCGATCCCGGCACGATCACTGTTCCACAGCTGGCCGACTGCGAGCGCATGGGCCCAGTTGTTCAATCACGAAGGCATAGTCCTGCGCCGCTGCCCGAATCTGGTCGGCACTGCCGGAAAGACTTGCGCCCGGAGGCAATGTGCGCGGCAGAAAGCAGGCGAGCCGATACCAGGTCAGCGTATCGCGCTCCGGCGGGCGGGCGGCCTGATCCACAATCTCGGACAGGCTCACCACCCACGATTTGGCAAGGCTTGGGCGGCGGACGACGGATATGGAGACCGGCGCATTGTTCTGTGTGGACACAAACACCTGCGTTTCGCCTTCGCCCACCAGATTGCCCGGAACATACAACACTTCACGCACGCCCTTGATGCGCGGCGGGGCATCGGGCGAAAGCAGGTCGGTCAGGATCGCCCGCGTGCGCATTTCCGTGGTGCCCGACCAGGGAATTTGCGCGCCACCATCGACCAGACGCAATTCGCCAGCACGCCCCGGCACGGTTCGCGCAAACAGCAGCACGACCTGCTTCTTAAGCTTGGGCACCTTCCCCTTGGCGTCCAGCGGCACATCGGCAAGATAGCGCACGGTTTCCCCCAGCGCCGGGCCGCTCAACACGGTTTGAGTCCGCGCTTCGATCAGCATGCGGGCCATGCCCGGGGCAAGCCCCGGAGCCTGCTCGGGCTTGAGCCTGCTTGCCTTTTTGATCTGTGCGCGCAGGACAAGTTCGGCAGCTTCTGACAAGTTTGCCAGATCGGCATACGTTAATGTCGCAACCTCTGCGGCCGTGACACCGCTTGCATTGCCCCGAATCAGGGCATTCTGGGCTACGGCATCGTTTGCGCCGAATCCTGTTATGGCCATCGCAACCACCGGGGCAACGAAAGCTTGAACCATGGAAAACTTGGGCATTCTTGCATCTCCGAGGGGTACCTGCATCGGCAGCCACCCTTTGTTTCTCGCCAGTTTCAGCCAGCGCAACCCTGAATCGATGGTTAACCGATAAAGCATTTGCGCGGCTTTGGCTTCGCCGTTAAAGATGCCTGCGTTCGGGCAATCCAAAAACAAGCAGCCCGACGCTTGCCGCCGCCAAACCCCCTGGTTTGATGTCGGCGGACCGGGTTGCCGGCAGGGTGGATTGAATTTTGCTGGATTGGCCTACGGGTGGGACGGTGATCCCATGCGTGCGGCACCTCCATGATATGGGTCGCTTTTGCGGTCTGTGTTCTGGTGGGCGATCAGGAGTATTGGAGCTGAATGGCATACGCTGACCAACAGATGAGCGGTAACAAGATCACCGCGCTCATCATCGTTGCGATTCTTCATGTCGCCGTCGGCTACGCGCTTGTCACAGGGCTCGCGTACGAGGCGATACAGAAGGTCAAGGAAGTAACCTCGGCGGTCAACATCGAGGAAGAGAAACCGCCGGAGGAGCCGCCACCGCCGCCGCCTCCCAAGCAGGATCAACCGCCCCCGCCGATCGTCGCGCCTCCGCCGCCGATCAGCTTTAACGCACCGGCTCCGCAGGTGCAGACGGTCAATGAAGCGCCTCCGATTCCGGCCCCGCCGGCTCCGGTCGCTCTTCCTGCGCCGCCTGCTGCTCCGCCGCCGCCGCGTTTCACGCCGAAGGCTGCCGCTCCAAAGGGCAACCCCGGCAACTGGGCGACGTCGAACGATTACCCCTCACGTGCGCTTCGCGAAGAGCGTGAAGGCACCACGGGTTTCCGTGTCACCGTTGGCACCGATGGGAAAGTTACGGACTGTCAGGTTACCCGCTCGTCGGGCAGCCCTGATCTGGACGAAGCTGCATGTTCCAACATCCGCCGTCGTGCGCGCTTTGCGCCTGCAACGGACGGTGACGGGAACCCGACCACCGGTACTTATTCGAACTCGATCCGCTGGGTCATTCCGAAGGATTAATTCCCGTCGGAAAGATCTGGGGCGGAAACGTCTCACCGAATGGCACGAAGGCCTGTTTGAACGGCCCTCACGCACTTTGATTTGAAGAGGAAGACTCGCAATGTCCATCTACACTCTGGCCGCTGCCGCCGCTGGCGCTGCGCCGCAGAACAAGTTCGGTTTCGCCGAAGCGCTTGAGCAGGGCGGTTTCATCGCCTACGCCACCGTCGTGATCCTCGGGGTCATGTCGTTTGGTTCGTTCTTTATTCTGTTCACGAAGTTCTTCGAGCAGAACAAGATCCTCGGCCAGTACAAGAGCATGCGCGCCAACTTCTGGAAGGCACCGAGCCTTCGCGAAGGCGCTGCCAAGCTCGATAAGAACTCGGCCTGGCGCCAGCTCGTCGACGATGGCATTGCCGCTGAAGACCAGCACTCGAAGATGACCGACTCGCTCGAAGCGCACGACTGGCTGCACGGCTCGCTCGCTCGCTCGGAAGCTGCGATCAACTCGAAGCTTGCTGGCGGTCTGCCTTTCCTCGCAACCGTGGGTGCTACCTCGCCGTTCATCGGTCTGTTCGGTACCGTGGTCGGCATCTATCGCGCTCTGATCAACATCGGTCTTGCAGGGTCTGCTTCGATCGACAAGGTCGCAGGTCCGGTCGGTGAAGCTCTGATCATGACCGCGCTCGGTCTGCTGGTGGCTGTGCCTGCTGTGCTTGCCTACAACTGGCTGCAGGCTCGCAACAAGAAGATCGCCGAACTGCTCTCGGGCTTCTCGACCGACGTTCTTGCGAACATCACGTCGAAGGGCGCTGTGAAGCCAGCCGTAACGGCTGCTCCGGCAACCCCGGCTGCACCGGTGAAGAAGTAATCATGAAGACGGGCCGCTTGCTTGCAGGCGGCTCCATTCCGGAAACGCGGGACTTCCGCCGGAGCATCGTCCCACTGGGGCAGCTCCGGCACCTTCTGCGGATCATAACGGACAGGATGTAACACATGGCAATGTCTGTAGGCGGCGGTGGCGGAGAAGAACGCCCGATGTCCGACATCAACACCACACCGCTCGTGGACGTGATGTTGGTGCTGCTGATCATCTTCCTCATCGCGGTGCCGGTCGCAATCCAGACGGTCGAAAAGCTCAAGGTTCCTGTTCTTCCCAGCGAAGAATCGGCTGACAAGGTCGAGAACCTGATGCTTTCGGTCGTTTCCACTGACGACGCCGGTCGCAGCCCCAAAGAACCCGGTTACGCCGGCTCTTCACGCTCTGGCCAGTGCCGCGTCTTTTTCAACAACACGACGCCGGTTGATAATCAGGAACTGTATCAGAAGGCTTTCGATCGTCTCGATGCGATCGTGAAGCGTGAAGGCGGGGCCGAGAATATCGATCCGGAAAAGATTCCTGAAGTGCATATCCGTGGCGACGTGAACGTGCCGTGGAAGTGCATTGCCGGGGCAATCTACAACGTGCAGTCAGCTGGCTATCCGAAGGTCGGCTTCATCTCTACCCCGGTCGATCCGAACGGCTAAACCCCGCTTCCGACCGGACCAGAGACCGAACAGGAGTTAAAATCATGGGAATGAGCGCCGGCAAAGGCGATGACGAGCCGATGATGGAAATGAACACGACGCCGTTGATCGACGTCATGCTCGTTCTCCTCATCATGTTCATCATCACCATCCCCGTGGCCACCCACGCGGTGAACATCGACCTTCCGCAGCCATCGCCGCCGAACCCGAACCAGACGGTGGACCCGATCAAGAACAAGCTGATCCTGAACAATGCAGGTCAGATTCTCTGGAACGGCGTGCCCACCACAGAAGGTCAGCTGGTTTCGCTGCTGCAGGCAACGAAGGGCATGAATCCCGAGCCGGAACTCCAGTTCCAGCCTGAGGAATATGCCAGCTACGAGATCGCGAACCGCGTGATGAAAGTCATCACCGATTCGAAGGTCACGAAGTTCGGCTTCGTCGGTAACGAGAACTTTGCGACCTTCCAGAAGGCCGATCAGTAACTCGAAGCCAGCGCAAGCTGCGAAGTTAGAAAAGGGAGCGGGGCAATCCGCTCCCTTTTTTGTGGGCCACTAACGCTGAACCGCCCCAGCCGCTCCACTGCGCGCTGCATGAGCTTCGCGTGGATTGTCGGTGAACACCCCGTCAACGCCAGCAGCCGCCAGAAGCTTCCACGCCTTGGCACAATCGCCCTTGGCATTCGGATCGCTTCCAACCTGCAGTGCAGGCGGCAGGAACACGTTTTCGCACCGCAATGTCCACACATGCACTTTCAGCCCCGCAGCATGGGCATCCGCAATCAACGGCGTCGGCTTCCCATCCGCGCCCAACGCCATCGAGGCTTCCACCCCGATAGCATCCACGCTGCGGGCCAGCTTTTTCAGCCCGGCATTGCTCGCCATATCGGCAAAGGTCGCCCCTGCACGATCAGGCGGTCCACCGGCGCTTGCCATCAGTTGCACCAGCCGCACTTTGGTCAGCGGGCGCAGCCGTTCCAACGGCCCGGCTTCAAAGCTCTGGATAAACACCGGGTCCTGCGCCGTGCGGTATCCCGCCTTGTCGAGCATCGGTAGCAGCATCGCCGCGGTATCGAAGCCTTGTGCGGCAAACCACGCCGGATGCTTCAGTTCAGGATAAATCCCGATCCGCCGCCCGGTCTCGGCCTCCTTCGCGCGAACCAGCGTGAGCACTTCCGCAAAGGTCGGAACCTGCGATAGCCCGTCGAACCGCGTGTTGGCCGGGCGCACCTGCGGCAGACGTTCGCGCGCGCGGAGCGTGCGCAGTTCGGCCAATGTGAAGTCTTCGGTGAACCATCCGGTCAGTGTCTCGCCATCAATGGTCACCGTCTTGCGGCGGCTGGCAAACTCGGGGTGATCGGCAACGTCGGTCGTGCCCGAAATCTCGTTCTCATGCCGCGCCACCAGCACGCCGTCCTTGGTGGGCACCAGATCTGGCTCGATAAAATCGGCCCCGGCGTCAATGGCGCGTTCGTAAGCAGCAAGGGTGTGTTCGGGGCGCTCCCCACTTGCCCCGCGATGCGCAATCAGAATTTGTGCCACAGATTCTGTTGGGTTCTGAACTGCACCTAGAAGCACCAAGCCGATACCTAACGGCCGCAACATCATCCCAAGGCGCATACCCAATCCACTTCCTTGAAGCCTACCAGCACCCCGTCGCTATGCTCCAAAATTGGCCGCTTGATGACAGAAGTATGCTCAGCCAGCACCGCCGGAGCCCCTTCGCCACCCAGCTCCGCCTTCTGCGCCTCGTCCAGCTTGCGATAAGTCGTGCCCGCCTTGTTCACCACTTTGTCCAACCCGGCCACCGCGATCCATTCGGCAATCTTTGCGGGGTCAGCGCCTTGCTTCTTGTAGTCGTGGAAGGTGTAGGAGATTCCCTTGGAATCCAGCCAGTTGCGCGCCTTCTTCACCGTGTCGCAATTGGGAATGCCGTAAACCGTGATGCTCATGTCTTATCTCGCTTAAAGTGATGCACGCGCGATGGCGTGCCTGCGAACAGGGTGTAGCTCTCGTAATACTCCGCGCGGCCTTTGCCTTGCATTTCAGCATGATGCGCCACACGCCGCCATGCCAAAGCGGCGTCCTCGTCCGCCCATTCGGACAGGGCGATCACCTCGCCATCGTCAGCGGTATAGGACTTGAAGCCAAGGTAACCCGGCTGCTGCGCTGCAAGCTGCTCCATCGCCTTGGCATCGCGTGCATAAGCAGCGGCATCGATGTCGGGGCGTTTGCGGTTGCGGAAGACGACGAGGAACATGGGGTGTTCTTAGCCGGTGAAGTCACCACCCCCAACCCCCTCCTCTGAAGAGGAGGGGGCTTTTCCGTTGGCGCCACAATCCCCCTCCTCTTCAGAGGAGGGGCCGGGGGTGGTGGACTTTCGCGCAAGTTTCGGACAAAGCGCTCGTCCATGAGCCTCAACAGTTTCGGTCATCTCTTCCGTTTCACCACCTGGGGCGAAAGCCATGGGCCTGCGCTGGGCGCGGTGGTGGATGGCTGCCCTCCGGGGCTGGCCTTGAGCGAGGCGGATATCCAGCCATTTCTTGATGCGCGCCGCCCCGGCCAATCGCGCTTTACCACGCAGCGGCAGGAGCCGGATCAAGTCCGCATCCTTTCGGGCGTGTTTGAAGGCCGCACCACCGGCACCCCGATCAGCCTGATGATCGAAAATGTGGACCAGCGGTCAAAGGACTATGGCGATGTCGCCAAGGCCTATCGCCCCGGCCACGCTGACTATGCCTATGACGCCAAGTACGGTTTCCGCGATTATCGCGGCGGCGGGCGCTCCTCTGCGCGTGAGACGGCGGCGCGGGTGGCGGCGGGCGGCGTAGCGCGGCTGGTCCTGCCCGAAGTGCAGATTCTGGCGTGGGTGAGCGAGATTGGCGGCGACGCGATTGATCCGGCCAATTTCGATGCCGCGCAGATCGGCCAGAACCCGTTCTTCTGCCCCGATGCCGCCGCCGCCGCGCGCTGGGAAGCGCTGGTGGACGATGCGCGCAAATCCGGCTCGTCGCTGGGCGCAGTGGTGGAATGCGTGGCCACCGGCGTTCCGGCAGGCTGGGGCGCGCCGCTCTATGCCAAGCTGGATGCGGAACTGGCCCATGCGATGATGGGCATCAACGCGGTGAAAGGCGTGGAAATCGGCGATGGCTTCGCCGCCGCGCGCAACACCGGCGAAGGCAATGCCGATCCGATGCGGCCCGGCTCTGAAGGACCAGAATTCCTCGCCAACCACGCAGGCGGCATCGCAGGCGGCATTTCCACCGGTCAACCGGTGAGCGTGCGCGTGGCCTTCAAACCCACCTCCTCGATCCTCACCCCCGTGCCCACGATCACGCGAGAGGGCGAAGCCACCGACCTGTTCACCAAAGGCCGCCACGATCCGTGCGTCGGCATCCGCGGCGTGCCGGTGGTGGAAGCGATGATGGCACTGGTGCTGGCCGATCAGAAGCTGCTGCATCGCGGGCAGTGTGGGTGATTGTGGCAGACTGATTGCCAACGAACTCGATTTTATGCGTCTCGCAAACCGACGCCGTAATTCCATCGTATGTGGTTAATCCTCGCGAATGTTTCGCGCGCAATTACGTGACACGTAATGTGCGTGAAATTTTCGCCTCAAACTGCATTCACAGCGCGCGAATTTTTTTTTGCGACATTGACCCTCAAAAATGGGCCTCGTTTTTCCTGAGCGTTTAGGGCGTAAATTACGGCATTTTGTGGATTGCGCGCTGTCAAGGTATATTTGACAAATTTCTTTCTTGGTCGTTCTTAGTATGTGCACTGGCCGCGTGGGGTACGCTCGCGTGGCTGGGTTGCATAGACCAGAAGGGGTTTGCGCCCCTCAGAACGGGAGCTAACTATGCACGATGATACACCTCCTCAGGACCATGTCATCCTATCCGCTATCGGCAATGGCATCGATCCCAACAAGCTTATCGATGACCTGAAGGTCGAATACGACTTCGCTAACATCATCGAAGCGCTGCAGCGCGCTATTGAGCGCGGAAAAATCACACTCGACGCCAATGGCATGGTCGTCGCTACCCAGGTTATGGCAGAAGCAGCATAAGTGACGGAATTAGTGGGGGTGTCGCGTGACGCGGCGAGAGCACAGCGTCGTTACCACGAGGACGAGGCGGGGCAATCAGATCAGCGTTCGCCTTTTGAGCGTGACCGAGACAGGGTGCTATACTCGTCAGCGTTCCATCGTTTGGCGGGTATCACCCAGATCGTTCGCGCTGGCGAATTGGACATCTTTCATACTCGCCAACAACATACCTACAAAGTTGCCCAGATTGGGCGTCGGTTAGCCGAAGATCGCATCCGTAAACAGCCCACTGCTGCCGCACTGCAGGGCTTGCACCCAGAGGTAGTGGAGGCTGCATGTCTGGCCCACGATCTCGGGCACCCTCCATTCGGCCACGCTGCGGAAGCAGAGTTGGATCGCTTAGTCCGCAACCCTAGCTTGTCCGGCGGCGGAGATGAAGCTGACGCTGACACTGATGGGTACGAGGGCAACGCTCAAACGTTCCGCATACTCACGAAGCTGGCGGTGAGATATGGCAAGGGTATCCCCGGGCTTGACCTGACGCGGGCAACCCTAGCAGCGACCCTAAAATACCCGTGGCTGAGAGATCACAACGACCCCAAAAAGAAATCCAAATGGTCTGCCTACGCATGTGACGCAGAGCAGTTTGAATGGGCGCGCCACGGATGCCGAGAAGGCTTCAAAACTGCTGAAGCTGAATTGATGGATTGGGCGGATGATATTGCCTATTCTGTTCATGATTTGGAGGATTTTCACCGAGTTGGCATAATCCCTTGGGGTGACATCGTATCTGACCGCCTTGGAGGCGGCATCATCGAGGGCGCGATTGAAGGGTGGAAGAAGGACCCAGATTTTCCACAAGATGCCAAGTCCCGGATGGATGCGGCGCTCAGCCGTTTCATACGCAAGCTTACGTTGTTCCCTACAATCACCAGCGAAGTCTACGATGGATCGCGCGAGCAGCGCCGCCAACTCCGCAACTTCTCATCCGTCCTTATTGGTCAGTATGTCCGCGCTGCTGTATTGAACGGTACACTCGCTGGTTCATCTGTCTTTATCGAACCCGATGCGGCTGACGAAGTCAGGTTGCTCAAGTGCTTTGCACGGCATTACGTTATCGGATTGCCTGCCCTGCACGCACAGCAGTACGGACAAAAGCGGGTCGTGCGTGATCTATTCCAGATTTTCCTGACTGAAGGCAAAGCTGCAAAGTTTGGCCTTTTCCCAAAGCGACTGCGCTACATTTGGGAAGATCGGACCAACGAGAAGAATGCTAGATTGGCCGCGGACTGCGTAGCTTCTCTCACGGAAAACGAAGCTTATCAGCTACACCACCGCTTGACCGGAACTAACAGCGGGATCGTCCTAGATCCTATTGTTCGTTAGCCAGAATTGAACCGCGGTGACAGGTGCAAAAATTCCCAAATAGCCCGTCACTTGACAGGGCACTGACAGCTTCCACCTAGGCCACGCAACCGACTTACCGAATTCCGACAATCCTCCACACCCCACCATAAAGTCACCCACAACGGTTGAGCCGCCCGTGAAACGCCGTTAGTCTCTGCGGTAACAATCCTGCGGGGAGCATTCTTTTGGCCAAGCGCCTTACGCTTTATATCGTTGTCGCCATGGTGCTGGGCATTCTGACCGGGTACTGGCTCAACACCACGTACCCGCAAGGCGACGAAAATCTCGCGCAGATTGCCGATTATTTCAAGCTGCTGCCCGATATCTTCCTGCACCTGATCAAGATGATCATTGCGCCGCTGATCCTGGCCACGCTGGTATCGGGCATTGCGGGGATGGGCGATAGTGCGGCGCTGGGGCGCATTGGGGGGCGTGCGTTGGGGTGGTTTATTACCGCCAGCCTCATTTCGATCAGTCTGGGCTTGCTGCTGGTGAACCTGTTCAAGCCCGGTGTGGGGTTGGAGTTTACCGCGGCGGGGCCGGTGGGGGATCTGGCCACGGCGGACTTTACGCTGCGCCACTTTGTGCTGGAGATTTTTCCGACCAGCGCGCTTGATGCGATGGCCAAGAACAACGTTTTGCAGATCCTCGTCTTCTCGCTCTTTGCGGGCGTGGCGCTATCGGCCATTGGCGAGACGGGGGCACCGATTGTGCGCGGGTGCGAGGCGCTGGCGCATCTGATGCTGCAGATCACCGATTATGTGATGCGCTTTGCGCCGTTTGCGGTGTTTGGCGCGCTCGCTGCGGTGATTGCCACCAAGGGCCTTGGCATCGTGGTGACCTATGGCGTGTTCGTTTCGGAGTTCTACTTCGGGCTGCTGCTGCTGTGGATCATCCTGTTCGGCCTTGGCGGTATTTTCCTGAAGGCCCGCGTGTTCACGCTGGCGCGCTATATCCGCGAGCCGTTGCTGCTGGCGTTTTCGACCGCCAGTTCAGAAAGCGCGCTGCCCAAGCTGTTCGAGCAGCTTGACAGGTTTGGCGTGCCGCGCCGCATATCGGGCTTTGTGCTGCCGCTGGGCTACAGCTTCAACCTTGACGGGTCGATGATGTACACCAGCTTTGCCACGATGTTCATCGCGCAGGCTTATGGAATCGACCTGTCGGTAGGGCAGCAGATTGCGATGCTGCTGACGCTGATGGTCACGTCAAAGGGTATTGCCGGGGTGCCGCGCGCCAGCCTTGTGGTGATTGCCGCAACGCTGACGCAGTTCGGCCTGCCGCTGGAGGGCATCGCGCTGCTGCTGGGCGTGGATACGTTCCTCGACATGGGGCGCACGGCGACCAATGTTGTGGGCAATGCGGTGGCCACTTCGGTGATCACCAAGTGGGAAGGCATGCTGCAGCCGCCGATGGACCCGGATGCCGAGCCGCCCCATGCGCCGGCAAACACCATTGCCGATGGGCGGCGCGGGCTGAATCTTGATCCGGTGAATTACGAGAGCTGACGCCCCTTTCGTCATTCCCGCGCAGGCGGGAATCCAGCAACGAAGATGCCGTCGCGTTGCGACGACGCTTTTTTGCGGGCTGGACCCCCGCCTACGCGGGGGTGACGAGGGGAAGCGGGGGTGACGAAGGGGGGCGTGGGTGACGAGAGAGGGGCAGGGTTGACGAATAAAGGTGGGGCTTTTGGCAGCCTTACTTCGTCAGCTCGACCGGTGTGAACTCACCCAGACCACATGCTCCGCGATTGATCGGACCCATGCCGCCGTTGTTGGCGATCACCGTGATGATATCCACGTTGCACAGCTGCGTGAGTGATGTGGTGTAGGAAAAGGCGCGCTCCATGCCCAGACCGTTGCAGCGGTTGGGCAGGTTGTTGCGATACCACTGGCTGCCGTTGGTGCGGAAATCGATGGTCCAGTCATCGCGGACGATGCTTTCGCGGATGGTCTGGATCGGCAGGCAGGTAACGGCCTTGCCGGTAACCTTGGCCTTGGGAATATCGGCGCGGCGGCCATTGTTACTGGTGTTGCCGCCAGCGGCACAACTGCCCAGCGCAAGGGCCACACCGGCGATCAGGAACGGAGTAAGGCGTTTCATGCTTTGCTCTCCTTGCGTTTCCGGGCAGCAACCGGTTTTTTGGCCGCTACCGCAGGTTTCGCCCCCTTCTCCAACACTTTGCCCTTGAATGCGCAAAGGTCAACCAGCCCGCAGTGCCAGCATTCGGGCGTGCGTGCCTTGCAGATGTAGCGTCCGTGCAGGATCATCCAGTGATGCGATCCCACACGGAAGGGATGAGGGACGTGCTTTTCCAGCCCCTTCTCAACGGCCAGCGGCGTCTTTCCCTTCGCAAGTCCGGTGCGATTGCTGACACGGAAAATGTGCGTGTCCACCGCAAAGGTTTCTGCCCCGAAGGCGCAATTCATCACCACGTTAGCGGTCTTGCGCCCGACGCCGGGCAGGGTGGTCAGCACATCGCGGTCTGCCGGAACTTCACCGCCATGATCGCGCACGAGGATTTCGGCCATGGCCATCACGTTCTTGGCCTTGGCATTGAACAGGCCGATGGTTTTGATGTGGCTCTTCAGCCCCTCTTCGCCCAGATCGAGCATGTCTTGCGGGGTTTTGACGAATTCGAACAGCTTGCGCGTGGCCTTGTTTACGCCAACATCGGTCGATTGGGCCGAAAGCGTGACGGCGACGAGCAACTGGTAGACGTTGCCGTATTCCAGCTCTGTCTCAGGCGCGGGGTTGGCCTCGGCCAAGCGGCGGAAGAATTCGAAAGCGTCCGCCTTTTTCATGTCATAGGTCCAGCACTTGCGGCATGGTGTAGCGGCCCGGCTCCTTGCCCAGCAGCCATTGCGCCGCGCGGATCGCGCCTTTGGCGAAGATGCCGCGGTTTTCGGCGAGGTGGGAGAAGGTCAGGCGTTCGTTGTCGGCCAGGAAGTGGACCGAATGGTCGCCTGCCACCGAACCGCCGCGCAGTGCCGCAAAGCCGATGGTGCCGGGAACGCGCGCGCCGGTGATGCCATCGCGACCGCGCACGGCTTCGTCGGGCAGCCGCACGCCGCGCCCCTTGGCGGCGGCCTCGCCCAGCAGCATGGCGGTGCCGGAGGGGGCGTCCACCTTCATGCGGTGGTGCGTTTCGACGATTTCGATGTCCCAGTCATCGCCCAGCCGTGCGGCGGCTTCCTGCACCAGATGCGCCAGCAGCGTGACGCCCAGCGAGGTATTGCCAGTTTGCAGCACGGGGATGCTGACAGCTGCGGAATCGATCAGCCAATGGTGGCGTTCCTCAAGCCCGGTGGTGCCGATGACGATGGGGATGCCCGCGTGGATAGCCGCATCAAGGTTGAATTCCAGCGCGCCGGGGGCGGAGAAATCGACCAGCACATCGCTTGCCTGCGCCAGTGCCTGTGGATCACCGCCTTTGTCGATCCCGCCTGCGTATTCGTGCCCTGCGGCGGCGACTGCTGCCTGCAGCGCATTGCCCATTCGTCCAGCGCTGCCGATGATTCCGATTCTTGCCATTGCCTGTCCCTTGTGTGCCGTGCTTCATGGTCGGGATGACACGCGCGCGCAATATCGTGATCCTGACCGGAGCGGGAATTTCCGCCGAATCCGGCATCGATACCTTCAGGAGTGAAGGCGGATTGTGGGAAAAGCACCGGGTGGAGGACGTGGCCACGCCTGAGGCGTTCGTGCGCGATCCCGATCTGGTCCTGCGGTTCTATGACATGCGGCGCGAATCGATCCAGACCAAGCAGCCCAATGCCGCCCACACCGCGCTGGCGCGGCTGGACCGCGAATGGCCCAAGCGCGCGGGCGGCGAAGTGCTGATCGTGACGCAGAACGTGGACGATCTGCATGAACGCGGCGGCGCGCTGAACGTGTTGCACATGCATGGCGAGCATCTCAACGCCTGGTGCACCGCCTGCGATACGCGCCACCGCTGGACCGGCCCGCTGATCCACCGTCCGCCTTGCCCGTCGTGCAGCACGCCCGCGTTGCGGCCCGATGTGGTGTGGTTTGGCGAGGTGCCTTACCGGATGGAGGATATCTATCAGGCAGTGTCAGCGGCGGATTTGTTCGTGTCCATCGGCACATCGGGTGCGGTCTATCCCGCCGCAGGGCTGGTGCGGACGGCGCGGGAACTGGGCGTGCAGACGCTGGAGCTTAATCTGGAACGGTCGAAAGGGTCGGCGTGGTTCGATGAAACCCGGCTTGGCCCGGCCACCCAAGTGGTGCCGCAATGGGTGGACGAACTGCTTTCTTCATAAAGTGTTGCAGGCTGGAAAAGGGTGATCACCACCCTACCGGTGTGGCCCGAATCATGTTATCTACATCGATGTGAGCAACGCTATTCCCCACCTCGTTCCCATCACCGTCGATCCGATCGACATTGATTTCATGGGCCATGTCAACAACGCGTCCTACCTGAAATGGGTGCAGGATGCGGTGATCAACCATTGGCGCGCCTTTGCCCCTGCCGATGCGGTGGATGCACACCTGTGGGTCGCGCTGAAGCACGAGATTACCTATCGCCGCCCGACCTTTCTGGACGATGCGGTCATCGCCCACGTCATCCTTGAACGGGTGCAGGGCGCGCGCGCGTTTTATGAGACGATCATCAAGCGCGGCGAAGACGTGCTGGCCGAAGTGAAATCCAGCTGGTGCTGCCTCGATGCCGAAACGCTGCGCCCGGCACGGCTGGCGCGGGAACTGGTTGAGAAGTTTTTGCCGACGAAGGTGGATTGAGGGTCTTATCCTGAATTCCATGCATCTGTTCTAAGCCAGCGTCCTTCGACAGGCTCAGGACGAGCGGTTCAGAGTTTGGAATTGTTCCCCTACCCCGCTCATGCTGAGCTTGTCGAAGCATCGAACCTCGCGCCAGCATCCTTCGACAGGCTCAGGATGAGCGGGGTGAGGATGCGGCTTGGCTCAGCGCAGCTTGGCAATGCTCAAGCTATCGCTTTTCGCACGCAGCTTCACCGATTCCTCGCTGCGGGTCAGGGCCTTGGCGATGGCTTTCAATGCCATGCCCTTTTTGGCCAGCGTGTGCAGTTTCTGGATTTCGTCGGCGGTCCAGGCCTGTTTGTGGCGTTCGAAACGTTCGGCAGCCATGGCTCAACCCTCTCTTGTAACAGTGACGATGTAGTTCAGCGCCAGATCGTCTGACAGGTGCAGCCCTTTGCTCACGCTCCAGGCGATGCCCATGGGGTTGCCCATTTTCAGGCCTGCCGCATCAAGCAGATCGTGCAGTTCAACAGGCGTGATGAAATCGTCCCAGTGGTGCGTGCCTTTGGGTACCATGCCCAGCGCTTCGGCGCCCTGCACCAGCAGCAGGCGTGATCGGGTGGTGCGGTTGGGGGTGGACAGGATCATCAGCCCGCCGGGTGCCAGCGCGGCTTCGAGCGCGGCAATGAACGCGGCCTTGTCCGCCACGTGCTCGATCACTTCCATCGAGGTGACCAGATCGTATCCGGCAAGGCCAAGCTGGCCCACATCGCCACAGCGGTAGTCTATCGACAGGCCCGACCCTTCGGCATGAAGCTGCGCAGCGGCGATGTTTTCCTCTGCCGCATCAACGCCCGTCACTTGCGCGCCAAGCCGGGCGAGTGGTTCGCACAGCAGGCCCGCACCGCAGCCGACATCCAGCGCGCGGCGACCGGCCAGCGGCTTTGCCCCGCGCGAATCGCTGCCGAAGTGCGCATCGATGGCCACGCGGATAAAGCCCAGCCGCACCGGGTTCAGCTTGTGCAGCATGGCCGAGGAACCCTTGGGATTCCACCAGTCTGCCGCCAACTTGCCAAAGTGGGCGGCTTCTTCAGGCCTAATGGTGTGCGCAGAGGTTGCATTGCTCATAAGCCCTCCCTAAAGCGCCCGCGCTGCAAGGTCCATCGGCCTTGCGGGCAAGATTCTTACGCGCAAGACTTCAGGAGCAAGCCCTTGGCCCGCATCGTGATGAAATTCGGCGGCACGTCCATGGCCGGAACCGAGCGCATCCGCCGCGTGGCGCGCATTGTGCAGCGCCAGCAGGCGGCAGGGCACGAGGTTGCGGTGGTCGTCTCGGCCATGGCGGGGGAAACCGACCGCTTGGTAAACTTCTGCCGCGAGGCTGACCCGCTCTATGATCCCGCCGAATACGATGTGGTCGTGGCGAGCGGTGAACAGGTGACATCCGGCCTGCTCGCGATGCATTTGCAGGCGCTGGGGTGCAAGGCGCGGTCGTGGCTCGGCTGGCAAGTGCCGATCAAGACCGACGATGCCCACGCCAAGGCGCGGATCGAGGATATTGATGCCGAAGCGCTGATGGCCAGCATGGCTTCGGGCGAGATTGCGGTGATCCCGGGTTTTCAGGGCGTGTCTCCCGCTGGCCGCGTGACCACGCTGGGCCGCGGCGGTTCCGATACGTCGGCCGTGGCCGTGGCAGCGGCAGTGAAGGCCGATCGTTGCGACATCTATACCGATGTCGATGGCGTCTACACCACCGACCCGCGCATCGTGGCCAAGGCGCGCAAGCTGAAGAACGTGACGTATGAGGAAATGCTCGAACTGGCCTCGGTCGGCTCGAAAGTGTTGCAAACCCGTTCGGTCAGCCTTGCGATGAAGGAAGGCGTGCGCGTGCAGGTGTTGTCGTCATTCATCGATGACGATGCGCCCGCCGCCGATACGATTCCCGGAACGATGATTGTCTCTGACGAAGAGCTCGAAGGATTGGATATGGAACGCCAGCTGATCACCGGCATCGCTGCCGACAAGAACGAAGCCAAGATCACTCTGACGCGCATCGCCGACCGCCCCGGCGCGGTGGCTGCGATCTTCGGTCCGTTGGCGGCGGCCAATATCAATGTCGACATGATCATCCAGAACATCGCCAAGGATCGTGGCGAAACCGATGTGACCTTCACCGTGCCCATCGCCGATCTGGCGCGCACGCAGGCGCTGCTGGAAGAGCGCAAGGACACGATTGGCTACTACCGTCTGCTGGCCAACAGCAAGGTTGCCAAGATCAGCGTTGTCGGCGTTGGCATGCGCAGCCACGCGGGCGTTGCCGCCACGATGTTCCGTTCGCTGGCCGACCGCGGGATCAACATCCAGGCGATCACCACCAGCGAGATCAAGGTCTCGGTCCTGATCGACGAGGACGAAACCGAACTGGCCGTGCGCGTGCTGCACACGGCTTATGAGATGGACGGCGAGTAAGGCTCAATTTCGCTGAGTGCCCACCCCTAACCCCTCCCGCAAGCGGGAGGGGAATTGCGTTGCGGCTTTCTTCCCCCCTCCCGCTTGCGGGAGGGGTCGGGGGTGGGTCAGCAACATCAGCGAATCAGCAGGCCCCAGCCGGATAACAGTTGCTCCGCCTGTTCGCGCGAAATGATTGCGCCGCGGAACACGCGTGCATCTTCCAACTGCAGCCCGCCCAAATCCGTCCCGCGCAAGTCTGCGCCAGCAAACTGCGCGCCGTCCAGATTGGCTTCGCGCAAGGAACAGCCTTCCAATATTGCATCGCGGAAATCGGCCTTGGTCAGATCGGCTTGCGCCATGTCGAGCCGCACCAGCTTTTCCTTGCGGAAGGACAGGCCCGGCAGCCGCGCGCCGACCAGCAGGACTTCTTCGAAGGTAAAGCCCATGCCCCGCGCCAGATGCAGGTCTGCGCCGGTCATGCGGGTGGAGACGAAGCGGGCTTGGCCGATATTGGCCCGGCGCAGGGCGACGTTGTTGAAATCGCAGGCGGTCACTTGCGCTTCTTCGAGATCGGTGCCGGTCAGGTTGGCGAAGGGGGCCTTGCAGCCGCGCCACGTGCTGCGCGCCAGCTTTGCGCCCGAAAGGTCGGTGTGCCGCAATGAGCATCGCTCAAACGTCCAGCCCGCAAAGTCCAGTTTGGAAAGGTCGGCCTCGTCCAGATCGCAAGCCACCAGATGGTGCGCGCCTTTGCCTGCCATGGCTGAAAGATCAGCGCGGCCAAGCGACTGGTCGGAAACGAGGGGGATGGCGGTTGCTGTCATCGCAGGTGCATAGGCCAGTGCCCGCCTGAAGCAAAAGCAAAACCCCGCCTTTCGGTCCGATCCATGAACCGAAAGGCGGGGTGCGACCCGTGCCTGCCAGGAGATTGAATGGCGGCTCAGGGCTCGTGGGTGAGGGGGGAACCCACTTGATGCACTGCTTATATGCCTTCGCCTAAAATCGGTAAAACGCATTAAACCGCGCAGAGATATCGCCTTTGCCGATCATGCGGCAAAAGTGATGCCTTGTTGCCGACACGATGCGGCCCTAAAGCGCCCGCCGGACACTTGGACGGGACGCACACGAATGACCGCTACACCCAAAACCTTTGGCATGATGCGCCGTGGCGCTGAATTCCTCGGCACGGAGCACGCCATCATGTGCGGCGCGATGAGCTGGGTTTCGGAGCGCAATCTGGTTTCGGCCATCAGCAACGCGGGCGGCTTTGGCGTGATCGCGTGCGGTGCGATGACGCCTGCGCTGCTCGACACCGAAATTACCGCAACCAAGGCGCTGACTGACAAGCCGTTTGGCGTGAATCTGATCACCATGCACCCCGCGCTGTTCGATCTGATTGCCGTCTGCGCAAAGCACAAGGTCGGCCATGTGGTGCTGGCCGGTGGCATTCCGCCCAAGGGCAGTGTCGAGGCGATCAAGGCGTTTGGCGCAAAAGTGCTGGTCTTTGCTCCCACGCTGGCGTTGGCCAAGAAACTGCTGCGGTCTGGCGCTGACGCGCTGGTGATCGAAGGTTCGGAAGCGGGCGGCCACATCGGCCCGGTGTCCACATCGGTGCTGGCGCAGGAATTCCTGCCTGCGCTGGCCGAAGATCACGTGGTGTTTGTGGCAGGCGGCATTGGCCGAGGCGAGATGATCGCGAGCTATCTGGAAATGGGCGCAAGCGGCGTGCAGCTCGGCACGCGCTTTGCCTGCGCCACCGAATCCATCGCGCACCCGGCGTTCAAGGCCGCGTTCTTCCGTGGCAATGCGCGCGATGCCATTGCCAGCGTGCAGGTCGATCCGCGCCTGCCGGTGATCCCGGTGCGCGCGCTGAAGAACAAGGGCACCGAGGAATTTACCGCCAAGCAGGTTGAAGTGGCCAAGCGGCTGGACGAAGGCCTGATCGACATGGGCGAGGCGCAGCTTGAGATCGAGCATTTCTGGGCAGGCGCACTGCGCCGTGCGGTGATCGATGGCGATGTGGAGCGCGGCTCGGTCATGGCCGGGCAATCGGTCGGCATGGTGAACAAGGAAGAGCCGGTGGCCGAAATCATCGCGCAACTGATGGCTGAAAGCGAAGCCGCGCTGACCCGGCGCTGATGGCGATGGCACGGGGCGGGGGATCATCGGGCACGTCCTTCTTGGTCGTCTTTGCGATCGTGCTGATCGACATGCTCGGCTTCGGCATCGTCTCGCCAGTGCTGCCAGGCCTGATCATGGACCTGACCCGCGTCGATATCAGCACCGCAGCGGGCTATGCCGGGTGGCTGGGGGCGGGCTATGCGGTGATGCAGTTTGCCTTTGCGCCGGTGATTGGCAACCTGTCGGACCGGTTCGGACGCAGGCCGGTGCTGCTGGCCGCCGTGCTGATGCTGGGGCTGAATTACCTGCTGCAGGCTTTGGCTCCAAACTTCGGCTGGCTGATAGCTGGGCGGCTGCTGGCAGGCATTACCGGTGCCAGCTTCTCTGCCGCCTATGCCTATATCGCCGATGTCACCCCGCCCGAAAAGCGCGCCGCTGCCTTTGGCACGATGGGGCTGGCCTTCGGCATCGGCTTTGTCGTGGGGCCAGCGCTGGGCGGATTGCTGGGATCGATTGACGCGCGTCTGCCGTTCTACACCGCTGCGGGTCTGGCGCTGGCCAATGCGGCATTCGGATACTTCTTCCTGCAGGAATCGCTGACGCCTGAAAATCGCAGGCCGTTCGACTGGCGCAGGGCCAACGCTTTTGCCGCGTTGCAGGTGCTGAAAGGGCAAAGCCCGACCGTGCTGTGGTTCGTGGCGGCGCTGGGCATGTGGCAGCTGGCGCATATCGTCTACCCTGCGATCTGGCCCTATTTCGCCATCGCGGCCTATGGATTTGACACCGCGCAAGTGGGGCTGGCGCTGGCGATGGTCGGCCTTGGCAGTGCGCTGGTGCAAGGGCTGGCGCTGCGGCTGTTCCTGCCCAAGCTGGGGGAGCGGCGCGCGGTCATGCTGGGCGTGGCGGGGGTTTGCCTCTCGACTGTGCTTTACATGCTCGCAGTGGAAACATGGCAGGTCTACGTGGCGATTGCGGTGGGATCGCTGCAAGGCTTCGTGCAATCACCGATCCTGGCGTTCAACAGCCGCGCGGTGGATGCGCGCAGCCAGGGCGAATTGCAGGGCGCGGTGCAGTCCATCGGCAGCATCGCGCAGATCATCGGTCCGCCGGTCTATGCGCAAGCGCTGGAGCGGTTCAGCGGACCGGGCGCGGCGGTGCAGCTTCCGGCCATGCCGCTGGTCATCGCCTCTGCGGTGGCTGTTGTGGTGCTGCTGCTGTTCCTGAAGGGGGCGTCGCTGCTGGAGCGGAAGACTTAGTTCAAGATTTCTCCAAGCTGATCCAACCTCCCGTTCGTGTCGAGCGAAGTCGAGACACATTGCGGGGTGTCTCGACTTCGCTCGACACGAACGGGAAGGAATTTGATTTGGCTCCAGCGAAGAAGCCTCAGCTCTCCAGTTCAACATCCCAGTAAAGCCAGTCCCGCCACGTCTCGTGCAGATAGTTGGGCGGAAAGGCGCGGCCGCGGTCTTGCAATTGCCAGGTCGTGGGGCGGATGGCACGGTTCATCAGGCGCATGCGGGCCTGTTCCGGGGTGCGCCCACCCTTCTTCAGGTTGCACGGTGCGCAGGCAGCGGCGACGTTTTCCCACGACGTGCGCCCGCCCAGACGGCGCGGCACGATGTGGTCAAAGGTCAGGTTCTCGTTCGTGCCGCAATACTGACATTGAAAGCCATCGCGCAGGAACAGGTTGAAGCGCGTGAAAGCCGGATATTCGCTGGGCCGCACATATTGGCGCAGCGCGATGACCGAGGGCAGCTTCATGCCAAAGCTCGCGCTGTGCACCTCGCGGTCATAAGTCTCGATAATGTCCACCCGTTCAAGGAACACTGCCTTGATCGCGGTCTGCCACGGCCACAAGCTGAGCGGATAGTAGCTGAGCGGGGTATAATCGGCGTTCAGGACCAGCGCGGGGCAATTGGCCAGATGCCGGTCATTATGCAAAACATCGTTAAACGCGGCGCTGTCGCCGCAATTAGGCCTGGCCGAAGCCGCCTGCTCTATCAGCGCCTTATGAAGCACGTCCCGTTCCGGTCCCTGCACATCGAGGCATGTTCGCCCCGGCAAGGACAGTCATGGCTTAGCCGCATGACTTCTGTGTTACGCATGACCGTAAGGAACACCGCCGCCCCCTTCCCGTCAAGGGGGAACGGCGGGCAGTTTCCACAACCTGATCAAAAGGCGTAAGCCGTGACCAACTCTGTCAGCAGATCACGCCCGGTAAACACCGACTGGATCGAAACCCGCTCGTTCAAACCGTGTACGCCATTGCCATCGGGGTTGCCGAAGAAGCCGGGCGGGCCATAGCTGGGGATGCCGACTGCGGAGAGGAAGACGCCGTCGGTGGCACCAGTGGACATGACCGGCACCATCGGCACGCCGGGATAGTATTTGGCGACCAGCTTTTCTGCAGGGCCAATGATCGCCGGGTTCAGCGGCGGTGCCTTGGCATCGGGGCCGCGATTGTCAGTGCGGACCACAGTCATTTTCGGATCGGCGATCACCGTTTCCAGCGTCTTGCGCACGTCTTCAGCCGAAACGCCGGGGAAGATGCGGCAGTTGATGTTGGCCCCGGCGCGCTGGGGCAGTGCGTTGTTGGCGTGGCCGCCATCGAGCAGCGTGGCAACGCACGTGGTGCGCAGCATCGAATGGAACGCGCGGTCAGTATTGAGCAGCGCCTCAGCTTGGCTGTCTGCCGGGTTGGCCGCGATGGCGACCATGGCCTTGCCCATGGCATCGCTGCGCGCGGCACCGGCCTTTGAGAAGTAGGCGCGCGTCGTGTCGTTCAGCATCAGCGGGAAATCGAAATCACGAATGCGTGCCACGGCATCGGCCAGTTCGTAGATCGCGTTTTCCTTGACCGGGGTGGAGCTGTGCCCACCGGGGTTCGTGGCCTCGATCCGGTAATTGACCGGAGTCTTTTCGCCCACATGGATCGTCTGGACGACAACGCGGCCCCCTTCTTCCAATGGCTTGTCGGTGCGGCCCGAACCGCCTTCGTTCAGCGCGAATTCGGCATCGATCAGCTCGCGGCGGTTCTTGGCCAGCCAATCGGCCCCGTTGAACGCGGTGCTGGTTTCCTCGCCGCAGGTCAGCGCCAGCTTGATCGTGCGCTTGGGCACTTTGCCCGCCTTGCGCCAGCGCATCAGCATATCGACCCATGTTGCGTCCATCGCCTTCATATCGGCCACGCCGCGCCCATAGAAATAGCCGCCCTCTTCGATGAAGGCATAAGGATCGCGGGTCCAATCCTCACGCTTGGCGACGACGACATCGAGGTGGCCGAGCAGGAGGATCGGTTTGGCCTTCTTCGAACTGCCGGGCAGAATGGCGACAATGCCGCCTTCCTTCGGAAATTCGGGCACGGCAAAGCGGTGGATCTCGGCGCTGGTGAACCCTGCGCTGCGCAAATGGCCTTCGATCTTCTCGGCCAGAGCCGTGCAACTGCCCGTGGTGATCGAGGTATCGGTTTCCACCATCTCTTTCAGCAGCGCGCGATAGGCCTGCTGATCGGGGCGCAGCGGCGCTTGCTGGGCCAGTGCTGAAGTGGCCAGAAGTGTGGTGGTCAACATAGTGGCAACGAAGGTCGATGCGCGCATAACGTTCATGAAAGAGCCCCGGATCTGGTGGCCATCAAGGGCCAGTCTGCGCACAATTCACCACGTTTCGGCAGGGCTTCAAAGCGCCTTGTTCGGCGCTGCTAATCCGGCCTTCTCCACGATGGATTATATTGCGCCCGTCGCTGTGCAAAACGGGCCGGATTCGCTTGGGTTTTTGCCCTTTCGTGCCTATGTGCAAATGATGGCCAGTACGAATGAAAACATCCCCAACGCCAACGAATATGGCGCCGATTCCATCAAGGTTCTCAAAGGGCTCGATGCCGTGCGCAAACGCCCCGGCATGTACATCGGTGATACCGATGATGGATCGGGCCTGCACCACATGGTGTTCGAAGTTTCGGACAACGCGATTGACGAAGCGCTGGCGGGGCACTGCGATCTGGTCCTGATCGAACTGAACCCCGATGGTTCGGTTTCGGTCGAGGATAACGGGCGCGGCATTCCCACCGGCATCCATGCCGAAGAGGGCGTTTCTGCCGCCGAAGTGATCATGACCCAGCTCCACGCGGGCGGTAAGTTTGAGAATACCTCCGATGACAACGCCTACAAGGTGTCGGGCGGTCTGCACGGCGTCGGCGTTTCGGTGGTCAATGCCCTGTCCGAATGGCTGGAGCTTACGATCTGGCGTGATGGGCAGGAACACTGGATGAAGTTTGCGCATGGCGATGCCGTGTCGCCGCTGATCGTGCGCGGCCCTGCGCCCGATGATGGCAAAGGCGGCGTCAAGAAGGGCACGCGCGTCACCTTTCAGGCCAGCCATGACACGTTCAAGAACGTGCTGGAGTTTGATTTTGACAAGCTGGAGCATCGCTACCGCGAACTGGCGTTCCTGAACTCGGGCGTGCGCATCCTGCTGCGCGACAAGCGGCATGAGGAGGTCAAGGAGCACGACCTCTATTACGTCGGCGGCATTGCGGCCTTCGTGAAATACCTCGATCGCAACAAGCAGCCCCTGATGCCTGAGCCGGTGGCGATTTCGGCCGATCGTGATGGCGTGGGCATCGAAGTCGCGCTCGAATGGAACGACAGCTACTACGAAAACGTGCTGTGCTTCACCAACAACATCCCGCAGCGCGATGGCGGCACGCACTTGGCGGCCTTCCGCGCTGCGCTCACCCGCACTCTGAACGGCTATGCCGAACGGTCGGGGATGCTGAAGAAGGAAAAGGTCTCGCTCACCGGCGATGACATGCGCGAAGGCCTTACCGCCATCGTCTCGGTCAAGCTGCCTGATCCCAAGTTTTCGTCGCAGACCAAGGACAAACTGGTCTCCTCCGAAGTGCGCCAGCCGCTGGAAAGCCTGATGGCCGACAAGATGGCCGAATGGCTTGAGGAAAACCCTGGCCACGCCAAGTCGATCATCCAGAAGGTCATCGATGCCGCCGCCGCGCGCGAAGCGGCCAAGCGTGCACGTGAATTGACCCGGCGCAAGGGCGCGATGGATATCGCCTCGCTCCCCGGCAAATTGGCTGACTGTCAGGAACGTGATCCTGCCAAGTGCGAACTGTTCCTGGTCGAGGGTGATTCGGCAGGTGGCAGCGCCAAGCAGGGCCGTGACCGCAAGACGCAGGCGATTCTGCCGCTCAAGGGCAAGATCCTGAACGTGGAACGCGCCCGGTTTGACCGGATCATCTCTTCCAAGGAAGTGGGCACGCTGATTCAGGCGATGGGCACTGGTCTGCGTGATGAATTCAACATTGAAAAGCTGCGCTATCACAAGATCGTGATCATGACCGACGCAGACGTTGACGGCGCGCACATCCGCACGCTGCTGCTCACGTTCTTCCACCGCCAGATGCCTGAAATCATCAAGGCCGGGCATCTCTTCATCGCGCAGCCCCCGCTTTACAAAGTCGCCAAGGGCCGCAGCGAAGTCTACCTCAAGGACAACGCCGCGCTTGATCGCTATCTGGTCGAAGCGGGCCTTGCGGGCCGCGTGCTGGAAACCAGCGGCGGCGCGCGCAGCGGGCCAGATCTTGAAGCGCTGGTCGAACACGCGCTGCGCCTGCGCAATCTGATGGCCTTCGTGCCGCGCCGCTATAACCCTTCGATTATCGAATCGCTGGCGCTGGCGGGTGCATTGGAACTGGCCATGCCCGCAGCCGAGCGCGATGCCGCACTGGCCCGCGCGGCAGACTGGCTGGGCCGGGGCGATCTCGAAGCGCGCTGGAGCGTGGAAGTGTCCGAAGAGGGCGGCTATCACGTCAAGCGCCTGTGGCGCGGCGTGACCGATCACCACATGATCGAAGCCGGCTTCCTGATGAGCGCTGAGGCGCGCAAAATGGCCAAGCTGGCGGCGGAAAACGCTGATGTCTATGCCGGGATGGCACGGCTGGTGCGCGGCAGTGCCGCAGCGGCCGAACCAGAAGCCGCCGTCGTCGCCTCAGAAGGTGAGGGTGAGGAAGACGCCGCCCCCGCAGCCCCCGCCGCCCGGGTCAAGGACGCGATCACGCGCCCGTCCGAACTGCTCGACGCGGTTTTCGCCGGTGGCCGCAAGGGCCTGTCAATCCAGCGCTACAAGGGCTTGGGCGAAATGAACGCCGATCAGCTGTGGGAAACCACGCTGAACCCGGACATCCGCTCGCTGCTGCAGGTCAAAGTTGAAGACGCCGACATCACGGATGAAATCTTCACCCGCTTGATGGGCGACATCGTCGAACCGCGCCGCGAATTCATTCAGGAAAACGCTTTGAACGTGGCGAACCTGGACGTCTGAGGACTGCGGCACCGGCCCGCTCCCCCGGCCCGGCCACCCGACAGTGTATTCTATGGGTGGCCGGGCCGGGGAAGCGGGCCGGTGCCGTAAGCAAGGAATGATCGTGGCGTTCACCGACGAAATCCCGTGGGACCAGCCCGCCACGATGATCGACCTTGAAGGCCGCGCGCCGATCATCGGCACGGTGCGCGATTGCGCGCTGCACTACGGCCTCTACAAACCGCACGCGCGCGACAATGCGCGCGTGCTGCTGACCAAACCGATCCACCGCGAAGGCCGCGCCACGCGCACGTGGTTGCTGGAACCATCGGAGATTGCCGAACTGGCTGACCGGCTTGCGCGGGAAACGAATTAACGATCAAATTTGAATCTTGACCCGTTCGTGTCGAGCGAAGTCGAGACACATTGCGCGGTGTCTCGACTTCGCTCGACACGAACGGGATATTGGCTGAAGTCAATCCGCCCGCATCGCCGCCGCCGCCAGCGACTCTGCTTCCATTAGCAACTCATCATCCGCCGCGCCCGAAGGGGTCGCCTCGCGCCCAATCATCACCAGCACCGGCACGGCCAGCGGGCTGACGCGGTCCAATTCGACATGCACCAGCTGCCCCGCCGCGCGGTCCAGCAGGTCGCCCAGCCGCCCCACATCGGTCATCCGCGCCCGTGCATCGGCCCAGGCCGCCTCGATCAGCAGGTGATCAGGCTCATACTTGCGCAGCACGTCATAGATCAGGTCGGTGGAGAACGTCACCTGCTTGCCCGATTTGCGTTTGCCGGGATGCTGCCGCTCCACCAGCCCGGAAATCACCGCCACTTCGCGAAACGCGCGACGAAGCAGGTGCGATTCCTGCACCCAGTCCACAAATTCATGTGCCAAGATATCAGGAGACAGTAGCGGCGCCGGGTCCGCCACTGGCCGCGCCCCCCACACGCCCAGCGAATAGTCATTGGCCACGAACCCGAGCGGCATCAGCCCACGCTCGTTCATGCGCCGCGTGATCAGCATGCCGAGCGACTGGTTCGCGTTCCACCCTTCGAACGTGTAGTACACCGTGTAGTGCTTGTTCTGATGCGGAAAGCTCTCTGCCAGCAGCATCCCCGGCCCCGGCAACTTGCTGCGCCAATCCTGCATTTCCAGCCATTCGCGCACGTCATCGGGAAACCGAGCCCACCCGGCCCGGTCCACCAGCAGCCCGCGCACCCGGTCCGAAAGGTGCGTGGTCAGCGGCAGCCGCGCGCCCATGTAGCTGGGGATCTGCCCCGGCTTCTTGGCTGCGCGCACGATCAGTTCCAGATCGCGCACGCCTTCAACCTCAAGGTCCATGCCGGCAAAGCGGATCGTATCGCCGGGCGAGAGCGTCGCCCCGAAACTCTCCTCGACCTTGCCCAGTGAACGCCCGTTCCTGAACCGCACTTCCAGCATTTCGGAATCGACGATGATCCCCGCATTCAACCGGAACCGCGCGGCATGTTCGGGGTGAGTCAGCCGCCAAGTGCCCTGCTTGTCGCGCACGATCCGCTTGAACCGGTCATAGGCGCGCAGCGCATATCCGCCGGTCGCCACGAATTCCAAAACCCGCGTCCACTGCGCCTGATCGATCCAGCGATAGGGGTGCGCCGATTGCACTTCGGCTAGCAGCGCTCCTTCGTCAAACGGCCCCGCACAGGCCGTGGCCATCACATGCTGCGCCAGCACGTCCAGCCCGCCTGCGCGAAACTCCTCGCCATCGCGCTTGCCTTCATGCACCGCTTCCTGCGCGGCAAAGGCCTCCAGAAATTCGAACCGGTTGCCGGGGGCCAGCAGCGCGCGGCTGGGGCAATCGAGCCGGTGATTGGCCCGCCCGATCCGCTGAAGCAGGCGCGACGATCCCTTGGGCGCGCCCATCTGCACCACCAGATCAACGTCGCCCCAGTCCACGCCCAGATCCAGGCTGGCGGTGCAGACCAGCGCGCGCAATTCGCCGCGCGCCATCGCCCCTTCCACCTTGCGCCGCGCCTCTTTGGACAGCGACCCATGGTGGATGCCGATGGGCAGTTTGTCGTCGTTAACGTCCCACAGCAGTTGGAAGATATATTCGGCCAGAAACCGCGTGTTGGTGAAAATCAGCGTGGTGTTGTTGCGCCGGATTTCATCGTAAAGCTGCGGCACGGCCCAGGCCGCTGCATGCCCGCCCCACGGCACGCGCTGGTCTTCGGGGTGCAGGATCGAAAGCTCGGGCTTCGCGCCTTCCTCCCCCTCCACCAACCGCACCGCAGCCGCATCGCCATCGGGCGCGAGCCACGCGCAAAAGTCTTGCGGATCGGCCACTGTGGCCGAAAGCGCGGCGCGGCGCATACCGGGCGCCAGCGCCTGCAACCGCGCCAGCGACAGCGCCAGCAGATCCCCGCGCTTGCTCGTGGCGAATGCATGCACCTCGTCCACGATCACCCGCTTCAGCCCTGCAAATATCGTCGCGCTTTCGGGATAACTGAGCAGCAGCGACAGCGATTCCGGCGTCGTCAGCAGCACATGCGGGGGCCTCACCCGCTGCCGCGCCTTGCGGTCAGACGGCGTATCGCCACTGCGCGTCTCGATGCGGATATTCAGCCCGATCTCGTCCACCGGCGTCAACAGATTGCGCTGCACGTCATGCGCCAGCGCCTTCAGCGGGGAGACATAAAGCGTGTGCAGCCCATCCCCCGGCGGATCATCACCCGCAAAATCCGCCAGCGTCGGCATGAACCCCGCCAGCGTCTTGCCCGCGCCAGTATCGGCCACCAGCAGCGCATGATCGCCTGCACGCGCGGCCTCCAGCATCTCCATCTGATGCCGCCGCACACGCCATCCCCGCGCGGTGAACCATTGGGTGATCGAGGGAGGGAGGGTCATGGCGCGGCCCCACAAGGCCACGGCGTATCCAAACAATCACCGTCACCCTGAACTTGTTTCAGGGTCCATTTCGCCGCACGGGCACCCGCTCTGAACCGCAAGATGGATGCTGAAACAAGTTCAGCATGACGTGTCATTAAACGGGCGGGTTGCGAACTCATCACCCCCTATGTAGGCGCGCGCTCACAGAACCGAAAGGATGCCCTCGCGCTCCTTGCCCTTCCAGCCCAGCGTTGCATCGATCAGCGCGATGGTCACCGCGCACTGATCGGCGTCCGATCCCTTGCCGTTCATCGCCTTGCGCACGCGTTCATCAGGGATGCCGGTCAGCGTGATGACCTTTTCCACCAGCTCGCCGGGCACTTTGGCATTACCCGGTGCAATGCGCTGCGGCGGGCCAAGCTGGTGGGCATCGAGCATGCGCACGGCCAGCTTCCGCTCGGCAGACAGCACCGCATCGGGCACCACGACTTGCCGATCGAGGCGGCGCGTGCGGATAAAGGCCATGCATTGCGCCGCGCCTGCCTTGCGCGCGGCGCGATAGAGATCGGCGCGCAGGCGCTGCACATCGGCCAGCAGTGGGCCCTTTTCCACCAGCGCGGTCATATACATCCGCTCGCGCACCAGATCGTGTACCTTGGCGCGATAGGCCGCCTCGTCGCTGCCATCGCTGCGCGCGATGGTGCGGTTGGCGCTGAACAGCGCGGCCAGGTCTGGCTGCAAGGATTTGAGGCCCTCCAGCGTGATTTCCGGGCCAAAGATCGCCGCGATGGCATCGCCAATGATCTTGCCATCTTGCGCAATTTCGGCGGCAGACAGCGTGACGGGCGGCGGCGGGGCCGATGTATCGGGCGCGCGGTCGGCAAAGGCAAAGCGCAGGATCTGGATCAGGATGATCGCGCCAAACAGCCACAGCCGCCCCTTGCTGAACCAGCCGGTGCCAACGTCGTCCCCCTCGGGCTTGTCCCACAGCGCCACGCGCCACGGATCGAAATGGTGCTCCAGTTCAGGGAAGTTCTTGCGCACGCCATCGAGCAATTGCACCACGTCCGCGCGCTTCACGAACCAGCCCTTGCGGCTGCCTTGCTGCGCAGGCTTGGTCAGTTCCGCCCATGCCTTGTGCAGCGGGTGCTGGGGGTCTTGCACCTTTTCACGGAACCGCAAGCCCCGAAGGCGCGCATTGAGGAACGCGACGGCGGGCCGTTCGGAAACCTGCCCGCGCTCGCTTTCCCAGCCAAACACCGCCGCCGCCGGTTCCAGCAGCGGGGCTGACCGGGGCCAGGCATCGGCCAGAATGCGGGCCAGCCAGTTATCGATCTCGTCAAAGGCGGTCACGCTGGCGGTCTCGGCGTGGCGCAGCACCGCTTTCAGATGGCCCAGCGCCATCGCCTCTTCCCAGCCCTGCAACGGGGGCAGATCGTCTTGGCCGTCATCCTGTTCGGGAAGATCGGTCAACAACAGGCGATAGAGCGCCTGTTCGTGCGCCCATGCGGGCATGACCGCATCGGAGGTAGCCTCAAGCCCCAGCAGCACGGGCCGCGTAAAGGGATCGCGCGCCACGGCAATCGCTTGCTGCGCCGGGGCCTGCGCTGCCGAAAAGCCGGTGGTGACGTCCAGCTTGGGCGCTGCGCCGGATAGCCGTGTCGTCAAGCTGGGATCGGCCTCGCCGCTTGCCGCCGGAGCCGCATAGAGCCAGCTTGAGGCTTCGGGTTCCGGTGCCGCTTCCGGGTGGGCGTCTGCCTCTGCGCCGGGGCCCTCTTCATCCAGCGGCGTTATCCCGGCGAAGGGATCGAACTCTTCCTCTGCCTCCGGCTTGGCCTGCATCCGCGCCCAGCGCAGCGCCGCGTCGCGGGCTTCGCGCAGGCGGGCATAGCCATCCACATCGCGGTCGATGTCCATCGCCTTCAGCCGTTCGGCATAGGCGCGCCGGATTGCCGCCACATCGGGCGTCTTGGCGATCTTCAGGACGGTCCAGGCCTGAGAGGGGGTCATTGCGCTGGCATCACGGCGTCACAGCGGCGGATGGGCTTCGAGCATGTCGAGCAGGCCGGAAAGATCGGCGGCGGCATCGGCAATGCGGCGCGGGTCCTGGCTGTCGAGCGCGGCCACGAACTGGCTGGTGCGGTCACCCACCACCGCGCGCACATCGCCCAGAAACTCCTCGTAACACCGCTCTGCGCGGGCCAGCAGCATCTGGTTGGTGGCCTCCTCGCGAGGGTGGTGCTTCAGCGCGGCCAAGGCCTTGCGCCGCGCGTCCAGATCCTTGGCGGCCTTGCGGTCTTCCTCGTCGATGATCATCAGATTGTGCTTCGTGCCGGTCAGCGGTACTTCCACGTCGACTTCCAGCAGTCCCGAACTGTCATAGGAAAAGCGCACATCAATGGCCACTTCGCCTGCCGGGCGCGGCGGCACCGGCACTTTCAGCTCGCCCAGAAAGACGTTGCCCGAAACCTCGCGCGCTTCGCCCTGATAGATCCTGACCGTGATCTGCTTCTGCTTTTCACCCATCGTGCTGTAGACGCCCGACCGGCTGACCGGCACCGGCGTATTGCGCTCGATAATCGGAGAAAACAGCCCTTCCTGCACCGTGCCCCGGGTCGAATGCTCCGCCGTTTCGATGCCCAGCGTGAACGGGCACACATCGGTGATGCGGATTTCCTCAAGGCCCCCATCGCGCGCAATCAGCCCGCCCTGAATGGCTGCGCCCAGTGCCACCGCATGATCGGGATGGATCGTGGAATTGGGAAAGCGCCCGAACAGCCGCGTAATCGCCTTGCGCACCAGCGGCATGCGCGTGGCCCCGCCCACCAGCACCACTTCGCTCAAAGATGCCGCATCGATCTGGCTGTCGCGCAGCGCCCGCACCACCGGATCGCGCAGCCGCTTGATCAGCCCTTCGGCCTGCGCCTCAAACTCGCTGGCGGTGACCGTGGTGGAAAGCCGCGTGCCATCCACCGTCAGCGCAAATTCGGCCTCCTGCGCATCGCTCAGCGCACGCTTGGTGCGCTCTGCTGCTTGCAACAGCAGCGCTTCGGTCCGGCGTTCGTCGATCTTGCCCAGAAGGCCATCGGGATCGAGCCGCCCGCGCACCGCCGTGGCAATGGCGCTGTTGAAATCATCGCCGCCCAGCCGGTTGTCGCCTGCCGAGGCGCGGACCTCGACGATGCCTTCGAACATTTCGACGATCGACACGTCAAACGTGCCCCCGCCCAGATCGAACACCAGAAACGGCTCACGCTCTTCCTTGTCCTGCAGGCCAAAGGCAAGGGCAGCGGCGGTTGGCTCGTTGATCAGACGGCGCACGGTCAGCCCCGCCAGTTCGCCTGCACGGCGCGTGGCCTTGCGCTGCCGGTCGTTGAAATAGGCGGGCACCGTGATCACCGCCTCGGTCGGACAGGTGCCGGTATGCGCAGTCACATCATCGCGCAGGGACATCAGCACCAGCGCGGAAAGCTCCTCGGCAGAAAACTCCTTGCGGCCCAGCTTCAGCTTGCGGTCGGTGCCCATCAACCGCTTGAAGCTGGTCGCCGTCGCCCCGTCCTTCATCGCCATCCGCTCCAGCGCGGCGGCACCGACCAAGGTGTTGCCATCGGGCAGGACCGATACGGCAGAGGGCGTCAGCAGGCCGCCCAGCGCATTGGGCACCAACACGGCCTCACCACCATTTTCGCTGTTCTGCCACAGGGCGACCGCGCTGTTGGTGGTCCCCAGATCGATTCCGATGAGCATTCGTCTTCCCGTCTTTACGCAACGGGTGATGCGTCAGCGGGCGGCGATTTGGCAAGCGCAAAGCGGCGGTTCAGCCGCGGGAAAGCCCCACAGCGGCCAACCGCGCGTCCACTTCTGCCAGCAGGCGCGCAAGCCCTTCATCGCTGCGGCTTTCGGCGCGCACCACCAGCACGTCCTGCGTGTTGGATGCGCGCAGCAGCCACCAGCCGTCAGGTCTGTCCACGCGCACGCCATCGGTCTGATTTACCGCAACCCCATCGGTGATCAGGTGGGCCAGCACTTCATCCACAGCAGCAAACTTGCGCGCCTCATCCACCTGAAAGCGCAATTCGGGCGTTGCCACGCGCTCGGGCATGGCATCGCGCAGCGCGGTCAGGCTCGTTCCGATTCGGACAAGGGCGGCGATCAGGCGGACGGCGGCGTAAAGTGCGTCGTCAAAACCGAAATAGCGGTCGGCAAAGAACATGTGCCCGCTCATTTCCCCCGCCAATGGCGCACCTGTCTCCTTCATTTTGGACTTTATCGGCGAATGTCCGGTTTTCCACATCAGCGGCTTACCGCCCAGCTCGGCAATGCGGGCAAACAGCGTGGAACTGGCCTTCACATCGGCGATAATCGTGGCGTTTGGCCGGTCTCTCAGCACGTCCTGCGCGAAAATCGCCAACAGTTCATCGCCCCAGATCACCCGGCCCTTGCTGTCGACCGCTCCGATCCGATCGCCATCACCGTCGAATGCTACTCCGAAGTCGAGGTGATGCGCCACGACAGCGGCGCGCAGATCAGTGAGATTGGCTTCCACAGTCGGATCAGGATGATGGTTGGGAAAATGGCCGTCCACACGCGTATGAAGAAGGACATGGGTGCCGCCGAGCCGCGCGGTGAGCGCCTCCACGATCGGGCCGGCCGCGCCATTGCCGGCATCCCAGCCGATGCGCAATCCGTCCAAAATCTTGGCATCGATCCCATCGAGCGCGCCGAGCAGGCACGCGACATAAGCGTCGGTGACGCTACTTTCAGTGACGCTTCCGGGGCCGCTGACCCACGCGGCTTCATCGGCGATGCGCCCGAGATCCACTATGTCGGTCCCAAAGAACGGGGCCCCTTCAAGTACCATCTTGAAGCCATTGTGATTGGCGGGATTGTGGCTGCCGGTTACGTGAATGCCGCCCTGAACCTCTGGAATTAACGCCCCTGCTGCCGGGGTTGCGGCAAAATAGAGCATCGGGCTTGGCCCCAGCCCGATCCGCACCACATCCACGCCGCTGGCCATAAGCCCTTGAATCAACGCGTGTTCCAGCACGGGTGAGCTGATCCGCCCGTCATAGCCCACGGCCACACGTGTGCCGCCGCGCTGCCGCACCACCGTGCCAAAGCTGCGCCCCACGGCATGGGCATCATCGACTGAAAGCGTTTCCCCGAACACCCCGCGAATATCGTATTCGCGCAGGATCGAGGGGTGGAAGCGGTGCCCCGTCATTCTTGTTCAGGACCCGCGCCGGTCCGACAGGCGGGCCAGCAGCAGGTCACGCGCGGCGTTGGCTTCGTGGACGGCTTCGTTCGTGCCGCCGCGGTCGGGGTGGACTTGCTGGATCAGGCGGCGGTGCGCTTCGATCACCTCTTCATACCCGGCATCGGCTTTCAGGCCGAGCAGATTGCGCGCCTTCTTTTCGTTCCGGTCACGCGGATTGCCCTGCAACAGTTCCCACGGCCAGCGCCCGGTGAGCAGCTTGCAGGCAAGGCTCGCCAAGGCCACCAGTGTGAGCAGTTTGATCATCAGGCGGCGCTCTCAAGTGCGGTCTTGGTGCTGCTAGGTGCATCTAGGTGCAGTTCAGGATTTGGCCCGGAAACAACGGGCGGAAGGTTCAATCCGCCCACCAATGTGCGCAGTTCCTGACGGGCCACAAGGTGGCTGGTGCCCAGTTCACCCAGGTGGCCTTTATCCAGCAAAGTCAGACCACTGGGGAACAATTCGCGGTAGATAACGCGCTCCGAAAGGCCGCTCGCCACGCGGAAGCCGACACGCTTGGACAGTTCGGTCAGCGCAGTATCGATGCGCTTCTGGTTGCGCGCTTCGGTAAAGCCGGTGCGGTTGCGCACGACGACCCAGTCCATCTCCCGGCGCGAATCTTTGATGGTCGCCATCGCCCGCTTCTTGCGCGCTTCCCAGATCAGTTCGGCGTAGAACGACAGGCGGCGGACCTTGAAGGTCTCGGCGTCCACTTGCCCGATCAGGTCGAAATCGACGAAGCTGTCGTTCAGCGGCGTCACCAGCGTATCGGCGCGGGTGGCGACGTGGCGGGCGAGCGGATCATCGCGGCCGGGCGTGTCGAACACGATGAAATCATGCGATTCCGATAGCCGCGCGGTCATCGCATCGAGTTCCTCGATGCTGTCGCCCGAATAGACCTCAAACGTGGCGGTTGGCAGCGAAATGGCGCGGCGGCGCATGGTCTCGGCGCGGTTTTCGAAATAGCGGTGCATCGTGCGCTGGCGGGCATCGAGATCGATCGCCGCCACCCGCGCACCCTGACAGGCCAGCGCAATGGCGACATGGACCGCCGTGGTCGATTTGCCGGTTCCGCCCTTTTCATTGGCGAAGACGATGCGATGCGGGCCAGTGGACACAGGGGGTGCTCTCTCTTGGTATGATACGTCTGGCAGGCTTGCGAGAGGCCGCCTGCCCCCCTATCGCCCACAAGTCCCGACTTACTGGAGAGGGTGCCAAGGTGCAAACGATCAACCGGCTGGAAGACCTGCGCAAGGCGGTCGATGCGCTTAAAATCGGGGGAAAAACTATTGCCTTTGTGCCCACTATGGGTGCGTTGCATGAAGGCCATCTGACGCTGGTGCGTGAAGCGCGCGTGCGGGCAGACCACGTGGTCGCTTCGATCTTCGTCAACCCGCGCCAGTTCGGCCCGACCGAGGATCTGGACGCCTATCCGCGCCGCATGGCCGCTGATGCGGCGCTGCTGGAGGCCGAGGGCGTGGCTGTGCTGTGGGCGCCGACGGTGGATCAGATGTACCCGCAAGGCTATGCCACGAACATCAGCGTTTCAGGCGTGAGCGATGTGGCCTGCGGGGCTTCGCGGCCCGGCCATTTCGATGGCGTGGCCACGGTGGTTTGCAAGCTGTTTAACCAGGTGCGGCCCGATGTGGCACTGTTTGGGGAAAAGGACTGGCAGCAACTGGCCGTGATCCGCCGCATGGCGCGCGATCTGGATCTGACGCAGCCCTATGCGGATAATATCATCGGCGTGGAGACCGTGCGCGAGGCCAGTGGCCTCGCCATGAGCAGCCGCAACCAATACCTGACCGCGCAGGAACGCGATCAGGCCACGCAGATGTCAGCGGCAATGCGCCGCGCGATTGCTGCCATCGAAGGCGGTGCGGAGCTTGAGCAAAGCCTCGATACGATGAAAGCCGAAATTCTCGCCGCCGGTTTCACATCCGTCGATTATGGCGATTTGCGCGATGCAGACACGCTTGAAACGCTTTACGAATGGGGCGGGCGCGCATTGGATGGACGCAGGGCCCGCCTCCTCGTCGCCGCACGGATCGGTGCAGCGCGTCTGATCGACAATATGCCGGTTGGCTGATGCTTCAGTAATTTGAGGGCGGATCGCTGGCCGGGAAGCTTTCGTCCGAAGCCTCGTCGACCTTGTCCCAACGCTCAGGGTTGGAGCGCATGCCCTCAACCCCGGCAGAGCGCACTTTCGAGAAATTGCCGTTGGCACCTTCTCCTTCGGCAAAGGCAGCAGGAGCGTGCTCTTCCTGTTTGCGATTTGCAAAGCGCCACATTCCATATCCCGCCGCACCCGCGACGGCCCATTTCGACAAGCCCATGGCCAATCTCCTATTGGCAAAGCCCCAACACCATTGGCGGGGCTGCCATCGGAAAGACAACGCATGAGTGTCTGAAAAGGTTCAGCATTTATCCCGCGTCTACCCCGTTCGGCAACGTAATCCCTTCACTCCGTCATGCTGAACTTGTTTGAGCATCCATTTTGCCCCTGAAACGGCGTTTTGTGACGAGAAATGGACCCCGGC
The DNA here is from genome assembly GCA_002256985.1 of Novosphingobium sp. 28-62-57. Classification (GTDB taxonomy): domain Bacteria; phylum Pseudomonadota; class Alphaproteobacteria; order Sphingomonadales; family Sphingomonadaceae; genus Novosphingobium. The sequence continues at coordinate 523,137 of NCGO01000002.1, forward strand.
CTTCGCCGGGGTGACGATCTTGGTAGTGCCGTATGCGATCTTGATGGTGCCGTATGCGAGCGGGATTATCGCCAGACGGTTCAGGGAATCGTGACGACCGGAGGGCGGGGCGTGGGTGTGGCCCGGGGCCGGGCAACATTTACGCCTTGTGCATTTTCATTCTCACGCCGTCCGGTGGCGCGGTTGAGGAAATCGTCATTTGCCGCAGGCGGCGCATTGGGCGGAACGCCTTCTGGCAATGACTCGGGATCGAAGGGGGCGTTATCTTCCTCGGGCGGGCGACGCCCGTTGCGCCGCTGCGCCGGGTCGATCAGGTTGCCCTGTTCATCGACGTAAAAATAATCATCCGGGTTGCCGAGCATCGCTTCGTCATCGGGTTCAAGCTGCCATTCGGGCAATTTCAGCTCGGTATCGAACTTTTCGACCGGCCGCTTGGCCGTGGCGACTTTCATGAAAGCGGCAAAGGCGCGCGCTGGCGCTGCGCCGCCCTGCAGGCCGGGAACGGCCTTGGCATCATCGCGGCCCATCCATACGCCGGTGGTGACGCCGCTGGAAAAGCCGAGGAACCAGCCATCCTTGTTTGATGATGTGGTGCCGGTCTTGCCCGCCACGGGCCGCCCGATCTGTGCCGCGCGGCCTGTGCCGATGTTGACCGCGGTCTGCATCAAATCGGTCATGCCCGCTGCCACATAGGGCGGGACCAGTTGCTGCGGGGATTCGGGACGATAGCGATAGAGCACTTCGCCATCGGTCGTCGTCACCTTGCGGATGCCATAGGGCTGCACTGACATGCCCTTGGCCTGGACCGAGGCGAAAGCGCGGACCATATCGATCACGCGCGTTTCCGATGATCCCAGCACCATCGAGGGCAGGGTGTTGATCGGCGTGGTAATGCCAAAACGGCGCGCCATGTTGGCGACCTGACCAAAGCCGACCTCGTTGCCCAGCTGCGCCGCCACGGTGTTTTTCGAATAGGCAAAGGCGGTGCGCAGATCGATTTCGCCGGCATAGCGCCCGCCATCGTTGCGCGGGGTCCAGCCATCGACCGTCACCGGTTCATCAACCACGCGGTCATCGGGCGTGTAGCCTGCTTCGAGCGCGGAGAGGTAAACGAACAGCTTCCACGCCGAGCCCGGCTGGCGCACGGCATTGACGGCGCGGTTATAGTTCGAGGACACGTAATCGGTGCCGCCGACCATCGCCAGCACCGCGCCATCGCGATCAAGCGAGACGAGCGCGCCTTGGGCACCCTTGGGCGCAAAGCCCGCAATCGCGCTGGTGGCGGCCTTTTGCATGACCGGGTCGAGCGTGGTCCACACTTCAATCGGCTTGTCATTTTCGGGCAGGATTAGATCGAGCTGTGGCAGGGCCCAATCGGTGAAATAGCGTGCGGAGTTCTGCCCGGCACGGTCTTCGACCATTTTGACCTTTTTCAGATCAACCGCCTGTGCTTCCTGCGCGGTCAGATAGCCGTTCGACTCCATCGTCTGCAGCACCACACCGGCGCGGCCAACGGCGGCATTGGCATCGGCGGTGGGGGAATAGCGCGATGGCGCCTTGACCAGTCCGGCGATGATGGCGGCTTCGGGCAGCGTGATCTCTTCCCCAGCATGGCCGAAGAATTTGCGCGCGGCGCTATCGATGCCATAGGCACCGCCGCCGAAATAGACCTTGTTCAGGTAGAGCTCGAGGATCTGATCCTTCGAGAATTTCTGTTCGAGCGCCAGCGCCAGCACCCATTCACGCGCTTTGCGGGCAAAGGTCTTGGTGTTGTTCAGGAAGATGTTGCGCGCCAGCTGCTGCGTGATGGTTGATCCACCCTGCCGCCATGTGCCGCTTTCCACCCGCACCATCAGCGAGCGAATGATGCCGATCGGATCGACGCCCCAGTGGCTGCGATAGCGCCGGTCCTCGACCGAAATCATTGCATCGCGCATGACCTGCGGAATGCGTTCATAGGGCACCCATTTGCCATAGCTTGGCCCGAGCGTGACGATTTCCGACCCATCGGTGGCGCGCACCACGATCATCTGCCCGGTCTGGCTGGACTTCAGTTCCTGATAGCCCGGCAGCGAGCGCATGGTGACCGCCACGGCCACGGCCAGCGCGATTGCGCCGAGCAGCGCAAAGCCTACGCCCCAGATGAACAGTCGGCCCAGCCAGCGCCGCAGCGTTGAGCGCCGTTGGGGTTGCGGATCGGACCGCCCGCCATCGCGGGGGCGGGGAATGTCCCGTCTGGCCATCAGTCTTGTACCGCTTCCCTCATTCCAGACGGGGACAGACACAGCCCCGGCATGTTCGTTCGGCCCTTTGCATAAGCCAAACGTAACACAGGGTTAACCGCAAATCGTCGAACGGCCTTTAGCAGGCTGCAGACCTTCGTTCGGAGCGTCAATCTTCGGGCGTGAAATCAAGCGAGGCGCTGTTCATGCAATAGCGCAGGCCAGTGGGTGCGGGGCCATCGGGAAACACATGGCCCAGATGCCCATCGCAGCGGGCGCAGCGCACTTCGGTGCGGACCATGCCGTGTGTGACATCAGTATGTTCATCCACCACCGAGGCATCAACCGGGGCATAGAAGCTGGGCCAGCCCGATCCGCTTTCATACTTGGTGTCAGAAGTGAACAGCGGCGCGCCGCATCCGGCACAGTGATATTCGCCCTTGGCCTTGTTCTTTTCATAAGCCCCGGTGAAGGCGCGCTCGGTCCCGCCCTGGCGCAGCACGTGATACTGTTCGGGCGAGAGGCGTTCACGCCATTCGGCTTCGGTCAGGTTCAGCTTGTCGGACATGGGGAGGCTCCTTTGCGCACCCATATGGGTTGCGCCATGCTTACGCTCAATAGTGCGATTTTGCCTCAGGCTTGGCGAGGTCATAGCAATGGGCGATTTCATACTGGTTGGCGCCAGCACCGCCTGCTGCCGCATCAGCCTCAATCGCTGCGCGTGCTTGTGCCAGCGCCATGTCTGCGGCTGCGCTGCTGCCGCCGGTGCTGGTAATCGCTTTGCGCTGCCGGTCTGCCAGCACCATTGCGAGTGTTTTCAGATCGCGCGCGGTGGCGCTCATGCCCTCGCGCGCATGAACTTCTGCATAGGCCAGGTCGAGAATGGCGGCGCATTGGCCAAGGTCCGGCACTTTCAAGGGCGGCACGGTGGCGTCCAGCTGCGTCACGCATGGACCTGCCAGCGCGGAAAGCGCGGCATCGGGATCGGGGGCGGTCTGCAGCGCCTGCACATCGGCGGTGAGCAGGGCGCCCACCGCTTCGCGTGAAAGCCCGGCTTCACGCATCACCCGCGCGCCGGTATCGGCAAAGAAAGTCTTGCCGCGCAGTGCCAGCGGCGGCCAGCCGGGCATGGCCTGCCCGCGCGCCTGTTCCATGGCCACGATGGCAAAGGCGGCGGCGCAGCGCAGCTCGGCGCGTTGCGTCTGGCTCAACGATGTGGGGGCAGAGGGGCCATAAGATTGGGCCATAAGGGGTGATGCTGCAAAAAGCAGGGCGGTCATCAGGGCAAGCTTGTGCATCGCTTGGCTATAGCCGCAAAAAAGGGGCCGCGAACAGGATTACCGTTCGCGGCCCATGACCTTTACGGTCAGGTTTGGCGTGCCATGCAGGGTGGATTGCTGGCGCGCGCTGGAGATGGGTGGTGGCTTAGCCAGCGGCGGCTTCGTTGCAGCGGGCCAGATCTTCGGCGGCAAGTTCGCCCTGCGGCGTGGCAAAGCGGGCGACGGGGCCAACTTTCTGAGCCAGGCGTGCGCAGACGATCACCGGACGCGAAGTATCGCGCGCGGCGGTGCATTCAGCCCCTTCGCATTTCCACAGCAGACCCTTTTGCACCAGCTTTTGCGTGCCATCCATCGGACGGGTCAGCGTGGCGGAATAGAACGGGCCAGTGGCAGCGGCGCGCAGCGGAGCGGCGGTCATCGCGAAGCTGGCGACGGTTCCGGCAAGCGCCAAAACGGCGGGCAGGAGCTGGCGGGTGAGGCTGGTGTATTCCGAGCGGTTTGCCGCGCTATTGCGGTTGGCAAAGATCATCATGTTTCCCCTGAATGAACGGTTGTTCGATGCTGCGGAAACGGGCGTTTGGAGAGGATGCTATTTCCGTTGCGAATCACTACTTATCCAAGTAGGTTTTAGGTTGCAACTAGAAACTTAAACTGGCGGCACAATTGGGATATGGTCACGATATGGAAAAGCTCCGCGAACCTTTGTGCGAAATTGCCCAGTGCGGCCTGCCCTTTGCGCTGGAGGCCATGGGTGAGCGATGGTCGTTCATGATCCTGCGCGCGGCCTTCAATGGCGTGCGTCATTTCGAGGACTTTCTGGAAGCATTGGGGATCGCCCGGAACATCCTTTCCAACCGCCTGTCACGGCTGGTGGAGGCCGGCATTCTGAAGCGCGAACATTGCGCCGATGATCGCCGCCGGATCGAATACCGCCTGACGCCCAAGGGGATGGACCTGCTGCCCGCCATGCTGGCGCTGCGTCAGTGGGGGGAAAAGTGGCAGCTTGGCGTGCCAGCCAATCCTGTCTTGTGTGATGCGCGCGATGGCATGCCGATCAGGCCCATCGGCATTACCGCGCACGATGGCAGAGCGCTGTCGCCCGATGATCTGACCTGGCGGGAGCGGGCAGAGCTTGAAGCGGCGGTGGCTTTTGAACCGCTGCGCAAGGTTCTGTGAACCTACCCTGCCTTTAAAAAAGCAGGCCGCCGCTGAATACGGCGACCCGTGAGTTTACCCGGCGGGGGACTGATTTCCGCCAGGCCAACCGCAATTCCGATCAGCGCGCGGCGGCGCTGGCCGTCTGGACCAGACCCGTTCGAGCCTTCTTTGCCTGCGCATAGCTTTTGTGAAAGCATTGCTGCGCTGCTTCAAATTCCGCGCTGTTATAGTCCGGTTTATCCAGTCCGCAGACGTGCTTGGCCGCCTTGCTCAGCCGTTTGTTCAGTTCTGCCTGCCCCTGCTTGGTGGCAAGATCGAGATCGGCGTAGCTGACGACGCGGGTCTTGGCGAAGGCGGGTTGGCTGGCGGACAGGGCAAGGCCGAGGAGGCCGGTTGCGAGCAAAGTCTTCTTGAGCATGGCTGTTTCCTTCGGACGTGTGCCGGACACTATCCGGCGGATTGTTGGGCTGCGGTGACCGAGAGAGGCTGCCCGAGGCATTCGGGGGTCATCGGGATCAGGGGCGAAGCGTCTTGTCCGGCCACCGCATGCAGTCTTCCTACGCATCGCACCGCGGCAAAGCGCGCCTGCCTCGACCAGAATTCTACCAATTCCGACAAAGCCTTAGCCTGTCCGACGAACGGCTTATCGGGGTCCACGAACTGCAGATGTGACGGCACATGTGACGACAGGTGTGACAGGGACCTGCGCATGCCATATGGTCCATGACGGACATGGCGATTCTGATCATCTTCCTGCTCGGCGTCGGCAACTTTGCGCTGCATCGTGCCGTGATGGATAGCGATCATCCGCTACTGGGCCGCATGCCGTGGTTTGTGCATCTGCTGGGCGGGCGATTCACCATGGTGGTGGAGTTTCTGCTGCTGTTTGCCGCGCTGATGTTTGCAGAGCAGGGCAATGCGACCGGACCGATCGCCTATGTCGTCTATTCGGTGCTCAACAGCTTTTCGGCATGGCTGATTCTGACTGACAGGGTGTGATGGTGAAAAGCCTGTGGAACCGGGACGCGGCCTGCAGGTTCTGCCAAGCATGAAAGCTGATCCCGCTTCGCCGCCTATTTGGCTCGTGACCAACCCGGCAAGCGGCAGCAACAGTCCGGCGTCGGTTGCGGCGATTTGCGCAGCGCTCAGGCCAATGCGAACGCTTGAGTTTCCCCACCAGCCCCTGCCAACCCGGGCCGAACTGGAAGCGGCAGAGGTGGCCACGCTTGCCGTCTTTACCGGCGATGGCACGATCAACGCGGCGGCGGCGGCGCTGGAAGGTTGGGGCGGGGCGCTGCTGGCCTTGCCGGGCGGCACGCAGAACCTGTTGTCCAAAGCCCTGCACGGTGATCGCACACTCGATGCGATTCTGGCGGACGTGCCAAAGGGGCGGCGTGTTCGCCGCTGGGGCATCCGCACCTCGCAGGGGCTGTCGCTGGTCGAAGTGCTGGTCGGCCCCGGCGCGATGTGGGCCGATGTCCGGGAGAGCCTGCGCGCGCTTGATTTTGCCGCGATGGCCGAGACGTTTGCCAGTGCCCTGCGCGAGACCCGCGAAGGGCCAGCGGTCCGTCTGGTTGATCCGCCTGAGGGCCAGCCGGAAGGCTACCGTGCGCTGCTGCTTGCACCCGAAGGCGATGGCGTGCTGGTTGAGGGCTATGACTTTGCCGACATTGGCGAATTTGCGGCGCAGGGCTTTGCCATGCTGATCAAGCGCAATTTTCGCGAAGGCCCCCACGATGATATCGGCGTATTCCCTGCAGTCACCATCAGCAGCGCCGCCGATCTTGCGTTGATGATCGATGGCGAACGGCGGCAGGGCGGGGGTGAGGAGCGTTTTACCTGCGAGGAAATCGCGCTCGATTTTCTCGCTACGCACTTTCTTGCCTCGCACCCGCTTCACACTTGACCAGCGCGACACCAGCGTCGATCACGCTGTTCCGATGACCCGCCTGTTCCATATCAGCGACATCCATTTCGGGCTTGAAGATCGCCGCGCGCTCGATTGGGTGGCGCAGTGCATCGCACGGGAAAAGCCCGATGCCGTAGCCATCACCGGCGACCTGACAATGCGCGCGCGCCACCGCGAATTTGCCGCCGCCTGCAAATGGATTCTGGCGCTGGACGTTCCGGTAACCGTGGAGGTGGGCAATCACGATCTGCCCTACTTCAATCTGGTGGAGCGGTTTACCAATCCCTATCGCCGTTTCCGCGCCATCGAGGCGATGCTTGAGCGCGAGATCGATCTGCCCGGCGTTGCCATCGTGCCGCTCAAAACCACGGCCCGCGCGCAGTTGCGCCTCAACTGGTCAAAGGGCAATGTCGGCACCGCGGCGCTGCGCCATACGCTGGCAGCCATAGACGCGCTGCCGCCGGGCACCCGTGCCATTGTGACCTGTCACCACCCGTTGGTGGAAGCTGGCACGCGCGGCAAGGCCCTGACCCGCGGCGGCAACCGCGCGCTGGCCGCTTTGGCCAGCCGCAATGTGCTGGCCGTGCTGTCGGGCCATGTTCACGATGCCTTTGATCTGATTCACCCGACCCGCAATGGGCCGGTTCGCATGATCGGCGCGGGCACGATCAGCAAGCGTGTTCGCTCAACGCCGCCCAGCTTTAATGAATTGACGCTTGAAAACGGGCAGATAACGGTCCGCGTCCGTAATCTTGAGCATGTCTCTTCGCGTGACATGATGATTGATGACGTGCCCGAAGACGCGATGCCGCCAAGAGCGCAGGGCGAGCCGGTCGCCCCGATTGGCGCGGTGCCAGAGATCGATCCGCCCGTTTATTGAAGTAGCAATGCTGCGATCTGGCCAGCTCCGCTGCTGACAAGGGCTATAGGCATGTTCCGGGCAAACGTGATCAGCTGCCTTCGGAATTGCTGGCATCTTCTGCCAACGGCGGGCGTTTGATGCCCCAGTGGATCGAACTCCACACCCGTTCATGAAGATAATAGAGCCCGATCTTCGTAATCACTTCGGTGCCGGCTATGGCCCCTGCGGCGGTTGCGCTGCCGGTAAAGAACCAGCCGAGCAAAAAGGTATCGATGCTCCCCAGCGTGCGCCAACTGATCGCCTTCAGCACAGAGCGCCCGTGCGCTTCGTGTCCATGAAACAGAATCATCAGCAGCGCCCCCTCAATCCTGCCAATAGATGGCCAAAGCCGGTCGGGAAAGGGTATTGCTTGGCTGGTGCCGGTGCCTTTGGTCCGTACGGCGCGTCAGACTGAATGCTTGCGGGGCGTTGTCTGACGTCCTAAGCGACAGGCATGACCGTTTACATGCATGAAGAAGATCTGCCCGCAGACGTCCTTGCGCCCGGTGCAGTTGCTGTCGATACCGAAACGATGGGGTTGATTACCCCGCGTGATCGCTTGTGCGTTGTGCAGATATCCGATGGGCGCGGGGATGAACATCTTGTGCGGTTTTCGCCAGGCAGTGATTTTGCCGCGCCAAATCTGAAAGCGGTGCTGGCCGATCCGGCGCGGGTGAAGCTGTATCATTTTGCCCGGTTCGATCTTGCTGCGATTGAGCATTATCTCGGCGTCGTGGCGGCCCCGGTATTCTGCACCAAGATCGCATCAAAGCTGGTGCGCACTTATACAGACCGCCACGGCCTGAAGGATCTGGTGCGCGAATTGCTGGGTAAGGAAATCTCCAAGCAGCAACAGTCGAGCGATTGGGGCGGTCCGGTGCTGTCTGATGCGCAGCAGGAATATGCCGCATCAGACGTGCGCTATCTGCACGCCATGCAGGTCATTCTCGCCGAGCGGCTGGAGCGCGAAGGGCGCATGGCGATGGCGCAGGCCTGTTTTGACTTCCTGCCCATGCGCGCGCGCCTTGACCTTGCCGGCTGGGCCGAGCGCGACATCTTCAGCCACGAGTAAGGTTGGCACGGCCAAGGAACGTTTTTGCAGGGGCTGCGGCGATGACTGTGCAGGCTGACATGATCCGGACCCAGCGGCGCGGCTTTGCTGCGCCCGGCGGATTTCATGACCGGCTGGTGCAGTTCCTGGCCCGCGCCCTGCCTGCGGCCGTTGGGGCTTTGCTGGCGGTGATGATCCTTGCGCCGCTATCACCACGCGGAGAGATCAGCTTCCTGCTCGACCGGCGCAAAGTGGCCGTGCTTGAAGACCGCATGAAAGTGTCCAGCGCGATGTATCGCGGGCAGGATGACGAAGGGCGCAATTTCTCGATCACGGCAGGCTCCGCCGTGCAGCGCACAAAAACCCGTGATGTGATCGAACTGGATCAACTGACCGCACGGATCATGCTGGATGATGGCCCCGCGCTGCTGACAGCAGGCAACGGGGATTATGATTTCGGGCGGGAAATCGTGGATATCGTGGGGCCGATAAACTTCCAGACATCGAACGGCTATCGCATGACAGCCACCAATGTCGATATTGATCTGGGCACTCAGCGCCTGAAAAGCCGGGGGCCGGTCGAAGGCCGCATTCCTGCTGGTACGTTCTCCGCGGACCGGATCAGCGCCGATCTTTCCGAACGTCAAGTTACGCTGGACGGCAATGCCAAGCTGCGGATGGTGCCCGGCCAAATGAAGATGCCCTAAGATTGAAAATGCCCTCAAGATGACAATGGCAGAGCAAGGTACGACCGCATGACCAAGATCGACATCATCCGCGCTGCACGTCCGTTGCGCTGGGGCTTGGCCGGTTTCGCAGGCTCGGCGGCGCTGATTGCTGGTGCGCAGCATCTGTCGGCGCAGAACATTGCGGGGCACAACAGCAAAGCGCCGGTAGAATACGCCGCTGACCGCATCGAGGTGCAGGACAAGGCCAAGCGTGTGGTGCTTTCGGGCAATGTCGATATCAACCAGTCGGATTTGCGCATGCAGGCGGCACGCACCACCGTGGCCTATACCGATAACGGCGATATTCAGATCGACCGGATCGACGCGACGGGCGGGGTGCAGGTCAACCGCGGTTCGGAACAGGCGCGGGGCGATGTGGCGGTCTATGATTTCAACCGCAATGTGATCACCATGACCGGCAATGTGGCGCTGCGCCGCGGCACGGACACGCTCAATGGGGGGCGGCTGGTCATCGATCTGGATTCCGGCCTTTCCAGTGTGGACGGGCGGGCGGGCGCTGCGACTGGCAGCGGGAACGGTGGCCGCGTTACCGGCACATTTCAGGTACGCAAGACCAACTGATCCAAGCGGCGTTTTGCGCTAGAGCGGGATGACGTTAAACTGACTCAGATCTCCGTTCGTGTCGAGCGAAGTCGAGACACGTGTGCGCGGTGTCTCGACTTCGCTCGACACGAACGGGACATGTGTTGGATCAATGTAATGTCATCCCGGTCTAAACCCGCCGCTTGGTGCAGCGTTCGAACAAGGCAGGGTCAAACGCGATGCCCTGCTGCTGATAAATCCGTGTCACGACTGCTGCAGTGCGGCATTCGATCTTGGCTCCTCCGCGCAAAGCCTCGGCAACGGTTTCAACCATGGCCGGTGAGGTATCAGACGCCGCGCCGGACAGGAAAGCGCGCGTCCAGTTGCCGCCGCCAACCAGCGCCGAGGCCATGGCCTTGCGGCCTTCAGGGACTGACAGCAGCCGCTTGGTCATGTCCTTGATCGGGGCTTGTTCTTCCTGAGTGCCGATCAGCGCCGCCAAACGGCGCGAAGCCTCGGCACGGTCGCCTGCTGACAGCGCGATTTCGAACATCACCTGTTGCGCAATGGGATCGCGCCAACCGCGTTGCGCGGCGCGCTGGATCGTCTCTCCGCTGCCAAGACGATCTCCGCTGCGTTCGCGGGCAATCGACAGCAATGTCAGGTGTTCTGCAGGCAGCGGGCTACGCTCGGTCAGAACGATTGACTCTGCCAGCGCAACTGCGGGAGGGGCGGACCGGACAGTCGCCATTGTGGTGCGTTCCTGCGCGAATGTGCGCATCGGTGGCGGAACGATGGCTGCGAGCGAAGGCTGCCGCCGCGATGCACGGTCAAGCTGGGCGCTGGCGGTAAGCGCCGCGAGGACAACCATCAAAATGGTCCAAATCGCGCGCATCAGGCCAACTCCCCTTCTGCTTTTGCTGATGATACCGGCTCTGCGGTGCGCCCCTGCCGTGCGAGCAACACGACAGCGAAGGCGACGAGGCAAAGCATGGTCTGGTTGCGCAAGGGATAATCCAGCAGCGATTGCAGGGCGACGGCCAGCAGCACGCCCGCGCTTGCCAGAGTGTGCCAGCGTTGTGGCCCTGCCGATGAAAGCCCTCGCCAGAGCGACCACAAGGTCCATGTGGCCCAGGCAAGCACGATCAGCAGCGCGAAGGGACCTGCTTCGATCGCAAGTTCGATATAGTCATTGTGGGCGCGCCCGGCGCGACGTGGGCTGATGTTTTCGAGTGACTCGTCAATCTGGAACACCTCGTCGAATGTGCCCATGCCAGATCCTGCAGGCCAATAGCGTTCGGCGGCAAAGCGGGCATCTTCCCAGATGGCGGGACGTTGTTCTTCGGCCTTGTCGAACCGGGCCATCAGAGTTTCAATGCGGCTTCCTGAAACTGTGGCTGGAAGGGTGGCAAGCGCCCCGCCGCCAATGGCGATCAAGGCCACGGCCAGAACGGCCGCTTTCATGGGCAGGTTCGAGGGCTGTGCACGCGCGCCGCGCTCCTTCCAGCGGACCAGGCTCTGCAGCGCAACCATGCCAAGCGGCAGCGCGAGCAGCACAAGGCCAGTGCGCGATTGCGTCAGGATCACGCCGGTCACCAACAGCACCGCGGCCACCACTTTTGCCAGCCAGCGCGGCGAAAGTGGCCTCAGGCTTGGCAGGCTGCATAGCAAAAGCAGACATGACACGAGAAACACCGCAGTCGAATTGCGGTTCGCAAAGAAACCGAACAAGACGCCGGGCATTTCGTTTTGGGGATAGAGCAAGCCAAACTGGTCCTGCCCCAGGACCTGAAATGCGCCGAGCAGAATGCTGGCAAAGCCCACACCAACCGTTGCCACTACGACCCGCTGAAGTGCGTGATGCGAACTGCGCCAGCCAAAGACGATGACGGCGAAAGGCGCGATCAGCCCGGTGAATGCCACAAAGGTGCGGGCAGTACTGACTGTAAGTGGGCGCCAGGCTTCTTGTCCTGAAGCCGAAAGCGCTTCGACCACCAGACCGCGTCCGGGCAGGTTGCGCCACACTTCGGGCGGCAGCGGGATCAGTTGCACCAAAGGCAAAAGCAAACTGCACGCGACCAGCGCAACCAGGGGGCGAGGCCCTCTGCTGATGAATTGCCAGACGGCATCGCCGTTCAGTGCCAGCGCGGATATTGCCACGATCTGTACGGCAAGATTGGACACCCCGAAGGCAACCCCGCCACCTCCAAAGAGGCATGCAACGAGTATCAGGACCAGAACGATAACGCCGGAATTCTTGTGCATGGCGGGGTAATTCAATCTCGCTCTCGATAGGTCAAGCGTTTACCGTAGATTTTGCGCGCACATTCCGAAATGCTGCAATACCTCAGCAAGGATCGCAGGCCATTTGCGGCGGGGCTGGGGGCTCGCGGTTCTATCGGAACTGGCCAAAGTTTGACTCTGGAGATCGGCTCTGGTGACACAGCGATGGCGGCTGGACCTGTGGATTAGGCATCCGGGCATGGTCAGTGGGGCTGCCCCCTGCCGCACTGCGCGTGGGGAATGGCGCGGGTTGGCCAGCCTTAGCGGAGCGAAATGCCTTTGGGGCGAATGGACATAAAGTGCTGTCGCAAGATGGCAGCTATGGCGGCGATACAACGGCCAGCGGTAGACGCCAGCAGGTTTGCATCAGCGAACCAGCGCACAAAGCAAAAGGCCCGGCTGTCTTGAAGACAACCGGGCCTTTCAGAACTGTTATTGGCTTAGGCGCCCGGCGACTTGTCGTCGATAGCCTGCCAGAAACCGTAAGTTGCTGCGCCACCGGCGATCAGGATCACAACCCAGATGTAGCCAGCGAGGTTGTTTTCCGCTTCAACCGAAGTTGCTGCGCGGTTTGCCGAATAGCTTGCAGCTGGGTATACCTGCGAGCTGGTGGCACGAGTGCCAGCTTCAGCCACCACCGGTGCAGCCATGAGGGCTGTTGCGGCAAGTGCCGATGCAATGCGTGCAATCTTCATGCTCAATCTCCTAAGCAGTATCGCTTCCGTGTACCGCCCTCTCAACGCTTCGATACCGCAATGCAAAATGATTCGCAACCAAAACTAGGTATTAACCGCTATTTGGTGGGCGTTTGCCTTAACTTTTGATTTAGGCGCCAACCTGACGGCGCAAGGGAATTCCCCCAAAGCATTGATGCATATATATTATTTCTGGTAAGGCTGACGGGCTCCCACTCCGCGGAAACGCGTCAGCGGAGATATTGCACCGCACTCTTTTTCACTCTCTAGCCGTTTTCAAGCAGCGTCTAGCTGTCTCGTAGCCAACGCATGGTGGCGGCTTCGCGCAAGCTGTTGTCGCCGCTGTCGACCGCCCGGCGGGCAGCAAGATAGGCCCGGCCCCGCTGCACCAGCCAGACCGGATAGGCCATCCAGCGCAAGGGGTTGGTCCCGCTCACGCGCATGATACTTGCAAGTTTGAGCGGTGTTGGCGAGAGCGCGGCCTGCAGGGCTGCTTTCCAGCCGGGGCTTTGCCCTTTGCGCATGGCGATTCCTCGCAACATGGCAGCATGCTCGGTCAAAGACTCGTCTCTTACGGCGGCTTGGGCGCAGACGGCGAGGTTATCAAGGACGTCTGCCGGTGTCTGCCGCAGCAGGTCAGGCACCCAGGTGGCACCGTGTTGCATCGCCAGCGCGGCAACCAGGTGGAGCGCGCGCATTAGCCCCATGGCTTGCGCCTGCGCCACCAGCAGTGGCCAGTCAATCGCGCCAGACTGCGCGGCAAAGTGGAGATCTTTGAGCGTTATTGGCCCGTTTTCGAACATGTGATGCAAGGTTGCATGTTCGAACAGATGGATGAAGTTTGCATGCATTGATGGCACACTCACCAGCGTTTCGCCGATGTTTATGGCTTCGGCCTCATCGGCCACCATCTTGACCGGTTGCGGTTCCTGCGCCCAGTCCCGGGCATTGAGCCGGTGGTGAATTTCGATGGAAATACCGTGCTGCTGGTCAACCAGTTCGGGCAACTGGTGGCCAAACTCTATGCCATAGTAATCAGATCAGGGCGCCACGGCATATTGGTCGCCCGCAATCATGGCGCTTTGCGCGCGCTCGGCCTGCTCTGCTGGAACCAGCAGGTCCAGATCGCGCAAGGCGCGCAGTTGCAGATCGGGATAGTCCTTGAACGCCAACCGGACGCCTTTGAGCGCGATCGGTTCGATCCCGTGGCTCTTCAGAAACTGCACTGCCTCGATGAGGGCAATCATGTGCCCAAAGCTGGACATCTTTATCCGGCGGCGCTGCTCTTCAATAGCGTCCCGGCACGTCTTGGGCAGGACGATGGATTGACCAGAGAAGGTCTGCGACTTGGCAATTGCTCGGTCCAGCACAAACGTCACCCGCTTCGATATTGCTCTTCCAACCAGATCAGACCACTCACTTTCGTTAGGGCTGGCAAAGGTTGGAAAGTGATCGCAATCGGGTGCTGCGCAAACCTGCAACAGGATCGTCGAGATGCGCGAACTGGCCGAAATGCCCCGCGCTTGTTGACCGTTCATGTCGTTTTGATCGCCTCAACGCTTGTGCAATGCGGTTAGTGCAGGCCAATTCTTCCGCGCCATGAGTGCGGCAGAGCGCTGAACATTATGGGCTTTTGACCAAAGCGTAAAGGTCCCACGTGCTATCCGAAGGCAGCGTTAACCCCTAATCAGGGCTTGTGAGGCGGGGAAAAGACGCCGAATTCTGCAACATCGCCACCGGTGACGACAATATCTCCTGCGCGCAGCCATGCGTGCGCCAACAGGCATTTGGACCCGTCCTGCGCGCGCTTCTGCTTTACCCCAAGGCTGATGCGCGCCTCTATCCCCCGGGTGGCCAGCCATCGCCGACCCGCAAGGCATTGCATCAGGCGATCCGATCGCCACGGCACCTGCGGTGCGACAATCGCGATGGCCTTGCTGATCCGGGCGATTTCTGCCGCCTGCGCTGGCGCGGACGCTGCCATCGCCGTGCCAGTTGGATCAGGTGCGCGGGGATCAGGAATGACTAGCTCCCGGACAGTCTTGGCGGCAAGCAGCACGCGGGCAAAAGCGAGTTCAGCCATGGCCCGCAGCAGATCGCCCAGTCGCCCTGGTCCCAGCCGCACAAGCTTTGGGATTTCATCGAGCATATGCGCCAGCCGCACTTTCGGTTCAGGCGGGCGGACCATGCCCTTGCCACTGCTGTGAGAAGGCGCGGTGTGCTGTTCATGCGAAGGGTCAGGCGGCAACGCAGGCAAGGTTCTTTAAGGCTTCCATATCCGAATGCGAGGTGACGTCCGTCTTGCCTATCGCCGCGCGGTGGTGAAGCAATCCCTGCGGTGTCGCCATCCATCGCATGACCGCGGCGATGGATTTTCGCGGGCCTGACGGGTTCCATCATCATGTCGGCGCTGATTTTGCGCTGGGGCATTGCGCGTTCCACACAACGCCCGGCTCGGCCGAAGCGCCGCAACCGCTGTTCAGCGAAGATCGCAAGTTTGCAGTTGTCATGGATGGCTGGCTGGCCAACCCGGATGAACTGCGCGCCGAACTCGAAAGCCGCAAGGCGAGGGTGCGCGGGCCGTCCGATGCAGAGCTGGTCTTGCAGGCCTACGCCGAATGGGGCGATGACTGCGCCAACCACCTTGAGGGCGAATATGCGATCGTCATTTACGATGCGTATCGGCGCCGTGCGTTCTGCCTGCGCGATCACATGGGCATGCGCCCGCTGTTATATCACTGGGATGGCAGGCGGTTGCTGGTTGCCAGCGAAGTGGCAGGCGTGCTGGCGGCGGGCGATTTCCCACAGACCCTGGACGCCTATCGCATGGCCGAGAACCTTGCGAGCGAGTTTTACGCGCCGGATCAGACAGTGTGGACCGGCGTGATGCGGCTGCCCTTGACCACGGCCATGATCGTCGATGCGACAGGGCCAATGACGCAGCAGTACTGGTCTCTCCCGCTCGATCTGTCGATCCGCTACCGGCGCGAGGAGGACTATTTCGAGCATTATCGCGAAATGCTGATGGACAGTGTCCGGCGGGCATCGCGGTCATGCGCGCCTATTGGGTGTGAAGTGAGTGGCGGGCACGATTCATCGGCAATTTACGCCATGGTGCGACGCTTGCAAGAAGCAGGGCAACTGCAAGCCACTGATGCTTTGGCATTTACGATGACCGGCCTGCCCGGAACGATATCCGACGAGATCGAATATGCGCGCGATGTGACACGCTTTTTCGGCACCCCGCTTTATGAAGCACCGCGCACGCTGGGCGAAATCGCCTGGTTTGAACAGAACATCGTCAAAGACCGTGACATGCCGGAATTTCCCAACGCGCAGTCGATGGTTGCAGAGGCAGCGCTGGTGCGTAGCAAGGGTTGCCGGGTGCTGCTGGATGGTGAAGGCGGTGACGAATTTGCCGGCGGATCCTATTATTACATTCACGAAATGCTGCGTGAAGGCCGTCTGGGCATGCTTGCGCGCGAACTGCGACTGATGGCTGGTCAGGGCGGTGCCAAATATACAGCGCGGCGCGTGTTCCGCTTTGGATTGCGGCCTTTCGGACCCATCTGGGTGGATGCTACCATGCGCCATATCCACCGCTATCGCCAGCCATGGCGCGCGCATCTTGGCAAAGGGCCGCACTGGGTGGCCAAACCCCTGTTGGACCAGCTTGCCGAGCAGCGCGAAATTGCGCGTGTGCAGGATGACATCTGGCGTATCCGCAACCCATCGAAATTGACTTCTACCCGGCAGCCTTGTGTCAGGAGAAGTTGCATGGATGCAGGGACCTTGCGACAGGAGACTTCTAGGCCGTAAACCCATAAACCACACCGTCGAGGTTTGAGGCAAAACGGCCAGGTGCAAGGAAGGAGGGCGCAGGAATATGTCGATATTTCAAGCCCGACTGACGCCGCAGAT
>NCGO01000033.1 GCA_002256985.1 Novosphingobium sp. 28-62-57
ACTGCCACATACCGCGCATGGAAGCTCTGCAACGGCGTTCACTACCCGCTGCGGATCGAAGGCAGCACGTTGAAGGACGCGGTTGCCGATGCCCAAGGCTTTTGTGGACACAAGGACCAGTTCGTCATTCTCGAAGCCGACGAAGGCAAGCAGATCGTGCGCGTCTACCAGATCAAGCAGGGCAAGCCGGAATACCGCTACGTTGGCGGCAATGCCGTGCGCATGGCCCCGATGCGGGCCGAGCTGGTCACCGAAATGCAGGTCGAAGCTTACGCGCCTGTCGAGCCTTGGCAGTGGTCGCCCGGCGCCGACGTTGTGGGCCGTGATGGCGGGGAGGTGGTCAATGCCTAAGCCCATGTTCCGCAGCTACCGCCACCTTGCCGCGCACGTGGCAGGCCTGACGCTTCTGTCGATCGCCGTCCTCTCCGCCATCCCGTTCATCGTCACCGCAATCGGAGCGTTTGTGAAATGACCCAAACAATCGAAAAATATCCAGTCCCGTTGGGCTTGGCAGTCAAGTGGGGCTATCGCAACGATGCCGACCTGCGCGGTGCCGACCTGCGCGGTGCCGACCTGAGCGGTGCCGACCTGAGCGGTGCCGACCTGAGCGATGCCGACCTGCGCGGTGCCGACCTGAGCGATGCCGACCTGCGCGATGCCGACCTGAGCGGTGCCGACCTGCGCGGTGCCGACCTGCGCGATGCCGACCTGAGCGGTGCCGACCTGCGCGATGCCGACCTGAGCGGTGCCCCGATCATTGCTCAAATTCACCAGCGTGTTTACGAAGCTGCATCGCAGCCGAACGCCCTCAACATGAGCGACTGGCACACCTGCGACACCACGCATTGCCGTGCCGGTTGGGTTGTCGCGTTGGCTGGTGACGAAGGCAAGGCGCTGGAAAAACGCATTGGAACGCCTGCCGCCGCAACGCTGATCTATGAAGTTTCCGAGCTTCTATTGCGACGACGCAACGGCGCTGGCTGACATGAAGCGGCTTGCTGAACTTGAGGCAGCGGCATGACCTCTGCCCGCATTACCCCGAACCCGCGCCCGATGGCTGCTGAATTGCCA
Source organism: Novosphingobium sp. 28-62-57 (assembly GCA_002256985.1). Lineage (GTDB taxonomy): Bacteria > Pseudomonadota > Alphaproteobacteria > Sphingomonadales > Sphingomonadaceae > Novosphingobium. The sequence continues at coordinate 1,072 of NCGO01000033.1, forward strand.
CTGCTGCCCATGAGCAAGGATGATGCCCGTTTCTGGGCCCTCCTTCGCGCCCGGCGCGCCAACCCCACCAATCGCAACGGAAAGGACGCAGCGTGAACGCCGTCGCCACCATTAAGCCCGCTACGACCAGCATTGCAGCTGTCGTCGAACAGACCCCCGTCGTTGTTCTGACCGATCATGACCAGCGCGACGCCTTCTATGCGCACATCCAGCGCGAGGTCGACGCTTTCGAGCCCGACACCAGCACGGAGAAGGGCCGCAAAGAGATCAAGTCATTTGCGTACAAGATCACGCGCACCAAGACCGCGATCGATGATGCCGGCAAGCAGCTGAACGAAGAAGCCCGTGCGCGCATCAATGCGGTCGATGCCGAGCGCCGTGTGGTCAAGGAAAAGCTGACCGCGCTGGCTAATGAAGTCCGCGCACCACTGACCAAGTGGGAAGCAGACGAAGACAAGCGCATCGAAGACTGCCGCGCCGTGATCGACCGCATCAAGGCCGCTGCGGTGGTGACGATCGAAGACACCGCCGTGACGGTCCGCGCACGTGGCGCAGAAGTCTGGAACATCGCGATCGATGCCGACAAGTTCCGCGATATGGCCGCCGAGGCCACTGCCGCGAAGGAAATGGCCGTCTCGACGCTTAAGTCAGCGCTCGCCCGCCTGACCAAGGAAGAGGCAGACCGCGCCGAACTGGAACGGCTGCGCGCCGAAGCTGCAGAGCGTGAGGAGCGCGACCGCATCGAGCGTGAGGCTCGCGAGGCCGAGGAACGCCGCGCCGCCGAAGCCAAGGCTGCCGAGGAAAAGCGCATCGCCGATGAACGCGCTGCCGAGGAGCACCGGGTCGCCGCCGAGAAGGCAGAGGCCGAGCGCATCGAGCGCGCGAAGCAGGAAGCTGCTGCAGCCGCCGAACGTGCCGCCAAGGAAGAACGGGCCAAGCGCGACCGCGAACACGCCGAGCAGATTGCCGCCGAACGGCGCCGCGCCGAGGAAGCCGAACGCAAGGCACAGGCCGAGCGTGATCACATCGCTGCCGAGGAAGCCAAGCGTCAGGCCGAAGCAAAGCGCCTCGCCGATGAACAGGCCGCGCGCGATGCTGACCGCGAGCACCGGGGCTTGGTCATGAGTGCGGCAAAGGCCGCGATCATGACCTGCGGCGTCGACGAAGATGCCGCCAAGAAGATCGTGCTGCTGATCCGCAGCGGCGAAGTTCCCAATGTTACGCTGAGGTTTTGATCATGACCGACAACCCCTTCGATCTCGACTACCGCGAATCCGCTGCTGAACTGGACGACTTCGCCGAAGTTCTCGCAGCCGACGCACCAACGACCACCGGCCCCACCTACCACGGCGATCTCCTGCAGGGCTCCGACGAATGGCTCCAAGCCCGCTGCGGACTCCTGACCGCCTCAGAGATGAAGCTTATCATCACCGCCACCGGCAAGGTCGCCAACAACGACAAGACGCGCACCCATGCCTACGAACTGGCATTCCAGCGCATCACCGGCTTCGTTGAACCGCAGTACGTGTCGGACGCGATGCTCAGAGGCCAAGAGGACGAAATCTACGCCCGCGCCGCGTATTCCGAGCATTACGCCGACGTCACCGAAACCGGCTTCATTACCAACGACAAGTGGGGCTTCACGATCGGTTACAGCCCCGACGGTCTGGTCGGCGATGACGGCCTGATCGAATGCAAGTCCCGCGCCGGCAAGTACCAGGTGCAGACCATCGCGACGGACGAAGTGCCGGAAGAATACTGGCTGCAGCTGCAGACCGCCTTGCTGGTCAGTGAGCGCGAATGGGTCGACTTCATTTCGTACTCTGGCGGTCAGCCTGTTTACGTGAAGCGGGTGTACGCGGATCCGGCGTTGCAGGCCGCAATCATCGCCGCCGCCACCGCCTTCGAGGCCCGCATTGCCGACGTGATCCGCGAATATCACGCGACGTTGGCGCGGATGCCGAAGCTTATTCCGACTGAGCGGCGTGAGATTGAGGAGATCATCATATGACCACGATCCGCGTCATCGACTTCGAAACGACCGGGACCGAACCGCCTGCAAAGGTCTGCGAGGTCGGTATCTGCGACCTCGATCTGACCGCGCGCATGGTGCACACGCCCCGCGCTTGGCTCTGCGGTGTCGACGTAATGCCGCCCGAAGTGCGCGCGGTGCATCACATCAGTTTGGCAGAATGCGCCGATCATGATCCGTTCAATGCGGGCGACATGTTTGCGCACGTCAACGGCATGCCCGCCGCCATCGCCGCCCACAACGCCGAGTTCGAAACCAAGTTCTTCGACAGCCCTCTGCCGGTGATCTGCACATACAAGGCAGCGCTGCGGGTCTGGCCGGATGCTCCGAGCCATTCCAACGGCGCGCTCCGGTACTGGCTGGAAGACGCGGGCAAGATCGCGCCAGACCATGCGTTGACGCAGCCAGCACACCGCGCCGGTCCCGACGCTTACGTGACCGCGCACATCCTCCTCGCCCTCTTCAATGCAGGCGCGACCGGAAAGGAGATGGTGCAGTGGACCAAGGAACCACGCCTGTTGCCGACATGCCCGCTGGGCAAGTTCCGTGGTGTGCCGTGGCCGGAAGTCGAAGCCGGTTTCCTCGGATGGATGCTGCGACAGCCGACGATGGAAGAAGACCTCAAGTGGAACGCGCAACGCGAGATCACGCGGCGCCAGAATGGAGCACGACCATGAGTGAAGCAATCGACATGAGCCGTTTCGTCGAAGCCAAGAGCGACCAGCTCAACGCCGACGACCTGATCGGCGCACCCCGCACGATCACTGTACGCAAGGTGGCGGGCAACGACGGCGACCAGCCCGTTTCGATCTACTACGAAGGCGACAACAACAAGCCGTTCAAGCCGTGCAAGACCATGCGCCGCGTGCTGCTTGGCATCTGGGGCCGCAATGCGGCTGACTACGTCGGCCGGTCGATGACGCTGTACCGCGACGACGCCGTCACGTTCGGTGGCCTCAACGTCGGCGGAATCCGCATCAGCCACATGAGCCACATCGACAAGAAGACCGTCGTGGTGGTCATGAAGACCAAGGGCAAGAAGGCGGGGATCGAGGTCAATCCTTTGGTTGCCGAAGTCCGCCAACACCCCGCCGCCAACGACTTCGCCAGTTACACGGACAAGTTCATCGCCCGCGTGCAGAAGTCGCCCGATGCCGATGATCTGAACGCATTCGTGGCCAAGCAGATCGGCAAGCTCGACCAGCTTCCTGCAGACCTGCGCACCCGTGCCGACGACGCCGTGTCTGACATGCTGGCCAAGTTCCACCCCACCGAAGGCCGCGCCGAT
>NCGO01000023.1 GCA_002256985.1 Novosphingobium sp. 28-62-57
CGTGCCGATCGCCCGGCCTTCCACCGGCCACCCCCGACAGCCGGATGAAAGGGTGCAGAGTCGACTAAATGCCCATTGTCGCAACCGGTCCAGCCTGAGGGCATAGCGTGGATGGTACGCTAAACAACGCTAAGGGCGAACAATCAGCGAACGCTTAGGCGGCGCGGCTATCCGGCGGCAGATTGAGGGCCTTGCGGCCAGCGGAAGCGGCTGCTCGATCCCAGAGGAAATCGCCCGAGAAAGCAATATGCTCCCAACCTACTGGGGACGTATGGGCGAGTAGATCATCAGGCACCGCGACCGATGTTGATCGTAGATGCTGGGCGGCGGCATCCATGTAGATCGTGTTCCAATAGACGATCGCCGCGATGACTAGGTTGAGGCCTGATGCCCGATATTGTTGAGCTTCATGGCTGCGGTCGATGATGCGGCCCTGGCGGAAGGTGTAGATCGCTTGCGTCAGGGCATGGCGCTGCTCGCTGTTGTTAAGGCCGGCATGGCATCGCCGGCGCAGATCGGGATTTTCAAGCCAGTCCAGCATGAACAGGGTCCGTTCGATCTTGCCGATCTCCTGTAGTGCGACGTCGAGCTGGTTCTGCCGTTCGTAGGCGGCGAGCTTTCGCAGCATGACCGACGGCGCGACGTGGCCAGCCTTGATCGACCCCACGAGGCGCAGCACGTCGTCCCATTGTTCATTGATGATGTCGGTGCGGATACGCTTGCCCAACAACGGGGCGATGGACGGATAGGCCGAAACCGGCGCGATCGGCGCAAGCCGCCTGTCCGGAAAGTCGCGCAGGCGCGGGCAGAAGCGAAATCCCAGCATCGCGCACAGGGCGAAGACATGATCGGTCGCCCCGCCGGTGTCGGTGTAATGCTCGACGATCCTGAGATCGGTGCCGTGGCTGGTGAGGCCGTCGAGGACATAGGGCGCCTCATGCGTCGCGGCCGAGATCACTTTGACGTGGTAGGGCGCGCGCTGATCAGAATTATGGGTGTAGAAGCTGAAGCCATGATCGACGCCATAGCGGGCGTTGATATCGCCGCCCGACGCGCCGCGCTTCGCGGCCCTGAAGAACTGGCCATCGGAACTGGACGTGGTGCCGTCGCCCCATACTCGTGAGAATGGCAGGCGGTGGTGCGCGTTGATGAGGAGGGCCAGCGCCGCGCGGTAGCTGTCGTCGCGGATATAGGCGTCATGGGTCCAGAGGAGCTGATCGCGCGTGACGCCCTGACTCGCCGCCGCCATGCGCGACAGGCCGAGATTGGTCGCATCGGCGAGGATCGTGGCGAGCAGCGCGTTTTCATTGGGACACGGCTCGCCGGTACGCAGGTTGGTGAACGCCGCAAGAAAGCCGGTTTCCTGCGCCACCTCATGCAGTAGCTCGGTGATGCGGATGCGTGGCATCATGGCATCGAGCCGGTCGGCCAGCGCTTCGGCGTCGGGCGTCGCGATCGTGCGAACGGGGGATATCTGGAGGCGGTCGTCGCGATATCGCACACCCTCCAGAGCGTCGCGCTTCAGGCGCTGGGCAAATTTCTTAAGCCGCCAGTCAAGTTCGCGGCCCCGCTGTTCGAGCCATTCGCCGGCTGTGGGTGGCAGACCGAGAGCCGACACGATCGGCTTCGCCTGGGGTTCGCTGAGCAGGTAGCTGTCGAACCGGCGGTATCCTGCCGATCGCTCCACCCAGACATCCCCGGAACGCAGCTTGTTGCGCAGATGCGCGATCGTCGCGATTTCCCAGAGACGCCGGTTGATCTTGCCGTCATCGCCCACGACGATTTTCCGCCATTCCTTGCGGAAGGGCATCGGAGCGTCGGCAGGCAGATCGCGTTTGCCCGACCTGTTGAGGTCGCGCAGCATCTCGATGGCGGCGATCGTTTTTGCACTGCCCTTTCCGGCCCTGAACTGGAGCGCCTCAAGCAGGTCGGGGGCGAACTTGCGCAACGTCGCATAGCGGTCGGCCGCCACCGTCAGCGGATCAAGGTTGGCGGTTTCCGCGATTGTCGCCACTTCTGGCCTCGCCTTCAGGAGGGTGTTCCACCCGACCGATGCGTCCAGGGCCTCCATTGGATCTTCGCCGGTATCGACCGCATCGGTCAATGCGTCGATTGTCCTGCGAAAGATCAGCATCAGCCGCGCCACATTCTTTGACGTGGTGGCATAGCTGCGCGCCTGGGCGTTCTTCGCGCGGGTGAAGATGCTGCCGATCAGCTTGTCCGCCATCTCCAAGGCGTTATCGGTCAGTCGTTCCTCGAGGTCGAGCAGGAACGCAACCAGCGTAGCGCGCCGTCGGGAGGGAATATATCGCTCGATCATATAGGCAGGCGAAGCGCGGCCTTCCCTGACATATTGCCGAAATCGGTCGGCATGGATGCGGCCAGCCACGTCCGGGGAGATGCCGATCTTCCGCACTTGCCGCAGGCGGTCGAGAATCTGGCGGATGTGATCGGGCCTGGCCGCAACGGGAATGGTCTTGAGCGAAGCGAGTTGGCTCATGCCGCCGGCGTCGTCAAAGACCTGGTCGAGGGCGTGGACCTGTTCGGCGCTAAGATCAGCGATCAGGGCGTAGGCAGCCTGCTTGCGGGCACGCGCGCGTCCCGCACTACTGGCGCGTTCGATGGTGGAGATGGACGGCAGTAGAATCCGGGCCTCGCGAAGGGCGGTGACAACGCCGATCGCTATCGTCATCCCCTTGTCGGTCGCCCATGCCGTTTTCGCGGCCGCTTCGATCATGAAGGGAATGTCGGCGCGGGTTGGTCCACGAAGGCCCGCTCGCATCGCCAGCTCGCGGGCATGGTCCGTCATCGTCTGATCCCGCGCTGCATAGTTGGCCAGGTCGGTTACGTGTAGACCAAGTTGTTCCGCGACGAAGGCGGCGAGATCATGGGGTATCGCTCCCTTGTCCTGTATCAACTGCGCCAGTGTGATGCCCGGGTGCCGCAAGAGCGCGAGTTGCAGCGCGACACCCAACTGGTTCCGTCGCTCCCGTCGTGCGCCGATGATCTCGATGTCCGAAGGCTCGAAGGTGTAGAGCCGGGCTAGATGGTCGCGCTCGCTCGGGATGGCGAGGATCTGATCGCGTTCGCTCTCGGTCAGGAGTTGATGCTTACGCTTCGTCATTCCGATTCCCGTCCACAAAAGGTCATCTGGGCCTATGGACAGCCATGAGTAAAGAGACATAGTATGTGGACGGATATGGATGGGGCGAAGCGATCGCCCTTCAGATCGTCCACAGAACGACCGTTTGGGAGACGCACGGCATGGGCGATATTCTGGGCTATGCCCGCGTCAGCACCGGCGATCAGGATGTTTCGGGCCAAACCATGCGACTGGAGCAGGCGGGCGCCATCAAGGTGTTTACCGACGTCATGTCGGGCAAGAGCATGGAGCGGCCCGGTCTGGCCGAACTGATCGCCTATGCGCGTAAGGGTGATACCCTAGCGGTGGTCCGCCTCGATCGGCTCGGGCGCTCGTTGGCCGAATTGCTCGCCACGGTCGAGACGCTACGCGGCCAGGGCATCGCTCTTCTGAGTCTTGAGGAAAAGATCGACACATCGTCGGCCGCCGGCGAACTCATCTTCCATGTGTTCGGGGCCATTGCCCATTTCGAGCGACGGCTGATTTCTGAGCGGACCCGGGACGGCATCGCTGCTGCCCGTGCCAAAGGCAAGCAACCTGGGCGCCAGCCTCTCGACATGTCCAAAGTGAATGCGGCCATAAAACTGGTGGAAGCTCGCATCTCACCGACTGAAGCAGCACGGCAACTCGGCATCGGCCGATCGACCATCTATCGTGAAATGCGCCGCCTTGGCGTGGAAAGGCCTGCCTGAATGTCCAGATTGAAATCCGCCCACGATCTCTCGCGACTGATGAAGTATATGAAGCGTGCGCCCTGGGACGAGATGATGGACGAGATGCTCGTCGCGCATCTTGGCCCGGCATGCGACGCAACTGATCTTGAGCCTGATGATATATTCGACATCATCGGCGATCATTGGGAGGCGCAGCTGTGGGGCTGTGCTTTCGAAGACTTGCTCACACAGGAACTCGAGCCTGAAGACCTCAATCTCGTCGATGAGTATCTCAAGCGCCGGGGCTGGAACGAGAAAGCGCCGAACAAGACCTACATGCGCGCGCTGCGCGATACGGTCATGTCGCTCTATGAAGTGAGCGAGGTCATCCCCGGCCAGTCCATGACCTTACGAGATCTGCTACGGGATGTTGCGCCGGTCACGGTGCGCGAACATAGTGCTACCCAAACCCTTGTTAACTGGGACAAGATCGCCGCACGAGTCATCGAGATAAATGGGCGCCATGGTATCTCGGGCGCGTTGTTACCGTTCAGCGCGGACGGCGCTGAACGGGTGATCGAGGCCTTTTCCCAGCTTGAGGACGATGGACTGGGAACTGGCGGACTCGCCCCTTCGGAAGCGAAGGGTCTTCTGCAGGCATCCGGTCCGATTTTCACGAATATCTGGCTGCTGGACAGTCTGGGCAAGGCCATGCCTGGCAGCGTGCCAGACATGGTCAATGCCGATGGCGATGATCTTGTGTTCCACCGTATCGTGTTCCCCCTGGCGAAGGGCGTGATCGGCAAGAGCGTGGTTCGCAGGCTGAACGCGGCACAATGGCTCGAACCTGCCAGCGACACGTTCTGGAACTGGCTGGCGCCGTTGGCAAAGAACAGGAAATCACAAACGGCCAAAAGCGGGCAGGCTTTCGTCACCACAATGGATGATGGCACACCTGTTTTTGCCAATGTCGAGTTGTCCGGACGCAAACTAATCGTTGAGGTCAACAGCGCCGCCCGCGCTGAACAGGCGATTGCGCAGGTGAGCGAGTGGCTTGGTGGTTGTGTAAGCACACCTATGACCGAAATCCGGACTCTGGCCCAGTTCATGGCCGATGACGCCGCCCGCGCTTCGCAGGAAGAGCAGCTCGATATCCCGCCGGACGAAATGGAGCGCATCGTTCATGAGATGCTGACACGCGAATATACCAAAACGCTTGATGAAGCGGTGCCTGCCCTCGGCAACAAGACACCGCGCGCTCTGGCCGGCACGAAGGCGGGCCAGGCGAAAGTGGCCGACTGGCTCAAAAATATATAGAGAATGGTGCTGCAAAATCCGGGGCTGGCGAAGCAATGGCCGCCTATGATTTTACGTGTATGTGGCAAGAGCTGGGCATCATCGACCTGCGCCGTTGACCGCCATCACACGGCCGTTCTCGTATTGCTCTCCCTTAGCGTTGTCTGGCGTACCATCCACGCTATGCCCTCAAGCCAGGAGCGTTGCTGCTTTTTGCACTACTGACGAACCAGTCTTAGACCATTGGCAACCACGATAAGGCTGGCTCCCATGTCGGCGAATACGGCCATCCACATCGTCCCAAATCCTGCAAGCGTCAGCGCCAGGAAGATGGCTTTGATACCAAGCGCCAGGGTGATGTTCTGGACCAGAACGGCCCGCGTTTTGCGCGAAAGCTGCACGAAGCGGGCGATCTTGTTGAGATCGTCGTCCATCAAGGCAACGTCGGCCGTCTCGATGGCAGTATCGGAACCGGCGGCCCCCATCGCAAACCCGATATCGGCGCGCGCGAGTGCGGGTGCGTCGTTGATGCCGTCGCCAACCATGCCGACAGACCGGCCATCGCGGATATAGCGTTCAATCGCCTGGAGCTTGTCCTCGGGCAACTGGTCGCCCAGTGCCTTGTCGATCCCCACCTGCTGCGCGATGGCTGCGGCGGTACGGGAGTTGTCACCTGTCAGCATCACCGTCTCGATGCCAAGCTCGTGCAAGTTCCGAATGGCAACGCGGCTGCTGTCCTTGATGGTATCGGCGACGGCGAGGAGGATGAGCGGCTCATTGCCATCGGTCAGGACGATGACCGTCTTGCCCTGCGCTTCGAGCTGGGCCAGCTGCGTTTCAATCGCTGGGGAACACACCCCGGTTTCGTGGATCAGGCGGTGGTTGCCGAGCAGATAGTCCACACCGCCGATCGTGCCCTTCACGCCGCGCCCCGGCAGCGCAGCAAAGCAGGTCACATCGAGCAAGGCTATACCAGACTTTCGCCCTGCTTCGGCAATCGCAAAGGAGACGGGATGGTCGGAACGCGCGGCAAGGCTGGTTGCGACGCGCAGGCTATCGATGCCACCCATCTGATCGAGTTGCACCGTGTCGGTCAGCGCGGGTTTACCGTGCGTGATGGTTCCCGTCTTGTCGAGGGCAAGCACAGCAAGTTTGTGCCCCTGTTCGAGATAGACGCCGCCCTTGATCAGGATACCTTGGCGCGCCGCTGCCGCGAGGCCACTGACGATCGTGACGGGGGTCGAGATGACGAGCGCGCAAGGACAGGCGATCACCAGCAGGACCAGTGCCTTGTAGATCCAGTCCAGCCAGTTGGCAGCGAATAGCAAGGGTGGAACGAGGGCCACCGCAACGGCGACCAGGAACACGACCGGCGTGTAGATGCGCGCGAACTGGTCAACGAAACGCTGGGTCGGTGCGCGGGCGCCTTGGGCTGACTCAACGGCTTCGATGATCCGGGCCAGCGTCGAGTGACCGGCATCGGCGGTCACTTCATACTCAAAGGAACCGACCTCGTTGAGGGTCCCGGCGAACACTTGGTCGCCGGGTGCCTTTTCGACCGGCATGCTCTCACCGGTGATCGCCGCCTGGTTGATCGTCGAACGACCGCTTGTGACGGTGCCGTCCAGCGCAATGCTCTGACCTGGCCCGATTCGAACAACGTCACCGATGCGCACCGATGCGGCCGGGCGATCGACCCACGAGCCGTCCGGCTCACGAACAGTGGCGTGGTCCGGGGCAAGCTGGACTAGGCTGCGAATGGCATTGCGCGCACGGTCGAGCGATTTCGCCTCGATCAGTTCGGCGATGGCGAACAGCACCATGACCATGGCGGCCTCAGGCCACTGACGGATCAGGAGCGCGCCCGTCACCGCAATACTCATCAATGCGTTGATGTTGAGATTGCCGTGGCGCAGGGCAATCCAGCCCTTGCGATATGTATCGAGTCCGCAGACGGCGACGGCGAGCAAGGCGATCAGCGCGACCATCCATTCGGGCAATCCGGACCAGTGCATGATCTCCGCGACCAATGCCGCAAGGCCGCCCGCAGCATAGGGCCACCACGGCTTCGCGGCTTCCTCGTGAGGCGCCTCGTCGATGCTAGGTTCAAAGAGTTCGGCTTCCATGCCGAGTTCGCGGATGGCTGCCTGGACCGCTGGCAACGCTCCCGTGCGATGGGCAATCGTCAACATGCGCTGCATCAGATTGAACTCGAGCCCCTGGACCTCGTCCATGGTGCCGAGCTTCTTGCGGATCAGTGCTTCCTCGGTCGGGCAATCCATCTGGGCAATGCGCAGACGGGTGACGCTGCTACCCTCAGGCACAGCCGAAAGCGCAGGCGCAAACGTCTCGTCCAAGGAAGCAGGTGCTGAACTTGAACCGCAGCAAGTGTCGGCCATGGGACTACTCCGTCACGCCGCCACCGCCTTGCGGGCCAGCCACTCATTATACCATCCCCCTGCCACGATGACCGCGATCGTCAAAAATTGCGCGCCGATCGACTGCCAGGTCGGGAACAGTCCCAGCACCGGGATGCGAGGCATGTGAGCCAGCGGGGCAATGTCGATGATCCCCGCCTCCTGCAATGCCGATACGCCCTTGCCGGCGAGGACGACCGCCAGCACCGCGATGAGCCAGGAGCTGTATTTGAAGAACTCGCGCACCGGAAGCTGGGCACTGAACCGCAGCATGGCCCAGGCGATCAGCGCTAGGACGACGATGGCTGAGATTGCGCCGGCTAGAATGACTGCGCCGCTTCCCTGCGCGGTCAGCGCCGCATAGAACAGGATCGTCTCGAAAACCTCGCGGTAGACGACGATGAAGGCGAGGCCGAACAGGAACCACCCGGAGCTACGCGACAGCGCATTGCCGAGTGTCTCGTTGATATAGCGCTGCCATTCTCCGGCCTGCGACTTGCCGTGCATCCAGATGCCGACGGACAACAGAACCACGGCGGCGAACAGCGAGCCGAAACCTTCGGTCAATTCCCGGCTTGCGCCGCTGATGCCGATAAAGAAGGTCGCAACAGCCCAGGTCAACGCTCCTGCGGCAAGGGCCGCAACCCAACCGACGTGGACATGGCGGACCATCTCGCCGCGATCGGCCTTGCGTAGAAAGGCGATCATGGCGACCACGATCAGCAGCGCTTCCACGCCCTCGCGCAGCAGGATGGTGAATGCGCCGAGGAAGGTGGACGCCGTGCTGGCGGCATCGGGCGACAGCACCTCCTCGGCATCGCTGAACAGCCCATCGAGGACTGCCATGCGATCCTTGACCGCACTGACAGGTTCGCCGCGACCGACGGCGGCGCGAAAATTGCCCATTTCGGTCTCGATCCGCCCCATCAGCGTCGCATCACGCGCCGCGAGCGCCGGCTCGACCGGCTCGAACCCGTCGAGATAGGCAGACAGCGCGAGCTTCTTGGCCGCCTCTCTGTCGCCGGCCTCGTAAGCCGCAAGGCTCGCCTGAAGCTTTGCATGGGCAACTGTCAGCGATCCGGCCTTGGCCTCACTCACCGCTTCGGGATGCGCCCGTAGATAGCCAAGGACCGCATCAGCCTTGTCAGGACCAATCTGCCGCCCGAGCGAGGCAGGCGTCATCCCGGCGAGCGCGGCCAGGTTGGGAACCTGGCTGCGCAATGCGGCATCGTTCTTCCAGAGCTGTTCGCCCTTGCCCGCATCGGGGAAGGCTAAGCGACCGATGTAGAAGGCGAGGTTCCAGCGGTCCTGCGAGGGCAATTCGGAGAAACTGCGCATGGCGGTGCCATCGAGCCCCTGGCCGATCACCTGATAGAGCGCAAAGGGGCTTCTCTCGCGGGCTCGCGACGCATCGGCAAAGGCTACCGGCACGGGGTTGAGCTTGGCCGCATCTGGGCCGTGCCCGTCGCCACTCAGGCCATGGCAGCCTGCGCAGTCTTGCGCGTAGAGCGCCTTGCCGCGCGCCAGATCAGGGGTTTTGCCGGGTGCGAGCGGGACGGGATAGGCGGTCAACAGGTGCGCGGCGAGCGTCCGCGCGGACTTCGCTACATCATTCGGCGCGTCCTTCTGCGCGACCATGCCCCGAAACGCTTTCGCCTCGGACAGCAGCTCCGCCTTCTGCGCCGATGTGGGCAGCGCCGTGAGCTTTGCTTCGACCGCGCCGGCGAACTCGGTCATCTCCGCATATTCCTGCGCGCTCTTCACCTTTCCATCGGCGACCGCCCCCGCATAATCGACCGCGACATAGTCGAGCAGCCGCCAGGCCGTCTGGACATCCTCATCGCTCGGGCTTGCAAAGGCAGGGGCCGTTCCCGCCACCAGTAGGGACACCAGCAAGGCGACCATACGCGGCACGCGGGTGGCGGTTTTGATGGATTTCGGGGCGTGATTCGCGAATTTGGGCTTGCTCATCGCCCTCCGATACAATCTACAGTAGCTGTAGAAGCAAGCAGTTTTTGCGATTCACTCGCAATATGGAGCCGAAAGATGAGTGACCCCGCGTGTTTTGCAATTGGCGACTTGGCACGGCAAACCGGCACCAAGGTCAACACCATCCGGTTCTACGAGGAAATCGGCCTGCTCCCGTGCCCCATGCGGACCGCATCGGGAAGAAGGACCTATAACGCAGCAGACGTCCGCCGCCTTTCCTTCATCCGCCATGGCCGCAGTCTGGGATTTTCGGTCGATGAAATCCGGTCACTGCTGGCGCTATCGGATCAGCCTGAACGCGACTGCGGTGAAGCGGCGGCAATCGCGCGCCAGCATTTACGCGACATCGAAGAGCGCATCGCCCGCCTGCAAACCTTGCGCAGCGCACTGGTGGGCGTCGCTGCATCCTGTGATGGCGGCCGCGCCGCAGATTGCCGCGTGATCGAGGCGATCGCTGGCGTTGCCTTGCCTGCTAACGCGTAAGCCGATGGCAAATCGGTGGGTTGTGGGTGTGCAGACGCTTGGCCCACAGTTCCGATGATCGCCACATTATTAGCGGACTATGCGCTTGCTCCTCTAGTGACTGGAGGTTGTAGCACCATCACATCGCCCGGGAGTTGGACGGCTCCCAACAAAGGAGTCATGTGATGCCAAAGGCGGGGATTATAGGCCCGTTCTGGCTCGTGCTCGCACTTACCGCAGCCCTGAGCGGCTGCGACTCGCGCCAGGGGGCCGCCGAAGCATTGGCCGAACGCCAGAGTTCGGGCGATTCACAGGCGTCAGGCACCATCTCGGGGAACGCCACTCGCGGCCAACAGATTGCGCAGGAAAAATGCGGCGCCTGTCATGGCGCCGACGGAAATGGCGGCCCCGACCCTCATGTTCCGAAACTGGCAGGGCAAAGCCTTCCCTACCTCTACTGGGAAATTCGCGCTTTCAAGGAAGGAACCCGCAAATCCGACATTATGGCCCCCAATGTCACGGCGCTCGCCTACGAAGACATCGCCGATGTAGCGACCTATTTCAGTCAGCAGACCCGCAAGCCCGATGAGCAAATAAACGAAAGCCGGGTCGCCGAAGGTCAATCCCTGTTCTATTCCCGTATGCCTTCCTGCGCGATGTGTCACACCTCGGATACCGGACGCGGCATGCCCATGAGAGGCATGATGGGCGGCGGCATGATGGGAGGTGGGATGGGCGGAATGATGGGGCCGGGTACGACGGCCAATGTTCCTAACCTTGCGGGCCAGCGCGCGGCCTATGTCGTCGATCAGTTGAACCGCTTCGCCAGCGGCGAGCGTCAGGGCACAGTGATGAACCGGATGGCCGCGAGCCTGGATGACGCGGACAGGCAGGCGATTGCCGATTTCCTGTCGAGCACGCCCTGAATTTGGGTATTCGGGTTGCCAGTGGAGAGCCTGGCCTCCCTCCTTCTACTGAGGAAAGCACGATGAGCTATTATTTTGCCAAGACGCTGGAGACAGATTTCGAGAGTGCCGTGCAGCGTGCCACCGAGGCTCTGAAAGCGTACGGCTTCGGAATCATCACCCAGATCGACGTCAGAGATACTTTTAAGAACAAGATCGGGGTCGATTTTCGCGATTATCGCATCCTGGGCGCCTGCAATCCCCAATTGGCGCACGAAGCACTCCAGATTGAGGACAAGGTCGGCACCATGTTGCCGTGCAATGTTGTTGTTCAGGATGCAGGCGACGGGAAAACTGAGGTCGCGGCAATTGACCCGGTTGCCTCAATGGTGGCCATTGAAAATCCAGAACTGAAGCTTGCCGCCGAACAGGTACGAGAGAAGCTGCGCAGAGCGATCGAAAGTCTATGAGCCAAGGCCTTCCTGGCCTGAGTGCTCCCCACCCCCACGGAAAGTCGATACCTGGCCGCCACTAGCGTATTGCGAGCAATGACCGGCCGAACCTGACGACTTGCACCGCGCTAAGCGCCGTCTGTCATCTGGGGAGTAGCCAGTCGCCTGTTAGGGCTAGCCTTCGCGTCAACATACTCGGTCGAGAGGCCGTGGTGCGAGGGAAGCGGGACACCGCTTGGGCGAGACCAATGGCACCGAATCTCCGTCCGGGCTGGGCGGCGAGATCGGTGTCCGTTGGATCTTTTACGCCGCCCGGCCCGGAGACTGTTCATGGAAGCCTTATTGACCTCTACCGCGGTCGTCGCTCTCGCCGAGATCGGTGACAAGACCCAATTGCTGGCGATCGTCCTCGCGACGCGGTTCAAGAAACCGCTGCCGATCGTCGCCGGCATATTCGGCGCGACCATCGCCAACCATTTTCTGGCCGCGCTGATCGGCTCTCAGGTGGCCATCGATCCTCGATGGTCAGTGGTTCCGCTATGCGATTGCAATCTCGTTCATTGCGATGGCCGCCTGGACCCTGATCCCCGACAAGCTGGACGACGAGGAACACAAGCCCGCCCGGTTCGGCGCCTTCCTCACCACCCTGATCGCGTTCTTCCTGGTCGAGATGGGCGACAAGACGCAAGTTGCGACCATCGCGCTGGGCGCACGGTTCCACGATGTAATCGCGGTGACCACGGGCACCACGCTCGGTATGATGCTGGCCAATGTCCCGGCCGTCTTCCTTGGGCATGAGGTGCTGAAATACGTGCCGCTGAAGGTGGTCCGCATGATCGCGGCCAGCCTGTTCCTGATCATCGGTCTGTGGGTGCTGGCCCAAACCGCCGGTTTGATGGGGGTCTGAACATCCGGTGGCCATGCCGCCGGGGTCATACCGGCGGCATAGCCACACCGTTCAACCGCAGCGCGAAGCGGGATCGCAACTGTCGTGGCATTCGCAGCTGACCCGCTGCCGCCTTTGCCGGGCGAGCCAGACCCCGCCGCCAACCAGGGCAAGGGCGGGAATGCCGATGCACAGCATCGCGTCGAGGGACACTGCGGCATATCCAATCATCACGCCGGTTCACGCTAACAGCGGCACCAGCAAAGGCGCGCAGCAGGCCGCGCAAGCGAGCGCCAGACCGGCAAATCCCAGTTTGAATTTCATGGGCAACGTCCTTGTTCGGGTTCGAGTCGAAGCCTTCTACAAGTTCAAGTAACTTGAAGAGCAAGCACCATCGTGCGATGCCGCCATCATGCCGATGTCCATCAGCCAGGCCGCGTGTCACGCGGGAAGTTCCGCGCCGACTATCCGCTACTACGAAGCGATCGGTCTTGTTCCGAACGCGGCAAGGACCGATGGCGGGCGCCGCAGCTATGATTGGCCCGATGTGAAGCGCCTGCAATTCATTCGCCGCGCGCGTGATTTCGGCATGTCGATCGATCAGATCCGGGATTTGCTGGTTGCCGAAGCCGATGCTGACGGAAGCTGCACCAAAGCGCGTGACATCGTCCAACAGCGCATTGACGAGGTCAAGGAACGGCGATTGGAACTTGCCCGTCTCGAGACTTCGCTTGATGCCATGGCCAAGCGCTGCGATGCCACCTGCGGGCCGTCTCCCGCCCTGCCATGCACGATCTTCGAGGACCTTGCGGACGCTGCCACATGAAGCTTTGCGCGATCTACGCGGCCGCAGCCTTCTGCGAGATCGCGGGCTGTTTTGCCTTCTGGGCCTGGCTGAAGAACGGCAAACCGGCGCTGGTCGCAGTTCCCGGTGTTTTGGCGCTGGTCGCGTTCGCATGGCTGCTGACCCGGGTCGACACAGCCTATGCGGGACGCGCCTATGCTGCCTATGGCGGGGTCTACATCGCCGCTTCGCTCGTCTGGCTGTGGTTGATTGAAGGGCAACGGCCGACGACGACTGACATCCTCGGCTCCCTGATCTGCCTTGTCGGCGCAGCAATCATTCTCGGGGGTTCGGGAGCTACGACGGTCGAATAATAGCTGATGATCGACCGAGCCCTCATTCCTCGATCAAATGTAGCGCCTTTGCCTGGAGGATCACCCGGCGGACCCCTTCTGCAGACCAGGACAGCCCTCCACGCGGAGTGGGCTCTCGCAAGTCGCGTGTCAGCCAGGCGGCGATCTCACGCAATGAGGCCTCCGGATGAGTCTTCAGCCGATCTGCAACTAGCCGTGCCGCCCGGGTGTCGGGCGGCAGACGCGGCGACGGCTCCAGAATGGCGAGGCTGGCGTGGCCTGACTTCACCAGCGTCCGACAAGCCTTGATAAGTGTGCGCTCGCTGAACGAGCGCACTGGCGGGGTGATCGCACGGATTTGGCGCAGTACCAGCGCCCAAGGTAAATGCGGCCGGAGCCGCTCTACCGTCGGCAGCCACCGATGTCGGCCGTCGATCAGCGCATTCAGGTATCGCTCATTGTGGCTGTGACGGATCTCGGCGATGGCAATCGGGTCACGGGCCCGCATCTTTGGATTGCCAGGCCGAGCGCCCCGCGCAACCGCAGCCTTGAGCCCTGCCCGCGTCCGCTCGCGGATCAGCGCCCGCTCAAACTCGGCGAAGGCGCCAAGCATCTGAATCATTAGCATACCCTGCGCACTCGAGGTGTCGATAGGATCGTTGATCGAGCGAAAGAACGCACCCTTGCCACGCAGCGTCTCGACGATCTCCAGCAGGTGAGCCAGCGAACGCGCCAGGCGGTCAATTCGGACCACCAGCAGGGTATCGCCCTTCCCCACTCGGTCCAGCGCGCGAGCGAGGTTTGGACGCTCCTTGCTGGCGCCACTGGCCTTGTCCTCGAAAATCACGCTGCAACCCTGAGCGCGCAGAGCATCCTGCTGAGCAGCAGTGTCCTGTTCGTCGGTCGAAACCCGGGCGTAGCCGATCAGGGTCATTTGTCACATATCATGTAATGGAGGCATTCGAACGGTTGCCCCCATTAGATATACCTCTCAACCAGTTGTGGCCAGTGGCATTATTCCGGGAGAATCCTGACGTTTGAGCCCTGCCCTGGTTCATTTCTCCTGCTCAAGACACCTCGAATGTGATGTCCGTGAAGGGCATTTATCGGACAGCAAAACGACCGTACAAGCAGGGTATACTTTTCAGGTGATTAATATACTTTCTGACCGATGGCGTTTTCCCCTTCTCCTTGGCAACTGGCCCTTGCACGGATTGAAGGTGCCCTCCCCTTCATCACACCGGAACTCGCCGAGTGTCTGGCGCTCGCTTCATTGCGGCGCCTATGGCGCGTGCATGTTCGCGACTATCCCTTTGATAATCTTGGAATCGCCCACAATCCGGGAGTGAACGCGAGCGAACTTGTCCGTTCGTGGTACTCGGAGGAACGCCGACAGTTCTTGTCGTGGATCGGCCGACGTGCCCCCCCTGCCCTCGCCAAAGCTGCCAAACAGGTCCTGGCAGCCAAGGGCCAGAATGAAGGCTTCACCGAAGCCTATGCCCCCGCAGACAACGCGATAGCGCGGCTCGACGCCTTGCTCCCCAGCAGGGATCCTCAGGGCACCCTGCTCGAGTGGCTTGAGGAGCTCCGTCGCGAGGAGTTCGACTTCTTCGAAGGCGGCAGCGAGATGGTCCAGGTCGGCGGGATAGCGATCACGCGCTCGGCACCGCGAGGTGCTGCCTGGGCGGCCTCACTGGCTGCAGCAATGAGGCCCCATCTCTTTGGATTGGGGTCGGCCCCGCTGGCGCTTGCAGGCATCATGCCGCGGGCCCTGTTCCGCGAACTCCACGAAGAGCCCCTGCCCGTCCTTCTCCGTTCGGCGCTCGAGACAGCTTCCAACAAGGCTGAGGCTGATTTGCGGGTGATGCGAGAAGCTGACGCCCTGGCCCACAAGCTGCTTGCTGGACGCCTCTATGCCTCCTCAACGGCTCCGCAGGCTTGGCGAATGATCGTCGGCATTGGCCCGCTGACGAGGGCGGAACTTGCCAGAGGACTTGGCGTCACAAAGCGTACCGCATCGCAATCGGTGTTGTCACTGCAAGATGCGGGCATGGTGCTCCTGCGCGAGACCGATAGCGCTATGATACCGGCCAATGCTGATCTAGTACCGCGCGAATAGCTTCTTCGGCTTCCTGACGTGTCGCACCGCCCTTGTTCAGAAGCGTAATGCGGACACCCTTGCGATCGGCACCCTCTATCCGAAGCACTGGCTGGCCCACCGCATTCGCGACGGTCTCGGCCTTTCCTGACTTCTTGGGGGATCCTGACTTCTTGGGGGGATCGGCCGCGAGCGAAAGCGCCTTGATCACCTCCAGCACCGATGGCGAATGGTTGGCCCGTTCGCGCTCTGCGGCAAGCCGCGCCGCCTCCCGGAACGCCCTCTCCTTCCGATCCTCCGGCTTCATGAGCGCCTTGAGTGCGATCGCATTGCGAATTCCGAGCTCTTGAGGATTTGCAAAAGCTCGGGTCAGCTCTTCTGGCAGGCGAGCCAGATCAAGATATCTTGTGAGCCAGCTTTCCGACACCTTGAGCCGCTCCGCCATCGTCTTCTGACGACCCTCATAGTAGGCCGTCAAAGCTCGCAGATAATCCTTCGCGCGCTCGAAATCGGTTAGGTCGTCCCGTGCGCGGTTCTCGAGATCGGCGAGCCTGAAAGCCTCCTCATCGCCAATCTCGCGCACGTCGACGAGGAACTTGAAGTCTGGGTAGTTATGCGTCCGCAGCCAGCTGATCGACCAGTGCCGCCTCGCCCCGCAGATGACCTCGAAATCATAGCCATCTTCGCCAGACAGGCGACGGACAATAGCCGGGATCTCCTGACGCCCTTGGGCCTTGATGCTCTCGATCAAGTCTGCGCAGCGTTCCTCATTGAGGAGTGCGTAGTCGCGATTGTGGCCAGCCCACATGCGGCATCTTGCCGGGTCAACGAGCTCATGCGTGCGCGAGACAATCGCGCCCGATGCAAGGTCGGCCAAACGGTTTGAGCGCCCCGTAAGCACATTCGACGCGATGCTCGATCTACGCGGCGCTGCGGCCTCTTCGGTCAAATCAATTCCTGCTGCCAAGTCGGCCGCAAAACCGCTGTTCTTCCTACTCATGCAAGCCTCCCATTAGCAGAATTGCACGCGTGCAATTTTCCAGCGGCTCATACCAAAGCCTCCTGTCGGAGGCGCTTCTGATGGCTCGGCCACATCGATCGAATGTCGACTTCGATCTCAGAGTTCACACCATCAAGATAGTTGAGGCAGCGATTGCGCACTGCCGAACTCGTGGCGGGACCATCGAGCTCATAAACTGTCATCAGCCGCGCCGTCGCATTGTCGATCTCGGCGGAGTCCTTGAGCGGCGTGCGAACCATGGCATGGCCAAACAAAGTCCGCATCAGCTGCAAAAGCTCCTTCTGCATCGACTTGTTCTCGTCGACCTTCGAAGCGACGAAGCGCAAAAACGTCAGTTCCGGGGCAAGCCCCCGATCAGCGAGCTGCTCGATCGTTTCATCAAGCATTGAGAGAAATGCAGCGGTCGAGGAAAAGTCCATCACGGTCGGGGGGACAGGAACCACCAGCGCGTTTGCCGCACGCAACACTGACAGCGAGATTGCTCCGAGCGCCGGCGGCGGATCCATGACAATGACATCGAACCGATCCGAAATGCTCTCGATGCCCTCCTTGAGACGGTCGAGCAGGGCCCCGTTACCCTGAGCCATTCGCGCCGCCAGCTCATACTCGGAGTTGAACAGGCGAAGGTTGGCGGGGATCAATTCCAGGCCATCGAAATGTGTCTTGCGAAGCGCGTAGTCGAGAGACGACCGCTCACCTTCACGCAGGAAGGGGTAGAGGGTGTCATCTTCGGTTAGATCAAGATCGGGCACGTAACCGAAGAGCGTTGTCGCTGAGGCCTGACTGTCGCAGTCAATGAGCGCAACGCGGTAGCCCCTGATCGCGAGATACTGCGCCAGATGGACTGCTAGGGTGGACTTGCCGACACCCCCCTTGAAGTTCTGAACTGCAACCACGCAGCACGGGTCAGCAGGTGCGCGGTATGGGCGCGTCCCGAACACGCCGCGCATGTCGTTCAGCTGTGCAAGGGTGTATCGCTCACGCCGGTTGCTATCGGTCCTTGCCGGCTCAGGGAGGCGTCCATCCTTCTCGGCATCACGAATAGCTGCCGGTGTTCGCCCGACGAGCTCAGCCGCCTTTCCGATCGTGAAGGTCGGCTCACGGCGGGCATCTGCCCTCGCGCTTCGAGCCGAGTCGCGCAGCTTCTCCAGCACTGACGATGTTCGACTGGCCAGCGTTGCGACCGAAACCAAACGCTCGGCCTCTTCAATCTGAAGTCCGTTTGACACATGCCGTCCTTTCGCAATTGAGAGCGTGCTACACCCACTTGCGCTTTTCGGTCAAGAAATTCGGAAATTTCGAAAGTTGAACTGCCTTGTCAGCCCAAATTTGGGGAGACGACGCCGCATCCTGACTCGGTGGGGGCGCGGCGAATTGCACGCGTGCAATTCGGGCGAGTCAGGGCCGCCCGCGCCGGTTTACCCACCCCTCACAAAAGCCCTTCCAGGCCGCAATCAGCTTGGCTCCACGAAGCTTCGCCAACCGATTGCCCATATGGTCGCGAAAGCCGCTCGCGATAAGATCGACATCCCATCCCCCGCCATGCTTCCGGGCGACCTCAAGCAGATCGGCGTGCCCGAAGCGGATCGAGCCAGAAGAAGGGAATGTGGACTCTGGCTGTTTGATGGCAGGCGCCGGGTCGGGCGGTGCTGCTATTGTCCCCTGCCCCGCAGTTACG
>NCGO01000009.1 GCA_002256985.1 Novosphingobium sp. 28-62-57
CTGAAAATCCAGCCAGCTGCTTAAACCATCGAAATGAGGGGTCCCTTTTAGACGCCGATCACCCCGCTAACGGGGTCCTTTTTGCACGCCGATCCACAGGCTATGACTAGCGTCTTCAATGCCGGTGGCCTGAACATACCTTGGAACGCGGGCGCTAGGCACGTGGCAAAGTTGTTTGCTTCCTTCGCCAACGCTGCGAGCAGTTTGCTTCGATCATCCAGTGTGATCTTGTCGTTGGGATCGGTGGTCCGCTTGTCAGTCAAGTGGGCGATTTGGGTGTTCAGCTTCGTCTTCAAGTGGCCCAACAATTCTAAGTGGGCAGCAGCGTAAGTGCCGTCCGTAAAATCCTTCGCTTTGCATCCTTGCTTATTTTCGAAAAATTCGATGAGCAAGCGGGCGTGAATGCAGAATGATTCTATCAATGCATTGGCAATGATGGTGTCATGCTCGCGGTTCGCCAGCATAGCATGTGTGCCTTGGAGCATGTGAAATTCATAGGGTAGATGGTGCCCCAATATATCTTTGTTGGCCGCCTTCCTTGTTCCCATCGCGTTCCCCCTTAAATACACCGCCGGATTCAAGCACTTTCTAGCATCAAACATCGCGACATTACATGAGACGTCAAAACTCCCAGCCTGTCGCGAGGCACTTGGTGCGGGATTGATGTCCGGAATTTGGTTCTATGACCCCCCGGTCGATATGCGCGCAAGTAGCAGATCATAGTTTTCTGAAGCATGGTGTTCGCGGACAGGAATTGCTTTGAGAATGGCAGAAATCCATGATTATTACGGGTGCCGTTGAAAGGAACGGCACATGCGCAAAGCACTCAATGCAAAGGCATGGGCAGCGCGACATTCGCGAGATTCAGCGGCCCGACATTTTGGAATTGATGGACGGGGCCATCGAGCGTGGAGCCGCCTATCAGGCAAATCGCATCCATTCGAACCTGCGCAAGTTGTTCAACTGGTGTGTCGAACGCGGCATCGTCGAAACGTCACCAGTGACCGGCATAAAGCCGCCAACGCGTGAGCAAGCGCGGGACAGGGTGCTGAAAGATGAAGAAATTCAATCGTTGCTGCGCGCTTGTGCCAACGAACCCTATCCTTACCGGCAATTCGTTCCGCTTCTGCTCGCGACGGCCCAACGACGCGGCGAGGTGTCTAAAATGAGATGGAGCGAAATCGACATCGACGCCAAGGTCTGGGTCATCCCAGCGGAACTGTCCAAGAACGGCAAGCCGCATGTTGTCCCGCTCAATGACTATGCGCTGTGCCTTCTTGGCGAGGTCCCACGCTTCGTTGATTGTGATTGGGTTTTCACCACCACCCGTCGTGCGCCGATCAGTGGTTTTAGCAAGGCGCTGCGTAACATCCATGCAAAGTCAGACACAGGTGAATGGCGATTTCACGACCTACGCCGTACCGCTGCCTCTGGCATGGCGAGGGCAGGGGTTGCTCCCTACGTGGTAGAAAAAGTGCTGAATCACATCTCGGGAACGATTTCCGGGGTTGCGGCTGTTTACAATCGCTATGGATACGACGCTGAACGGCGTGATGCGTTGGACAAATGGGGAAGGTTTCTCGATGGCCTTGATGAATGATGCAGCGCCACAATCCCGACGAATCAGTGTAGCTGCTGCTGCGAATTTAATCGGTGAGCGGTTCCATCATTCTGCTTGGTCTGAAGGTGATTCAGCCATGCTGGCGTTTGATAGTGACGCAGCACCTGACAGGGAGGCCTGGGATCGGGCTAAACATGTTCAAGACTTGCTTCGCGGCTACATTGCTGGCGGGCTAGTCAGAGCCTACGCGCAGACAGACGATGGAACCGGGATTACAGATTTGCCCTGCCACTGGGTGAGCGATCCGGTTTTTGAATTTTGCCTCCGGACAGGCAGATTCAGACTTGATTTTGATGTTTGGGACCAGCTTTGGATCGATGGGCCAGAACTGTCGACGCCAAAGAGCAACACGTAGACGGTACAATCGAACTACTGCTTGGCCTTGGGCGGCCAATCGTTAATGTGAAGCTACTGCAAAACGCACTTAAGGACAAAAATGGTTGACGGCGACGCTAGCGTGAGCAGCCTTGCGAATGCAGGAGCCTTGCCGCCCCGAGACTTCACTAACGCGCCGCATCGCGTTGCAGAGATCGCACGGTTAGCGCTCGAGCTGCCGACGCTTGGCGCGGCAAGCGATGCAGTCAGCAAAGCAGGCCATTTTGATCCGCAGGTTCTCGAAGAGGCTGTTGCCGCATTGTGCATGGGGCATTTGATCCTTGCCGGTCCGCCGGGAACCGGTAAAACCAGCCTAGCGCGGGCGCTTTCGGCGGCGTTCAATGTTCGGTTAATCGTCGAAACTGCCAATCCGGAATGGTCAGTTTATGATACAATCGGAACTCAGACGCTCAAGGCTGGTGGGGAGGCGGCGCCGCGCCATGGGTTGGTGACTAGCGCTGTACTCTCCTGCGCAACTGCTATGATTGATCAGCTCGACAAAGGCGATGGCCCGCAGGCCGTGTGGCTGTTGATCGATGAAATGAACCGCGCAGACATTGATAGAGCATTCGGGCCGCTTTTTACAGCGCTGGCGGGAGGCAGCGAAGCTGGAATGGTGCTTGATTATATGGATGGACGTCCTTCGTTGTCGCTCCCGGCAAGATTCCGCATCATCGCGACTGTGAACGAATATGATACGCGGTTCGTGAATGCGATGTCTGGGGCACTCAGACGCCGCTTTTCGAAGGTTGTGATATTGCCTCCTTCGAACGACGCAGATGGTCAATCCTCCGGCGCTGAATGGAAAACCGCGGCGCAAACGGCGTTGGCTAGAACTGCTCAGACGCTGGATAAGGCAGTGCCGCAGGATGCGCAGAATCTGCTCACCGCTGCCGCTCCCCATATCCGCGAAGTTTTTGGATTTATTCGAGCATCACAAGATGGCAGCCTCCCAATCGGTACGGCGCAATTGATAGATGTCGCCGAATATCTCCTCACCTATGGAGCGATCGCGGGCGTTGCAGATGAGAAGAGCCTCTGGCCAATGATCGATCGCGCGTTAGTTAGTCGCCTTCTTCCCGGGCTTGAGACCGACAGCACGCGCGCGCGGTTGTCGCAAGGATATCTGGAGCAGTTTCGCGCGAAGTTGCCATCGCTTCCTCGCTTTTCCGACCGCATAGAAGCTTTCCTGCATGGACTCGACTAACGAGGTACAAGACGCGCAGGCTCTTTGGCATGCTGCTCTACGCTCTGCGCTAGGACCGTTGGCGGCGTATCTAACTCCCGAAAACTATGGGCTCTCCGCCGTAAGCTTGAGCGCCTTAGAAAGCGCAGATGACGAGTTTCAGGCGGAGATCGACAAGCGATTAGATCTGGCGCGCGCACTGCAGGCCATCGAGATTATTGAGACGATAGGCAGTGATCTGCCGCAAAGCTATCGCCATTACGTGCACTATTGCGAGGATCGGATCGACGGCGCTTTGCTCATCCCGCGTTTGGTTCAAGAGCGTGCGGCTGGAAGGCATAAGCGCATACCAGTTTTGCGGGCGTCGCGGTTTCAGGAAACTCCGGAAGCTCTTCTTGTCAGTGAAAGCATACGGATATCCAGCAGGATCGCGTCGGCTTCTCACCCTATTTCGGGTTGGGAATCGCGCCTGCTTACGACGGGCATCGCAGTTTAGACAGTGTCCAATATTCACAGCGGCTTGCGGCGGTCTTACGCCTCCCGTTGAATCGGGGAGCAGATTTCGTGAAGCGAGTGCTCCCCCTATGGCTCGCGCGTGTCGAGCAAAAAATTGATGAACCCGAATTAGAAGGTAGTTAATTCATTTCGGAAAGGGTGGGAATAGCTTGGTATCTATAAAGGTTGGCACTTAATACCCTAGAGAAACCAACAAACTCTAGAAACTGTCGGAAGTTGATGCCTGAGCAGTGGCGCTAATTTTGGATTTTTCTGAAATCACGGCCTAGCGCTTGAGGGTATCGAGAGTACTCGAAGTCGGCTGCATGGGTTGGCTCTCGATTGGATCTGAGCAAATCTGATGCCCCATTGGTGCCCCGCCGGAAGGCGTGGCGCGCA
This sequence comes from Novosphingobium sp. 28-62-57, assembly GCA_002256985.1. GTDB lineage: Bacteria > Pseudomonadota > Alphaproteobacteria > Sphingomonadales > Sphingomonadaceae > Novosphingobium. Next base: position 4,077 of record NCGO01000009.1, read on the forward strand.
AATGTCATCTAAGTCCTTGTAAAGTATGGTGCCGGCTAGAGGATTCGAACCCCTGGCCCCCTGATTACAAATCAGGTGCTCTACCAACTGAGCTAAGCCGGCCCGCGTGTCGCGTCTTGCGCGCCTTAGCGCTAGATGGCACCGAACGTCCAGCCCTCGGTGTGCGCAATTTCGTCGGAAAGTTCGCGTGGGTGCCACAGGCGAAGGTCGTGTGCAGCTGTGCGCAGCCAGGCGGCGGTTACCAAGGCGTCGCAGGTGTGGTCGTCCAGCGGTCCGGCAAGGCCGGAACAGGCCGAGCCGAGTGCCACCAGAGCCTCGTCTGCTTCGGCAGCGCTGCGCATTTTGGAACGTGACGCTGTGCGTCCCGCGGCCATCGCGGCGATGGTGGTATAGATTTCGCAGATGACGGGGCCTTTGGTGGGCAGGCCGTCAATCGGCCAAACGCTTGCGCGATCACCCAGCCGATGCAGCAGCCGCATGCCGGAAAGGCTCGATTTGCCCACTTGCGCCGCGCCGACCAGATTGAAGTTCGAATAAGGCTTGCACCCCATGCGCCGCTGCGCCGCTTCGGTCACGCGAAAGCGGCCCATGCCGCCGCCAAACTGTGCGCCTTCGCGCCCGCCATGTCGCCGAAACCACGCGCAAAGCTCGGGGTGATCGACCAGCGCTGCCACGCCCAGATGTGGCTCGTCAGCACAGATCGCATCGATCAGCGCCCACAATTCGCGCGCCGTGGCCGGGCTTTGCGGCCAGCCCGGAAAAAACCCGCCTCGATCTGCAAAAGGCAGGGAAATGCCAAGGTCCATGCCGACCAGCGCATCGTCGGGCAGCTCATCGCGCAACCACGCCAGCACATCCTCGCGTGACCAGCGATGGCCGGGCCGCACGATCTGCGGTGCCGCCTTGCCGCGCGTGGCGATGGCCAATGCTATGCCCTTGAGCCGCTCACCCGCAGCGCCAGACCAATCGATGGCCACGAAATGGCCGAAGCGGTTGGGATTCATGGCCTCGGCCATGCTACCAACCTATCTTTCGTCATTGCGAGCCGCGCGAAGCGGGGAGAAGCAATCCAGTGTGGCTTATGCCAACTCTGGATTGCTTCGTCGGCCTCGCCTCCTCGCAATGACGAAAACGGGTGCGCACCTGCGGCTTGGATCAAGATCATTCCCCGCCGCGCTCGCGCCGCTTTCGGTCCCACCACTCCAGCCGCTTCATCACCTCGCGCTCGAAGCCACGCTCCACCGGCGCATAATAGGTTTGCGGCTGCATCCCTTCGGGCCAATAGTTTGCGCCGGAAAACCCGCCATCGGCATCGTGATCATATTCATAGCCTTTGCCATAGCCGATGTCCTTCATCAGCTTGGTCGGCGCATTCAGGATATTGGCAGGCGGCATCAGCGATCCCGTTTCGCGCGCTGATTTCCACGCGGCCTTGTGCGCCACATAGGCCGCGTTCGATTTGGGCGCGGTGGCGATGTAAAGCAGCGCCTGCACAATCGCCAGTTCGCCTTCCGGGCTGCCCAGAAATTCATAGGCATCCTTGGCGGCAAGGCATTGCACCAGCGCTTGCGGATCGGCCATTCCGATGTCCTCCACCGCCATGCGCACCAGCCGCCGCAGCACGTAAAGCGGCTCCTCGCCCGCCACCAGCATCCGCGCCATGTAATAAAGCGCTGCCTGTGGATCGGACCCGCGCACCGCCTTGTGCAGCGCAGAAATCAGGTTGTAATGCCCCTCGCGGTCCTTGTCGTACACCGCCACGCGCCGCATCAGGAACTTGCCCAGCGCTTCGGGATCAAGCGGTGCGGGCAGCGATACGTCAAACAGCATTTCGGCCTGATTGAGCAGAAAACGGCCATCGCCATCGGCCGATGCCACCAACGCCTCGCGCGCAGGCGGGGTGAGGGGGAGGCGCAGGCCGGTGATTTCCACGGCGCGGTCCAGCAACGTGCCCAGCGCCGATGCATCCAGCCGGTGCAGGATCAGCACTTGCGCGCGGCTGAGCAGTGCAGCGTTCAAGGCGAACGAGGGGTTCTCGGTCGTCGCGCCGACCAGCGTGACGGTGCCATTCTCGACGAACGGCAGAAAGCCATCCTGTTGCGCGCGATTGAAGCGGTGGATTTCGTCTACGAACAACAGCGTGCGCCGCCCAGTCAGCGCCATCGCATCGGCCTCGGCAAAGGCTTTCTTCAGATCCGCCACGCCCGAGAAAACAGCGCTCAACGCAACATAGCGCATGCCCACCGCCTCGGCCAGCAACCGCGCAATGCTGGTCTTGCCGGTGCCAGGCGGCCCCCACAGGATCATTGAGGTCAGCTTTCCCGCCGCCACCATGCGCCCAATTGCGCCGTCCGGGCCGGTCAGATGATCCTGCCCGATCACCTCGCCCAGATCGCGCGGGCGCAAACGGTCCGCCAGCGGCGCCTCGGCGCTCGCTTCGGGCGGCGGTCGGTCCTGTGGAGGAGGGGCAAACAGGTCAGCCATTGTCGTGGAGATAGGGCACTCAGCAAAAAATTGCATCAGCCCCTTGCGAAGTTCGTTTAAAGATATATCTTAGACGCATCATGAAAGGATATGAACACATGAATTTCGAACACAAAGGCCACGGACGTGGCCGACACGCCGTCAAGATGATGGCCATGATGGGTGGCCGCTTTGGCGGTCCCATGGGCAAGGGCGGCCCGTTTGGTGAGGATGGCCCGTTTGGTGGCAGGGGTGGCCGTGGCGGCGGCGGTGGTCGGCGCGGTGGGCGCATGTTTGCAGGGGGCGAATTGCGCCTGCTGCTGCTCCACCTCGTCGCCGAACAGCCACGCCACGGATACGATCTGATCCGCGCGGTGGGCGATCTGGCGGGCGGCGAATATGCGCCCAGCCCCGGCGTGGTCTACCCCACGCTCAACCTGCTGGTCGATGAAGGCCTGATCGCCGAAGAGGCCGACGCCAGCCCGCGCAAGGCCTTCGCCGTCACCGACGCAGGCCGCGCCGAACTTGCCGGCAAGGACGCCGAACTCGAAACGATCCTCACCCGGCTCAAGGCGCTGGGCGATCAGCGTGATCGCGCCGAAAGCCCGCCCGTCCGCCGCGCGATGGGCAATCTGCACGCCGTGCTGCGCAACCGCGCGATGGCACAAGGCTTCGATACCGAAACCGCGCTTGCCATCGCTGATATCCTCGATGACGCCGCGCGCCGGATCGAACGGCTCTGATGCTGATTGAATCCGCGTTGTCGCGGCGCTTTGACGATGCACTTGGCCATGATATCCTCTCCGCCGACAACAGGTGGAGGGGAACCATGCTGGATCACGATGCTACGCCCGGCCATACGCCAGCGCACCTTTGGGCCGTGGGCGTTGTCAGCCTGCTGTGGAACAGCTTTGGCTGCGTCGATTATACGATGAGCAAGCTTGATCCGGTGGCTTACATGCAGTCTGTCGGCATGGGGGAGGCCGAGATCGCCTATACTCAAGCGCTGCCTGCGTGGTTGAGCGCCTTCTGGGCGCTTGGTGTTTGGGGGTCGCTGGCCGGGTCGGTGCTGCTGCTGCTCCGCTCGCGCCATGCCGTTACCGCCTTTGCAGTGTCGCTGCTGGGGCTTGCCGTTACCCAGATTTACAATTTGTTCGACAGCACCGTGCCGGAATCGATGAACCTGGGCGCGATGCTGGTGATGAACCTTGTCATCTGGGCCTCGCTCCTGTTCTTACTCTGGTACGCACTGCGGATGAAGGGGCGCGGCGTGTTGCGCTAGGCCCGGCGCTGCTTGGCCCGTTGCCGCACCAGCCGCAAGTAGGTGTCAGCGACCGCCTGATTGATCCGGTCCCACGAAAACTCGAGACTCCGCTCTTCGCCCGCCGCGCCGTGCTGCGCGCGCAGGGCGGGGTCTTGGGCATAGAGGCGCAAGGCTTCGGCAAACTGCCGCACCGCGCCCGGCGTGATCAGACGCCCGGACACGCCATCGTCGACAAGGCTCTGGCTGCCCGTTGCCGCAGCTGCCACCACCGGCACCGCACAGGCCATCGCCTCAAGCGTCACGTTGCCGAACGTCTCGGTGACCGAGGGGTTGAACAGCACGTCCATGCTCGCCACCGCGCGGCCCAGATCGGCGCCGCCCTGAAACCCGGCAAACACCGCATCGGGCAAGCGCGCGGCAAACCAATCGTGCGCCGGACCTTCGCCCACCACCAGCACGCGGTGCTTCACGCCCTTGCGCGCCAGCTGGTCGATCGAGTCCGAGAACACGTCGAGCCCCTTTTCCATCACCAGACGGCCAAGGAACCCCACCACCACTTCGTCATCGCCAAGACCGAGGCTCCGCCGCCATTCGAGACTGCGGGCAGCGGGGTTGAAGATGTCGCGATCCACTCCGCGGGACCAGATGTCGATATCGTAGTTCATGCGCTGATCGCGCAGCACTTGCGCCATCGATTCCGACGGTGCGACCAGCGCATCGCAGCGCCGGTAGAAGCGGCGCATCAGCGCTTCGACCACCGGTTCGGCCCAGGCCATGTTGTAGTACCGGAAGTAGGTTTCGAACCGGGTGTGGACCGAAGCGAGGATCGGCAATTTGCGATGCCGCGCCCACGAAACCGCCCGGTGCGCCACCACATCGGGCGAGGAGACGTGCACCACATGGGGCGCAAATTCCGCCAGATCGCGCCGCACGCGGGGGCTGAGCGACAGCGGAAAGCGATACTCCGCGCGGCCCGGAATGGCGAACGAAGGCACGCCGATGTGCGTGCCGGTGGCGGGAAAGGCCGGGTTCTCAACCTTGGGCGCATAGACCCGCACATCAGCCCCCTGCCGCAGCAGATAGCCGACCAGCCGGTTCAGCGCCTGGTTCGCGCCATCGCGCACATAGTTGTAGTTGCCGCTGAACAGCGCAACGCGCAGGCCCGGGAGGGCAGTCGGGAAGGCGATGGGATCAGGCTCTGACATTGCCAGCCCCATAGACCCGCCGAACATGAATGGCGAGTGACAGCGGCGCACCCCTCGCAGTTTTTCGGCATTTTTGCCCGCTGAAGGGCCGCCCCGTCCAATCGGTTTGCCGCGATTTCATCCGATCCGGTCACATTCCCGGAAACCTTTTTGCACCTTGCCGGTTTGGACCCCTGCATGCCTGACGGCATAGGAAAAAGAGGGAAAATCATGAAGATACAGAACCGTTTCGCGTGGCCGCTGGCCGCGTCGGTGGCGCTCGTCTCGGCTTCGGCTGGTGCGCAGGACATGCCGCAAGACACCCCTGCGACCGAATCCCGCGATGCCATGGAAAGCACCGGCGGTTTTGACCGCGACCGCCATTTCAGCGGCCTGTATCTGCAAGGCTTTGGCGGCATCGGCCTGCTCGGCAACAATCGCGGCACCTTCGAATTCGATACCAACCGCGATGGCACCTATTCCGAAAACGTGAACACCACGCTTGGCGCCAATGCCTTCTCCCCCGGTTTTGCCAATTGCGGCGCGACCGGCGCGACGCGTGACGCGGGCTGCGTGACCAAGAAGGAAGGCGCAGAATACGGCGCGCGCATCGGGTTTGATACCCGGGCGGGCAATGTGGTGTTCGGCGGGTTAATCGAAGGATCGCGCAGCGAATCCGTGTATCGGTCGAGCGCGTTCAGCACGACGCCTGCCAACTACCGCATCGACCGCTCGCTCGATTATGCCGTCTCGGCCCGCGCGCGCCTTGGCTTTACGCCCGGCGGCGGCGCGCTGTTCTACACGACCGGCGGCGTGAGCTATGCCAAGATCGACCACGATTTCAGCACGACCAACACCGCCAACAGCTTTACCGAACGCAACGATGGCAAGATGCTGTGGGGCTGGCAGGCTGGCGGCGGCACCGAAGTGATGCTGACCAACAACCTGTCGCTGGGGGTGGAATACCTCTACAGCCGCTACAAGGATGACAAGTATGCGGTGGAAGTGGGTGCGGGCACTGCGCCTGCCACCAACCCGTTCCTGCTGAATGGCGGCGGCACCAACATGCGCGTGCAGGACAAGGTGTTCGATACGCACTCGGTCCGCGCCGTGGTTGGCCTGCGGTTCTGATCAACACGTAACGCGCTCCCCGCCGAAAGACGCGGGAGCAGCGAACCGGGAGAAGCTGCGGCGCGGGAAGCGCCGCAGCTTTTTCGTGCGCGGCGCGGCCTTCAAAGGGATCGGGCAGTGCGGCGTCTGTTGGCCCTGTTTCTCCCCGAAATGGGGAGGGGGGTTTACACAGTTTACACTGTCCTGAAGAATAATTGCGATCGATCAGTTGGGCGTGATTGATCGGTTCTTGCGATTGACCGGCACGGCGGTTTGCCGGGATTCGGGCCGGGCTTTGGGCCGGGGTGAGGGCGTTGGCGTCTGCTGGGGCGGAGCGGGGGGCGTGGTGCGTCATGTCCCGAAGGCTATGTCAGGTGGGGGTTTGTAGGACAGCGGAAAAATGGCAGGGGCCGCTGCAGGTTTCAGCGGCCCCTGATCACCATCAGATTCTGATCTGGCTGCCCAGTTCGACCACGCGATTGGCCGGTAGGCGATAGTAGTCCATCGCGGATTCCGAGGCCTTGAGCATCCAAGCGAACAGATGTTCGCGCCACAGCGCCATCCCGGCAATTTCCCGTGCGGCGATCAGCTTTTGCCGCCCAAGGAACCAGCTGGTACGCATGGGATCAAGCGGTATGCCCTGCTGTGTCAGCGGGGCGAGATCACGCGGAAGATTTATTTCCTCGGTAAAACCATAATGGACGATGACCCGGTGGAAGCCATCTGCAACGGTATGCTTTTCAAGACGATCCGCCGGGTCAAGCCGTGGCACCTCGGCCACTTCCACCGTCAGCAGGACCACATTCTCATGCAGAATCTGGTTGTGCTTCAGGTTGTGCAGCAGGGCTGGCGGAACACCGTCCTTTGACGCCGACAGAAATACCGACGTGCCTTTGACACGGTGGATCGATTTGGCCGTTGTGCGCGCAAAGACGTCAAGGCTCATCGTTTCATCATCGAGATGCTTGCGCAGAATGGCCCGGCCCTTTGCCCAAGTCGTCAATACAGTGAAGATAATCCCGGCGATGAGCAGCGGCACCCAGCCGCCATCTGCGATCTTTGCGATGTTTGACATGAAGAACGCGGTGTCGATCGTGGCAAACAGGGCGATGGTTGCCGTTGCAGCAAAACGATTCCAACGCCAGACCTTGAACAGCAAGAACGCCAGCATGGCCGTGGTGATCAGCATCGTTCCGACGACCGAAATCCCATAAGCAGACGCCAAGCGCGTCGACTGGCCAAAGCCGATCACAAGGACCAGCACCATGATCAGCAAGCCCCAGTTGACGGCTGGAATGTAGATTTGACCGGCGGCCTTTTCGCTGGTGTGCAGGATTTTCAGGCGCGGCAGAAAACCAAGCTGGATAGCTTGATGGGTGACAGAAAAAGCGCCCGAGATAACCGCCTGGCTGGCGATGATGGTGGCGCAAGTGGCCAGCAATACCAGCGGAAGTCTGGCCCAATCGGGAGCCATCAGGAAGAACGGATTTTCCACTGCGGCAGGATTGGCCAGCAGCAGGGCCCCTTGGCCCATGTAGTTCAGCATCAAAGCCGGAAAAGCCAGCGAAACCCAGCTTAGGCCAATGGCCTTGCGACCGAAATGGCCCATATCGGCATAGAGCGTTTCGGCACCGGTAACCGCCAGAAATACCGAACCCATTGCCAGAAAGGCCAGACGAGCATCATCCTGGAAAAACGCAATGGCCCAGCGCGGGTCGACTATTCCCAGAATGCTGGGGTGGTTTGCAATATTCGCGATGCCAAGCCCGGCCAGCGTGATGAAATAGACAATCACGATCGGCCCGAAGAACGCGCCGACTTTGGCGGTTCCCCGCGACTGGATCAGGAACAACCCCATTAGGATCACTACCGACAGCGGCAGTACCAGCGGTTCCAAGCGGGCTTCGATAATGGTCAAGCCTTCGACGGCAGACAAAACCGACATGGCCGGGGTCAACATGGCATCGCCATAGAACAGTGCAGCGGCAAGCACGCCGAGGATCAGGAGAGCGCCTTTCTGCCGGTTTTCAAGGTGGCTGGAGATCAGCGCCAGAAGGGCGAAGGACCCGCCTTCGCCACGGTTGTCCGCCCGCATGGCGACGAGCACATATTTGATCGTGACGATCATCATCAACGTCCAGAAAATCAGGCTGAGGACGCCGAAAATGTGCAGGTTATCCACGGCCAGCGGATGGGGGCCGATAAAGGACTCTTTCATGGCATAGAGGGGCGAGGTGCCGATGTCGCCAAAGACGACACCGATGGCCCCGAGCATCAGAACAGGCAGGCTGTCCTTGTGCTGACCGGGGCCGGACGAATTGCCGCTTGCCAGCGGCTGCGATTGGGGATGTGACATGACTTCATGGTGGGCCATTTGCCCATAAAGTTTCCATGTGGATTGTGCCTGAGCTTCGCATAATTTGTCGACGTTTCCAGAGCGTTCCGGCAATTATGGGGCCATGTTCAAAGACGCACCTTCTCCGGCAAATCGGACACAGTCGGCCACAGCCGCCCTCTCTCACACCGCCGCCGCCTTGTTGCTCGGTGGCATCTCAACGGCAATCGGCGTGCTGATTGCGGCCCGCTGGGGCAATGCACCGGTGGTGATGCTCTATCTGCCACCCGTGCTGTATGCGGCGACATTTGCAGGCCTTGCCAGCGGGCTGTTTGCCGCGCTCGCATCGGCGCTGGCCTTCAACTACTTCTTCACATCGCCTTATCACACGTTTCAAATTCACAGTCCGGCAGACATCGTCACCGTCGTCGTCCTGTTTGTGGTGGCGGCGGTGTGCAGTCAGCTTGCGGCTTCTGTGCGCAGACAATCGCGCTTGGCAGCTGATCATGCCGCCCGCAACGCGGCGGTGGCAGGCTTTGCGCGGCGTCTGCTTTCCACGCGCGATCTGACCGACGTAGCGCAGATCAGTGCGGGGCAGCTGGCCGCCTTGTTTGGGTGTCAGGTTGCCGTCGTGGGAGAGGGCGCGCCGGTGCGTGTGCTGGCGAGCATTCCTGCCGATGCAACCCCCAATCCGGATGATCTTGCAGCGGCCGCATTTGCGATGGAGTTCGGCGAAAGTTCAGGCCGTGGCCAGAAGCGCGCGCCGCAGGCCGATTGGCAATTCCATCCGGTGACGTCCGAGAGTGCTGTTCTGGCAGCAATCGGGCTGGCACGTGAAGACGGCGCGCCGCCCGTTCCCGAAGAACGGCAGGTTCTGTTTGAGAGCCTGCTCAACCAGATGGCGTTGGCTCTGGAGCGGGCACGGCTGGAAGGCGAAGCGCGCGAAGCGGCAGGAATACGCGCGCGGGAGAAGCTGAGATCGGCTTTGCTCGGCTCAATCGGGGATGACATCAAGCCGCGGATAAGGGCGGTTCAGGCCAGCATTCGCGCGCTCCGCCGCGAAGGCACCATGGACAAGGCCGCGCTATCCTCGCTTGACGGAGAGGTGACGCGGATCGAGCGCCACATCGACAATCTGGTCGATCTGCAAGGCGCGGATGAGGGGGAGCCGGTTAGCATTGGCGATGTGGTGATCGATCTTCATCTGCGCACGGTCCTGCGAAACGGGGAGCCCGTTCACCTGACGCCCAAGGAGTTTGCGGTGCTGGCCGAGTTGACGAAGAGCGGGGGCCGGACGCTGGCCCATAGCCAGCTCTTGCGGGCAGTGTGGGGCCCGGCGCAGCAGGATCATATCGATTACCTGCGCGTGGCGATCATGGGATTGCGGCGCAAGATTGAAGAAGACGCGGCCAATCCGCAGCTTGTCGTCAATGTGCCGGGCGTGGGCTATCGTCTGGCCATTGCATAGCTAGAGATTCGGTTGATGAAAAAAGGGCGGCCTGTTGGGGCCGCCCTTTTTCGTGTATTTTCAGGCCGCTTTAGGCTGCCTCTTTCTTCCGCGAGGCCTTCTTGCGCTCGTTCGGGTCGAGGATCGCCTTGCGCAGGCGGATGGACTTGGGCGTCACTTCCACCATTTCATCGTCGTCGATGTAGGCGATGGCCTGTTCCAGCGTCATGACCTTGGGCGGGGTGAGGCGGATGGCGTCGTCCTTGCCGGTTGAACGGAAGTTCGTCAGCTGCTTGGACTTCATCGGGTTGACTTCCAAGTCTTCGGGCTTGGCGTTTTCGCCGATGATCATGCCTTCATACAAGGGCGTGCCGACGCCGACGAAGAGGATGCCGCGCTCTTCCAGGGGGCCGAGGGCATAGGCATTGGCTTCGCCGGTGCCGTTGGAGATCAGCACGCCGTTCTTGCGGCCTTCAATCTTGCCTTTGTGGGGGCCGTACTTTTCGAACAGGCGGTTCATGATGCCGGTGCCGCGCGTGTCCGACAAGAATTCGCCGTGGTAGCCGATGAGGCCGCGCGACGGGGCGCTGAAGGTGATGCGGGTTTTGCCGCCGCCCGATGGGCGCATGTCGGTCATCTCGGCTTTGCGGATGGCCATCTTGTCAACGACGGTGCCCGAATATTCATCGTCCACGTCGATCATGACGGTTTCATAAGGCTCGGTCCGCTGGCCGTTCTCGTCAGTGCCATAAAGCACGCGGGGGCGGCTGATGCCGAGTTCGAAGCCTTCGCGGCGCATCGTTTCGATCAGCACGCCCAGCTGAAGTTCACCGCGACCGGCCACTTCGAAGCTGTCCTTGTCGGCGCTTTCGGTGATGCGGATGGCGACGTTGGATTCTGCCTCACGCTCCAACCGGTCACGGATCATGCGGCTGGTGACCTTGGTGCCTTCACGGCCAGCCATGGGGCTGTCATTCACCGAAAAGCGCATCGAAAGGGTGGGCGGATCAATCGGCTGGGCCTTGATCGGCACGGTTACTTCCGGGGCGGCGATGGTGTTTGATACGGTGGCAACGGCAAGACCGGCCAGCGAGATGATGTCACCGGCCTTGGCTTCTTCGACCGGCACGCGATCAAGGCCACGGAAGGTCATGATCTTGGACGCGCGGCCGGTTTCGACGACCTTGCCATCCATGTCGAGCGCGCGGATCGGATCGTTGACGCGGATCGTGCCCGACTGGACACGACCGGTGAGAACGCGGCCAAGGAAGTTATCACGATCCAGCAGCGTGGCGAGGAAGGTGAAGGGCGCGTCTTCATCAAGGTTTGGCGGCGATACGTGATCGACGATCAGCTGGAACATCGGGTCCAGCGTGCCTTCGCGGCGATCGGGATCGGTGCTGGCATAGCCATTGCGGCCCGAAGCATAGAGCACGGGGAATTCAAGCTGCTCGTCATTCGCATCGAGCGTGACGAACAGATCGAACACTTCGTCGAGCACTTCCTGAATGCGCTCATCAGGCCGGTCGACCTTGTTGACCACCACGATGGGCTTGAGGCCCAGCGCCAGTGCCTTGCCGGTGACGAACTTGGTCTGCGGCATCGCGCCTTCGGAGCTGTCGACCAGCAGGATCACGCCATCGACCATCGAGAGGATACGCTCAACCTCGCCACCGAAGTCGGCGTGGCCGGGGGTGTCGACGATGTTGATGCGGATGCCGTTCCATTCGATCGAGGTGGGCTTGGCGAGAATGGTGATCCCGCGTTCCTTTTCCAGATCGTTGGAATCCATCGCCCGCTCTTCCACGCGCTGGTTATCGCGGAAGGTGCCGGATTGGCGGAAAAGCTGATCGACGAGCGTGGTTTTGCCGTGGTCGACGTGGGCGATGATTGCGATATTACGCTGCTGGGCGGACATGAAACGGACTTTCGATTTTGGATTCGCAGGAGCTCGGCACAAGCGTGGCCCGCTCCGACTTCGGCGCGCGCTTACTCTTTATTGTGCGTTGCGGCAAGCACGCTGAGTCAGAAAGGCGCGCGTTGCGTTGTGTGACTGGTTTGCAACAATTCGGGCAATTGCTGGTCCAAAGCGGTTCAGCCTGGCGCGCGGCGATTGTGGCGGGAAGGTCATGCGCCTAATGGGGAGACAGGGAACAACGGATGACCTGTAGCCGCGCAATGCGGCCATGTTTGCGGCCCAACGGGCCGTATGATCTAAGGAAAAGAACAGCAATGACATGCGATTTTGCCGGCCAGATTGCCGGACGTGCGGGCCGGGCCATGCTGCTTGCCGGGGCTTGCGGGCTTGCCATAACGATTTGCGGCACAGCTTTGGCGCAGGAAACGGCAGCGGCGGGCGAGATGGCGCAACCTGCCGACGCTGCGCCCGAGCAGGTGGCGACCGGCAACGAAATCATCGTGACGGCGACCAAGCGCGAGCAGACACTGCAGGACGTGCCGGTTGCGGTCTCGGTCACCAGCGCCAAGACGCTGGAACAGGCGCAGATCCGCGACTTGAAGGATCTGGCCAGCGTGGTGCCTTCGCTGCGCGTGACGCAGCTGCAATCGAGCGCGAACACCAACTTCATCATCCGCGGCTTTGGCAACGGGGCCAACAACGCGGGGATCGAGCCTTCGGTCGGCGTGTTCGTCGATGGCGTATACCGCTCGCGCTCGGCTGCACAGATCGGTGATTTCCCTGATGTGCAGCGCATCGAAGTGCTGCGCGGGCCGCAGTCCACGCTGTTTGGCAAGAATGCCAGCGTGGGCGTGATCTCGATCGTGACGGATTCGCCCAAGTTCGAATTCGGCGGCAATGTCGAGGCGAGCTATGGCAATTATGATGCGCTGATCGTGAAGGGCGTGGTGACCGGCCCGGTGAGCGACCAGTTGGCGCTGAGCGTTGCAGGCGGTGTGAACAAGCGTGACGGCTATGCGCAGGATCTGGGCACCGGCAACGCCACGAATGAGCGCGACCGCTGGTTCGTGCGCGGACAGGCGCTGTGGGAGCCGAGTGCGCAGATGCGGGTGCGGCTAATCGGCGACTATTCCAAGATTGATGAGCTGTGCTGCGGTGTGGTCAATCTGCAGCCTTCGGATGCCACGCTGGCGCGATCCGCGCGCTGGGCGGGCGGGTGAACGCGCCGAACGAGATCTATGACGACCGGGTCTATTCGAACATAGACTCCACCAATGACATCACCAACTGGGGGCTTTCGGGCCAGATCGATTATGACCTTGGGCCGCTGACCTTCACCTCGATCAGCGCCTATCGCCGCACCGAAGCGCTGACCAATCAGGATTCGGACTTTTCGAGCGCGGACCTGATCGGATTCAATGCGCAGGACCAGAGCATCAAGACGTTCACGCAGGAAATGCGCGTTTCGACCAATCTTGATGGCCCGGTAAACTTCCTGCTGGGAGGGTTCTATTTCAACGAGAACATTCGCCAGTCCAACCAGATCGGCTGGGGCACGCAGGCGCGCAGTTATGCCGATTTCGTTATTCGCGGCTTGACGCAGAACACGCAGTCGCTGCCAAGCGTCGAAGCCACGATCAGCGCCCTGACCGGCACGAACTACACGGGCCGGTTCTTCACACAGGGGCAGAAGCTGGACGAGCGCTATCGCCTGAAGAACGAGGCCTATTCGTTCTTCGGTCAAGCCGATTTCAAGGTGGGTGACCGGATCACGGTGACCGGCGGGTTGAATTACACCAAGGATGCCAAGAACTTTGCCGCATCGGCCACGTCGAACGACGCCTTTGCCAATCTCGATCTTGTGCAGATCGGCGGCACCGCGCTGAGCCGCGGGTTTGTATCGACCGCGCTGGGCACGACCGACCCGGTTGTCATCGGCAACTTTGCGGCGGCCAATCCCACGCAGTTTGCTGCTTTGCAGGCACAGGCCGCGGGCTTTGCGGCGCTTAACGCGAACCTTTCGACAGACGCTGCGGCTGCAGACACCAATCCGCTGACGGTCGGCAATCCGCTGCTGGCATTGCAGGACCTGCAGTATCTGCCGCCGTTCCTGGCCGTGCCCAACGCGGTGGAAGCAGGGCAGACGCGTGACGACAAGTTCACTTATGTGGTGCGCGTAGCGTTTGACCTGACCGACGATATCAACGTCTATGCCAGCTACGCGACCGGGTTCAAGGCCAGCTCGATCAACCTTTCGCGCGACAGCCGCCCGGCGGAAAGCGATCGTGCCGCGCTGGTGGCTGGCGGGCTAACCGTGGTCAACCAGACGTATGGCAGCCGCTTTGCAGGCCCTGAAAACTCGACCGTCTATGAAATCGGCCTGAAGGCAGACTGGGGTCTGGTCACGGCCAATCTTGCCGCGTTCAACCAGCGCATCAATGGCTTTCAGTCGAACACCTTTACCGGATCGGGCTTTGTGCTGGCCAACGCGGGCAGGCAATCGGTGCGCGGGCTGGAATTCGAAGGCACGGTGCGCCCGGCCAAGGGCCTGCAGATCAATGTTGGCATGACTTACCTGGAACCCAAGTACGACAGCTTCATTCTGTCTGCTGTGGGTGATCTTTCCAAGACGCGTCCGGCCGGTATTCCAGCGATTTCATCGACGTTTGCCGCTACGTATGATCACGAGTTTTCGAGCGGGCACCACGTGATCCTGCGCGGTGATTTCCATTATGAATCGCCGGTCCAGATCATTGAAGGCCTGCCCGGCTTCCTTGATGGGGGGACGCGGGTTGCTACCGCCGCAGCGCAGCCATTCCGGCGCGAGGTGAACGAGTTGAACGCTTCGATCAGCTGGGTCCTTCCGGCAGGGCTTGAACTGACGGTCTGGGGCCGCAATCTGACCGATGCGCGCTATCTGCTGTCGCTGTTCGACACGCCGGCGCAGCCTGAATCCATTTCGGGCTATACCAGCCAGCCGCGCACGTACGGCATTGCGGCGCGTTACCGGTTCTGATCTGAAACATCGCCGTTGAAGGGAAGGGAGTCTGCGGGCTCCCTTTCTTGTTTCGGCAACCAGAATCGAAACGGCGATGGAGCGGCGAGGTTCTATTGTGCTGCCAAGGATTGGGGACGGTGTCGCGCAGGGGGCGCAGAGAACGCAATGACGCTGAGATGAAGTGCTGGGCAGACGCGCCAGCTCTGCCCTCTGCCTCGCAAAAACGGCGACCTCCGGTTTCCTGATCCGGCTTTGCCGCTGCCCCCATTTCTCTGCGTCCTCTGCGCCCTCTGCGCGAAACCCTTCTTACTTTTATCAGATGGTGGGCCGCGCATAGAGTGGGGGGAAAGCGGCTTCCAACGGCTTGGTATCGGGCAGGATATAGACATAGCCGCCCTTTTTCCCGAACAACTGCGTGATCTTGCCGTTGTAGATGGCCTTGGGCACGTTGATGCAGCCGTAGGTTATGCGGTTGTCTTCGATTCCGGGCGATAGCATCCGCTTTGTGCGGTTTTCCTTGTTGGCTGGCGGAATGGTATGGATGCCGACCGAATTGGCATAGTCCACCCACAGCATTTTCACGTTGCCCGCTGCGCGTCCGAATTTTGCCAGATAGCGGCCAGCGGGCGTGGTTTTTTCGGCAGGGCCAATTTCGGACAGGCTCTTGTTGCCGACCCCCGGAGTGGCATCATCACCCAAGGCGATGCCCAGCAATACGGGGCCGCTTGCCACGGCCGTGCCCTTGGCGTCAAAGACAAGGATCGTTGCGGTGGGTTTGTCGATCACGACATAGGGCAGGCCAGCATTGTCCCCCGTTTGTGCGACCCAACTGGTAACACGATGCGCTGACTGGCTGAGCGGAGGAAGCTGAAACGCAGGGGCCTTTGCCTTGGCCCGGCGGGATTTGGTGCTGGCGGTCGGTTTTGTCTTCGTTTTTTGCGGCTCGGCAGAAACTGGCGCGGCGATCAGCGCAAGTCCGGCAAGCGCTAACAAGGCCTTGATCATGTGAAGTGTCACTCGTTTGTGGGGCACGCAAGAACGCCCGAAGGGCCACACATGGCTGAGGGACTGGCCACATGTGACCCTCCGGGCGGGGAGAGGTCTGGATTAGTTGCGCGCGCGCTTTTGCGGCTGCTGCTGCATCTGCATCATGCGCTGGTCCATGCCATCCACACGGCCAGTCAACTGATCGAGGCGCTGGGTGTTGGTCTGCGACTGGGCATTGGCGGCCTGCGCTTCACCGCGTGCGGCCTGAGCGATGCCATCGGTGGTCTGCAGGCGGCCTTCCACCCCGTCGATGCGCTGGTTAACCGTTGCGATTTGTTCGTTGACATATCCCTTGGTTGCGCAGCCACCCAGGCCAAGCGACCCGGCGAGAATGGCAACAGCAGGGATGATTTTCAAAGAAGGCGTCATTGAATGCTCCATTATGGTTTTTGGCGAACCGGAGCGGCAACGCGCGGTTGCGAAAAACGGGCACGATGGAATCGCCGGAAAGTGCCGAAATGTGGGCGAGTTGAGCGGGTAATGCCGGAACTCTGAGCGTGGCGCGACAGCCTGTTTTATGGGAGCGATAGACCGAAAGCTGATTCTGTGGTCCGCGCAAAGCAGTGAGAAAGTTGTTCGCGCGGAGACGCGGAGGCGCGGAGATTAGAAGAAGATAGGTGGCTGCGCCGCAGGCCACGAATCCTCTTGTCCTTTTCTTCTCCGCGCCTCCGCGTCTCCGCGCGATAAAATCTCTGCACCTCTGCGCGAAACAGTTTGACGCGGGCATGCGAAAAGGGCGCACCTTGCGGCACGCCCTTAAAACATTCATGCAGCTTTCAGCGATTGTTCTGGCGCGTTTACTTCGGCGCGAGGACCATCAGCATCTGGCGGCCTTCCATGCGGGGGAAGGCTTCGACCTTGGCGATTTCGGCCACATCGTCCTGCACCTTGCGCAGCAGGTTCATGCCCAGCTGCTGGTGCGAGAGTTCACGGCCGCGGAAACGCAGGGTGATCTTCACCTTGTCGCCATCTTCGATGAACCGGGTTACATTACGCATCTTCGTATCGTAATCGTGGTCATCGATGTTGGGACGCATCTTGATCTCCTTGATCTCCTGCGTCTTCTGGCTCTTGCGCGCCAAGTTCGCCTTCTTCTGCGCCTCGTAGCGGAACTTGCCCACATCGAGGAACTTGCAGACCGGCGGGTCGGCGTTCGGGGAAACTTCGACGAGATCAAGGCCGACTTCTGCCGCCTGCTCGATCGCTTCGCGCGTGTACATGACACCCAGATTCTCACCATCACCGTCAATCACGCGCACTTTGGGCACGTTGATCATCTGGTTGAAGCGAGGTCCGCTTTTGACGGGGGGCGCCATACTGCGCCGCGGTGGGGGAGCTATAGTGCTTTCTCCTGCAGTTTATCCGAATTTACGCCAAGACGGCGGTTGCGGCGCTCATATCACAATGCGCAAGGTTTTAAAGGCCCGGTTTGCGGGAAGTTCCGATTACCTGCAGCATCGTGCACAAATTTGTGCAGACGGGCTTTTCATGCCGGGCTTTCAGGCTGGCGCGCGCCATAGCGCGAAGCGAGCAAGCTTTGCCCCGGCCGGCACGATGGCATCGATGGCGCGGGCGGGTTGGAGCGCGGCCAAGATAGCCGGATCGCCCGCATCCATGCCGCCGGTCAATGCGCCAAAAGCGGGGAGAATCAGCCGGTTCTCGCTGGCCACAGCGCATGGGCGGGCGATAGATCGGCCGCGCACGCTGACGCGCAGCTTGGGGTGGAAGTGGCCCGATACTTCGCGCGCATTGCTGCCTCGCTGCGCGATATGGCGCAGTTTCAGCCCGCGAATATCGAGCTCATCGACCAGCGTTCCGCCCGGCGCGGCGGCATCTTCATCGTGGTTGCCGGTGATCCACACCCAGTCGGTCGCGCGGGTCAGCGCATCGAGCATGCCTGCAGCATGGGGTTCCATGCGGGCCACGGCGGCGCGATCGTGGAACGAGTCGCCCAGACAGAACACCCGCCTTGCGCCCGTTTCACGCAGCGCGCCTGCCAGCCGTTCGAGCGTGGCGCGGCTGTCATAGGGGGGAAGCATCTGGCCGTGGCGGGCAAAGAAGCTCGCCTTTTCAAGGTGCAAATCGGCCACCAGCAGGGCGTTTTCCTCGGCCCAAAAGAGCGCGCGAGAGGCCCCGAGCCGGAATTCCTGAGAGGCGAACGAAAAGGGAACCATCGCTTCCCCTTGCCGGATCGCGATTCCCTTGGCAAGTCCGCTGAACTAGCCTGAGGATGAGCATGACTGACTGGACTCAACACACCGCCCGCGCCCGTACCTGGTTCGAATCCCTGCGGGACCGGATCTGCGCCGAATTTGAAGCTATTGAACGCGAGGCCGGTTCCGATGCTTCGTTCGCCTATACCCCGTGGAACCGTGAGCATGACGGTGAGGCCGTGGAGAACGGCGGTGGCGGCGTGCAGGGACTGATGAAGGGCAAGATCTTCGAGAAAGTCGGCGTCAACGTTTCCACCGTGCAGGGCGAGTTTTCCAAGGAATTTGCCGGATCGATCAACGGGGCCAGCGCCGATGCGCCGGGCTATACTGCCACGGGCATCAGCCTTGTGGCGCATATGGCCAATCCGCACGTGCCCGCCGTCCACATGAACACGCGCTTCCTCACCACCAGCAAGGCGTGGTTCGGCGGGGGCGGGGACCTGAACCCGCCGATCCCCTATGACGAGGACACCGCCGAGTTCCACGCGGAATACAAAGCGGCGTGTGACAAGCATGACCCGGATTATTACCCGCGCTTCAAGAAGTGGGCCGACGACTACTTCTGGATCCCGCATCGCAAGGTCCATCGCGGGGTGGGGGGCATTTTCTATGACCATCTGGAATGCGCCGATGACGCTGCGTTCGAGGCCAACTTTGCGCTGACGCGCGATGTGGGCGATGCCTTTATCAACGTGTTCCCGCGGCTGGTGCGCAAGCGCATGGGCATGGAGTTCAACGATGCGGACAAGTTGCAGCAGTTGGAATATCGCGGCCGGTATGCTGAGTTCAATCTGGTGTGGGACCGTGGCACCACCTTTGGGCTGAAAACCGGTGGCAATATCGAAGCCATCCTGATGAGCCTGCCGCCGGTTGCCGTGTGGACCTGATGTGATCGAAGCACACGGCCCGCCGCTGGGCCACGGTTACCACAACGTTGCGGCAGGTGATCTGGCCTGCGTGGTCACGGCGCTGGAGATGCTTGAGCCGCCAGCCGCGCTACGTCGGTTGACGCCCGAGGCGGACGTGCCGCTGCAGATTGTGCGCTGGAAGGATACCGCGCCCGAAAAGTATCGCCTGCTTTACAAGCGGGTGGGCGGGCCGTGGCTGTGGTGGACGCGGCTGGGCAAGAGTGATGCGGAAATCGCCGGCATCATCCACGATCCGCGCGTGCAGCTCTATGCTGTGACCGATCGGACGCGGGTGGAGGTTGGGATGGTCGAACTCGATTTCCGTATCGATGGTGAATGCGAGATCGTTTTCTTCGGCCTGATCAAGGGCGCGACGGGCAGGGGGCTGGGCCAGTGGCTGATGCGCAAGGCGTTGCAGCTGGCCTGGGCTCCGGGCGTTACCCGCGTGTGGTTGCACACTTGCACCACCGATGATCCGCGCGCGCTGCCGTTCTATCAGAAGCAGGGCTTTGCGCCGTTTGCGCGGTTCGTGGAGATCCTGCCGGACCCGCGCGTGTCAGGATTGTTGCCGCAAGACACCGGCAGCGCGCCGATTATCCTGTAATCAGCCAATACGATTGCATTTACGAAGTATTCCCCCTTGCAGGGTGGCCCCGGTTACCGCCATCTAAGGGCCAGATGCTCCGCCAATACGAACTTGTCGAACGTGTGCTTGCCTATGATCCCGATGCGGACGAGGCGATGCTTAACCGTGCCTATGTCTATACCGTGCAGAAACACGGCAGCCAGAAGCGCGCAAGCGGGGACCCCTACTTCTCGCACCCGGTCGAAGTGGCTGGGTTGATGACCGAGCTGAAGCTCGATCAGGACACGATCATCACCGCGCTGCTCCACGATACGGTGGAAGACACGCTGGCCACGGTCGAGGAGATCGAGCGGCTGTTTGGCCCCAATGTGGCGCGGCTGGTCGATGGGGTGACCAAGCTTTCCAAGATCGAGACGATGAGCGAGAGCGAGCGCGCGGCGGAAAACCTGCGCAAGTTCCTGCTGGCGATGAGCGAGGATTTGCGCGTCCTGCTGGTCAAGCTGGCCGACCGCATGCACAACATGCGCACGCTGCATTACATCAAGAGCGAGGAAAAGCGCCGCCGCATCGCCCGCGAAACAATGGATATCTACGCGCCCTTGGCCGAGCGTGTGGGCATGTACGAATACATGCGCGAGATGCAGTTGCTGGCGTTCGAGCAGCTTGAGCCCGAAGCCTATGCCACGATCACCGGCCGCCTTTCTGCCATCCGCAACGAGGAAGGCGCGCAAGTTGATGCCATCGCGCTGCAGATCAAGCAGGCGCTGGCCGGCGTGGGCCTGCGCGTGGAAGTTTCGGGCCGCGAAAAGCACCCCTATTCGATCTGGCGCAAGATGGCCGAGCGGCACGTGTCGTTCGAACAGATCACCGATATCATGGCCTTCCGCGTCCTGACCGAGAGTGAGGACGATTGCTACAAGGCGCTGGGGATCCTGCACCGGACCTGGCAGATGATCCCGGGCCGCTTCAAGGATTACATCTCCACCCCGAAGATGAACGGCTACCGCTCGCTCCACACCGCGCTGATCTATTCCAACGCGATGCGCGTGGAAGTGCAGATCAAGACGCGCGAGATGCACGAGCTGAACGAGTTCGGCCTTGCCGCGCACTGGGCCTACAAGCAGGGCGACAAGCCGGACGGGCAGGTGGGCTGGCTGCGCGATCTGATCGAAATCCTCGAATCCAGCCAGGACGCCGACGAGCTGCTCGAAAACACCAAGATGGCGATCTATCAGGACCGCATCTTTGCCTTCACCCCCAAAGGCGCGCTGTTCCAGCTGCCCAAGGGCGCGACGCCGATCGACTTTGCCTTTGCCGTCCACACCAATCTGGGCGCGCAGGCGGTGGGGGCCAAGATCAACGGACGGCACGTGCCGCTGCGCACGCCGCTGGGCAATGGCGATGTGGTGGAAATCATCAAGAGCCGCAGTTCCGAACCGCAATTGTCGTGGCTGGGCTTTGTCGTGACCGGCAAGGCCCGCGCCGCCATCCGCCGCTCGGTTCGCCAGAAAGAGCGCGCCGAAGTGGCCGCCATCGGGCGCAAGCTCTATGAGGAAATCATCGAGCGCCTGCCGACCAAGATCGGCAAGAAGGCGATGGCCGATGCGCTCAAGCGGCTGAAACTGACGACCGAAGAGGACCTGATGTTTGCGGTGGGTTCGGCCAAGCTGGATGACCGGCAGGTGATGGAAGCGCTCGTCCCCGGCAGCGCGGCCAACATCCCTGAGGAAAACTGGCCCAACCAGAAACGCGCCATCGCCGTACGCGGGTTGACGCCGGGCGTGGCGTTCAAACTGGCCGCATGCTGCCACCCGGTACCCGGCGACCGCATCGTCGGCCTGCGCCGTCCGGCCAAGGGCGTGGAAGTCCACGCGATTGACTGCATGAAACTGGCCGACGGCATCGACGCCGACTGGATCGACCTGTCATGGGACGCCCGCACCGACGGCGCCATTGGCCGGTTGCGTGCAGAGTTGTATAACCGCCCGGGGACTTTGGCGGAGATGGCGGGCATCTTCGCCAAGAACCACGCGAACGTGGTGAACCTTGAGATGACGCTGCGGGAGAATCCGTTCCATACCTATGAGGTGGACCTGGAGGTCCGCGATCTGGCGCATTTGACGCGCATCGTCAGCGCGTTGCGGGCGAGTGAGGCGGTGGCGCAGGCGGAGCGGATTTGAGGGGGGGGGTGATTGGTGTATTTAGTAAAGTGTCACCGTAATTCCGCGTTTAATATGCTAAAGGCCTTGGCCAATAAGCCGATAGTTGGCGTGCCCTTGGGCGCAGCTGCATCTGAATTTATTGATCAAACGACGGTCGGGAAGGGCTATGATTTTACCCGTATCTTTACCAAGGCGGTGTCGAGTGGCCTTCTGCCATATACGCCAGCGCCTAAAGAGAAGTAAACATGGATAATGGTCGCATCACTTGGGCAAAAAGGCGATACGGGTATTCAGTAGTGCCTGCATTTATGGCAAACTCGCTTTTGCTGTGGGCAATTTTTTATAATATTAGCCGATTTGGTATGAGTAGTGCGCGAAACTTTGATATTAACTTTTTTTTGATCGCAATATTTTTCAATATTGTTCCATTAGTCATTATTTTTGATGTTTGGAGATATAGGATTGGTTGGGATGAAGAGTTTATTTTCGCGAGACCTATATCAAATTTTAGCAGTTATATGAAAATGAGATTTGACGACATTGAGGTTGTTGACGTTCGAGCGCGAAACTCGCTCCTTAAGAGAAGCCCCGCGGATTATGGTTCCGATGTAATTGTGCTTTATCGAAAGGAATGGGATGGCCACGAAATTTTTGCTCTCGATCCAAGCATAACTCATCCGTACCATTTTAAGGAGTTAATTAAAAATATCTACAGTCGACGTCCGAAAGCATTTACTGACGATGCTCTGGATTATATGCAAAAAATCGGAATTACGGTGACACTTTACTAAACCCCCAAACTCAGAGAGCCACATCAGGTTTCCACATCGACCGAAAGATGTCAGGATGCGTCTCTCGGCTCGGTGGGAGGGGTAAGGATAAGTGTATTTAGTAAAGTGTCACCGTAATCCTTCGGCAAGCGCCAGGGACACATCAACCTTTCGCGCGGTGCGGACGTGCTGGCTGCAGGCGAAGCGAAGTTCTACCAGGGTGCGGTCAAAAGGATCGATAATATGTCTGGCCACTACCGGCCAACTGGAACCTCTGCACAAAGTGCGGCGGAGGCAGCATTCAATCGAACCGGTTTTGATGCTACTGGCCGTTACGTTGAGAGGAAATTTTAATGTCACAATTGGCAGCAGCAATCGGCAGCCTATCGACGACCCTCAACGATGGGCATGGAATTGAAACAGTTGAAGATGCTTTGTTCGATATAGTGGATTTGCTCAGGGTCGACCCGCATGCAAAAACGCAATTCTTAGAGATGGTTGAGCAGACACTTGCGAAACGTTGGCCCTACGCCTTAGGTGAAAACAGCGTTCCAAGCGAACTGATTGAACTCGCAACACACGAGCTTAGATGGCCTGAGTTCATGGTCCTTGCCGAAAAACGAATCGGCGAGATTTTCGGAGGTGACGCAATGTTGGCGATTAGTGATGTGTCTCACGGCGTGAAGCAGGCATATGCAGATGACTGGGAAGACCGGGATCTTTTTGGAAGATATGCCGTCTAGTTGCCGCAGAGAGGGAATTACGGTGACACTTTACTAAATCCCCAAACTCCGTCACTCTCAACCCATGGCAATTACGGTGACACTTTACTAAACCCCCAAACTCAGAGAGCCACATCAGGTTTCCACATCGACCGAAAGATGTCAGGATGTGTCTCTCGGCTCGGTGGGAGGGATGAGGATAAGTGTATTTAGTAAAGTGTCACCGTAATCCTCACACATCGACCGAAAGATGTCAGGATGCGTTTCCCGGCTCGGTGGGAGGGATGAGGATAAGTGTATTTAGTAAAGTGTCACCGTAATTGCCCATCAGGTTTCCACATCGACCGAAAGATGTCAGGATGCGTCACTCGGTTCGGTGGGAGGGGTAAGGATAAATGTATTTAGTAAAGTGTCACCGTAATCCCCAAAATAACCAATTTTACTATGTGCTCGTCAATCAGAGCAGGATCGATGCACTTAGTAGTGCGCGGATGAGGGGGCAGCGTTAAATGTCAAAAGCTCATATTCAGTTTTTGGCATCCTTTCTACCTATGGTGTTATCGGCAGTGTCTTGCAGCGGGAATACTGCGCCTTCGGAGAACGTGACGGATACGACTTCGCATGTAGATGCAACTTCCGCGAGGGCTGAGGCCGAGACTCGACTCTCGGCACCGTCTGAGGATGCGGCCGGCACGACGTCAATGCTTGAGGGACATCCCAGATACGGACCTGGATTATCGGCGCCACCAGGTTACTTGGCAGCGCCGCCCGCGACGCTAAGCAGGATTAAGGGGAATTGGATCATCAAAGATGTTGCACGGATCGATCCGATCTACCCAAGCGAAGTCCGCATGGATGATGCAAGAGCTCTCATCGGCAAGGTTGTTTTGATCGAT
Organism: Novosphingobium sp. 28-62-57; assembly: GCA_002256985.1. Taxonomy (GTDB): domain Bacteria; phylum Pseudomonadota; class Alphaproteobacteria; order Sphingomonadales; family Sphingomonadaceae; genus Novosphingobium. Next base: position 28,100 of record NCGO01000009.1, read on the forward strand.
CAGAGTTCGATCTCGGTCGTCAAGGGCAGAGACAACAATCGGGTGGTCGATTTTGCCTGCGTGAATGCGGACTACGGCGTTTGGCCGCAGGAAAAGCCTGGCGACGACTCGACGCGCTACCTAGAAATTATGCTGTCAAAGCTCGAAGAGAAATCTCGGTTTGGAGGCGGATTTTCGAACGTTGTTTTCGTCGATTGTTTAGATCTAACTATGGGAGTAGAAGAATCGGCTGAATTCGATCAACATTCAATTTTTGCTATAGTGAGTGTTGAAAACGAACAGGCTTATCTAGTTTACTCGAATGGTTTAGTCTTGCGTGCCCAGCGACAGTAATCGCCAATACCATCGGGAATTTAGCGGCGGACGGGATCGGGGAATTACGGTGACACTTTACTAAATCCCCAAACTCCGTCACTCTCAACCCATGGCCCGCCTCCCCCGAGTCGTCATCCCCGGCATTCCGCACCACGTCACCCAGCGTGGCAACGGGGAATTACGGTGACACTTTACTAAATCCCCAAACTTAGAGAGCTACATCAGGTTTCCACATCGACCGAAAGATGTCAGGATGCGTCTCTCGGCTCGGTGGGAGGGGTAAGGATAAGTGTATTTAGTAAAGTGTCACCGTAATTCACCGAAGGTCGCTTCATCGAAGGGGAAAAAGGTAAGGAATTCGAAATCTCATCTTTTAAGATAAATTTTGATTCCGTTGAATTCCGAGAATTACGGTGACACTTTACTAAATCCCCAAACTCCATCACCGAGAATTACGGTGACACTTTACTAAATCCCCAAACTCCATCACTCTCAACCCATGGCCCGCCTCCCCCGAGTCGTCATCCCCGGCATCCCGCACCACGTCACCCAGCGTGGCAACAGTCGTCAGCAGACGTTCTTCGAGGAAGCGGACTACGCGCTCTATCTCGATCTCCTCGCCGAGGCGGCAGAGCGGGCGCGGACGCAGGTCTGGGCGTACTGTCTCATGCCCAATCACGTCCATCTGGTGCTGGTGCCATCCGACGCCGATGGCCTGTGGCGGACGCGGGGAGATGTGCACCGGCGCTACACCGGCTTCGTCAACGCGCGGCGTCGCTCTACCGGCCATCTCTGGCAGGGCCGCTTCGGATTGGTGGCCATGGACGAAGCGCACTTCGTCACCGCCCTGCGCTACATTGCGCTGAACCCTGTCCGGGTAAGGCTCATGGCCAAAGCCGGGGACTGGCGCTGATCGAGCATGCGGGCCCTGCTGGCGGAGCAGGACGACCACGTCGTAACCGTTGCTCCGGCGCTGGAGCGGGTGGGCAACTTCGCCGCATTCCTGGGCGAAGCGTTCGACGAGGAACTGACCTATGCCGCCCTGCGCAGGGCGGAGAGTATCGGCCGCCCCATCGGCTCGCCCGCATGGCTCGCGCAGATGGAGGAGCGGCTCGGCCGTTCCCTCGCACCGCAGAAGCGGGGGCCGAAGCCGAAATTTGAGGAAGCGTCGGCGCATTCCTGTGTAACTTAGTCGTGGTTTGTAAGTCCCACCTCCACCGACTGCGCATTCAACTCCGCCCCGCCAAAAATCGTCAAAAACGCCACATCCGCTGCATCGCGGCCTACGCCGATCACCACGGTCTTGGCCGGGTCGGCCATGCCGGTGGCGTCCACCAGATGCCAGCCGCCTTGCAGCCAGACTTCGGCCAGCGCGTGGAAATCGGGCGGGGTGACGCCCGGCGCATAGGCGCTGACCATGCGGGCCGGGATGCCGAGGCCGCGCACCAGCGCGATCAGCAGGTGGGCATAATCGCGGCACACGCCTTCGCGCGACAGGAAGGTGTCGAGCGCCGTGGTCGCGCCGTGGCTGGCGCCGGGGACGTAGGACAAGTGCCCTGCGATCCATTCAGTGACCGAGGAGACCATCATCCCGCCGCTCATGCCGCCGAACTGGTCCATCGCGGTTACGTGCAGCGTATCGACCGGGCAATAGCGCGAGGGCAGCAGGTATTCGACCACGCTCGGCGGCAGCGAGGGCAGGGGGTCGGCCACGAGCGAGGCCAGCACCGAGGCCTGCCGCGTGACCGAGACGGTTGCGTCATAGGCCACGGTAAAGCCTGCCTCGGGCTCCAGCCAGATGCGTTCCCCCACGTTGTCATGCGCGGGGATGGCGCGCACTGGCACATCAGGGGAAACGACCAGCCGGGGATTGCGGACCGTCTGCCCCGGCAGGCTGGCCGCTTCGATCTGCATCAGCACCGGCGCGCGCTCGCGCATGGTGTAATCGAGCCGGACGGAAACGGTGATGTCGTGAGCCATGGATGCCCCTATCCGCAGGTCTGACATAGGTTCCGGTCAAGAATGCGGAAATCCGGCGCCGTGCAGGCGGGACAGCCGATCAACTAGCGGTTGGAGCGCACCGTGCATAGAGCCAGACCGACACGCGGCCAACAAGGATGGCTACCGCGCGTTCGCTTTTGACCTTGGCCCGAATGTGCGGTATGATACATCCGTAATGGAGCGGGGCCGCGCCGGGTATGGCGTGCTGTCCGCCATTTCTGGTCGCCCAGCGGTTGACGTTAGTTACGAAACCGCTTAAGCGCGCCTTTCACTCAACTCCGGGCATGGTTTGTGCAATCAGGTGTAAAACCCTGAAAACCCGCAGATTTCCCGGTTTCCCGAGTGGTTTTCGCGATGAGATAGGGCGTGCGACGCGATTCGCACCGTCCTGTGGAGCAAACGGAGAAACAAGTGGCTCGTATTGCCGGGGTAAATATCCCCACCAACAAGCGCGTTATTATCGCGCTTACCTACATCCATGGTATCGGTGCGCACAAGGCGAAGCTGATCGCCGACAAGCTGGGTATTGATCATACCCGCCGCGTTCAGGATCTCTCGGACGCTGAAGTCCTTGGTATCCGCGAAGCGATCGATGCCGATCACACTGTGGAAGGCGATCTTCGCCGCGAAGTGGCGATGAACATCAAGCGTTTGATGGACCTTGCCTGCTATCGCGGTCTGCGTCACCGCAAGGGCCTGCCGGTCCGCGGTCAGCGCACGCACACCAACGCCCGCACCCGCAAGGGCAAGGCCAAGCCGATCGCCGGCAAGAAGAAGTAAGACCCGCAAGGGCTTTCTTCCGTCTACAGTTTTTCGAGGACAGATTCCATGGCACGCGAACCTCAGCGCATTAAGCGCCGCGAGCGCAAGAACATCACCAGTGGTGTTGCGCACGTAAACGCCAGCTTCAACAATACCATGATCACCATCACCGATGCTCAGGGCAACGCCATTTCATGGTCGTCGGCCGGCATGATGGGCTTCAAGGGCAGCCGCAAGTCGACCCCGTATGCCGCACAGGTTGCAGCAGACGATGCCGGCAAGAAGGCCGCCGAACACGGCGTCCGCACCCTCGAAGTCGAGGTCAAGGGCCCCGGTTCGGGCCGCGAAAGCGCCCTGCGCGCGCTTCAGGCGGTCGGCTTCACCATCACGGCGATCCGTGATGTGACCCCGATCCCGCACAACGGCGTTCGTCCGTCAAAGCGCCGTCGCGTCTAAACACTGCCAAGGTGGCAAGGGCGCAGGTACCGGCGCCCTTGCTGCCCAATATTTCGACCGGAGCCGGGCAATCTCGCCCGGCAACCGGCAAAAGTCCGCACAAACCCCAGGGGAATTCCATGACTGTCAACATCAAGAACTGGCAGGAACTGAAGAAGCCCAACACTCTCGAGATCAAATCGGGCAACGATGCCAAGCGCCGTGCGACTTTCGTCGCCGAACCGCTGGAGCGTGGCTTTGGTCTCACCCTCGGCAACGCGCTGCGCCGCGTATTGCTGTCATCGCTGCAGGGCGCAGCGGTAACCTCGATCAAGATCGAGAACGTGCTTCACGAATTCTCGTCGCTGGCCGGTGTGCGTGAAGACGTGACCGACATCGTGCTGAACGTAAAGCAGATTGCTCTCAAGATGCAGGGCGAAGGCCCCAAGCGTCTGCAGCTTTCGGCCACTGGTCCGGGCGAGGTCAAGGCTGGCGACATTGCGGTCACCGGCGATATCGAAGTCCTCAACAAGGACCTTGTGATCTGCAACCTCGATGAAGGCGCAACCTTCAACATGGAACTGACGGTCGATACCGGCAAGGGCTATGTCCCCGCCGTGTCGAACCGCCCGGTCGATGCACCGATCGGTCTGATCCCGGTTGACTCGCTCTATTCGCCGGTCCGCCAGGTTTCGTACAAGGTCGACAATGCCCGTATCGGTCAGGAGCTTGACTACGACAAGCTCAACCTGACGGTTGAAACCGATGGCACCGTGACCCCGGAAGACGCCGTGGCCTATGCTGCGCGCATCCTTCAGGACCAGCTGGCGCTGTTCGTGCACTTCGACGATCAGATGCCGGTCGGCCATGTGCCTTCGGTGTCGGGTGGCGTTGCCACGCACACGCCGGAAGAAAGCGACGCCAACCAGCTCAACCGTTACCTTCTCAAGAAGGTGGACGAGTTGGAACTGTCGGTGCGTTCGGCCAACTGCCTCAAGAACGACAACATCATCTACATCGGCGATCTGGTCCAGAAGACCGAAGCCGAGATGCTGCGCACGCCGAACTTCGGCCGCAAGTCGCTCAACGAGATCAAGGAAGTCCTCTCGTCGATGGGCCTGCGCCTCGGCATGGACATCCCCGGCTGGCCGCCGGAAAACATCGAAGAAATGGCCAAGAAGCTCGAACAAGAGCTGCTGGGTTAAGGCTTCATTTGCTGCTCGGCGCCCCCGCGAAGGCGGGGGCCTCGGGTGGCGAAGCACCACCCCAGCGTCCCCGCGAAGGCGGGGACCTCGGGCGGAGAAGCGCTACATGGCCTGAGACCCCCGCCTTCGCGGGGGATCAGCGCCGTTGGTGCAAGAGTTTCGCTTCTTTCGGGAAGCAAAGGGTAACTTGGCGGCAACCCGTAACAGCCGCCTGGATCGGGGTACCTCGTACGGCCCCCCTACGAACGGAAAGGCAATATCATGCGTCATAAACTCGGCCAGCGTAAGCTGGGTCGTACCTCTGCCCACCGCATCGCGATGCTGCGCAACATGGCAGCCGCGCTGATCAAGCACGAGCAGATCACCACCACCACGCCAAAGGCCCGCGAACTGCGTCCTTACGTGGAAAAGCTGATCACGCTGGCCAAGAAGGGCGGCCTTTCGAACCGCCGTCTCGCCCATGCCCGTCTGCTGGACGATGCGCAGCTGCAGAAGCTGTTCTCGGTTCTGGCTGAGCGTTATTCGGACCGCAACGGCGGCTACACGCGCATCATCAAGGCCGGTTTCCGCGCTTCGGACGCCGCACCGATCGCCGTGATCGAACTGGTTGACCGCGATACCTCGGCCAAGGGTCAGGATTCGGGCCCGGTGATGAACGCTGACGAAGACGAATACGAAGCCGCGTAACTCGCGCTTCGGTTCGCCGGACAAGATCAACGGGCGGGGCTTGATGCTCCGCCCGTTTTTCTTTGGGCTTTGTGGCTGTCCTACAAGGGCTGTGATTGATAAGTTGGCGCACATGTCGCCCATTTCAATCACCCACATCAACATCCCGTTCGTGTCGAGCCCATCGACTTGCTCAGGATAAACTTCCGGCCAAAGGCCGGAAGTCGAGACACGTTAGAACAGGGCGAGCGTGTCTCGACTTCGCTCGACACGAACGGAGTTTTGGGAAGGCCTCAAGTAATTTTTCTCAGGACTGTGTAAACCGTGTAAACCTGTTCAGCTTGGCTTGCATATGTCTGAACGCTCCCTAGTTTCATGGGCAACCGCAATGACCTGTCTGAAAGACCCCCATGACCTTCCACCGTCACCTGTTGAGCGCCGCTTCGGCGCTGGCCTTTGCCGCGCCCGCCATGGCCGCTGAGCCAGCAATGACCTATCCGCAGACCGAGCGGGGAGCCGTGATGGAAACCGCGTTTGGCGAGCAAGTGGCCGATCCCTACCGCTGGCTCGAAGCCGATGTGCGGGTCGATCCCAAGGTGGCGGCGTGGGTCGATGCGCAGAGCAATTTTGCCGACGCCTATTTGAAAGCGTTGCCTGAACGCGCGGGTTTCGAGGCGAAGCTGAAGGGGCTGTTTGATTACGCCCGCTTTGGCGTGCCGCGGGAAGAGGGCGGGCGGCTGTTTCACAGCTACAACTCGGGGCTGATGAATCAGGCGCAACTGATCGTGCGTGATAAGGCTTCGCCCGGGGGCCGGGTACTGCTCGATCCCAGTGGCTGGGCCAAGGACGGGGCGACCGCGCTTGATGCGTGGGAGCCTTCGCCCGATGGGGCGACGCTGGCTTATACCGTGCAGGATGGCGGGTCTGACTGGCGGACGATGAAGTTTGTCAGTGCTGCTGATGGCAAGGCTTTGGCCGACGAGCTGAAGTGGGTGAAGTTCAGCGCGATTGCGTGGGTCGGCACCGATGGCGTGCTCTATTCGCGGTTCGAGGCGCCCAAGGAGGGCGAGGCGTTTCAGGCGCTGAATTACAATCAGACCGTATGGTATCACAAGCTGGGCACGCCGCAGTCTGCCGACCGCCCGGTCTTTGCCACGCCCGAGCATCCCAAGTGGGGCCATGTGGCGCAAGTGACCAGCGATGCGCGGTGGATGGTGGTGACCAGCCACGAGGGCACCGATCCGCTGGCCACGGTCGCCATCGCGCCGATCGGCAAGGGTGACTGGAAAACCCTCGCCTTGATCGGCGAGATGACCGCGCAGTGGGACCTGATCGAGGGCATTGGCGATGTGCTGTGGTTCGTCAGCAGCAAGAATGCTCCGCTCAAGAAGGTGGTGAAAGTGGACCTGTCCGGCGCGGAGCCGGTGTTCACGACCATCGTGGAACAGAGCGATGCCAACCTTGAAGGCGCGCGGATCATCGGGGACAAGCTGTTCGTGGAATACCTGCGCGATGTGAAATCGCAGGTGCAGATGTTCACGCTCGACGGCAAGCCGCTGGGTGATATGACGCTGCCGGGTGTCGGCTCGCTGGCGGGGCTTTCGGGCAAGCCGGGACACGATACCGGCTACTTTGGCTTCACCAGCTTTACCACGCCGGGCACGGTCTACAGCTTCGATGCCAGCACCGCCAAATCTTCGGTGTGGCAGAAGGTGCCGCTGAAGTTTGATCCCGATGCCTACACGGTCGAGCAGGTGTTCTATCCATCGAAGGACGGGACCAAGATCCCGATGTTCGTGGTGAAGCGCAAGGATGCCACGGGGCCGGTGCCGACGATCCTCTACGGCTATGGTGGGTTCAACATCTCGTTGCCACCAGCGTTTTCGGCGGCGCGGATGGCGTGGCTGGAGAGCGGCGGGGCCTATGCCGTGGCGAATTTGCGCGGGGGCGGGGAATATGGCGATGCCTGGCACGATGCCGGACGGCGCGCGCGCAAGCAGAACGTGTTCGATGACTTCATCGCTGCTGGCGAATGGCTGATCGCCAAGGGTGTGACGCCCAAGACCGGCCTTGCCGTGGAAGGCGGATCGAACGGAGGTTTGCTGGTTGGGGCGGTCGTCAACCAGCGGCCCGATCTTTTTGCGGCGGCGCATCCGGCGGTGGGTGTGATGGACATGCTGCGCTTTGACCGGTTCACGGCGGGGCGGTACTGGACCGACGATTACGGCACACCTGCGGTTGAGGCCGATTGGCGCGTGCTGCGGGCCTATTCGCCCTATCACAACGTCAAGAGCGGCACGCCTTATCCGGCGGTGCTGGTGACGACGGCGGATACCGATGACCGCGTGGTGCCGGGGCACAGCTTCAAGTATGCGGCGGCATTGCAGGCCGCCGGGCTCGGGCCTAAGCCGCAATTGATCCGCATCGAAACGCGCGCCGGGCATGGATCGGGCAAGCCTGTTTCGAAGCAGATCGAGGAGACGGCGGACGTCTTTGCCTTTCTGGCCCACTGGACCGGTCTGAAACCACAGGACTGATAAGCATTCAGGCCATCTCCCCATGGCGGATTGGGTATGCTAAGCCTCTGACAACGATGATGTGGGAGCAGGACAGGATAGCGGTGCGCCTTGTGGGTGCGCTATTGCTGACGGCGCTTTTTACGCCGCTGGTGGCGTATGCAAACGACAATGCCGACGCGGCAGCGCTTCCAGCAGGTGTGGCTGCGGCGGTGGCTGCGGGGGCCGCACAGAAGCCCGCCGCGGCGCCCAGCCGAATGGTCCTGCCGCGCAGTGCCTATCCCGAAACGCGCAGCGATGGTTTGGTCGAGCAGGTGTTCGGCCAGCGTGTGGCCGATCCCTATCGCTGGCTTGAGGCTGATCCGCGCAGTGACCGGCAGGTGGCGGGCTGGATGGCGCAGCAGAACGCGCTGTCGGCAGGCTATCTGGCCAAGCTGCCGCAGCGCGATGCCTTTGCCGCGCGCATCCGCACCCTGTTTGATTTCGAACGCTATGGCCTGCCGCGCAAGGCGGGGAGCCGGTATTTCTACACCCGCAACAGTGGTTTGCAGAACCAGTCGGCGCTGTGGGTGCGCAGCGGAGTGGGGGGTAAACAGCGGCTGCTGTTGGACCCCAACACCTGGAGCGCGGACAGCACGCTGGCGCTGGCGCAGTGGGAACCATCGCCGAGCGGAAAATATGTGGCCTATGCCGAACAGGAAGCGGGGAGCGATTGGCGCACCTTGCGCGTGGTCGAGGTATCAAGCGGCAAAGTGCTGGGCGAGCCGGTGCGTTGGGCCAACGATACCGAAATTGCGTGGATCGGCGACGAAGGCTTTCTCTATTCGCGCTTTCCCGAACCCAAGGCCGGGCAGGACCTGCGCGCGCCGCGGTTTGACAAGGCGGTGTGGTTTCACCGGGTAGGCAGCGGGCAGGAGAGCGATGAACTTGTCCACGCCACCCCCGAACACCCGGAATGGAGCCACAAGGCCCAAGTGACGGCCGACGGGCGCTGGGCCGTGATTGTCAGCGAAGTGAGCACCGACAAGCGCAATGCCGTGCATCTGATCCTGCTCGAAGGCCGACGCCGGGGCGCTTGGAAGGCGGAGCCGCTGGTGCCCGAGATTGCCGATCACTGGCGGTTGGTGGCAGGGATCGGCAACAAGCTGTGGTTCCTGACAGACCGGAGCGCTGCAAATTATCACCTTGTCAGCATTGATCTGGCCCGGCCCAAGGACGGCTGGAAAGTGGTGGTGCCCGAACGCGGCAATACGCTGGAAGCCGCGCGGATGATCGGGGACCGGTTCTTGTTGTCCTATTTGAAGGACGGGCAGAGCGTGGCGGTGATGACCGACCGCAAGGGCAAGCCGGGCAAGGCGATTACGCTGAACGGGATCGGGACGGCCAGTGGCTTTGGCGGGCGGCCCGGTGATGCTGAAACGTTCTATCAGTTCACCAGCTTCAACATGCCGCCTGCGGTCTATCGCATGGATTTGCGCACCGGTGCCGTCACGCCCTTTGCGGTGCCGAAAATGGCCTTTGATCCGGCTGATTACAGCGTGGAACAGCGCGAGTTTGCATCGAAGGATGGGACCAAAGTGCCGCTCTATGTGGTGCGCAAGCGCGCTCTGGCGCAGGCGGGAAAGCCGCTGCCGACGCTGCTTTATGGGTATGGCGGGTTCGATATCTCTCTGACGCCGGGCTATTCGCCGGTGCGGATGGCATGGCTGGAGGCAGGTGGGGCCTTTGCGCTGGCCAACATTCGTGGCGGGGGCGAGTTCGGCAAGAGTTGGCACGAGGCCGGACGGCGCGACAAGAAGCAGAACAGCTTTGATGATTTCATCGCGGCGGGCGAATACCTGATCGCGCAAGGCATTGCCGCCAAAGGCGGGCTGGCGGTGCAGGGGTCATCCAATGGCGGCTTGCTTGTGGGTGCGGTGGTCAATCAGCGGCCAGACCTGTTTGCGGCGGCGAACCCTGATGTGGGGGTGATGGACATGCTGCGGTTTGACCTGTTCACCTCGGGCCGGTTCTGGGTGGACGATTATGGCCGCCCGGACCGCGAAGAAGACTGGCGCACGTTGCGCAGCTATTCCCCCTATCACAACATTACCGGCGGGACGGACTATCCGGCCATTCTGGTGACCACGGGCGAAAATGATGACCGGGTCGTGCCCGCGCACAGCTTCAAATATGTGGCTGCGCTGCAAGCGGCGCAGATTGGCGAGCGCCCGCACCTGTTAAGGGTGGAGCCGCGCACAGGCCATGGCGCGGGCAAGCCGGTGGACAAGATCATCGGCAGCGGGGCCGATGTGCTGGCATTTCTGGCCCATTGGACCGGGTTGGAGCAGGCTAAGGCTCAGCCTTAAATCTGTTCATGTTGGCGGGCGCTTTTCTGAACGAAGGCTGTCATGCCGGTTCAGCCCGATCTCACCGCGAATCAGGCAGACCTTCATCTGTGGCGGGACAGGCCCGGCACATGCAGATGAAGGATCGAACTGATGAAGACGTTCTCCAAAGCCCTCGTCGGAACTGTTGCCGCCGCTGCGGTGGCGGTGTCTTCGGCCGCTCCGGCCATGGCGCGTGACAATCGTGGCGGGATCGATGCCGGTGATGTTATCGCAGGCGCGCTGGTGATCGGCGGCGTTGCCGCAATTGCCGCCGCTGCCAGCAGGGACAATGACCGCAACGACTTTGACCGCTTCGGCTATGGCAGAGACGATTGGCGCGGGCGGGATGGCTGGAACGATGGCCGGTTTGGCAACGGCAACTGGGGCCGGGGCGACCCGCGGTTTGCGATTGAGCAGTGCGTGCGCGCTGCTGAACGCAATGCCGGACGCATCAGCTGGGGCCGGGCCGACGTCACCGACATCCGCAATGTGCGCAATACCCGCAACGGCTATGAAGTGCGTGGCCGGATCGCCGTGAACACGCATGGCCGCGATTGGCGCAATGGCGATCCCCGTTATGGCCGTGGCTGGAACAACGATTATCGTGGCTGGAACGATGGCTTGCGCGGGTTTGACAGCGGATCGTTCAAGTGCCGGTTCGAGCGCGGGCGGATCGTTGACCTTGATTACAGCGGCATTCGCGGGCTGTGATGCGCAAATGATGCCGCATGTCGGGGGCAGGCGGTTCAGGCACTGGAAAGCCTGAACCGCCTAGCTGCGTAACTTGACGGGAAGGGATTTCAATCATGGCGGGTCGATTTTCGAAGTTTGCACTGGCAGCTGCCGGGATGGCGAGCGCACTCCTGCCTTTGGCGGCAGAGGCACGGCCCGGCTGGAATGGCGGGGGCTGGAATCGCGGCGGCTGGGGCGGCAGAGGCTGGCACCGCGATCGCGGCATTGATGGCGGCGATGTGCTGGCTGGCATTCTGATCATCGGCGGTATTGCCGCCATTGCCAGCGCCGCCAGCAATGCCAACCGCAACCGTGAACGCACCATTCCGCGCGATAATGGGCCGCAAGATGATGGCTATCGTTATCGCAATGACGACTTACCACGTCAGGATGAATGGCGCAGCGAAGGCCGCGTGCAGGATTGGCAGGGCAGTGGGCAGAATTCGCGCGGTGGCGTGACGAGCGGGATCGACGGTGCCGTGGATAGCTGTGTGGCCGAGGCTCAGCGCAACGGCGAAGTGGACGAAGTGTTCAACGCTGCGCGCAACGGCAGCGGCTATCGCGTTTCGGGTGCCTTGCGCAATGGCGATGGCTTTACCTGCGATGTGAACGGGCAGGGCGGGGTCCTGCTGGATATACGGCGCGGCCAAGGTTGACCGTTTGAGGTCTTCATCGGGCCTGTCTGCACGTTTCTTTTCGGGATCTCTTGCGGCTATCTCTTGCGGCTGGGCTCTTGGCTGATTATCGGCTGAGAGAGACTTTCAACAAGGACCCCGGCCCATGACCACTTTCGACGACCGCGAGAAGGCTTTTGAAGCCAAGTTCGCCCGCGACGAGGAGATGATGTTCCGCGTTCATGCCCGGCGCAACCGCCTGCTGGGCGTGTGGGCGGCCGAGCGTATGGGGCTGGATGCGGCTGAGACCGAGGGCTATGCCAAATCGGTGGTGCAGGCCGATTTCGAAGAAGCCGGTGACGAAGACGTGATCCGCAAGCTGCTGGGCGATCTGACCTCTGCCGGGATTGAAACCGATGAGGCCGAAATCCGGTTGGCAATGGAAGCCAAGTCGATCGATGCGCGCCGCCAGCTGATGGGCGAAGCCTGATGGCGATGCCCGCGGCCGAGATCGAGGCTATGATCCGTGCGGCCTTGCCCGATGCCGAGATCGTGATTACCGATCTGGCAGGCGACGGCGATCATTACGCCGCCCGCGTGGTTTCGGCGTCGTTCGCCGGGATGCCGCGCGTCAAGCAGCACAAGCTGGTCTATGATGCGCTGGGCGGGCGCATGGGCGGCCAGCTTCATGCCTTGCAACTCACCACTGCCGTTCCCAATTGAGAGCGGAAAGGACACCAAACCCCATGTCGACCGAGCAGCGCATTTCCGAAATCGTCAACGGCAGCGATGTCGTCCTGTTCATGAAGGGCACGCCGCTGTTTCCGCAGTGCGGCTTTTCCAGCAAGGCCATTGCCATTCTTGAGCATCTGGGCGTGGAGTATTCCACGGTCGATGTGCTGCAGGACATGGAAATCCGCAGCGGCATCAAGGCTTTTTCCGATTGGCCGACGATCCCGCAGCTTTACATCAAGGGTGAGTTCGTTGGCGGATCGGACATCATGATGGAAATGTTCGAAGCTGGTGAATTGCAGCAAGCCATGGAAGAGGCTGGCGTGAAGCCAGCCTGACATGGTGCCGGGTGGCGGCAGGGTTCTGCCGCCATGGGCAAAATCGAGGCGCGGTCGGCAATTCCGATCGCGTCTTTTTTGTGTGCTGGTCTGCTGGGAAGTCCCGGGAGAGGCGGAGCCATGGGAGACCGGGGGGACTGGCTCCGCCTCGAGAAGAAGACACTCTTCGGGACGACTATAGCTAAGCATGGACCGTGCCAAACTCGGCAAAGCCCGAATTTTCAGGGTTTTCAGTGTCAGTGCCAGCCGCTGAGGCATTGGGGTTGTAAACTGCTCCGACAGGCAGGGCGGGCTTGGCAAAGGGGGTTTGCTTGGACATGATGCGGCTGTGATGGAAACGCATGATATCGAGCCTGAGAACTGGCTGGCAAAGACAACCCCGGCGGCAACGATCGTCATATTTCGGCGCGACTGGGCAGGCGGTGCCGCGCAGCTTCTGCTGGTGGAGCGGAATGCGAGCCTGAAGTTTGCAGGCGGGGCCACTGTGTTTCCGGGCGGAAAGGTGGACGCGGCGGACCGCGCGCTGGCAGAACGGCTTGGGCCAACCGCAGGTCTGGATCACGAGGATCTGGCGGCGCGCGTGGCGGCGGTGCGCGAAACGCTGGAGGAAACCGGGCTCGTTGTCGGGATCGAGGGCGTGGTTGACGGCGCGATTGCGGCGCAGGCGCGGCGCATGTTGCTGGAGGTGGAGGACCTGGCGCTGGTGCTGGAGGCGTTTGGCTGGTCCTTGGCGCCCGAACGGCTGGTGCCCTTTGCCAGATGGTGGCCAAAGCACCGCACTGAAAGAATTTTCGACACCCGCTTCTATCTGGCCGATTTGGGCACGGGAGCGGTCGATATCGAAGTGGATGCGACCGAAAACCGGCACATGTTCTGGGCAAGCGCACAGGAGGCGCTTGATCTGGCAGAGCAGGGCAAGATCAAGATCATCTTCCCGACTCGCCGCAATCTTGAGCGGCTGGCGCTGTTCACCTCGTTTGAGGAGACCAGCGCTCATGCTCTGGCAACGCCGGTTGATACGATCAGCCCGTTCATGGAAGAGCGCGGCGGTGAGCGGTGGTTGATGATCCCCGATGGGCTTGGTTATCCGGTGGTGGGTGAACCGCTGGAAAGTGCGCAGCGAGGGTGAGTGCACAGCGGCAGGGACCCGCCCGCAGATAGGGGGAGATGCGTAGGTGCCATCCAGAAATCCTTGATGCCTTTTGGGGCAAGACGGTCTTGCCCCGTCCTCCTGCGAAACGGCATCATGTCCGGCACCTCAGCCCTCTCATCGTCGCCACTCCTCGAACGCAAGGCTGGCAAGCTTCGGGAGCATGCTGCGCCGCGGTTAGCCAATGGCGAGGAAACGCCGATTGATTCGCCGGTTCACGCCCTGCAGCAAGAGCTGATCCAGATTGAAAGTGCGCAAGATGCAGCGGCTCTTTCCGAGCCCAAAGCGCCGGGCTGGGTGCGGCTGACATTGCCGCTGGTGGTATCGGGCGTGCTATGGCTTGGCATATTCCAATTGGTGGCCATGCTCTGGTAATTGTTACGCTACGTAACGATTTGTTGAGGTCGTGGGCTATATGGTTGGGCCTATGAAAAGCCCCCTCGATCAGCTCACGCCCGACCAGATCCACCGCATCGCCCGTATCGTTGCCGTCGTCACGGCAGTGGGGCTGGGACTTGGATATGTGACCAACGTCTTGATGCCGCTGGCTGCGGGTATCGGCACCTTCGTGCTGAGCTGCGCGCTGCTCCTGGCTGCGCCGCGCCAACGGGCGACCGAACTGCTCGGCGCGGTTGCGGTATGGCAGTGCTTTGCGGAATTCCTGTCGACCATGCAAAGCGGGGAATTCCAAATGTGGCGGTTGGCGGTGTCGGTGGCAACGCTGGGAATAAGCATCGCCATCATCCGCGTGCAGCACTTGCGCGAGCTGATGCGCACAAAGCCGCAGACAAAGTTGGCCGATCTTGATCAGCGCACGGTGGGTGGTTTCGGCGTGCTGCCGCGCACCGATGCGCAATTGGCCGAACTGCGCAAGGATCACGCCGCCTGAATCTTGCAAGTTGGTTTTACGCCAACTAGAGCCAGATGACGTTAGGTTGCACCACCGTGACGGAGCCAATTTTGGCCCAGCGCGAGGCGAGAGGAGGGAGCCATGCCGTCGCATAGTGACCGACCCTGCACAACGCTCCTTGCCGAGACGCTTCCTGACGCAATCCCGGCGGTGCAACCTAACGTCATCTGGCTCTAGGCCTTGGCGATGATCGCCCAGGTTGAACCCTTCCACGCCATTGCCGTCAGCCGCCTTGCCCACGATATGGAGGCGGCGGGCGCCAGCGTGATCCACATGGAGTTTGGCCAGCCGTCGACCGGCGCGCCTGCCAAGGCCATCGCACTGGCACATGCCGTGCTCGATAGCGAAGCAATGGGGTATTGGGAGAGCGTTCCGCTCAAAGACCGGATCGCGCAAAGCTATGCCGACAATTATGGGGTGAGCGTGGACCGGGAGCAGGTGATCCTGACTTGCGGCGCATCCCCTGCGTTTGTGATGGCCCTGTCTTGCCTGTTCCGGCCCGGCGCAAAGGTGGCTTTGGCCCGGCCCGGCTATGTCGCTTATCGCAACACGCTCAAAGCGATGTATCTTGAACCGGTTGAAATGGAATGCGGGCCGGATCAGCGGTTTCAGATAACGGCAGCCGCGCTGGACGCGCTTGATCCGGTGCCCGAAGGGCTGATCGTGGCAAGCCCGGCCAATCCTACCGGCACGATCATCGCGCCCGATGAACTGGCGGCCATTGCAAAAGTCTGCCAGCGCAAGGGCATCCGCGTGGTGTCAGACGAGATATATCACGGGTTAAGCTATGGCGCGAAAGCGGCCTCGTTGCTGGAATTTCTGCCGGATGCCGTGATCGTCAATTCGTTTTCCAAGTATTTCAGCATGGCGGGCTGGCGGCTGGGCTGGCTGGTGGTGCCGCCGGCGCTGATTGATGCCGCGCGCGCGCGCATGGGCAGCCTGTTCCTGACACCGCCGGTGCTGGCGCAAAAGGCCGGGCTGATGGCCTTTGATTGCCGCGATGAACTGGACCGGCATGTCGAGACTTATGCCCGCAACCGCGCCATTTTGCTGGAGGCGCTGCCACAGATGGGGCTGGGCCGCATCGCACCGCCCGATGGCGCGTTCTATATTTATGCCGATGCCAGCGAGTTTACCGACGATAGTCTGGCGCTGTGTGAGGCGCTGCTGCGCGACACCGGTGTGGCGACCGCACCGGGGATGGATTTTGATCCGGTCGATGGCCGGAAATTCATCCGCTTCAGCTTTGCCGTATCGACGCCGCTGATCGAGGAAGCCGTGCGGCGGATCGGGCCATGGTTTGCTGCCCGAAGGTTGGCGCAGGAGCCGGTGCCGCTTCGCGCTATTTAAGCGGTTCTGGCTGCACGTATGGCGGGTCTGGTTGATAAACGGGCGGCGGCGGTGCTGGGGGCCGGTTCAGTGTCAGAGCCGACGGAGCGGCTGAGCCTTGTCCGTCAAGGCTTGTCGCAGAAGCAGAGTCAGCCTCGCTGACTTGCGCTTGCGTATCCGCACGCGCCAGTTTGGCAGCATCTGCCATGGCGGGAAGAGCGCCCTCTCCTTCGAACAGGGCGGCCACCAGCAACATGACCATCAGCGCAAACAAGATGGAAACGTTCTTGTTCACAGGATCGCTCTTGGCCTTTTGCCTGCAAGCCCGATTTTGCCGATCAGCATGACCGCACCGTAAGGTTCTGGATATTGGTGATATTCTGATTTGTCCGTTCACGCACGTTGAAGGCGGCTTCATAGCGCATCGTGGTCCGGTTTCTCATGAAGCTATCAAACATGATCGGCTGATATTTGTAGGTCACCTCCACAAACATCACAGCCGTGCCGACGGCAGAGGTGATCCTGTTGCCATTGACGCCCATGCCATTGCTGAGCGATGCGTTGGTGCGGCCAGTGCCTTGCGTGCCGTACCTTGGTGCAACCACCATGGTGCCATAGCAGCGCTGCCAGTTGATCATCTGGCCGGCATTTGATCCGGTCTGGCCGTTGGGTTCAAGGGACGACAGGATGATCCGCCCGTTGTTGACGAAATCGAGATTGCCGCCGACCAGATCTGCGCCGGCGAAGACTTCGTAGATGTTGGATTCATCGATGCCCGAGCGCACGCGGCCGGCATTGTCGGCCACGGTAATGGCGATCTGATTGATGCGCATGTGGGCGAATACAAAGTTCACGAGTTCCAGCCCAGCCAGCAGGATTGCCATCACGATGGGCAAGGCAAAGGCGAATTCCACCATCCCCACGCCTTCGTTGGAGCGGATGAGATTGGCAAAGGTTCTGCGGATACCGATCATCGGCACAATCCTCAAACGCACACGGTCGGCGGAATGCGCTGCCGCGTGTAGGGCTGGTTGCGCAGCGCGGTTTGGGCTCTGATCGAGTAGTTCCTCGAGATCGGCATGAAATCGGCAACGGGGAAGACGCGGGGCATGGTCACGGTCACGTCATAGAACGCCACGTCATCGCCTCCGCCAACGCCGGAACGACCAGCCGATGCATCGAACGCCCGGTTTTCGTTGAGATCGACGAAGCAGTCACCGACATCGTATACGCCATTGTTGTTGTAGTCCGTCACGAGTTTTTCGCTGCGGCCGACCGTTGAAAAATCATAGAAGTTCTTGACGGTAACCGTGAACGTTGCGTCGCGCGCCACGACGCTTGAGCGTTTTTTCACGGCGCACTGGATTTGTTCGACCAGCGTGGTGCCGGTGCAGTTCAAGGTCGGCGCTTCAAGCGATGCGGTTCGGGCCACATCGTTGAGCGCGCCCTGCACGACGGAGCGCAAGTAGAATTGGTAGGCGATATCATAGGTGCCCAGCATGACCGTGGTCATGGGCAGAATGAGCATGGCAAATTCAGCCGCTGCGGCGCCAGCCTTGTCGGCCTTGAGCTGTTGCCATAGCCGTTTGCCCTTCATCGCCAGATCTGTTGCTGTCAAAGCCATCGCACGCATCCCTATTTGACCAGTCGCAGCGCGCCGATCTGATTGCCGATTTCCCGGAACTTGGCGATCAGAGCAGTCTGGCTGGACGACGTGGATGCCTGATTGGCATTGCTGGCGCAGCCGGTGAGGTTTGCGTTCAATCCGGTGTCGAACGCGATCACCCAGATCGAGGTGTTCATGTTCTTGGCCGCGTTGCAGATCATGCGAAAACGCTGTTCATGGCGCGCCTGCTGGCTGGGGCAATCGCCCGCGCCGGTGGTGCGCATGTCGTTCTGCTCCACGCCATAGGCCGTCAGCACGTTGCAGTATGTGGTCTGCTGGCCATCGGTCAGGAAGATGATATGACGGTTGCATGGCATGCCGTTGTATTCGGTGCAGCCATCGGCAAACACCCCGCCGGTGGAGATGAAGCGCGCGCCCCAGATCATGCCGATATCGTGATAGGTACCACCAATCGGTTCCAGATCGTCCAGATAGTTTTCCATCTGGGTGCGCGTCATTACATCCAGCCTTCGCGCTTCTGCTGGGCAGGCCCAATAGCCGGTGCTGTAATCGTTGTTCTTGATCCAGCCGGTGGTGGTATTAATGGTCGTGTTGGTCGTCGATGTGCTGCCTGCGGTGCGGGTATAGACCACATCGGGCATCATCGGATGCCAACGCGTGGCGTTGCTATTGGGGATGAGATTGATGTTGAGATCGTGCGCGTCAGCCGGGATCGTCAGGCTGGTGCCGCCGTTGATCGACGTGGTCGTGTCGCGCTCTTCGATACAGCCATTCCAGCTGACCGATGTGGTGCCGACGCCGGTTGCTGCCGTTGCGAGTTGCTGCGCGTTGTAGGTGCCGCCGGGCGCAGCGACAAAGCCGTTCGCATTGGTCGCAAGGGTTATGCTGCTACCGGTCTTGAACGCAGAAGTGTCGTAGGCTTCCTGGCGATAGATCCAGTTTGTGAAGACACGCCCGGTCCAGGAATACGTTGTGGTTTCGATTGTCCGCCAGCGGCGGCAACTACGGCTGGTGCCGCTGGTGTCCGATGCGCCGCTCCAGCCCCAGTTGGTTGATGCTACATAGGTCGCGCTGCTTGAACTGCCTCTGTAGGAGGTGCGGGTGGTGGCGGTAGGGGCAGGGCCGCCACCGTTGACCGCAGCGGACTGCACCCACGTCTGGCACGCAGTGGACGTAATGCTGGAGCTGTTGGTTTGCCACCCGCTCGACGATGTCGGCGTGTTGGGTGCAAAGCTGCCACCTTCGGTAGCATAGTTTGCCACGCGTGAAGGGTAGGTTGTGCTGTCGGTGACGTAGGACGCATCGCGCGCGACGAGCAGATGGCCGACATTGACCGTGCTGGAATAGGGCACAATGCCATAGCGTAGACGCAGACCTTGCGCGGTGAGCTGTGTCTGGATGGGGGCGAGTTCATCGTAAAGCGCCAGGACCGCATCTTCCAGCGCGTCGATCTTTGCCGTGCCGTCAATCGGATCGGCCATCGAACCGGTGACGTCGAGGACGAGCACCACATCGGTGTTCACGAAGTTCAGCGAGGCATCGCATTCCACCGAGAGTGGCAGCGTGGTGTAGCCAAACACGCCCATCAGCGTGGTCGGCATCTGCGTGCGGGCGCTCATGCGGATCACGCCCGAACTGGGCCGGGTGATGGTTGGCGTGAACGTGCTGGTACCGTAGCTGCCTTGCGGGAAGTTGAAATTGAAGAACCGCGTGCCCGTATCTGTCACTTCTGAATTGAAATTCTCGTTGCGCATCACGCGCCGGGCAGCGAGCGAGCCTGCGTCGCAGGCGCTCTGCATGCGTGTCTTGGCCGAATAGGCGCGGGTGATATCGACAGCGCAGGCAATGAGCACCAGCATGGGAATCATGGCACCAGCCATCACCATCAGCGCGTTGCCTGATTGGTTCCCTAGCAAGTCTCTGAAAAAGGAACGTAATCTGAGCATTTAGCCCTGGCCCTGATCGAATGCGCATGAGCGCCGGATGCACCGACGCGTTCGCACTTTTCCCATGAAGTCGTTAACTTTGTCTTGTCAGTCGCATGGCGGGATGGGCCTTCGGTTGCTGAAGCGTCTCTTAACGCAGCATAAGGACAAATACGTGCTCGCGTTCGGGAACACGGTGCTGTGGCCTGCGGATGATCATCTGGCGTGAGGGCAACTGACCAATTCAACTGTCACGGCCAAAGGTGTATGGCGCGAGGACAGGGCGGGGCACAGGGCGAATCCTGCCATCAAAGGAGATAGCGCGCATGAAGACGGCAATGATTATCCTGGCAGCAGCATCGGCCATGCTGACTGCGTCTGGCGCGAACGCCAAGCCTGCGACGCTTGTGGCGACGCTGACGGGATCGGCTGAAACCGGCGGTGGCGATCCGGATGGCAGCGGCGGGTTCAAGGCTGAACTTGATGATGAGAGTGGCGATTTCTGCTTCACGCTGTGGGCAGAACAGACCGCCGCACCGACCATGGCGCATGTTCATGAAGGGGCTGCAGGGGCTGACGGGAAGCCGGTGGCCACGCTGGAAGTGACCGGCAAGGACAGTGACAGCTGCATTGCGATGGAGCCGGATCTGGTCAAGAAGATCGAGGCAGCGCCCAAGGACTATTACGTCAACGTCCACACTGCCGACTTTCCCAAAGGGGCGGTGCGCGGGCAGCTTGAGGCCAAATAGGCCGCGCAAGGATCGGAACAGCAAATGGGGGCCAGCATCTCTGCGGGCCCCCATTCTACGTCCATTGCGGCATTCTGACTGTGCTCATGCGCCGGGCCGACAGGCGTGGCATGTCCCTGCAGACAGACCGCGCTGAAGCGAACCTTTGCACGCCGAACGGTTCAAGCTTGCCATGCTTGCACAGATGCCGTCCGGGGTACGAAGCCCCTGGGCCGCCGCTGATTGGTGCCTGCGCACACGATCTGTGGCCTTATCTGTGCAAACCTGCGCCTGCACAGGCTCGTGCCAAGCACTTGCCCATGCCGTTGCCATGATCCGCTCTTCCGCAACTGCCTCAATCCGCTTTTGCAAGCGGTCTGAAATAGCCGTTTCCGGGCGTTACCTCCGCTCCGTGGCCTCGCTCCCGGTCAGGCCTGCGCCGTTCCGGACGAAATCCCCCAAGGGAGGCTGGAAAGCCAGCCGCCATGCTGTGGTGCTGTTTCACGCCAGTTTCAGGCCTGAGCCTTGTCTGCATGTTTCAGCGCCACACACTGCGTTCAAGCTTTCCGTACCGAACCTGAAAGCCGCAGTTTCGCACATCCGCAGACCAACCCGGGGGTGCCTGTCAGTTGGTTACACTGCAAACTATCCATGTTCGTATCGTGGCCCATATTATCATTGTTATTCAGGCTGTTATAACCCGAACATCAGGACTTTTTGCGCTTCCGACAAACAAAAGCTGCGCCTCTTGTCCGAGTCGCGCAAGCAAAAAATGCGGGAGTTATCCACAGCCCCCGCACCTTCTGGTGGATAGTTTTGTGCAGCGCCGAAGCGCTGATCGTTGATCGTTGTAATCGGCGATTTAGTTACGTGTGCAACCGCAACCGATTAACGTCCTCTCTGCGCCAGCAGGCGCAAGCGTTTAACGTCCCCTCTGCGCCAAGAGGCGCAAGCGTTTAACGTCCCCTCTGCGCCAAGAGGCGCAACCGGAGGGCGTTGAGCTTGATAAAGCCAGCAGCGTCCTTCTGATCATAGGCGCCGGCATCATCCTCGAACGTTACGTGGCGTTCAGAATAGAGGCTGTCGGGCGATTTGCGGCCGACGACCGAGGCGCTGCCCTTGTAGAGCTTGAGCCGGACAGTGCCGTTTACGCGCGCCTGCGAATGGTCGATGGCGGCCTGCAGCATCTCGCGCTCAGGCGCGAACCAGAAGCCGTTGTAGATCAGCTCGGCATACTTGGGCATCAACTCGTCCTTGAGGTGCGCTGCGCCACGATCGAGCGTGATGCTTTCGATCCCGCGGTGGGCCCGGGCATAGATTTCACCGCCCGGCGTTTCGTACATGCCACGGCTCTTCATGCCGACGAAGCGGTTCTCGACGAGGTCCAGCCGCCCGATACCGTGCTTGCGGCCAAGGTCATTGAGCGCGGCGAGCAGTGTGGCAGGCGACATCGCCTGACCATTGAGCGCAACACCATCGCCCTTTTCGAAGTCGACGGTGATGTATTCCGGCTGATCGGGGGCGTCTTCCGGGTTTACCGTGCGCGAATAGACGTAATCCGGGGTTTCATCCCACGGATTTTCGAGCACTTTGCCTTCGGACGAGGTGTGAAGCAGGTTGGCGTCGGTGGAGAACGGGCTTTCGCCGCGCTTGTCCTTGGGCACCGGGATCTGGTGCTTTTCCGCCCATGCGATCAGGGCGGTGCGGCTGGTCAGGTCCCATTCGCGCCATGGAGCGATGACCTTGATACCCGGCTCCAGCGCATAGGCAGAGAGTTCGAAGCGCACCTGATCGTTGCCCTTGCCGGTCGCGCCGTGGGCCACGGCATCGGCTCCGGTCTCGCGCGCAATCTCGATCAGGCGCTTGGAGATCAGCGGGCGGGCGATGGACGTGCCGAGCAGGTAATCGCCTTCATAGCGGGCATTGGCACGCATCATCGGGAAGACGAAATCGCGCACGAATTCCTCGCGCAGATCGTCGATGTAGATGTGATGGTCGGGCACGCCCATCAGCTTGGCCTTGGCGCGCGCAGGCTCCAGTTCTTCGCCCTGACCGAGGTCGGCGGTGAACGTAACCACTTCGCAGCCATAGGTGACTTGCAGCCACTTGAGGATGACAGAGGTATCGAGGCCACCGGAATAGGCGAGGACGACCTTCTTGATATCGGACATGAGCGATACAACTCCCGTGAAATGCGCGTCGCGCGCCTAACAGGCGGGGTGCGGCACCGCAACCTTTGCTGCAGCAGACAGGCACAATGTGGCAGCCGTCACAGCGAAGGTCTGCTACCATGCGCTATGATGCGTGCAAGGGGCGGGCTGTGTCTTGAACCCGACCGGACATTCGACGGGGGACAGAGCAGATGCCGATCACTTCGACCATCAGGATCACGGGCAGCGTTGGTGCCAACGGGCGCAACACTCCGGCCGACGTCAAGGCGGTGCAGCAGCGCCTGAACGATCTTTCACGCCCGCCATTGGCGAAGCTGGCCGTCGATGGTGTGGCCGGGCCGAAGACCAAAGGCATGATTGCCGATTTCCAGAAGAAAGTGGTGGGCCTGCGCGCGCCCGATTCGCGGGTCGATCCCAATGGGCGCACGCTGGCGGCACTGAACAACGCAGCGTCGGAAAGGATCTGGTCAGGGCAGGGTGGTGCCACCCCTCCACCGCCCATTACGCCGCCGGGGACAGCCCCGGGTATGCCGGGCGGGGCAGGTGCTGTGCGTGGGATATCGCCCTTTGAACAGGGCCGTCTTGATGCATTGCGCGCGCAGTTGAAATTGCAGCCGGATAGTGCCCCTGCGCGCGATTTCCTCGAATACCTTGCCAACAACGAAATTCAGACGTTGAAGATGATCCTTAATGTGCAGGGCGCTGCGCAATATGTTGTCGAAGCGATGATGGGGATCAACGTTGCGTTGAAGGTTGGTTTCAACGCGCGCGATATCGTGACGATCCTGACCAGCAGCGCGATCCGTCTTGACGCTGCGCTTGATATGATGCGGTCATGGCGCACGGCTGCGGCTTCCGGATCGAAGGCCGTCCGAGCGCTCAAAGCGCTTGGCAACATTGCGCTGGTGATCCAGGTCATGGCCACGTTCACGGTGGTTGTGGATCATTTCCGCGCCAACCGGTTCGGTCAGGGCTTTGCAGAAATTTACGCCACCGGAATAGGCGCATTGGTGCCTTGGGGCGGTTTCCTGAACGCGATGCAGGAAATGCTCTATGCGGCCAATCCCGGAATTGCCAACGATCCCCGCTTTGGCACGGCATTCCGCTATCTGTTGGCCATCGATCCGATTGGCGCGGGCAAGACTGCCATCGATACCGGGGTGACATTCACCGAACTGCTGGTGAAATCCATGTTCGGCGGTCAGGTAAAAGGCAACGAGGTCAACGAATTGATCGAACGCATGCGCAATAGCCCGATGCGGTTCTGGGTGGAGATCGGTGAAAGCTCGGGCGAGTGGATGGGCAACAAGTTCGGCGATTGGTGGTATCGCAACGTCTTGTCCTGACGGAAAAACCGCTGCCAGCGCAAAGTCTGGCAGCGGTCTGTTCCGGCATCATCGTGCCTGCAGGCGCCTTACATGTGCCGATAGACCGCGCGTTCATGGCTGAAGCATTTGAAGCCGAACACGCCGTGATAGCTGCCGGTGCCGCTGGTGTTGACGCCGCCGAAGGGCAGGTTGTTTTCGAGATAGTGCGAGAACACGCCGTTGACCGTTACGCCGCCTGAGGACGTGCGCGCCAGCACCTGTTCGATGTTCGCCTCATCCTTGCTGTAGACATAGAGCGCCAATGGCTTGTCGCGTGCTTCGATGTAGCCGATGGCCTGATCGAGCGTTTCGTAAGTCATGACCGGGATTACCGGAGCGAAAATCTCGTCCTGCATGATCGTCATCTGCGGGGTGACATCGGTGAGCATGGTGGGGTGGACGGTCAGGTCATCGGCCTCGAACGTGCCGCCTGCGGCCACGGTTGCGCCTTTGGCAACGGCATCATCAAACATCGCTTTGACGCGGTTGAAATTGGCCTGATTGACGATCTGGGCGATGCCGCCCTTGTTCAGCTGGCCGGCATCGTCATAGAGGTTCTTCTGCACATTGGCCCGGAAGCCTTCGACCAGCGCGGCTTTGTGGGCTTCCTTGACGAACACATAATCGGGGCTGATGCAGGCCTGACCGCCGTTGAACTGCTTGGCAGAGGCGAGTTGCGCGGCGACCAGATCAATGTCGGCACTGTCATCGACGATCACCGGAGATTTCCCGCCCAACTCCAGAGTCACGCTGGTCAGGTGCTTGGCTGCGGCGGCCATCACGATCTTGCCCACGCGCGGTGAGCCGGTGAAGAACACATGATTGAAAGGCAGGTCGAGCAGCGCTGTTGCCACCGAGACATCGCCTTCAAACAGGGCCACGTCCTTTTCGTCGAACGCTTCCTTGATGATCACGGCAGCGACTTTGGCCGTGGCGGGGCAGAGGTCTGTCAGCTTGACGATGCAGGTATTGCCGGCTGCCACGGCTGCTGCCACTGGCCCTAGCGCGAGGCCGAGCGGGAAGTTCCATGGGCCGAGGATCAGGCACACCCCGCGCGCTTCATAGAGGATCTGCGCGCGGTCAGCCGGGTTCATCGATGTGGCAACTTCGGCCGGCTTCATCCAGTCATCCAGATTGTCGATATTGCGCTGCACGTTGCCGATGACGTTGAGCACTTCGGTGACGCGGATTTCGCCTACCGGTTTGCGCGTGTCTTCGAGCACGGCGGCGATGATGTCATCGGCATGGGCTTCGACCGCCGCTTTCAGCTTGGCCAGCTTGGCTTTGCGGACTTCTGCTGAAGAGGCCTTGGCTTCCCACATGTGGGCCTGCTGCAAGGCAAAGACGCGGGCGATTTCAGCTGAAAGGTCGGCAGCGGTCGGGGCTGGGTTGGTCATCGGTCTAAGCATCCTGATTGACGGCACATTTGTTAGGATAGCTAACAACTATGCCGCGCGATGGCAACGCCGCCAAAAGGGCTTCCCGATCGATTTCCGCAGTGTGGAATGCAGTTGCCGTTGTCTATTCTGCCGCCGCGCGCTGCAGATGCCATTCAGGCGCCTCGTCCAGCGCAGAAAGTCTGGCCCACTCCTGCTGCATGTAATCGCGGGTCATCGGCAAGGCGCTGCGCCGCTTGACGCTCTGGATATGGAAATTGACCATGCCGCCATGGCGGAAGCTCTGTTCCGCGCCAGCCAGATAGAACTGCCACATGCGGAAGAGGCGTTCGTCATAGAGCGCGACGATTTCATCGCGGTGCATTGTGGTGCGGCGATACCATTCGGCCAGCGTATAGGCGTAGTGATAGCGCAGCACTTCGATGTCGCCTATTTCCCAGCCGGTCTTTTCCAGCGCCGCCACAAGCTCGCTCATCGCCGGAATATAGCCGCCGGGGAAAATGTATTTGCGCGTCCACTTGTCCGTGCCGCCCGGCGGGCCTTTGCGGCCGATGGTGTGGGTCAGCATGATGCCGTCTGAATCGAGCAGATCATGGGTCTTGGCGAAGTATTCGCCGAAATTGGGCGCGCCGACATGTTCGATCATGCCCACACTGGTGATCCGGTCAAACTGGCCTTGCACATCCCGGTAGTCGATCAGTTGGAACTTCACCTTGTCGGCAACGCCAGCCTCTTCGGCGCGCTCGTTGGCAAATTTGACCTGATCGGGGGCGAGCGAAACGCCCAGTACTTCGCAACCGAAATGGCGGTTCAGATAGAGCCCGAGGCCGCCCCAGCCGCAGCCGATATCCAGCACTCGCATGCCAGCGGCTTGGCTTGGCACAAGCCGCAGTTTCGATGCGATCAGCGCCTTCTTGTCGACTTGCGCGCGCTCCAGCGAGTTGGCCGGATCGCGGAAATAGGCCATCGTGTACTGCCGGTCTTCATCCAGAAACTGCTCATAGAACTGGCGGGACAGATCATAATGGTGGACGACATTCTTTGAGGCTTGCGCGCGCTGGTTGACCTGATCGATGCGCGACAGGAGCTTTCCAGCCGCCTTGCGCAGCGGCCCTTTGCGGTCAATCCCGCCCGTGCTGCTGGCATTGCCCATCACGAACAGCACGAAATCGCGGATATCGTGCGGTGGTTCGATCACCATCCGCCCGTCCATATAGACCTCTCCGGCACCGACCCGCGGATCGCGCGCAATATGCATTGCCGCGCCCTTGTCGGTAAAGCGGATGGTCAGTGGAGCGGCAGAAGCTTCACCATACGTGTATTCCTTGCCATCGAAATCGATGACGACGAGACGACCCTTGCGGATCATCCGGGCGAGCATTTTATCGAGCAACCACATGCGAACAAATTATGCCATCAAGCGCGCGTCGCAAGAGGGAAATGCCGTCATGCACAATTCGTCAGACGAGACTTCTGGTCATCAGCCGCGCTTTCTGGCGACGCAAGGGGGCAGGGACGGCAGGGCTCACAGCCACGCGCCTGGCTTTTATGACCCGGCGCGTGGCTATTGATATTTGCGTGTATTGTTAGCGGTTTAGCGGCAGCGGCCACCACTGCGCTCGATCTCGCGGCCCAGCAGCGCGCCCCCGGCAGCCCCGAGCACAGTGCCGAGCGTGCGGTCGCCGCGGGTATCGATCGTGCGGCCAATCAGCGCGCCACCAACGCCGCCGATGATCAGTCCGGTCGTGCCATTGTTGCGTTTGCAGTAATACCGACCGTCACGCCCACGCCAGACCTGATCATTCTGGCTGATCCGCCGAGGTTGAATATAGCGTCCGCGGCTGTCGTAGGCGCGATCATGCTTGGCGCGGTGTTTTCCACCAGCATTTGACCAGCTTGGCGGATCGGCCAGTGCCGGTGCCGATGGGATCGCGATAGTTGCCAGCAAGGCTGCGATGATGGCGTTTTTCATTGGGTGCTCCATTTGGAATCTTTGCGTCTGATCATGACGAGTCCGTCAGAACCCTCCAAGTCGCGGGACGATCCACAACGCGGGCTGAACGCAGCGTTGGAATTGGGCTTTCACGACCAAGCGGTGGGCAGGTGCGATGGGTGGAGGCGCTGGTCTTGCAAGAATCTGTTTTCCTACACTAACCGTTATGGTTATCTGTCTCGGTCGATTGTTCCACAATCCAAATGGAGACATCGATGCCCAATCCAGAAGTGACATTCCCCGCCCGTTTCGCCTCTGTCAGCGCGCTGGCCTATGCCAAGCCTGATGGATCGGCCGAAGTCGTGACCCTCGACACGCCGCTGCCGGTCGCAGGCGCTGCATTGGCCTTTTCCTTGCCCGATGGCTCATCGCAGCCCGTGTCTGACGTTGCGCCACTGCCGGTTGCACCGGCGGCTCTGCCTGACGGCACAGCACATATCGGCAATGTGTTCGTCGATGATGTTGCTGATGGCCTTCTGGTGAGCGGCACTGCAACTGCGGCGGCTGTCGTCGTTGCAAGTTCGCTTGCCGGTTTCGGCGGGGGATCGTTTCAGGTCGTCAACCAGGGATCAGGTTGCACGATAGTCTACGAACAGTCGAATGACGGGGTCACATGGCTGACCTTGCCGGTCATTCCGGTCAATGGCGCAAATACCTCGCCAGTTACGAATTCTACCAACGTGGGCATCTTCGCCTTTGCATCGAGCGCCGCGCAAGTCCGCGCTCGTGTATCGACTTATGGCAGCGGGACTGTGTCGGTGGTCCTCGTGCTGAAGCGGCGGCCTTTGAATGTTGTCGGCACATCGCTGGCCAGTGGCAGTTCCTCGATCGGCAACGTGAATGTTACCGGCACGGTGAACACGAATGTCGGCTTTAACGACAGCACAGCCCCGCTGGTTGCTGATGCGACATTTACGGGTACGGGCCGGGCCAGTGCATCCGCGCAGTTCTGCTTTTTCTCTGCCACAGCTTTTGCGGATGCTGCCGGTACGCTCTTTATGGAACAGTCACTCGACAATGGGGCAACGTATCAGCCTGTTGCCATCGGTGCCCTTACCGCTGGAACAGCGCAGCAGGTGACTGTCAGACTGACCGGCGCTTATAGTGCGGCGACGCTCTATCGGGTCCGCTATGTGAATGGCCCTGCCGCGCAAGGCCTGTTCAGATTGTCGAGCGCGTTTTCGGCCCGCTAAGGCAAGGCTTGACGTCTAATAGTTCCACTGCACTTGCGCGCGGACCACGTCGCCCTTTGCGCGGCCGGTCCGCCGCTCGTCCGCTTCGTTGCGGGTCACGTTGGAATAGCTGACTGCGATTTCCAGTTCTTTCATCGGCAGCCATTCGACGCCGGCTTCATATTCATCGGTTTCGAGCCGGGGCGCGTTGGTCGCTGATTTCCAGCCGCCGCGATACTTCTGCCAACGGGCGAAGGGGATGATCTGGCCCACCGGGGTTTCCGGCACGCGGTACATGGCCATGACATAGCCCCCTGTGGCGCGCTGGGAGCGGATCGCGCCCAGCGCCGAGTCCCACTGAGGCGCGGTGCCGAACGTCCATTCGGCCTGAATGCCGAAGGGCGCGGGATAGATCATGCCGTGGAAGTTCACATGATTATCGTCAAACGAAGCGGCAGAGACGCCCCCTGTTCGCACTTCGGGACGGAACTGGTTGCGCATGGCGGTGACCCCGAATTCTGCCACCTGTCCGGCAAGGCCGATGCCATCGAGACGGAACGGCATCGTGGCCATCGCCACTGTCATCAAACCGCCGTTGCGTTCGATGCGGTTGATGCCCTGGCCATTATAGGCCGCCAGCGCAAACGCGCCGTAATTGCCGAACAGTTTCTGGCCATCTTCGGCCAGCTCATCCCAGATCTTCTGCACTGCGGGGGGCGTGTAATAGAGCACGACGCCAAGATCACGCTCACCGGGCACCGGCGCATTGATCGCGTCGGTACGGTCAAGCGGGATACGGTTGGACGAGCTTTGCAGGTTTTCCCAGCCATAAGGCACCTTCGATTGCCCAACGCGCACTTTCAGGGTCTTGGCCTTGTCAAGGAAGACGTCGGCATAGGCATCGCGCATCTGGAAGAAGTGCTGACGCGGTTCGGTGCCTGACTGGTTGCTTACAGCCGCCGCAATATCGCCTTGGACATACAAGGAAACGCGATCGGAAATGTCACCCTGCACCACAAGGCGGGCACGGCGCAGCGAGAAATTGCCGTTTTCGTTGATGCCGCTGTCCTGCACCGACCGCAGGCGCGAGATGCCGGCAGGCGCGGACTTTGGCCCGCTGACGATCTCGTTCATGCGCATCTGTGTGTAGCCGCGGATCATCAGCTTTTCGTGCCACGCTTTCTTCTTTGGCACCGGCGCCGCTTCCGGCATCGAAGAGGAGGCTGCCAACCTGGGATCTTCGGGAGCGCTGACCCCAACCGGCGGGGTTGCTGTCGCAAGCTCTGCAGCAGCCTGCTCCACAGGGGCAGGGGCAGGAGTACGGGCATCAGCGAGGGTGGGCGCGGGTGTCTCAGCGCCTCGTTGCGCCATTTGCAGGGCGCGCACTAGCGCTTTCAATTCATCAACCTGACGCTGAAGGTCGGCAATCTTTGCATCTGCATTCTGCCCGGAGGTCTGGCCGTGTGCGGCTCCTGCTGCACTTACAAAAACGGTCGCTGCCAAAGCTGCCTTGAAGGCTTTGCCGTTCATTTCTCGATTTTCCTCAAGCTGCGTCCGTCTGCACTGGCGCCGCCGCTAGTCTGGTAAAGTGACGGATATATGACAATATATTGACATTTTAGTGGGTGAGTATGCGGCTTTTAGCACCGTATGTTTTTGTAATAAATGCAAAAACGCATAATTACATTTTTATGTAATTCGTCAGAAAATTGACATCAATTTGTCGAAATCTGGGCCGGCAGAGGCATGTGCCCCTGCACCAGCGGCTGGCGTGACTCGCGCGCCGTCACCTGCTAACGGCGCTCGCATGCGCATCGCACCGCTCCTTATCAAAGACCGACATGACTGAACTTTCGCTGATCCGTAATTTCTCAATCATTGCCCATATCGACCACGGCAAGTCTACGTTGGCGGATCGCCTGATCCAGCACACGGGCGGCCTGTCGGCGCGTGAAATGTCCGAGCAGGTGCTCGACAACATGGACATCGAAAAAGAGCGCGGGATTACGATCAAGGCGCAGACCGTGCGGCTGGACTATACCGCCAAGGATGGCCGCACCTATCAGTTGAACCTGATGGACACGCCCGGGCACGTGGACTTCGCTTATGAAGTGAGCCGCAGCCTGGCGGCGTGCGAAGGCGCGCTGCTGGTGGTGGATGCGGCGCAAGGCGTGGAAGCGCAGACGCTGGCCAACGTCTACCAGTCGATCGAGCATGATCATGAGATCGTGCCGGTCATCAACAAGATCGATCTGCCCGCGGCCGAGCCGGAAAAGGTCCGCGCCGAGATCGAAGATATCATCGGCATCGACGCGAGCAACGCGGTGATGACCAGTGCCAAATCCGGCATCGGCATCGAAGAAGTGCTTGATGCCGTGGTCGAACGTATTCCGCCTCCGGGCGGAGATCGCGATGCACCGTTGACCGCGATGCTGGTCGATTCCTGGTACGATCAATACCTTGGCGTCGTCATCCTCGTGCGGGTGATCAATGGCGTGATCCGCAAGGGTCTGCAGGTCAGATTCATGGCAGGCGGCACCGAGCATCTGATTGACCGGGTTGGCTGCATGCGACCCAAGATCGAGACGCTGGACGAGCTGGGGCCGGGCGAAATCGGCTTTATCACCGCGCAGATCAAGGACGTTGGGCAAGCCCGCGTGGGTGACACGATCACCACGGTCAAGAACGGCGCAACGCAGGCGCTTCCCGGCTTCAAGGAAGTGCAGCCGGTGGTGTTCTGCGGCATCTTCCCGGTTGATGCGGCCGAGTTTGAAAAGCTGCGCGAAAGCATCAGCCGTTTGCGGCTTAACGACGCCAGCTTCAGCTTCGAGATGGAATCGAGCGCGGCGCTGGGCTTCGGCTTCCGCTGCGGGTTCCTTGGTCTTTTGCACCTTGAGATCATTCAGGAGCGCTTGACGCGCGAATATGACCTCGATCTGATCACGACCGCGCCGTCGGTGGTCTATCGCATTCAGCTCAACAAAAGCCGGACCGATGATGCGCGCGAGATCATGCTGCACAACCCGGCGGACTATCCCGATCCCAGCCGCATCGCGCAGATCGATGAACCGTGGATCAAGGGCACGATTTACACGCCCGACGAATACCTCGGCTCGATCCTGAAGCTATGTCAGGACAGGCGCGGCGTGCAGACCGGGCTGACTTATGTGGGCGGTCGCGCGCAGGTGACCTATGAATTGCCGCTCAACGAAGTGGTGTTCGATTTCTACGATCGGCTCAAGTCCATCAGCCGCGGCTACGCTTCGTTCGATTACGAACAGATCGGGCTGCGCGAGGGTGACCTTGTGAAGATGAGCATCCTTGTCAACAACGAGCCGGTCGATGCATTGTCGATGATCGTCCACCGCAGCGCTGCCGAAGCGCGCGGGCGGCATATGTGTGAGCGCCTGAAGGACCTGATCCCGCGTCACCTGTTCAAGATTCCGGTGCAGGCGGCCATTGGTGGCAAGGTCGTCGCGCGTGAGACGATTGCAGCCATGCGCAAGGACGTGACCGCCAAATGCTATGGCGGCGACATCAGCCGCAAGAAGAAGCTGCTCGACAAGCAGAAGAAGGGCAAGGCCCGGATGCGCGAGTACGGGAATGTGAGCATCCCGCAGGAAGCATTCATCGCGGCGCTGCGGATGGGCGAGGAATAGGCCCACGCCGCTTTGCGCCGGCATCCTTCGACAAGCTCAGGATGAGCGGGTGATGTTCAATCTCAGCGACAAGCACGAGCAGGGAAGCTAACTCTTCCCCGCTCGTGCTGAGCCTGTCGAAGCACGCGTTTCAGCGCGCGCCTTGCGGCCCCTTGCGGTGTGGCTTGCCCTGCGGACGGGCACCTGCCGGGTGAGGGCGGTTGGGCGGACGGCGCTCATCGCCACCCGGACCGCTGCTGCGCGGGCCATTGTGGCGTGGTCCATCATGCCGTGGTCCATCATGGCGGGGCGCTTCACGGCGATTGTCGCGGGCCACTTCGCGCGGGCCTTCGGGGGCGGCTTCGATGTGGATGCCGTTTTCGTCCTCACCCTTGGGATCAGCAGTGCGGCGCACGGCATCGGCAAAGCGATCAGCAATCGCGCGCGGCACCTGGAACCAGGTGTCGTTCGGCGTAATGCGGATCGCACCGATTTCCTGACGCGAGACGTGGCCACGGCGGCACAGCGTGGGGAGGATCCAGCGCGGGTCGGCGTTCTGGCGGCGGCCCACATCCATGCGGAACCAGACCACATCGTCAAAGCCGGGGCGGTGCGCGGCCTGCTTGCGATCTTCGCCGCTGCCCGAAAGCAGTTCTTCGGGCTGGGGCAAGTTGGCACGGTGCGCGCGGACAAGCGCGGCGGCAAGGTCTTCGGGGCTGCGCTGTTCGAGCAGGACGCGCGCGATTTCCAGATCGGCCTCGTCAGCCTCAACCGGGGCAAGAATGGTTTCGAGCAGGCGTTCACGGTCCTGCGCGCGGATCGCTTCGGGCGTCGGCACTTCGGCCCATTCAGCATTGATGCGTGCGCCGCGCAGCATCATTTCCACCCGGCGACGGCGCGGGAAGGGGACGATCAGCACGGCGGTGCCCTTCTTGCCCGCGCGTCCGGTGCGGCCTGAACGGTGCTGCAGCGTTTCGGCATCGCGCGGGATTTCCACGTGGACGACAAGGCTGAGCGAGGGCAGGTCGATTCCGCGCGCGGCAACGTCGGTCGCCACGCAGACGCGGGCGCGGCGATCACGCAGCGCTTGCAACGCGTTGTTGCGTTCCGACTGGCTATGCTCGCCCGAAAGCGCAACGGCGGTAAAGCCGCGCTCGATCAGTGTGGCGTGCAGGCGGCGTACATTGTCACGCGTCGCGCAAAACAGCATCGCAGTTTCAGCTTCGTGGAAGCGCAGCAGGTTGACCACAGCAGCTTCGATTTCAGCGGGAGCGACGGCGATGGCGCGATAGGCAATGTCGCCATGGCCGCGATTTTCGCCCACGGTGGAAATGCGCAGTGCATTTTGCTGATAACGCTTGGCCAGCGCCTCGATCGGCTTTGGCATCGTGGCCGAAAACAGCAGCGTGCGGCGGTTGGCCGGCGTTGCGTCGAGCAGTTCTTCAAGGTCCTCGCGGAAGCCCATGTCGAGCATTTCGTCGGCTTCATCGAGCACGACGCAGGCCAGCGCTGAAAGGTCGAGCGCGCCACGTTCGTGATGATCACGCAGGCGGCCCGGGGTGCCGACCACGATATGCGCGCCGTTCTGCAGCATGCGGCGTTCGCGCGATGGGTCCATCCCGCCAACGCAAGTGGCGATGCGCGCTTTTGTGGGGGCATAGAGCCATTCAAGCTCACGGCTGACCTGCAGCGCCAGTTCGCGCGTCGGCGCAATCACCAGCGCCAGCGGGGCGGTGGCAAAGGGCAGCGCGCTGTCATCGCTGACAAGCTCGTTGGCGATGGCAAGGCCGAAGGCCACGGTCTTGCCCGAGCCGGTCTGCGCCGAAACGACCAGATCGCGCCCCTTGGCTTCGGGTTCGGAAACAGCGGTCTGGACCGGGGTCAGCGCGGTATAGCCATGCGCTTCGAGAGCCTGCGCGAGCGGGCTGGGGAGGTGTGAAAAAGTCATCGTCAAAGTCGCCATTCCTGCCGCGTGCGCGGCATTTCGCAAAGTGTTGGGCCTATCGGCTTGGTTCCGGGGCGCCATTCCAGCCGAATTGCCTTCGGTCGAATCGCCCCCGGTTGAATCGCCAAAGCCCGTTCCCACACAGTGCACGGCGATACCTGTGGCGCGGCCCTTACACAGGTTTTTCCGTTTTGGCGCATATTTCTTTTGTGAAACGCTCACTTGATTAGGCACACTAACATATGTGATGGTGGCAAAAGCCCGAAAACAGGGCGTGGAGAGGCCAATGACCGAACTTGCTGAGCCCCGCTTGCCAGAGCCCGATGCAATCGAGGGCACTGCCCGCAGCGCGCCTGCGCTGATCCGCTACCTTGGGCCGGGGGAATACGTGACGCGGCGCTATGTGTCGCAAGGGGCCGAAATGAACACCGGCGACTACTTCGATTATGCCAGCGAAGTGCGCGATGGCATGCCGATCCGCGATCATTTTTCGCTGGATGTCCACGGGTTCATGCTGGGCAAGCACCGCTCTGCCATTGCTGACTTTCATGACAAGGCGGCGGTAGATGAAGGCTATCTGCAAGAGGTTGAAGCGCTGGTAACCCACCTGTGCGGTGCCACCCGCACAGCCGCGCAAGGCTGGATGATCCGCACATCGGCCGATCTTTCCGCCCGCGCCAAGCAGAAGGTCGAAGGGTATCAGCATTCCGGCGGTATCCAACCACCCGCTGGTGAAGCGCATGTCGATTACAACGAGATCACCGGGCGCAGGGCGGCGGCGCGCGTCTATCAGGACCGCTTTCCCGATGGTCCGGGCTACAGCCGCTATATCTGCTTCTCGCTCTGGCGCACATTCTCACCCGGCCCGCAGGACTGGCCGCTGGCCGTGTGTGACGGACGCACCGTGCAGGACGAGGAGACGGCATCAAACACGCTGTTCGTGGTCGATGAATTTCCCACCGGCGATGCGCTGACGGCACCGGTCGAAGGCGAAGACCAGATGATCGCCGCCACGATCTTTCGCCATCGCGATCGCCATCGCTGGTGGTATTTCTCGAACATGCAGGCCGATGATGTGCTGCTGTTCAAGTTTCAGGACAGCGACCACGCCGTGACCTGGCGCTGCCCGCACACGGCGTTTCACGATACCAGCCTGCCCGATGCCAGAACTCGCGAGAGCATTGAGGTGCGCTGTATCGCGTACTTCGAAAATCGGACTTGAACCAAGAGGGCGGTTGACGCGCGTGCCGTTTGCCGACACGCAGCCGCGCATGATTGACCCTCGCCATTTTCGCAATGTTCTGGGCACCTGGCCAACCGGTGTCTGCGTGATCACTTCGGTCGATCCTGACGGGACTCGTCATGGATTGGTGGTCGGATCGTTCACATCGATCTCGCTCGATCCTCCGCTGGTCGGGTTCTTCCCTGACAAGCGATCCAGCACCTGGCCGAAAATTCAGGCTGGAGGACGGTTTTGCGTCAATGTGCTCGGTTCGCGGCAATTGGAGCTGTGCAAGCGCTTTGCCGCGCGGGCGGAGGACAAGTTTGCCGAATTGGCGCACGGCCACACGCCTTCGGGGCAGCCGCTGCTGGAAGATGCGCTGGCATGGATCGATTGCACGGTCGAACGGATCGAAGATATCGGCGATCATTTGCTCGTTGTGGGGGCGGTGCAAGCGATGGACCGCAGTGAACATGGCACGCCATTGCTGTTCTTTCGTGGCCAATACCACGACGTTACTGATTTGCCCGAGGTCTAAGCGAAGAAAATCGACAATCGACGCGCCTTTTTCGGGTGTTTTGATTTTCGTCAAGGTTCGGCTGGGCAAGGGCCGTTAGGCAGGTTTTCGACAAGGCCGACCGGTGGCTCCTACCACCACCCGCCCGCCGCGTCGATTTCTCCCCAACTTGGGCGGTCGCAAGGCCGCCCTGTTTTTTTGCGCCGTATTTGCGCATTCTCACCACGTCATGGCAATTGCCCCGGCCTGCGATGAGTGGTAGCGGTAAGCGCATGGCTTCATGCGATACTTGCGTTGTCCGCAACCGCGCTATTTGCGCCGGGCTGAATAATCTCGAACTCGAAACGCTTAATGCGATTGGACGTCGGCGCAATGTGACGGCGGGTGAATCGCTGATCTGGGAAGATGACGATTCGCTGCTGGTTGCCAACGTCATCGAAGGCGTGCTCAAGCTTACCACCAGCACCGAAGATGGGCGCGAACAGATCGTTGGCGTGGCCTATCCATCGGATTTCATCGGCCGCCCGTTCGGCCAGACCAGCAGCGCCAGCGTGGTTGCACTGACAGACGCGCGGGTCTGTGTGTTCTCCCGCAACGATTTTGATCGCTATGCGCGCGAACATCCCGAACTTGAGCACAAGCTGCTGGAACGCACGCTGGCTGAACTGGACCGCACCCGGTCATGGATGATGCTGCTGGGCCGGAAAAACGCGACCGAGAAGATTGCCACCTTCCTGCTCGAAATGTCCGATCGCCTTGCCGAAACCGGCTGCGCTCCGGTGATCGGTCCGGCCAAGCGCTTTGCGCTGCCATTCTCGCGCCAGCAGGTGGCCGATGTGCTGGGCTTGACGATTGAGACAGTCAGCCGTCAATTTACGCGGCTGAAGAATGAGCAGGTGATCGAACTGCCATCGCGGCGCGAGGTCGAGATTATCGATCGCGCTGCCTTGATTGCGCTGGCCGGATAGCCGGCAAGATAGCGGGCAGGAACGTGCCAAGGTGATCCCAGAACCTTGCCATGTCCTGCCCGCTGTCCCCGGCTCCGGCGCGCGTGGGGTTGCCGGATTGCCAGGGATTTCGTCAGAAGTTTCAATCAGAAGCGATAGCTGATCCCGGCGCTCAGCACCCACGGATCAAGCGTATGCTTGGTGGTCAGAACTTCGGCATTTCCGGCAAAGAAGCGGGCGGTCGTGTCCACGAAATACTTCTTGGCATCGAGGCTGAGGCCCATGCCTTTGTCGTTGATGGGGATGTCGATCCCCGCCTGCAGCGCAAAGCCGACATTGTTCGACATCCGAACCTTGTCCACGCCCAGCGCGGTCACGCTGCTGCCCGGCTTTTCACCGAAGATCAGGAACATGGCAGGGCCTGCGCCAACGTAGGGCTTGATCCCGCCTTTGAGCGGCACGTGATACTTCAGCGTCAGCGTTGCCGGCAGGATCATCACGTGGTCGACGATGTCGGTGGCGGGCGCCAGCGTGCCCGTGCCGCTGACACCGTGTGTGGTGAAGCAGCAAATCGTTTCAGCCGAAATGTTCGGCGTGAAGAAATACTCTACGGCCAGCGTTGGCACATAATTGTCGTTGGCTTTGGTGTTTGCGCCCATCGTCAGGGCAAGCGGGTCGTTCTTTACGTCCACGATCTTGCCGTCGGGCAGCACAGCCGTGCCCAGAACCTTGATTTGCAGTTTGCCATCTGACGAACCGGCAAAGGCCTGTCCCGGAGCCAGCAGCGCAGCAGCGGTGGCGAGGGCGGGGAGGGCGGCGGTGATCAGCATCTTCATTGCTCTTATCCTGCACCACGGCTGGCCAACCCCTCGTTGGCCCAAGCGCGTTCCGTGGCTTGAACAGGCTGATGCACGGCGGCAAATCGTCAGACATTGACGAAGCGCAAAAATCGGAAATTGCCGCCTACGACCAAAGTATAACGGGCGATTTCCGATAATTGACCGGGGTCAATGTTCCTTCCTCGATGCAGGTGCAGCGCAGCCTCAACATCACTCATGGAAGGAAGGCTCCATGGTTTCTGCACTATCGCGCTCGAGCCTTTGGCTCTTGTCGCTGCTCATTGCCGTTGTCGCTTATGCATTGGCTGTCGATACCGGCTTTGCCATTCACATGTTCATCGTGGCGGTTGCCTGCATCATCGGGCTGGTCGTCACCCTGCGCGGGGTCGATCTGTCCAAGGCGATCCTGGCACCTGATCAGGGCCGGTACGACGATGATCCGATCCGCTGGGGCGTGATCGCTACCGTATTCTGGGGCATGGCCGGGTTCCTTGCAGGTCTCGTCATCGCGCTGCAACTGGCGCTGCCGGTCCTGAACCTCGGCCTCGAATGGACCGCGTTCGGACGCTTGCGCCCGCTGCACACTTCTGCGGTCATTTTCGCATTCGGGGGCAACGCGCTGATCGCCACGTCGTTCTACGTCGTGCAGCGCACTTGCCGGGCGAGGCTGGCCTTCCCCGGCCTCGCCCGCTTTGTCTTCTGGGGCTACCAGCTGTTCATCGTGCTGGCCGCCACCGGCTATCTGCTCGGCATCACGCAGGGCAAGGAATATGCCGAGCCTGAATGGTACGTCGATCTGTGGCTCACCGTCGTGTGGGTTGCCTATCTGGCAGTCTTTGTCGGCACCATTGTCAAGCGCACCGAACCCCACATCTATGTGGCCAACTGGTTCTACCTGTCGTTCATCATCACCGTGGCGATGCTCCACATCGTCAACAATCTGAACTGGCCGGTCAGCTTCACCGGCAGCCGCAGCTATCCGATCTTTGCCGGTGTGCAGGGCGCGCTGGTGCAGTGGTGGTATGGCCACAACGCGGTCGGCTTTTTCCTGACTGCCGGCTTCCTGGCGATGATGTACTACTTCGTGCCCAAGCAGGCCGAACGCCCGGTGTTCTCCTATCGCCTGTCGATCATCCACTTCTGGGCGCTGATCTTCCTCTATATCTGGGCGGGGCCCCATCACCTTCACTACACCGCGCTGCCCGATTGGGCGCAGACGCTGGGCATGGTGTTCTCGATCATGCTGTGGATGCCCAGCTGGGGCGGCATGATCAACGGGCTGATGACGCTGAACGGCGCATGGGACAAGGTCCGCACCGATCCGATCATCCGCATGATGGTGATGGCGCTCGCCTTCTACGGCATGAGCACCTTCGAAGGCCCGATGATGTCGATCAAGTCGGTCAACAGCCTGTCGCACTATACCGACTGGACGATTGGCCACGTGCACTCCGGCGCGCTCGGCTGGAACGGCATGATCACCTTTGCCAGCGTTTACTACCTGGTGCCGCGCCTGTGGAACCGCTCGCGCCTTTACAGCCTGCGCATGGTCAACTGGCACTTCTGGCTCGCGACAGTCGGCATCGTTTTCTACGCCTCGTCGATGTGGGTGGCGGGCATCACGCAAGGTCTGATGTGGCGCGAATATGGCGCTGACGGATACCTGGTGAACAGCTTCGTCGAAACCGTCGCTGCGCTGAAGCCGATGTACTTCCTGCGCGCATTTGGCGGATTTCTGTACCTCACCGGAGCCGTCATCATGACGATCAACGTGTGGCGCACGATCCTCGGCCACCTGCGCGAAGAAGCGCCGATGGCAGACACCGCCTTTGATCCCGAAAAGGATCGCCCTGTCGTCCAACCTGCGCCCGTCCACGCCGCTCCCGTAGCCGCCTGAACCTGACGCCAAGGCAAGGAACACAGCCATGACCACAATCGTGGAAAAACATAAGAAGCTTGAACGCAACGTCACCCTGCTGGGCGTCGCCGCCTTTGTGGCGGTGATCATTGGCGGGATCGTGGAAATCGCCCCGCTGTTCTGGATCGACAACACGATCGAGAAGGTGGAGGGGATGCGCCCCTATACCCCGCTCGAACAGGCCGGGCGCGACATCTACATCCGCGAAGGCTGCTACAACTGCCACAGCCAGATGATCCGCCCCTTCCGGGACGAGGTTGAGCGCTATGGCCATTACAGCCTTGCTGCGGAATCGATGTACGACCATCCGTTCCAGTGGGGATCGAAGCGCACCGGGCCGGACCTTGCCCGCGTAGGCATGCGCTATTCGGATGAATGGCAGGTCCAGCATCTGAAAGATCCGCGCGCTCTTGTGCCGGAATCGATCATGCCGGGCTATGCGCACTTGGCCGAACATGACCTCAACATGGGCGACATGACCGCGACGCTGCGCACGCTCTACCAGATCGGCGTTCCCTATTCGCAAGACGATATCGCCAAGGCCAACGACGACCTGAAAGCACAGGCCGATCCGAGCGCCGACGCCAGCGATCTGCAAAAGCGCTACCCCAAGGCGCAAGTGCGCGACTTTGACGGCGATCCTGCTCGGCTGACCGAGATGGATGCGCTGGTCGCCTATCTGCAGATGCTGGGCACGCTGGTCGATGTGAACGCGCCTGCCGCGCAGGAAGCTCTGGCCAAGGAGAAGGGCCGGTGAGCGATCATTCGACATACGAGGTGCTGCGGCATTTGGCTGACAGCTGGGGCCTGCTGCTGATGACGGTCATCTTCGTGGGGCTGAGCGCGTGGCCATTCCGGCCCGGTGCCAAGCCGCTCAACCGCGAAGCTGCCACTTCGATCTTCAAGGACGAAAGCGATGTCTAAACCACGCTTGGATGATGCGACCGGGGTTGAAACCGTCGGTCACGAATGGGACGGTATCGAGGAGTTGAACAATCCACTGCCGCGCTGGTGGCTCTGGTCGTTCTATGCCTGCATCGTGTTCGCGATTGGCTATAGCGTGGTCTATCCCGCGATACCACTGCGCAACACGGCCACCGCTGGCACGTTCGGCTGGTCCAGCCGCGGCGATCTGGCCAAGGAAATGAGGGCTGAAGCGGCCCGCACTGCCGGGCTGATGGCCGAACTTGGCAACGCCTCGATCGAACAGATCGCCACCGATCCCCGCCTGCGCCGCGCCGCGATTGATGGCGGACGCGCCGCGTTCAAGGTCAACTGCATTCAGTGCCATGGCAATGGCGCGGCGGGCAGCGTCGGCTACCCGAACCTTAACGATGATGACTGGCTTTGGGGCGGCGATGCGGCCACCATTCACCGGACTGTCATCAACGGCATTCGCCAGCCCGGCAACGATGCGACCCTGATGAGCCAGATGCCCGCCTTTGGCCGCGATGGCATTCTGACCGCCGATCAGGTGCAGAACGTGGTCAGCCACGTGCGTGTGCTGGCGGGCGAGGATAAGCCAAACGCTTCGGCGCAGCAGGGCGCGCAGCTCTATGCCGACAACTGCGTCGTCTGCCACGGCGCTGTGGGCGAGGGAAGCCGCACCGTGGGCGCGCCGCGGCTGAACGATGCGATCTGGCTCTATGGCGGCAGCCGCGCTGCGCTGACCCAGACCATCACCAACGCTCGGTATGGCGTGATGCCATCATGGGGCAACCGGCTCGATCCGGTGACGGTCAAGATGCTCGCCACATATGTCCATTCGCTGGGCGGCGGTGAAGAAGCACCTGCGCCTGAACCGGCACCCGAAGCTGTTGCAGCAGCCCCAGCCGATGCAACCGAGTAAGCCAATCAAGGACACACGGTTATGACTGCGCACGATCCCAAACTCAGCGCGGACCATTCAAACGACATCAGCCTCTATGCCAAGCGCAAGGGGGTGTTTCCCAAGGCCATTGATGGCGCGTTCCGGCGCTTCAAATGGCTGGTCATGGCCGTGTGCCTTCTTATCTACTGGGGCACGCCGTGGATCCGCTGGGATCGCGGCGCTTATGCCTCTGATCAGGCGGTGCTGATCGATCTGGGCAACCGCCGCTTCTTCATGTTCGACATCGAAATCTGGCCGCATGAGTTCTACTTCGTGGCCGGGCTGCTGATCATGGCGGGCATTGGCCTGTTCCTTGTTACCTCGGCTGTGGGCCGCGCCTGGTGCGGCTATGCCTGCCCGCAGACGGTCTGGACCGACCTGTTCCAGCATGTTGATCGGCTGGTCGATGGCGACCGCAATGCCCAACTGCGTTTGCAGAAAGCGCCGTGGGGCCCGCAAAAGATTGGCAAACGCGCGCTGAAGTGGGGGCTCTATCTCACGATCAGCTTCCTCACCGGCGGCGCATGGATCTTCTACTTCGCTGATGCGCCCACGCTCCAGCGCGAATTCTGGACCGGCACCGCCGCGCCTGTGGCCTATGCCACCACATTTGTGCTGACGATGACCACGCTGATCTTCGGCGGTTTCATGCGCGAACAGGTGTGCATCTACATGTGCCCATGGCCGCGCATCCAGACCGCGATGCTCGATGAAAAGAGCCTTGTCGTCACCTACAAGGACTGGCGCGGAGAGCCGCGCGGGTCGGTCAAGTCCGCGCTCAAAGCCGCCACGCCGCTGGGCGATTGCATCGATTGCCTGCAGTGCGTGGCTGTGTGCCCCACCGGCATCGATATCCGCGAAGGGCCGCAGATCGGCTGCATTACATGCGCGCTGTGCATCGATGCTTGTGACAAGGCGATGGCCGATGTTGGCCGTCCGCGCGGGCTGATCGATTACTGCACGCTCGACGATGCCGAACGCGAAAAGCGCGGGGAAGAGCCAAAGCCGCTGCTGAAAACCATCTTCCGCCCGCGCACGCTGGTTTACCTCGGCGCGTGGAGTGCCATCGGCCTTGCTTTGCTGTTCATGCTGGGCCAGCGCACCCGGCTCGATCTGTCGGTCGCCAAGGACCGCAACCCCGAATACGTGATGCTGTCTGGCGGCCAGATCCGCAATGCCTACACGCTGAAACTGCGCAACATGGAAACGCGCCCGCGCACGTTCACCGTGGCCCTCGATGGTCTTGAAGGCGGGGCGATGTTCACCGACGAGATGGACGCCGCTGCCGCACAGCGCAAGCTTAGCGTGGAAGTTCCCTCGGACACGACCAAGCCACTGCGCGTCTACACCGTGCTGCCACGCGGCGCACAGCCTGCTGAATTCGCGTTCGTCCTGACCGCGACAGACAAGGAAGGCGGCACCGATCGCAGCGAAACGACCTTTACTACTGCCCAAGGAAACGGCCGATGACCCAGCCACGCCGCAAGGATCGCCCGTTTACCGGGCGCAAGATGGCCCTGCTGCTCGTCAGCTTCTTTGCCGTGGTGGTCGGCGTCAACATGCTGATGGCGCGCCTTGCCAGTGCGACCTTCGGTGGCGTTGTGGTCGATAACTCCTATGTCGCCAGTCAGGAGTTCAACGGCTGGCTCAAACAGGCACAGGCCGAAAAGGCGCTGGGCTGGAAGCGCGTGATCGCGCGCGATGCCGCCAGCCGTGTTGTGGTCACGGTGATCGACAGCGCAGACCATCCGATTGCCGCCGCCAAGGTTACGGCTGTGGCCGAACATCCACTTGGCCAGCGCCCCACCACCACGCTCACGCTGCAGGAAACGGCTCCCGGTGCTTATGGCGCGGCGCTGGAACCGGGCCGCTGGCGTCTGAACGTCATGGTCGAGGCCGATGGCCAGATCTGGCGCACTGTGGGGGAAGTGCAATGACCGCGCCCGCCCAGAACATCGCCATCCCAGACGATGCCGTTCACTCTATGCTGGCCGTTCCTGGCATGCATTGTGCCG
The DNA here is from genome assembly GCA_002256985.1 of Novosphingobium sp. 28-62-57. Taxonomy (GTDB): domain Bacteria; phylum Pseudomonadota; class Alphaproteobacteria; order Sphingomonadales; family Sphingomonadaceae; genus Novosphingobium. Next base: position 71,465 of record NCGO01000009.1, read on the forward strand.
GTTGCATGGGCAAAGTCGAACGCGCGCTGAGCGCGGTTGAAGGCGTTGCCAGCGCGCGGACGAACCTTACCGCCCGAACGGTGGAAGTGGTGCACGCCCCATATGTGGAGGTGCCCGCGCTGGTCGCCGCTCTGGCCGCCACCGGCTTTGATGCCCAGCCGCGCGAGATTGCGGCGGAACCGATCTCGGCGGTCAAGCCCTTGCTCGCCCCGCTTGGCGTTGCGGCCTTTGCCTGCATGAACGTGATGCTGATGTCGGTCAGCGTCTGGTCGGGCGCGGATGGCACCACGCGGTCCTTGTTTCACTGGGTTTCGGCGCTGATCGGCGTGCCCGCCATTGTCTATGCGGGCCGTCCGTTCTTCGCCTCGGCATGGAAAGTTCTGCGCCATGGCAAGACCAACATGGACGTGCCGATCTCCATCGGCGTGACCATCGCCACCGGCCTGTCGTTCTACGAAACCATCATTGGCGGGGCCGAGGCATGGTTCGATGGCGTGCTGATGCTGCTGATGTTCCTGCTGGCAGGCCGCGTGCTCGATGCGATGATGCGTGATCGCGCGCGTTCGGGGGTCGATGCGCTGTTGCGGCAGGTAGCGACTGGCACGATGGTCGTCGCTGCCGATGGCGCAACGCGCTGGGTTGAAACCAAGGCGTTGCAACCGGGCATGCTGATGCGCGTCGCCGCCGGAGAGCGCCTTGCCGCCGATGGCGAAGTGCTGCGCGGGCAGACCCGGTTCGATATGTCGCTCCTTACCGGAGAAAGCGCGCCGGTGCCCGCCGGGCCAGGAACGCTGGTCCACGCCGGAACGCTCAACATCGAAGCCCCCATCGACGTGCGCGTGACCGCCAGCGGGCAGGATACCGCGCTGTCCGAAATCGCCCGCCTGATGGACGTGGCCGGCCAATCGCGGTCCAAATACGTGCGCATCGCAGACCGCGCCGCGCGGCTCTATGCGCCTGCGGTTCACACGCTGGCGGCGTTGACGTTCGCCGGGTGGATGCTGGCCGGTGCCGGGTGGTATCAGTCGCTGGTCATTTCCATCGCCGTGCTGATCATCACCTGCCCATGCGCGCTCGGCCTTGCCGTGCCGGTGGCGCAAGTCGTGGCGGCAGGCGCGCTACTGAAAAAGGGCGTGCTGGTGAAGGATGGCTCTGCACTGGAACGCATGGCCGAAATCGATCGGATCCTGATCGACAAGACCGGCACGCTCACACTGGGCCGCCCGGTACCTGATGACGTGGCGCTTGGCGCGCTGTCGGCAGCACAAGCCTCGGTCGCACTCGCACTGGCCAGCCATAGCCGCCATCCGCTCTCGCTCGGGCTGGTGCAGGCGCTTGGCGCAAGGGGCATCCGGGCCGCGACACTTGAAGATGTGCGCGAAGAAGCAGGGCAGGGCGTGACCGCGCGCTGGAATGGTCTGGCGGTCGCTCTCGGGCGTCCAGCTTCGGCCCAGGGCATGGCTACGGCTTTGCGGATACACGGCGATGCCGTTCGTCTGATCCCCTTTGCTGATCGTCTGCGTCCCGATGCCGAAGCTGCGCTCACCCGGCTAGCAGCGCTCGGCGTCGAAGCCTCGATCCTGTCGGGCGATTCCGTGCCCGCAGTAGCGGCCATTTCTCGCGCCACCGGGCTTACCGCGCAAGCTGCGGCCTCTCCGCTGCAAAAGCAGGAAGCGATTCAGCGGCTGCAAGGGGCCGGCCGCAAAGTGATGATGGCAGGCGATGGCCTGAACGATGGCCCGGCGCTGGCCGCCGCCCACGCCTCCATCGCACCGGGTTCGGCCAGCGATGTCGGGCGGCAGGCGGCGGACATGGTGTTCACCGCAGATTCGCTGCTCGCCATCCCGCGCGCGATCCGCGTTGCGCGCAAGACCATGCAGGTGGTGCGGCAGAACTTCGTGCTGGCCATCGGGTACAATGTGCTGGCGGTGCCGCTGGCCATCCTCGGCCATGTCACCCCGCTGATTGCCGCGATTGCCATGTCCACCAGTTCGCTGATCGTGGTGGCCAATTCGCTGCGCCTTGCCGGAGAAGCCAAATGAACGGTGTCGCCTTTATGCTACCCATCGCGCTTGGCATGGGCCTGTTCGGGCTGGCCTCGTTCTTCTGGGCGCTCAAGCGCGGGCAGTTCGGCGATCTGGACGGCGCGGCGGCGCGCATCCTGATCGAAGAGGAGGACCTGCCATGAACAGCCGTGCCTTGCGCCTGCTCGCCCCGCTGGCGGTGCTGCAAATGGCCGCGCCGGGCCCGGCCAATGCCTCGATCATCATGGTGGCGTCATGCGGCGGAAGCGGCGGCATGGTGCCGCTGCGTGTGCCGCAAAACGATGATGGCAGCAAAAATCTGCCCTGCTGCAAAGTTTGTCATATCGCAATGCGCAAGCGCGCATCGGCCGATAGCTGTTGTGATGATGGGGACGAAGGCCCCGAACGCGAATAGGACCGATCCCATGGCAGCTGATGTGATAACCGCAAACGGCACGACCGCCTCTGAACGCTTCGGAGGCTGGACATATTGGCCCGAACTGCTGGAACAGCCCGTTCCGCGGTACACGAGTTATCCCACAGCTGCTGAATTCGTTGAAGAAAGTTTCGAAGAGCGCCAGCGTGATGCCCTTCGCGCCCTGCGCGGCACGGTCTCGCTCTATCTGCACATCCCCTATTGCCGCGAAATTTGCTGGTACTGCGGTTGCAACACTGGGGCCGCCAACAAGACTCAGCGCCTTGCCGCCTATCTTGAAGCGCTGCATCACGAGGTTGAGCTGGTTGCACGCAATCTGCACCCCTCGGTCAAAGTCTCGCGCATTGCCTTCGGTGGCGGCAGTCCCAACGCGATCAAACCCACCGATTTCGTGCGATTGATCGATTGCCTGACGGTCAATTTCCGGCTCGATAAGCCGGTTCTATCCATCGAACTCGATCCGCGCACGCTGGAGCCCGACTGGTTCCGCGCGATCCGCGGCATCGGCGTGATCAAGGCCAGCCTTGGCGTCCAGACACTCGATCCACGCGTGCAAGAGGCCATTGGCCGGGTCCAACCGCGTGACATGATTGCCCGCGCCACCGATGGCCTGCGCGGGGCAGGGGTCAGCTCGATCAACTTCGATCTGATGTATGGCCTGCCGTTCCAGACCGATGAAATCCTTCGCGATACGCTGGACCAGTCGATTGCCATGGGGGCCGATCGTGTGGCGCTGTTCGGCTATGCCCATGTGCCCCACGTGATTCCGCGCCAGCAGCGCATCGATGCCAGCGAACTGCCCGATCAGCGCGCGCGTTTTCGCATGGCTGCGCAAGGGTACGCCCAGTTGGGGGCGGCGGGCTATCAGCCGGTCGGCTTCGATCATTTTGCCCTGCCCCAAGATGATCTGGCCATCGCCGCCCGCACCGGCACTCTGCGCCGCAATTTTCAGGGCTTTACCGATGACCAATCGCCGGTGTTGATCGGCCTTGGCGCATCGTCGATCAGCGAATTTCCCGATCTGTTCGTCCAGACCGAAAAGAACGCAGGCCGCTATCGCATGCTCATTGGCGCAGGCCAGCTGCCGGGCCGCAAGGGCGTGGTGCGTTCCACCGAAGACCGCCGCCGAGGCGACGTCATCACCGATCTGCTGTGCCGGGGCAGGGCAGTGGTGCCCGCAGACCTGCTGGCCAGCAGCCGCGACCGGATTGCCCCCTTCATCGCGCGCGGTCTGGCCCGGCTGGATGACAGCGTGCTGACGCTTGAAAAGGGCTCGGAACCCTATGCCCGCTCGGTCGCCGCCGTGTTCGATGGCTATCGGTTGGGGGCCCGCCAGTTCAGCTCGGCTGTCTGAAGAATAGCTATGCACCCGGTTATCGCAGGTGCACATTAAGTCTGACTCGCGTTAAGCCCGCATCCACACGGGATTTGCGCGTTGCAAACGCGAGGGAGACTTTATGAAGCCGATCGAAACCATCATGCGCACCGCGCCGGTTATTCCGGTGCTGGTTGTCGACAATGTCGATCACGCGCTTCCCATCGCCCGCGCGCTGGTCAAAGGGGGACTGCGCGTCCTCGAAGTCACCTTGCGCACCGCTGCTGCGCTCGATGTGATCCACGCGATGAAGGCAGTCGAAGGCGCGATTGTTGGCGCAGGCACGGTCACCAATCCCGATGAATTGAAGGCCGCCATCGATGCAGGCGCAGAATTCATCGTCTCGCCGGGTCTTACCGAAACTCTGGGCAAGGCCGCCGTTGCCTCGGGCATCCCGTTCCTGCCCGGCACCGCCAGCGCGGGCGATATCATGCGCGGGCTGGATTTGGGCCTCACGCACTTCAAGTTCTTCCCTGCCTCCACTTCGGGCGGACTTCCGGCATTAAAGGCGTTGGCAGCCCCGTTCTATCAGTGCAAATTCTGCCCCACCGGCGGCATCACTGCTGCCACCGCACCGGAATGGCTGGGTTTTGACCCGGTCCTGTGCGTTGGCGGAAGCTGGGTGGTGGGCAAGGGCACGCCCGATGAAGCGGCCATCGAAGCGGCCGCGCGCGAAGCGTGTCTGCTGGGGCGATAGTCCTGCAACGCCAACGAATTCAGAGGAATACATCGGGCATGAAGACGGTCGCCAAGCTCAAGGCACGGTTGCAGAAACTTCATGAGCGGACGGCCGATACGCCGCTGTTCAATCCGGTGTTTCAGCTCAGCCATGATCTGTCCCGCCAGCTTGAGGCGGGGGAGCTGTCACTGGCTGATGTTGAAAGTCTGGTCGCCGAACTGGAATGCGAAGCGCTGCAAAGCCGCGCCGCGCGCCTGAAGCGTCTGATCGCGCCCACATCGGCGAGTGAAAACCTTGCCCGGATCGAAGCGCTGAACCCCGAAGAAGCGGGCTTTTCCGAATTCCGCAGGCGTTGGGAAAAGCCGCTGCTGCATGCCGTGTTCACCGCGCACCCCACGTTCCTGCTCTCGCCCGCCCAGTCCGATGCGGTTGCCACCGCAGCCCTGACGGACGATCCGCAGACCACAACCGTCTGCACCGTCCCGTCTGAGGGGCCGAAGATCACGCTCGGCTTCGAACACGTCGAAGTTTGCAACGCCATTCAGCGCGCTGCCCATGCGCGTGACCGGATCAACGCCATGCTGCTGGGCCATGCCCGCCAGCGCTGGCCGGGCCGCTGGCTCGATTTCCGCCCGCTGCCGTTCCGCTTCGCCACGTGGGTCGGCTATGACATGGATGGCCGCACCGATATCGGCTGGACCACCTCCATCGCCTTCCGCCTGCGCGAAAAGGCGCTGCGTCTGGCAAGCTACGCCGCCAGCCTGCGCGCGATTGATGATGCCCATCCGCTGCTGGCCACGCTGGATGCAGCCCACGGCCATTCGGCGGAAATGGCGGACCTGTTTGCGTCTGACCTGTCAGACAGCGAAGCGCTCACCGCCGCCGCCAACCGGCTGAGCGCCGAAGACCCGGCCAAACTGCTCAGTCTTGCGCCGATGATCGCGGCACTCGAAGCCGAAGCGAAGACTGCTGACGACGCCAAAGCCATCCCGCTTGCCACGCTGGCCGCCGCCATGCGCGCCGATGGTCTTGGCATTGGCTGGATCCACTTCCGCGTCAATTCCTCGCAGCTTCTCAATGCCTTGCGCCGCCGGATCGACCCGGAAGGCACGCTTGATCTTGGTAGCAAAAGCGCGCTCTCGCGCCTGCGCGAACTGCTGGCCGAGGTAAAGCCGCTGCGCGTAAACTTCGGCGCACTGGCGATCGAAACCAGCACCGCGATGCGCCAGTTTCTGGTCATGGCCAAGATGCTGCAGCACATCGATGCCGATGCGCCGATCCGCATGCTGATTGCCGAATGCGAACAGCCGCAAACCGTGCTGGCCGCACTCTATTTCGCCAAGCTGTTCGGCATCGAAGGCAAAGTCGATGTCTCGCCCCTGTTCGAAACCGAAGCCGCGCTGGAACACGGCGGGCGTTTCCTCGAAGCGCTCCTGTCCGAAGAAGCCTACCGCAGCTACGCCCGCGGCCGCGGCCGCGTGTCGATCCAGACCGGCTTTTCGGATGCGGGCCGCTTCATGGGCCAGATCCCTGCTGCCCTGGCCATCGAACGCTTGCAGGGCCGCCTTGCCGAAGCGATGAAGGCCAACGATCTGACCGATGTGGCCGCTCTGATCTTCAACACCCATGGCGAATCCATGGGTCGCGGCGCGCATCCTTCGGGCTTTGCTGACCGGCTCACCTGGCCGCTCTCCGGCTGGGCACGCCGCCGCTTTGCCAAGGCTGGCGTCACCATCGAACCCGAAGCCAGCTTCCAGGGCGGCGATGGCTACCTGTTCTTCCGCAACGATGATCTGGCGCTCGCCACGCTCACCCGCATTGCCGAGGAAGAGGCAAAGGATCAGGACCTTACCGTCAAGGACCCGTTCTACGACCGGACGGACCTGAGCCTCGATTTCTACCGCTCGATCCGCCGCGTGCAGCGCGAACACCTTGAAAGCGCAACCTATTCGCGCGCTCTCACGGCCTTCGGCCTCGGCCTGCTGAAGGGCACTGGCAGCCGTGTTTCGCGCCGCCAGTCTGACATTGGCGCAGACCGCACGATGAGCCTGCGCCAAATCCGCGCGATCCCGCACAACGCGATCCTGCAGCAGATCGGCTATCCGGTAAACGTGATTGCCGGTGCCGGAATGGCTGCGGGCGAGGAAATGGAATCTGTTGCCGAACTGCTTGGCCGCTCCACGCGCGGCAACCAGTTGGTCCGCCTGTTGCGCGCAGCCAACGGCATTGCCTCGGTCAAGACCGTGGCGGCCCATGGCGAACTGTTCAACTCCGCCTATTGGGCCAGCCGCCCCTATCGCGGCACCGAAACCGCGCTGGAATCGGCCTGCCTTGCGCTCGCCGAATACCTGACCAAGGACGACAGGGCAGGAGTCTTCCGCCGCCTGACTTCGCGTCTGCGGGTGGACTGGATGAAGCTCCACCGCCTGCTATCGCTGGTCCCCGGCCACAAGGCGGGCCGCGATCCGGCGCAGGATTCTGACCGCCGCAACATCGGCCTGCTGCAATCAGTGCGCCTCGCGCTGCTGATGCACATGTTCATCCGTGCGGTGCAGGTGCCGCCCTTTGCCCGGTCGAACGATGTCAGCCGCGACGATGTGCTCGAAATGGTCCTGTCACTGCGCGTGGACGATGCACTGGCCCAGTTGCGCCGTGCCTACCCGGTAATAGAGCCTGAAATCACCGATTTCGCGGTCGACGAGGAAACCGATTACCCCGACCATCGCGGCGAAGACTACGGTGCCATCCGCGCCCGCTTCATCGACCCGATCGAACGCGCCCACGCGCTCAACATCCGCATCGCCGTGGCCATCGCCAACTACTTCGGCGCGCACGGGTAAAAGCCACGCGCAAAAAGGATATATTCCCAACCCCGCTCATGCTGAGCCTGTCGAAGCACAGCACGCAACATTTGTGCTGACACCCTTCGACAAGCTCAGGGTGAGCGGGATTGGGTGTTCAGCGGAGAGCAGTTTTAACCCACAAAAGTCCGCCCATGCTTCACCCGCGTCTTCACCGCGCTGAACACCGCGCCTGCGGAAAGCCTGCTTCCGCGCACCACCAGCATCACCTTGTCGCCAGTCTCCAGCGTCACGTCCTCGCCGGGATGATGGATCGACTGGCCGCTTGCCCGGTCAATCTGCACCACAAAGAACGCGCCATTGCCGCGCCGCTCGGCCTCGCCCACGCTCTCGCCGTTCAGGGCACTGCCGGGCACGATCTCCACCATTTCGATATCGAGCCCGAAGTCGTGCAGATTGCGCCGCACCGCGCCGATATCCTCCAGCGCATCGGTAGCAGGATAGAGGATCATCTCCACGATACGCTCGGCCCCGATGTGTGTCGGCATCACTACCTTGTCGGCGCCTGCGTGAAACAGCTTGTTCTCGGTGGTCGGAGCCTCACCGCGCGCGATGATCTCTATCGCCGGGTTCAGATTGCGCGCCGATAGCGTGATGAACACATTGGCGGCATCATCGGGCAGGACCGTCGCCAGCACTTTGGCCCGCGCAATCCCTGCGCTTTTCAGCGTTTCTTCATGCGTCGCCTCGCCCACCATGCACAGGAAGCCATGCGCCTTGGCGTCCTCGGCCTTGGCATGGTCCCGCTCAAGGATCAGGAACGGGCGCTTGGCCTCGGTCATGGCCTTGGCCAGTTGCACCCCGATCCGGCCATAGCCGCAGATGATCACATGCCCGTCCAGCTTCTCGATTTCGGTTATCATACGGTCCAGCCCCAGCAGGCGTCGGAATTGAAACAGGGTGAAAACCTGCACCAGTGCGCCGGTCAGCACGATCATGCCGGTGCAGCCCAGCATGATCGTCGCGCTCGTCCACCAGCGCAGAAAGGTCGTGTCGACCGGGCGGATTTCGCCATAGCCGACCGAGAAGATCGTCAGCAGCACCATGTAGGCGGCATCGCCCATCGGCCATCCGGCAAAGACAAAACCGCAGGTCGAAACCACGAATACCGCCAGCACGAAGATCAGCGTGCCGGTCAACAGCCGCAGCGGCGAACCCAGCACCGAGTTCGCCCCCTGCGTCAGCGCAGAAGCGTCACCATCCCGTTCCATCAAGACCCCTTCCACCGCCATTTTTGCGGGCGTTGGGGCTGGTTGTCTATACGCGGGTGAACCTTTGTCAGATCACCGCGCTGATCGCCCAGACCACGCCGACCAGCAGGAACACGCCCGCCACATCCAGCGCAAACCCGGCCTTGACCATCGCGCGCATCGAACAATGCCCGGTCGCCCAGGCCAACGCATTCGGCCCGGTTCCGGCAGGCAGCATGAAGCCCCATGTTGCGGCAAAGGCGGCGGGCAGGGCCAGCAGGATCGGGTCTGCTCCCAATGCAGCCACCAGCGCTGCGATCACGGGCAAGATCCCGCTGGCCGCCGCGATATTGCTGGCAAATTCGGTCACGATGATCACGAATGCTACCAGCACCAGCGCCACAATCGGCAGCGGCACGTTGGCAAGGGGGAGCAGCATTTCGCCCATCCATTTGGTCAGGCCGCTGTCGGTCATGCCCATGGCCATGGCAAGGCCACCGCCGAACATCAGCACCACGTCCCACGGCGCGCGGTTGGCTTCAGGCCATGTCAGCATCGGCCGCCCCGTCCCGTCTGGCAGCACGAACAGCACGAGGCCCGCAATCGCTGCCACCGTGCCATCGGTAAACCCGCCTGCGGGAAACCAGCTTTCGATCACCGGCTGGAATACCCACGCCAGAAACGCCAGCACCACCACCGGCACCAGCCGCTGTTCAGCCACGGTCCACTGCGTGGCTTGGGCGATGGCGGCGCGCGCTGCTGCAGGATCAAAACTGTCCGCCTGAAGCTTTTGTACGCGTGAAATGATCCAGGCCGCCAGTGGCACGGCCAGCAACACAATCGGCACACCATAGAGGGCCCACTGCAGGAACGTGATGCGCACCCCCAGCGCGGTCTCGATCAGGCCCGCCGCAATCGCATTGGTAGGCGTGCCGATCAACGTGCCAAGGCCGCCGATAGAGGCCGCAAAGGCAATTCCCATTGGCAGCGCGCCCGCCATACCGGAAGTTTCGCCCTCCTCGATGCCCCCTGCGCGCAACATGGCAATCGCCATCGGCATCATGATCAGTGCAGTGGAGGTATTGGAAATGAAGCTCGACAGCACCGCTGTCGCCATCATCACGCCCATCAGCAATTGCCACGGTTTCGTGCCTGCCAGCCCCATGATGAACAGCGCCAGCCGCCGGTGCAGCCCGGTGCGTTCAATCGCCAGAGCCAGAAACGCCCCGCCAATGAACAGGAAAATGATCGACGAGTAGTATGAACTTGCCGTCTTGTTGGCATTGGCCACACCGGTCAACGGCAGCACCAGAAACGGCAACAACGCCGTGGCCGAAAGCGGCAGGGCCTCGGTCATCCAACACGCCGCCATCCACCACACCAGCCCCGCCGCGCTCCACCCGGCATCGGGCATTCCAGCAGGCGCGGCGACCAGTTGCGTCACCGCAAACCCCAGCGGCCCCGCCCAAAGCCCTATCCTGCGCGCATCCAATGCCAATTGCCTGTCCCCCGTAGGGTGACGACTAGCAGAGCGTTGGGTTGGCTGGCAAACTTAGTTCAGCTAACCTTCGCGTTCCGAGGCTCACAAAAACGCAAAAAGTTCCGTTCGTGTCGAGCGAAGTCGAGACATCCCCGCGCTCAGCAAGCGTGTCTCGACTTCGCGCGACACGAACGGATTTTTCGCAAAACGGGAAGGCCTCAGAAAACCGGATCATATCCCGGCGGCAGTTCATCGCCCGGTGTTTTGCCGTCGGTGGGCGTATGAATTCCGCATTCCACCTTGTCCCAGCCCTTCCACCGGCCCGAACGCGGGTCTTCGCCCGGCGCAACCTTGCTGGTGCAGGGCGCGCAGCCGATTGAGGGGTAACCCTGCGCCACCAGCGGGTGTGCGGGCAGATTATGCTCCACAAAATAGGCCGCAAGCGCGTCCTTGTCCCACGATGCCAGCGGGTTGATCTTCAGCCGCCCTTGCGCGTCCGAATGGTCGATCTCGAAGCGCGGCAGGCCCGCGCGCGTCTTGGACTGGAAGCCCTTGCGGCCGGTCAACGAGGCATCGAAGCGCAGCAGCGCCTTGGCCAGCGGCTCTACCTTGCGGATTTCGCAGCAACCATCCGGGTCCCACGACCACCGCAGCCCGTTCTCATCCTTCTTGGCAATGGCCTCGGGATCGGGTTCGATGATCTGGAGATTGGTCATCCCCAGAAAAGCGATCAGCTCATCACGATAGGCCACTGTTTCGGGAAAGTGCTTGCCCGTTTCCAGAAACAGCACCGGCACCGATGGATCAACCTCGGCAATAAGGTGAAGCAATACAGCGCTTTCTGCGCCAAAGCTCGAAACCACCGCAAGATCACCGGCCAGCCCGTCACGGATCACCGAACGCAGCATTTCCTGCGTGTCGCTGCCCCGGAACAACTGGTTCAGGCGGATCGCATCCGTTTCGACGAAGCGCGGGCGCGCGTCGATCAGGTCGATCTTGCGGTTGACGGTGCTGGTCATGTCATCTGTCCTCAAGCCGGATGGCGCTTCGCCCAGATTGCCGGGCGGCCATCAACGGTCTTCTGGTAAACCTCCGGCCATGTGCCAAAGGCCTGTTCGGCAGCTTCGGAACTGATCGGCTGGTTGGGGGCAAAGCTGTCAAACCCGCAGCGGCGCATGTGGCTCAACTGGTCCAGCAGCACATCGCCCACCGCGCGCAATTCACCGGCATAGCCATGTTCGCGCAGGATCCGCGCCGCCGAATAGCCGCGCCCATCGGTATAGGCCGGGAAGTTCACCTCAACCAACGCGATCCGGTCAAGATGCGGCAACAGCAGGCGGGCATCGTCGCCCGGCTCGATCCGCACGGCAGTCGCGTTGCTCTGGTCGGCAAAAGCATCCACCGTTACCGCCGGATCAGCTACCGGCTCGTCTGCGCGATAGCGCAAGTTCTGCTCAACCATGGGCCGGCTCCTTGGCATAGATCGCCTCCTTGAACGGCGCCATGCCGATGCGGCGATATGTATCGACGAAACGCTCACCCTCCGCGCGGTGTGCGAGATAAACGTCGGTGGCCTTCTCCACTGCATCCACCACACCGTCTTCGCTAAAGCCGGGGCCGGTGATCTGGCCGAGCGAGGTATCCGCGCCTTCACAGCCGCCCAGCGAAAGCTGGTAGTTCTCCACGCCCTTCTTATCCACGCCGAGGATGCCGATGTGGCCTGCATGGTGGTGCCCGCAGGCATTGATGCAGCCCGAAATCTTCAGCTTCAGCTCGCCCAGATCGCGCTGGCGGCCAAGGTCGGCAAAGCGGTTCGAAATCTTCTGCGCCAGCGGGATCGACCGCGCATTGGCCAGCGCGCAGTAATCCAGCCCCGGACAAGCGATGATATCGCCGATCAGATCAAGGTTCGCCGCTGCCAGCCCCGCTTCATCCAGCTTCTGCCAGATGCCATAGAGATCAGCCTTCTTCACATGCGGCAGCACGATGTTCTGCGCATGCGTCACGCGCAATTCGTCGAACGAATGGTCGCGAGCCAGATCGGCCATCAGCCGGATCTGATCGGCCGTCGCATCGCCCGGAATGCCGCCGGTTGGCTTCAGGCTGATGTTGACGATGGCATAGCCCGGCTGCTTGTGCGCATGGACATTCTGATCCACCCACAGCGCGAAATCGGGATCGGACAAGTCCAGCTCGTCCGAAGCGCCCACCTCAAAGCCCGGCTGCTCGAAGAAGCCCTTGATCCGCTCCAGTTCCTCCGCAGGCGGCTCAAGCCCCAGCGTCAGGATATGCGCGAACTCTTCCTCCACCTGACGGCGGTATTCCGCCGCGCCAATCTCATGGACCAGGATCTTGATACGCGCCTTGTACTTGTTGTCGCGGCGGCCATAGCGGTTGTAGACGCGAAGGCACGCTTCCAGATAGCTGATCATCTGCAGCGCAGGCACGAACTCTGCAATCACCGGCGCGATCATCGGCGTGCGGCCCATGCCGCCGCCTGCGTGAAACTTGCAGCCGATCTCGCCCGCGTCGTTCTTCACCAGCTGGATGCCGATGTCGTGCAGCCGCATCGCCGCGCGGTCAGTCTCGCTGGCGATGATCGCAATCTTGAACTTGCGCGGCAGGTAATCGAACTCCGGGTGGAAGGTCGACCACTGGCGCAGCAGCTCGGCATAGGGGCGCGGATCGGTCAACTCGTCCGCCGCAGCGCCGGCAAACTGATCAGACGTCGTGTTGCGGATGCAGTTGCCGCTGGTCTGGATCGCGTGCATCTCCACCGTCGCCAGCTCGGCCAGAATATTCGGCGCGTCCGACAGCTTGATCCAGTTGTACTGGATATTCTGCCGCGTGGTGAAGTGGCCGTAACCCCGGTCATACTTGTCGGCAATATCGCCCAGCAGCCGCATCTGGCGACTGTTCAGCGTGCCATAGGGGATCGCCACCCGCAGCATATAGGCATGCAATTGCAGGTACAGCCCGTTCTTCAGCCGCAACGGCTTGAACTGGTCCTCGGTCAGGTCACCCGCCAGACGGCGCTCCACCTGTCCGCGAAATTCCGCCACACGGGCGTCGACCATCGAACGGTCATATTGATCGTACTGATACATCTCAGATCACCCAGTTTCCCGCCGCAGGATCGGCAGGCTTGAGAGAAAGGTCGAGCCGCACCGTGGGGCCAAGCGCCCGGATGCGGTCCTTGATATGTGCCGGGCGCACGCCTTCGTCGGTGCGCGTCGCTTCGATCACTTGCGTGTCGGTGACGATCTGTTTGGCGTTCTCGCGCGCGATCACTGCCTCGGCGTGTTCGCCCGCCTCCACCGCATCGTTGACATGGCGCGACCAGCCATCGCCGGTCCACCACACCACATCGCCGGTGCGCAGATCGCTTGCGGTAATGATCTTCATTGCGCCGACTCCAAAACTTGCTTCAATTCCATCATGTCTCCCCGGCCCGCCACATCGCCGATCACGATGAGGGCAGGGCTCTTGACCTTGTTGTCCGCCACCAGCGGCCCCAGCGCAGCCAGCGCGCCGCGCAAAACCCGCATCTGCGGACGGCTGGCGTTCTCGATCACCGCCACTGGCATCGCGGGCGAAAGCCCGTCCGCCATCAGCTTTTCGGCAATCGCGTCTACCGTTGCCACGCCCATATAGATCACCAGCGTCCGGCCAACGCCTGCAAGCCCGGCCCAGTTCTGCTCGGTCAATCCCTTGCACTGCCCGGCCACAAACGTGACGATGCTGGCCGCATCACGGTGCGTAAGCGGGATCATGGCCGAAGCCGCCGCCCCCATCGCCGCGCTCACGCCCGGCACCACCTGCACCGGCACGCCCGCTGCAAAGCAATCCTCGGCCTCTTCGCCGCCGCGCCCGAACACGAACGGATCGCCGCCCTTCAGCCGCACCACATCGTTCCCGGCCAAAGCTTCGCGCACCAGCAGCGCGTTGATCTCTTCCTGCCGCATCGTGTGGCGCGACCGCTGCTTGGCCACGCTGATCATCCGGCACCCCTTGGGCGCCATCGCCAGGATCGATGGATCAACCAGCCCATCGTGCACCAGCACGCGCGCATTCATCACCAGCCGCGCGGCCCGCAGCGTCAGCAGGTCGGCATCACCGGGGCCAGCACCCACCAGGAACACGGTTCCGATTCTGTCACAGGGATTTGTCATGAAGCGCAGATGGGCGTGCCTGTGCCAACCTGCCAGCGAGAAACCTTTGTCCCCCGCCTAGATCAGCTTTAGCGCTGCTAAGGAGCAACCTACGAAGACCCGTCACCCTGAACTTGTTTCAGGGTCCATCCATCGTCTGAAGCGGTGGTGGCCGGGTAACAACTACGCTCGCAGGTTGCTTCTCTCAACCGCGCCCAGCGCTTAAGGAGAGATGGACCCTGAAACAAGTTCAGGGTGACGGGAACTCTAGGAAAATCAATCCCCCTCAGCTCCCCGCGTCCCCACCGCCGCCGCCAGCGCGCGCAAACCAGCGCTATCCTTCAAATTCACGTCCGATTGCGGAAAGGGGATTTCCACTCCGTGCTCCTTGAACAGCCGCCACACGCGCCACAGCACGTCCGATTTCACATTGCCCACGCCGCCTTCGGGATCATCGATCCACACGATCATCGTCATGTCGATGCTGCTCGCGCCAAACCCGCTCAGCAGCACGCCGGGTGAGGGGAAGGGCAGAACCCGCGGCGTGGAATTGATCGCCTCCAGCAGCAGCTTTTCCACTTTGTCCAGATCGCTGCCATAGGCCACGCCGATCGGGATATTGATCGCCACCTCGCGCGATGAATAGGACCAGTTCTCCACCTGCTGCGTCATCAGGTTTTCGTTCGGAATCAGATACTCACGATTATCGCGCGTGGTGACGGACACCGCGCGGATGCCGATCTTCTTGACCTCGCCAAATGAATTGCCCTTGCCATCGTTCACCGCAATCACATCACCCGGCTTGATCGACCTGTCCATCAGCAGGATGATCCCGGCGATCAGATTGCCGAAGGTTTTTTGCAGACCAAACCCGATGGCAAGGCCAAACGCGCCCGAAAACACCGTCAGCGCGGTCAGGCTGATGCCCAAAACGTCGATCGCAACAAAGAATGATATGCCCCACACCACGATGGTAGCGATCTTTTCACCCAGCAATTGCTGCGTGCGGTCAAGACTGTCGATCCGCCGTAGCAACCGCCTGGCAAACTTGGCCAGCAACCGTGCAAAGGCGATCACCAGAATGACCACGATCACGATGCGCAGCGCACCCCAGACAGATATGTGATACGTGCCAAGATCAAAGCCGATTTCGTTCAAAGCTTTGACAGCACGCGCCACTTGATCGCCAAACCCGGTCATGCCTGCCCCTCATGCGCTGCCCAGATAGAAAGCCCGCGCTCCAGATCGGCTATCAGATCCGCCGTATCTTCCAGCCCGATTGACAGCCGAACCCCGAAGCGGTCATCCGGTTCCATGCCCTTGAGCGGCCAAGCGCTAGCCGTGCGGATGCTGGCGGGATCGACCGGCGTGGCAAGGCTCTCAAACCCGCCCCATGAATAGCCGATGCCGAACAATTGCAACGCATCGATCAGGGCATCACGCGCCGCACTCGTTCCGCCTTTCAACACAAAGCTGAACAGCCCGCACCCGCCGGTAAAGTCTCGCTTCCAAAGGTCGTGCCCCGGTGATCCCGGCAACATCGGGCACAGCACCCGCGCCACTTCGGGCCGCGCTTCCAGCCACTGTGCAATGGCCAGCGCCGAAGCGGTCTCCGCCTCCAACCGCAGATTCATCGTGCGCAGGCCGCGCAGCATCAGCGATGCATCGTCGGGCGAAACCACATTGCCCAACCCCTGCGCCCGCACCCGCAACTTGCGATACAACTCTTCGCCCGCGCTGGCAGAGCCCATCATGCAGTCCGAATGGCCGGAAACGTGCTTGGTCAGGCTCATGATGGAGATATCCACGCCCTTCGCCAACGCGGCAAAGCCCAAGGGCGAGGCCCAGGTATTGTCCAGCACAGACACGATCCCCCGCGCCCGAGCCGCCGCTGCCAGCGCCGGAATATCCTGCACTTCCATCGTCAAACTGCCGGGGCTTTCCAGCAAAACGCACCGCGTCCGCTCACAACAGGCAGCCTCGAAAGAGGCCAAGTCGGTTGGATCAAACCATCGCGTCTCCACCCCGAAATCCCGCAGCAACCCACGCCCCATCGCGCGGCTCGGCTCATAGGCATTGTCAGTCATCAACAGCACATCGCCGGGCCGCAACACGGTCAGCAAAACGCCCGCAATCGCCGCCACGCCGGAGGGGTAAAGCACCGTGCCAGAGGCCCCCGGCTCCAACTGCGTCAGCGCCTCAGCCAAAGCCCACTGCGTAGGCCCCCCACGCCGTCCATAATAAAACCGCCCATCCTCGTTGGCAGGATGCGCCCTCAGAGCCGCCATATCGGAATAGAGATGCGTAGAAGCCCGCCAAACCGCCGGATTGACCACCGCCCCCGGATGCTCCGGCGTCCCGGTCCAAGCCTCACGCCGCCCGGCGAGCACACCGCGCGTTGCTGGGCCGAGGGCTTCGAAATCGTCAGAACTGCTCATGGTTGGGGGATAGCAGAGGGAAGGGGCGGGAGTCATGGGGTAAGGTGCTGCGATCGTTATTCGTTCTTCCCACCCCCGTGCTTCGTCATTCCCGCTATAACGTATCAAACGCACCAACCCAGATGCAGACGTCATCGTTTGCGATGGCAGGTATCAAGCTTCACGATGCCTCTCTTAGAAGTCGGCAATCGTGCTAAACATTCGTCTAATCTGCGAAGCCATTAAAATGATCACGCTTTCTGACCCTTATGGCGGAAGCGTTCGCTTTGAAGTCCACGACAAGGGTGTGCTTCGTCGAGTCATAGAGGTCAAAAATCTGGCATGTGTAATAAAATCTTCGATAGTTGGTCGGGGACATATATCTAGCGACCACAACAATAGATGCTTGATTGGGATGTTTAGCGAAATCCGTAGACTCAACCCGCTTTGTGTCGGAGAATTTGTCACCACTAAAAAGAGTTGTTTCCTGCCATCTGGCGTTATCTTCGCTAAAAAAGCCACGCATAACGTTAAGTATTCGGGGGGAGGGCCAATCCCCCTCAAGCATCTTAACGCAAACGGACAGGTTGTTAGCCGGAGCTTGGCCTACGTTGACGCTATCAACATACACGCGAACGTGAACGTCATCGTTAGCCTGTATTATTTTGCTGACTTCCGCTTTGATTTTTATCCACGGTCTAACTTGGTACTCAAATGCTGTCTGAGCAATTTGGTTGGCTTTCTTTGTGGCGTTAAACGTAGTCCAGACCAGCGCGACACCAACGGCGCTTAAACCCATTCCTACGACAGCAGAGGCCCCCATGATGAAAGCCCAAAGGGCGGATTGCTTCTGAGCAACAAGGTCTTGCTCATCACGCTCATAAGCGCGGTGTTCTTCGGTCTTCTTTGTCGCGCATTCATTCGGCTTTCTGAGGGCGATGACGCCGCAGGATTGCCTTATCTCCTGCCTCGTGTTTTCAGCATGATGGCGAGTCTCATCATAGGCCCTGCGTTGATACTCGGCGGATTTTGATTGCCCCCACACAATCACCGAGGCGGTAAGGACTACAGTCGCCAGAATGGCAGCTATCAGTCCAATCTTTGGTTTGTTGCGCCGATGGCTTGTAAACATTGAAATAAGGACACCGCTATAAATTTATCCTGCCTGATCTTGTTCCTGATATTCGGCTCAGAGTCCATCACGCCAATGTCAGCCAGCTTGCCGATCTGTTTTACCGATCCCCAAACTCAAGCCATCCCCGTCTCCTTCGGCGTAGCCGGGTCCAACCCCCACTCACTCCACGATCCATCTTAGAGCGAAACGTCCTCCTTGCCCATCAAATGCGCGGCGAAGATCAGCACTGTGGCAGTCACTCCCATCTGCTCAAACGTGCAAACCACCGACCCCCGCCGCCCCGCGAGGGCTGACAGTGACAGACACTTGCATCTTGCGGTTAAGCCGGTCGAGAATTGTCATCAGTCGATCGATGGTAAAGCTTTTCAGCCGTGCTTGCCGGATGCGGGAAAAGTCGGCAGCGGCAACCCCGGTGATCTTCTCGGCAGCGCGGACGGTCAGCTTCTCGGCGACGAGCGTCTTGCTGATTTCGGCGGCGAGGATGGCGCGGAGTTGTTCCAGTTCGGCATCGGGCAGGCCCAGATCGGCAAAGACATTGCCGGAACCACGAATTAGTTCGAAATCTACGCCTTGCTTGGTCATCCCACCCCGCACAAATCAAGCCACCCCCGTCGCCTTCGGCGTAGCCGGGTCCAGCCCCCACTCACTCCACGATCCATCGTAGAGCGAAACGTCCTCCTTGCCGATCAGATGCGCGGCGAAGATCAGGACGTTGGCGGTCATGCCCGATCCGCATGAGGTGATCAGCGGGCGCGCAAGGTCCACGCCTGCCGCTTCGAACAGCGCCTTGATCGCGTCGGGCGCTTTCCACGTGCCGTCGGGGTTGAACAGGCTGGCATATGGCACGTTGCGCGCGCCGGGGATGTGGCCGCTGGCCAGCGCCGGGTTGGCTTCGGGCATATCGCCGGTGAAGCGGCCCGGCCCCCGCGCGTCCACCACCTGTTCGGCGTTGCTTTGCAGGTTGGCCAGAACATCGGCCTTGCTGCGGACGTGGCTGTCATCGGACCACACGGTAAAGTGCCGCTGGCGCAGAGTTTCGGTGCCTTGAGCGCATTTGCGGCCTTCGGCTTTCCATTTGGCGATGCCACCATCGAGCAGCGCCACGTTCTGGGCGCCGAACATCGTCAGCATGAACCACGCGCGGGTGGAGGTCTTCACCGGGCTGTCGTCATAGATCACGATGCGGCTGCCATCGCCAAGGCCCAGCGCTTGCATGCGGCTCGCGAATTTTTCGGGCGAGGGCAGGGTGTTAGGCACCGGCGATGCAGAGTCGACCAGCTCGGAAAGGTCCATGAACACCGCGCCGGGGATGTGGCAGGCTTCGTATTCCAGCAGCGGCACCCGGCCATGCTCGGGCAGAAACGCGGTGGCGTCGACAATGCGCAAGTCGCTCGCGCCCATTTCGTCGGCGAGCCACTGGGTGGAAACCAGCGAATCCATAAATTTTTGTGCTCCTACCTGCCTGCGGGCGACCCGTCTTTGCGAGTTCGCACATGCAGCACACTAGTCGCGGGTGTGACCTGCGTCACCATCAAATTGTGGTCAATCGGCAACGAAGACGTAACGACCATTGCTGGCATCTGCATCGGTCCAACACCCAAGCAACACCCGCCCGACACTGGCCCAACGGGCACGATCGGTCCCCCTTGCCCGAAGGCGGTGACGGGTGCATGGGGGCGCGCATTCTTGCACCGTCAAAGCACGTGTTCGCGCGTTTAGGTGCGGCTAGGTGCATCTAGGTGCACTTCGGAAAAACAGGCTGAATCATGACCAATACACCCCTTTTTCTGGGACAGAACAGCAGCTTACCCGCCTCGCCAGAGGAAGCCGTGCTCGATTACGTGCCGAACCCGCGGATCGGCGCGCTCTATCTGGTCCGCTTTGCCGCGCCTGAATTCACCTCGCTCTGCCCGGTCACCGGCCAGCCCGATTTCGCGCATCTGGTGATCGATTATGCGCCGGGCGAAACTATCGTGGAATCAAAGGCTTTGAAGCTGTTCCTGGGATCGTTTCGCAACCATGCGGGCTTTCATGAGGATGTGACAGTCGGCATCGGCCAGCGCCTGTTCGATGAAATGAAGCCGCAATGGCTGCGCATCGGCGGATACTGGTACCCGCGCGGCGGGATTCCGATCGATGTGTTCTGGCAAAGCGGCCCGCCGCCGGCTGCACTTTGGCTTCCCGATCAAGGGGTTGCTTCATATCGTGGGCGCGGTTGAGCGGAAGTTTACGCGCCGATCCCTAAATCCGGTGTCAAAAAATCAGGCGCGGCGCGCGCTGCCATTTTCTCCGCGTGCAGTCTCCACATTTTCGGGCGAGGAAGGTTGGCTGCGGAAATCGGGGAGGGGCGTCAGCTTGACGGTGACCCATTTGCCCTTTGCTACGCGGCGCAATGGCTTGTTGCAGCCCGCGCAAGTCGTACCGAAATAGTGCGGTTCGCGCGCGCTGCTGTGTCGACCGGGCTTGTGCAAGCCTAAGAGGCATCTCAGGTTTGGCAACGTTTGATCCGATTTCGATGTTGTTTGTTCCTCCATTAAAGTCAAACAAAATCCGATTCGGATAGTTTACCGAAAGTTATAGTCATTCCACTTTATTCCAAGTGGCTGATTTTCAGAAAGAAAACAGCACTAATCCTTTTGTGCAGGGTCCTTTTGAAGATCAGCCGTCCGCTTGCAGATCAACGCAGCGCGAGGACTTCGTCCCGGCCAAGCCCTGCCATGGCAAGTGTAGCGGCGCGGCGCGAATCCACCCAGCGGCCATTGGCCAGCTGCACATCATAGCGCTCATCGCTGTTGGCGGCGGAGCGATAGAGGCTCGCGGCCTTATCCTTGCGGCCGACCATCTTGTAAGCCGTACCCAGATTGATCAGCGCCAGCGGATCGCCCGCGCGGGCCAAGTCACTGTTTTCAATGCGTGCAATCGCCGCGAGCGGGCGTCCGGCCATAATCTCGTGATATCCCACATCACCGCTTGGCAGCGATGGCGCCGGTACGGTCAGGGGCGGGGTGATCATCACCGCGGACGAGGCTATGAAGGGCTGCACCACCAGTGCGGCGGCAAGGATCAGGCTGGTCGACATCGGGGCTCTCCGTTTCTGATTGCGATTGTTGATTCGAATATGCGCCGATTCTCGGCATCTGCAATCAAAGTGTAACATTGTCATAAAACTGCAATCAACGAATCCCCGCAAACCCTGACTTTTCGTCAAAAATGTCGAGCAACCGTCAAAGTCTTTGAAACAAATCTGTCAGGAAACCGCAAACAGCCTGTCACTTTGCCCCCCTAGACGGTCCCTCGCGACGGCAGGAATTTGCTCCGGCCGCTATCCATGGGGGATTTCAAGTGAAGACCAACCACGGCCTGTTCCTCGTCGGCTGCAGTGCTCTTGCGCTCGCCGGTTGCGGCCCAACCGACATTGCCTCGCCCGGTACCGGCGGCAATGTGACCATCAACAACACCACCAACAACCCGCCCGCTCCGGCCCCGACGCCGACGCCGACTTCGACGCTGGTGACGCCTGCTTCGGAATGCCCGTCGATCGCCGATCCGCAGGGCCTGACCAACGCCGGCGTGATCACCGGCCCCGAAGGCACGTGGCGCGTTTGCCGTCTGCCGGCACGTTTCAACGTGTCGAGCACGCTGGTGAAGACGCCCGGCGTTCTTTATGAAATCAACGGCCGCGTTGACGTGGGCACCGATGGTGGCTTCACGGCTTCTGCTGCTGACACCAACGTGACGCTCACGTTTGAGCCCGGCGTAGTGACTTATGCCAGCAGCTCCACGGCGTGGATTGCGGTCAACCGCGGCAACCGTATCAATGCCAGCGGCACGGCCACGCAGCCGATCATCTTCACCAGCCTGCAGAACGTGCGTGGCCAGAACGATGAAGCCGCGCAGCAGCAGTGGGGCGGCCTCGTGCTGCTCGGCCGCGCGCCGATCACCGACTGCGGCACCGGAACGGTGGCTTCGGGCGGCACGGCCAGCACCTGCCAGCGCCAGACCGAAGGCGCAGCTTCGCCAGCGCTTTACGGCGGCACCAATGCTGCCGACAACAGCGGCACCGTTCGCTATGTCCAGATCCGCTACTCGGGCGCCGTTCTCAGCCAGAACAGCGAACTTCAGTCGCTGACCACCGGCGGCACGGGTTCGGGCACGCAGTTCGACTATATCCAGTCGTTCAACAGCTCTGACGATGCCATGGAACTGTTCGGCGGCGTGGTGAACATGAAGCACCTCGTGCTGGTTGGCGCCGACGATGACATGGTCGACGTCGACACGGGTTCGCAGGCCAACCTGCAGTTCGTGCTGATGATCCAGCGCTCTGGCCAGGGCGATGGCCTGATGGAAATCGATTCGAACAACAACGAAACCGATACGCCGCGCACCCGCCTGCGTCTGGCGAACTTCACCGCTGTGCAGACGGCCGTGAGCAGCAACAACGAAGCCAACGCACAGGCCTCGCTGTTCATGCGCGGCAACTCGGATGTTGAACTGTACAACGGTGTGGTCGTCTCGCCGAACAACGAGTGCATCCGCATGAACCGTTCGGGCGGTGCAAATGCAACCACGTTGCTGGCGCGTTCGGTGGTGATGCAGTGCAATGCCACGAAGTACATCGGTTCGCCTGTCAGCGGCGGTTACACGGCTGCTGAAGTTGCCACTTTCTTCGGTTCGGGTTCGAACGGCAACAATGATGCCTTCACCCCGACCCTGACCGGTGGCTTCATCAACGGCGCAAACGAAACTGCGGTCACCGCGTTCAACGTGACCACGCTGTCTTCGTTCTTCAGCAGCGTTGCCTACATCGGCGCAGTGCGCGATGCGAGCGACACGTGGTATGCTGGCTGGACCTGCAACAGCGCGGCGGCCAACTTCGGCACGACCAGCCGCTCGTGCTTCGCGATCCCGACGACCTGATCGGCTGCCTTTCGGGAAAACGGGGGGTAGTCGGCAACGGCTGCCCCCCTTTCTCGCTGATATTGCACAATATTCCTCAGGATGATCTCCCAGGGGGGACAAGGACATGACCATGCTGCGGCTCGCAACAACGCTGCTGCTTTCCACCGCGCTGCTTTCGCCAGCGCTGGCCCACGCGCAGGACGCCGCACCGCCGGCTGATGGCACACCTCCTGCCCCGGCAACCGATCCGGCGGTTGACGCGCCTGCCGAAGAAGCCCCGCAGGACGAACCGATTGAAGTTTCCATTCCCGGCGGTGAAATCGTTGTTACCGGCCAGCGGGATCGCAACATTCAGCGCGCTGCACCGCAGGTCGTCTCGGTGCTGGGCACCGCAGAAATCGCACGTACCGGTGAAGGCAATATTGCCGGCGCGCTTGGCCGTGTCACCGGCCTGAGCGTGGTCGGCAATGGCTATGTCTATGTGCGCGGCCTTGGGGATCGCTACTCGCTGGCGCTGCTCAACGGATCGCCGCTGCCAAGCCCCGAACCGCTGAAGCGCGTTGTCCCGCTGGATCTGTTCCCGTCGAGCATCATCGCCTCGTCGCTGGTGCAGAAGTCCTATTCGGTGAACTATCCGGGTGAATTCGGTGGCGGTGTTATCAACCTGACCACCAAGTCTGTCCCCAGCGAAGGTTTCGTGACCTTCGGCGTCGGGGGGGCATGGGATACCGAAACGACCAACCAGCTTGGCTACACCTATTACGGTTCGAGCACAGACTGGACCGGTTTTGACAACGGTCAGCGCGATCTGACATCTGGCCTTCAAGCCTATTTTGCCAGTGGCGAACGCTTGAGCGCCGGTGGCATCGATGCTGGAGAGCTCGCCAAGGGTATCGTCAATACCCGCAATGGCCTGACCCAGCGCATCCCCAACATGCCGGCAAACGGCAGCATGACGCTTTCGGCCGGCAAGTCCTTTGAACTGGGCGGATCGACGCTGGGTGTGATTGCCACGGCGGGATATAGCAACAAGTGGATCACGCGCGACATCACGAGCCAGACTTCGTTTGCTGACCAGCTGGACACGCTGCAGACCGATTTCCGCCGCGTGGTGACTGACAACCGCATCGTGGCCAACGGCATGCTGGGCATGGCGCTGGAATTTGGCCGCAACAAGATCAAGTGGACCAATCTGTACATTCGCGACACGCAGAAGAACACGCGCGTCAGCCTTGGGAATGCCAACCAGACTTCGGTTGATATTCAGCAGCAGGAGACGGCCTGGTTCGAACGCCAGCTGATCGACACGCAGTTGCTGGCCGAACTGAAGCCCGCTGATGGCCTGAGCGTCGATCTGCGCGGGGCCTTTGCCAATTCGCAGCGCGAAGCCCCTTATGAATTGGGCTTTGAATATGTGCGCACCAACGTGGCTGCAGACCCGCTGGGCGATCTGTTTGTCAACAACCTCGATGGAAACGCCGGGCAGGCGACCGTCAGCTTCTCCGACCTGAACGAAGACTTGTGGTCGGGCGGTATTGACGTTTCCTATAAGTTCTCGCCCAGCCTGACCGGGACGATCGGCTATGCTTATGCCGATTACACCCGCAACAGCTCGCGCCGCGATTTTCAGTGGCGCGCAATCAATCTGCCCGACGGCGTCAACACATTGCGGCCCGATTACCTGCTGAGCAATGCGGTGATCGATGCTTTCAACGTGCAATTGGTTGACACCAACGAAGGCTTCCCGGCCTTTTTGGCGACGCTGAAGAACCATGCAGCCTATGCCAAGATTGATGCACAGATCAGCGATTCATTGCAGCTGGATGCGGGGGTGCGCTTTGAAAAGGGCAACATGGTGGTTGGCCCGACGCAAGTCTTTGCCGATATCCCGGCAGGCGAAGCGCAGACGCGGCTCAACAACGATTACTGGTTGCCTGCGGCTACGCTGACCTGGCAGTTGCGCGATGACATGCAGATGCGGTTTAACGCATCGAAGACCATCGCGCGTCCGCAGTTCCGCGAGTTGATCTTCCAGTTCTATTTCGATCCGGACACCAACCGCACCTTCCGCGGCAACCCCAATCTGCAGGACAGCACGCTGACCAACGCAGAGGCGCGCTATGAGTGGTACTTCGCGCGTGATCAGCGGTTCTCGGTCTCCGGCTTCTTCAAGCGGATCGACAAGCCGGTGGAAACGTTCGTGATCATTGAGGCCGACAACCCGATCACCAGCTTTGCCAACGCGCCGAGTGCGGACCTTTATGGTGCGGAATTCGAACTGCAGAAGTATTTCGATCTTTCGGACTGGGGCGGCATGTGGAGCGCGCGGCGCGGGGTATTGGTGGCGAACTACACCTACACCAAGTCCAAGCTGCGCGTGAACGCGGGGGATACCACCTCGTACTTCCAGGCGGCATCAAGCCGTGCGCTCGATTACTTCGACAATGGCGCACCGCTGACTGGCCAGTCTGAACACATCGCCAACGTGCAGATCGGCCTTGAAGACACCGACAAGCTTTCGCAGCAGACACTGCTGATCAGCTACGCCAGCAAGCGCGTGTTCAGCCGCGGCCTGCTGAACACGGCTCAACCAGACGTTGTCGAAGATCCGGGCCTGCGCATCGATTTCGTGGCACGGCAGGGCTTCGATCTGTTCAAGAAGCAGGTTGAGCTGAAATTCGAAGCACGCAACATCACCGGGCGTCGTCATATCGAATTCCAGCAGTCTGGCGCAAACCGCGTGGAGATCAACTCCTACGATGTGGGCCGGACGTTTGCGATTTCGGCGTCGATGACGTTCTAAGCCAGTTTAACAGTCAACCACCCTCAGGAGGCGGCCCTTCACCGGGGCCGCCTCTTTTTTGTGGGGTCCGCTTATTCCTGTGATCCGTCCAAGCTGAAATTGGTGCCGATGAAGATCGACCAGACAGAGACGTTCTTGGTCTTGTCGGTGTTGCCCCATTCGCGTGCATATTGCACGCCGCCGCTGAACTTTCCGTCCTTGTCCACCGCCAAGAATGCCGGAACGGCGAGACGCGTGCGGCTTTCGTGGGAGCTGTAGGAAATCGTCGGCGATAATCCGATGCTTGGCACGTAGCGCCTCGTCCATGCATTGCCCTTTGCGAAACCAAGCTTTGTTCTGAAGTTCAAGCTTGGTTCGATCGCCTCGTAGGCCTCTGGTGCTGCAATGTTGAACGTCTTGCATTCGGTGACTGGCGAGACCGTGATTCTGCAGAATTGCTTGCTGGCAAAGTCACTGGCTACTTCCCAACGTCTTGCCAGAGTGACGCTGGGGCGAACTGTAAACCCTTCGAAAATAGAGTTTTTTATTGGGACGTGGCCGAAGATAAATGCTGTCCCTTCAAACGACCATTCTCGCTGAACCTGCTGACCAAGATTGGGCGTTGTCAGATCGTCGGTGTTCAGCGTGGAAACGAATATGGGGTCTTTGTTGGGCACATAGCCTTGTGGTGCGAAAACCGATGTGGGAATGTATTTGAAGTTCTGTGTGCCAACGGTTGCCTTAAAGCCGAGTCCACGGCGCGGAATGCTGTCGTCGGACGGCTCCCAAAATGCCTTGTTGTAAGCTGCCACGTTGTCCTTGAAGTTTGCTCCATCGGGGTCGAACGCCCATTCCAGAAGTTGGTCGCCTTCGCAGGCGGTGGGCTTCGATGGCGATGCACCGAATACGGGAGCAGGTGCAGATAGCGCTGCTTTGCACTGGCTGATCAACTTGTCGGCGAGATTCATTCCGCGCGCTGCAAAAGACTCTTCCTTGCCGGCTTTTTCGGGAACACCATGCAGTTTCAGCTTTTTGTGGTAGGAACGTGACCACGTGACGCTGGCCGTGATCGGGCTATCGTTGAACTTGCCGGCGCGCGCGATTAGTCCCGCCTTCTTGTTATCGCCGTCAAACGCAGCTGATACGCCAACGATCAGTGTATCGTTCACTGGGGTAATGTTTTCGCGGTTTGCGGACACAATCCTTTTTCGGGTTAAAGGTATTGCATAGTCTAATCCAATCGCCTTTTCACCTGTTGAAGTGGAGATGCGCGAGGTAATCGGGAGGTCTTTGCGCTGAAAACTCAATTTATCCGATTTTTCTTTGGAATTTATTCTGGCTTGGAGCTTGGATTCTGCAGAATCTGAATATGGTGGAGATTCTTTAGATTGATTTTTCGGATCGAAGCTGGCGTAGAAAGTTAGATCTTCCTTTTTTCCATTGCCGGGAGACGGGCAATTCGATCCCTTACCTTTCGCTCCATCGTAGCAATCCAAGCGGGCGAGATCATACGTTATCTTCGGCTCCGGTGGATTCCCTCGCCTTTTCAGCGCTTCATCAACGTCTTTTTCAGCATCCTGAGCCATTTTGAGGGCAGCTTTTGCGCTAACAACCGCAGCTTCTGCCTGTGACTTCAGCTTCTTCAGTTCTTCGAGCGTAGCTGTGTCTTGCGCCATTGCTGGTGAAGCCGTGGACAGTAGCATCGCGATAATAGAAATGCCTGCTGACATCCCCCCAAAACGCTGGTGATTTTCTATCATTGTTGCCCCCATGCAAATGAATTGCATAAGGTGAAGTGACAGGGGACTATCTGTCAATTCTATCCTGCAGAAATGGAACTAAAAAATAATGTGCAGGAGGGGACCAATAATGAAGATTTTCGGCCGTAAAAGTAAAATCATACTTGTTCTACGGCCGATCCAGCACATACCCCAACGACCGCACGGTGCGCAGCGGCGATCCTGCACCTACATCGCGCAGGGCGCGGCGCAGTCGGCTGACCCAAGCGTCGACGGTGCGTTCGTCGATGGGTTGATCGGTTTTGCCCAGGGCGGTGATAAGCTGCTGGCGGCTGAAGACGTGGCCGGGCTGTTCCATCAGATAGCGCAGCAGGCGCAGTTCGTTGGGCATCAGCAGCAGGGGCCGGTCACGCCAGCGGGCCTGGAGCGCCGACAGATCAAGGGTGAGATCGCCCAGCCGGAGGACGCGGGCAGGGGCTTCCTGTTCGGGCAACTGGATCGACAGCACCCGGTCGAGCAGGCCGTTGCGGTCTACCGGGCCGAGGATGTAATCATCCGCTCCGGCCCGCAGCGCGCGGCGCTTGGCGTCGGCGTCGTCTTCCTCAAGGATCATGGTGATATGCGCGTCGTGGCCCAGACTGTCGGCACAGCGCAGGCGGCGGCATAGCTCAAGGCCAGACATTTCGGGCAGGACCCAGTCGATGAAGGCCCATGGGCGTCCTTCCATCAGGGGCAGAGGGCCATCGGACTTCCAGCGGTGGAACACCACGCGCAAGTCCGAATGCTGGAAGGTGTCACGCCCGCCGTGAAGGTCATCCGTCAGCAGAATGTCGATACGCCGCATGTGAAAAAAGCCCCCGTAGATGAGGCTTTGTGTCGCGGCTTTGTGACGGGTGAATGACGATGTTACAGCGACGGCGGGACTTTAGGTCAGGTGCGATGGGGTGATCCTTCGACAAGCTCAGGATGAGCGGGATTGGGGGCGTATAAATCCCTTAATCCGCTCGTCCTGAGCCTGTCGAAGGACGCCATGCGCACGTTCAGACCGGCAGACCCACGTAGTTTTCCGCAATGCTCGTCTGCGCGGCCACGCTGCTGGAGATGTAGTCCAGTTCGGCCACCTGCATCGCGCGCTCGAACGGGCCGTCTTCGGGGAAGCGGTGCATCAGCTTGGTCAGGACCCACGAGAAGCGCTCGGACTTCCACACGCGGGCCAAGGCCTTGGCTGCGTAGCCTTCGATGGCATCATTGTCGGCATGCTTGAAATAGGCGGTGAGGGCTGCTGCCGCGTAATGGACGTCACTGGCGGCAAGGTTCAGGCCCTTGGCTCCAGTAGGCGGCACGATATGCGCAGAATCCCCGCACAGCAGCAGGCTCCCGTGGCGCATCGGTTCGAACACATAGGAACGCAACGGAGCGATGGATTTCTCGATCGAGGGGCCGCGCGTCATGTTGGCGGCGGCTTCGGGGCCGAGGCGCACGGCCAGTTCGTCCCAGATGCGATCATCGGACCAGTCCTCGACCTTTTCAGTCAGCGCGACGTCTACGTAGTAGCGGCTGCGAGTGTGGCTGCGCATCGAGGCCAGCGCGAAGCCGCGTTCGTGGTTGGCATAGATTAGTTCGTGGTTGCACGGCGGCACATCGGCGAGAATGCCGAGCCAGCCGAAGGGGTAGACGCGTTCATATTCGCGCACGGCGCTGGCGGGAATAGCCTTGCGGCTGGGGCCGTGGAAACCATCGCAGCCGACGATGAAGCGCGCGTCGATGCGCTGGGTGGTGCCATTCAGCGTGTAGGTGACTGCTGGAGCATCGCTTTCGATATCGTGCAGGGCGACGTCTTCGGCACCGTAGATGACCTCAAGCCCGCGCGACGGGGCGGCGTCCATCAGGTCCTTGGTGATTTCGGTCTGGCCATAGACGACCACAGTCTTGCCGGTGAGGGCTGCCACATCGATGCGGATCAGGCGTTCGCCATCTGCAAGATTGAAGCCTTCTTCGACCAGCCCTTCGGCCTTCAGGCGGGCATCGAGGCCGAGGCGCTCCATCAGGCCGACGGTGATCTGTTCGAGGACGCCTGCGCGGATACGGCCGAGGATGTAATCGGGCTGCTGGCGTTCGATCACCACGCAATCGATGCCTTCGGCCTTCAGCAAGTGTCCGATCAGCAGGCCAGCGGGGCCTGCGCCAATGATGGCGACCTGAGTTTTCATGACAATTCTCCCACGCGCCCGCGCTGGGATGCGAGCGACTATGGACAGAAATTGACAGAGCGGGCCCAATCGCGGAAGGCAGTAGCAGGACAAACTGCTGGCACTTTCAGGACATGAACAAGGCGATCCCGACATATGCGCTTTATGGCGAAGGCGCGGTGCGAACGGCGGGTGGCTTTGTGCATCTTGAGACGATTGCGGCGCGGAGCGCGCTGCATGACTGGGAGATCGGGGTGCATCGGCACGACCATTTCGTGCAGGTCTTGCTGGTAGAAGAAGGACATGCCGCCGTTGTTCTGGATGGTGCGGAATGTAGTCTGGAGGGGCCAGGACGGGTGATCGTGCCCGCAGGGGTGGTGCACGGATTTCGCTTTCGGCAGGATACGCGCGGATTTGTCCTCACCCTGTCCACAGACTTTTCCACACGGGCAAGCGGGGGTGCAGACCCGTTGCTCGCGGCATTGGCAAGGGGCGGGGTGGCCACGCTCACCGCCGACGCGGCGCGGCGCGGATTCTGGCTGGCGCGCGAGATGCTGGGGCTGCAGCAGGAATGGCAGGCGCAGGACCCGCTGTTCATGGCGCTGGCCGAAGCGCTGATCCGCTGCGTCTCGGCGCAAGCATCGCCGGATGCAGAGGAGCGCGCGGACCGGCGGTTGGAGCGGTTCCGGCAACTGGTGGAACTGCATTACCGCGAGCACCGCGATCTCGACTTTTATGCCAGCGCGCTGGGCATGACGCGGCGCACGCTGTCTCGCATGACAGCAGCGGCGCTGGGGTGCAGCCCGCTTGACGTGATCCACCGCCGCTTGACGCTGGAAGCGCACCGGTTGCTGCGTTTTACCAACGCGACGGCGGCGCAAGTGGCGGCGGAACTTGGGTTTGAGGACCCGAGCTACTTTTCGCGCTTTTACCAGCGGATGACCGGGCGGCGGCCATCAGCAGACAAGGTTGCGGGGCGCTGAAACTGCTTGTCTCTCCACCAAACTCCGCTATGAATTTTTCACAGATATGAATTGGCGGAGAGTTTGCGAAATGGCCCGGATCAAGACCACCCACGTTGGCAGCCTCCCGCGCGGGGATGAACTGACCCCGCTGTTGCTGGCGCGCGACAAGGGTGAGCCTTATGACGCGGCAGAGTTTGACCGCGTGGTTTCAGCCGCTGTTGATGCCGGGGTGAAGGCGCAAGTCGAAGCCGGCGTGTCAGTCGTATCGGACGGCGAACTGGGGAAGGTCGGCTATTCAACCTACATGATTGAGCGGCTTTCGGGCTTTGGCGGGCACATTGATCGCAAGCCTGCCGCGGACCTTGCCGAAGTGCCGAACCTTGCCAAGAAGCTGTCGGTCATGATGGGCAGCCAGGAATTCGTGCGCGCATCGTGCATCGGCCCGGTGCGCAAGGTGACGCTGCAGCCGCTGCACGACGATATCCGCCGCTTCCGCGCTGCGCTTGATAACCATGCCGCGCCCGATACCGAAGCCTTCATGAACGCCGCCTCCCCGGGGCTGATCACCGCGTTTCAGGTGAACCGCCACTATCCCAGCCACGAAGCCTATCTGGCCGATCTGGCCGATGCGATGCGTGAGGAATACGAGACGATTGTGGATGCAGGCTTTTACCTGCAGCTCGATTGCCCGGACCTCGCGATGAGCCGCCACACTGGCTATCAGGACCTGAGCGACGAGGAATTCGTCAAGGTGGCCGCCGCCAACGTCGAAGCGCTGAACGCGGCGACGGCCAACATTCCGCCCGAAAAGATGCGCATGCACATCTGTTGGGGCAATTACGAAGGCCCGCACGATCACGATATCCCGCTGGAGCGCGTGGTGGATATCATCATCGGTGCGCGCCCGGCCACGATCCTGTTCGAAGCGGCCAACCCGCGCCACGAACACGAATGGAAGGTCTGGAAGGATGCCAAGCTGCCCGACCACAAGATCCTTGCGCCGGGTCTGATCGATACCTGTTCGAACTATATCGAGCATCCCGAACTGATCGCGCAGCGCATTGAACGCTTTGCCGATTTTGTCGGCGCAGACCGCGTGGTGGCCAGCACCGATTGTGGTTTCGGCACGTTCGCAGGGTACGGCAAGCTTGATCCCATCGTGACCTGGCGCAAACTCAAGTCCTTGCGCGAAGGCGCGGATATCGCCGCGAGCCGCCTGTGAAAAGCGCTATGAAAAACAAGGATCGCCGCGCCGCCGAGGCCGATTGCGCGCGCCTGATCGCGCTATACGCCAACCTCAACGACGAGGCGCGCTGGGACGAGGTGGCTGCGCTCTATGCCGAAGATGGCGTGATGTTCCGCCCCACCGCGCCCGATGCGCCGGTGGTGGGGCGCGAGGCGATTCTGGCCGCGTTCAAATCGCGCCCGCCGCGCACCACGCGGCACGTCTGTTCGAACGTGGTGATTGATGTGGAAAGCGACGACACGGCGCGCGGCACGAGCGCGATGCTGCTGTTTACAGGCGAGGGCGCGCCGCTGGTCGGCTCGTTCCATGATCGCTTCGTGCTGACAGACGATGGCTGGCGCTTTGCCGAGCGGCGGGGTAGCCTGCTGTTCAAGTGACCACGCCTGCCGCCTCCAACCCCGTCAAGTCCGCGATGCGCACGCTCGACGTGATCGAGTATGTCGTCGCGCATCGGCAGGGCGCGGTGGCGCAGGAGATTGCGGGCGCATTGGCGATCCCGGTCAGCAGCCTGTCCTACCTGCTCGCCACGCTGGCTGAGCGGGGATATCTGGTGCGGCAGGGGCGACGCTATCTGCCCGGGCCGGGGCTGGAGCGCTTGCGCGCGCCCGATGGGGCACTGACGCTGGAAGACCGGGTCACGCCGCTGGTGCGGGCCTTGCGCAGCGAACTGAACGAAACATCATCGTTCATGGTGCGGCGCAATTGGGACGTGGAAGCGCTGGTGACCGAAGCCAGCGATCAGGCGCTGCGCTATGCGGTCGATCCCGGCACGCGGCGGCCTTTGCATGCGCTGGCGGCGGGCAAGGTCATGCTCGCTTGGTTGCCCGAGGCTGAACTGGCGCAGTTTTTTGCCGAGGCCGAGCGCTTGGCATTCACCCCGCAGACCCGCACCAACGAGGCGGATCTGCGCGCTGATCTGGCTGCGATCCGGGCCAGTGGCGTATCGATCGCGCGCGAAGAGGCCACCCCGGGCATCTGCGGCGTGGCGGTTCCGGCTTTCATCGATGGCGTATTTGCAGGAGCGTTCAGCGTGGCCGTGCCTGCCGTCCGGTTCAGCCCCGAACTGGAGCAAAAGGTAAGCCAGTTGCTGTGCCGCACCGCTGCGGCTTTGACAGGTGAGGGCTGAGGGTCTTGACCCGAACCTGCAACATAGGGTTGCAACAGCGGGACATCGCAGCAATCAGGACCGCATCATGAGCTTTACTCCCACACGCCGTAGTGTTTTGGCCGGATTGACGGCCACGGGTACGCTTTTTGGCGCGCCTGCCCTGCTGCGGGCACAGCAGCTGTTCACCGCTTGGCCCTTCACGCTGGGGGTTGCAGCCGGTGATCCAT
The DNA here is from genome assembly GCA_002256985.1 of Novosphingobium sp. 28-62-57. Classification (GTDB taxonomy): domain Bacteria; phylum Pseudomonadota; class Alphaproteobacteria; order Sphingomonadales; family Sphingomonadaceae; genus Novosphingobium. Next base: position 104,368 of record NCGO01000009.1, read on the forward strand.
CGCCCGATGGCTTTGTGATCTGGACGCGACTTGCGCCTGATCCGCTGGCTGAACATGGCGGCATGCCAATCGCTCCAGTGCCAGTGGACTGGGAAGTCGCTACGGATGAGCGCTTTCGCCAGGTGGTGGCCAAGGGATCGGTGATTGCGCGTCCGGAACTGGCCCATGCCGTGCATGTCGAAGTGGCCGGATTGCAAAGTGGCCGCCAGCATTTCTACCGCTTTATGGTGGGCCGTGAACGATCGATGCGGGGGCGCGCGAAGACCTTGCCGATGGCAGGCAATGCGCTGGATCGGCTGCGTTTTGGTGTGGCCGGGTGCCAAGCCTATGAGGACGGACTGTACACCGCCTATCGCCATCTGGCGAACGAGGATGTGGATTTCATCTACCATTACGGCGATTACATCTACGAAAACCGCGGATCGCCCGTGCGCTTTGCTTATGACGGCAACCCGCGCCCGTTCGTGCGGCAGCATGTAGGGCAGGAGATCCACTCGCTCGACGATTATCGCCGCCGCTATGCGCAATACAAGCTGGATGCCGATTTGCAGGCAGCCCACGCCAGCGCCGCATGGTTCCCGACTTTTGACGATCACGAGGTCGACAACAATTGGGTGCAGGACATTGCCGAAGACGGCACCCCGCCCGACGTGTTCCGCCTGCGCCGGGCGATGGCGTGGCAGGCCTATTACGAGCATCTGCCGTTCCGCAAGGCATCGTTCCCGCAAGCTGGCGGCATGCAGATCCACCGGCGCGCGGTGATCGGCAATCTGGTTGATCTGCACTTGCTCGATACGCGCCAGTTCCGCACCGATCAGCCGTGCGGGGATTCGCTGAAGGCGTGGTGCAAGGATATCGCCGATCCCAAGGCGCAAGTGCTGGGCGAGGCGCAGGAGAAGTGGCTCGGTGCCAACCTTGCGCAGAAGGCCGCGCGGTGGAATGTCTTGGCGCAGCAGATCATGATGATGCCGCTGGACCGCAAGCTTGAGGGCGTTGACGGCCTTTCGCGCAACCTTGACTCCTGGGGCGGCTATGATGTGCCCCGCGAACGCCTGTTCGAACGCTTCAAGGGCCTGCGCAATGTCGTGGTGCTGACCGGGGACGAACACCAGAACTATGCCGGTGAATTGCGCACGAAAGTGGGCACAGGCGATGTGGCGGCGGTGGAATTCGTCTCCACCTCGATTTCGTCTGGCGGGGATGGGGCCGATCACCGCGCGGGGAATGAGCGGATCGAAGCGGCCAATCCATACCTGAAATACACGAATGACCGGCGCGGTTACTTGCTGTGTGACGTTACGCCGGAACGCTGGCAGACCTCTTTCCGCACGGTGGAGAAAGTCTCGGTGCCGGGCGTTCCAATCAAGACCGCGCGCGTTGCGACCGTCGAACACGGCAGCAACGCACTGGCGTTCGATTAAGCTGTCTTCATACCCTCGGTAATGCGCTGGGTTTCGGCGCGGGTCGAATCCGGGCCAGTGTTGCGCTTGTAGATGCCGCCTTGGCCGGCAGCGCGGTTGAACAGGTCCGGATCATCCTCGCGCTGTTCAAGACCGAACAGCGGGAACAAGCCGGGGTGACGGCCAAGGCCGCCATAGAGATCAAGGCAGCGTTCGATCCAGTCACGCAGCGGATCGTCATTGGCAAGGACAGGCGTCTTGCATACCGATGCGGTGAACAGGATGCCGCCCATGATGCGGTAATCGGCATAGTTGGGCGTTGATCCGCCCAGCCATTGGTGCTGACCCAATGCAGCGCGCAGAGGTTCAAGCGCGGCACTGATGCCGGGCAGGCGGTCTTCACGGCCGGCCTGAACCTCTTCCAGCTTGCGGCCAAGCATCTTTTCGCGGCTGTGAGTCACATATTCGTGGTCCTGCGGCAGCGACAGGTCGCGGTAATCCTGACAGAAGCAGAACATCCATGGGCCGACGGCGGCCTTCCAGAACCAGTTGTCGAGCGCCTTGACCGTGGCGGCCACGCTTTCGTGCGGGATCAGGGCCGGACGGTCAGGATACTTGGCGTCGAGGTATTCGACGATGCCCCAGCTATCGAGCACCCATTCGCCATCATCAACGATGGCGGGCAGGCGCTCAGTCTTGCCGCCGGTCCGCTCCAGAATGCCGGTAAAGCCGCCGGGCACGACATCAAGGTCGAAGCCCTTGTGCTTCAGCGCATATTTGGTGGCCCACACAAATGGGCTGATCGTCGCACCGGTGGAAAGGGCAAGGTCGTAGAAAGTGATAGTGTTGTTGACGGCCATGGCATCCTCGTTTCTGTTCGGAGCATAGTGCCAGATATTGTTAGTAACACAAACGAAATTTGCGATCTGACCGTCTCCAGCAGCGACTACACCCGTCCGTTGATCCGGGGCGGCGTTTGCTTCTCTACCGCGGGATAGCTCTGCCACAGGCCGATCACGGATCACGTCTGCGGTGAGGCAAACTTCGCACAATTTTTGGGTCCCGAAGCCTTGGTTCCGCTGCGCGCGTTAAGGATTTATGCGTATTCGGCTGGTAAGCAAATGCTTGTCGGTTGTGGTTAACACCGGCTCAATGAACTGTGAGTTGGGGATCAAAACAATGTCGCGCTCCGCATCCATCATGCTCGCTGCCGCGCTGGCAGCTGTGCCAGCACAGGCTCTGGCCGAAGGTGTTGTCTCATCGCAGGCGGATTGGCATCTGGCAGAGGCTGGCAGCACCGCGCTGGTTTCCGCCGGAAAGCAGCAGTCCGGTGCCATGCTGGGCGTGCAGTGCGATCCCAACGATATGCGCGGGCGGCGCTTGATTTTCGGTGCCTATCGCAACGAGGACGGCTCTGGCCTGCTCCGAGCGCTCACCACCACGCGGCCCAAAGTCATCAACATCTCGGTTGAATCCCAGTCCGCCTGGGCCGAATTCGGCGTAGCGCTCGAAGGCAGGGGGCAGCTTAGCCAGACCGGCGTTGCCGATTATGTCGCAGGCTATCTCTCGGCAGAGCAGTATAACCTGATCCGTTCGGCCCGCTCGTTGACCATCAAGGTCGGCGAAAAGGTGTTCTGGTTCACCGGCAATGGCTCGCTCACCGCCACCAATGCGCTGGTCTGCGGCGGGGCATCACCGATCCGCGCCAGCCGCATGGCTGTGGAAACGTCCAGCCGCCCGAAGCCGCCGGTCCAGTCACGTTGGGTTTTCGCACCCGGCCTGCTCACGCCCGATCCGGCGCGCGGCAGCTATCAGGCGTTTTCGTCGGTCTCGGGCTTTCCCGGCAATGAACTGGCCAGCTTCAATTTCGAAGTCACCTGCCGGGCCGGGCAGCTTCACGCCATGTTCCGCAACGGCGCGGTGCACGCCAGCGTCAAGGACGCTGCGGCCCACAATGCACTGGCGTTCATGAAGTCGGTCAATGGCCCGGCCAACACCGCCGAAGTCTATGCCAAAGGCCAGATGCTCGCCCGCTTCCCGGTGGAGCCCGGCAAGGATGGCAAAGGCCACCCGCTTACGGCCAAGGAACTGCAGGCGCTGATGAAGTTCGATCAGATCGTTGTCGCCGGACAGGCCACCACGGTCGAATTCGGCAGCAAGGAAGGCCCGTCCAGCATCCTCGCGCTGGCGCAAGCCTGCGGCGCGTCGAAGCGGAGTTAAGTCACACTAATCTCATCTTTGCACCACACTCCCGTCACCCTGAACTTGTTTCAGGGTCCATCTCGCGCCGCAAACTGCGGTCTGATTGGCGAAATGGATCCTGAAACAAGTTCAGGATGACGAAGTGTGAGCTAAAAATGACTTTGGCAGTCTGGCCAAGTTAACTCGCCGTCGCCACCTTGGCAAAACGGGCCAGATCGCGGGGCGCAAGCTGCAACGTGCGGTCATGCGGGACCGACACGGTCAGCGCATAGAACGCCCGCGCATCGGCTTCGGACAGACCCATGTCGCGATAGTAACGCTCATAGGCGGTGCGTGCCGGATCGTCGGCGCGCGCCGTACTGGCATCGCGCCCATCTGCTGAAAGCCACGCATGCACTGCAAAGCGCGCATCGGATGCCGCCTTGCGGGTTGATCCGGCAAGGAAAATGTCCACCGCGCCTGACCGTACCGAAGCCCCTGCGGGTGCCACCGTCGTGATCCCGCGCTGGCGAATCATGCGCCCGAGCCGCAAGTTGGCGATATCGTCGCTCGTTCCCGCGCAATCGACCAGTTCGAGGATACGGATCGCCGGATAAGCCTCAATCATCGCAAGAAACGCTGCCGGAGAGCGGCTGTCGGTAATCCCTACCAGCCGCGCTTTACTGGCCGAAACGACCGCAAATGGCCCGAAACGCTCCTGCTTTACCGCAACCGGGGGCTTTGCCGGAACAGCCATCGGCACCGCCAGCCCAAAGCTGGCACAGGCAAACACAATGGCGGCGCGGATCGTCATGCCACCATATGATCACGCCGCGCTTAGCACCAACCCAAGAAACGAGGTTAAGTCCGCACTAACACTTACGACCGTTTCAGATCATGTCGTGTGGCCGCACGAGCCGCTCGAACGTGTCTGCATCGACCAATTTCAGCGCAAAAGCCGCATCGCGCAGGCTCAGGTCGTGCTCATGCGCGTGTTTGGCAATCTTCGCCGCATTGTCATAACCGATCTCCGGCGCAAGAGCGGTGACCAGCATCAGCGAGCGTTCGACCAGTTCGGCAATCCGCCGCCGGTTTGGCTCAATCCCCTCCACACAGCGCGTGGCAAAGCTGATCATGCCGACCGCCAGCAGATGGATCGAACGCAGCACCGCCGCGCCGATCATGGGCTTGAAAACATTCAGTTCCAGATGCCCCTGAAGCCCGCCCACGGTCACCGCCTGATGATTGCCGATCACTTGTGCGGCCACCATCGTCAGCATTTCGGCCTGAGTCGGGTTGACCTTGCCCGGCATGATCGAACTGCCCGGCTCATTGGCGGGAAGCTCCAATTCGCCAAGCCCGGAGCGCGGGCCGGACCCCATCAAGCGGATGTCGTTGGCGATCTTGGTCAGCGCCACGGCCAGCGTTGAAAGCGTGCCCGAAAGCTGCACCAGCGGATCGTTGGAGCCAAGCGCCTCGAACTTGTTGGGCGCGGTGATGAAGGGTAATCCCGTTATCGACGCGATTTCTGCCGCCATGTCCTCCGCAAACCCTTCGGGTGCGTTCAGCCCGGTACCAACGGCGGTTCCGCCCTGCGCAAGGGCATGCAGGTGCATCTCGGTGCTCTTCAGAAAGGCATCGGCATTGGCGAGTTGCTGCGCATAGCCGGAGAATTCCTGCCCCAGCGTCAGCGGCGTTGCATCCTGCAAATGGGTGCGCCCGATCTTCACCAGATCCTTCCAAGCCAGCGTCGCACCCGCCAGGCTCCCGCGCAACCGTCCCAGCGCCGGATAGAGATCGCGGTGCAGGGCGCTTACCGCCGCAACATGCAGCGCGGTGGGGAACGTGTCGTTCGACGATTGCCCCATGTTGACATGATCGTTGGGATGGACCGGGCTTTTCCCACCGCGCTGGCCCGTCAGCATTTCGTTGGCGCGGCCTGCAATTACTTCGTTGACGTTCATGTTGGACTGCGTGCCGCTGCCGGTCTGCCAGATTACCAGCGGAAACTGATCGTCCAGCCTGCCCGCCACCACTTCAGCCGCCGCCGCCTCGATCGCATCGGCAAGCTCTGGCGAAAGGCCGTGGCGGCGGTTGACCCGCGCTGCTGCCTGCTTGATCAGCGCCAAAGCGTGGACAATGGCTACGGGCAAGCGTTCCATCGCGCCGAATGGAAAGTTATCGATGCTGCGCTGCGTCTGCGCGCCCCAATAGCAATCAGCCGCGACATGGACGGTGCCAAGGCTGTCGGATTCGGCGCGAAATTCACTCATGTTCGGTCCAGCAGGTGTTCAACGGTATCCCCGGTCGTATCCTTGCGCCCATTGGTTGCGCCAACTTCACGCTCCAGCGCATCGCGCAGCTTTTCGATTTGATCTTCGGTCAAATGCTCGATCCCGACAAAGCCCGTCCGCGCCTTGTCGACAGCGCGGATCAGTTCGTCGAGCTTGGCCTGCATGGCTGCGGCATCGCGGTTCTGGCTGTTCTGAATCAGGAACACCATCAGGAATGTCACGATCGTGGTTCCGGTGTTGATCACCAGTTGCCAGGTATCGCTCCACTTGAACAGCGGCCCGGTTATGCCCCAGACCAAGATGATAGACAGTGCCAGTATGAAAGTGCCAGCCTGCCCCGCCCACAGAGAGACGTGATTGGCGATACGGGTGAAGACTTTGTCCATGAAGGCTCACTTCTTGAATATGCGGTCCGGTCGGTCAGTCCGGCGTAGCATGACACCTATCCCGTGTTTCGTCCGCTGCCCAGAACGCATGATCGGTTGCGCCGTTCCCCGACTTTGGTCGGGCGATGCGTCATTTGGCGTAGCAATGAAGCCTTGCGCGGTCGCTACGCACGTGGCTCAACCAGATTGAGGTGAGGCAGGAGACGCCGAGTGAAACGGACCGCGTTGAAACAGATCGTGCGACGGGGATGATGCAATCCGCTTCGCCCACGCCGCGCGCACTCCTCGCCTCGGGCGATGTGGCAAAGGCGCTGGCGGCTGCAGGCGAGGCACTGGCGCGCAATCCGTCTGATGCAGACGCTGGATTCGTCGCGGCCATGGCGCTGGCTGAAACCGGCAGGATCTCCGATGCGGTAAAGGCCATGGGCGCGGTGGTGCGGGCCGTGCCGACCAACCCTGAATATCTTGCCCAGCACGCGCGTCTGCTGCTCACTGCCCGGCGCGAGGCCGATGCGCTTGGCGCGGCCCGCGCAGCCGTTGCCTGTGATCCTTCCGATCCACTCGTGCTCGATACCATCGGCTGCGTCTTTGCCCGGCTCGGCGCGCATGAAGAGGCGCTGCCGCTGTTCGAACGGGTCGTGCGCGCAAGGCCCGATGTGGTGGATTATCGCTTCAACCTTGCCAGTACGCTGGGCTTTTTTGGCCGGGTTGAGGATGCCGCTGCACATTATGAAGCGATCCTTGAGCGCGAGCCCGCCCACGGTCGTGCGCATCTTGGCCTTGCTGGATTGCGGCGCAAGGCGCGGCCCGATGGGGTTGCCCGGATCGAGTCCCTGCTGGTGACCGTCGCCGATCCGCTGGAGAAAGTGCGCCTGCACTATGCGGCGGCAGCGGCTTTGGAAGACTTGAAGGATCACGACCGCGCCTTTGACCATCTGGCACAGGGCAATGCCGTCCACCGCGCGCAACTGGCCTATGATCTGGCCGATGATGTGGCGGTGTTCGATGCCGTGCGGCAGACCTTCGCCGGTGCGCTGCCACTGCGGTCTGACAGCACACTCACCGATGCGCCGCTGTTTGTGGTGGGCCTGCCGCGCACCGGCACAACGTTGGTGGACCGCATCGTATCGTCGCACCATGCGGTCACCTCAGCCGGAGAGCTGCAGGCCATGCCATTGGCGGTAAAGCAATTGGCGCAAACGCCATCGCGTCTGGTGCTTGATCCGGCAACCGTCATGGCCACGCAAGGGGAATCGGCGCAAGCGCTGGGCGAGCTCTATCTGGCCCGCGCAAGGCAGAATGCCGGGGCGCAAAGCCCGCGCTTTACCGACAAGTTCCCGCTGAATTTCCTCTACATCGGTTGGATCATGCAGGCATTTCCCCATGCCAAAGTGCTGTGCTTGCGGCGCGGGGCGATGGACAGCGTCTGGTCCAACTACAAACACCTGTTTGCCATCGGCTCACCCTACTATCGCTGGTCCTATGATCTGATGGACACGGCGCGCTATGTCCTGGAATTCCAGCGCCTGATGTCGTTCTGGCGGCAGCGCTTTCCGGGCCGCGTCCACGAAGTCACCTATGAATGGCTGGTCGCCGATCAGGAAGCAAACACGCGCAAGATGCTGGCCCATTGCGCGCTTGACTGGGATCCGGCCACACTGGCATTCCAGAACAATACCGCCGCCGTTGCCACTCCCAGCGCGCAGCAAGTGCGCGAGCCGATCAATGCGCGCGCGATTGGCCGGTGGCGATCGTATGAAAAGCATCTGGGCGAGGTGATGGACTTCTTCACCGCCAACGGTATTCCGCTCGATTGAATGCTTGTGGTGCAAATGGTCGGCCCAACCTTCTGGCACGGCCTAACCTTCCAGCACGGCCTAACCTTCTGGCACGGTCCAACTGGGCATACGTAAATCGGCCCATCCTCGGCAGAGCATTGGGGGCGCACTATCCCCCCATGAGGACGCCATGGAATATCGCGATGCGTCGCCCAGCCACGTCAGCACCGGCGAGTGGTCAGCCTGTAGCAGGTTTTGTTGCACATGATGCTGCCTGTCCCACAGGTGGGGTAGCATAACCTTGGCACGCGCCGCCTCCGTCCTTCCCGAACGCCGGTCTTATGGGCAATGGGTTGCGGCCCAGACCCGCGACGATCCGGCCTTGCGCTATACCCCGGAAGACGCGCGCCAGTGGAGCGCGACGACCGTGCTGCAAACGGCGCTGGGCGGCACCGCGTTTCTGGCGTGTGAGGCTGCGGGCGCATCGATAACGCTGCTCCATGGCGTGCCGGTTGCCATTGCCGCCATCGCCACGGCCTGCTTGCTGATGTTCGTGACCGGCCTGCCGATTGCGATCCACGCGGCGCGGCGCGGGCTGGATATCGATCTGCTCACGCGCGGAGCGGGCTTCGGCTATCTCGGCTCCACGATCACATCTCTGATCTATGCCGCTTTCACCTTCCTGTTCTTTGCAGTGGAGGCGGGTATCATGGCCGTGGCGGTGCGCGCGGCGACCGGATTGCCGCTGCCGCTCGGCTATATCGTCTGCGCGCTGGTGGTGATCCCGGTGGCGCAATATGGCCTGAGCGCGATTTCACGCTTTCAGGTGTGGACACAGCCTGCATGGATCGTGCTGCAATTGCTGCCGGTGGCATACCTGCTGGTGCGGGGCGGCGATGTGCTTGATGAGTGGGGAGAATTCACCGGGATCTATGCCACCCGCCCGCCGATCATTGCCTTTGGTCTGGCGCTGTCACTGCTGTTGTCGCTGCTGCCGCGCATCGGCGTGCAGGCAGAATATCTGCGGTTTTTGCCAAAGCCCGAAGTGATCGGCGCGCGCCGGTGGTGGACGGCGGTTGTGCTGGGCGGGCCGGGCTGGACGCTGATTGGCGGGGCAAAGATGCTGCTTGGGTCAATGCTCGCTGCGTGGGCCGTCTCGTCAGGTGTGTCACCAGTTCTGTCAGAATCGCCCACCGGCATGTTCCGCCATGCCTATGAGCCGCTGGTCGGCAGCCCGCGCGCTGCCCTGCTGATGGCCGCTCTGCTGATCGTGGTGTGTCAGACCAAGGCCAACGTCACCAATGCCTATGCCGGGTCGGTAGCCTGGTCGAGCTTCTTCTCCCGCCTGACGCAAAGCCATTCGGGCCGGGTGGTGTGGCTGCTGTTCAATGCAGGCCTCGTGGCCATCATGCTGCTGTTTGGCATCACGCAATCGATGGAAACCGTGCTGCTGTTCTATGCCAGCCTTGCCGCGGGCTGGATCGGGGCGCTTTCGGCCGATTTGATGATCTCGAAACCGCTTGGCCTGCGCCCGCCAGAGTTGGAATTTCAGCGGGCCTATCTCTACGATATCAACCCGGTGGGTATCGGGGCGATGCTGCTGTCGATCACGGCCTCGGCCCTGTGCCAGCTCCACCTGTTCGGCCCTGTGGCACAGGCGCTGGCGCCGCTGATCGGCCTTGGCGTGGCCTTCACCGCTGCGCCGCTGATCGCCGCCATCACGCGCGGGCGCTTCTATCTTGCCCGCAAGCGCGAAGCAGAAGGCGGGGAACAGCGCCGGTGCGCCGTGTGCGAAAGCCACTACCAGCCTGCCGATACCGCGCATTGCCCGCTCTATGCCGGGCCCATCTGCTCGATGTGCTGTTCGCTGGAAACGCGCTGCCACGATATGTGCAAGCAGGGAAGCCGGGCCACGCAGCAAGTCACCAATCTGGCAGAACGGCTGCTGCCGCGCCGCCTTGCGCGCTATGTCCATACCGCCACCGGGCATTTCATTGGCGTGATCGGCGCGTTCACCGTGGCCAATATGGTCGTGATCGGCCTGATCGGGCGGGAATATGCGCGCACGCACCCGGCGCTCACCAGCCATGTCTGGGCCATCCTGCTCGCGGTGTTCATCGTATTCTTCTTCATGTCCGGCCTTGGCAGCTGGATCATCGTGCTGGCACACCAAAGCCGCCGCGCCGCGCAAGAGGAAACCCGCCGCCATCTGGCCGAACTGCAACAGGAAATCGCCGCGCACGAAGAAACCGACGCCGCTCTGCAAAAGGCACGCGAAGTGGCCGAAGCCGCCAATGCCGCCAAGAGCCGCTATCTCGTCTCGGTCAGCCACGAAATTCGCTCGCCGCTCAATTCGATCTATGGCTATGCCCAGTTGCTCGAACGCGGCAGTGATCTGAAACCCGAAGAGGCAGGCAAAGTGATCTGCCGGTCGAGCGAGCACCTGTCGAACCTCGTCGATGGCCTGCTGGATATTGCGCAAGTCGAAGCAGGCGTGCTGCGCCTTTCGCGCGATACCATTCGCCTGCCCGCCTTTGTTGAGCAGATCGCCAATATGTTCCGCCCGCAGGCCGGGGCCAAGGGCGTAACCTTCACGCTCGATGTGCCCAAATCCTTGCCCGAATTCGTGCGCGGCGATCAGAAGCGCTTGCGGCAGGTCTTGATCAACCTGCTGTCCAATGCGATCAAGTTCACGCCCTCAGGCTCGGTCACGCTGCGCATCGGTTGGCGCGGGGAAATCGCCACGTTCGAAGTGATCGACACCGGCATCGGCATCGCGCCCGAGGACATGGACCGCATCTTCGTGGCATTTGAACGCGGCAGCAGCAAATCCGCTGCAGGGCAGCCGGGCATTGGCCTTGGTCTGGCGATCACGTCCACGCTCGTCCACGTGATGGGCGGAGACCTGAGCGTGGAAAGCGAACCGGGGAAGGGCACACGCTTTGCCTTGCGGCTGATGCTGTCGCAGCCGGTGACCCAACCGGTGCAAAGCCACCGCGCCGAAGTGATCACCGGCTATCAGGGCAAGCGTCGCACCGTGCTGGTGGCCGATGATGATGCCGCGCAGGCCGCCGTGATCGAAAACCTGCTGCGCCCGCTGGGGTTCACGGTGATTGGTGCGCGCGATGGCGAAACCGCGATCGTGCTGGCCGCCGCGTCCCGGCCCGATATTGCGCTCCTCGATATCTCGATGCCGGGCAAGAATGGCTGGGAAACCGCTGCTGCCCTGCGCGCGGCGCACGGTGATGCCTTCCGCATCGTCATGGTCTCGGCCGATGCCCACCAGTTCCGCCGGGGTGGTGATGGCCATGATCCGCACGACATGTTTCTGACCAAGCCGATTGAACTTGATAACCTGCTCGACGCCCTGTCCTGGCAGCTCGATCTGACATGGACCGTGGCCGATGGGTCACCACGCCGCGCCGCCCCTGCCAATGCAGGGGTCGAATTGCACTTGCCCGCCGCCGCCCTGCCGTTCGTGCCCGAGATCGAAGGTCTCGCAAGGATCGGCAATGTCAGGGCAATCCAGACCCGCCTGTCCGAACTTGAGGATGCCGTACCTGATGCAGCCCGCTTTGTCGCCCACCTCCGCACCTGCCTTGAATGCTTCAATTTCAAGGGGTTACGCGAAGCCCTTCGAAGTGGTGTCGTCCACACCGGATAGCGAGGTTGTTGGCCGGGACACCGTGCTGGTGGTGGATGACAACCCGGAATCCTTGCACTTCCTGATCGATACCATCGAACGTGCCGGCATGACCGTGCTGATTGCCACCAATGGCGATGATGCGCTCGAACTGCTGGGCCATGTTGCGCCGGATCTGATCCTGATCGATGCGATCATGCCGGGCCTTGATGGCTTTGATACTACCCGCGCAATCAAGAAGCAGCCGCGCCTTGCCGATATTCCGGTGATCTTCATGACCGGCCTGACCGAGACCGAACATGCCGTGCGCGCGCTTGAGGCAGGCGGGGTTGACTACGTGCGCAAACCGCTGGCGATCGAGGAATTGCTGGCCCGGATGCGGGTCCACTTGTCGTCCGCGCGGGTCTCACAATCTGGCCGAAGTGCGCTGGATGCCACCGGGCGGCATCTCCTGGCGGTAACGGCAGAGGGGAACCTGCTGTGGGCCACACCGCAAGTTGAGCATCTGCTGGAACGGTTGGGCAGCAGCGATTGCCTGCCCGAAGCCTTCACCGCGCCGCTTGCGCGCCTGCTGGTGCCCGATGAAAACCCCGGAACATCGCTGCGGTTCGAAGCGGGCGGACACACCATCGAACTCGTGCTGGTCGGGTCAATGCGCAGCGATGAAGTGCTGGTGCGGCTGAATGTCATCCGCGAAGGGGCCGAAGTTGAACTGCTGCGCAATCGCTATGGCCTGACCCAGCGTGAGGCCGAAGTGCTGCTGTGGATCAGCTATGGCAAGCCCAACCGCGTGATCAGCGAAATTCTCGGCATCAGCCCGCGCACAGTGAATAAGCATCTGGAACAAGTGTTTGAAAAGCTTGGCGTTGAAACCCGCGCGGCGGCGGCGGCCTTTGCGGTGCGGACGATTACATGAACCGGGCGACGGTATCTCGCCCAATGCTGTGAAGTTCGATAGGCTGCCTTCCATGCGAAACACCCTCCTTTGTCACAGCACCCTGCTGTTCGCCCTGCTCGCCACCCCTGCTGCCGCCTCTGCACACAGTCATGACGTCACCATCATGCGCGATACGTGGGGCATAGCCCATGTGCAGGGGAAGACCGATGCCGATGCCGTGTTCGGGGCCATCTACGCGCAAGCAGAGGATGATTTTCCCCGGGTCGAAGCCAATCTGCTGACTGCGCTGGGCCGCTTGGCCGAGGCGAAGGGTGAGGACGCGGTATGGCAGGACTTGCGCCAGCGTCTGTGGATCGATCACGCTGCGCTGAAGCGCGATTATGCCGCATCGCCTGCATGGTTGCGCAAGCTGATGGATGCCTGGGCCGAAGGGCTGAACCACTATCTGGCCACCCATCCCGAAGAAAAGCCATTGGTGCTCAAACACTTCGAGCCGTGGATGGCGCTGTCCTTCACCGAAGGCTCAATTGGCGGTGACATTGAATCGGTCGATCTTGCCTTGCTGGCCCAATTCCACGGCGGCGCGGCAAGCGCCAAGGCGCTGGCGCTGGCGAAGGTCCGGGATGATGAGCCGCGCGGGTCCAATGGGTTGGCCATTGCGCCCAAGCTTTCCGCCAGTGGCAATGCACTGCTGCTGATCAACCCGCACACCTCGCTGTTCTTCCGCTCTGAATTGGGCATGGAAAGCAAGGAGGGCCTGCATGCCTATGGCGCGTCCACATGGGGCCAGTTCTTCATCTATCAGGGCTTCAACGAACACCTTGGCTGGATGCACACCAGCAGCGGTGCGGACAATATCGACGAATTTTCAGAAAAGGTCGAAAGACGCGGTGACAAGTGGTTCTATTGGCACGCAAATGTGTGGAAGCCGGTAACCGAAAAAGCGATCACGCTGCAGGTCCGTCAGCCCGATGGCACGCTGGCCGAGCGTACTTTCACGACCTATTCCACCCACCATGGCCCAGTCGTCCGCACCGAAGGGGACCGGTGGATTTCCGTCGCGCTGATGAACACGCCGATTGCCGCGCTCAGCCAATCGTGGTTGCGGACCAAGGCGAAGAGCCAGCAGGACTATCTCAAGGCGCTGGATTTCAACGCCAATTCGTCGAACAACACGCTCTATGCCGATCGGGATGGCAACATCGCCTTCCTGATGCCCGAATTCGCGCCGCGCCGCTCGGCCAAGTTCGATTATCGCGATCCGGTGGATGGCAGCGATCCGGCGGCGGATTGGCAGGGGATCTATGCGCGCAAGGAAACGCCGCATGTGATCAATCCGGCATCGGGCTGGGCCTATAACGCCAACGATGCACCGTGGCGCGCGGCGGGGGAGGGGACGTTCGATTCCGGACAATGGCCCGCCACTTTTGATACGTTCGGCCCCAATCCGCGCGGCGATCATATGATGGATTTGCTGGGCAAAGCCAAGGGCTTGACGCTCGAAAGCCTGCATGCGCTGGCCTATGATCCGCACATGCCGCTGTTCGATGATCTGATCCCCGGGCTTGCCGTCCCGGCGGCAGACGATGCGCTGTCGGGCCCGGTCGCGCTGCTCAAAGGGTGGGATCGGCGCTGGATCGAAGAGTCTGAGGCGATGAGCCTTGCGCACTATTGGGCCGACGATCTGCAGACGACAGTGCGCGCCAAAATGCCCAAGCATGCCAATGCTTTCGCTGAGATACGCAAGACTTCACCTGAAGAACGCGCCGCTGCTCTTCAGCGCGCGACAGCCAAGTTGACGGCGGACTTTGGCACTTGGAAAGTGCCATGGGGGCAGGTCAATCGCTATCAGCGCGTCACGTCCGATATCGTGCAACCTTTTGCCGACGACAAGCCGAGCTTGCCGGTCGTGTTCGGATCGGCGCGTTGGGGCTCGCTCGCCTCGTTCGGCACAAAACAGTATCCGGGGACGAAGCGCTGGTATGGCACCAGTGGGAACAGCTTTGTGGCCGTGGTGGAGTTCGGACCACGCGTGAAGGCCTATGCGGTGTCCTCTGGCGGGGCCAGCGGGCGTGAAAAATCGCCGCATTTCAATGATCAGGCCGCGCTCTACGCCGCTGGAAAGCTGCGCGAGGTGTACTTTTACCTGAACGACACCAAGATGCACCTAGAGCGCACTTACAAGCCCTGAAGTTGCTCTTTCGCGCTCTGCAAGTCGTCTGGCGTGTCAATATCGAGCGCGAGGTGTGCGGGCAGATCAACCCATGGGGCATCGGCCAGCAATTCCCCGCCGCCCCGGTCTCCGACCAGCGCGGCAAGCGCCGGGAAATGCTGCTTGCCAAAGATCGCAGGCACCATGTTGCGCCCGTCAACTTGCGTGGCGATCCTGTCGCCATCGAACCGTGCGACCAGCTCGGCAAAGTGCGCCGCCGGCACAAGCGGCATGTCAGCCAGCGCGAACAGCGCCGCATCAACATCGCCCAGCGCGGCAACGGCAGCAGCAATCGAGTGTGAAAGCGGGGCTTCTGGCGGATCGAGCAGCAGCCGGGAAAATCCCGGAAGATCAGGCGTCTGCGTGGAGCAGACAGCGATGCGTTGAACGTGCGGCAGAGTGCTGAGGCTGTCTGCCGCATGGCGCGCCAGCGGCTTTCCGGCCAGCGTCGTGCCCAATTTGCCGCCGCCAAAGCGGGTGGCCCGCCCTGCGGCGAGCAGGATGATCGCGATGCGGGGGGTGGTCACCGCAAGTTTGCGGCGGTGAGGGGCTGGCCTGTCCAGTAGGAGAAGTTGGCCAAAGCATTGTATTCCGTAACGATTTCCCCAAGGATTGAGAGTGCCAGCGTGGCCGGATCGCGTGTTGCCGGGATCAGGCCGATATGTCCGCGCAGACTTCCGATCACGCGCTCATCCATTCCTGCAGCGCGCAGTGCCGCAAGCCGTGCCGCGTGGGTGCGGCGGCTGCCTATGGCGCCATGATAGAAGGCAGGCAGGGCAAGCGCTTGCGGCAGAAGGAATTCCTCCCAATCGCGCCCATGAAACAGGAACACAATGGCCGTCCACGGATCGGTTGCAAGCTGTGGTAGCGCCTTGCGCGTGGGCAAGGCGATGGCAGCAATGCCCGATTGCTCCAGCAGTTGCTGCGTCCCGCCATCGGGCGTCAGCGCGGTAACCTGTGTGCCGAAAGCTTTGGAAAGCTGGCAAAAAGCGGTGAGGTCCTCCCCCTGGCCGAGCGCGATTACCCGCAGTGGCGGCTGATAGACCAGCGTTACATCGCGGCCATCCCAGCTTTTCTGCACCATCGCATCGGCCAGCGTCACCCGATCACAGTCGAGCCGCAGCGCCGCCGCCTCCCGCTTGTCGAGCAAGTCCAAAGCGGCGATGATGGCTTCGGGCGATGGGCGCGGGGTGAACAGCAAGTCGATCCCGCCGCCACAGGGCAGGCGGATATCGATATAGGGCGAGCCGATGCCGTACCGCACCACGTGGCCCCAGCCATCGGCCAGCGTTTCGAGCGCTTCGGTGGCGACGGCATCTTCGACACAGCCCCCCGAAAGCGATCCGGTCCGCCGTCCATCAGCCGCAACGGCCATCTGCGTGCCGACGCTGCGCGATGCGCCGCCTTCGATCCCGACCAGCGTTACCAGCACGCACTCCACCCCCTCTGCCGCACGCGCGGCAAGGAAGCGGAGGATATCGAGGGGTGTCGCAGCGACCATCAGGTGCGCGCTATACCATCTCCAAGGGCAGACGGCGATGCCGTTTACCGGTCAGCGAGTAGATTGCATTGGCCAACGCTGGAATGACCGGGGGCAGGGCCGGTTCACCAAGGCCGGTGGGCGGAAAATCGGTCTTTACGAACTCCACCGCAATCTCGCGCGGGGCCGCATCGATCCGCATCAGCGCAAAATCGCCAAAGTTTTCAGCGGTAATCGCGCCTGCTTCCTGCACGATCTTCTGGCCGATCATGGCCTGGCCCAGTCCTTCGATAACACAGCCATGCGCCTGATTGAGCGCATTGAGCGGGTTGATGATATGCGCGCCGATGTCGCCCGCCACCCACACTTTGTCCACTTTCACCGCGCCTCCGGCCATCGAGATATCGACGACTTCGGCGAAGTATCCCAAGTGGCTGAAGTAGAACCCGAAACCGCGCCCCTTTTCGCGGCCCTTCCAGCCTGCGGATTTGCATACCGCATCAATCACACCGCGCGCCCGGCCGGTGTTAAACTTGGCTCGCTCGCCCGGAAGCTCGCGCGCTTCGCCCAGCGTGCGGCGCATCAGTTCGGGCAAGTCCAGCCCGGCAGCTTCGGCCACTTCATCGAGGAACGACTGAAACACAAAGGCCATCGCGTTTGACGAAGGCGCGCGCAGCCAGCCGGTGGCCAGATTGGTGGCCATGTAGGTGACGCCCAGGTCAACGTTTGGAACGACTGGCGCCGGATATTCGCCCGGGGCCATTTGCGCGGCGCGGATCGGCTTGCCATCGGTGCCGAAGGTGGCGAAGTGGTCCTTGAACGCGACCAGCCCGCCATCGGCGCCAAGGCCTGCGGTCAGCCGGTGCCAGCCTGCGGGGCGATAGAAATCGTTGCGGAAATCATCCGTGCGGTCGAACAGGACCTTCACCGGCTTGCCCGGCATCGCTTTTGCCACCTGGCCTGCGATCACCATGTAATCGTTGAGCAAGCGCCGCCCGAACCCGCCCCCGATGCGGGTGAGGTGGATCGTCAAGTCGTCGGGCGTGAGGCCGCAGAACTTGGCGGTTTCGTTGCGGCCATTGGCAGGCGACTGGCTTGGCGCCCAAAGCTCCAGCTTGCCATCCTTGAACAGCCCGGTGCAGTTTTGCGGCTCTAGCGAGGCGTGGGCGAGGAACGGATACTCATAGTCTGCCGTGATCACCTTGGCCGCATTGGCCAGAGCGGCATCGGGATCGCCCGCCTTGAACACGCTGGTCTGCGGAGTTCCGGCCACGATCTTGGCAGCATCGGCTTCATACTTGGCGGTGGAGAAGCCGGTGACTGCGGCATCGTCCCACTTCACCGCCAGCTTTTCGCGCGCTTTGCTGGCCTTCCACCAGCTGTCGGCCACGATCACCAGCGTATCGTTCTTGCCCTCGGGCACAAAGCCGCTGTTGACCGCCACGACGCCCATCACGCCGGGGATGGCCTTGACCGCCGCATCATCGAACGAGGCCACCGTGCCGCCGTGCGCCGGGCATTTGACGACCGCGCCGTGGGCCATACCGGCCACGCGCGTATCGATGCCGAACAGCGGTTCCCCCTTGACGATTTTCGGAACATCCACGCCGGGTTTGGACGTGCCGATGATCTTGAAGGCAGCAGGCTCTTTCAGCGTGACCTTGGCCAGATCGGGCGGAGTCTGCGTTGCGGCAACTTTCGCCAGCGAGGCGTAAGTGGCGCTTTTGCCAGACGATGCCTGAAGTACGGCGCCGTTTGCAGTGGAAAGTGTGGCAGCATCAACGCCCCAGGTCTTTGCCGCGGCCATGACCAGCATTTCGCGCGCAGCCGCGCCGACTTGCCGCATCGGCAGCCAGTTGCGCGGCGTGGCGGTGCTGCCACCGGCCACTTGCGGGCCATAGCGCTTTTCATCGGCATCGGTCTGTTCGATGCGGACCTGTTCCCACGCGAGGTCCATTTCCTCGGCGATCAGCATCGGCAGCATGACCTTTACGCCCTGACCGATCTCGGGATTCTTGGCGCCGATCGTCACGGTGTTGTCGGCATTGATGCGCACGAAGGCGTTCAGCACGTCTGCAGGGGCCGTGCTGGACACAGCAGACAGCACGACCGACGCATCGAGCGTCAGCACCGCGCCGCCTGCCACCGAGGCGACGAGGAATGAGCGGCGCGAAACAGAGACAGTCCCGGTCATGCCAGTTGCTCCGCATTGGTAGCAGGTGAGGGTAAGGCTGATGAGGGCAGGGCAGAGGCATCGGCCATTTCGGCAGGCAGGCCCGCGGCCTTTCGGATGGCGGCCCGGATGCGCAGGTAGGTGGCGCAGCGGCAGATGTTGCCGCTCATCCAGCCGTCAATGTCATCGGGCGTGGGCTTCGGGTTCTGCTTGAGCAGCGCCGTGGCCGACATGATCTGTCCGGCCTGACAATAACCGCACTGCGGCACGTCAAGCGCAGTCCAAGCTTCAACAACGCGCTTGCCGAGGTCATTGGTGGCGATGCCTTCGATCGTCGTCACCTGCTTGCCCGCAGCATCGGCAATCGGCGTCTGGCAGGAGCGGACCGCTTCGCCATCGAGATGAACGGTGCAGGCCCCGCACAGGCCAGCGCCGCAGCCGAACTTCGTGCCGGGCATGTCAAGGTCCTCCCGCAGGACCCAGAGCAGGGGCTTGTCAGCCTCTGCCTCGACCGTGCGTTTACGGCCGTTGACGGTGAAAGAAACGCTCATCGTGTTGTTTCCTTGGACAAAGCGAATCCGATTGTCGCTGCAGTGCCTGAACGGCACGGTGGTGCTGCGGAAACTGGACAGAGGGGTGCTTTGGGTCAAGCGCCTTGTTCGGCAACTTGGGGTTGCTTGCCGCAAATGGGGCATTGAGTGCAGGTCATTGCCCTTGGCGCTGTTGCAATCTTGGTGTTATGCGCGTGGCATATGCCCGCACAACTGGACCTTGCTGATACCGAACTGCCGTCTGCTCCGCGTCCGGGGACATATGCGCGCGGTACGGAAACTGTCGATGCGATCATTCAGGCCGCGCTGCGGGTGCTGATCGACGAGGGATCGGGCGCTTTCACGATCCGCCGGATCGCGACCGAATGCGGGATGAAAGTTGGCAATGTCAGCTACCATTTCCCCAAGAAGGAACTGCTCGTCCAGACCCTGCTGGACGATATCATCAGCAGTTACGACAAGCTGCTGGAGCGCACCGTGCGCCAGCCCGGCCTTGATGCCGAGGAGCGTTTGCGCCTGATCGTCGTGCTATGTCTGGATGATATTGCGGGCAAGCGCACCACGCGGCTCTTTCCCGAGCTTTGGGCCTTGGCCAATCACAACGAGTTCGTGGCCGACCGGGTGCGGGTGTTCTATCAGCGCGTGCACGATTTCATTGCGGAATATGTGGGCCAGCTCAATCCGGTGCTTAATCATCAGCAAGTGCGCGATGTAGCCTTGTTTATCAGTGCATCGATGGAAGGTGCGACCCCGTTTCTCGGCTATGAAAAGCCATGGGCAGACCGGATGTCGGCCTTTACCGCGATTGCTGCGCACAGTCTGGTGCATCTTGCCAAGACGATCACGCCGGCGCAGATTGCAGGCGTTGCCAACCGGGCTTGACGACCAGATCGGCGTTGGAATCGCAGGTGTGATACCGAAGGTTTTCATTCGCAACTGCAACAAGGCACTTGACCGAATCTGGACAATCGTCAAGCCTTGGCCCACGCAGGGAACTGGCGACAGGTAGCGGGGGCCATGATGACGTTTATCGGCGCAGGGAAGAACAGGCTCGGAAGTAAGCCGGCATCGCTTGCCGTGGGGCTCGCCTTGGGCGCATCTGCGATTGCGGGGACCTTCGCATCGCCGCTGCTGGCCGAAACCATGGTTGAGGCCGAAGAGGCCGAAGTCAACACGATCGAGCCACCCAAGCCGAACTGGTTCTTTGTGCGTGGTGGCTGGGGCTCTGCCGGATCGAGCATTTTTGACGCTGGCACCGGCAAGATGATCGGCATGGTTTCCACCAGCCGCGATTCCGATCTGGCCATCGATCCTGATGGCAAGTTCTATTACGTGGCCGAAACAATGTGGACCAAGGTCAACCGTGGCACGCGGATGGATCTGGTTTCGGTCTATGACAGCAAAACGCTCAAACTGGTCACCGAAATCCCCACACCGGGCCGCCTGATCATCGGCGGGTTTAACACCAACTTCGTGCTGAGCGATGATGGCAAGACCGCCTACGATTACAATTTCGATCCGGCCTCGTCGGTCAACGTGATCGACATGGTAAAGCGCAAGTTCGTGCGTGCGATTGAATTGCCGGGCTGTGCCAGCCTCATTCCCAATCCGGGCGTCGGTTTCTCAGCGCTCTGCGCCGATGGCACGTTGGCGACCGTGGCGGTGAAGGGCGCAACGCAGGACATCACGCGCACGGCAGAGTTCTTTGACGCTGCCGCCGATCCGATCTTCTCCAACGTGGTCTATGATCGCAAGAAGAAGCTTGCTGTGATGGTGAGCTACACTGGCCAGGTCCGCACAGTGGCCATGGGCGCCGCGCCAGTGGTCAGCGCGCCGTTTTCCATTCAGGAAGCAGGCGGGATGCGCGCTGCCGATGTGAAGCCACTCGACGTGGCGTGGTATCCCGGCGGGATGCAGCCGACCGCTTTGCACCGGCCCACTGGCATGCTCTGGGTATTGATGCACAAGGGCGAATACTGGAGCCACAAGGAAGGGGCCGAGGAAATCTGGGGTCTCGACCTTGCGACCAAGAAAGTGGTCAAGCGCTATCCGGTCAAAGGCCATCCGCGCAATATCGAGATCACGCAGGATGATGCCGCGCTGATCATGGTCAATGGCATGGAAAACAATGCGATGATCATCGATTCCAAGACGGGTGAGACCAAGCACGAGATCGAAAACGCAGGCGGCGGATTGATCACGGTGGTCGAACCGAAGTGAGCGAAACTGTCAACACGGCCCTTGCAATCTGCGGCGGTGTTGCCGCGGTCGGCAATGGTCTGGTTTTTCTGACAGCGGGCCTTGCCAAGTTGCGCAATCGCCGGGTCTTTCCGGGCGTGGTTGCCAACTACCGGCTCTTGCCTGAAAAGCTGATTGGCCCGGTTGCGACGGCGCTGCCCGTGGCCGAAGTGCTGATTGGTGCGGCGCTTCTGGGCGGGGTTTGGCTTGCGGTGGTTCCGGCGAGCGCGCTGCTGATCGCCTTTGCTGCGGCAATGGCGGTGAACATCGGGCGGGGGCGGGCGCATATCGATTGCGGCTGCGGCCGGTCTGAACTGCGCCAGCCGCTCAGCCGCACGCTGGTGCTGCGCAATCTGGTGCTGGCAGCCTTGTTGATCCCGGCGCTGTTTGCGCTGCCGCTGTTTGGCTCGCTCGAATGGGGCCTGTCGCTGGCAGGCGGGCTGGCGCTCTATCTGATGACCTTGCTGGTCAATGCGCTGGCGGGGCTGGCCGCAGGGCCTCTGGCGGTGGAAAGGAATTCGCGATGATGACCGCGCTGATCGTGGGGCAAGTGCTTTCGTGGGTGGTGATCGTCGCACTGGTGGTGGCCTTGCTCGCGCTGGCCCGGCAAGTGGGCGTGCTGCACATGCGTGTGGCCCCGGCCGGAGCATTGCA
Source organism: Novosphingobium sp. 28-62-57 (assembly GCA_002256985.1). Taxonomy (GTDB): domain Bacteria; phylum Pseudomonadota; class Alphaproteobacteria; order Sphingomonadales; family Sphingomonadaceae; genus Novosphingobium. The sequence goes on from NCGO01000009.1 coordinate 126,256, forward strand.
GACCAGTGGCGGGCCCGCCGTGGGCGGAAAGGCACCTGCCGTACCTGCGCGCACGCTGGAGGGCAAAGACGTGATCGTGGGCGGGCCGGCCAAGAACGTATCACTGCGGCTGCTGATGTTCGTTTCGGCCACATGCCCGCTGTGCAAGGGCCTGATCCCGGCCGCGCGCTCCTTCGCCAAGGACGAGCGGGTAGAACTGACGTTTGTTGGCGATGATACGGTGGATGCACAACAGGGCATGATCGCCGCGCAAGGCCTTGAGGACTATCGCTTTATCAATGGCCCGGAGGTGGGGCAGGCGTTCGAGGTGGGCAAGCTGCCCTATGCGGTGTTGCTCGATGCCGAGGGCGTCATCCTGTCCAAGGGGCTGGTCAACAGCCGCGAGCATCTCGAAAGTCTGGTTGTGGCCCACGAACTGGGCATAGCGACCGTGCAGGATTACATTTCGGGCCTGAAAAAGGCTGTTGCAGCATGATTGAGGCAGCATGACGGGGACAAGCGAAGGGGGCTTCAGATGATCAGGTTCAATCCCGATGCAGCTGGCGAAAAGATGCTGCGGCGCCTGGCTGGCGGCACATCGCGCCGGGGCATTCTTTCCCGGCTTGGCGCCGCACTGGTGGCAGCGCCGGTCTTTCCGCTCCTGCCCGTCAGCCGGGCCGAGGCGGCCAAGCCGGACCGCTCGCCCGAAGCCAAGACAGCCTTTGCCCGCACCGCGCAGACGAAGGACGATACCAAGTGCAATTACTGGCGCTATTGCGCGATTGACGGGTCGCTGTGCACCTGCTGCGGTGGCGGCATGCACACGTGCCCTGCCGGGTCGGAACCATCGCCGGTATCGTGGGTCGGATCGTGCATCAATCCCGATGACGGCAAGGCCTATATGATCGCCTATCGCGATTGCTGCGGCAAGCCGACCTGCGGCCAGTGCGGTTGCGACAATACCGATCGTGAGACGCAGCTTTACCTTCCGCAGCTGAACAACAACGTGATCTGGTGCTTCGGCACGAGCAGCATGGAATACCACTGCTCCACCGCCATGATGATTGGCGCAGCCTGAGGTTACGATGAAGCGCGCGCTGGTTTTGGCATGTCTGGCGCTGCTGCTGGCCCCCCAGCTGGCGGCTCGTCAGGATCCGCGCGCTGCAACGGTTACGCAAGGCCTTGCCGCAATCACCGACCCTGAACTGGCACGCGGCGACTATGTTGAACACTGCGCCGGTTGCCACGGCGTGCAGGGGCTGTCGGCCCCGGCAAAGCTGCCGGAACTGCGTGGGCGCGTGGGCTACATGATGTGCACGGCCGAGACGCGTGCCTACATGCTGCGCCTGCCCAATATCGCCAAGAGCCGCATCAGCGACAACCAGCAACTGGCCGACATGCTGAACTTCATGGTCTATAGCCTCGGCGGGGAAAGCGTGATCCCCGGCACGCAACCGTTCACGGCGGCCGAAGTGCGGCGCGAGCGGGCCTTTGCCTTGACCTCTGCGTCGCTGGTGGCAGAGCGCCGTCGCCATGTGGATACGGCCATCCGCAAATGCGGTGCGCCAGAGGAATTCCGGAACTTCTACCAGACGCGCTGAGCCCAGCGATATGTTCCGGTTTGGTGGATTAGCAACCGTTTACCTTTGATGCGCAAATACCTTGCGTGATCGGTTGCCCGGACCGGGTCTGCTTGGAAAAATCGGGCATCGCATAAGGTGTGATTCGCATCACAATTTGGCTTTTCAAATGCCAATTGCGCTCGTGATTTCGGGCTTTTTGACGGTTCGGCCAAATTGGAACCGATTTTGCGCCAGGCTTTGGTAAGCGTAGTTCTGGTGCCTGCCGGGTTGGCCAGTAGCTAACCTACAGTGTTGTAAGTGATATTACGCAAGGCCCCGCATTTCTGCCAGAATGGCAGCAAACGGTTTGCTCATAAGCGGTGCATTCTTCCCTTTCGCTCTCGTGCAACTCGGTTACCACTTCGCTTCGATCACAGGGCGGCAAGTGGAGCCAGTAAGGGTTCGCGATTAGCTCCACCGCTCGGAAGTAGGATGACTTGGCGCCATGCAAACAGCAGCAAGACCGCTCGAAGAAGTGTTCGAAGCCCTTTCCGGCGCGCTGGATGATCTGGACCAGCATGGGGAAGCTATGGCCGCGCTGCATCTGGCCATGGCGGTTGATTGCCTGCGGGCGTGCCTTGTTCCCACGGCAGATCAGGTGCGCAGTCGCGGACACCTGAAACTGGTGGTATCTTCCTGAGTTTCAAAAGGGCAGGCCCAATCCCCTCCCGACGCATCCTGGGCACCCTATCCTGTAAAGCACGACTTCTATCTTCAATCTACCCTACAAATCGCGCAGCTTGTCGCGCGCACATAGTCTATCAAATAAATAGAGTTTAAAGTCAGCCATGGTGGGTGAGTGTGAGCGCATGCACTCTCACCTGCTGCCCTATGTCAAAATCTACAGCCTGAAAGATCTGCTTGGTTCCGGCATAGTGCAATTTTAATGTCTATCGAAATTGTTGAGTTTATAGGAATGCACGGCGATACCGCGAATCGCCAGCAACAGGGGTGATCCATTGATGGCGGAAAATGATGATGGCGGGAGGCCGCGCTTCGGCCCTCCTGAAAACCAGATCGAGGAGAGCCTTGCCAGTGTGCGCGAAGCGCTCACCGGTCTGAAATTCGGCTCGATCCAACTGACTGTCCATGAGGGGCGGGTGGTCCAGATCGACGTGACCGAAAAGCGACGGATCAAGCCAAGCTGATCGGAAAACACGGCAACGACATTTCAACAATTCAATAAAACCAACCAGACAGCCGCTGACCGGACCACCGGAGGCATCGCTTTTGGAAACCATGAGGTTCTGCGATGACTTTCCGTGTTCTGCTTCTGGCAGGGGCCACGCCTCTTGCCTTCCTTTCATCCAGCGCATTTGCTGAAACTGCAGCGTCGGCACCCGCTCTTGCCGAGACAGACGGCCCGCAATCGCAGGAAACGTCTGTCGGCACCGGCGCGAACGATTCCGGCACGATCGTCGTCACCGCGCGCCGCCGGGCCGAGACCGCGCAGGATGTGCCGCTCGCGATCTCCGTTGTGGGTGGCGATCAGATTGACAGCACCGGCAGCTTCAACGTGGGCCGCCTGCAGCAACTGACGCCCACCTTGCAGTTCTACTCCTCGAACCCGCGCAACACGGCGGTCAACATCCGCGGGCTGGGCGTGCCATTCGGGCTGACCAACGACGGGATCGAGCAGGGCGTGGGCATCTACATCGATGATGTCTACAACTCCCGCGTGGCGTCGGCCACGTTCGATTTCCTCGATGTGAAGCAGATCGAAGTGCTGCGCGGTCCGCAGGGCACGCTCTATGGCAAGAACACCACGGCGGGCGCGATCAACATCACCACCAATCAGCCAACGTTCGATTTCGAAGCACGGGCCGAAGCAAGCGTGGGCAATCTGAACTTCGTGCAAGCCAAAGCGGCCGTATCCGGTCCGATCACAGACACGCTGGCCGCACGCTTTGCGGTGTCGTCCACCAACCGGCGCGGCACGATCTACAATGTTACCTCGCAGCAGTGGATCCAAAGCCAGGACAACTTGGGCCTGCGCGGACAATTGCTGTTCCAGCCCAGCGACGTTTTCAGCATCACGCTGGCGGGCGACTATAGCGAGCAGGATGCCGTGTGCTGCGGCTCGGTGTTTGTGCGCACGGGGTTGACGCAGCGCGCGCTGAACCGCCAGTTTGCAGCGCTTGCGGCAGCGCAAGGCTATGCTCCTGCCAGCACCAAACCGTTTGACCGGGTGACCGATCTGGATGCCGCGCTGCAGGCGGGCAACAAGATTGGCGGCGCATCGATCAAGGTGAAGTGGGATCTGGGGCAGGGCACGCTGACCTCTGTCACCGCGTGGCGGTTCTGGGACTGGCTGCCACAGAACGACCGCGATTTTACCGGTCTGCCCATCGTCACGCGATCGCAAAACCCTTCGCAGCAGGACCAGTACACACAGGAATTGCGCTATAACTATAGCGGCGACAGGTTTGACTTCGTGGTGGGAGCGTTCGGCTTCTACCAGCGCATCGATACGCAAGGCACGGAATCGCACGGCTCTGCGTCGACCAGATGGAATCTGGCCCCCACCAATGCGCTTTACAATTCCAACGTGCTGGATGGGTTGACCGCGCGCAACACGCAGTTTCTGAAGAACACCAGTCTTGCGCTTTATGGTCAGGCCAGCTGGAAGGTTACGCCGGAGCTGACCCTCCAACCCGGCGTGCGCCTGAACTATGACAAGAAGGACGGCTTCTACCAGCGTCGCGTATTCACCGGGGCTGGCACCGAGATTCTGCTCGACGGGACGACCAGTGCCACCAAGACGGCGCAGCTGGCGATCTTTACCCCGCAGGAAATCGCCCCGAAGTTCAGCGACTGGAACTTCAGCTTTGATTTCACGGCCAGCTACAAGATGGCGGACGGCGTTCTTGCCTATGCGACTTATGCCAAGTCGTTCAAATCGGGCGGAATCAACCAGAACGGCGTGCCGACCGATGCGCAGAACAACCCGCTGCTGGGCACGGCCACGGTGAAGCCGGAATCGGTCAACCACTACGAATTGGGCATAAAGACCGAACTGCGCAGCATCGGCGCGATCTTCAATCTTTCGGCCTTCCGCACGGATATCAATGATTATCAGGCGAACGTGAACAACGGCCAGTTTGGCGTGTTGCGCGGATACCTCGCCAATGCCGAAGCGGTTCGTTCGCAGGGGTTCGAAGCGGATTTCTCGATCCGGCCGAGCGATCGGTTCAACGCCTATACCAACGCGGCTTATACCGATGCGACCTATCGCAAGTTTGTTGATGCGCCATGCCCGCCAGAGCTTGCAGGCGGAACCGTGGCAACGGGCACGCAAGCGCCGGGTGCTGCTGGCACACCGGGCGCGCTGAGCCCCGCTAACTGCGACATTTCCGGCCAGCGCCTGCCGGGCGTTTCAAAGTGGTCGTTCTCGTTCGGCTTTGAAGCGAATGCGCCCGTCTCCTTCCTGAAGCAGGATGGGCAGATCTACTTCGGCTATGATGGCAGCTATCGGTCGGGCTTCTCTTCAAACCCTACGCCTTCGATCTATACCAATGTCGATGGCTATGCGCTGTCAAACTTCCGCGCCGGTTTCCGCACGGATAATGGTTTCGACATCTATGGCTGGGTGCGCAATGCGTTTGACGCGAATTACTTTGAACAGCTGTTCGTCGGGCCGGGCAACACCGGGCTGATTGCAGGGCTGCCGGGCGATCCGCGCACCTGGGGCTTCACCTTGCGCAAGGCGTTTTGAGTTCTCAGGGGCCGGTGGTTTTGCACACCGGCCCCTGATCCGATAATTCAGTTATTTCCGCCAATGAAATCGCCAAATTCACCAAGGATCGATCCTTCACCGCGGTTCTGTCCGCCGCGCGATCCGGCAGCGGCCATCATGCGTCCAGCCAGACGCGAGAACGGCAGCGATTGAATCCACACTTTGCCAGGGCCGCGCAGGCGCGCAAAGAACAGGCCTTCGCCGCCGAACAGCACCGACTTTACGCCGCCTGCCGTGACCAGATCGAAATCAACCGAAGGCGTATAGGCGGCCAAGCAGCCGGTATCGACGTGGAGCTCTTCGCCGGGGCCAAGTTCGCGTTCGACAATGGTGCCGCCCATCTGCACGAAGACCCAGCCGTCGCCTTCAAGCTTTTGCATGATGAAGCCTTCGCCGCCGAACAGACCGGTCATCACCTTGCGCTGGAACGCCACGCCAATCGACACGCCGCGCGCGGCGGCAAGGAAGCTGTCCTTCTGGCAGATCAGCGTCCCGCCCACGTCCGAGAGCTTCATCGGCAGGATGGCGCCGGGGGTGGGCGAGGCGAAGGCCACGCGGGCCTTGCCATGGCCATTGTGCGTGAACACCGTGGTGAACAGGCTTTCGCCCGTGACGAGACGTTTGCCCGCGCCCAGCAGCTTGCCCATGAACCCGCCCTGTTGATCGGCACCACTGCCATCCCCGAACACTGTGGTCATGCCGACAGCGGCATCCTTCCACACCAGCGCGCCTGCTTCGGCCACTGCGCTCTCACCAGGATCGAGTTCGATTTCGAGGAACTGCAGCTCCTGCCCCTTGATCTCGAAATCAATGTCATCGGCGATGGAGGCACTGCGGCTGTGGGCCCAGGGGCTGTTGGACATGTTGGACTCCCGTTGAAACTATGAAAGCGAACGTAGCGATCCTGCATGACAAGTAAAAGGAACATGCCTTGCGCTGGTCGATGCCGGTATGCCACTCGTCGTAACTGATACAATCGTCGATAATTTTTCGTGAAGGCTTCCGATGACGGCCATTTCCCCCTCGCGCTATGCCTCTGCTGCCATCGCGCTGCACTGGATTTTGGCGATTTTGCTGCTGTTTCAGGTCGGGCTTGGCGGCGGGCTTGAGCATTTGCCAAAGGGCGTGGCGCAGTTTGCCGGGTATCAGTTCCACAAATCGGTTGGCATCACGATCCTGTTGTTGAGCGTGCTCAGGCTGGGCGTTCGGCTCGCCCGCCCCCGTCCCGCGCCGGTGCCAGATGGCAAAGTGCAGATGCTGGCAGCACGCGCGGTCCATGTCCTGCTCTATGCGATCATGATCGGCGGGCCGATCACAGGCTGGGTAATCGTTTCAACCGCAAAAGTGCGATTGCAGACGATGCTGTTCGGGGTGGTGCCATGGCCCGATCTCCCGGTCGGGCAGGCCTTGCACGAACCGGCCGAGGTGCTGCATGGGCTGCTGGGGCCGATGACGCTTGCGTTGGTGCTGCTGCATGTCGCGGGCGCGCTCTATCACCATTTCAAGCGGGAGGACGTTATCGGCAGAATGCTGCCGAAGGCGATCGCCAGCCGTTCCGGCATCAGCATGGCCGCGGCTTTGGCCGTGGTCGCCGGATTTGCAGCACTGGTTTCCGGCAGAGGCATGACCTTTGCTGCGCCTGTTGCTGCACCGGTCACCGAAGCATCGACCGCAACGGCATTCGAAGACCCTTTGCCCGAAGCCAGCGCCAGCGCCCCCGAAGCCAGCGCCAGCGCCGAAGAGCCCGCGCCTGCCGCTTCCGAGGAGGCTGCAACAACCGCCAAGGCCAGCCCATGGGCGCTGGAAAAGGGCGGGCGGCTTGGCTTTACCGCCGATTACAGTGGCGATGCGATAGAGGGCTCCTTCGGGCGATGGGACGCCAAGATCGTGTTCGATCCTCAGGATCTGGCCGGTTCATCGATCCGGGCCACGATAGACCTTGCCTCGGTTGAAAGCGGCGACAGCCAGCGCGATTACATGCTGAAAAGCGACAGTTTCTTCGGCGTGGCAATCCATCCCACCGCGCAGTTCGTCTCCACCGCGATCCGCGAGGCTGGCCCTGATCGCTATGTCGCCAATGGCACGCTATCCTTGCATGGAAAGAGCAGGCCGGTTGCCCTGCGCTTCAGCCTGAAAATCACTGGTGATACGGCTACGGCCAATGGGAGCGCGAGCCTGCAGCGGCTTGCCTTCGGGGTGGGCGAGGCTGAATGGTCGGCCACTGATCAATTGAAGGATGCGGTGGGGATCGACTTCAGCTTTCGGGCGAGACGCAAGTAAGGCTGTCCGAACTGCGCAGGCCGGCAAAGAAAAACTCCGAATAGGCCCGCGCCCAGCGTTCGTTTTCCTCCCGTTCGGGCGGGGGAGCCGCTCCGGCCATGCGCACATGGCCCAGAATGCCCTCGATCCAGAAGCGTGCGGCAAGGTCCGGCTGAGCGAGCGCCAGATCCTGCTCTTTTGCGATGTTGGACAATTCGGCTGAAACGCTTTCAATGGCTTCGGCATACATGGCATGGCGATAGCCATATTGGCTGTCCCCGAACTCCTGATCGCACCAATCCACCAGCCGTTCCATCATCAGCCCATCGGTGGATTGCAGGACTTCCATGACCGCCGCCGCCCGCAGGCAGAACGCCTCCACCGCAGGAAGGCCAGCACCAATCGCGAGGATTTTCAGGCTGCGCTCAGTGGTTTTCAACGCCAGCAGCGCATCGAAGAATTCGCGCTTGCTGCCAAACCGGGTGTAGATCGTGGCCTTGCCGATGTGGGCATGGCGGGCAACGCGATCAAAGGTAAAAGCCTCAAAGCCGTGTTCGCGCAGCACGTCCCACCCGGCCTCAAGAATGCGCTGCGGCAGGCGCTGCGCCTCTTCAAGCGAAGGGCGACCACGCCGGCTGATCGTGGTCGCCCTGTTGTGGCCAGAATCTTGGTGACCAGAATCGCTTTCAGCCGTTCCCGGTCCAGATGCACTTGTCGCGCAGTTCAGACCTTTGTCGGCGCTCGAAGCCTCAGCCAGATGCAAATCGGTGATATCAATGGAGCGTGGAAGACCGTTGCTCTTCGCTTCGGTGGGTGAGGTCATGATTGCGGTCCCGCTCGCAGAGACGCTCTGCCAAAGCGTCGGCCATGCGGTTGTGAACCGGGCAAGACATTTCCAATCCTTCGCAGTAGGCCTGCCACAGGCGCGCCCCTGCATCCGTAAACCAGCGCATCGTTCCCATATCCTCGTTCAAACGAGCTATTATGGGAACAGAGTGCCTCAGCCAGTGGCAGAGTCAATAACCTATAAAATAGGCGAAACGGTCTCATTTATCCGGTGCCGCTGCTTGCCACCCAAGACCGAGCGCCTTTTCCACCGCGATGAAGCCGGTCGCAAGTTCGGCTTTCGCTGACGCAGCGGCCATGGACAGTTGCAAGGCCTGCCGCTCTGCATCCAGCCGGTCGGTCCGGGCAATGCGGCCCGCATCAAGGCGTTGCTGCTGCAGATCAACATTGCGGCGCGCGCGCGTTTCAGCATCGAGTGCCTTGCCCAAGGCGATGCGCTGGCCGCCAAACCGGGCGAGCGAACCTTCGGCGTCCTGCAGCGCGCGCAGCACGGCATTGCGATAATTCGCTTCGGCCTCTGCGCTCGCGCCGCGCGCAACTTCGACCTGACGATCGGCCCGGCCACCGTCAAACAGGTTCCATTTGAGCTGCGGCAGCGCAATGCCGACGATATTGCCGGGGTCCAACACATCGCCGATGTTCTGCCCCCCAAGGCCCAGCAGGCCAAGGAATGAGATCTTCGGGAACTTGTCGGCCATGCGCGCGCCGATATCGGCATTGGCGGCGGCAAGCTGGCGCTCGGCCATGCGAATGTCGGGGCGGCTGCGCAACAGCAGCGCCGGATCACCGATGCTGATTTGCGCCGGGGGCAGCGGCACCGGGGCGGGCGCCGTCAGCAGGCTGTCGAGCGCACCCGGCTCCTTGCCCGCCAACACTGCGATCTGATCGATCAGCACCGCAATCTCGGCCTCGCTGCGAGCAAGGTCCGCCTCGCTGGCAAAGGCCTGTGCCTCAGCTGCGTTGACCGGCTGCTGCGCGGTCGTGCCCGCAGCAAACCTCTGGCGCGCGAGTTCCACCAGCGCGCGATCAATTTCTGCCTGACGCTGCTGCAATCCCCTCATCGCTTGCCGTGCGCGCAGGCCGACATAGGCCCGCGCGATCTCGGCAGAAAGCGTAACGCGCGCATCGGCAGCGCCCGCTTCAGCCGCTTCGGCGCGGGCGGTCGCGGCCTCAACCTTGCGGCGGGTGCCGCCAAACAGATCGATTTCCCACGATGCGTCAAAGCCCAGATTGTAGGCGTTGATCTCGTCCCGCCCGCTGCCTTCGCCCAGCAGATTGCCCGGCACGTTGATATAGGGCGCGGCAAACGATGTGTTGATCGTAGGCAGCACCGCCGTGCGGCTTGCGGCCAGCGATGCGCGCGATTGGGCGACGCGCGCGTTGGCAGCGGCAATCGAGGGGGAATCGGCCAGCGCCAGATCGACCAGTTGGTTCAACACCGGATCGCCAAGGCTTTCCCACCAGCGCGGGGAAGGGGCGGCAGGATTGGCACTGCCGTCAGCGCGGATGAAGCCCCCGCGCGCGGCGGCTTGGGGTGCCGCATCGGGCGCGCCGGCATAGTTCGGGCCGACAGTGGTGCAGCCTGCCAAGAGGGCCGCCAGCAATGTGGCACCCGTGGCGCGGCGGAAGGACGAGGAGCGGAGCATCAGTGTGCAGCCTTTGCGTGGTAGCCCTTGGGAAGCGGGCGAAGGAAGAGGACGAGCGGCGCGACCAGCACAATGCCAATCGTCAGCGCGAGGAAATCATCGTTGAAAGCCATCACCAGCGCATCGCGCATGACCATGCCATCGAGCGAGCGAAGCGCGGCGGCCATGCCGTCCGACCCTCCGCCATAGGTCATCGCCTGCTGGCTGACCCAGTCCTGCACTTGCACACTGTTGGCACTCAGCGAACTGTGGATGGTCCAGCGGTGAAACTCCCACCGCTCATCCTGCAAGGTGGCCAGCGCCGCAAGCCCAATCGAGCCGCCCAGATTGCGCGCCGCATTGAACAGACCTGCCGCATCGCCTGCCTCATCGCGCGATACCGAACTGATCGCCGCCTGATTGAGGAACATCATGCAGAACACGGTGCCAAGGCCGCGCATCAACTGCGTCACCACGAAGTCATCGCCTCGCGATTGCGCGGTCAGCGTGATGTCGAGATAGCAGGACATCGCGAGCAAAAACATGCCGGTGCCCACGATCAGCCGCAGATCGACGCGGGAGATCAGGATCGGGAACAGCGGCATCATCATCATCGCCGGAATGCCCGAAAGGAACACGATCTTGCCGGCCTGCAAGGCGTTGTAATCGGCAACGGCCGCCAGAAACTGCGGGATGACATAAGCCGTCCCGAACATGACCGAGCCGAGCACGAAGGCGAGTGCAAAGACGGCGGCAAAGGCCCGGTTGCGCAGCAGCGCGAGCTTGATCACCGGGCGGCGGGCCGTGAACTGGCCGACGCCGATCATGATGAAGCCCAGCAGCGTCACTGCGCTCAACTGCCAGATCAGCGCGGAGTCAAACCATTGCTCGCGGTGCCCTTCTTCCAGCACGATGGTGATGCCGCCAAGCCCCAGCACCAGGCCGATCACGCCCAGCCAATCGGCATTGATCAGCTCACCCAGCTGCATCTTGCCCTTGGGCAGGCCGATATAGAGCAGCGTCATCAAGATGATGCTGATCGGCACGTTGACGAAGAAGGCATAGTGCCAACTGAAATTCTCGGTAATCCACCCGCCGACGAGCGGCCCCAGCACCGGGCCCATGATCACGGTCAGACCAAACAGCGCGGTGCCGATGGGCTGCTGCTGCGGCGGCAGGCGCGTGGCGATGATGGTGAGCGCGGTGGGGATCATCGCGCCTGCGGTAAAGCCCTGGCCCACGCGGCCCAGAATCATCATCGTGAGTGAGGTGGACAGCCCGCAGATGATCGAGAAGATCGTGAACAGGATCGTGGCGATCATCAGAAACCGGCGCAGGCCGAACACCCTCTCCAGCCACCCGGTCAGCGGGATGATGATGATTTCGGCCACCAGATAGGCGGTCGCGATCCACGTCCCTTCGCTCGACGATGCGCCGATTTCCCCCTGAATAGTGGGAAGCGATGCGTTGACGATGGAGATATCCAGCGTGGCCATCAGTGAACCGATGGCCCCTGCGGCCACGCCGAGCCACGCGGTTATATCCGCTTTGCCTGTGGCAGGCGGCGGTGCTCCCACCGCTGCGCCATCAAGGGTTGCAGCGCTGCTCACTTGGCCGAGACCCGTTCCTGTTCCTTGCGGATCGCATCGAGCGAGGCCTTGGCGGCGCGGGTATCAACCTCAACTGACAGCGACAGGCCGGGCACCAGCACCTTGCGCGATTCCGGCCCGGCGTTCAGGCGGATGCGCACCGGCACGCGCTGCACGATCTTGGTGAAGTTGCCGGTCGCATTCTGCGGCGGGATCAATGAAAAGTTCGCGCCCGTGCCCGGCGTGATGCTCTCCACCACGCCACGGAAATCGACATCGGGCAGGGCGTCTACGTGGACGGTCACCGGCTGTCCGGCCCGCATCAGGCCGATCTGGGTTTCCTTGAAGTTTGCCTCAACATAGATCGCCTCGGTCGGCACGATGGTCATCAGGCGCTGGCCGGGCTGGATGAACTGGCCCACGCGGACGGTGGAATTGCCCACTTTGCCGCCAATCGGCGCAGTGATGCGCGTCGTGGCCAGATCAACGCTGGCAGCCTCGCGCTGGGCCTGTGCAGCCCGGATCTGGGCGGTGCTCTGGCCGACCTGCGCCTCGGCGCTGGCCACGCGATCCGTCGCTGCGGCAAGCCCGGCGCGCTTGGCGGCAACATCGGACGCGGCCTTGTCACGGTTGGCAATCAGTTGATCGAACGCCTGCTTGGGCTCCGCGCCACTTGCCACCAGCGGGCGCATGCGGGCAACTTCGCCGTTGAGATAAGCCAGCTCACGCAATGACGCATCGAGCGCCGCCCGCGCTTGCCCGGTGGCAGAGCGGGCCTCGGCAATTGCCGCGCGCGCGGCATTTTCGGTCGCACGCGCCACGTCCACTTGCGCGCTGCTCTGCGCAAGGCGCGTGTCGAAATCGGTCGGATCGATCTGTACCAGCAATGCGCCACTGCTGACGCTCTGGTTTTCCTGCGCCTCCACCTTGCGGACATAGCCCGCAAGTTTGGAGCTGATCGTCACGCCGTCTGCTTTCACATAGGCGTCATTGGTCTCCTGCATATACCGGCCAACGGTCTGGTAATCATACAGTGACCACGCCCCGTACAGCGCGCCCGCGCCCAAAGCCACGACGGCAATGCGGCCAATGGCCTTCTTGCGGCCTTCGTCTTTTGCCGGTGCGGATGAATCAGGGGCAAGATCGGTTGCGGCAGCCATCTCAAGGTCCAGTCAAAATAATTGAACGAAATCGTTCCGTTTCGATTTGCTACTTGGTTCCACGCCTTGGAAACTTCAAGTGCAGAAATTGCGACAACCTGTGCAAAAAATGCATGCAGCTGCAAAACCCGCCGTTGCGCGTCGGTTCGGCGATACAATTGGCAAAGCGCCGTCGTGTTCCGACGGCCCTGCCCAAAAGGACAGGCGCAGGCTCGGTTTGCTGAAATTGTGCGGAAAACTGCTCTATTGATCGATATAGTCAATCAAACAGGGCGGAATTGCTCATTGGAAATTCGCCCTGCCATGCACTACTTCCAGCCTCACAATCCGGTTTCCCAATCCAACCGCAAAAGGACCTGAGTCTATGTCGATCGTCGGAACCAAGCTGCTGCCATTCCAGGCCACTGCTTACTATCAGGGCAAGTTCGTTGATGTCAGCGATGCCGATGTTGTGGGCAAGTGGGGCGTGTTCTTCTTCTACCCGGCCGACTTCACTTTCGTCTGCCCGACCGAACTCGAAGACCTTGCCAACATCTATGACGAGCTGAAGGGCCTCGGCGTTGAAGTCTATTCGGTATCCACCGACACGCACTTCAGCCACAAGGCATGGCACGACAGCTCGCCAGCCGTCGGCAAGATCAACTACTACATGCTGGGTGACCAGAACCACACGATCTCGAACAACTTCGGCATCCTGCGCGAAGGCGTTGGCCTTGCAGACCGTGGTACCTTCGTGACCGATCCCGACGGCACGATCCAGCTGGTCGAAATCACACCAGAAGGCGTGGGCCGCAACGCCACCGAACTGCTGCGCAAGATCAAGGCTGCCAAGTACTGGCGCGAAAATCCCGGCCAGGTGTGCCCGGCCAAGTGGGAAGAAGGCGGCGAAACGCTGGCTCCTTCGTTCGACCTCGTCGGCAAGATCTGATGTTACGTGGCAGGAAGATCGCCGCGTGGGGCTGATCTTTCTGCCATTACCCTCCCGGACGGGCTGTGCCAACCAAGGGCAGCCCGCCGGTTCCACGATGCCCGATCACACGCTCTGATGATCCCCCGTGCGCCGACCAGCCGGTGACGCGCGGCTCTGTATGCCCGAAAGGTTTGCAAAATGCCCGTTCTTGATGCCAACGCCACCGCCCAGCTGAAGGCCTATCTAGGCAATCTGCGGCGCCCGATCGAACTGGTCGCGACGCTGGATGACAGCGCCAAATCGGCCGAGATGCGCGCGCTGCTCGAAGAAATCGCGGTGCTGTCAGACAAGGTCTCCGCGCGCTTCGATGGTGCGGACGAGCGCACCCCCAGCTTTGCCATCCGCGCCGATGAGGGCCGGGCCGAAGCGGTGTTTGCAGGCCTGCCGATGGGGCACGAATTCACCTCGCTCGTGCTGGCGCTGCTGCATGTCGGCGGTCACCCGCCCAAGGAAGATGCCGAATTGCTGGATCAGGCCCGCGCTCTTGAAGGCCCGCTGCACTTCGAGACCTTCTTCTCGCTCACCTGCCAGAACTGCCCGGATGTGGTCCAGGCGCTGAACATGATGGCCGCGCTCAATCCGAACATCACGCACGTCGCCATCGATGGCGCGCTGTTCAAGGATGAGGTCGAGCGCCGCCAGATCATGGCTGTGCCCACCGTGTTCATGAACGGCCAGCCCTTCGGCTCAGGCCGCATGGACCTCGCGCAGATCGTGGCCAAGCTCGACACGAACGCCACGGCGCGCGCGGCTGAAAAGATCGCGGCCAAGGAGCCTTTCGAAGTGCTGATCGTCGGCGGCGGCCCCGCTGGCGCAGCCGCTGCGATCTATGCCGCGCGCAAGGGCATCCGCACTGGCGTGGTGGCAGAGCGTTTCGGCGGGCAGGTGCTCGATACGATGGGCATCGAAAACTTCATCTCGGTCCAGCACACCGAAGGCCCCAAGATGGTCGCCCAGCTTGAAGCCCACGTGAGGGACTACGAAGTCGACGTGATGAACCTGCAAAAGGCGACCGCCTTGGTGCCTGCAGGCGAAGACGGTCTGCACGAGATCAAACTGGAGAACGGCGCAAGCCTGAAGACCAAGACGCTGATCCTCTCCACCGGCGCGCGCTGGCGGCAGATGGGCGTGCCCGGCGAAGAGGAATATCGCAACAAGGGCGTCGCCTATTGCCCGCACTGCGATGGCCCCTTGTACAAGGGCAAGCGCACCGCGGTGATCGGCGGCGGCAATTCGGGCGTCGAGGCGGCGATCGACCTTGCCGGGATCGTTGCGCACGTGACGCTGATCGAATTCGACAGCCAGCTGCGCGCCGATGCCGTGCTGCAGGACAAGCTGCGCTCGATGCCCAACGTCACGATCATCACCTCGGCGTTGACAACTGAAGTGCTGGGCGATGGCTCCAAGGTCACGGCGCTGGTCTACAAGGACCGGACCACCGAAGAACTGCACACGGTCGAACTGGAAGGCATTTTCGTCCAGATTGGCCTGGTGCCCAACACCGAATGGCTCAAGGATACCGTTGGGCTGTCACCACGCGGCGAAATCGAAGTCGATGCACGCGGTGCCACCAATGTCCCGGGCGTATTCGGGGCAGGGGACGTTACCACTGTGCCCTACAAGCAGATCATTATTGCGATGGGCGAGGGATCAAAAGCGGCCCTGTCTGCGTTTGACCATTTGATCCGCCACGGCTGATCCGCCACGGCTGATCGGCTACGCTAGAGTTTCCCCGGAGAGACTGCCCCCTCGGCTCTTCGGGTCGCAGGAGCGGCGGCAGGGTTCGCGCCCTGTCGCCGCTTTTGCGTTGGTGTCGATCCAAGAGAACCCCGTCACCCTGAACTTGTTTCAGGGTCCATTTGTGGGCACAGACTGCTGTCTGATCGGAAAAATGGATCCTGAAACAAGTTCAGGATGACGGTTGGTCTCTTCTCATCGCAACCGCGCCCACAAGGCCGGGGAAATCGCCGCGCCCTAGCCTTGCCGACTCCGCCCTCCTGCGTCACAGACGCAGCCGTGAGCGCAACTATCGTCATCGGTGCCGACCGGTCCGGCGCCCCTGTCCGGATCGACGTCGAAGAACTGCTTGCCACCCGCCTGCTGGTGCAGGGCAACAGCGGGTCGGGCAAATCGCACCTGTTGCGCCGTCTGCTCGAAGAAAGCGCGAGCATCGTCCAGCAAGTGGTGATCGATCCTGAGGGCGATTTTGTCACGCTGGCCGATGTTTTTGGGCACGTGGTGGTCGATGGCTCGGCCTATGATGGCCCCGAAATCGCCAAGCTCGCCGCCCGCATCCGCAAACACCGTGCCTCAGTGATCCTCACGCTCGATGGGCTGGAACTCGAAGCGCAGATGCGCTGCGCCGCCGTGTTCCTCAACACCCTGTTCGATGCCCCGCGCGAGGAATGGTATCCCGCGCTGGTCGTGGTGGACGAGGCGCAGATGTTCGCGCCCGCCGCCGCTGGCGATGTGTCGGACGAAGTGCGCCGCCTCAGCCTTGCGGCCATGACCAACCTGATGTGCCGTGGCCGCAAGCGCGGCCTTGCCGGTGTCATCGCCACGCAGCGCCTTGCCAAGCTGGCCAAGAACGTGGCGGCAGAAGCCTCCAACTTCCTGATGGGCCGCACTTTCCTCGATATCGACATGGCCCGCGCCGCCGACCTGCTGGGCATGGAGCGCAAGCAGGCCGAAGCGATCCGCGATCTGGAACGCGGGCATTTCATCGGCCTCGGCCCGGCCATCTCCCGCCGCCCGATCAGCGTGCGCATCGCCGACGTGCAAACCCGCGCGCGCAACGTGGTGCAAGGCCTGATGCCGCTCCCCAATGCCGGCGGGGCCGAAATGGAATCGCTATTGCTGGCAGAACCGCTGGCCATGGAACCGCCGCCGCGTCCGCCCGAGCCCGAACTGGCCCCGGTCGAAGCAGGCGAACTGCTGGGCCAGATCGAAGGCTTCATCCCCGCCGCCGAACAGGTCGAACCCCCCGTCGCCCCTAGCCTGTTCGAAGCCGAGGAAACCGCCGCCAGCATCGCCTCGATCCTCGCCGAAATGGCGCAGGAGCCAGACTGCACGTTCCAGCCCACCGCGCAGCTCTATCAGGATTTCACCGTCCGCTGCCGCATGCTGCGCATCCTGCCCGGCATGGACCTGACCGCGTTCCGCCGCCGTTTCGCCATGGCCGTGGCCGGGATCACCGACGACACCGCGCCCGCATGGCAAGACCTGCTGCGCATCGCCCGCGACGTGCCCGACGATCTGCTCGCCCCGTTCCTCACGCTCGCCCGCGCCGCCGCAGACGGCGCGCCATGCCCGGATGACGAGCGCCTTGCCGAAATCTACGGTACCCGCTCCTCAGGCCGCATCCGCCGCCTGCTTGAACATCTCGAAAAGAGCAATCTGATCGTGGTGCGCACCGATTACGGCGGCAGACGCTCGGTCGGTATCCCGGCGCTGGGCCTAACTACCGCCCCGGTCGAGGCCTGAGCGCAAGGGCTTCGTGCAGCCCCACCTGAAAAGGGTGCATCCCGCAGTGCAGCAGGATTTGCAGAAATGGCCATGTTTCACTAATGCAATCTTGCAGCGCACACGGGCCTGATTAGGGTCTATGGCGAAAAGCTATTGCAAGACGTTACGATTTGGAAGGAGCCGCCTGCGTGGCTACGGCAGAAATATCCCGGCAGTCTGCCGTTCCGGAGCTTGATCTTGATGGTCTTGATTCGGTGCTCGGCCTGCATATCGGCACCGTCAACACCCTGTTCGTCACCCGTACGGAAAAGCGGCTTGATCCGCTCAGCGTCACGCCAAAGCAGGTCGCGATCCTGTGGCTGATCAACGCCAATCCGGGCGTCAAGCAGACCGATCTGTCGAAATTCTTCCAGATCGAACGCCCCACCGTGCATCAGTTCGTGCGGCAATTGCTCAAGAACGAATTCATCGTGAATGAGCCGTCCAAGCTCGATCGCCGGGCAGGGGGGCTGTGGCTCACCGATGCCGGGCGTGAAGTCCTGGCCACTGCCAGAACGCTGATTGCCGAGCACGAAGAAGAACTGACCGCTTGCCTGACCCAGCGGGAAAAGTCCGAGCTGTTCCGGATCCTGATGAAGCTCTATTTGCTGTCCCCTGCCAAGCCCTGACGAATACGCACGTCTGTTCAGGGGGAAGACATGCGGCAGATGCCATACCTTTGGCGTGATTGATGGAGTACACCCGATGAACCGTCTTGCCCTGTTTGGTGCCCTTGGCCTCGCAATGGTCGCAGGCGCAGTCTCTCAGGCGGGGGCACAAGCTGCTGCTGGTGATCCGGTGCGCGGAAAATCGGTCTATGCGCGCTGTGCAGCCTGTCATGACCTGAACACCGGCGCCACGCGGCTCGGCCCATCGCTCAAAGGTGTGATCGGGCGGACTTCGGGCACATCGCCAAACTTCAACTATTCGCAAGCGCTCAAGGACAAGGCCGTGGTGTGGAATGCCGCCACGCTTGACCAGTTCCTCGCGGGCCCGGCCAAATACGTGCCCGGCAATCGCATGGCCTTCCCGCCGCTTGCCAACCCGCAGGATCGGGCAGACCTGATCGCATTTCTGGATCAGTCTGCGCACTGAAATCTGGCAAGACTGCGCAGTTCAGACGTGATTATGCAGAGAAGAAGCTGCGGCACCAGTGGCCGCAGCTTTTTCATGTCTGTAGCCATGCTTGATCGCTCATGGTTGACGGCTTCTTCCCAGACCGGCACTTGAAATCCAGCGCAATTACCAATCATGCGGCAAGGATCGGGTGCATTGGCACAGCTCAGTCCTGTGCCGGACGCAAAAAGGATGAAGGATGGATAAGGCTCTGATTAGCAAGGCTTTGATCGGTATCGCCGCATCCACCAGTCTGCTGTCGGTTCAGGCCCTTGCCCAACAGGCACAGACCACTTCGGGCGCGCTCCATGGCGTCGATATGGGCAATGGTGTGGCCGTGTTCATGGGCGTTCCCTATGCAGCACCGCCATTGGGGGAAAACCGCTGGCGGGCACCGCAACCCGTGCAGCCGTGGAAGGGCACGCGCGATGCGGGCAATTTCGCACCCGATTGTGCACAGGCCCCGTTTCCGCCGGATGCCGCGCCGATCCGGACAAAGCCTTCGGAAGATTGCCTTTATCTCAACGTCTGGAAACCAGCCAAGGCGGGCGTGGCGGCAAAGCTCCCGGTCATGGTCTGGGTTCATGGCGGGGGCTTCGTCAATGGCGGCACGTCACCCGCCGTCTATACCGGAGACAATTTTGCTCGCGATGGCATCGTCCTGGTCAGCATCAACTATCGGCTTGGCCGCTACGGCTTCTTCGCCCATCCGGCCCTCGCTGACGAAGGCTTCGGGGGCAATTTCGGCTTTCTCGATCAGATCGCCGCGCTCAAATGGGTGCAGGCAAACATTGCCGCGTTTGGCGGTGATCCGGCGAACGTAACCGTCTTTGGCGAAAGCGCAGGCGGCATGTCGATGCACATGCTGCTCCAAGCGCCCGAGGCACGCGGCCTGTTCCACAAGGTCATCATCCAGAGCGGCGGCGGGCGTGACATGACTTTGCCGATGCCCACCATGGCCCGTGCCGCAAAGGCGGGCGAAGAGTTCGCCCCCGGCCTCGATGCTGCAGCGCTCCGGGCGCTTCCTGCGGAGAAGGTTACGGGTGATCTGTCGATGATGACGATGACCAAGCCCGGCTACTCCGGCCCGATGATCGATGGCCGCACCATCTTTGGGTCCAGCATCGATGCCATCAACGCTGGGCTCTACGCCAAAGTCCCGGTCATGGTCGGCGCGAACTCTGCCGATGGTTTTCCGCTGACGACCGACAAGGCCGCAATTTTCGGCGAATACGCGGCGAACGCAGCAGAAGCCCGCCGTCTCTATGATCCCGACGGCAAGACGCCCGGCCTAGTCGTTGCCACGATGACCAGCGCAGACCGGATGTTCATCGAACCGGCCCGCGCCGTCGCGCGCGCTCTGGCAGCGCGCGGGCATACGGCCTATCATTTCCGCTTCGGCTATGCGCATCCGCAGGTAAAGGCAGTGATGGGTGGTGCACCCCATGCCAGCGAAATTCCCTATGTGTTCGATACCGTTGTGGTCCGCACTGAGCCAACTGCCAGCGCGCCCGGCGAGGATACCGTCGCACAGCGCACGCACGATCTCTGGGTCAATTTTGCCAGAACCGGCGTTCCGTCACCCGCATGGCCTGTCGCAACAGCGGGCGATACCAAGGTCATGCTGATTGACGAGAGCGGCGCAAAGCACACCGAAGATCCTTATCGCGCACGCCTCGATTTTGCCGAAAGCCTGATTGTGGGCAAATAGCCCCATAGGTGCGTCACGTAGGGATCTCGCGCTAACGCCAAACTGGCGCAGGTAATTCTACCGCTGGAATTGACATTCCGGCGAGAGCGTTCATTTGTTGGGCATGCTCTCGCAAAAGACGCGATACACGATCCGGGCCTTGCAGCATCTTGCCGATACGGTTGGGCAAGGGCCGGTGCGGCTTGATGCGATTGCCGAAGCGCAGAACATTCCGCGCAAATTCCTCACCGTGATCCTGTCGGAAATGGCGCGCGAAGGGATAGTCATCTCGCACCGGGGCCGGGATGGCGGCTATGAACTGGCGCTTGCCCCGGTTGATATCCGTTATGGCGATATCATTCGGTTGACCCGGGGCAGCTTGGCGCTGGTCCCTTGCGCCAGCCGCAATGCTTATGAACATTGCAACAATTGTCTGCCCGAAGCCGAATGCCGGTTGCGCGGGCTGATGCTGCAACTGCGCGATGAAACGGCAGCGATCCTTGATCGCATTACGCTGGCCGATCCGATCAATGTGGAACCGCCCTTTACCGAAGCCTGACGGGAATTGCGCTGACTCGCGCAAAATCCGGTAACTTCACTTGGCGTTCAGGAACCTGCTGGCTATAGGGTCATCATGACGCATCCTGCCCCGCACCGTCCCCTGCGCTTCGCCGTTATCGCTGCTGCCACTCTCGCCATCGGCCTGACCGCTGGTTGTGCCGGCGGCGGGAACAAGAAGAAGGACGTGGCCTATGTCGCGCGCGATGTGGACACGCTCTACACCGCAGCCAAGGAGCGTCTGGACCGGGGCGATTCCAAGCAGGCGGCGGCCCTGTTTGACGAGGTTGAGCGCCAGCATCCCTATTCGCCATGGGCGCGCCGGGCGCAGTTGATGTCCGCCTTCAGCTACTATGTCACGCGCGATTATCCCAAGTCGGTGCAGTCTGCGCAGCGGTTCCTGTCGATCCACCCCGGCAACAAGGACGCGCCTTACGCCTATTATCTGGTGGCCCTGTGCTACTACGAGCAGATCTCTGACGTCACGCGCGATCAGAAAATCACGCAGCAAGCGCTGACCGCGATGAACGAGCTGGTCCGCCGCTATCCCAACACCGATTATGCCGCCGATGCCCGCTTGAAGATCGACCTGATCAACGATCACCTTGCAGGCAAGGAGATGGAAATCGGGCGGCTCTATCAGCGCAGTGGCAAATGGCTGGCCGGAACACTGCGTTTCCGCACGGTGGCCGAAAAGTTCCAGACCACCAGCCACGCACCCGAAGCGCTGTATCGCCTGGTTGAAAGCTACCTTTCGCTCGGCCTGCCCAAGGAAGCCCAAAAGGCCGCTGCCGTGCTGGGCACCAACTACCCGGGCAGCAAGTGGTATGAGCGGTCATACGATCTGATGAACAAGCACGCGCCGGGCACCACCGCGAGCTGAGTCTGAGGCGGCTCCAGAGCCAGATGACCTTACACTAAGCCGAAAAAGTCCCGTTCGTGTCGAGCGAAGTCGAGACACTTTGCGCGGTGTCTCGACTTCGCTCGACACGAACGGGACATGTGTTGGATCAATGCAATGTCATCCCGGTCTAGCGTCATCCCGCTCTAAAACCCATAAACAAGCGTCAGGCGGCTCGTCGTGTCAGTCCCAAGCCGCCCCAGTTCGGGTGCGGTTTCGTGCTGCACCATGTATGACAGGCGAGCTTTCAGTTTCCCGATCAGCTTTGAATCCAGCGCGGCCAATGTGTAGAACGTGCTGCCCGTGGCATCGGAATAGATGCTGGCATCCTGCGAGTATTGAAGGCCGGGCGAAAGGGTCACTTTGGCTTCCAGCGATGCCAGCCCTGCAACCACCGATTCCCGCTCTGCCTCAAGCGGTTCGGTTACCCGCCAGGCGGGCCCGGCTTTCACGTTGATCTTGGCATATTCGGCGTTCAGCACTTTGTAACCAAGGCCGCCTGAAATGCTGTAGCGCGATGCAAAGCCCTGAAAGCGGTCCTGCTCGTACTGGCCAAGGCCGAACACGTATCCACGCTCGTCGAACTTGTAGTTCGGCTCAGCGGAAAAGCGATACTGTTCGCGTGTGACGATCCCCGATGTTTCCTGATAATCCGCGCGCGCTACGGTGCCGATGCGCCAGTTCTGGCCTTCGGCCAGCAGTTTGAACCCACCGACCAAGCCGATACCCGGTGCATTCCCGGTGTTCTTGAACGCGCCTGCTTCACCCTCTCCGGTGATCTTCACCGCTGCGGCAACAATGACCCCGCCGTCCGCCCTCTGCGGCAGAGGAGTGGACACGGGCAGGGGCACGGGCGATTGTACCGGGGCAAGATTCACTGGCGCCGTCAGCGCTGCCAAAGCACGGGCATCTGCACGCTTCGGCCAAACCGCAATGTGCAGATCAATGGCTGCCACGGCCTGCGGCAAAGCGCTCTTGATCGTGCGGACAACGGCATCCAATTGCGCGGCGTCGCCCGATTGCAGCGCAGTATCCAGTATCAGCGCTACTGCCGGGGGCAGGTCTGTGTCCGGTGCTGCTGCGGGCGCTGCCTGCGTTGGTGCCTGCGAGAGGGCTGTCTGTGCTGCAACGGCGGGTGTGGCCATAGTCAGGGCAGCAACCAGCAGGCAGGCAGACATGGTCGATCATCTCCGAAAAAGTTATTAAATCAGGCTCTTATAGGCCAAACTCTACCTATTATGCCAACCTTCCGCCGTTGCGCCACACCAAAATTGGCGCGCGCTTATCGCATAGGTTTGCGCCGCAGTGCCCACCATGCGGCCGCCACGATCACGACGGTAAGCGCACTGGCGATGAACTGCGGCTGAAGCTCGCGCACCAGTGCCATCGCCAGCAGCACGATCACGATGGCCCCCACGGTGGCATAGGACAGCCACGGAAACAGCCACATCCGCAAAGCTAGCGTCTCCGGTGCCGTGGCTTCGATGATCCGGCGCTGGCGGATCTGGGCAAGGCACACCATCAGGTAAATCACCAGCATCAGCGCGCCCGAAGCGCTCACCAGAAAGCTGAACACCGTGCCCGGAGACAGGACCGATGCCGCCATAGCGCCATAGCCGAACAGGCTGGCAATGATCGTCGCGCGGGCTGGCACCTTGCGCTTGTTCAGCCGGATCAGGCTCTGCGGCGCATCGCCATGCCGCGCCAGCCCGAATAAGGCGCGGGATGTCACGTATAGCCCGGAATTCAGGCACGATAGCACCGCCACCAGCACCACCACGTTCATGATCGCCTCGGCCGCCGGAATGCCCATCAGCCCCAGCGAACTGGCATAGGGGGAAAGCCCCGGCTCGATCGTATCCCACGGCTGCACCGCCACGATCAGCGCCAGCGACACCACGTAAAACAGCAGGATGCGCAGCGCGACCGATCCGGTCATGCGCGCGATCACTTGTGCGGGCGCGCGCGATTCTGCTGCGGCCACAGTCGCAATTTCGGCCCCGCACAGCGCAAAGATCACGCTCGTCACCCCGCCAATCACCGCGCCCCAGCCCTTGGGCACGAACCCGCCGTGCGCTGTCCAATTCGCAAAAGTCGGTCCATCGGGCGATGTCACGCCAAAGGCCCAGAGCCCGGCAATCACGATAAACCCGATGATCGCGGCGACCTTTGCCGATGACAGCCAGAACTCGAACTCGCCATAGGACCGCGCCGAAAACAGGTTCACCATCGTCATCAGCGCCAGCAGCACGCTGCCGATCAGCCAGACCGGCAAGGGTACCCACAACGCAATGATCGCCGCCCCGGCAATCGCCTCGATCGCCACCACGATCACCCAGAAGTACCAGTAGAGCCACCCGGTCACGAACCCCGCCAGCGGCCCCCACGTCTCGCCAAAGCCGATGCGCACATGTTCGGTAAACGATCCCGCGCCGGGATTGAGCATCGCCATCTCGCTCAACATGCGCATGATCATCAGGATCACCACGCCCGCCAGCGCATAGCTGACCACCACTGCCGGGCCGATCTGGTTGATCGATGTGGAGGACCCCACAAACAGACCCGCCCCGATGATCCCGCCTATCGCAATCATCGCCACATGGCGGGCATGCAGCGCGGTATCCAGCGTCTGGGAACTGTCGTTCATCGCTAGTTTGAAACCTTAGGCTGAAAGTCTGAAGACAAGCCCCGACCATACCCAAAACCCGCCCCTGCACCAGCACCGCAGTGAAACGCCCCCTCAACAAAGGTTGCACCACCCCCCGCGCCAGCGCAGCATAGGCGCGACTGATGGGGGAAGTGATGGGCTTGAAGACACTCTGGAACGCGCACGTCGTACCGCGCATGATCAAATGCGCCTGTGGAGCGCCCGGCATTGCCGAACTGCGCGGCGGCATCGTGCCGCAAGCCAAGGGACGCGTGTTCGAACTCGGCTGCGGCGGCGGGCTCAACCAGCCGTTCTATGATCCCGCCCGCGTCACCGCTTTTGCAGGGATCGATCCGTCAGGCAAACTGCTCGATTACGCGCGTGAAGCCGCTGCACTCAAGGGCTGGCAGGCCGATATCCGCGAGGGCATCGGTGAGCAAATCCCCTTTTCCGACAATAGCTTCGATACCGCCGTCTGCACTTATACGCTGTGCTCGGTCGATGATCCGGCCAAGGTCCTGTCCGAACTGCGCCGCATCCTTCGGCCCGGCGGCACGCTCCTGTTCCTCGAACATGGCCTTAGCGACGAGGGCGGCGTGGCCAGATGGCAGCGGCGGATCGAGCCCTTGTGGAAGCCGCTGATGGGCGGCTGCCACCTGACCCGCGCCGTCACCGCGCCGGTCCGCGCAGCAGGCTTCCAGGTGGACCGCTCCGATCACAAATACATGGACGGCATGCCCAAATGGGCCGCGTGGATGGAGTGGGGCGCCGCCGTCAAGCCTGCCTGACTCACCAAAAGGAAAAGGCCCCGCCATCACTGACGGGGCCTTTTGTCCTTTGCCGACTGCCGACTACCGCAGGTCAGTCGCCAAACGTGCGCTGCCACCAGCCGCGGCGCGGTGCTGCCGGTTCGCCCGCATCGGCGGCAACGTCTGCCTCCGCTGCCGGAGCCTCAGCCGTCACCGCTTCTGCAGGAGCCGCTTCTGCCGCCACGGCATCAGCCTTCTTCTTGCGCACCCGCTTGGGCTTTTCCGCCACTGCTTCGGCAGGCGCTGCCTCGGCCGCAGGCGCATCTTCGGCAGGCGCTGGCGCTGCCACATCCGGCGCAACCTCGGCCAGTGCTTCGGCATCGGCCTTCTTCTTGCGCACCCGCTTGGGCTTGGCCGGAGCTTCAACTTCTGGCACCTCTGCGGCCACAACCGGTTCAGCCGCAACGGCTTCCTCGGCAACCGGCGCTTCTGCCACAGCCGCATCGGCCTTCTTCTTGCGCACGCGCTTCGGCTTGACCGGAGCCTCTTCGGCTACCGGCGCAACCTCTGGCTCTGGCGCAGGCTCGGCATCAACCGACACTGCCACATCAGCAGCTTCCGGCTCACCAGCATCGGCCTCTTCGCCTTCAGCCTGCTCACCCTCGGCCTGCTCAACGCCGCCTTCACCGTTTTCACGACCGCCACGCTTGCGACGGCCACGGCGGCGGCGCTTGCGCGGCCCACGGTCGTTACCATCATCGGTCTCGTCGGTGTGAACGGCATCATTGGCTTCTGCTTCGCTGCCCTCGGCTTCATCGCCGGTGGCCGCAAAGTCGGCAGCTTCGCCTTCAACGCCTTCACCTTCATTGGTCTGAGCTTCGCCATTCTCGTCACGCCGGTCACGGCTGCGGCCACGACGGCGCTTGCGGCGCTTTCGTCAGCGCCGCGCTCGGCATCTGCCTCACCGTCAGCGTCATCGCCACCACGCTCACTGCGGCCTTCGCCGCCACGATTGCGGTTGCGGTTGCGATCGCGGTTGCCACGGCGTGGCTGCTCTTCGACTTCTTCTTCCTCGTCGAAGTCCTCCTCGACGATATCGTCCTCTTCAGGCTCGATAATCGGTTCAAAGCGCGGCACGAACTCCGGCTTCGGCCCGCGCGAGGCGACGCGCATCTTCGCGCCTTCGTTCTCGCCTTCGGGGATCACTTCCACCGAAACGCCATAGCGTTCCTCGATTTCAGCCAGATCGGCGCGCTTGGCATTCAGCACATAGATCGCCGCTTCCTGGCTTGCATAGAGCGACACCACGTTGCCCTTGCCCTTGGCGGCTTCGTCTTCGATCATGCGCAGCGCCGAAAGTCCGGCGGACGATGCGGTGCGCACCAGCCCCGAACCATCGCAATGCGGGCAGGCGCGCGTCGTTGCTTCAAGCACGCCGGTGCGCAGCCGCTGGCGGCTCATTTCCATCAGGCCAAAGCCCGAAATGCGGCCCACCTGAATGCGCGCACGGTCGTTCTTCAGCGCATCCTTCATCGCCTTTTCGACCTTGCGGACGTTCGATCCGTATTCCATGTCGATAAAGTCGATGACGACAAGGCCGGCCATGTCGCGCAGGCGCAACTGGCGGGCAATTTCGCGCGCAGCTTCAAGGTTGGTGGCAACGGCGGTCTGCTCGATGCCATGTTCCTTGGTGGAACGGCCCGAGTTGATGTCGATCGAAACCAGCGCTTCGGTCGGGTTGATGACCAGATAGCCGCCGCTCTTCAGCTGTACGACCGGATCGTACATCGCGGTCAGCTGGTCTTCTGCGCCATAGCGCTGGAACAGCGGCACCGGATCGGCATATTGCTTCACCCGCTTGGCGTGGCTCGGCATCAGCAGCTTCATGAAGTCCTTGGCGGCGCGGTAACCCTGCTCGCCTTCGACCACCACTTCTTCGATTTCGCGGTTATAGATGTCGCGGATCGCGCGCTTGATCAGGTCACTGTCCGAATGGATCAGCGCTGGCGCCACCGATTTCATCGTGCGTTCGCGAATCTCGTCCCACAGGCGGGCAAGATAATCGAAGTCGCGCTTGATCTCGGGCTTGGTGCGCTGCAGCCCTGCGGTGCGCACGATGCACGACATCGAACGCGGCAGGTCCATCTCGGTCACGATGGATTTCAAACGCTTGCGGTCAGCAGACGAGCTGATCTTGCGGCTGATGCCGCCGCCATGGCTCGAATTGGGCATCAGCACGCAGTACCGGCCAGCAAGGCTGAGGTAGGTGGTCAGCGCTGCGCCCTTGTTCCCGCGCTCTTCCTTCACGACTTGCACCAGCAGCACCTGGCGGCGCTGGATCACGTCCTGAATCTTGTAGCGGCGGCGCAGCGCCATGCGCTTGGCGCGCAGTTCGTCGGCTTCCTTGCCCTGGGCGCGGCCACCCTGACGGCGACGACCCTGATTGCGGCCCCGGCGACGGTTGTCGCCCTCGGCACCACCTTCGCCGTCTTCGTCCGAACCTTCGCCTTCGTCGCGGCCTTCGCCTTCTTCGTCACCCTCGTGATCAAAGCCGTTTTCAACCACGCCGCCTTCGATCGTGGCGACCTGATCTTTTTCCGAAGTGTCGACTTCGGTTACGCCCTGATCGGAATCGTAACCATCGCCTTCATAACCATCATCGTCGTCATCGCCGTCTTCGGCGGCGCGCAATGCGGCTTCTTCCTCGGCGTGGGCTGCTTCTTCGGCCAGCAGCGCCTCACGGTCTTCCTTGGGGATCTGATAGTAATCAGGATGGATTTCGCTGAACGCCAGAAATCCGTGCCGATTGCCGCCAAAATCGACAAACGCCGCCTGCAGCGAAGGTTCTACACGGGTTACCTTGGCGAGGTAGATATTGCCTTTGATCTGCTTGTGATCAGCAGATTCAAAGTCGAATTCTTCAATCCGATTGCCCTTTAGCACCGCCACCCGGGTTTCTTCCTGGTGGCGCGCATCGATAAGCATGCGCGTGGTCATTACAAATTCTCCAGCCGCACCGTCGCCGGGTTGCCCCTGCGTTGCTGGCGCGGAATATTTGGGATGGACGAACGTCTTGGGCACGGATCACTCCGGCGCGCTGATCGTTCGCAAATGCGGGTTTGCCGGATCGGAGCGTTGCGGCGCGCAGCGTGAACGCTGCCTTGCCCTGTCGCTCGCCGCCCGGCGGCGGTTGGTTTGTGTCTGCAGTGAAGATAACTCGCGGCGAAATGCGCGCGCCGTTGTGCGTGCATGCCGCAACCGCCCCTGTGGGGCAGTCTGGCAGGAACGAAACACGGCTCATCATCACGGCATCAACCTTGTCGCGTGAAAGAGTCTGGCCTGCGCTTCACAATTGTGCGCCTGTCGGCTTGCGGGCTCGTGCTCTTCCACGTTGGCGGGGCTTGTGCCAGCGGGCTTTTCCTCGCCCACCGCGGCGCAAGTGTGCGCTTTTTTGCGGTATCAGCGTGAAATGCGCCGGTGCTGGCTCGCTCCGGTATGCAGGTGCTAGCACCCCATTTGCAAAGCGGCAATTAAAAGAATGTCACCAAGTATTCGTTAACGTGTCAGGTATTTGTTAACCAAACGGGCCATTTCCTGCTGGACCGGGCGGGCAAGGGCAGGGCATAGGCATCGCCGGATGGATGACAGGGGTCTCATTGCTGCGATTTTTGCTGCGCCAGTGCTCGCGGCGGCGGCAATGTGGGCGGCCTTTTCGACCGGCATTGCAAAAGTCGAACCGCGCTATGTCGTCCGGCTTGATCTGCCTGCAAGCGGCGGCAAGATCGGCCTTCCGAAAATCGAAGGCCCTGCCGATACCTCGCGCCCGCTGGTGGTGATCGATGCAGGCCACGGTGGCCATGATCCCGGTGCCAGCGGGGCCAAGGGAGAGCGGGAAAAGGATCTGACGCTGGCGCTGGCCAAGGCCTTGCGCGATCAATTGCTGGCCGATGGCCGGGTCCGCGTGGCCATGACGCGTGATACCGACACGTTTCTCGTGCTCGAAGAACGCTCGGACATTGCCCGCAGGCTGGGGGCCGATCTGTTCATCTCGGTCCATGCCGATGCGGCCCAAAGCCCGGCGGCGCGGGGAGCCACGGTCTACACCCTGTCCGACAAAGCCTCTGACAGCGTGGCCGAGGCCATGGCGAGCCGCGAAAACCGCTCCAACACGATCAACGGGGTCTCGCTGGAGGACAAGGACGCTGTCGTGTCATCGATTCTGGTCGACCTTTCGCGGCGCGAAATGCGCGGGCGCTCGATACGGTTCGGTGAACTGGTCGTGCGCGAATCCACAGGGAGACTGCGCTTCCACGCCACGCCCCAGCGTGAGGCGGCCTTTATTGTGCTGAAATCGCTCGATCTGCCCTCCGCGCTGATCGAAGCGGGCTATATCAGCAACGCAGAAGACGCGAGCGCGATGCGCGATCCAGCGTGGCGCAAGGACTTCGCCCGTGCGGTGGCCCAAGCGGCCGAGATATTCCTCGCAGAAAAGCTGGCGCCTGCAACAATCGAGTCACCTGCGGCTGAGCCATCGTTGGCACAACGTTCGGACCTGCCGTGATCGCCTGTGCCTGCAGATCCAATTTCCCTGATTTTGCGCAACAGGCACTGGCTTGCCCGCGCAGGGCCGTGCTAGAGGCGCTCTCGTAATGGTCGAAGAAACGTCCCAGCCGTCACGCTACAAACTCCTGCGCGGGGATGGCTTTGCGCGTTTGCGGTCCGCTCCGGCATGGTATCGGGCCAAATGGCGCACCAGCCGCTGGTTCCGTCTTGCCAACTATCTGCTGGCCGCGTTTCTGGTTGCATGGTTCGTGCTGTGGGTTGCGGTGATCCGTACGCTCCCTTCGGCAGACAGGTTGCTCACTTATCAGCCGCCGCTGCCCACGATGGTGCGCGGCAATGACGGTGAAATCGTGTCGAGCTATGCGCGCGAACGGCGCGTGCAGTTGCGGTTCGTCGATTTTCCCGAACCGATGATCAACGCGTTTCTGGCGGCTGAGGACAAGACATTTTGGACGCATGGCGGCATCGACATTTTCGGCCTTGCCGGTGCGGTGGCGGACTACGCGCTCAAATTCGGATCGGGCGAACGTGCGCGCGGTGGCTCCACGATCACGCAGCAAGTGGCCAAGAATATCCTGATTGGCGATGAATACTCGATTTCGCGCAAGCTCAAGGAAATGATCCTCGCGCGCCGGATCGAAGGCGTGCTGGACAAACAGCAGATCCTCGAACTCTACCTCAACGAAATCCCGCTTGGCCGCCAAAGCTTTGGCGTGCAGGCCGCTTCGCGCGCCTATTTTGACAAGGATGTGGGCGATCTGCTGCTGCATGAAGCCGCGTTCCTTGCGATCCTGCCCAAAGCGCCCGAACGCTATGGCCGCGCCAAGTATGAGCAGATGGCGCTTGATCGGCGCAACTATGTGCTTGATCAGATGGTCAAGAACGGTTGGGCCACGCCCCAACAAGCGGCCAGCGCTGCGGCCATGCCCTTGGGCCTCAAGCCGCGCCGCGCTGAAAACTACACCGCCGATGCCGGGTACTTCCTCGAAGAAGTGCGGCGGCAACTGATCGAGAAGTTTGGCGAAAAGGCCGAGAACGGCCCGAACAGCGTCTATGCAGGTGGTCTGTGGGTGCGTACCTCGCTTGACACGCAATTGCAGACCGCGGCGCAGAATTCGCTGCGGACTGCGCTCCTGCGGTATGCAGGTGGGCGGGGCTGGCATGGTCCGATTGCCAAGATCGATGTCGATGGGGATCGCTGGCAGACCGAACTGATCACCAGCAACATCTCCATCAAGTACCAGAACTGGCGGGTCGGCGTGCTGCTGTCGCGCTCCGGTTCTTCCGGGACGGTCGGCTTTTCCGATGGCAAGACCGCCGACGCAACAGGTCTCCCCGATGCGATCCGCCCGGGCGACATTACCGCCCTCGCGCCGGTCAACGCGGGAACTTATGCGGTGCGCACCGTCCCCGAGGTTTCGGGCGGCATGGTCGTGCAGAACCCGCAAAGCGGGCGGGTGCTGGCGATGCAGGGCGGCTTCGACGCGCGCCTCGGCTCCTTCAACCGCGCCACGCAGGCCAACCGGCAGCCGGGCTCCACGATCAAGCCCTTCGTCTATGCCACCGCGCTCGACAATGGCATGACGCCGGCATCGATGGTCGTCGATGGCACCTTCTGCGTCTATCAGGGCGCGGCGCTGGGCGAAAAGTGCTTCCGCAATTTCGGCAATGAAGGCGGCTCGGGCAGTCACACGATGCGCTGGGGCCTCGAACAATCGCGCAACCTGATGACCGTGCGCGTCGCCAACGATGTCGGCATGGACAAGGTCGTCCGCACCATCGGCGCAGTCGGCATCGGCCAGTACGAACCGTACCTCTCGATGGCGCTGGGCGCGGGCGACACCACGGTGCTGCGCATGGTCAACGGCTACTCCGCCCTCGCCAACCAGGGCCGCCAGCACGCGCCGACGCTGATCGACTATGTGCAGGACCGCAACGGCAAAGTGATCCTGCGGGCCGACAACCGCCGCTGCGATGGCTGTTCGATGCCGCAGTGGGACGGCAAGCCGATGCCGCGCTTTGCCCCCGGCGGCAAACAGGTCATGGACCCGCGCACAGCCTATCAGGTCGTCCACATGCTCGAAGGCGTGGTGGTGCGCGGGACGGCGGTGACGCTGCGCGATCTCAACCTGCCGCTGTTCGGCAAGACGGGGACCACATCTGGCCCCACCAACGTGTGGTTCGTCGGAGGATCGCCCGATATCGTAGCGGGGGTCTATATCGGCTATGACCAGCCCCGCAGCCTCGGCGGATATGCGCAGGGTGGGCGGATTGCGGCGCCGGTGTTCAAGCAGTTTGTTCTCGAAACACAAACGCGGTGGAAGGATATTCCGTTCCGGGTGCCCGAGGGGGTGCGGATGGTGAAGATTGACCGCGTTTCGGGCAAGCGGGTGTTTGGGGGGACGCCGGATAACGATGTGGCCAAGGCATCGGTGATCTGGGAGGCGTTCAAGCCGGATACTGAGCCACGGCGGACCGCACGCGCCGGAGAAATGACCGCAAAACAAGCGGTTATCGATGCCCTGCGCCGCGCCCGGGGTGCGCGTGGCCTGCCCGAGGGCGGGGGCGATGAAGCGCCGGTGGAGCAGGATTTCCTGGAGGAACAGGGCGGCATTTACTAAGCGCTTTGCCCCCCAACATTGCCTGCCCACAAAGGCATTGGCGCGCCGGACAGGTGTCTGGTATTCGGCAAACCCATGAACAAGCCCCTGATCGCCGCTGCCGCTGCAGCCATCGCCCTGTTTTCCGCCCCGGCTTCGGCTGAACTTGCCAGCGGGGCTTCGGCACCGGTGTTTGAGGCCAAGGGCGCGCTGGCGGGCAAGCCGTTCTCGTTCTCGCTGGCCAGTGCGCTGAAGAAGGGGCCGGTCGTGCTCTACTTCTACCCCAAGGCCTTCACCAGCGGCTGCACGCTGGAGGCACACGCCTTTGCCGAGGCGAGCGACCAGTTCAAGGCCGCAGGGGCCACCGTAGTGGGCATGTCGAACGATGACATCGCCACGCTGCAGAAGTTTTCGACCGAAGCCTGCCGCGACAAGTTCGCCGTGGCTGCCGCAACGCCGCAAGTGATCAAGGCCTATGACGTGGCGCTGAAGGCCGCAGGTATTTCGACCGGACTGACCAAGCGCACCAGCTATGTGATTGGACAGAATGGCAAGATCGTGATGGTCCATTCCAACATGGATTACCGCGACCATGTGAAGCTGACGCTGGCCGCCGTGCGCAAGCTGAAGGGCTGACCGGAACCGCATTTCACGCTTGGGCTTTACATGCCTGTCTGCTTCGCTAAGCGGCGCAGTTCGTTTTGCGTTTGACCGGAGTGTTTTCCATGCGTGCCGAAGGGCAGGCCCATATTGACCGCATCAATGCCGCACTGGCGCTGGTGCGCAAGTTCCTCGACTGGGACCGCGCCGTGCGCCGTCTGGACGAGTTGAACGCCCGCGTCGAAGATCCGAAGCTGTGGGACGATCCCAAGAAAGCCGAGGAAGTGATGCGCGAACGACGCAGGCTTGAGGCATCAATCGGCACGGTGAACCAGATCGGGCAGGAAATGGCCGACGCGATCGAGTTTATCGAGCTAGGCGAGATGGAAGATGACGAGGCCACCGTGAACGAGGGCCTTGCCACACTGGCCGCGCTGGCCGAGCGGGCCGACAATGACAAGGTGCAGGCGCTGCTGGCGGGCGAGGCCGATGCCAACAACGCCTTTCTCGAAGTCCACGCCGGTGCCGGCGGCACCGAAAGCCAGGATTGG
The DNA here is from genome assembly GCA_002256985.1 of Novosphingobium sp. 28-62-57. Classification (GTDB taxonomy): domain Bacteria; phylum Pseudomonadota; class Alphaproteobacteria; order Sphingomonadales; family Sphingomonadaceae; genus Novosphingobium. The sequence continues at coordinate 159,521 of NCGO01000009.1, forward strand.
GCCGAAATGCTGCAGCGCATGTACACGCGCTGGGCCGAACGGCATGGATACAAGGTGGAACTGGTGGATTACCACGCCGGTGAAGCCGCCGGGATCAAGAGCGCGACGCTGCTGATCAAGGGCGAGAACGCCTATGGCTATGCCAAGACCGAAAGCGGCGTGCACCGTCTGGTGCGGATCAGCCCTTATGACAGCTCGGCACGGCGGCACACCTCGTTCAGCTCGGTCTGGGTCTACCCGGAAATCGATGACAACATCGAGGTGGAGATCAATCCTTCGGACCTGAAGATTGATACCTATCGCGCATCGGGCGCAGGCGGGCAGCACGTGAACACCACCGATTCGGCGGTGCGCATTACCCACGTGCCGACCGGGATCATCGTGGCGAGCCAGAATGACCGCAGCCAGCACAAGAACCGCGCAACCGCGATGGGCATGCTGAAAGCGCGGATTTATGAAGCCGAACTGGCCAAGCGCGAAGCCGCGGCCAGCGGCGAATACCAGGCCAAGACCGAGATCGGCTGGGGACACCAGATCCGGTCCTACGTGTTGCAGCCCTATCAGCAGATCAAGGATCTGCGCACCGGGGTGGTATCGACCAATCCCAGCGAAGTGCTTGATGGCGCGCTTGATCCATTCATGGCCGCAGCCCTTTCCCAGAAGGTGACCGGCGAGAAGGTGACCGTGGAGGACGACGACTGATGCGCCGGGCTTCGGCCCTTGCACGTCTTTTGCCGGTCATCCTGGCATCGGGTCTGTTTGCCTGCAAACCGCTGGCAAAAGACGATGCCACAGGGGGCCGGGCGGCAACCGCGCAGGTCTTCCCGCGCGCCGAACGCCCAGTTTCCAAGATTGTCAGCACGCAGTTTTCCAATGAAGCCGACCGCGATCTGCAAGGCGAAGCGGCCAAAGTGATGGAACTGGCCGGGATTGCGCCGGGCATGAGCGTGGCCGATGTGGGTGCGGGCGAAGGGTATTATACCGTGCGTCTGGCCGAACAGGTGGGGCCGCGTGGCCGCGTGGTGGCACAGGATATCGATGGCGATGCGCTGCGCCGGTTGGGCGCGCGGGTTGAGCATGAGCGGCTGGACAATGTCTCGATCAAGCCCGGTGAAGCGGATGATCCGCGCCTGCCGGAGCGCAGTTTTGACCGGATTTTGCTGATCCACATGTATCACGAAGTGGATGAGCCTTATGCGTTCCTGTGGCGGATGTGGCCTGCGCTGAAGCCGGGGGGCAAGGTGGTGGTGGTGGATATGGACCGCCCGACCGAGCGCCATGGGATTGCGCCCTCGCTGCTGACCTGCGAACTGGCGGCGGTGGGCTTTCGCTTGGAGGCGATTCACCGTAAACCGGAGATTGCGGGGTATTTTGCCCAGTTCGTGGCCGAAGAAACGCGGCCCGAACCGGACAAGATCAGACCATGCCGTTCCAAAGTGGCCAAAGGTGCGCCCAAGGATACTGGCGCTTAAGGCGCGTTGAAAGGAAATTAATGTCTGCGTTCAAGGGGTTGAAGCCGATACTTTATGGTGGCCGTGAAGTTTGGCCACTGGTTGAGGGCGGCAAGGGTGTTTCAGCAACGAACCACAGGAGTTCGGGCGCGTGGGCGGCTGCCGGGGGCATCGGCACGGTCAGCGCGGTCAATGCCGACAGCTACGACGCTGAAGGCAAGATTGTTCCACAGGTTTATGATGCGCTGACGCGCAAGGAACGCCACGAACAACTGATGCGCTATGCCATCGATGGCGCGGTGGAACAGGTGAAGCGCGCGCACGAGATTGCGGGCGGACGCGGTGCCATCAACATCAATGTGCTGTGGGAAATGGGCGGCGCGCAGCCGATCTTGGAAGCGGTGCTGGATCAGACACGCGGGCTGGTAACGGGTGTGACCTGCGGCGCGGGCATGCCCTACAAGCTGTCGGAAATCGCGGCGCGCTATAACGTGCATTATCTGCCCATCGTGTCATCGGGCCGTGCGTTCCGTGCGCTTTGGAAGCGCGCCTATCACAAGGTGCCCGAACTGCTGGGCGCGGTGGTCTATGAAGATCCGTGGCTGGCAGGCGGGCACAATGGCCTGTCCAACGCCGAAGATCCGCGCAAGCCCGAAGATCCCTATCCGCGCGTGAAGGCGCTGCGCGATGTGATGCGGGCGGAAGGGATTTCGGACGATGTGCCGATCGTGATGGCAGGTGGCGTGTGGTTCCTGCGCGAATGGGACAACTGGATCGACAACCCGGAGCTGGGCTCGATTGCCTTCCAGTTCGGCACACGGCCTTTGCTTACCGAGGAAAGCCCGATTCCGCAAGGGTGGAAGGACCATCTGCGCACGCTGGAGCCGGGCGATGTGCTGCTGCACAAGTTTTCGCCCACCGGCTTTTATTCATCCGCCGTGCGCAATCCGTTCCTGCGCGCGCTGGAGGCGCGGTCAGAGCGGCAGATTCCCTATTCGCGCGTGGAAGCGGGCGAACATACCGTGCTGCTGGACGTGGGCGTGCGGGGCAAGAACTTCTGGGTGACGCCGAACGATCTGGCGCGGGCGCGCGAATGGCACGGCGCAGGCTATGTCCACGCGCTGCGCACGCCGGACGACACGATGGTGTTCGTGACGCCGGAAGAGCGCGATGAAATCCAGCAGGACCAGAAGGACTGCATGGGCTGCCTTTCGCACTGCGGCTTCTCCTCGTGGAAGGACCATGACGATTACACCACGGGCCGCTTGGCCGATCCGCGCAGCTTCTGCATCCAGAAGACCTTGCAGGACGTGGCGCATGGCGGGGAACTGGACAAGAACCTCGTGTTTGCGGGCCACGCGGCCTATCGGTTCAAGCAGGACCCGTTCTATTCCAACAACTTCACGCCGACGGTGAAGCAGTTGGTGGATCGGATTTTGACCGGGGATTGATTGGGGTTTTTGCGGGTTTGAGAGGGGCGGTTCCGGGGTGCCGGGGCCGCCTTTTTTTGTTTATCGGTCGTAATCACTTCTGTGCTGGTTCGATTTAAGGCGAAATGAAGTGCTACGCTGGAGGTTGTTCTGAATTGGTTAGGCCAACTGCCGACGAAACGGCATTTGAGAAGATTTTCCACATTATTGCAGCTTCGTCGTCTACGCGCTCAAGATACCATGCTTGGAAGGCTTTTTTGTCTTTCGACGAGGGGGGACGTTTCTCTTCCGGAATGTCCTTGTTTATCGCTTCCATTATGGCCGTTATTGAGCCGTAGATCATGCCTAAAGTTTTTTCTACCATTTTACGTTCATCGTCGGTCTTTAATTCACCAAGTTGAAGTAAGCGGGAAACAAGAGAAGGTCGCTCATGGGCATGAGTCATTCGATGACGCTCCCTAAGGCGTCGTTCGAATTTCTCTTTAAATAATTTATGATATTTAGGTGCTGCTTTATCGTCACCAACTCCAAGCTCTTCTCCGACGGCTGAAGCGAAACGTATCAATGTTTCTCCTTGCTCTAATACTCCATACAATTCGGAATTTCGCAACAAATACATATGTTCTGCGAATCCCATTCCAATCTCTGGGTTTGGTGATTGAAAATGGAATTTGTAGCGCTCAATGTATTGATAACGTCTGATTTTCTGAGCTAGAAAATCAATCTCCGTTAAGGCTAGATTGATTACCTGATCAGTTTTTCGGTAGTTATCGCGTGCGCTTGGGGCGACCATTTTATCAACGATATTGCTTACTTTTGTCCCGAAAGCATCATGGCCTGGCCTTATTGCTTGGACAACATGTGTTTTCCAGCGTGTCATGAACTGATTGACGGTGGCTTGGTCAACTTGAGAAGGTTCTTGGTAAGCTTCCTTAGTCATCAAAAGAAAGTCCCCAATTCATGCCAATGAGATGCAAGGGCAGGCGTATTAGAAAATAGTCGATGCCTCCACTCCAACGCTGGGACAGCACCAACCCCTCCCAGCGCCAAAATCAGTCCATTTCCCAAGCCCGTTCGCCGTGGCTGGTGATGTCGAGGCCTTCGCGTTCCTCGTCCTCGGTCACGCGCATCGGGATGACCATCGAGACCATCAGCGCGCAGACGACGGTGGCAAAGGCGCTCCATAGCGCGACGATGCCGACGCCTGCGATCTGGGCGACGAGTTGGCGGGCGAGGTCCATGCCTTGGGCATAGCCGGTGCCGCCGAACGATTCCGATATGAACAACGCCAGCAGGACCGAGCCGAGCATGCCGCCGACGCCGTGGACGGCGAAAACGTCGAGCGAATCGTCGATTTCGAGGCGTTTTTTGACGAGCTGGATCATCGGGTAGCAGACCACGGTGGCCAGTGCGCCGAAGAGCATGGCGGCGCCCGGCGCGATGTATCCGGCGGCAGGGGTGACGGTGGCAAGGCCTGCGATGGCGCCGGTGGCGAAGCCGACCGAGGTGGGTTTGCCGACCGCGAACTTTTCGATCACCAGCCACACCAGTGCGGCGACGCAGGCGGCGACATGGGTGTTGATGATGGCAGACGCCGCGTCATCGTTGGCCGCCAGTGCCGAGCCGCCGTTGAAGCCGAACCAGCCGACCCACAGCAGCGCTGCGCCTGCCATCGTGAGCGAGGGGCTGTGCGGCATCATCAGCGTCTTGGGGAAGCCCGCGCGTTTGCCCAGCAGCATGGCGACAACCAGTGCCGAGATACCGGCGGTGGTGTGGACGACGATGCCGCCGGCAAAGTCCATCGTGCCGAACTTGGTGGAGAGCCAGCCGCCGCCCCAGACCCAGTGGGCCACGGGCGCATAGACGATCAGTCCCCAGAGCGCGCAGAAGCCGACGACCCAGCCGAAGCGGGCGCGATCGACCCATGCGCCGACCATCAGCGCCGGGGTGATGAGCGCAAAGCACATCTGGAACAGCACGAAGGCGCTTTCGGGGATGGTGGTGTTGGCGCGCACGTTGCCGAGGTTGAGCAGCATCCACGCGTTGCCGCTGCCGAGCCAGCCGCCTGCAACGTCTCCGAACGCCAGCGTATAGCCGACCATGATCCACAGCACCGAGGCGACCGACGCTATCGCGCCGACTTGCACCAGCACAGCGAGAAAGCCCTTGGCGCGCACGAGGCCGCCGTAGAACAGGGTGAGGCCGGGCATGGCCATCATCAGCACGAAGGCGGAGGAGACGAGAATCCATGCGGTGTCGCCGGTATCGGCCACATCTTCGGCGCTGATGGCTTCGAAGCCGGTTTGGGCGTGCAACAGCGTCGGCACAAGCAGGGCAAATAGCGCGACGAATGCCGCCATCACGTTTCGCATCAACACAACTCCCTCTCGCGCGGCGCTTTAGAGCAACTTTGCAGCACCGCACAAGCGCGGGGGTGATCGATTGTTGTGCGAAACGGGGACGGGCTTAGACGAGGCCTTCGAGGACCTGATCGGGGGGGCGGTGGCCATCGGCCCAGAAGCGGATGTTGGCCATGACCTTCTCGCCCGAGGCCTGCCGCCCTTCGAAGGTGGCGCTGCCCATGTGGGGGAGGATCGCGACGTTATCGTGCGCCAGCAGGCGGGGATCGACTTGCGGTTCATGTTCGAACACATCGAGGCCCGCGCCGCCGATGCGGCGTTCGACCAGCGCGGTGATGAGGGCCTCTTCCTCGACCAGATTGCCGCGGGCGGTGTTTACCAGATAGGCGTGGGGCTTCATCAGGGCGATGCGGCGGGCGTCGATGATGTGGTGCGTTTCGGGCGAGGCGGGGCAGTGGAGGGTGAGGATATCGGCCTGCGCCACCAGATCATCGAGGCTTTCGACATAGCGCGCGCCGAGCATCGTCTCCACCGCTTCGGGCAGGCGATGGCGGTTGTGGTAGGCGATGGTCAGGCCAAAGGCGCGGGCGCGATAGGCGACGGCCTGGCCGATGCGGCCCATGCCGATGATCGCCAGCGTCTTTCCGGCAAGGCGGTGGCCGAGCATGGTGGAGGGTGCCCAGCCCTCCCACTTGCCCGCACGCAACACGCGGCCGCCGTGGTTGAGGCGGCGGCTGACCGAGATGATGAGGGCGATGGCCATGTCGGCGGTATCGTCGGTGAAGACGCCGGGGGTGTTGGTGACGATGATCTTGCGCGCGCGGGCGGCGGCGAGATCGATATGGTCGATCCCCGCGCCGAAATTGGCGATGAGGCCGAGCTGGGGGCCGGCCTGCGCGATGAGGTCTGCGTCGATGCGGTCGGTTACCGTGGGGACGAGGACGTGCGCGGTCTGCATCGCGGCGACAAGCTGGTCGCGGCTGAGCGGGCGGTCTTGCGTGTTGAAGGTGGTGTCGAACAGCTGCGCCATGCGCGCTTCGGTTTCGGGCAGGAGGCGGCGCGTGACGGTGACGCGGGGCTGGCCTTCGACGCGGCGGACGGAGCGATAGTCGGCTGAGCTTGGCATGACATGCAGGCTAGGCGCGAGAGGTGCAGGCGGTCAAGCGGGGGGCGATACTGCGATGGTGGACAGTGCGCGCGCAGGTGTTGCCCAAGCTGCGCAATTTTGCGACGGATCGGGGATGATCAAGCGGATTGCCATTATTTTTGCCATCGCGTGCGCGCCTGTTCCGGCATGGGGGCAGGGCGCGGATGAAGGCGTGCCTTATTGGGTCTCAACCGCCAAGGACACCGCCAATATGCGGGTGGGGCCGGGGCGCGAGTATCGGATCAGCTGGACCTACACGCGCAAGGGCGTGCCGCTGAAAGTGCTGCGCGTGATGGGCAGCTGGCGTCTGATCGAGGATCCGGACGGGGCGCGGGGCTGGATTCTGTCGCAGTTCCTGACCCGGGCGCGGGCGGGGATTGTGAAGGGTAGCATAACCGGCCTGCGCGAGAACAAGGACGGCAGCGGACGCATCCTGTGGCGCGTGGCGCCGGGCGTGATCGGCAAGCTGGACAAGTGCGACGACGGCTGGTGCGAGTTCGACGTGGCTGGGCGCAAGGGCTTTATCAAGGCCAGCAGCGTGTGGGGCGGCGGGCAGCCGTAATTAGGTTTAGTTTGAACGCGGCTGTCGATAAGCCCACCCCGCTGCGACTAACTTCGCCTTCGGCTTCGTAAGTCTCGCTCCCCTCCCGCAAGCGGGAGGGGGTGGGGGTGGGCCGTTTCTCTAAATCAGATCAGTTCCACCGCCAGCGCGGTGGCTTCGCCGCCGCCGATGCAGAGGCTGGCGACGCCTTTGGTCTTGCCGTGCTTCTTGAGGGCGGCGAGCAGCGTGGTGACGATGCGGGTGCCCGAGGCGCCGATGGGGTGGCCGAGCGCGGTGGCGCCGCCGTTTACGTTGATCTTTTCGTGCGGGATGCCAAGGTCATGCATCGCGAACATGGCGACGCAGGCGAAGGCTTCGTTGACTTCGAACAGATCGACATCGGCGATCGACCAGCCGGCCTTTTCCAGAACATTGTTGATCGCACCGACCGGGGCGGTGGTGAAATCCTTTGGCTCTTGCGCATGGGCGGCCAGCGCCACGATCCTGGCAACCGGCGTCAGGCCAGCGGCCTTGGCCACGCTTTCACGCGCGAGGACCACAGCGGCAGCGCCATCGGAGATGGACGAGGAGGTGGCGGCGGTGATCGTGCCGTCCTTGGCAAAGGCGGGCTTCAGCGAGGGGATCTTGTCCGGGCGGCCCTTGCCGGGGGCTTCATCGGTATCGACCACGACTTCGCCCGCGCGGGTCTTGACCGTGACGGGGGCGATCTCGTCCTTGAAGGTGCCATCGGCCACGGCAGCCTGTGCGCGGCGCAGCGATTCGACGGTGTAGGTGTCCTGCTGTTCGCGGGTCAGCTGATAGGCGTTGGCGGTATCCTGCGCGAAAGTGCCCATCGCGCGACCGGCTTCATAGGCATCTTCGAGGCCATCGAGGAACATGTGGTCATAGGCCGTGTCATGGCCGATGCGCGCGCCCGAGCGGTGCTTCTTGAGCAAGTATGGCGCGTTGGTCATCGATTCCATGCCGCCTGCGACGATCACATCTACGCTGCCCGAGGCAAGCGCTTCGGCGCCCATGATGATCGTCTGCATGCCCGATCCGCAGACCTTGTTGACCGTGGTGGCCTGAACCGATTTGGGCAAGCCTGCCTTGATCGCAGCCTGACGGGCCGGGGCTTGTCCTAGGCCAGCAGGCAGGACGCAGCCCATATAGATGCGTTCGATACTGTCAGCGGCAACGCCAGCCCGCTCAACCGCAGCCTTGACCGCAGTTGCACCCAGATCGGTTGCAGCGACATCGGCAAGCGCGCCCTGCATTGCGCCCATCGGCGTGCGGGCATAGGACAGGATCACGACAGGATCGGCGGACGAGAATTTTGCCATGGCTTTTCGGCCCCTTGTGCTGGGTGTGGCGTTCGGGTGCTGATTGGCTTACCGGGCACCCGTGGGTTCTGGGTCGCTACATAGTGCTGCAGTGCAGCAAACGCAAATGGGGCTTTGGTCTGAACCATGGTTGATGCTGCATCTGTTGCCCCAGCCATGATCATGGGCTTGCCGACGAGCGTGCTGGTGACAGGCGCGGCGGTTTTGGGGGCCGTGATCGGCAGTTTTCTGGGCGCGGTCCTGTCCCGAATGCCCGAAGGCCGATCAGTGGTGCGCGGGCGTTCGGCCTGTGATGGCTGTGGCAAGGCGCTGACGGTGATTGAACTGGTGCCGGTGCTGTCGTGGGCCGCGCAGCGCGGCAAGTGCCGGACTTGCGGGGCACCGATCGGCGGCTGGCAACTGGCCTGTGAACTTGGCGGCGTGGGCATTGGTGTGGTGTCGATGCTGCTGGCGCGCGAAGGCTATGCGTTGGCCGCGATGCTGCTGGGCTGGCAGTTGCTGTTGTTGGCGCTGCTTGATCTGAGGCATCTGTGGCTGCCGCGCATGCTTGTCGGATGGCTGGCGGCCAGTGGCCTGCTTGTCGCGTTTGCGGCGGCGCGCGTGACCGACGACGCATCGGTGCTTGGCTTTAGTCTGACCGGAGCAGCTCTGGGCTTCCTGATGCTTTGGCTGATCGCGCGTTTCTATCTCAAGGCGCGGGGGCGCGAGGGGATGGGATCGGGAGATCCCCCTTTGCTGGGGGCTATCGGCCTGTGGGTAGGGCCGCTGGGTGTGGTTGAGGTGATGCTGGGGGCCAGCATTCTTGGCATCATTGCGGCTATTGTCATGCTTGTCAGCAAGCGTAAGGTCGATGCCGAAACGGCGCTGCCGCTGGGGACCTGTCTTGCCGCTACGGCATGGCCGATGTTCCTGCTGCAAGGGCTGGGATGAACGATTCGGGGGAGCGAATGATGTTCAAGGAAACCGGGCGTGACGAGATGTTGGCCGCGCTGAATCTGCAGCGAGAGGCGTTCACGGCGGCCCGCCCGGAGGCGCTGTCTGTCCGTCATGACCGGCTTGAGCGCTGCGCGCGGATGCTGCTGGACCACGGCGAGGAATTTGCCCGCGCGATGAGCGCTGACTTTGGCCATCGCAGCCATGCACAATCGATGCTGACCGATGTGATGCCTGCGATGAGCCTGATCCGCTATTCACAGAAGCGGATGAAGGCGTGGAGCAAGCCGGAAAAGCGGCACGTGAACTTTCCGCTGAACCTTTTGGGGGCAAGGGCGGAGGTCCGCTATGAACCCAAGGGCGTGATTGGCGTGGTGGCACCGTGGAATTTCCCGGTGGGCCTGACGATGGGGCCGCTGGCGCAGGCCTTTGCCGCCGGAAACCGCGCGATGCTGAAGCCCAGCGAGTTTACCGAGCGGACATCTGAACTGATGGCGCAGCTTTTCCCGAAGTTTTTCGGGCCGGAGGAGGTCGTGGTGGTGCTCGGCGGGCCGCAGACCGGGCAGGATTTCTGCGCGCTGCCGTTTGATCATCTGCTGTTCACCGGGGCGACGTCTATCGGCAAGCATGTGCTGCATGCCGCGGCGGACAATCTGGTGCCGGTGACGCTGGAACTGGGCGGCAAATCGCCGACGATCATGGGCCGCAGCGCCAATGTGGAGCGCGCGGCCGAACGCATCGCGCTGGGCAAGATGATGAATGCCGGGCAAATCTGCCTTGCGCCCGATTACATGCTGGTGCCCGAGGATATGGAGCATCAGGCAATTGGCGCGGTGCAGGCCAGTGTGGCGCAGATGTATCCGACGCTGCTGGCCAACGATGACTATACATCGGTCATCAATCGCCGCCATTTTGACCGGCTGACTGGGCTGGTGGACGATGCCGTGGCGAAAGGTGCGGAAGCCATCGTCGTCAATCCCGGCAACGAGAATTTTGCTGGATCGAACGGCAATAAGATGCCGCTGACGATCCTGCGCAATGTGAACGACGACATGAAAGTGATGCAGGACGAGATTTTCGGACCGATCCTGCCGGTGAAGACCTATCGCGGGATCGATCAGGCCATCGACTATATCAATGCTCATGATCGTCCGCTGGGGCTCTACTACTTTGGCGAGGATTCAGCCGAGCGCGAGACGGTGCTGGGGCGGACGATTTCGGGCGGCGTGACGGTCAACGATGTTATTTTTCATGTCTCGGCCGATGACCTGCCGTTTGGCGGGATCGGGCCTTCGGGCATGGGCAGCTATCACGGCGTCGAAGGGTTCCGCGCGTTCAGCCATGCGCGGGCGGTTTATAGCCAGCCCAAGATTGGGCTTGCGAAGATTGCCGGGTTGATGCCGCCTTATGGCGCGGCGACGGCGCGCACGCTGAAGATGCAGATCAAGTAGCTTAGGATTCTGGAACGGGCCTCCGGAACGGTGAGGTTCGGTATTTTTCAGATATTGCGAAAAGGGGTTTCGCGCAGAGAACGCAGAGGAAGCAGAGATGAAGTGCAAGGCCGAAGGGCGATTGACCCCAATGACCTTGGGAAAGCCTCAACGTTCGGATTTTTGAGGCGGCTGCGCCGCTGCTTCAACTTCTTCGCGATCTTTGCTCCCTTTGCGGGCTCTGCGCGAAACGTCTTCTTTGCATTGGCCTTACGGCAGGATCGTGGCGGCAGGGACAGTAGGTTAGGCATACGAATTATAAGGGCCGGTTTGAGGGTACGCATTGACCCGAAAAGGGGGAAAAGTGCCGTCGATAGCGGCTTCGTTGCAGCGCACACCACTTGCGCGAATGATCTGTCGGGACTAGGGCGCAGGCGAACAACGCAGATAAGCGAGTCAGCCCTTGGTCGATCTGTCTCAATACCTGCCGATCTTGATCTTTCTGGGCATTGCCCTGGCATTATCATCGGCTTTCGTGTTTCTGCCCATGGGCATCTCTCGCCTGACGGGCGCACACAACCCGAATGCCGAAAAGCTGAGCGAATATGAATGCGGCTTCCCCGCGTTCGAGGACCCGCGCAGCCAGTTTGACGTGCGGTTCTACCTCGTGGCGATCCTGTTCATCATCTTCGATCTGGAAGCGGCGTTCCTGTTCCCCTGGGCGGTGAGCCTGGGTGAGACGGGCTGGGCCGGGTGGACCACGATGATGATCTTCCTCGCTGAACTGGTGATCGGCTTTATCTACGCCTGGAAAAAGGGCGCGCTGGACTGGGAATGAGCAACATGGCCACTTCTTCGCTCGTTGGTGCCGGTCAGGGTGCCGGTGCAATTACCGCTCCCGATCAGGCGTTTTTCGAAAGCCTCAATGCTGAAGTCAGCGACAAGGGTTTCCTTGTCACCAGCACCGAGGACCTGTTCCAGTGGGCGCGCACCGGATCGTTGTGGTGGATGACCTTCGGGCTTGCCTGCTGTGCGGTCGAGATGATCCACGTGAACATGCCGCGTTATGACATGGAGCGCTTTGGCGTTGCCCCGCGCGCTTCCCCGCGTCAGTCGGACGTGATGATCGTGGCCGGCACGCTGTGCAACAAGATGGCCCCGGCGCTGCGCAAGGTCTATGACCAGATGTCGGACCCGAAGTATGTGATCTCTATGGGATCGTGTGCCAATGGCGGTGGCTATTATCACTACAGCTACAGCGTTGTGCGCGGGTGTGACCGGATCGTGCCGGTGGACATCTATGTTCCCGGCTGCCCGCCGACCGCAGAAGCGCTGCTCTATGGCGTGATGCAGTTGCAGCGGAAGATTCGCCGTGTGGGTACGATTGAGCGCTAAGGGGCAGGCGATGACAGTTCTCCACTCTGCTCCGCGCTGGACCTCGAACGAGGGCGTGCTTGATACGCTGGTTGCCGCGCTGGGCGATATGGTCGTGGCTTCGAAGGAAGAGCACGGCGAAATCGTGCTGACCGTGGCGCGCGATCGTGTTGAGGATGCGCTGCGTCTGTTGCGCGATGAACACGAATACCAGCAGTTGATGGATATTGCGGGCGTTGATTACCCGCAGCGGGCAGAGCGTTTCGACGTGTGCTACTGCCTGCTTTCGGTCACGCGGAACCATCGGATCGTGGTGAAGGTCACCACCGACGAGGTTGCGCCGGTGCCGACCGTGACCACGCTGTGGCCCAACGCCGGTTGGTATGAGCGCGAAGTCTATGACATGTTCGGCGTGCTGTTTGCGGGCAACCCGGACCTGCGCCGCATCCTCACCGACTATGGTTTTCAGGGGCACCCGTTCCGCAAGGATTTCCCGCTTACGGGCTATGTCGAGCTGCGCTATTCCGAAGAGGACAAGCGCGTGGTTTATGAGCCGGTGCAACTGGCGCAGGATTTGCGGCAGTTTGATTTCATGAGCCCGTGGGAAGGCGCGGATTACGTGCTGCCGGGTGATGAAAAGGCGGTGCAGGCGGCTCCGCCACCCAAAGTGGATACGCCCAAGACGACCGAAAAGCCTGCCGATACCGGCGCTGGTGCAAAGGCCAACGCCGAGGCGGCCAAGAAGACCGATGGAGACGGCGCATGAGCCTCTCGCTTGAACAATCGCCGACCACCGGCGATGATGTCATCACCAACTACACGATCAACTTCGGGCCGCAGCACCCGGCGGCGCACGGCGTTTTGCGCATGGTGATGGAGCTTGATGGCGAGATCATCGAACGCATCGACCCGCACGTCGGCCTGCTGCACCGCGGCACCGAAAAGCTGATCGAGCACAAGACCTACCTTCAGGCGCTGCCCTATTTTGACCGGCTCGATTACTGTTCGCCGCTCGCGATGGAGCATTCCTATGTGCTGGCGGTGGAAAAGCTGCTGAACATCGAGGTTCCGCTGCGCGCGCAGTATCTGCGCGTGCTGTTTGCGGAACTGACGCGCATCTGCAACCACATGCTCAACCTCGGTTCACATGTGATGGACGTCGGCGCGATGACGCCGAACCTGTGGATGTTCGAAGTGCGCGAGGACTGCCTCAACTTCTTCGAACGCGCGAGCGGGGCGCGCATGCACGCAGCATGGTTCCGCCCCGGCGGCGTGCATCAGGACGTGCCGCTCAAGCTGCTGACCGACATTGCCGACTGGATCGACACGCGCCTGCACCCGCTGTTCAACGACGCGATGAGCCTCGTGGTCGACAACCGCATCTTCAAGCAGCGCAATGTCGATATCGGTGTGGTGTCGAAGGAAGACGCGCTGCGCTGGGGCTTTTCCGGGCCGATGATCCGCGGGTCGGGCATCGCGTGGGACTTGCGCAAGAGCCAGCCTTACGACGTTTATGACCGCATGGACTTTGCCGTTCCCGTCGGCACCAGCGGCGATTGCTATGACCGCTTCATGGTCCGCGTCGAAGAAGTGCGCCAGTCGGCCCGCATCATCCAGCAGTGCATTGCGCAGATGCCCGAAGGCCCCGTCGCCAGCACCGACCGCAAGGTCGTGCCGCCCAAGCGCGCCGAGATGAAGCAGTCGATGGAAGCGCTGATCCATCACTTCAAGCTCTACACCGAAGGCTTCCACGTTCCGGCGGGCGAAGTCTATGTGGCAACCGAGAGCCCCAAGGGCGAATTCGGCGTCTATCTGGTGTCGGACGGCAGCAACAAACCGTACCGCTGCAAGATCCGCCCGACTGCGTTCAGCCACCTCCAGGCGATGGACTTCATGAGCGTCGGCCACATGCTGCCCGACGTGACCGCGATCATCGGCGCCATCGACGTGGTGTTCGGGGAGTGCGACCGGTGAGCCATCTCGAAACCGCCAAGGCCATGATTGCCGCCTACAACGCGCAGGACGTAGATACCTACGTCTCTTACATGACCGACGATGCCTGCGAGGCGAACTATCGCGGGGATGTGGTGCGCGAGGGCAAGGAGGGCACGCGCTCCGGGCTTGCTGCCGCGTTTGCACGTTGGCCACAGAACCATGCCGAGATCGTCGAGGCGCAGGCCATCGGCAATTATGTTTTGATGCGCGAGCATGTGACGCGCGGGCCGGCGACCGATGGTTCGGCGCTGGTGGAGCCGTTTGATGTGATCGCAGTCTATTCTTTCGAGGGCGACAAGTGCTCTCGGGTGGAGTTCATTCGATGAGTGCTGTCGTAAAGTTCCTCCCCGAACCGGGGAGGGGGACCATCCGCAGGATGGTGGAGGGGCACCCTCGTATTGACGCAACGCCGACAGGGCGGGATTTGGGGCCTGTGCCCCTCCACCAGCTACGCTGGTCCCCCTCCCCGTGCCGGGGAGGAATTTGTGGCTGACCGCTTTATCGAACCCGACAGCCCGGAATTGCGCGCCCGTTGGGGTGGCTTTGCATGGACTGCCGAAAATGCCGAACAGGCCAAGGTGATCGTCGCGCGCTATCCGGCAGGGCGTCAGCGTTCGGCGGTGATGCCGCTGCTCGATCTGGCGCAGCGCCAGGTGGGCGCTGAGCTGAACACGCAAGGCTGGCTGCCGATTCCGGTGATGGAATATGTGGCCAAGTACCTCGACATGCCAGTGATCCGCGTGGTCGAAGTGGCGACGTTTTATACGATGTACAACATCGCGCCGATTGGCCGCTTCCACGTGCAAGTCTGCGGCACCACGCCGTGTATGCTGCGCGGGTCGGACGACATCATGGCCGCCTGCAAGGGCAAGGGCCTGAAGAAGGGCCACACCACGGCGGACGGCCTGTTCACGCTGACCGAGGTCGAGTGCATGGGCAATTGCGCATCGGCCCCGATGGTCCAGATCAACGATGACAATTACGAAGACCTGACCGCCGCCGATATGGAGCGCATCCTTGACGAGCTGGCCGCAGGCAAGCAGCCGAAGACCGGCACGCAATTGCCGGGCCGTCATACGGTGGAACCGGCAGGGGCTTTGAGCAATCTGACGGCGATGGTTGATGCCAACTACGATTACCGGGGGGAGTGGTAAGCCATGAACCTGCTGCAACAACATCCGTTCGTGTCGAGCGAAGTCGAGACACTGTGCGCGCGGCTTCTCGACTTCGCTCGAAGCGAACGGGGAGGGTTTGACCTGTGAGCCTTCAAGATAAAGACCGCATTTTCACCAACGTCTACGGCTTCCAGCCCTGGAACCTGAAGGCTGCGCAGGCGCGCGGCGATTGGGACAATACCAAGGCCCTGATGGAGCGCGGACAGGACGCGATCATCGAGGAAATCAAGGCTTCCGGCCTGCGCGGTCGTGGCGGTGCGGGCTTCCCCACCGGGATGAAATGGTCGTTCATGCCCAAAGAAAGCAAGGACGGCCGTCCGAGCTTCTTGGTGATCAACGCCGACGAATCCGAGCCGGGTTCGTGCAAGGACCGCGAAATCATCCGCCACGATCCGCACAAGCTGATCGAAGGCGCGCTGGTGGCGGGCTATGCGATGCGCGCGCGCGCTGCCTACATCTACATTCGCGGCGAATATATCCGCGAGGCCGAAACGCTGTTCGCCGCCGTACAGGAGGCTTATGACGCGGGCCTGATCGGCAAGAATGCTTGCGGTTCGGGCTACGATTTCGACGTATTCGTCCATCGCGGTGCGGGTGCTTACATCTGCGGTGAAGAAACCGCGATGATCGAAAGCCTTGAAGGCAAGAAGGGCCAGCCGCGTCTTAAGCCGCCATTCCCGGCAGGCGCAGGTCTCTATGGCTGCCCGACCACGGTCAACAACGTGGAATCCATCGCGGTTGCGCCGACGATCCTGCGTCGTGGCGCTTCGTGGTTCTCCTCGTTCGGGCGTGATAACAACAAGGGCACCAAGCTCTTTCAGATCAGCGGGCACGTAAACCGTCCCTGCGTGGTCGAAGAAGAGATGAGCATCCCGTTCAGCGAGCTGATCGAAAAGCACTGCGGCGGCATTCGCGGCGGGCGTGACAACTTGCTGGCGGTGATCCCCGGCGGATCGTCGGTGCCGCTGGTTCCGGCCGCCGAAATCTGGGACGCGCCGATGGATTTCGACGGCCTCAAGGCGGTCGGCTCCGGCCTTGGCACTGCTGCGGTGATCGTCATGGACAAGTCCACCGACATCGTCCGTGCGATTGCCCGCCTGTCATACTTCTACAAGCACGAATCTTGCGGCCAGTGCACGCCCTGCCGCGAAGGCACCGGCTGGATGTGGCGCGTGATGGAACGCCTGCGCACCGGCGATGCCGACGTTGGCGAAATCGACATGCTGTTCAACGTAACCAAGCAGGTCGAAGGCCACACGATTTGTGCGCTGGGCGATGCGGCGGCTTGGCCGATCCAAGGCCTGATCAAGCACTTCCGCCCCGAGATCGAGCGCCGGATTGCCGAGAATGTGCGGGAGGCAGCAGAGTAATGCCTAAAGTCAAAGTGGATGGCGTAGAGCTCGAAGTCCCGGCAGGCGCTACTGTCCTGCAGGCGTGCGAGCTGGCCGGGAAGGAAATTCCGCGCTTCTGCTATCATGAGCGGCTGAGCATTGCTGGCAATTGCCGCATGTGTCTGGTCGAGGTGAAGCCCGGGCCGCCCAAGCCGCAGGCTTCGTGCGCGCTTCCGGCCACCGAGGGCCAAGAAATCCGCACGGATTCCGAGATGGTCAAGAAGGCGCGGGAAGGGGTGATGGAGTTTCTCCTGATCAACCACCCGCTCGATTGCCCGATCTGCGATCAGGGCGGCGAGTGCGATCTTCAGGACCAGTCGGTTGCCTATGGGCGCGGTGCTTCTCGTTATGACGAGAGCAAGCGTGCGGTGACCGAGAAGTACATGGGGCCGCTGATCAAGACGACGATGACGCGCTGTATCCACTGCACCCGCTGCGTGCGGTTCAGCGAGGAAGTGGCGGGCGTGGACGAAATCGGCGCGTTTTATCGCGGCGAGACGATGCAGATTTCCACTTATCTGGAAAAGGCTGCGGCGCACGAATTGTCGGCCAATGTGATCGACCTTTGCCCGGTCGGCGCGCTGACTTCGCGCCCTTATGCGTTCGAGGCGCGGCCGTGGGAGCTGAAGAAGACGCTGTCGATCGACGTATCGGACGCCATCGGATCGAACATCCGGCTCGACAGCCGGGGCCGTGAAGTGATGCGCATTCTGCCTCGCGTGAATGATGACGTGAACGAGGAGTGGCTGTCTGACCGTGCGCGCTACATGGTCGATGGCTTGACACGCCGCCGTCTGGACAAGCCGTGGTTGCGCCGTGATGGCAAGCTGGTTGCGGCTACGTGGGCCGAGGCTTTTGACGCTGTGGCCAAGATCAATCCGGGGTCGTCCGTGGCAGTTATCGCTGGCGATCTGGTCGATTGCGAGACGATGTTTGCGGCCAAGAAGTTGGCTGGAGCGCTGGGTTCGACCTTGCTTGAAGGCCGCCAGACCGGTTTGGCCTATGATACGTCGAACATAGCTGCGGTGAACTTCAACTCGACGCTGGCTGGCATCGAGGATGCGGACGCGGTGCTGATCGTGGGGTCAATGATCCGCGACGAAGCGCCGCTGCTCAACACTCGCCTGCGCAAGGCAGTGAAGAAGGGCGGACGCGTGTTCATCGTCGGCCCGCAGTGGGATCCGACTTATCCCGCGACCTTCATCGGCGACGATGTGGGCGTGCTGGGCAATCTGCCCGAAGCGGTGATCGAGGCATTCGGCAACGCTGAACGTCCGGCGATCATCGTGGGCGGGGCAGGGCTGGCCAAGGGCGGTCTGGAAGCTGGCCTTGCTTTTGCCGAGCAGTTCAATCTGGTGCGTGAGGGCTGGAACGGCTTCAATGTGATCCACATGGCTGCAAGCCGCATGGGCGGGTTGATGCTGGGCTATGCGCAACCGGGCGGCCTTGCCGATCTGGTTGCGGCCAAGCCGAAGATGGTGATTTCGCTGGGCGCGGACGAGGTGGACTTCACCAAGTTTGCAGGCTCGATGATCGTGCACATCGGCCATCATGGTGACAAGGCGGCGCATGCAGCCGACGTGATCCTGCCTGCCGCCGCGTTCAGCGAGAAGGACGGCACTTACGTCAACACCGAAGGCCGCGTGCAGTATGCCGAGAAGGCCGTGTTCGCGCCCGGCGATGCCCGCGAGGACTGGACGATCCTGCGCGCGATGGCCGATGCGCTGGGCGTTTCGGTCGGCTTCGACAGCTTCGAACAGCTTCGCGCGGCGATGGTTGCCGAAGTTCCGGCATTGGGCGTGGAAGGTCTGGCCGATTACGGTGCGTTGCCTTCGGCTCTTTTGGGCGCGACGGCAGAGGGCGTGATTGCGGGCTATCCGATCAAGGACCGCTATCTGACCAACGCCATCGCGCGCTCCAGCCCGACGTTGCAGCGCTGCTCGGCAGAACTGTTGCATGGTGAAAGCTTCGCGGAGGCTGCGGAATGATGAGCCTTCTAGCTGTCAATCACAACCACAGCCGTTCGTGTCGAGCGAAGTCGAGACACGCTGGCGCTGCGGATGGTGTCTCGACTGCGCTCGACACGAACGGGGGTAGGGTGCTGTGACTTCATTTTTCCAAGGTCTTGGCCTCTCGTATGAGATGGCCTGGGGCGTGGCTACCGTGTGCGGCATCCTGCTGATCGCGTTCCCGCTGATGCTGGGCGTTGCGATGATCATCTATGCCGACCGCAAGATCTGGGCGGCGATGGCGTTGCGCAAGGGGCCGAACGTGGTGGGGCCGCTGGGCTTGCTGCAGTCGTTCGCGGACGGTCTGAAGGTGTTCCTGCAGGAAACCATCATTCCTTCGGCGGCGAACAAGGGCCTGTTCCTGATCGCGCCGATCATCACCTTTACCGTCGCGCTGATGGCGTGGGCGGTGATCCCGTTCAATTCGGGCGCTATTCTGGCCGATATCAACGTTGGCCTGCTCTACGTGCTCGCGATTTCGTCGCTCGGCGTTTACGGGGTGGTGATCGCGGGCTGGTCGTCGAATTCGAAATACCCGTTCTTCTCGGCGATGCGCGCTTCGGCGCAGATGATTTCCTATGAAGTCTCGATCGGGTTCATTCTGATCTGCGTGGTGCTGTGGGCGGGGTCGTTCAACCTGAATGACATCGTGCAGGCGCAGAAGGGCCACGTGTTCGGCATCGTCAACGGCTTCGTCGCGAACCCGCTGCTGTTCCCGATGTGGGTGATGTTCCTCATCTCGGGCATGGCCGAAACCGCACGCGCGCCGTTCGACCTGACCGAGGCGGAATCGGAACTGGTTGCCGGGTATCAGACCGAATACTCGTCGATGGCCTTCGCGCTCTACTGGCTTGGCGAATATGCCAACGTGCTGCTGATGTGCGCGCTGAACGCCGTGCTGTTCTGGGGCGGATACCTGCCGCCGCTCGACATTCCGGTGCTCTATCTGGTGCCGGGTTTCGTGTGGCTGCTACTCAAGATCCTGTTCTTCTTCTTCATCTTCAGCTGGGTAAAGGCGACCGTCCCGCGCTATCGCTACGACCAGCTGATGCGCCTTGGCTGGAAGATCTTCCTGCCCACCTCGCTGCTATTCGTGGTGCTGGTGAGTGGTTGGTTGATGCTGACGAGGTTTGGAGTGTGAAATTTATGCTCCTAACTCCAATTGCGCTGTTGGCCACGGCTTGTGGCCAAAGCACCGTAGATACTGGTCGTTATCAGATGTCTGGTGACCGGGTTATCGACACTCAGACGGGTTGCGTTGTTGAGCGTCAACTTGACATGGTAAAGATGGAATATCGGGTAAACGCATATAACCCGTTCAACAAAGACGATGCGACCTGTGCTGCTTTGAGTTCACCTATGCCAATTGATAGCAGGTCTGAGGCTGAGAAAGAGCAGGCTGACAAAGAGGTCCAAGCCGCAATCGACGTGTTGTCAAAGCCAACGGATAGAAGCACCCAATGACCGTCTCGCAACTCATCAAAAGCTTTACGCTTTGGGAATTCCTCAAGGCGCACTGGCTGACCTTGAAGTATCTCTTCAAGCCCAAGGCGACGATCAACTACCCGTTCGAGAAGAACCCGCTTTCCCCGCGCTTCCGTGGTGAACATGCGCTGCGGCGTTATCCCAACGGCGAAGAGCGCTGCATCGCGTGCAAGCTGTGCGAGGCGGTGTGTCCGGCGCAGGCGATCACCATCGAGGCCGAACCCCGCGCCGACGGCAGCCGCCGCACCACACGCTATGACATCGACATGACAAAGTGCATCTTCTGCGGCTTCTGCCAGGAAGCCTGCCCGGTCGATGCCGTGGTCGAAGGGCCAAACTTCGAATACGCGACCGAAACGCGCGAGGAGCTGCTTTACGACAAGGCCAAGCTGCTCGCGAACGGGGACAAGTGGGAGCGGGCGATTGCCGCGAACCTTGAAGCCGATGCGCCGTATCGCTAGGGGGCCGATCAACGTGACCAACAGGCACCAAGACCCGTTCGTGTCGAGCCCTTCGACTGCCTGCCTCTGGCAGGCGCTCAGGATAAACTTCGGCCAATCGGCCGAAGTCGAGACACTTGCGCGCGGCCTCTCGACTTCGCTCGAGGCGAACGGAGGTAGAGAATCATGATCCAGGTATTTGCCTTCTATCTCTTCGCCACGCTCTGCATCTTCAGCGGTGCGGTGACGATCCTTGCGCGCAATCCGGTGCATTCGGTGCTCTGGCTGATCCTCGCGTTCTTCAACGCTGCCGGCCTGATGGTGCTGGTGGGGGCGGAGTTCATCGCGATGCTGCTGGTCATTGTCTATGTCGGCGCGGTTGCGGTGCTGTTCCTGTTCGTGGTGATGATGCTCGACATCGACTTTGCGGAACTTCGGGCAGGGTTCATCAAGAACTTCCCGCTGGGCATTGCGCTGGCGGTGGTGCTGTTCGTCGAACTGTTCGTCGGCCTTGTCGTGCATGGCGCGGGCGGGGTTGAGCTGGGCGTTGCCAGCGGTATGGCGACGCAAGCGGCGGACATGTCGAACATTCAGGCCATCGGCGCGCTGCTCTACACGCGCTACCTGTTCCTGTTCGAAGCGGCGGGCATCATCCTGCTGGTCGCCATGATCGGCGCCATCGTGCTGACGCACCGTGAGCGCAGCGGCACGCGCGGGCAGAAGGTGTCCAAGCAGAACGCGCGCCGTCCTGAGGACGCAACGATCAACATGCAGCCGGAAAGCGGCAAGGGAGTTGTGCTGTGAATTGCGCCAATCCCCAATCCCCGATCGTGTCGAGCGTAGTCGAGACACTGTGCGCGGCTTCTCGACTTCGCTCGAAGCGAACGGATGTGGTTTTGCAGGAGGCCGCACGATGATCGGCATCGAACACTATCTGGTCGTCAGCTCGATCCTGTTCGTGCTGGGCGTGCTGGGGATTTTCCTTAACCGCAAGAACGTGATCATCATCCTGATGGCGATCGAACTGATCCTGCTTTCGGTGAACATCAACTTCGTCGCGTTCAGCGCGTTTCTGAACGATCTGGTCGGACAGGTCTTTGCGATGTTCGTGCTGACCGTGGCGGCGGGCGAGGCTGCCATTGGCCTTGCTATTCTGGTCATCTATTTCCGTGGTCGCGGCACGATTGCCGTGGACGACGTCAACCGGATGAAGGGCTGAGTTGGGGCAATGTCTTCCATCCTGATTATCGTTTTCCTGCCGCTGCTGGCAGCGATCATCGCCGGGCTTGGCAACAAGCGCATGGGCGCGGTGCCCGCCAAGGTCATTACGACCGGGGCACTGTTCATTTCGTGCGCGCTGTCCTGGCCGATTTTCCTCGGCTTCATGGGCGGCTCTGCCGAAGCCAGCGTCACGCCGGTGCTGCAGTGGGTAAAGTCGGGTTCGCTCGACTTTGACTGGGCGCTCCGGGTTGACACGCTGACTGCGGTCATGTTGGTGGTTATCACCAGCGTCTCGGCGCTCGTCCACCTGTACTCTTGGGGGTACATGAGCGAGGAGCCGGATTGCCCACGTTTCTTCGCCTACCTCTCTCTGTTCACCTTTGCCATGCTGATGCTGGTGACGGCCGACAACCTCGTGCAGATGTTCTTCGGGTGGGAAGGCGTGGGCCTTGCCTCGTACCTGCTGATCGGTTTCTGGTTCCGCAAGCCAAGCGCAAACGCCGCCGCGATGAAGGCTTTCGTGGTCAATCGCGTGGGCGACCTTGGCTTCATGATGGGCATTTTCGGGACGTTTCTGGTGTTCGGCACCGTTTCGATCCCGGCAATTCTTGAAGCCGCGCCCGGCATGGCCGGATCGACCATTGGTTTCCTCGGCTATCGTCTCGATACGATGACCGTGCTGTGCATCCTGCTGTTCATCGGCGCGATGGGCAAATCGGCGCAGCTTGGCCTGCACACGTGGTTGCCAGACGCGATGGAAGGCCCGACCCCGGTTTCGGCGCTGATCCACGCGGCGACGATGGTCACCGCCGGTGTGTTCATGGTCTGCCGCCTGTCGCCGATGTTCGAAGTCAGCCCGACTGCGCTGGCCATGGTGACCTTCGTGGGCGCGATGACCTGCATCTTTGCGGCTACGGTCGGCACGACGCAGACCGATATCAAGCGCGTGATCGCCTATTCGACCTGTTCGCAGCTGGGCTACATGTTCTTTGCGGCGGGCGTGGGCGCTTATGGCGCATCGATGTTCCACCTGTTCACGCACGCCTTCTTCAAGGCGCTCCTGTTCCTGGGCGCAGGATCGGTGATCCACGCGATGCACCATGAGCAGGACATGCGGTACTATGGCGGCCTGCGCAAAAGCATCCCGTTGACCTACTGGGCGATGATGATGGGCACGCTGGCGATTACTGGCGTGGGCATTGTTGATGTGTTCGGCTTTGCCGGGTTCTATTCGAAAGATGCCATCCTTGAAGCCGCCTATGCCAAGGGCACCGAGCTTGGCTATTTCGCTTTCTTCATGGGCATCTTCGCCGCGCTGCTAACCAGCTTCTATTCGTGGCGTCTGATTTTCCTGACGTTCCACGGCAAGCCGCGCTGGGAGCAGTCCGAGCATATCCAGCACGCGGTTCATGAAGCGCACGGCCATGACGACCATGCCCACGGACACGACGATCACGCCCATGCGCACCATCACGATGAGCACAGCGACGGCACGGCAGGCTATCACCCGCACGAAAGCCCGCTGAACATGCTCGTTCCGCTGGGCGTGCTGTCGGTTGGCGCAGTGCTGGCCGGGTTCGTGTTCCACCATTCGTTTATCAGCGAAGGTACCGGTGCGTTCTGGATGGGTTCGCTGGTGTTCGATGAGCACACGATCCATGCGATGCATGAAGTGCCGACGTGGGTGAAGTGGGCACCGTTTGTGGTGATGGCGACCGGCTTGCTGATCGCATGGTATGCCTACATCAAGAACACCCGCTTCCCCGCCGCGTTCGTCGAGCAGTTCGGGTTCCTGCACAAGTTTCTGCTGAACAAGTGGTACTTCGACGAACTCTATCACTACATCTTCGTCGTCCCCGCGATGTGGCTGGGCCGGGTGTTCTGGAAGGTTGTCGATCAGGGCGTGATCGACCGGTTCGGCCCGAACGGGGCTGCATCGATCGTGGCCTTGGGCAGCCGCGCCGCCGTCAAGCTCCAGTCGGGGTATCTTTATAGCTATGCGCTGGTCATGCTCGTCGGCCTTGTCGGCGCGATCAGCTGGGTGATCGCACAATGAATGGGTTTCTTGGGACCGGTTTCCCGATCCTCTCACTAATGCTGCTGGTGCCGCTGCTGGGCGCGGTGGCCTGCCTTGTCATGCCGCGCGAACAGGCGCGCAGCGTTGCGCTGATTGCCACGCTGATTGACTTTGTTCTGGGCGTAATCCTCTGGGCCAATTACGATATTGGTGGCGCACAGTGGCAGTTTACCGAAAGCGCCGCGCTGTTTGCAGGCTTCTCGTGGAAGCTGGGCATTGATGGCATTGCGCTGCTGCTGATTGCACTGACCGTGTTCCTGATGCCGATCTGCATCGGGGCCAGCTGGACATCGATCGACAAGCGCGAAGGCGAGTACTACGCGGCGTTTCTGGCGATGGAAACGCTGATGATTGGCGTGTTTGCCGCGCAGGATATCTTCCTGTTCTACATCATGTTCGAAGCCGGCCTGATCCCGATGTACCTGATCATCGGCGTGTGGGGCGGGGCTGATCGCATCTATGCCAGCTACAAGTTCTTCCTCTACACGCTGCTCGGATCGGTGCTGATGCTGATCGCGATGTTCTGGATGGTGAACGAAGCAGGCACGACCGACATTCCGACGCTGATGGCCTACAACTTCCCGGCACAGGCGCAGACGTGGCTGTGGCTGGCGTTCTTTGCCAGCTTTGCCGTGAAGATGCCGATGTGGCCGGTGCACACCTGGCTGCCCGATGCGCACGTTCAGGCCCCTACCGGTGGTTCGGTGATCCTGGCGGGCGTGCTGCTGAAGATGGGTGGCTATGGCTTCATCCGCTTCTCGCTGCCGATGTTCCCGGAAGCTTCCGCCCAGTTCGCGCCGTTGGTGTTCTTCATGTCGATGGCGGCCGTGGTGGTCACCTCGCTGATCGCGCTGGTGCAGACCGATATGAAGAAGCTGATCGCCTATTCGTCTGTCGCGCACATGGCGATTGTGACGGTTGGCCTGTTCGCGTTCAACCAGCAAGGCCTCGAAGGCTCAATGCTGATCATGCTCAGCCATGGTCTGGTGGCGGGCGCGCTGTTCCTGAGCGTGGGCGTGATTTACGACCGCCTGCACACGCGCGAGATTGCGCGCTATGGCGGCTTGTCGATCAACATGCCGTATTACGCGGTGTTCTTCCTGCTGTTCACGATGGCCTCCATCGGCCTGCCGGGGACGAGCGGGTTTGTCGGCGAATTCCTTTCGCTGCTGGGCATTTACCAGATTTCGAGCTGGGTTGCGCTGGTCTGCACCACCGGCATCATTCTGGGCGCGGCCTATATGCTCTACCTCTATCGCCGCGTGGCCTATGGCGAGCAGAAAAACGCCGATGCCGCCGCGATGCCCGATCTCGACAAGCGCGAGTGGGCGATGATGATCCCGCTGGCTGCCGTGGTGTTGTGGATGGGGGTGTACCCCGAAAGCTTCATCGCCCCGATGCGCAAGGACATTGCCGCGCTTGATGCGCGCCTTGCGCAGGCCAAGCCCAAGGGCGATGCCCAACCTACTGCTGGCCAAGGAACTTCCGGAAAGCCGATGGCAAATACTCATGAAGCCGCGCACGGGGAGGCACACTGATGGACTTCGCCCGTTCGCTGGCGCTGACTGCGCCTGAAATTCTGCTGTCCGTGTCGGGCCTTGTGTTGCTGATGGTGGCGGCATGGGGTGGCGACAAGGCCTCGCGCCTGATCTCGATTGCGGCCGTGGCCGTGCTGACTGCCTGTGCGTTCCTGACCGCGCCGACGCTGTGGGGACAGGCGATGGGGGCTGAGGTTTCGGCCTTTGGCGGGCAGCACCGGGCCGATGCCTTTGCGGCGTTCGCCAAGCTGCTGATCTATGCCAGCGCCGGCGTGACGCTGATCATCGCGCAGCCATTTTTTGACAAAGCAAGGGCGATGCGGGCGGAGTTTCCGTTGCTCGTGCTGTTTGCCTCGCTTGGCATGGGGATGATGGTTTCGGCAGGCGATCTGCTGGCGCTGTACATCGGGCTCGAACTGAACAGCCTTGCGTCATATGTGCTGGCATCGTCGCTGCGCACCGATGAACGTTCGGCGGAATCGGGCCTCAAGTACTTCGTGCTGGGTTCGCTCGCTTCGGGCATTCTGCTTTTCGGCATGAGCCTGACCTATGGCTTTACCGGCACCACCAGCTTTGCCGGGATCAATGCCGCGCTTTCGGGCGGGCTGCCCACGGGGGCTACCTTTGGTCTGATCTTCATGCTGGCAGGCCTAGCCTTCAAGATCAGCGCCGCGCCGTTCCACATGTGGACGCCAGACGTGTATGAAGGCGCGCCGACGCCGGTGACGACGTTCTTTGCCACGGCATCGAAAGTATCGGCGCTTGGCCTGCTGATGCGCGTGGCGTTCGAGGCGTTTGGCAACCAGACGCAGGCGTGGCAGCAGGTCGTGATCTTCATGGCGCTGCTTTCGATCGTGATCGGTGCGCTGGGCGCGATTGGTCAGAACAATATCAAGCGCCTGATGGCCTATTCGTCGATCAACAACGTCGGCTTCATTCTGATCGGCCTTGCCACGGCGACGCGGGCAGGGGCCTCGGCGATGCTGGTCTATATCGCGATCTATGTGGCGATGTCGGTGGCGGGCTTTGTGGCCGTGCTGCTGCTGCGCGATGAAAATGGCCAGCAGGTTGAGGCGATTTCGGATCTGGCGGGGCTTTCCAAAACGCGTCCGTGGATTGCGCTGGCGATGGCTTCGGTGATGTTCAGCCTTGCCGGCATCCCGCCGCTGTTCGGCTTCTGGGGCAAGTTCGTGGTGTTTCAGGCAGCCGTGCAGGCCGACATGATCGCGCTGGCGGCCATCGGTATTGCAGCATCGGTGATTGGCGCGTTCTATTACCTCAAGGTCGTCAAGGTCATGTATTTTGACGAGGCGGTCGATGTGGTGAAGGGCCAGGGCGAAATGTCGCACACCGTGCTGCTGGTGCTGTCCAGCTTGGCCATTTCGCCGCTGGGTTATCTTGGCACCAAGTGCCTGGGCACGCTGGCGGACTATGCCGCCGCTGCGCTGTTCCCGGTCGGTTGAGCTGTTGATCGAAACGCTTGCGGAAATCCCTTCGACCAATGGTGCGCTGCTGGCGCGCCTTGGCGGGGGGGAGCATGTTCCTGAGGGATACTGGCTGGTCGCTGACCGTCAAAGCGCGGGGCGCGGGCGGGCGGGGCGCGTGTGGTCCGACGGCTTTGGCAATTTCATGGGATCGACTGTGGTGCATTTGCGCGCCCATGATCCCTTGCCGCAGACGCTGGCACTGGTGGCGGGCCTCGCGGCGCATGAAAGCGTGATGGCGCTGGTTCCGCAGTTCCAGGACTTGCGGCTGAAATGGCCGAATGACCTGCTGGTGGGCGAGGCCAAGCTGGCGGGTATTCTGCTCGAACGGCAGGGTGAGGCGGTGGTTGTGGGCATTGGTGTGAACCTTGCCCAAGCGCCGGAAGTGGCGGATCGGGCTACGGCGAGCCTTGCGGGCTTGGGTTTTGCCGTGGAGCGCGATGCCTTTGCCGCGGAACTGGCGGCGCGGTTTCGCGATGCGGTGGATCGGTGGCACTATGGCGAATGGCCGTTGCTGCGTCAGCAATGGGTGGCGCGGGCCTTGCCCACAGGGACACTGGTTTCGGTCAAGGATCGGGAGCAGGGCACGATCATCGGCGCGTTTGCGGGTATCGATGACGATGGCGTGGCCCTTCTGCGCTTGGCGGATGGCGCAGTCCGTGCCATCCACGCGGGCGACATAGATATGGTGGGTTCTCATGCTTTTGGCGGTTGATGTCGGCAATACCAACATCGTCTTCGCCCTGTTTCAGGGCCGCGCGATCAAATCGCGCTGGCGCGTGGCGACCGATCCGCGCCGCACGGCCGATGAATATGCGGTGTGGCTGCTGCAACTGATGCAGCTACAGGGCTTCGATCCCAAGGATGTGAAGCAGATCCTGATTTCCACCGTGGTGCCGCGCGCGCTGCACAATCTGACCGTGCTGTCGCAGAAGTATTTCAAACTCGATCCGCTGATTGCCGGGCAGGCTCCGGTGGAGTGGGGGTTTGAGGCCGATATTGATGATCCGCGCTCACTGGGTGCAGACCGGGCGGTCAATGCGATTGCGGCGCATGCCCGCTATCCCGGCGATCTGATCGTGGTGGATTTCGGCACGGCGACGACGTTTGACGCGATTGATTTCAACGGGGCCTACAAGGGCGGGATCATTGCGCCGGGGATCAACTTGTCCTTGGATGCGCTGGTCAATGCTGCGGCCAAGCTGCCGCGTATCGCCATTGAAGCGCCCACGAACAGCAAGAGCGTGATCGGGCGCAACACCGAAGACCAGATGCACATTGGCGTGTTCTGGGGCTATGTAGCGATGATGGAAGGCCTGATCGCGCGGATGCGCGCGGAAATCGGGCGTCCGGCCAAAGTCGTGGCGACCGGTGGCCTTGCCGTGCTGTTTGGCGAACATACTGATATTTTTGACTATGTGGATACCGACCTTACGCTCGATGGGCTGGCGATTTTGGCTGAGCGGACTGGCCTTGCAGAGCGAGTAGAAAATTCGTGAAATCTTCCAAAGAATTACTGTTTCTGGCGCTCGGTGGGTCGGGCGAAATCGGAATGAACGTCAACCTCTATTGCTGTGATGGCAAGTGGTTGATGGTGGATCTCGGCATGACCTTTGCCGACCCGCACTACCCCGGCATCGACCTCGTGTTCGCCGATCTGGATTTCATCGAGCAGCGGCTTGATGATCTGGTGGGCGTGGTGCTGACCCATGCGCATG
Source organism: Novosphingobium sp. 28-62-57 (assembly GCA_002256985.1). Taxonomy (GTDB): domain Bacteria; phylum Pseudomonadota; class Alphaproteobacteria; order Sphingomonadales; family Sphingomonadaceae; genus Novosphingobium. The sequence continues at coordinate 188,063 of NCGO01000009.1, forward strand.
AAGATCACATCGGCGCGGTGCCCTATTTCGCGCAGGATCTGGGCGTGCCGCTCTACGCAACGCCTTTTACGGCTAAGCTGGTGCATGAAAAGCTGGTTGAAGCAGGCATCGAGAAAGAGGTTGAGCTTAACGTCATCGACCATCTGGACCGGTTCGAACTGGGCCCGTTCGGCATTCGTTATGTGCCGCTGGCGCACTCGATTGCCGAGGGCAACGCGCTGCTGATCGATACGCCGCATGGGAAAATCTTCCACACCGGCGACTGGAAGCTGGACGACGAGCCGCGCATCGGCACGCCCGCGACCGAGGAAGAGCTGACCGCGATTGGTGACGAGGGTATCCTCGCGCTGGTCTGCGATTCCACCAATGTTTTCAATCCCAAGCCCTCTGGTTCCGAAGGCGAAGTGCGGGCCGGGCTGATGGAGGCTGTGGCGGCGCAGAAGGGTCGGCGCGTGGTTGTTACCACGTTTGCGTCCAACGTGGCGCGGCTGCAGACGCTGGGCGAGGTGGCAGAGGCGACCGGGCGGCGGCTGTGCGTGGCCGGGCGTTCGCTCGACCGGATTATCCGCGTGGCCAAATCGTGCGGCTATCTGAAGGGCTTCCCCGAACTGGTCCACATGGATGACGCGATGGACATTCCGCGCGGCGAATTGCTGGTGCTGGCCACCGGCGGGCAGGGCGAGCCGCGCGCGGCATTGGCGCGCATCGCCGGAGAGCAGCACCCGATCAAGCTGGAACGCGGCGATGTTGTGCTGTTTTCGAGCCGTCAGATTCCGGGCAACGAACTGGCCATCGGACGCATCCAGAATTCGCTGGTGGACAAGGGCGTGAAGCTGGTCACCGACAAGCAATCGATGATCCACGTGTCCGGCCATCCGGGTCGGCCCGAACTGGTGGCGCTTTATGACTGGATCAGGCCGGAAATTCTGGTGCCGGTCCACGGCGAAATCCGCCACATGGCAGAGCAGGCGCAACTGGGTCTGGATGAGGGCATCCCGAAGGCGATCCTGCAGAAGAATGGCGATCTGATCCGGCTTGCGCCCAATGGCCCCAAGAAGCTTTCGGAAGAGCGCGCCGGGCGGCTCGTGCTGGATGGCGATATCATTGCGCCTGCCGATGGCGAAGGCGTGGTAGCGCGGCGCAAGCTTTCGCAGAACGGGCTGATCACCGCAGCGCTGGCAGTGCGGCGCGATGGCGTGCTGGCATCGGAAGTGGAGATTGCCGCAATCGGCATTCCGCTGGACGAGGATATGGAAGCCTTTGTGGCCGAGGCCAAAGTCGAAGTGGCTGAAACGCTGCGCAATCTGAAGGGTGACCGCAAGCGTGACCGGACGGCTGTGGCCGAAGCCGTGCGGCTTTCCGTGCGGCGCACCGGTCAGCGCTGGTCGGGCAAGAAGCCGGTGGTGCAGGTCATGCTGCGGGAAAGCTGAGACGGCAGATGAAGATCACTTCGATCATCGCGATCTATGGCCTGTTCTGGGTCATGTCGGCGTTCTTCGTGTTGCCATTTGGCGTGCGCACCCATGAGGAACTGGGCGCGCCCAAAGTGCCGGGCCAAGCCGACAGTGCGCCGGGCAATTTCAGCCCGCGCCGCATTATCAAGCGCGCGACAATCCTTTCGACCCTGCTGTTTGCGTTCTATTACCTGAATTACGTGAATGGCTGGATCACGGTCGCCGATCTCGATATCACGACGTATCTTTCGCACTGACAGTGTTCGGCGCGGTCAGCATCACCAAAGCGGTCAGGCGAAGCGGGATTGATCCAGCGCTGGTCCTGATCGTGATGCTGGCCGGGGCGGTGCGTTTGCCGATCGCGGTGTTGACCGTCTATCACCATCCTGATGAGATCTGGCAGTATATCGAGCCGGCCTATGGTCTGGTAACCGGCGACTGGATACGCACCTGGGACATTCGCCTTGGTATCCGCAGCTGGTTGATCCCGCTGATGATGCTGCCACCTGTCTGGCTGGGTCATGCGATTGATCCAGCGGGAGAAGTGCATCTGCTGCTGCCCCGCCTTGCGATGGGTCTGGCCTCGCTCGGCACGGTCTGGGCCGCATGGGTATTGGGTGCAAGGATCGGGCGGCAACATGCGATTGTCGCAGCCTTTGTGGCGGCAACCTGGGTTGATTTTGCCTACTTTGCTGTGCGGCCTTCCAGCGACAGTCTGGCGGCTTTATGCATCATTCCCGGATTGGCGCTGCTCGTGCGGTTTTGTGATGCAGGGAACCGGCGGGATGCGCTGCTAGGCGGATTTTTGCTGGGCCTCGGATTTATTGCCCGCTTTCCGCTGGGACCAGCGTTGGCAATTCCGTTCCTCTGGGCAGGGCGCAGAGATTTTCGCCGGGCGTGGGTTCCCCTGCTGTTGGGCGCAGCCGGGGGCGTGCTGGCAGATGTCATCGCGAACGCGCTGATGGGCCAGTGGCCACTCTTGTGGATTTACCACAACGTTTTTGCCAATGTCGTGGCCAACCGCAGCCATGCCTATGGGGTAGAGACAGCCGACTGGTACGTGCGCGTTCTTGCATGGCAGTGGCAATTCGCCTTTGTGCTGATCTTGCCTGCACTGGCATTTGGAGCCCGACGTTATCCCGTTTTGCTGGCGACAGCGATTGCGGTGATCGCGGTCCATTCTGCCATCGGGCACAAGGAATACCGGTTCATCTTGCTGGCGGTGTTGCTGATCGTTCTTTTGGCCGCGATTGGATCGGTCGATCTGGTGCAATGGTTGGTGCGCAATGCGCAGATTGCGATCCCACAGCGACGCTTTGCCCTGCTTTCGATGTTGTGGTTGGCACTTTCAGTGCAGATCGGTGCGGTTCAGCCATTCGCCATAAACTGGAACATCGGGCGCGCGCCGCTGATGGCCCTGCGCACGGTTGCTGCAGTGCCGGGGCTGTGTGGGGTGGCGACATACCGCATTCGTGACGTGCCGTTCATGTCGCGCGCGATGCTCAACCGCGATGTGCCCGTGCTGCTGCTGGATGGGCAAAGGTCTGCGCTGCGGGCAGAGCCGCGCTATAATGCTGTGATTGCACCCATCGAACATCTGGGCGAATTGCCACCAGCCTATCGCTTTGCCGGATGCATGTCACCGCGGGCGCCGCTGTTTGAACAGCAGTATTGCGTGGCAGTGCGCAAAGGCGCATGCAGCGGACAAGCGGGCGTGTTTGGCTATAATCGCCAACTGATCGCCAAGGATCTGTGACGTTTCAGACGCCTTCGAGCGCGTAACCAGCAGAGCGCACGGTACGCACAGGATCAGCCGCGCCGGGGATGGCGATGGCCTGGCGCAGGCGGCGAATGTGGACGTCCACGGTGCGCAGTTCGATATCGCTGCCGCTGCCCCAGACCGCATCAAGCAATTGCCCGCGCGAGAACACGCGCGCCGGGTGCTCCATGAAGTGCTTGAGCAGGCGGAATTCGGTGGGGCCGACCTTCATCGGCGTGCCGCGCCGGGTGACGCGGTGCGCGGTGGGATCGAGCGACAGATCGCCGACCGTGATCGTCTCACCGGCTAGAGCGGGGCGCACGCGGCGGAGCACTGCGCCGACGCGGGCAATCAGTTCGCGCGGAGAGAAGGGCTTGGTGACATAATCGTCCGCGCCGGTTTCCAGCCCGCGGATGCGATCATCTTCATCTGAGCGGGCGGTGAGCATGATGATCGGAACGTGCGCCGTGTCCTTGTTGCGGCGCAGGCGGCGGCAAACTTCGATGCCGCTGGTGCCGCCGATCATCCAATCGAGCAGGACGAGATCGGGCGCGTCTTCGGCGGCGAGCAACAGCGCTTCATCGCCATCATCGGTGGTGCGCACATCGTAGCCTTCGCCGCGGAAGCGGTATTCGACCAGTTCGGCGAGCGCCGTGTCGTCTTCAACCAGCAGCAATTTTGGAGCAGGCACGCAAACCTCCATGACAGTTAGGTTGCCACAGCACTCAAAATGTTACCGCGGTATGACGAGCCTTTGAAAAGGGCCGATTAGGCAGGCGGAACCACTTCCTCGCGCTCGGGCAGGTTGGCGCCAGTGGCCGCGTAATACACCATTTCGGCAATGTTCGTAGCATGATCGCCGATCCGCTCAATATTGCGGGCAACGAACAGCAATTGGGCCGCGCTGCTGATCGTTGCCGGATTTTCGACCATGAACGAGACGAGGTTGCGGAAGATCGAATCGTAGAATGCATCGACTTTGGCATCGCGCAGCACGATTTCGGCCGCGCTGACCGGATCGCGTGCGGCAAAGGCGGTCAGCACATCGTGGACCATTTCGGCGGCCAGATCGTTCATCGCGGGAAGCAGGGTGAGCGGTTCGAAACGCTTGCGCCCTTCGATGATGCCAACCCGCTTGGCGATATTCTTGGCATAATCGCCGATCCGTTCGATCACGCCAGCGATTTTCAAGGCGGCGATGACTTCGCGCAGATCGTCGGCCATCGGCGCGCGCAGGGCGAGCACGCGGATTGCCAGTTTGTCGACCTCGGCTTCGAGCTGGTCAATCCGCTTGTCGCGCGCAATGACGCTGGTGGCCAGATCACGGTCACCGCGCACCAGAGCGTCCATGGCTTCCGAGACGGAAAGTTCGGCCAGGCCGCCCATTTCTGCCACCAGACCGCGCAAGCGGGTGATGTCGTCGTCGAATGCCTTGACGGTATGTTCGGCCACTATGTCGTCCTTCTATGTCCGTTAGCGCGGATCAGCCGTAGCGGCCGGTGATGTAGTCCTTGGTCCGTTCTTCGCGCGGATTGGTGAAGATATCGGAGGTCTTGCCGTATTCTACTACCTTACCCAGATGGAAGAATGCGGTGCGCTGTGACACGCGTGCGGCCTGCTGCATCGAATGGGTAACGATCACGATGGCATAACGGCCTCGCAATTCGTCAATCAGTTCCTCAATGCGGGCGGTGGCGATGGGATCGAGTGCCGAGCACGGCTCGTCCATCAGGATCACTTCAGGATCGACCGCGATGGCGCGGGCAATACACAAACGCTGTTGCTGGCCGCCCGAAAGCGCGGTGCCGCTGTCGGTCAACCGGTCCTTGACCTCGTCCCACAGGCCCGCGCGGCGCAGCGACTGTTCGACGATCTCGTCCAGTTCGGCCTTGCTGCCGGTGATGCCGTGGATCTTGGGGCCATAGGCGATGTTATCGTAGATGGATTTGGGGAAGGGGTTCGGCTTCTGGAACACCATGCCCACGCGGGCGCGCAGCTGGACCACGTCCATGCCCGATTTGTAGATGTCTTCCCCGTCGAGCAGGATATCGCCTTCGACGCGGGCATTGGCGATGGTGTCGTTCATGCGGTTCAACGAGCGCAGGAACGTGGACTTGCCGCAACCTGATGGGCCGATGAAGGCGGTGACATAGCGCTGCGGGATTTCGATCGACACGTCATCGATCGCGCGCTTTTCGCCGTAGAACACCGAAACGTTCTTCGCGCTCATCTTCAGGGGCGCGTCGAAATAGGGCTTTTCTGCGCCCTGAGTTTCCGACGGGATCACTTCAGCGTTCATGTTACCACCGTTGTTCGAAGCGGTTGCGCAAGTAGATCGCAAGACCGTTCATCAGGAGCAGGAAGATAAGCAATACGACAATCGCCGCGCTGGTGCGCTCGATAAAGCCGCGGTCGATTTCGTCCGACCACAGGAAAATCTGCACGGGCAGCACGCTGGAGGGCGAGGTGAAGCCCGAAGGCGGGCTGGCGACAAAAGCGCGCATGCCGATCATCAGCAGCGGCGCAGTCTCACCCAGTGCGCGGGCCATGCCGATGATCGTGCCGGTAAGGATGCCGGGCAGGGCGAGCGGGAGGACATGGTTGAACACGACCTGCACTTTGCTGGCCCCGATGGCGAGAGCCGCGTCGCGGATCGAGGGCGGTACCGCCTTGATCGCGTTGCGCCCGGAAATGACGATGACCGGCATGGTCATCAGCGCCAGCGTCATCCCGCCGATCAGCGGGGCGGAGCGCAAGTTGGGGAACAGCGCGAGGAACACGGCGAGGCCGAGCAGACCGAAGATGATCGAGGGGACCGCCGCCAGATTGTTGATCGAAATCTCGATGATGTCGGTCCAGCGGTTCTTTGGAGCGTATTCCTCAAGGTAGAGCGCCGAGAGCACGCCGATGGGGAAGGCGAGGACGAGCGTGACGAACATCGTCAGCATCGAGCCTTTGAGTGCGCCCCAGATGCCGACCGATTGCGGGCTGGTGGCGTCCGAGCGGCTGAGGAAGCCTTCATCGAACTGGCGGACCAGCTTGCCTTCGGCCTTGAGCTTGTTGACCATGGCTTGCCCAGCCGGATCGCCATCGCCGCGCATCGCACGCGCCAGGGCATCGCTGGCGGGCAGGGAGACGGTGACCGATCCGCTGAGCAGCGATGGATCCTCGATCAGCATATCGGCCACTTCGCGCCATGCGCCATTGGCGAGGATATCGTCTGCATCAGAGCCGAGTGCTTTGGCGGCGGCGGATTGGACCACGCGTTCAAGGCCGGCCAGTTCGAGCCCGGCCATCGGATCGGGCTGAGTCAGACGCTCGGCATCGATCTGCATCGATCCGGCCAGCGGAATATCAAACCGCACTTCGCTGCGCTGGAACCCGGCGAAACCGGCCGATCCCATGTTGATAAGCAACAGCACCAGCATCAGGGCCGAGAACGTGACGGCAATAAAGCCCATCACGCGAAAGCGACGGTCGGCCGATTTGCGCTTGGCCAGACCGCTTTCCATCATGGTGCGGCGGCGAGCCTGGACTTCTTCGAAGGAGGGGGCGGCAGAGGGCATGGGCAGGGCCTCAGTCATAAGCTTCGCGATACCGCTTCACCACGCGCAGGGCGATGAAGTTCAGTGTCAGCGTGACAAGAAACAGCACCATGCCAAGCGCAAAGGCCGATAGCGTGGCTGGGTGATCGAAGCTGCCTTCGCCGGTGAGCATGGCCACGATCTGGAAGGTGACCGTGGTCATGCTTTCAAACGGATTGGCGGTGAGATTGGCCGAGGCACCGGCGGCCATGACCACGATCATCGTCTCACCAATTGCGCGGCTGATGGCGAGCATGACACCGGCGACAATGCCGGGCAGAGCGGCGGGGACGAGCACTTTGCTGATCGTCTCGGACGTGGTTGCCCCCATCGCGAGGCTGCCGTCGCGCAGCGATTGCGGGACAGCGGCGATGGAATCATCGGCCATCGACGAGACAAACGGGATGATCATCACGCCCATCACAAGGCCCGCCGCCACCGCGCTTTCGGTGGAGGCGCTGGAAATGCCGATGGCCTGTGCGGCATCGCGCACCATCGGGGCCACGGTGAGCGCGGCGAAATAGCCGTAGACGACGGTGGGTACGCCCGCGAGGATTTCGAGCAGGGGCTTCATCACCTTGCGCACCGAATTGCTGGCGTATTGCGTCAGGAAGATTGCGCTCATCAACCCGAGCGGGATGGCCACGATCATCGCGATGATCGCGCCGATATAGATCGTGCCCCAGAACAGCGGGATCGCGCCGTAATCCCCGCCATCGGGGGTGCCCGAGCTCATCGGATCGGGCGACCAGTGGGTGCCGAACAGGAAATCGATGGGCGAGACCATGCCGAAGAAGCGCACCGTTTCGAACACGAGGCTGGCGATGATGCCAACCGTGGTGAGGATAGCCACCAGCGAGGCGATCATCAGCAGCGCCATGACCGAGCGTTCCACCCGCGTGCGGGCGGTGAAATCGGGCTTCAGCCGCAGGAAGGCGAATGCGCCGCCTGCGAAAGCCACGATGATCGTGATGGCAAGGCCCACGGTATCGTAGAACGAAATCGCCGCACGATAAGGCTCGACCAGCGCCTGTGCGCCTTCGTTGAAGACGCCAAAGGCAGCGCCAGTGGCCACCGCGCGCGCTTCTGCAAGCCAGGTTTCACGTTCAAAGCCGAAGGCGGGCAAGACCGCGGCGGCAGGATCGGCCATGACTTGCGCCGTGACCAGCGCAGGGCTGATCCCGTTCCAGGCCAAAGCGAACAGGGCCGCCGGGACGCCGACCCACAGCGCCACATACCACGCGTGGAAATTGGGCAGGGAGTGCAGCCGCACGCCCGGTGCAGCCCGGCGGAAGGCCCAGGCACGAGAGCGCGCCGCCAACCAGCCAACAAGGCCCAACCCGAAGGCGAGCAAAAACAGAATGGCTGGCGACATGACCCCCGAAATTCCCCTGTACAGACCGGCGTACCGACTTGCGTACCGTCTTACTTCAACTGCGCACCATCAAGAACCGGCAGGTCGTTAACAGCCTTCGTGCTGTTCGCAAGCACATCGTCAGGCGCAACCACCATGCCAAGCTTGGCAAGAGTGCCACCTTTGCCCCAGACCTTTGACCATTCGGTGACAAATCCCTGCAAACCGGGAATTGCCTTCAAATGGGCTTTTTTCACATAAATGTAGAGCGGACGCGCACCCGGATAGCTGAAGTCCGAAATGCTTTCGTATGTCGGCATAATTCCGTTCATTGTCAGGCCGTTCAGCCGACCCTTGTTTTCTTCAAGATAGGAAAAGCCGAAGACGCCGATGGCCTTGGGGTTGGCCTCGATTTTCTGGACGATCAGGTTGTCGTTTTCACCGGCATCGACATAGGCGCCATCATCGCGCACTTCGGTGCAGATCTTTTCGTGGGCTGACTTGTCGCTGTCTTTCAGTGCTTTCATCTCGGCATTTTCATCGCAACCCTTGGCAAGGATCAGCTCTTTCAGCGCATCGCGCGTTCCCGAAGTCGATGGCGGGCCATAGACGAGGATGGGCTCGGCCGGGAGTGACGGATTGACGTCTTTCCAGGTCTTGTAGGTCTGCGGCTTGCCGTAAGGGTTCTTGGCCAGAGCCTTGTAAACGTCTTCCGGGGTAAGCTTGACGCCAATCCCGCCAACAGTTTCGGCAAAGGCCACACCATCGAGCCCGACCTGCACTTCGACGATGTCCTTCACGCCATTCTTCTGGCAGCCTTCGAACTCTGAGGCCTTCATGCGGCGCGAAGCATTGGCGATATCGGGGAACTGCGCGCCGACACCACCGCAGAACAGATTCATGCCAGCGCCGGTGCCGGTCGATTCGATGATCGGTGATTTGATCTTGGGATCAGCTCTGGACAGCGATTCTGCCACGGCTTTGGCAAAGGGATAGACGGTTGACGAACCAACGGCCCGCACCTGATCGCGCGTGCCCCCATCCTGCGAGCCGCAGCCTGCAAGGGTGAGCGCGGGCAGCGCAGCAGCGCAAATGGCAAGGGTGCGAATCGTGGACATGGGTAAGGGCCTTTGCTCCGGTGAATATCGTCGCCGATGCGACGGTATCGTGACAGGCATATGACAACGGACTCTACGTCAGCAGAGCCTTATGACAAGCGCAAGTCGGCAGCCACCGGCTGAGCAATCGCCAGCGGCATGCGCACGGTAACCGTGGTGCCCACGCCTTGGGTGCTGGCAATATCCAACTTTCCGCGATGCCGCTCCACGATGTGCTTGACGATGGCAAGCCCGAGGCCCGTGCCACCTGCCGCACGGCTGCGACCGGGATCGGTGCGATAGAACCTGCGCGTGAGGTAAGGCAGATGGTCGGGGTGAATGCCTTCGCCTCGGTCGGCCACGACCAGTTCCGCCTCGCCCCGCACGATGCCGATCTTGACCGTAACCGGTTGCTGCGCATCGCCATATTTGAAGGCATTGTCGATCAGGTTGCGCACCAACTGGTCCAGCTGCTGGCGGTCCCCCATCACCACGGCCTCACCCGTTTCCACGACCAAGCGTTCATCCCCGACATTCATCGCGGTTTCGCTGGTGATCGTGGATACCATCTGGCCAAGGTCAATGCGATCACGCGGGGGATCATGCTTTTCAGCCTCGATCCGCGAGAGCGACATCAGATCTTCGACCAGACTTTGCAGCCGCCGCGATTCGCGCAGGACCGTGGCATGGAACCGCGCGGCGGTGGCTTCATCGACTTTGGCATCGGGATCGGCCAGGGTTTCGATGTAGCCGATGATCGAGGCCAGTGGCGTGCGCAGTTCGTGGCTGGCATTGGCCACGAAATCGGTATGGGCGCGGCTGATATCCGCCTCTGCCGTGCGGTTGACCATTTCGATCAGCGAGAAACGCTCATCAATCGGGACCCGGCTGACCTGCCAGATGCTGCGCGCGCCGGTCAGCCCGCGCACCAGCGCTCTGCCCTGCGGTTTTTTCAACAGTTCGATGGCTTCGGGATGGCGCAGCGCCACGCGGGCATCCTGTCCGATGATATGGGTGCCCAGTTCTTCGCGTGCAGCAGCATTGGCAGCGGCAATGCGCTGCCCATCGAGCATCAGCACGGGCAGGCCAAAGGGTTCGACCAGTTCGATCATGGCCTGCCGGGACACGCTGCCATCATCGCGTTCAATGGTTTCCACCACCGGTTCGGGCCGGGCCAGCCACAAGGTGGCCAGCCAGACCAGCAGTATGGCAGCGGACATCCATAGCCCCGCACCGCCCAGATACATGACGGATGCCGCGGCAACGGCCACCATTATGCTGGGGATTGGCAGAGTGTGAGCAGACGTACTTGGGACTGGCAACGACAAACCCTTCATCGAATCACGCCGTGCGGATTGCCTAATGCCTGACGAATCGCCGATCCATGTGTCGGCCTGATGGCAATGCGATAACGGGCGAATAGGGCAGGCGGGTGCATCGGCGCAAGCGTCACTTCCTTGAGGAAAAAGGGGTTCGCGCAGGGACCGCAGAGGAAGCAGAGATCGCAGTGGTGGGGTGTCTGGGCGGCAGGCCATCTCCCGCCGATCACCTTCCGAGAAGCCATGCGTCCGGATTTGTCAGACGACTTCGCCGCTGCGACAACCTCTTTGCGATCTCTGCTCCCTTTGTGATCTCTGCGCGAAACTCTCTTTTACCTTGGACCTACCCGCCCTCGTCGAAGCGGCGTGTTTGCAAGCCGCACAGGCCTCTTTCAAAAAGGGCACACGTGCCCTCTTGTCCGTGGTGCACAATCCTTTCAAAGCGCCAGCAACAAAGGAACCTTTTGACGGTGTGATCCGGAAAGTTGCAGCAGATGGCCGACATGAATTGTTTGAGAACCAGCGGCTTGATTGCAGCGGTAGCGTGCGGGCTGACGGCCATCCCCGCGTTGGCCGCGCAAGCGCCGGATGGGCCAGCTTCCGGGGAGCAGGCTTCGGCCGAGCAGATCGTTGTTACGGGGCGCGGGCTTGAGGCGGCGCCGGGCACACCTGCTTATTCGACAACGCTGATCGGGCGGGAGGCGATCACGACATCGGCGTCCGGGCGGATCGAGGATGTGCTTTCGCAAGTTGCCGGTTTTCAGCAATTCCGCAGGTCGGACAGCCGGTCATCCAACCCCTCGGCGCAAGGCGTCACGCTGCGCGCATTGGGGGGCAACGCCACTTCGCGCGCGCTGGTGCTGCTCGACGGCGTGCCGATGGCTGATCCGTTCTTTGGCTATATCCCGCTTTCGGCTCTTGCTCCTGATACGCTGGCGGCCATCCGCGTGACGCGCGGTGGTGGTTCGGGTCCGTTTGGGGCTGGCGCTCTTTCCGGCACGATCGAATTGGAAAGCGCAGGGCCGGATCAATTGGGCTTGGTGGTCGGCCAGTTGCTGGCCAGCCAGCGCGGTGAAACCGAAGCGGCGTTGAGCATTGCGCCGCGGCTGGGCGCGGGCTTTGCGGTAGTTTCAGGCCGGTGGGACCGGGGGCAGGGCTTTTGGACAACGCCTGTCGCACAGCGCGTGCCGGCCAGTGTGCGGGCGCGGTATGAGTCATGGTCTACCGCGATCCGCGCCGTTGCGCCGCTTTCGGACACGGTGGAGCTGCAGGCCAAGGCGCTGGTCTATCGCGATGATCGCGTGTTGCGCTTCCGGGGGGCTACGACTTCAAGCGAGGGGCAGGATGCCAGCTTGCGTCTGGTCGGTCGGGGGGATTGGCAATTTGATGCGCTGGCCTATGTTCAGGCGCGCAATTTTGACAATATCGTGGTTTCGGCCACGAGCTTCCGCCCGACGCTCGACCAATACGCCACGCCCGCGCAAGGGCTGGGCGGCAAGTTCGAACTGCGTCCGCCGACGGGTGCCAACAATGTCTTGCGGCTTGGCGTGGACTGGCGGCGGGCATCGGGCACGATGAAGGAGAACGCGCTTAATGCCACCACCGGCGCTGTCACCGCGCGGCGGCGGGCAGGGGGCGTGAACACCGATCTGGGCTTTTATGCCGAGAACGATCTGACGCTGGGCAAGTTGGTGCTGACCGGAGGCTTGCGCGCGGACCGCACCGTCATCGACGATGGCTATTTCGAGGTCCGCAATGCCGCAGGCGCGGTGACGAGCCTGACCACCTATGCCACGCAGACCGATTGGACGGTGACCTGGCGCGGTGGGGCGGTGTGGCGGGCCGCTGATGCCATCGCCTTGCGCGCGGCGGCCTATACCGGATTGCGCCAACCGACGCTGAACGAATTGTACCGTCCGTTCACGGTGTTTCCAGTGGTTACGCAGGCCAATGCGCAGCTTCGCAATGAAACGCTGGAAGGCTTTGAGGCGGGCGTAGATTTCACCCCGCGCGAGGGCTTGCGCCTGTCGCTCACCGGCTTTGACAACCGGATCAAGGATGCGATTGCCAATGTCACCATCGGCACCAACCAGCGCCAGCGCCGCAATGTGGCGCAAATTCGCGCGCGCGGGATTGAGGCCAGCGGGCATGTGGAGGTGGGGATCGTCCGCTTTGACGGGTCACTGGCCTGGACCGATGCCGAAGTGCGCAATGGCGCGGCATCGGAATTGACCGGCAAGCGCCCGGCGCAAACGCCGCGCCTTGCCGCATCGGGCACGCTGGCGCTGACACCGGCTCAGGGCTGGCAGGTTGCCGCTACGCTGCGCCATGTTGGCCTGCAGTTTGAAGACGATGTGGAGCGCGACAGCCTGCCTGCGGCCACGACGGTCGATCTGTTTGCGCAGATGCCGCTGATCGCCGGGGCCAGCTTTGTGCTGCGCGGGGAGAACCTGTTCGACGTGGAGATCGTCACCCGCAATTCGGGCGGGTCCATCGACCTTGGCAATCCGCGCACCGTATGGGCGGGGGTGCGCTTTGCGTTCTAGGCCGTAAACTCATAAACCACACCGTCGAGGCGTCGAAATGACGAACATATCGGGCCAAGGCGCCCGCGGGGAGGGCTGGTTGCCCTTCCAAGGGC
>NCGO01000034.1 GCA_002256985.1 Novosphingobium sp. 28-62-57
TGCCAGCACAATCGCGCGCATCCGCAGCAGCGACAGCCTTGCCGTGGAACTGGTCAAACTGTCGGGCACGTGGGCGACGGGCGCGGAAAACAACGTGCTCTATGTTTCGGGCGGGCCGGGCAGCGGGGCCACGATCCCGGCCAGCCTGCTGTACGATAACCGCGGCGGTTTCGGCGGGTCCGAACCCGGCCTGCTTGTAGCGCCGAAGCTGTCATGACCGACACCGGCAACGCTGCACAGACGCGCCTCATCGCGGAGCAGGTGGCGAAGGCTGCCGTAAGTGAATTTGTTGCGGAGCATCCCGAATTGCGACCACCCCCTGAAACGCCCGCCCTTGTGAAATGGGTTGTCGGTGCGGTTGCGGCGCTTGGATCGGCGTCAATCATCGGCTCGGCATTCTGGCTTGTCGGCACGGTCAATTCGATGCGGGAAACACTGACCCGGCTCGATGAGCGGATTCAGAACGGCGCGGTCAAGGATGGCCGCTATGATGATCTGGACCGCCGTGTGACCGCGCTCGAACTGAAGCGCGAGGACGGGCACAAATGACCCTCACCGTCGAAGCCCCACCCCTGCAGTTCAAACTCACCCCTCGCATTGTCGCGGCTGTGGCGCATGAGGAAGGGTTGGTGCTGGAGGCTTACAAGGATAGCGTTGGCGTCTGGACTTGGGCCTTGGGCGTGGCCGAGACGGGCGGGCATAACGTGCGCCAATACATCGACAAGCCCTCAACCGTGGAGGCGGCTGTCGCGGCGTCGATCGACATCATGCGGCGCAAGTATCTCCCTGCGGTTCAGCGGGCTTTCGACGGGCACCGGATGAAAGAGCATGAGATAGCAGCGGCGCTGTCATTCCACTGGAATACCGGTGCGATCGGTAAGGCGTCATGGGTCAAGGCGTGGCGGGATGGCGACATCGCCGCGGCACGCACCGGCTATCTGGCATGGAACAAGCCCGCTTCGATCATCGGCCGGCGCAGGCGCGATGCTGCGCTGTTCTTCGATGCGGTTTGGCCCAGCCTCTTGGTGCCGGTCTATCCGGTGCGGAAGCCGTCCTACACGCCGAACACTGGCAAGGCGCAACTGGTCGACATTCTGCCTGTCGCTGAACAGATCATGGGTGGGGCATGAACCGCAACGAACAACTGATCGCCTATCTGGCAACGCTTGCCGCGCTGGTGGTCATCTTCATCACCGCGCTGGTTGCGGCCGGAAACGATATCGAGGTCACAGAGGCGTTTGGCCTTGGCACGATCACCGGTGGCCTGATCGGTATTCTGCGCATCCCGTCGCAGCGCAATGTGACGGTGGACAATCCGCCAGACGCGCCGGTTCCGGTGGAGGAAAAGCCATGATCGCCCGCCTATTCGCCCCGCTAGCCATGAAGGTAGCGGCGGCCATCATCGCAACGCTGCTGGCGTTGGTGGCTGTGCTGCTGGTCCAGATCCACGGCCTGCCGATCATCGGTGGCGGGTGGAAGCCGCGCGCGCTGACGGCCGAGCGGACCATTGCCGATATTCGCAAGGCGCAGGCCGAGGCCGAGGCGCTGCAGGCCGCGATCAACGCCGAACCGATGCTGAAAAGCCAGACTATTGCAAGGATCTCCGATGCGACAGCCAAGCCCTATCTTGATCTTGTGCGCCGCGCTGGCGCTGACCGGGTGCAACCGACACCTCAATGTGCGCGCGGCCCGACCGATCTGCCCGGAACCGATCGTGCTGCCCTGGGTGATGTGGAAGATGCCGGTCCTGCCGGTGTGGTTCCCGATTCCGTCACCGTTGTCCGCGCCGACTGGGACCAGCTCACCACCGCCGCAGGCCAAGCCGCAATGTGTGCCCGCGCGGGCCAAGCCCTGATCGCCAGCGGCGTGGCCGTGGCCTCGCCCGAAACCGAAGGAAACTGAACGATGACCATGCAATTGTCCACGCTTGCGCGCAACGATGTGCTGGTGGCAATCATCGCGCGGCTTGGGGCCAACCCGATCCTGCGCGTTCGCAATCGCTGAGCATTGACATAGCTAATTCGGCTGCGTTTGCGCGGCTTTTGGTCAGCAGTTCCTTCGTCGCTTCATGCGCCGCGCGTTCGGTGTCGAGGGCTTCGAGGGTGCGGGCTAGGGCTTTGACAAAGCTCTCATGGGAGCTTGCCGCGTCATAGG